>CAWHLK010000064.1:0-11754 GCA_963829965.1 uncultured archaeon | reverse complement strand
TCGTCATAAAGTCCAAATCGAAAAAAGATCCCCCGGAGACTGCCTGAGAGCAGTCTCCGAGGTGATTGGACGCACCGTTGACGAGACAGGGCGAGATCGTGGTACTAAGTTTGTTTGCTCGTCGGGTAAAAAAATCCGATCTATATTGCCCGACGCTGTTACGGGTATTTTTTACACTGCCGGAGAATTCCGGCATCACGGTGAGCACCGATTTTGCTATTGAAACACCCTCGGCGGGCACTTTTCTCAGTCGACTGACAGAAATCAGCCCTGCGGTGGGATCTTATCAGGAATGTTGTTGTCGTCGTCGAACCACTGGGCGGCGGAGGCCGCGTAATTTTTTTGCATCGGTTCGCCACATCTTCGGACAACGCCTTGAGCAGCTCGACTCTTTGCTCGTCGTCGGTAACGCTGTCGATAATGCGCTTTATTTTCCATAGCGCATCTTTGGCTAGTTTCGCTACCGGGAAGCGTCGCGAAACTTCAGCGCGAGTCTGGGCAACCGTCAGCCCGCCATTCTCCACATCAAGCAGGATTCCTATAGCGGTGAAATCGAAGCATCTCTTACCTTCCTCAAATCTGTGGCAACGCATTCCTCAAGTGGTAGCCGAAGTTGGACTCTGGAAACCAAGTGTATGTTCCGCGACGCCAGACCTTCGCGTATTGTCGCAGTGAGGAAGCCGCGACACCAGACGCCTTCGACGCCTCTTCGACAAGGCAAGCCAGTGTGCCTTGCGATCACGGAAGTAGGCGCGCTTCTTCCTTTTGCTTCCGGACACTGAGGTAAGAACAAATTCTCTCCGGTGACTAACCAGCGTCCAATCTCACACGCTGATATGCTTGCGTTAGCACCGAGTTCGGCGCCTTCAGCTAACCATTCAGCTTTGGTCATCGGTTCAATTCTCTGGGCTCAGCGGAATGGCGGCTAGTTCGACGGTCATGCCTTCGCCTGATCGGCGTAGCGATCAAGGTCTGCTCGATCGAACTGAATGAGTTTTCCGATCTTCGATGAGGGGATTGCTTTCGACCATTGGAGTTGCCTGATTGCATCGACAGCCACGCTGATGTGTGCTGCCTGACGAACGTTCAAAAGGCGAGATTTTGCTGTTGATAGTGAGATTGTGTTTTTCAAAAGGCCCCGATACAGGTGTGCCCTTTTTGGGATACCGGGGTTTGCAACCCGTTACGCTTCTGGTGCTCAACAAAACCAGCAAGCAAGCCAGCTCAGGACTCTTGGGAGGTCGTGCAGTCCAGCCGAATCATGATACAGCAAGTCGAATGCAAAATGCAACACTTTTTGTGCTGTGCCGTTTTACCACTTAAAGCATATGATTGTTAAGTGACAGGAGTTGTTCATGGCGAAGCGGCGGGCAAAAGGTGAAGGCGGTCTGTTCCGGGTAAAAGGTTCACGATTATGTCGAGCGCATTATATCCACAACGGGAAAGTGATCCGGGTCTCGACGGAGGAATCCGTTAAGCAAAAAGCGCTCAGCGTCTTGCAACGGCTCATGGCTGATACGGCCCGCGGTTTTCCACCGCTGCCTGACGCTCACAAAATTCGTTATGCGGATTTGCGGCGCAGATTGATTGCCGACTATGAGGCGAAGGGGAATCGCTCCTTGACGACAACGGCAGACAGTGAAGCTTACATCAACGGCCTGACAAAAACATTTCAGAAGCGGTTGCCCTCATGGAGCGGTTCCACATCAGCGGCGTACCCATCGTTGATGAGTGCAACACACTCGTGGGCATTCTCACAAATTGCGATATCCGTTTTGAAACCGACCACGATAAGCCGATTCGCGACAGGATGACGAGCAAGAACCTGATTACCGCCTCAGTGGGAACCACGCTGGAACGAGCCGAACAAATCCTCGCCGACCACCGAATCGAAAAGCTCCCGATCGTAGACGCCGACGGCCATCTTCAGGGCCTTATTACGATCAAGGACATCTTAAAGGTTAAACGGCACCCTCACGCGACCAAGGACTCGAAAGGCCGGTGGTGGCGGCGCAGCCATCGGCGCGCTGCGCGAACCCTACGAGCGAGCCAAGGCCCTTTACGACGCCGGTGTGGACTTCATCGTCATCGATGCGGCCCATGGCCACAGCGTGGGTGTTATGGACTGCCTGAAGATGTTGAAGAAACGGCTGCCGGACCTCAAAGTCATCGCCGGCAATGTCGCCACCGCAGACGGGGTTCAGGACCTATTTGATCTTGGCGCAGACGGACTGAGACTCGGCATCGGGGCGGGATCTATATGCACCACCCGCGTGGTCGCCGGAATCGGCGTGCCCCAATTCAGGCCGTGATGGAGTGCTGCGAGAAGGCGAACAAACTCGGCATTTCAACAATCGCAGACGGTGGGATCAGGAGCTCCGGCGACGTCGTAAAATGCCTCGCTGCCGGCGCGAGCACGGTCATGATGGGCAGATGTTCGCAGGCTGCGAAGAAAGCCCCGGTGAAATTGAGATCTATCGAAACCGAGCCTTACAAGGTGTACCGCGGCATGGGCTCCATCGCAGCCATGCGCCAAGGCTCCTCCGATCGCTATTTCCAAGTCAAAGACTCCGGCGCAGTCTTAGTCCCCGAAGGAGTGGAAGGCCAGCATGCCATATAAGGGCAGCCTGAACGACACCATCGTCAAAATAGTAGGAGGTTTGCGGCAGGGAATGGGTTACTGCGGGGCGCAGAGTCTGGAAGAGTTGAGAAACACTGCGCAGTTCGTGAAAATCACCAACGCCGCCCTTCGAGAAAGCCATCCGCACGACGTGCAGGCAGAATCACGAAGGAACCACCCAACTACAGCAGCCCTTGGAGTTCGCCTGAGACGGACTAAGGCAATAAGCCGTTGATCGGCTTGCGACATGAAGGTAAAGGGTAAAGGAGAAAGGGTAAACAGTTACGGGAGGAAAGCAGGGACTTATCCTTGCGCGCTCTACAAGCCCTGAATCCAGATGATTGCCCTTTAGCGTCCGAAACCCAACTTCCTTAACCTGACACTTAACACGCCTTTACCCTTTACCCTTTACCCTCTATCCTTACAGTAATCATGCCCTTTCAAGCTCAACGTGGAACCCAGGATGTCCTGCCCTCGGAATCCTCCCGATGGCAGTGGATTGAGCGCGAATTCCTATCCCTGCCAACCTCTACGGGTACCGAGAAATCCGCACCCCGGTTTTCGAAGACGAGGGACTGTTCACCCGCACATCCGGCGAAACGAGCGACATTGTCACCAAGCAGATGTACAACTTCGAGGACAAAGGCGGAAGAAAGCTAGCCCTTAAACCCGAGGGAAACGGCGCCTGTCATGCGCTCGGTTATCGAGCACAACCTTTGCCCGGCCGGTTCAGTTGCGCGGCTTTGCTACGTTACGCCCTTTTACCGCTACGAGCGGCCCCAAAGAGGCCGGCTTAGAGAGGCGCATCAGGCCGGTTTGGAAATTGGTCGGCAGCCCGTCCGTGGCAGCTGACGCGGAAATCATCGAGATCACCGTGCGCTTTTATGAGCGTCTCGGACTGAAGGATTTGAACGTTCTGCGTCAATTCGCTTGGTAGGGAAGAGTGCCGGGCCCGTTATCGAGAAGCGCTTCTGGCCCACGCAAAGACTTACCTGCAGAGCCAGAGCGAGGAGATCCAGGACAAGGCGAACAAGAATCCGCTAAGACTGTTGGATAGCAAGGACCCGGAAGCTCAAGAGATGATCCGATCCGCCCCCAGTGTGCTGGAGTTCCTGGAGCCCGACTGCAAGGTCAAATTTGAGGAACTTCAGTGCCTGCTCAACAACGCGGGCATCAACTTCACGGTTGAGCCATCTATTGTTCGCGGGCTGGACTACTATACGGAGACAGTTTTTGAAGTCCAATCCGCAAGGCTCGGTGCGCAAAGCTCCCTATGTGGCGGAGGCCGCTACGACGGCCTTATCAAAGAAATAGGAGGCCCACCCACCCCAAGCGTAGGAGTCGGAATGGGCATCGAACGCGTGCTCATTGTTCTCGAAGCTGAAGCTCTGCTTCCGCCGAGCCCGCCATTTGATGCCTTTGTAGCCTTCACCGGATTAGAAACCCGAACGGAAGCGTTTAAGATCGCATCAGAGTTAAGGGAGGCCGGCCTATCGGCGATCATGGACGTAGACGCCAAGAGCCTAAAATCCCAACTTCGCCAGGCCGATAAGAGCGGTGCACTGTTTGTAATTGTAGTGGGAGAGGAAGAGTTGTCCCGCGGTTCAGTAGTAGTAAGGAATCTCGCGACAAGCGAGCAGAAAGAAGCTCCCAGACCAGGTGTGATGGAAGCAATTAGGAAGGTTGTGCGATGACCCTAGCCCGCTCTACCGTCAAAGCTCAAAACTCAACATTTAAGACTAAACACTTCCGCGCCCCCTACCCTTTACTCTTTACCCTTCTTCTAGTCTCTAGCAACGCTTTCGCCCAACAGCCTGACGTCCAGGTGAAGCTGGACATCGTCTCAACGCTGTCCAGCGGGCTCAAGGGACCGAACACCTTCCAGTGGTACGATCTGCTCGGGCACTACAGCACCGTCGGCTTGAGCGCCACTTTGACCAAGGATATCGCGCCTTCATTTCAGAGCGACTGGAGACCATCCGCGGAAACTCCGACGCCGATCAGCTCGACGAGTACTACTTCGAAGACCCAGGCATTTGGAAGCTGGGTAAGCAATACCTGCCGTTCGGCCGGCAACTCATGCTAAGAGAAGATGCCTTGGCCGCGCGCGCCGATAGCCGCCTTTTGCTGAAAGGCATTCCGGTCAGCGTCGCCGTGTGCGACAACGGCGACAAGGGCGCGACCGGCGTGGTGGCGCATGTGGGCAGCACGTTCGGGCTAAGCGTGGCCGAGGGCCACCACTTCGGCGAAGAAGCCACTGATTTCACCTTGTTTAGAAGGCCAGGAGATTCACCCGGCCCGGACCGAGGATACCAGACCATCGTTGATGGAGATTTTTCCCGCCATCTCGGCATGTACACCGTCACCGCCGAGTTTGCCGCGCTGCGCGGCGGTGAAACCGCCCTCGACCAGAGCACCGATCTTTCCGATCTCAATCTCACGATTCAACCGAGCAAATATCAGGCCGTGATCCTCGGATGGAGTCGGGATTACGGAAGCGGAGACAACTTTTTTCGGGCGCAGGGCCGTATTTTGGATAACGAAAGGCTTAACGTTCGAAACCCATCGTCAGAGTCAAGAACAACAACTTTTATGACTTGGGTTTAACGCTGCACGTGAGGATGTGAAACGATGTCGATGGGGAAGCGCGCCTACAACATTTTAAGAGGATATGTGAGCACTGAATGGGACCGAATCAAGGATCTGGAGCGCGACCTCGCGACAAGGGAACTGCACACCGACCCACTTCCTCCATCAAGTCCTAACGAAGCGCCACTTCCACCAGCCCTTTCGGGCCCCCCATTGCCCGTCCCCGGCAAATTCAGCTCCCACATCCGCGTACGATCCCAAAGCCCATGCCCGAAAACTCTTGGGGGTGACCGAGGATTGCTCCTTCGACGATCTCCGCAAGGCGTACACCAGGCTCAACAAGCGAAGCGATCCGGCTAACTTCCCGGCCGGATCGGAAGAAGCTCGCAAGGCCGCCGATATCCAGAAGAACGTGAACTGGGCCTACAATCTTCTCACCGCAACTGACAACTCCACCGAGAAGCGGTTCCGAAGCCTGGAATTGGATTAGCGAGGATTCATTGAACGTTGTTGAGGGCTCTGGACATAGATTTAACGCGCAGTTAGCCCGGTTCATGCCGGAAATTCCAAAATTGGATTCTGCGTATAAGGAGATGAGATGAAGATTTTGTTGCCTTTGTCTTTAGCGTCGCTGCTTCTCGCAGCCGGATGCCAGCCTTCCGGCATGATGACCGGGACGGCGTCCCAATCTCCTACTAGGAAACCGGCTTATCAGGAGCCTGCGTGGATCGCAGGAAACTGGATGATGAAGGAACTTCCCAACACCCAGAACTTGACCAACGAACCATTTCCATTTCATGGCCCTAAGGCCAGACCTCAATTGGATTCCTCACAGGAGGAATCGGTCAATTCGAGCCTAGCGGAACACTAGATTTCGGACCGGCAGGACCGCCAACTATTGGAAAGAGTGGTGGGAAGAATACTGGCTAGTTCCCACGTTTCAAAGGGTCAGTTGACGATTACCAAAAGCGGCGTAACGCGCACCTGGGACATCCACCGAGACAGCAATACTTCGTTCTACCTCACGGAGCCAGGCAAGACTTGGCCGGAAGTTCTGATGACGCGCCCCCCGTTGGAAAACATTGGTCGAATATTGACGACACTGGCGCGAGAGCGCACCTAATCCACATTTTGTAGCAGATATTTCATCGAACCAGCAGCTCCAAGCCCAAAAGGTAGTATTCCCTTCATGATTGCAAGGATTTGGCATGGCGTCTCGGAGCCCGACCATGCAGACGCTTACGAACAGATGCTCAAACCGGAACCGCTTCCGGGCCTTGGGCAGGTTCCCGGCTATAAAGGAAGCTGTGTTCTTCTAGGCGCGCTCACCACGGAGAAGTTGAATTTACTAACGATCCTCCTATTCGATTCGCTGGAAAGCATAAGGGCCGTAACCGGAGAAGACTACGAAGCCGCGGTTGTCCCGGAGGAACGCAGGCTTCACTTGAAGCGCTGGGACCCCAAGGCAAGCCACTATGAAGTGGCTTCAGTTCACGGATTGCCAGACCTGCTCCGGTCACTTTAGGCCGACCTATTTCGGCCGCTTGAAATAATAGTAGTCGCCGCCACCAGGCGCCAAAACCAGTTCCCAACCCTGGGCACCCATTTGGTTGAGCAGTTGCTCGTGCATCTGCATGTCGTCCGGACTCACAACGTGGGTATTGGGGAGCAACTTGTATTCCCAGACGCCAAAAGCGCTTGACCTGGCAGATGCTTGTTCAACCATGGTCAAGGCAAGCAAGCCAATCATAAGAAAGCCAAGTACTGCAAAGAAGGTGTTTCGTGTCATACGCCCATTTTCCCGCAACTCCATACCCATTCCACATGGGAGAAGCTTGAAAAAGGGCAAGTTGGGAGCTACTTCACTGTTATATCCAATTTTCGCCAGTGCATCCTCCAACGGATGATGCCGCTAGGTATCGACTGTCAGGTATCCCGAAACAACCCGGCCGTACTTCCCAATGACGTACTAGCGTCTTGAATCCCTCCACATTGTAGGAGCCACTGGCAATGCTGTTCTTGGCTCGGCCGGCAGGGTCAAAGACCGTCGCGAACGAATAGGTCTGCTTTTTCGAAGTAACCCACTGTTGTCGGCGTCCCTCTTGTCCCAAACGCAGACTCCCAGAACAATCGCATCAGCGGGGTTCAACTGCTTGGAGATTGCCTCTAGCCGAGGCATTGCGTGTTGGCAAGGAACGCACCAGGTGGCCCAAAAATCGAGGACGACTACCTTCCCCCGGTAATCCGAAAGATGAACCGTCTTGCCATCGGGGCCAATCGCCGTAAAGTCCGGTGCCATGACGCCCGCCTTAAGTAGATTCCCGCCGTCTCCTTCCGTCGCTCCCTTCGGCGCCTTCCAGGCGATGGCTAGCGGCAAATCAAACCTAAAGCTGGTGAACGTCAGATCCTGGAAAGGGTGCTCAACTCCATCCACAATCGAAGCCTGGACCCTCCGTAAGGGCAAACCGGATGTCGCATCCGACCACACCTTCATTTCGTTCTGGTAGGATTTGTCGTCCTTCCCCTTTCGGGCCGCAGTCGTCACGGTCGTCAACACGGCCTCTTTGCCGTTCAGCGTATCGTGTCCGGTTGTCACCGTGTCGTCTGGGCTGGCTGCTTCCAGTTTCCCGCCATTCAAGAGCAGGTCGACCGCTGAAAGATCGGTTAGGATGCTCGGAAAGTGGCCATTTGGCATCGGATCGAGCACCTCAAATGTGTTTGACCACTTGTGGTACTCGTAAGCATTCTTGCCATCAAAAATGTAGGTTCCGTCTTTTCCGTGATTGTTCTGAAGCGAAACCATCACCTTGTTCGGCCGAACTACTTGTACCGTAATCTGCGCCGACCCCAGGGCCTCTTCCACCTCAAAAGTCTTCGCGGTCGAAAGCTCGTTCTGCGCCATGGCAGAGGCGGACACCAAGGCAAGAAAAAGAATGGTTGCTGTTTTCATTGGATGGAGCCTTTATCGGTGATGAGGAGCTGCAGGAGCGGAAACCTTGATTCCCAAATCGTCGATCCGCTTTTTGGTAGCAGGGTCGGACTGGGATGCCGCATAAAGGGCCTCCGCTGTACGTGGAATGCTTGCCGCCGCCTGACGCTGGGCGGGAGGAAGCTTCTCAATGAGATCGAGAGACTCCTTCGCTCGAAAGATTTGGCTCTGGACCATATCTTGCTGGCTAACCTGAATCTGCCCGGTGGGTGCAACTCCGCCCGAACAGCCGGCGATAATCAAAACAAAACAAAGGGAAGAAAGAATCAGACCCGTTTTTAGCATTGTGGTTTTTGTAGCACTATGCGCGCCCGGCAGATTCTCTCCGCCAGGCGCGCATACCGGAACCTAGTTTTTGGTCGGCAGATAGTAGTAGCAGTCGCTCTTGGTCTCTTCCAAGCCATTGGAGGGCAGCGTGGTCGAGGAGAGCGCACTATGGGCGACGATGCCGATGTTGTACTCGGCAGCCGAGAAATCCCAGGGATCCTGCGCGGCGGTTGCCGTGCTCTTGACCACGCGCATGCCTTTCGCATGGCCGTCGAACCACCCGATGTTGGCGATGCCGCCGCCATGGCGTGCCTGCACTCCAAACGAGAAGTCGCAGCCGAACTGTGCTGTATCCGCGACGCTGAAGGTCGTCCCATTGGCAATGGATTCCGCCGCGTCCGCGATCATAATAGTCTCAGCAGGGGAATCGAAGGTGTCGGCCGACAGAACACCCGTTTCGGGAGGGCCGCCGAAGCTCCCGAATCCAATGATGTAGGGGTTGTTAAAGGGGCCGTTGGGAAGCTGGGAAATCCAGTTCGGCAATCCGCCAAATCCGTCCACGCCGCCGTTCATCGCGTACGCGAAAGGCGTTCCCGTGTATGGGTCGGCTTTGATTCCTTGATTGTCTGGGCAATCCTGAATCGCACCGCTCTTGGTATAGGGGTAAAGCAGCCCTTTGGTGTAGTCCACCACCGGCTTGTAGGTCGGCGGCAACGTGGTGACAGTGCCCCACCAGAAGTAGGAAACTGTGTAGTTGGAGTTGTAATAATAGCTCGTTGGAACTACGTCGTCGTCATAGTCATTTGCATAGAGCATCGAAGCGGTAACGATGTTCTTGAGGTTGGAAAGGCAAGAAGTTTTCTTTGCCGCCTCTTTTGCCTGTGCAAAGACCGGAAACAGAATCGCAGCAAGGATGGCAATGATTGCGATAACTACAAGAAGCTCAATAAGAGTGAAACCTTTAAGCTGTTTAGACATTTTTGAAAGACTCCTGCCTGCTACGCTGCGAGGCTCTTGAATTGATTCTAAGATGGGATTGCTAAATCGCCAATAGAGTGTATGCAACCCAGCATTGGATATTAGACAGTTTGCGTTATAATTGTCTAACGGTTGGCAAGAACCTGCTATCCGGATGGCCAAATCGCTAGGAGAATAAAGGCGTGGCCATCGATCACCTTACCCTGTTTGAATCTGCAGAAATCGTGGACTACCAATCTCTCGGACGCCGAGTCAAAGCGCGCAGACAGAAGCTGCACTTAAGCACCCAAACGCTTGCCCAAAAAGCCGGCATCGCGCGCTATACCGTGATTCGCTTGGAGCAGGGCAAGCCCTGCCGACCGGAAACCCTCACGAAGATCCGGCTGGCCCTCCACATGTTTAGCGATCAGTTGGCGCGCCCGTTGCCACCAAGTGAGAAGTATTCAGTTCACCGTGCCACCGAAACGAAGTGGTCGGTGAGCAAGGCAAAGAGCCAATACCAAAAGCAGCTCGTCGAAGACGACCCAATCCACGTCAACGACGAAAGCGAGCGCAGGCGGCTCGGCTCGGTCGGCTTTCAGCCCTTCTTCACGGCAGTGTTGGACAGCGAACTTGTAGGTGGAATAACATCCCACGCTCTTATGGAGTTCTATCGTGACAGTTGGGTGGATTCCCACTATGGAGAAGAGTTCGCATACTGCCTAAGAGGCAAGCTCAAAATATCGGTAGACGGTGACGAGTGCATTCTGGGCCCAGGCGACTCGATGACCTTCGACGCCGAACTTCCACACCAGTATTTCCCCGTCGAAACCGACGAGGAGGGTCGCGCGCCTCAAATCCTGATTGTCGTGGCACTCAGGCCCAGCGACCAGAAGCTGATCCGCCAAAAACGCTGGAACGGGCAGGAGATCAAAAAGAATCTCTAACCCCCGGCAAACAGAGAACCTGCCGCCTTTCTCATCAGGGCTAAGGCCTTTCTCTGGGGCGAGGGCAACGGCATCTGCATAAGCTCTTCCCCGGAAACCCACTTCAAAGCCTCGGATTTCCCGGCGCATTCTATCTGCGACACGATTAACGTGATTCGATGATGGGTCACCGAATGGCGCAAGCCGCCGCAAGGCAAGACTTCACCTTCGCCGACGATCTCTCCTAGGTCGCACTCGGAAGATGCCCTTGGAAACTCCCACATGTTCTCCCACCATTCGCCTTCCGGGATCTGGCGAAGCCCATAGAGGCCTTCGAAAATCGGGATCCAAACGTGAAATTGGAGACTCACCGTCTTAGTCTTTGGGGAACGGACAGGAAGCTCAGCTACCCGGCCCTGGGCATGAGCTTGGCACATGGACTGAACGGGACAGGCTAAGCAATCCGGGTTTGCGGGTCTGCATACGGTCGCTCCCAATTCCATAAGAGCCTGATTGAAATCGCCCGGTCTTTCTGCTGGCACAAGGGAAGCCGCCCAGTCCCAAGCCTTCTTGTTCAGTTTGGGCTTGGGATGATAGCAAGCTGCTAGCCGCGCATAAACGCGTTCCACGTTGCCGTCCACAACAGGGACCTGCTCGCCCAAAGCGATCGAGGAAATAGCGCAAGCCGTATAACGCCCAACCCCAGGGACTTTTTCCCATGACTCTGAAGAACTGGGCATGCCCTGGGCCGCAACGTACCGAGCGCCCTCCAAGAGCAGCCGACAGCGCCGGTAATAGCCCAGTCCTTGCCATAAAGACAGGGCCTCCTGCTCGGTCGCATTGGCCAGAGAACCAATCGTGGGAAATCTGGACATCCATCGGTCGTAATAAGGCAAAACGGTAACAACCTGGGTTTGCTGAAGCATGGCTTCGCTCACCCAAATGGCATAGGGGTCGCGGGTCCTTCGCCAAGGGAGGTCGCGCTTGTTTTTGTCGTACCAAGTTAATAGCGCCCCTAACAGACGCTCACACTCGGCTTCGCCCTTCGCTAAGGATTGTCGCCCCGTTGGGGCTGGGGAGGAACGGTGCTTTAGGTAAGGCTGTGGTCCCATGTTCAATGCCCGGCTGCGACGCTCCGTCATTGTATCATCGATAAGGAATTGAGGCCCGTTCGGCCTAAGGGGCCGGCCATTGTATCATTCCAAACTTAGCCCTCGATTGCCTGAGTGTAAACCGCCTTGATCACTTCGTCCGGCGTCGTCCATCCCTGCATGGCTTTGTAGACGCCGTCTTCCAGCATCGTTCGGTAGCCCTGTTCTTTGGCAACGGCCAGCAAATTTGCGAAGTCCACCTTGTTGGCAATGGCTGCTCGAAATTCGGGCGTGCCAAGAATCAGTTCATAAACC
>CAWHLK010000063.1:0-29594 GCA_963829965.1 uncultured archaeon | reverse complement strand
AGGCAGTGGCACGCTGGGCAACAACTTCACCTGGAAGCCGAGCCGCCTCAAGCGAGGAGCCGCCTCCATTACGAGCAGGGCCTCAGCGGTTTTTTTCGCTTCTTCCAAATCCGCCAGCCCTTTTGCTATAACAGTGCCACCAGGGAATATGGATAGCTCTTCGGCTTCGCTATTGCTCAAAGGTCGCAATAAACTCCTCCACCTGACGCCGGAACAAGTTCGCATCAACTGCTGGATATCGAATCAAGAGGGGCTCAACAACGGCAAAAAGCCTCTCTAGCTCAACTAAGGAAAGACCTCCCAATGTGACGAATGATCGGGCGTCGCTAAGGTCATGGCCATGTCCACGAAGGATTTTCGAAAGGACCTGCGAATAGAGGTCGAACTGGAAAAAATCAACTGACCCGTGGGTCGCGATCCAGGCGCTTCGGTCTTGCCACCCCGGAAGCGCCGGCAAAAAGTCATCTGGCGAAGCCAACTCGATATTCACAGAAAGACGTTCCTTTAGATTCCGGATACTCTCAAAGACGCCCCTGGGCTCAGGCTCCAATTTGAGATCGATGTCGATGGTTTGGTCCCGAATGTCCATGAGCAACGCGGTTGCGCCACCGACGAAGAAAACCTTGCCCGGGCCTTGCGCGGCTTTTCCAATCTCGCGCATGAAAAGGTTCAATTTTTAAGAGTGACTCCGGGTCGCATTGGCACATTTTGACATGCCGCCTTCGAACTAGAAGCTCGTACGGGGATGGATGGTCAACTGCGGTTGCAATCCACCGCCGTTGTACTCAATCGTGATCGTGGCCGTTTGGGTCTGTTCAACTCCGGTAGTGGTTATCTGAAAGCTTACCGAGGCCTTCCCGGCTGGACCGTCACTGTCGGAGGAACCTTTTCCGCGGTCAAACTCAAATTGATCTGGAGAACTGCCCCGCCCGGGGGTGCGGGCCCATCGATCGAAACTGTTGCCGTGCTGGGCTGAACGCCGCGCCGGCACAACCACCAGCGGGATTGTGTCCGTAACTCCCGAAACGGAAGCGGTTATGTTCACCGACTTGGCAAGCTAAAAGCCGCAACCCCATGTCCTTCGATCAATCTATATGCTGTTTAACAATCAATGATAGAACTAGGTGAACCTCCCCACTCGTCCTAATAATGGAGATAGCTATGTACTTTGTTGCACTCGCGATGACGGCGCTCGCACAGAACGGAAATGTCGCGCCGCAGATGGTGAATGGGGTCGAGCCCCGCGTTATTTTTCAAGACGGCAGGGTGGTTGGCAGGGGAATTGAGGTCAATGAGACCGTAACCGGCAAGCAGCACTTTTTCAGCCATGTCGAAGCCGTTAAAGGCGGCATAACCGAGATCGACTCTTGGTCAGATGCGGACGGGCACCCGATAACTGCGAAATACACGGAAAAATCGCCTTATTCTTGGAACGTCACTACGGTCAAGATCGACGCGGGGCACGTAATCATGACCCGCAAATCCAGCGATGGCGGAGAGCGAACTGAGAGCGCGACTTTGCCAGACCAAGGCATTTCCCTTCTCGCCCAGTTCGATCCCTTGAAGATCTACGGAGGATCGCCGGCGAGCACCGTGCTAAAAGTGTCCATCATCGATCCCGTGCAAATGGCGATTACCCCAGGTGACCTTGCGCAGAAAAGTATGGACTCAGCCTCAGATCAGCAAAGGCTGTACGATTTGAAGACCTCCCAGAGCTTCTTCGAAATCACCATCTCTTCGGACGGTCGGTTCTTAATGGAGAAGAATTCCACAGGCGAGGTCAGCAAGCCCGCGCCATGGGATCAGTATTACCTCAACATGGCGCAAGAGGCCGGAATCCCAGTGAACCCGTATATCGTAAACCAAGTTCTCCAGAACTCGCCAAACGTACCGCAAGGGGCGATTCGGCGTAAAGGCTAATTAAGGCCCGGCCCGTTAAAGAACGGCCCGGCCTTAGTTATTGAAAGCTTACGCCTTGCGCTTGAAGGTGACGGGCGTTCCATTGCTTCCCGTCATAACGAAGGTGTCCTTGTCTGTGAATTTAACGGTCGCATCGTCTGCCGGGAGCTTCGGAACTTGCTCTTCCGACTGCTTGTTGGCATCGTCCACCGCTTTCTTCGCAGCGTCGTCCGCGCCGGCTGGGGCGGTGAACTTCTGGCTGGTGGTCTTCAGTGAGATTTTGTCTTTATCCAGCTTGTAAGTGCCCTCAATCTCGGTTGCCCAACCTGAGTCGGCAACGGTTCCGGTGATGGACATCGTTCCGTCATCTTTGAATTCAATGACGCCGTCTTTCATCCCTTTATTGTCGTTGGTCCAAGTTCCCACTACCGAGTTCGTTGAACTGTTATCCGCAGTGCTGGAATCCGTGGTTTTGGAAGAATCAGGAGCGGTCGCATCTGCGGACGGCTTGGTGGAATCAGGAGCGGTCGAGGCAGATGTATCGCCAGATTTGCACCCAATGGCTAATGCGGCAATAACCGCTAGAACGAAAAGTGAACGCAATTTCATTTGACGTATTATAGCTTCTTCAATAAATTTCAATAATATTCGCGAACGTTCCTTGGTGGCCTCTCATGCGGTCGGATAACGACGGGAGGGAAATAGCCATTAGCTACGTTCTTCGTCCAACAAACTCCTGACGTGCAACTTCACGATCCACGGCCTATCATGGAGGTGAGGTTTTGATTTCCGGAGAGCTGGGTTTGCCGTGACAAGGTAATCCCGGAACTCAAGGTTAAAAACCAACAATGGGGGAACCGTGACTTCCAAAAGAACTGATTTAACCACACCTCCCGATCTCACCCGGAAGCAGGGAACCGGACCAGAGCGCATCATGCGCCCGTTTTACATGGAGGCACTTCCTCCTTGCAATCACGCTTGTCCGGCAGGTGAGAACATCCGCGGTTGGCTCTCGTTGGCTGCCGAAGGCAAGTTCAAAGAAGCTTGGGAAATCCTCATGCAGTCGAACCCACTGCCGGCTATACACGGCCGTATCTGCTACCACCCTTGCGAGTCCAATTGCAACCGAAAAGAATTTGACGAAGCACTGAGCATCCATGCGGTGGAGCGGTTCCTTGGCGACTTGGCCATTGAAAAGAAATGGACCCCGAAAGTCACCGCCAAGCCGACCGGCAAGCGCGTGTTGGTGGTCGGGGCAGGGGCAAGCGGCCTGTCTTGTGCATACCATCTTGTGCTCATGGGGCACGAGGTCGAGATTTACGAGTCGTACTCAACCACAGGCGGAATGATGCGATACGGCATCCCGTCGTACCGCTTACCCAGACATATCCTCGATGCAGAAGTTGCGAGGATCAAGCGGATGGGTGTGAAGATCAAGCTCAACCATCGGGTAGACAACCTCACCAAAGAGCTGAAGCAAGGGAAGTTCGACGCCGCATTTATTGCCGTCGGCGCGCACATTGGCAAGAAGACGAATATTCCCGCGCGAGACGCCGGCAAAATTTTGGACGCGGTTTCATTTCTGCGGGACGTCGAAGCGGGCAACCCTCCGGTGCTCGGGCGGCGAGTCGCCGTTTATGGCGGTGGCAACGCCGCAATGGACACGGCCCGAGTAGCGATGCGCTTGGGCGCGGAACCACTTATCATTTACCGTCGAGACCGCGAGCACATGGCTGCCCATCAGTCGGAAGCGGATGAGGCGATCAAGGAGGGAGTGGACATTCATTGGCTGCGGACGATCAAATCCATCGAGGCCTCGTCGTTTACGGTCGAGAAGATGGAAATCGACGAAAAGGGTATGCCTTATCCGACCGGCGAGTTCGAAACCGTGGTCGCGGACGACCTGATCCTTGCGCTCGGCCAGGATTCGGACACGAGCTTCCTTCGCAATGTTTCGGAAATAGTCTTCAAGGACGATGGGACGGTGGTGGTAGACAAGGAAATGCAAACCGGCTACCCCGGCGTGTTCGCGGGCGGTGACATGGTGCCCTCCGAGCGCACGGCGACAATGGCGGTGGGCCACGGGAAAAAGGCAGCGAAGAATATTGACGCCTATCTGAAGCAGGCATCTTACGAAACGGCGCATGCTCAAGCCTTGGCATCGCACGACAAACTGCGGCTGTGGTTTTTTGCTGCAGTGAAGCAGCAAAGCCAACAGCAGATCGACATTCAAAACAGAAAGGATGGCTTTGGCGAGGTCGTGGGCGGTCTGAGCACCGAAGAAGCGCAGTTTGAGGCGAAACGGTGCTTCTCGTGCGGCGACTGCTTCGAATGCGACGCCTGCTACGGGTCCTGCCCGGAGGACGCAATCATGAAACTGGGCAAGGGTCTTCGTTATCGAATCGACTTGGACAAATGCACCGGCTGCGGCATATGCGTGGAACAGTGTCCGTGCCACGCGATATCCATAACTTCGGAAGAAGAGGTGACCATTTAAGCCATGAGCCAAGTCCTGGAAGCCCCAAAAAAGGTCTCGACGACGAAGATGACGATCGACGGCAACGAAGCCGCCGCCTATGTCGCTTATCGTGTCAACGAGGTTTGTTCGATTTATCCCATCACGCCGTCATCTACGATGGCCGAACTCGCAGACCAGTGGGCAAGCGAGGGCAAAACCAACATCTGGGGTGGCATCCCGGACGTTGTCGAAATGCAGAGCGAAGGCGGGGCCGCGGGCACCGTCCATGGCGCGCTCCAAACTGGCGCCCTGACAACCACGTTTACCGCTTCTCAGGGGCTTCTTCTCATGATCCCCAACATGTATAAGATCGCGGGTGAGCTGTCGCCTTGCGTTATGCATGTTGCCGCGCGGTCGCTTGCCACGCAGGCTCTTTCCATCTTCGGCGACCATCAGGATGTGATGGCCGCACGCTCCACCGGCTTCGCCCAGCTAGTTTCCAACTCGGTCCAAGCCGCGCACGATTTGGCACTGATCGCCCAGGCAGCCACTCTGGAGAGTCGGATTCCGTTCATCCACTTTTTCGACGGTTTTCGCACTTCGCACGAGGTCTCAAAAATTGAGATTCTTTCGGACGAAATATTGCGACGGATGATCGACGAGAACCTCGTTATTGCCTGTCGAAACCGGGCCCTCAATCCTGATATTCCCTCTATTCGCGGCACCGCTCAGAACCCGGATGTGTATTTCCAAAGCCGGGAGGCTGCAAACCGGTTCTATGTCGCTTGTCCAGCCATCGTTGAGAAGGCGATGGATAAGTTCGGTGACCTCACCGGCCGGCGTTACCGGCTATTCGATTACTTTGGCTCGCCTACGGCCGAGCGAATTATCATCCTCATGGGCTCCGGATCGGAGACCGTACGCGAAACTTGCGATTATCTTAACGACCTTGGCGAAGATGTCGGTGTCGTCCAGGTTCATCTTTACCGGCCGTTTGCGTCAGACAGGCTTCTGCAGGCGATCCCCAAGACCGCACGCAGTATTGCGGTTTTGGACCGAACGAAAGAGCCAGGGGCAACCGGGGAGCCGCTTTATTCGGACGTAGTCTCCGCATTTTTCGAAGCGCAGCCGGCGATCATGCCGAAGATTGTTGGCGGGCGATATGGGCTTTCCTCCAAGGAGTTCAATCCCGGAATGGTTTGCGCGATTTTCGACGAACTGAAGAAGTCCTCGCCGAAGAACCATTTCACCGTGGGCATCAATGACGACGTCTGTCATACGAGTCTCCCATACGATCCCGATTTCGATATCGAATCAGCGGACGTCCACCGGGCCGTTTTTTACGGACTGGGTGCAGATGGTACGGTAGGCGCGAACAAGAATACGATCAAGATCATCGGTGAGGAACCGGAGTTCTACGTTCAAGGATATTTCCTTTACGATTCCAAGAAGTCGGGATCGCAGACCGTCTCCCATCTTCGATTTGGGCACAAACCGATTCGCTCGGCATACCTGATCCACAAGGCGCACTTCGTAGGCTGCCACAACTTCAATTTCATTCACCTGATCGATGTGTTGCGCTCCGCTATGGATGGCGCAACGTTCCTCCTCAACAGCCCCTATTCGGCGGAGGACGTGTGGGAGAAACTCCCGCGGATTATGCAGGAGCAGCTTGTCAGGAAAAAAATCAAGTTCTATGTCATCGACGCCACCAAGGTGGCGCACGAAACGGGCATGGGGAGTCGCACGAACACGATTATGCAGACTTGCTTTTTCGCCGTTTCGGGCGTAATGCCTAAAGACGAGGCGATCGACAAGATCAAGAAGTCGATTAAGAAAACCTATGGCCGGAAGGGCGACGATGTGGTTCGCAAAAACTTCAAAGCCGTCGACCAAACTCTTGAGAACCTCTTCGCAGTTCGTGTGCCGGCGGTTGTTACAAGCGAGTCGGTGTTGCAGGTTCCCGTCATGGACGATGCACCTGAGTTCGTTCAAGAGGTAACCGCGCGGATCATCGCCGGTGAAGGCGACGACGTCCCCGTAAGCATGATGCCGGTGGACGGCACCTTCCCGTCCGGCACTTCTAAATACGAGAAACGGAACATTGCGGACAAGATCCCGATTTGGGATACCGAGTCGTGTATCCAATGCGGCAATTGCGGCTTCGTTTGTCCGCACGGCGTGATTCGGGCGAGGCTCTTCCATCGGGATGAATTGGCCGACGCTCCCGAGTGCTTCCAGTACAAGCCCATCGAGGCAAAGGGCTTTCCGGACACGATGTACACCCTCCAGGTTTACGCTGAGGACTGCACGGGCTGCACGTTGTGCGTGGACGCCTGTCCGGTCCGAAGTGACACCCAGCCTGGGCGCCGTGCAATCAACATGGCAGAAAAGGAGCCCGCGCTCATCGAAAGCGGGCGGGTACAGAACGAGTTTTTCGAGAAACTCCCGGTAAACGACCGCGGATCAGTGGACTTTGCCACAGTCCGCGGAAGCCAGTTCCTAGAGCCGCTTTTTGAGTTTTCCGCCGCCTGTGCAGGCTGTGGCGAAACGCCCTATCTGAAGCTCCTTTCTCAACTCTTTGGAGACCGAATGCTGGTGGCGAACGCGACTGGCTGCTCTTCCATTTATGGAGGAAACCTTCCGACCACGCCATGGTCGGTCAACTACGAGGGCCGCGGCCCAGCGTGGTCAAACTCTCTATTTGAAGACAATGCGGAGTTTGGACTCGGCATGCGGCTGGCCGCAGACCGGCACTGGAATAGTTGCGAGCGGCTTTTGCACCAGTTGGCGTCCAAGCTTGGGCGAAGCGTCGTTCGTGAATTGATCGAAGCCCCCCAGATCGTGGAGTCCCAGATCCGGCGGCAGCGCGAACGTGTCGCCGCACTAAAAGCCGCATTAAGAAAGATCGATTCACTCGAGGCCCGGATGCTCCTCGCGATCGCAGATTCACTGGTAAGAAGAAGCGTCTGGATTGTAGGCGGCGATGGATGGGCTTACGATATCGGCTCAAGCGGCTTGGACCACGTCCTCGCCTCCGGCCGCAACGTGAACATCCTTGTGATGGACACAGAGGTCTATTCAAACACGGGTGGTCAGGCATCCAAATCGACGCCTCTGGCGGCGGTTGCCAAGTTCGCAAACGGCGGCAAGCATGTGAACAAAAAAGATCTCGCGCTGCAAGCAATAGCGTACGGGAAGGTCTACGTAGCGCGTGTTGCATTGGGGGCAAACCCTCAGCAGACGCTGACCGCTTTCCGCGAGGCGGAGGCCTATTCCGGGCCATCGCTGATCTTGGCGTACAGCCACTGCATCGCCCATGGGATAGACATGGAAAAGGGCCTTCAGCAGCAACAGCTTGCCGTGCGCTCAGGGTACTGGCCACTTCTCCGATACAATCCGGAACTTAAGGGGACGGGCGAGAATCCGTTCATTCTGGATTCCACCCGGCCGACCTTGAAGTTCTTGGACTTCTCAAACCAGGAGTTGCGGTTCAAGATGCTTAGACAAACCAACCCAAGCGAAGCGGAAGGCATGATGGCCGATGCCCAGGAAGCCATCGATACCCGATGGAAGCTGTACGAGCACATGGCGCTAGGGAAGTAAGCAAACTCGTCTGAGCAAGAAAATTCGATTGTTGATTCTCGTGTCCAAAGATTTCATGTGCCGGAACCTTGGATGTTGGCATATAGTTAAGATGGAAGTTGGCAAACTAACGATATGAATTTCAGCCTCGCGCTTCAAGCGCTCGCGAATGACCGAAGACTGCAGGTCTTGACCTGGCTTAAGGACCCTGTGAAGCATTTTCCGCCACAGGTCGACGGTGATCTCATCGAGGATGGAGTCTGCAGCTGTTTTATCGCCGACAAGCTCGGAGTGAGCCAGCCGACGGCAAGCGAACATCTTAGAATCTTGTCCGATGCGGGACTCATCCGGCCTAAGCGGATCAAGAAATGGACCTTCTACAAGCGTGACGAGGCTGCCATCGACCGGCTAAAGAAGATGGCCATGACAAAGCTCTAGGACTGAGTCCGAGGCAGTCCGACATTGAAGGAGTTACCGGCTTAAAGAGATAAATTTTGTGTTATAATAGTTCGTCAGTTAGCAAACTGACTATCCAATAAAATAAGCGCGTCAGGCCGGCTTATCGACCACGGTCACAGGCCGGCCAAATCTATCTTCTAAGTAAGTCTATGTGTTTCTTGAAGAATGAGCCGATCACGGAGGCCAACTAACAAATGACGTCATTACGCTACGTCGTCGTGGACGTCTTCTCGACGGAACCACTGGCAGGTAATGCGCTTGCCGTTTTTCCCGAAATAGCCGGCCAAGCAAATTAATTCCGAGCCTTCGAGCGAATTATAGGGCCACTCCTGGTAAAGTGCCCCCATGTCCAACGAAGGAATCACACGAAGAGAGCTGCTTGGGAGAGCGGGTACTGTTGCGCTGGCAGGGGCCGCATCGCCCCTGTTGATGGGAATGGTAAGCCCCCTGGCAACGCGTAAGAAAACGGCGCCAAGCGACAAGATCGTTTTCGGGCTGATCGGATGCGGCGGAATGGGCGCTGCAAACATGCGGTCCTTCATGAACTTCCCGGACGCGGAGATCGCGGCCGTTTGCGACGTGGATGAGAACCGCATGCCCGGTGACATCAAAGCGGTCACCGATAAATACGGCCGCGCGCCCGAGGTCTTCCGCGATTACCGGAAGATGTTGGAGCGCAAAGATATCGACGCCATTATCGTCGGATCACCCGACCATTGGCATGCGCTAAACCTGATTCACGCGGTCGAGGCAGGCAAGGATTGCTACTGTGAAAAGCCGATCTCGCACGATATTACGGAGGCGAAAAATATGGTTGCAGCCGCGCACCATCACCAGCGCGTAGTGCAGGTGGGAACGTGGCAGCGGAGCACAAAGGAGTTCACCGATGCCATTTCCTACATTCGCGCGGGCAAGTTGGGCAAAATCGTGCTGTGCCGCGCGTGGATAACGGAAAATTCCCACGTGGGGCACGAGGCGCCCTCGGACGCACCAAAGAATCTCGACTACGATTTCTGGGTAGGCCCGGCCAAATACACGCCTTATGCTTCCAACCACGTCCATTTCAACTGGCGTTGGTTCATGAACACCGGCGGAGGGATGTCGGTGGACTGGGGCGTTCACATGATCGACATCGCGCTGCTTGGAATGAGCAAAGACGAAAATCTCCCCATGCCTACAACCGTTAGCGCCATGGGCGGGCAACTAGCGATCCTGGGCGAAGACCGGGACGCTCCTGACACTCTTGAGGCAATCTACAGGTTCAATAATCCGGACTTCGTGCTCCAATGGTCGATCCTGCGTGACCACCCCGGAAAGGAGGGCCACGGAACCGAGTTTGTGAGCGCAGACGGAAAAACCCTTCGCGTCTGGCGCGGCGGTTGGATCGTGTTGGACGCAGACGGCAAGGAGATTCCCAAAGAAGAGTCCGAGCCGGTCGGCGATCACTGGCGGAACTTCCTGGACTGCGTGAAATCTCGAGAGAAGCCAAGGGCAGATCTGGCGTCGGTCGCGCAAACCACCATCTGTTGCCACCTGGCCAACATCGCATGGGAATCGGGGGAGATGCTTCGATGGGACAACGAGAAGATGGATCTCGTCGGCAAAGCGGGCAAGGAAGCAATAGGCTATCGGCGCGACTATCGCAAGCCGTGGAGTTTGCCGAAGTATGTATAGGTCCGGGTGGCCCTCAAAAGGGGGTCAGGTCACCGCCGGCCGAACTGAAGATCGCGAACGTTTCAGCACTTCCTAAAACACTGAATCGGGGAAGTAAAAGTTCTTCGCATTATCGGGCGTGATCATTTCCACGTCGATGAACATGTGCCGAGGCGTGAATTTCATGATATCGTCCTTCTTGCCATCGCGAAGGGTGGACACCGCGTTCTGGATCGCGTAAGCGACCATCGATGGTGGGTAGCTGATGTCCGCCGGGAACATGTGGTCGTTGTCCATCACGCGCTTGACGATGTCCTTCATGCCCGCGCCGCCTAGTATCCACATCTCCTTGTCTCGGCCCGCTTCTTTGATTGCCTGCTCCGCGCCGAGGGCCATGTCATCGTCTTGCGCCCACACCGCGTCAATTTGTTTGTCTTTCAGCAGGAACGTTTGCATCACGTCCAGGGCCTTCTGGTGGTTCCACATGCCTGACTGGTCATCAAGGATTTGGATGCCGGGGTTCTGCTTGAAAACTTCCATGGCCGCTTGTACGCGGTCCGTGTTGACCGTGCTGGGAATGCCCTCGAGTACCACGATCTTGCCCTTGCCGCCAAGCTTCTGAACCATATACTCAGCCGATTTGCGCCCGAAGGATTTGTTGTCGCCTTCGATAAACACATCGGCAACCGGTTTGAGGAAGCCCCGGTCCACGTTCACGAGCATGATGCCCCGATCATGGATCTTGCCGGCGACGGGCGTGAGCGGCGCGCTTTCGGTGGCGAGAACTACGATCGCATCTTCGCCCTTTGCCATCATGGTTTCAAGGTCGTTGATTTGCTTGTCCGGCCCGTCGGCGGTTGAGAAGGTCCACTCGACATCCGGATAGAGGGCCATCGCCTGTTTGGCCCAATAGATCACGCCGGCCGTCCAGCCGTGATCGGCGGCGGGAACCGACACCCCAATTCGGATCTTCTTGCCGGCGGCAAATTTGCCCATGGAAGAAGAGCCGCTGCCACCTTGGCATCCGACTAGGAGAATGGAAAGAACGAGAGCTACAGTGATCCGTTTGACGTTATATTGCAAAACCCTACCTCGAAGTGGACCCATCTTACCTGTGGAAGCTGAGATTTGGTGTCTGGCTCATGCCAGTATTTTAACGCGGACCTTTGGCCAGCAATGGTTATCGCGGTTCGTTACCAGGCCTGCGCTTCTAGCCTCCGCTGTGCTGCGGCAGGTGCGCTTAGGCCTCCACTATGAAAAATCGGCCCGTTGGGCCCGCCGGAAGGAGGCGATCCGGCGCGGGCGCGAAATAGATCCAAAATCCGGGCTGGGTACTGTCATTCCACCCTTCCCCTCTGTAATAGCGCTGCAATCAGAATGATCGCGCCCTTCACGACGCCCTGCCAATACACGGAAACCCCCACCGTCACCAGCATGTTTGTGATGACTCCGAGCAGAAGAACGCCAACTACGGTGCCCCAGATCCTCCCCCGCCCACCTCGCAGGGAAGTCCCGCCAATCACCACCGCGGCAATGGCGTCCAACTCATAGTTCAGCCCGGTTGATGAAGACGCTACCGAGTTCATGCGTGTCACCAAGGTTGCGGCCGCAACCCCGGAAAAGAGGCCAAGCAATGTATAGGTCAGGAGCTTGATCTTCTTGGTGTTCACTCCGGAATACAGGCAGGCAGTCTCGTTTGCTCCGGTTGCGTTCACTTGCCGGCCGTAGACGGTCTTTTTGAGAAGCACTCCTGCGATAACGCCCAGAACCAGGAACATGAGCATGCCCCACGTAACAATCAACGGCTGGCCGCCGGAAACGTGCATGAAAGGAACCGGGATGCCACCGCTGCCGAGGCTGGGAAAGACGTTGTCGCTGGCAGAACGGACTTCGCCGCCTTCAACTAAGGCAAGGCTAAGGGAGCGATAGGCAACGAGGCCAACCAGCGTTGCAACAAACGGGGCCACCCGGCCATAGGCGATGATCACCCCGTTCACCGCTCCAAGTCCCGTTCCCGCGCCGAGGCACACCAAAAGACCGAGGATCGTTGCCTTTGTTTCGCTGCCCCCGCCACCTATCACCTTGTTCAAGGCGAGGACGGCAAGCACGCCAGAAAGGGACATCATGCTTCCCACGGAGAGATCGATACCGCCGGTGACGATAACCAGAGTCATGCCCAGGGCTACGATGCCGACGCCTGCGTTCTGGTTAATGATGTTCCGCAGGTTCTCCGGCTGCAGAAAGACGCCAGGCTGCCAAATCGCGTTGACCGCGAAGAGAAGAAGAAACACGATCAGCACGTCGTATCGCTGGATAAATGACCAGAACCGTTTCATGCTAATGCGGAATCATATCGCATTCTGCGAGCAATTCTGAAACAAAAGGCGCTTTGCCGTCGTTATAACGAATCCGGTCCCATGGAAATTTCTGGGCCAGATCACGCTTGATTTCCGCGTAGCGAACTGCAGCCGCCTGGTTCGCCCGTAGATAATCCCGAAACGCCAGGTGCCTTGCAAGCTCCGCGTTGTTTTTTTCGCAAACATAGAGATGATGCGCGGGCCAAGACTTGCACAAAGCACTGTCGTCCTTTGTCTTAAACGCTTCGCGACCTGCAACTCCGAGATCCCCTTGATGTTCAAAGCCGAGGGTGGCCAAGGACTCAACTACGGAAGTCAGCGCTTCTCCCTTTTCGATGACCACATCGATATCGATGATAGGCTTTGCGGCAAGACCTGGCACGGACGTGCTTCCGACATGCTCGACGGATATCGCCAACTCGCCCAAAGCGGATAGAAGGTGGCCATGGATCTCGGCGAAGTGATCCGGCCATGAGGGGTTGTATTCATGGATCACTACCTTGGCGCCGGTGACGCGCGTGTGACCTTCGGGAGGCTCAATCAGACCATAGGGCGCCGCTCTTGCGCCTACGCGGACCGCCCAGGCCGAATCCCCATAGGACCAATGCCAAAACTCGTCCCTGCAATTCGAGAGTCCAGTGGAATGCATGAGGCAGCAGAGCAGGCGACGGTTCTCTGTCGCCTCTTCGCTCAATCCGTGTGCGGAAGTCGGGGCGCTCTCCCAGCCTTCCAGCGGCGAGCGCAGGTCGACGGCTTCTCCGGTTTCACGATTGAAAAGACCCACGTCAACCGCGCCTCCGGTGCAATGCCCAGGCGGCGCCTTCGCATCCGGGGGCGCGAAGAATCGGTTCGTCATTTTGCGCAATACGGACTCCGGCCAGTTGGGATGCTCCTCCTTCGCCTTGTTGTAGTTAAGCCAATACATCTCGGCCTGCTGCTCAAGAGTCCTCAGAGCGGTGAACATCCGAAGGTCGAGGTGGGATGGCAGCTTCTCCAAGGCCACGGCAAGCGCGTCGGCAACCTCTGCCCGCACGTAGGGAAGGCAGTAGGTCGAGAACGAAAACTCTGGACAGGTAACTCTTAAATCGACAATGGGCTCGCCGGACTCCATGATCGGGATACGGTTGATCAGGCGAAATGGCTCGTGCCTCGCGGGGACATCCGCGATTCGGAACTCATTAAAATCGACCTCGGGGCGGAGAATTGGCATGGATTTAAGCAAGCCATTTCATAACGTGGTAGCCTTTTGAAATGTTACTTCTAGCGGTCGCCACGATGGTGTTGGCAGCGCCACGGGTGGATGCCATCGCGCCTCCTAAGAACTTTCTGGTTTTCACCAAGACAACCGGTTTTCGACATGATACGATCCCGGACGGCAGCCAAGCGATAGCGCAGTTTTGCAAAGATCGCAAATGGACGGTGGAGTTCACTGAGGATTCTAACGAGTTCACCCCGGATAACCTCGCAAAATTCAACGCCATTGTTTTTTTCCAAACCACGGGGGACGTTCTCGACGCGGATCAAAAGCTAGCCATGCAGAATTATGTTGAAAACGGCGGCGGATTTGTGGGCGTCCATTCCGCCAGCGACACGGAATACAAATGGCCATGGTATGGAACCCTCGTAGGCGCCTGGTTTAATGGACATCCCGAGCAGCAGCAGGCGACCGTCCACATCGAAAACAAGAAACACCCGAGCACCAAGTTTCTGCCTGACCCTTGGGTGAGGTTCGATGAGTGGTACAACTTCAAGACCGACCCGCGAAGCCAAGTGACCGTTCTTGCGACGGTTGACGAGAAGAGTTACCATGGCGGAACGATGGGCGATGACCATCCGATCATGTGGTGTCACACAGTGGGCAAAGGCCGAAGCTGGTACACCGCGATGGGACACACCCACGATTCGTACAAGGACCCCTTATATTTGCGGATGTTGGCGGAAGGAATGAACTGGGCATCGGAGCCCTCGTATCGACATAGAAAGTGAGTTTATGGCTAAAGAAGGCAACCTGACAACAAGAAGAGAGTTTTTGAAAGTTACTGGCACCGTGGCGGGCGCAACCGCTCTTTCCCGCTTCGGATTCCCCGCCGTGCACGTGAAAGGGAGCGACCTGATTCAGGTGGCAATCGTCGGATGCGGCGGCAGGGGCAGCGGCGCGGTGGTCAACGCTTTAAGCACCACGAGCGGTCCCATCAAGCTAATTGCGATGGCGGATGCCTTTGACGACCGGCTCAAAAGCAGCTACACGAATTTGAACCAGGCAGTCGGCGCGAAGATGGACGTGCCTGAAGAACGGCGTTTCATTGGGTGGGACGCTTATAAGCAGGCGATGGACTGTCTGAAGCCGGGCGACATCGTAATTTTGACCACTCCACCAGCTTTTCGCTGGGTGCACTTCACCTATGCAATCTCGAAGAAGCTGAACGTGTTCATGGAAAAGCCGGTGACGGTAGATGGCCCGACTAGCAAACGGATGCTGGACCTCGCCGATCAGGCCGCTGCCGCGAATCTCAAGGTTGGAGTTGGGCTCATGTCGCGCCACGCCAAATCGCTCCAGGAACTGCATGACCGCATTCAGCACGGCGAAATCGGGGAAATCGTGCTCATGCGCGGCTATCGGATGCACGAACCTGCCGGCTTTTTCGAGTCCGGTCCGAAGCCCGCGGATATCAGCGATCTCGATTACCAAGTGCGCCGTTTCCACAGCTTTCTATGGGCAAGCGGCGGCTGCTTCAACGACTTTTACATCCACATCATCGATCACTGCTGCTGGATGAAAAACGCGTGGCCAATCAAAGCTCAGGCACTTGCCGGACGGCACTACAAGACGGCGCAGGACGGTTCACCGTTTGTGGACCAGAACATGGACACTTATTCGGTGGAATACACGTTTGACGACGGAAGCAAGTTCTACTTCGACGGCCGCTGCATGACCGGAGCGCAAGGAATCTACTCAAGCTATATCCACGGCACGAAGGGGATGGCCATTGCTTCGCGAGCCAACGACTGCGGCGGTCCAAGCGCGACCTTCCGCGGCCAGAACCCGGTTGCCGAGAAGCAGATTTGGCAGTCGAACGACAAAACCAACCCCTATCAGAACGAATGGGACGAGTTGGTTGCGGCAATTCGAGCCGACAAGCCGTACAGCGAAGTGAAACGTGGCGTTCAGGCAAGCCTGGTTTCGAGCATGGGCCGCATGGCCGCCCATACCGGACAAGAAATCACGCTCGACGACATGCTGAACTGCGACCAGGAGTTCGCTCCGGGCCTCGATTCGCTAACGAAGGATACGCCGGCGCCGCTATTGCCCGGCGCTAATGGCATGTACCCCAAACCGGAGCCAGGCATGAACCCGAAGCACGAGTATTGAGGGCTGGCTCTTGCGATGGTCGGGTCAGCAAGCTTACTCGACGCATCGCTGGAACAAAGGTAAGTGCTCGCCTTGCTAGCTGCGTTCGCTCGGCGAGCACGCCTTTCCCTAAGAAGCTCCCGGACACGAACGAGTTCTTATTAGTTGCTCCCCAATCTTTCATTGCATCGGCCTTCATACGGGCGGCTACTTCAACGCCCGAACGAAACATTTTGAACCCGGAAACGCATGCAACAACCTCGCGCGGGCCCTACCATCCACCAAGGTCATTGAGGTTGACAGCGGGTCCGATGTCAGACCGTTCCTTGCAATCACAGTGGCTTGAACTCTGTTTCTAAGCGCTTGGCCCGTATGGGGATCCACGACATGGGAATAACGAACTCCGCCAATTACCACGTACTGTTCGGTATCGCCCGACGAGGAAATGGCGCAGTTGGATAACAACTGGGGAGGGGCGCCTGAGTCGGGCATTTCGATGGACCAACCCTTCGCATCAGGCGGAGGGGCACTCAAGACAATGTCCCCGATGTCGACCATGGCTCGCGTGATCCCGTTTTCCTTCAGAACCTTCTGAGCCTCGTCCCCCGCATAGCCTTTTGCGATGCCGCCCAGATCCAGTCTCATGCCAGGCTTTTCCAACTGAACGGTTTGATCCTTGTCGTTCAGGGTCAACATCTGCCATCCGACAAGCCCTCTCGCTTGCTCCAGCACGGCTGGATCGGGGAGCTTGCCATCCTTTCTCGCCCTCCGCCAAGGGCCCACAACCGGCCCAACGGTCACGTCGAAATATCCGCCTGACAGCTTGGAAACCTCTTGGGCGCGTTTCAAGACGAGAAACAGTTCCGGCGAAACATGAACGGGCGGCCCTCCGGCCTTGTCGCTTAAACGCATTAGTTCGCTATCCTTCCGGTAATCGCTCATCATCGCATCCAGTTCAGCGATGCGTTCGAAGGCCGCTTTACAAGCTTTCTGCGCCACGGTCTCGTCACGCGCGTAGACCACAAGCCGGGCATCCTGGCCCATCAGATATTCGGTGTAGGAGAACCGCTTAAGTGGCTCCCGAGCGTCGATGAGCAAAACCGGTGGCGGGGAAGGGAAAATAGAAGGGCCGTGCGCCAGAACCGATAAGCTTCCAAGTGGAAGCCCGAAGCCCACGCTAAGAGCAACAATGAACGATTTACGCAAGAATTTCGCCGCGACAGTTTGTAAGCGTGGCTGGCCCGTCGCCGCAGTGATGTCGCTTTGCATTAGGGTTCTTTGGGCGCAAGCTCCGCTCGCGCCCTACACGGAGACATTACCCAACTCGGTTGTCAGCATCAACATGGTTCCAATACCAGGTGGCACAGTAACCCTCGGGGGGAAACAAATCGAAGTAAAGCCGTTCTGGATGGCGACCACCGATACACCGTGGGAAGCGTTTGACGTCTTTATTGCAAGCGGCCCACCCTCTAAACCCTACGACCAAACCGTTTTCGCGCCCGACGCGATTGCGCGTCCCAGCAAGAGCTATATCTTGCCGGACCTGGGTTGGGGACATCATGGATACCCAGCGATCAATCTCAGCTTCACATCTTGCGAGATGTTTTGCCGGTGGATGGCTGCTTCCACAAAGAAGAAATATCGATTGCCGACAGAGGCAGAATGGGAACTTGCTTGCCGGGCCGGCGGCGATTGGAAGGTGAGTTCGTCGGACCTGGACAAGGTCGCCTGGTATGCCGCGAACAGCAAGGGCGTTACTCATCCGGTCGCCTCAAAGCAGCCAAACAAGTTTGGCCTGTACGACATGCTTGGCAATGTTGGGCAGTGGGCAACCGATATGGATGGCAAGCAGATTTTATGCGGCGCATCCTACTCAGATGCCGCATCGCTGCTCACGCCCACTTCCCGCCAGCGTTACTCGCCTTTCTGGCAAGAGACGGACCCACAGCTGCCCAAGAGCCGCTGGTGGCTTTCGGATGCGCCGTTTGCGGGTTTCAGAGTGGTCTGTGAGCCCTAAAAAGAGCGGTGCATCATCTGGCACAAGTTAAAGAGGCCGAACCCAGATATTTCGAAAACGGACCTTGTCCCCGCCGTGGTCCTGTAGATACAGGGGCCCTTTTTCGCCGATCGTGCTGAACGGTGCGCCCGGAGTGGATTGGTCCGAAACCGGAATATGATCTTGGATGAGGACGCCGTTCTGAAAGATCGTGAGGGAGCCATCCTGCACCTTTCCATCCGCCCCCGCTTTCGGCGGATGAAAAACGATGTCGTACGTTTGCCATTCTCCTGGTTTGCGCGAACTGTTCACCAACGGCGCATTGCGCGCATAAAGCGCTCCACATTGCCCATTCGCATAAGTGGGGTTTTTATAAGAATCGAGCACCTGGATTTCATATCGGCCCATGACGTAGACTCCGCTGTTTCCCCGGCCCTGGCCGTCACCTTTGACGACCGCCGGTTCCGCCCACTCGACGTGAATCTGGCAATCGGCAAATTCCTGCCGCGAAAAGAGGCCACCTGTATCCGTAACCTCCATATAGCCCTTCCCCAAGGTCCAACGGGGATCGCCATGCCCTTCCCCCTTTAAGTTCGCCATGCTCCTGCCATCAAAGATGACGACCGCATCCGAGGGCGGCCCACTCACAGGTCCCGGATCGACGACGGGCGGCGTAGCATCTTGCCGGACATGCCTCCTTGCGCTCGCCTGAAGAGTCACCCCGGCAGCGACAAGGCATACCACCGCAAGCAAACCGGAAGAGGAGTGAATGGTTTTGGCTGAAAACTGTTTGTTCATGGGACCTCGCGAGAGGGCTTCAGTGAGCCCACACTCAAACGCGGTTTTACCGCAAACATCCCGGCGGCAAGCTTATCTCAGCTTAAAACGCTAATGATGAGCGAGATATCCTCGGACAAAGCCAATGCAGCTTGCCACTTCGGGCAGCGAGTTCTGCATGTTGTACTCGTATTCGACCGAAGCGGGCCCATGGAACCCTTGAGCCTTGAACTCGTTGAGAACCGCGGGAATGTCCGAGATCCCGGTTCCAAACGGCACATCGTGGGCGGAAGGCGAGATTTCATTCAGGTCCTTCATGTGGCTGGAGACGATGCGGCCCTTCAGAATCCGCAATGCGTCAATCGGCTTGATGCCCGACCGAACCCAATGCCCAATATCCGCGCAAGAGCCGATTCGGTGGTCCCGGTTCCTGACCAAGGAGAGAATGTAGTTGGGATCCCAGTTCCTATAACTTGGGTCGTCCGCTCGCTTCGGATGATCGTGGAAGCCGACCTTGATGTCGAACTCCTTGACCATGGCTTCAATCGTGTCGAGCGCGTCAGTGGATTCCGTGTTGATGACGAGAAGACCCAGTTTTTTTGCCCACTGGAATAGCTTCCTCGCTTCGTTGGGGTCCTTCGAGATGCCGGTGACGCCGTAGGCCACGGCCTTGACTCCGTATTTCGCGAGCTGGTCTTCAAGCTTCTGGGTCGCTTCATCCCCCATTTCAGGCCCAACCGCTACGTCGGAGGCTGCTTCCAGTTTCTGACCGGGGAAGAACTCGATGTATTTCGAACTTGCATGAGCGGCCATTTCGACCGCCTCCAGAGCAGTGAAGCTGTTGAACGACCAAGCTTGCACGCCTATCATGAACGGCGGCGCCGGATCGGGAGTCTTTATGGACGCTGTTATGGGAAGGCTCGATAAAATCAGCATGGTCAGCAAAGGCATGTCGTCCTATTCTAGCCGAGAGCCGAAACTGTAAACATGGCGCTGCGCGCTGTAAACACGTAAGCGTGGCGCTTCGCGCCGTAAGAGCTTCCTTCGCCCGGTCAACTCAGCATCTGCTAGTGGCCGAGACTGATCGTCAGTGAATAATCCTCGAAAACCGATTTTTTTACAGCACGAAGCGCCACGTTTACAGCGCGCAGTCCCCCAAAATATGCGACTATAAGGGCATGGCAGGACAACTTTCGAGACGCGCGATTTTAAAGGGAGTGGCGGTGGGCCTTGCAGGTCTGGCCGTTGGGACATTGGAGGCGGAAGCCCCGAGTAAACGGCAGGCCAAGAAGCTGCGTTTCGGCATTATCGGAAGCGGAGGAAAAGGATGGAGCGGTATGGAGGCGGCTGCTGAATTCGGAGACATCGTGGCCGTGTGCGATATCGATGCGAATGCACGTTCGAAGGCCATGCTCCAGCACCCGCTGGCGACGGCTTGGGACGATTACCGCAGAATGCTGGATGCTATGCACCGGGAACTGGATGCGGTTGTCATCAGCATTCCGGACCACCATCACGCGCCCGCTTCCTCGATGGCGATGCACTATGGACTTCATTCCTACACAGAAAAGCCTTTGACCCGCACAATCTGGGAAACTCGGCAGCTTGTTAGAATCGCCCAGGAAAAGAAGGTGGCCACCCAAATGGGTAACCACAGCACCGCAAGCACTCCCATGCGGAAGGTGGCGGCTTTGATACGTCAAGGAAATTTCGGACATGCCAAGGAAGTCCACCTTTGGACGGACCGCGCAAAGGGTTGGTGGAAGCAGGGCGTGCCAAGGCCGGCGCCATCCACACCGCCTAAAGAAGTTGATTTTGAGGTGTGGTTGGGACCCAGGCCCGAAAGGCCTTATGCTGAAGGGTATCACCCATTCGCCTGGCGCGGCTGGTGGGACTTTGGCACGGGCGCACTGGGGGATATGGGCTGCCACATCTTTAACATGCCCTACATGGCGCTCGACCTTGTGAATCCAATTGCAGTTAAGGCAGAGACCAGCGGCCATAACCGCGACAGTTATCCCGAGTGGTCGATCGTTCACTACGAGTTCGGCGAACGAAACGGCCGTCCGCCTATCCAACTTCACTGGTATGACAGCGGCAAGAAACCCGCTCCGGAATTGGCTCCCGGCTTTGACCTCGGCGGCAATGGAGTCATTGTCGTCTGCGAGAAGGCGACCATCTTCAGCCCGGACGAAAACAATACGACCTTTAAACTGGTGGGCGGCGATCCGATTCCCGACATTCAGGTCGAGGAATCTCCGGGACACATGGCGGAGTTTGCCCGCGCTGCGCTTGGCGGAGAACCTGCCCGCGCCAATTTCCCCGATTACGCGGGAGGGCTTGCCGAAACCGTGCTGCTGGGCAACCTTGCGGTTTGGGCCGATGGCCCTCGATTGGAGTGGGATGCAAAACACATGAGCGTCAAGGGGACGAACGAGTACGACGAGCTCATTCGGCCCAAGTTCCGCCCGGGCTGGAGCGTATAGAAATGGTTGCTTGTCTTCTTGCGCTTGCTCTGGCTCAAAAAATAAACACCCTGACGCCAGGGGAAATCAGGGATGGCTGGCAGCTTCTTTTCGATGGCAAAACCACAAATGGCTGGCACAACTTCAGGAAACAAGGCGTAGGCCCAGGCTGGCAGGTTCAGGATGGAATTCTGACCAGCGCTGACCCCGCTACGGCGGGAGATATTGTCAGCGACGCCAAGTTCGATTGGTTTGTCATTGAATTGGACTTCCGGCTTACGAAGGGCGGCAACAGCGGCATCATGATCCACTGCGCGGACGACGAAGGGGATTACATGTGGTTCAGCGGTCCCGAAATCCAGATTTATGACGACCACGGCGAGCCGGGCGCCCAAAAGACCGGCTTTCTGTACGACCTGTATTCTTCGCCGGTGGATTCCACGAAACCGCCGGGGCAGTGGAACCATTTCCGAATCGTCGTTGCTCCAAGGAAGTGCGAAACATACGTGAACGGGGTCAAGTATTACGAATACGAGCCGGGGAGCAAAGATTTCTGGGAGCGGGTTGCGAAAAGCGAAGTTCGCAGCCATGCCCATGTTCGCCAAGCTCCAAAAGGGCACGATAGGGATTCAGGGCGACCACGGGACGGTCTCGTTTCGGAACATTAAGATAAGGCCACTGCGGTTACAGGTGGGTGCAGTTCCAAATTAATGGCTGCCCGCCAAGGATTCGAACCTCGATCAACAGGGCCAGAAACCTGCCGTCCTGCCGTTAGACGAGCGGGCAGCGCGTCCCGAATAGGATACCCGGTTGCCGCTCCCGGCTCCACTGGGCACTATGTCCTAATTGTTGGCAACTTTTGAAGCGTGGCTAATGCACATATCATTGCGATACCGGAACAATTGGGCACTCCTTGGGGTACATTCACTATGGGGTTTTTGATAGCTGACACGTGTTTGCTTTTCGCAGGGCTGGGGATGATCGATCAACCGACTGCCGAGATAGAATTAGGATTGGGCGCGCTAGAGGGAGCGTCAATTACACGCTCTCCGAAAATTGCGGAGATCGCCCGGAATTTCCAACTGGAAGACCCGATTGAAGTTGCCCACTTTGACTACCGGGGCAACATCAATTTCCACACCTATCACATTACCTCCGGCGGTAAAGAGTATCTGCTTCAGAAAGTGAACACCGAAGTGTTCACCATGCCTCACGGGTCATGGATGCCATGCTCGCCTCCATTGACGCCCAGCGGGATATGATCGACGCCGGCAGATGCGAACACAATTGGGAACCCGTCGAGTTGATTCCCACCAAAGACGGCCAGCCCTTCGCAGATTTTTCGACGGAAGGCCGACTGGGCGCATTTTTCCCAGTGGTGCGCCGCGCACGGTTTTGTCCCGGTCCCCGCCGCCCCAGCGACCGTTGGGGCGTATCTCGCCAGCCTCGCTGACAGCCACGCACCAAGCACGATCCGCCGCCGGCTGTCCGCGCTGGGCAAAATGCACCGCTTCAACGATCCCTGCTTGCGAACCATGGTGACCCTGGCTCTCGCAGTCGATCAGGATCTTTTGCTGTTGTTCGAGCCTCCGGCTAAGGGCTAGGTCCCGACCTGACGAGGGTGGCCAAGCCCCGATAGCACCGACGCGAGGTGGACACCGGCCCGGCTGCGCTGAATGGAAACGTCCCGCGGCGCCATCGTTACGTAGCCAGCATCGAGCCGCTAAGGGCCATGGGGGTCTGCGCAGGGAGATGAGCATAGGCATCGTCGCGGGCAACCGCGAATGTCTCCGTGGCCCAACCGGACGGTGCCCCCGGCTCCAGACGTCGACCTGATTGCCGGAGATGTGCGCGATGAGTTCAGCAGCGATTGTCTGAAGTTCGTGGTCTGGCCGCTTGACGGATGAGGTAACCCCGGAAATGGCGCAAAGTCCCGCCCTGGAGCTGCACGGCCGGCGGTAATCGCCACCCGAGGCCGATTGTAACCGCCACCTGAGGCCGGTCGAAAGCGCCACCCGAGGCCGGTGAATTCGCCAGTCCGATGGCGCGGAGGTCTGCCGCCGACGTCGAAGTAATCGCGACTACTGTCCGGCCTTTTTGGGCTAAGGTGTTCGCACAAGTCCGAATCAATTCCCTTGATCTTGGAACTGTGATTCTGTGCCAGCGAACATGGAGCAGGGGCCGATTCGATGCTACAACAGGATGATCTCGGGGGCTTTGGCGATGCGCGCCTTCGCCGCGTCGGCGCAAAACTGCTCGAGGCAATGTGTCAGAAGCCGACCACCTGCATCCACGCGCTGGCGGATGACCGCAATCAGGAACTGACCTTTGGCCGCTTCCTCGATCACAGTTCGGTCAGCTATGGCGAGATGCTCATCGCCACGGGACAGTTCACCGGCCAACGCGCGGCCGGACGCCATGTGCTGGCGATCCAGGACACGACGGAGTTCAACTTCCCGAGCCACGCCGACAGCAAGCATGGCTTCGGACGATCCGGCAACGACCGCGACCTCGGCTTGTTTTTACACCCGACCATCGCGGTCGATGCCGTCCATGGCGGGATAATCGGTCTGGTGGGCGCTCAAATTCTCAACCGCGCCGGAGAAAAGGTCGACGCCTCCCAGCGACGCGCGATCGAGGACAAGGAATCCTACCGTTGGCTGCTTGCGGCGGAAGAGGCAGCTGACGTGCTGGCTGAGGCCGCGTGCGTGACCGTGGTGGCCGATCGCGAGAGCGACATCTACGAGCAGTTCGCCCGTCGCCCGGCCGGTGTGCATCTGCTGACGCGCGCGGCTCAGGACCGCTCGCTGGCCGATGGCGCACGGCTGTTTGGGGCCATGGACGCGTGGCCCGAGCGGCATCGCGAGACGATCATATTGCCTGCGCAACCCGGGCGCCGCGAGCGCGAGGCGTATCTGGCACTGCGTTTCGGCCGGGTGTCGTTGCGCCGGCCGGCAACGGCGGACAGCAAGCTGGCGGCGCGTGCGGATGTGTTTGTTGTCGATGTGAGCGAGGTCGATCCGCCGCCAGGGGTCGAGCCGTTGCACTGGCGGCTGCTGACCACGCATGAGGTGACGACCGTTGCGCAGGCGCAGGAGATCATCCGATGGTACCGCCTGAGGTGGACCATCGAACAAATATTTCGAACCGTAAAATCGGCCGCCATGCAGACCGATTTGTCGCAGGTGACGGAGGCGCGAAGGTTCATGAAACTGGCGGTCGTGGCGTTGATCGCGGCGGTGCGGATCATGCAGATCGTGATTGGGCGAGACGGCAAGACGGAACAGGTCATGGCCAACGCGGTTGATCCGGCACTCGAGCCGGCGTTGACCGCACTCAACCAAACACTCGAGGGCCGCACCGAAAAGCTGAAGAACCCGCACCCGCCAGGAAGTTTGGCCTGGTTCTGCTGGATTGTGGCCCGACTGGGTGGTTGGTCGGGATATACCTCGCGCGGGTATAGGCCGGCCGGCCCGAAGACCATCGCCCGAGGCCTCGCAAGGCTTGATGGTTTCATCGCAGGCTGGGAAATTCGTTCCGCAGATGTGCGACTCCGGTAGCCACCTTCTGGACGGGCGCTAGGACCTCATGTGTGGACAACGTAAGCACGTTGACCACATATCCACAGGCCCAACGACAGCAAGAAAACGCTTTTATTGATTTAAATACTAAGGTAAGTATAGTTGCAGTAGTCCTTGGGCGGGTCGGGAATTGAGAATGGGTCGAGTCTTTCTTAACTTAGTCCGGTTCTTGTCCAACCAATGGGGTCCACCTCACCCGTTTGGAGGAGCGAATGAGCGAAGATGCTAACGCTTTTGAATTCAAGGGTGCTGCCTACAATCGTAATTTCGACGAGGCGCGAGGAGTTCAGCCCGGCTACTATGAAAAACGGCGGAAGAGGTCCGATGACGAGGAATACGTGTTCGGTGGCATTTTTCTGCCGGAGGTAGAGAAGTTACGACCGGGTGCCAAGATATTCCGTTTTTCAAGCTTTGCCCGCGATACCGCAGACGGTGCACGCGGCCCTTGGTGGGTGTCAAGGGAGACCATCGAATTTCTCGGGGGCCGAGCAAATTCGGAGCATCATCTCGTACAGTCTCGCCCGACAACATCTGGCCGTTCCGCGTGATTGGAACATGATGACCGGGCTCTTTACGGCGACGGTGAAGCGCCCATTGCTTGCGTTCGGCGGCGTCGGTGGGCTCGTGCGCCAGGATCCACCTGAGGGTCCCGGCGTCAACCGGAAAGGCACATTTTTGCCTGGGTGACCTGGCCGAGTTGTTCTCCGTGTCGCGACCCACCGTGTACCGAACCCTCGCTCGCCATCCGACCGCCGAATAGCGCTGAAGAAATACCGCCATTTATCTCTAAGGTCACATTGCTGGCCTGAGATCCCGTCGCACAGACAACCGTTTGAGCAACAACGTGCATGACACGATAACCGGCGGCCATCGGGCTACCACCACGTTTAGATCACCGGGGCGCCGCTATTCCGCACGCCGTCGTTAGCCCCACGGAGAAGGTGCCGATACAACTCTGCAAAGCTGCGCCATGAAGCTAAAAAAGCTGAGATCATTGCGCATATCAATGGGTTGTTGCGCAGGTCGGCTGCAACGCATTGAAATTGAGAAGTTTCCAGAACGGCACTTTTGGCACGAGGGTTACGACAAGGCCGGTACTGGCGGCGCTGACCGACCCGCTCGATCGTTACGAGGTGCTGACCGGGCGGTCTCTGCGTGTCTGTCCGGTCTGTGCGGTTGGCATCATGCAGCGCATCGGCATCATACCCGCCACCGTCGGCCGTGCCCGCCCCGTCTTCTGGGCCGACACGTCATGACGTTAAGGATCAGCCACCCATTGCTGACGTTCGATGCAAACTCGTCTTCTCCGACCCCGGCCTGGGCCGCGATCCCGCTTGCGCCTCCGCTGTCTCAACGCATGCTGGATCCACCAGGACCGCCGAAATCCGACGATTTACCGTTGCCGGCACCGGCTATGCTTTGCCAACATCCGCCACGCAATCGCCGAACGCCATATCGCCCTGCCCTTTGCGGTCGAACCCGAGGGGCGGCAGTTACTAATCTCCCAACATAATACCCGACATTACGCGGCGTAACGAACATCCTTGTGATGAAAGTAAGCCTTGATCCGGTCCGGCTGGCGCTGCAGCGAACGGAGCACCGATGAGGTGGCGTCGACCAGTTCCTCCTGGGTATTCGGCCGGGACAGATTCTTCAGCTGCCGCTTCAGGTCATTGTTCAGATACTCGTCTGGATTGTGCTCGGGCGCGTAAGGCGGGAGGAAGAACAGTTCGATTTTATCCTTATGCTTCGCCACCCACTGGCTCACCTTTATCGCGTGGTGCACGCGCAGGTTGTCGACGATCAGGAAGATTTTGCCAGGCGCATCCTTGATGAGCCGGCTCAGGAAAACGATGAACAGGCCCGCGTTCAGCGCCCCCTTGAAGCACATGAACCGCATCAGCCCGCGGTTATTCACCGCCGAAATCATCGACGTGCTGAGCTTTTTCGCAGTCCGGCGAACAACCGGTGTCTGTCCCTTCGGCGCGTAGCTGCGGCCAACCTGGTCCTGATTGCTGATCCCGGTCTCGTCGCCCCAGTAGATCAGCGCCTTCTCGCGCTTGGCGCGGCGGGCGATTTTTGGGTAGTCGTTCTCCAGCCAGTGCAGGATCGCCGGCGTCCGAGCGTTGCGTGGCCCGTAACAGTGGCTTTTGTGGGGTGAACCCCCATTTCAGCAAGTAAAGCTGCACCGTTGACAGCCCGAGTTGCTTGCCCAGACGGCGGCGGATCAGTTCCCGCACCACCCCGGCGGTCCACAGGGCAAACGGCAACTTGAGTTGTTCGGGGCATTTGTCCGCGATCCAGGCCTTCAGCCGCCGCGCCTCGGCATCGGTTAGCAGGCCTTTACCCCGCCGATGGGCGTTCAGGCGACGGTCAAGAACGCCTTGTCACCCTCACAGGAATAGTTACGCAGCCACTGATTAACGGTCTGACGGCTGACGCCGACTGCCTCGGCGGCTTCGGCCTTGGTCTTGTGCAGGCTCAGGACCAGGAAAATCGCTTGCACCCGAAGGGCCTCCTGGGTGGGGCGACCGAGGCCCCGAAAGTCTTTCTTTTCCATGAGGCCAAGTATAATGGATTCGCGCTAGAATGTCAGGTATTATGTTGGGAGATTAGTAAGCAATCCCCATAGTCCGCGGCGGCGGCCCGCGGCTCAGTTCGACGCGCTTCTTTCCGCTATCGTCGGCGCACCGTGCGGCGGGTTGCGTCCGTGACGCGCCGACGATAGCGGAAAGAACGTTATCCAATGCACGCGATGACTGCACGCCATAAACCGGCAGTCCGTATCGGAGCCGGACTAAATCCAGGCTCAACGGCTCAAAAATGCAGTAATTTTGTCCGTGTTCACGTTTCTTGCCGTGCGTTTTCACGCGCTCGGACCTTCCGCCCCAACGACCATCTTTCTGCGGCGGCTCCGCACGTACACAACCGCTTGGGTGAGTTGTTGCTGTCGCGGCGGACAGATTAATGTAACGAAGCCGGCGGAGACGAGCCGATGCGATTGACATGATCGAAACTGTGCCTCATAATAGGCAATGGTTAACGAATTGCTGGAAATGTTTCCGTCTTCCTCCAACACATCGTGCCCTCAAGAAAAATCATTCGAATGCAAGTGAATTTATCGTCCTGACTAAGACTGGACGATACCGACTGAACCTTCCCAAGAACTGGAGTATGTCGCATGGCGGGATCAACCTGGACCTGGAACGGTGGTTCCGCCGCGGGGTCTTCGACCAACTGGAGACTGCTATCGGGCGCGGGAAACACCAAGCACTACCCAGTATCGGGTGATACTGCGATCATCCCGGACGGCACGGTTGACGGGGGCGTGGATCCCAGCCTTGTGGGAAACACCATCGAGGTCGGCGGCACCTCCGGCACGGTCGCGGCACTCAGCGTCTCGGGCGACGCATTCACCAACTTCGCGACACCGAGCGCCGATGCGGCGACGCTGATCGACAGCGCGGTGCCCGGGCACAGCACCGCCGAGACATCCGTGCTGAACGCCGGCGGCGTAACGGTCAATGAGGGCACGATCCTCGCCAATGGGCCTGCGGGCAGCGTGTTCACGATCAACGTGGCACCGACGCTGATCGGTACCGCCACGCCACCGGGATACTTCTTCAACGCCGGCACGATCATCGCGGACGCCGGCAACACGCTGATCATCAATGTCGGGTCCGGGTCGGAGCTGTTCAACTCGGGATCGATTGTTGCCGACGGCGGCACGGTGGTGATCGACGTGGCGGCGGGCGCCATTGCCGGTGGCATCGCCGCGGAAGCGGCGTTCTACGTCATCGAGAACGGCGGCACGCTGGAAACCCAGGCTAGCTACCCGCTGATCAACGGCAACCAGCCGGGCGGCACCACGCCGCGCTACGAATTCGCCAACGCCACCCAGGGCAACACCCTGAAGATCGACAACCTCGGCAGCTTCAGCGGCTCAGTCATCGGATTCCAGACCGGCGACACGGTCGATCTCGGCACCTCCCTCGCCGTCGGCACGCTGGTGTATTCCACCGACCCCCGGGCTGCTGACCCTGGAGAACGCGGCCGGCACCCTCCTGACGGACCTGTTCCTGTCGGTCAACGCGATGACCACCGGCACCTTCGCGGTGACGAACGGCGGCACCGCAGACGGGATAATCATCGGTACCGGCGCCGATGGCGACACCATACTGACAACCAACCAGACAATTCCCGGACACCAGCGGCGTGTCCGGCATCTGGCAGAACCCCCTTAGCTGGAAGAACAGCATTGTCCCCGGTGCCCGGATACCGCGCTCATCGGCTTCAGCGAGACCACGAACTTCACCCTCACCACCGGAGCCGCGCCGGTCTCCGTGGCGGGCATTTCGATCTTCGACCCGTTGGCGTCGCTGCAGATCACCAGCGACACGACGGCGGAACCCGGAATCGCGAGCATCTACGCCGGCACGCTGGATGTGACCGGCGGCAACACGCTGACCACCTCGTACTTGCGGATTTCTTCGCCTGATCTCGGCAGTTCGGATCGAAGGCCGGCGGGACGGTGGATGTCACCGGCGTCCAGACAACAGCCTGGCCGCGACCGCCGGCACGATCGCCTTTCTCGCAGGGCAGTCCCGCCGCGCGGTCCAGTTCGCGGCCGGGACGCTGGTGGTGGATGGCGCGCTGCTCGCCGGGCCCCTCCCGTCACGGCGCCGGCGGCACGATTCACCGATGGGCGAACGACAGCGCGGGAACGCCCGCCACCGTCATCGTCAATGGCGAGCGGACGGCACCGACGGTCAGGTCACCGACACTTATTCGTTGCTCGGCTCCGACCCGACCTCATCCGGCACACTGACCCTGAACGGATCGGGCGCGAGCTGGACCGACAGATCGATCCGAACGATCCATCGAATTCCCGCGGCTATATCCTGGTCGGGTTCAACAATCTCTCGTCCAATTCCGGCACGCTCGCCCATCCGGGACCGATCGCGCCCGCCCAGTCGTTGATCGAGAACGGCGCGACGCTGACCGATCAGGAGTCC
>CAWHLK010000062.1:0-233990 GCA_963829965.1 uncultured archaeon | reverse complement strand
GGGGGCGGTCATCGTTGGACTTCTGGATCAAATCCTTGAGATGCTGGAGCGCCTTTTGCATCCAGTTCGAACTCTTGAGCGGCCCTTTGTCACCGTGGTAAAGAGCCGAGCTCTTGATCTTCTTCGCGTCGGTGACCACTTGGGCGGGCGGCGGAGGCGCGCCTTGGAGGCTCGCGCGCGCCTCGATCATTGCCTTTAGCTTCTTGGTCTGCGCATCCGAGTAGTCGTAGTTTTGGATTGCCTGGTTTAGGTTGGTGTCGGTATTGTCCAGGTCCGGGTTTTGGTTTTGAAAATGTTCCAGCGCGTGCGCTTTTTGATCTTGGGACTGGGCTGAGTCGAACGCCTTCTCCAGACTCGCGTAGTCCGTTGCAAATGCCACCCCGCACAGGGCAAGAACCAGGCTACAGCTCGAAACGATTCTTTTTAACATGCTTGCTGAGGTCCTGGGCCAGGGCTTCGATGTCATATCCCTCGACCCGCGTTCGCCGTTCGTAATAAAGGAGGGTGGCGGCCGCGCACCACACAGGGATTACGGTCCAAAGGGTCACAAAAAGGGGCAGGAACTTCACCGTAGAACTCGCCAGCTCATGCCAGGCGCTCCCTCGAAGCCACTCGTCGATGCGGGCTTGCACGTTGATCATTCCGGTGACCGAATAGGAACCACCCCAGATGAACAGCACGAGCAGATAAGTCAGGATCGAAATGGTTCCGGCGTGCGAGTACCCCGATGAATGGATCTTGCTTTGCCTCATCAGTTCGCGGTTTCGCCGGGCGGCAGCGCGGATTCCAAGTTTCTCGATCACCACGATGGGAAGAATGAGGATCTGTCTGGCCAGCACGATAGGAAAGGCGATGCTCCCAAGAAACAGCCCAAGCCCGGCCAAGAAAGCGACCAAACCCGCCAAGAAGGAAGAGTCCGTCGAGGAGCCAAAGAAGTACGCGCTGATCGCGAGGCATCCCAGTCCGAGGATAAGCCAAATGGAAGCGTACAACGTTTGCCAAATCCCCAGAAGAATGATCTTGGGTAGGAGCTTTCGCGCCTCTTTGACGTGCTCCAGAGGCTTCGCCATTTGCCCGTTCATGTAATCCGAAGCGAGGCCCGTCACAAAAGCGCTGGAAAACCCGACCCCGATCCCCAGCAGGGGCGCGCCAACCGCCAGTGCCATGCCGATGGAAAAAGCTGCCTCTCCAAGCTGCACCGCGATGCTGTTGGGGTTGTTGGTGACTCCAAGGCTTGGTAATACGTAGTCAAAAACAAAAACGATAGACGCTAGGGAAAGCAGGGTCGAAGTTGCTGTGTAGCGCAGGATGGGGCCACCCAGTTCTTGGTAGATGCTGACCGCCGCGTCGGTGAGTTCGCCAGAGCCAAGAATGCGCAAACGGGCTCGGCGCTGATATTGGGCGGAACGCTGGGATAGAAAACGTACCAGCGGATCGTACATCACAGGGTCAAGTGTAACTCATGAGCAAACCGTCCGTGGCGGTTGGAATCCCTCATGCGTCTATTCTTTGGTTGATATGAGGAGTGTGGATTAGTTCAATATGATTGGCTTGATTGCTTTGATGTCGTCCGGCGCGCTTGGCGGCTCTTATACGTGGCAGGACATCGTTCAGCCCAACTTTAAAGATTGCACTTTTACGGCCAAGGTCGTAAAGTCGGACCAGAAAGAGCTTGCCAAGATCAACAAGGATTTTGGGATGTCGTTTCGGTTCTCGTCCATGAACGCGGAAGTAAAAGAACCGTTCATGGTGAAGCTGGAATCCAAGGCGGAGGGAACGACTGTCCAGTACATCGAAAACGACGGCCGATTGGAATACCGGATCGTGAAGCTGCACTTGGGCAAAGTGGAGAACGTCGCCGACGCCCCCGGCAAGCAGCAGCTTGTGATGGAGTTCGGAATTTTCGACGCCTTCTTTGTTTGAAGAGCGGTTCGATGCGACGTTTGTTCGCCAGGACCGGGAGACCGGCGACCTGGTTTTTGACCTGACCTACAAGAAGCCGAAATACCACGACACGTCCAGGCACCGCGTTTGGGTTGACCCGCAAAAGAAGTACATCACGAAGCGCGTGTGGTTCGCTCAGGATGGCCACGAAATGGCGACCTTCATCTACGAAGACCCCGAGGAGCAGAACGGCATCTGGTTCCCGTCGCAAGCTACGGTGAAGAATGTGGACGACCACGTGGCCGGCGTCACCCGATACACCAAAATGAACATCAACGTGGGTCTTTCCGACAAGCTGTTTGATTTCTGATTTTGGGAAGCTATCTCGGCATTGATGTTGGCACGTCCTCGATAAAGGCTTCGATCTGGAACGCCGACAGCGGGAAGGTTGTGGCTTCCGCAACCGCGCCTTCCGGGATCGAGTTGCCGATCCTGTCGCCTCAGCCGGGCTGGGCTGAGCAGGATCCCGATTCCTGGTGGGAGCGCTCCAAGGAGGCTATCCTTTCCATGCCGGCCGAACTCCGTGCGGATGTCGAGGCGATAGGGATCGGCTACCAGATGCATGGGCTTGTTCTGGTCGATGCCGAGTCCAAGCCGGTAAGGCCGGCGATCATTTGGTGCGACGGGCGTGCGGCTGCCTCCGGCGAGGCGATGTTGGAGGCTCTGGGGAAGGAATATTGCTTTGGGCACTTGCTCAACGCGCCGGGAAACTTCACCGCTGCCAAGCTGAAGTGGGTGGCCGATAACGAGCCCGCTTCTCTCGGAAGGTCCAAGTATGCGATGCTCCCTGGAGATTACATCGCCTTGCGTCTGAGCGGAACTGCGGCGACCACATATACGGGCCTCTCCGAAATGACCCTCTGGGATTTTGAAGAGAACTGGCCGGCCGAGCCTGTTCTTCGGCAAACCGGAGCTCCCGGGTCCATCCTCCCGCCGAGGGTTCCAACGTTTGGCATTCAATCGGAGCTACGGGCTTCCGTTGCCGCTGAACTTGGCCTGGTTGCCGGGATCCCTATCACCTACCGGGCCGGCGATCAGCCCAACAACGCGCTATCCCTAAGCTGTCTGGAAGATGGCGATGTGGCGGCAACCGCCGGCACCTCCGGGGTAGTTTACGGAGTCGCCGCCAGGGCCGTTCTAGATCCCGGCCAGCGCTTCAACACCTTTCTGCACGTGAACGACCGCGACGAATCCCACCGCTACGGCCTGCTGCTTTGCATCAACGGCTGCGGCTCTTTGAACAGTTGGCTCCGGAACCGCGTCTTTGAAGGCCGTCATAGTTATAACGAAATGAACCGGCTGGCGGCGCAGGCGCCGGTTGGCAGCGATGGCCTGAAGTTCTACCCCTTCGGAAACGGGGCCGAACGGATTCTGGGCAACCGTTCGCCCGGCGCTTCTCTGGAGGGACTCGAGTTTTCCCGCCATGACGCAAAGCACCTGTGCCGTGCCGCCCAAGAGGGAATCGCCTTCGCGCTGCGTTACGGCATGGAAGCAGGCATCTCGGCCAAACATGTGAAAGCCGGCCACGCAAATCTGTTCCTAAGCCCGGTCTTCGCCCAAACCTTCTCCAACCTAACCGGCGCAACTGTGGAAATATGGAACACCGACGGCGCCGCAGGCGCCGCCCGCGGCGCAGCGATTGGCCTAGGCATTTTCCCCGACCCCAAAGATGCGTTCAAAGGCGTTGAAGTCGTGGCAACTTACGAGCCGGTTTCGGATGCGCAGTTGGAAGATGCGTATGAGGTTTGGAAATCTGGCTTGCCTTGAAGCGCCTGAAAAGAGATCAATTTCCGCTCGAGTTTCATGATTTGGAACCAACCTTACGATGTGGGCAACCTAAAGGTCACCCCTCTCGATCTCCCCTTGAGGGGAGATTGAGAGGGGTGAACTCTGCTGGATTGCTCCCGGGGGTGCGGCAAGATTATCGTTCGGGTCCGGCGGTCGTATTCCATGATTTGGAACCAACTTACAAAATGGGTTAACCATTGGCACGCCTTCGCAGGCCTGCCTAACCGTTCAACGCTTCCGCGCCGCCGACGACTTCCAGAATCTGCGTCGTGATCGACGCCTGCCGCTCGCGGTTAGCCTTCAACGTCAGCGTGTTGATCATCTTGCCCGCGTTTTCGGTCGCGCTCGTCATCGCGCTCATGCGTGCTCCATGCTCGCTCGCCGTAGCCTCCAACAAAGCTTGCCAAACGAGCGTCAAGAAGTAGCGGGGAAGCAGGGTGCCCAGCAACTCCGTCGCATTGGGCTCAAAAGCAGAAATTGATTCCAGGGCCTTTGGCTTCTTCGGCGCTTTCCTTGGGCGGCTCAATGGGCAATAGCTGCACCACCTGCGGAATCTGCCGGATCGGGGAAAAGAACTTGCTGTAGCAGATGAACACGCTGTCCACCTGGCCCGACTCGTACATCTCCTTGGAAACGTCGCAAATGTGCTGCGCGTCTTGCAGCCGCGCGCCGGTTCCTTGGACGGGGATGGTCTCCAAAATCTTGACGCCCCGCTTGTTAAAGAACCCGGTGCCCTTTTTGCCGACGCCGATCATGGAAATCGGAACCGATTGCCCGCGCAAAAACTCACCCGCTTTCTTAAGCAAGTTCGTGTTGTACGAACCGGCAAGGCCGCGGTCGGCCGTCAACAAAATCAACAGAACGTTCTTAACCGGCCGCTTGTCCATCAGGGGATGCTGCGGCAGTTCGCCCGCGGACGAGAGGTTCAACATGAGTTCACGCAGCTTCTCGCTGTATTCGCGGGCCTCGAACACCCGGTCCGTTGCCTTCTTCAAACGCGCCGCCGCAACCAGCTTCATCGCCCGCGTTATCTGCTGGATGTTTTTTGCGGTGCGTATGCGCGTTCGGATCTGCTTGAGTGTGGCCATGTTGGGTTAGGCTTTCGCTTTGAACTCGGTGGCGAAGTCGTTGTACGCCTTTTTGAGCGTCTCGTCGACTTCCTTGGTAATTTCCTTCTTGCTTCGAATGCTCTCGACCGCGTCCGGATACTTGTCCTTGACATAGGCAAGCACGCCAGATGCGAAATCCGCAACCTTGTCGTTCGGGATCTCATCCAGGACGCCGGACGTTCCCGCGTTGATCAGGACGATCTGGTCGATAACGTCGTACGGCGAAGCCAAATCCTGTTTCAGAAGCTCAGTGAGGCGCTGGCCGCGAATCAGCTGGTTCTGAGTGGCCTTGTCCAAGTCGCTTGCGAACTGGCTGAACGCCTGCACGTCGCGGAACTGGGCCATTTCCAGCTTCAATCTTCCCGCAACCTGTTTCATCGCCTTGATCTGGGCGTTTCCACCCACACGGCTGACTGAGATGCCAACGTTGATAGCGGGCCGAACGCCGGCAAAGAACAGGTCCGGCTCAAGGTAGATCTGGCCATCGGTGATCGAAATCACGTTTGTGGGAATGTAAGCGGACACGTCCCCGGACTGGGTCTCAATGATGGGCAGCGCCGTCAAAGATCCCGCGCCATGCTCATCGCTGAGCTTGGCCGCGCGCTCCAGTAGGCGGCTGTGGAGGTAAAACACGTCTCCGGGATACGCCTCTCGTCCAGGCGGGCGGCGCAGAAGAAGCGAAACTGCGCGGTAGGCAACGGCGTGCTTCGAAAGGTCGTCGTAAATCGCAAGGGCGTGCTGGCCGTTATCCCTAAAATATTCGCCGATCGTAGCTCCCGCAAACGGGGCCAGGTACTGCATGGCGTTGGAGTCGGACGCGCTGGCCACGACGACCGTGGTGTATTCCATCGCGCCATAGTCGGTCAGAGTCTGAACCACGCGGGCGACGTTCGAAAGCTTCTGGCCGATGGCAACGTAAATGCAGAACACAGGGCTGCCGCCGGGCTCGTGGGTTGACTTTTGGTTAAGAATCGTGTCGATACAAATAGCCGTCTTGCCTGTTTGGCGGTCGCCGATGACAAGCTCGCGTTGGCCCCGGCCGATCGGGATCATTGCATCAATGGCTTTGATGCCCGTTTGAAGAGGCTCTTTCACCGGTTGGCGGTCCACAACGCCGGGGGCGTGGGCTTCCAACCGCTTGAACTCGGCGCCTGCGATCGGTCCCTTGTTGTCCACGGGTTGCCCTAAAGCGTTCACGACGCGTCCCATCATGCCTTTTCCGACGGGGATCTGAATAATCCGCCCTGTCTGCTTGACCGGGTCGCCTTCACGGATCTGAGTGTCGTCGCCGATGATGACCGCGCCGATGCTGTCTTCCTCCAGGTTCAGGGCCATGCCCATGATCCCGCCGGGGAACTCGATGAGCTCACCCATTTTGCAGTTCGGCAGGCCGTACACACGCGCAATACCGTCGCCAACCTGCAATACGGTGCCGACCTCTTCGACATCGATCTTGCGCTCGAACTTCTGAAGTTCCTTTTGGAGGATATCTGTAATCTCTTCTGGTCTAATAGCCATTGCTTTTCCTAGAATTGCTTTAAAACATCGTGGCTGAGTGCGTCCCTCAGCCTTCTTAAACTGCCTTGAACCGAGTTGTCCAAAACATGGTTGCCATAAACCACTTTTAGACCGCCGATGAGCCTCGGGTCAACTTCGTACACCGCTTCAACTGCCTTACCGCTTTTTTCGGCGAGCTTCTTTTCCAGGGCGGTCCTATACTTTTCCTCGAGCGGCTGAGCGGAAACCACTTCGGCATAGAGCACGTTGCTATGCTCTCGTCTGAGCGTCACAAACTCTTCGCGGATCGTATCAAACTCGGTTTCTCGCCGCTTTTCGAGCAGCAGCCTCAGGAAGTACATGGTGAGCGCGGTCACCCGGTCCGAAAAAAGCCGTTCTGCGATCGTGATCTTTTCTTCCCTAGCCACATGGGGCGTCATCAGGAAGTCGTGGAACTCGGTTCCAATGGCGATCAATGCCGAGATGGCGGCGAGGTCCGCCTCGACGGCGGCGACGACGTCGTTTCTTACCGCCTCCGCATACAAGGCGTTCGCATAGCGCTTCGCAACCTTGTGGTCGTGCATTGCCTAGCCAGGCACCTCGACGGTTGTGATGAACTCTTCGATGAGTTTGCGGTTTCTGGCGTCGTTCATGTTCTCGCCGAGCACTTTTTCGGTGGCGGCAAGGGTGAGATTCACGACCTCGTTGCGCAGCTCGTGGAGCACTCGGATTTTTTCGTTCTCGATCTCTTCCTGAGCCTTCTTAACAAGTTCGTCGGCCTTGGCGGAAGCCTCCTGCATCAGTTGAGTGCGGAGGTTTTGGGCCTCCTTTATCTGATTCTGGATTTGCTCTCGAGCTTCGGCCTCGGTTGCGGCCAGGCGCTGCTCGTAGTCATTCTTCATTGCCGTCATCTGCGTCCGCAGGTCCTCCGCTTCGGAAAAGGTTCTCTCCAGGTCCTGGTTTCGCGTGTCGATGGCGGTGATGAGCGGCTTGAGATAGAAGAACTTTATCGCCGGGAAAAGGACGAGAAAGACGCCGATCACACCAAGGGTCTTGCCTGGATCAATCAGGATGCCCTGCTTGGCAAGAGCCGGCAACGGACCTTTCGTGATCGCGACGGAAACGTAAGTTCCGCCGACCATCAAGATAAGGCCGATGATGATGCCCGGTAACGGGGATCCAGAAGGTTTCTGTTCGCTGCTCATGTCTTCAATTATCTAAAGCCGGTGTTCCGGCGCTACTCAAAAATAGCGCCGGAACGACTGATTACTTACCCCCGAATGTGCCGGGTGCGATGAAAATCGTCAAAAGGAAAACCAACTCGACGAATGCGAGAGCGATGAGCATGACGGTCTGAAGTCGACCGATTGCCTCTGGCTGCCGCGACATGCCCTGCATAGCGCCGTAGCCAATCAAGCCCATACCGATTCCGCATCCGAGAGCGGCGATTCCAAGTCCAAGTCCAAGCATATTTTCTTTCCTATCCTCCTAGCTGAGTCGTAACAATCTAATGAACCCCATGCGCTGGTTCCAATGCGTGCGTTGATGCCTCGTGATGCTCCTCATCGTGATGAGTTACAAGCGAGAGATAAACGCACGTCAAAATCGTAAAGATCATGGCCTGCACGATCACGGTGAGCAACTTGATCAAGACGAGAACAAGACTGCCAACCGGAACGAACGCGCCACCGAATTTGTCCATTGCCTCGACCGCCATGTGGCCGCCGTGGATGTTCCCGTAAAGCCTAAGGCTCAACGAAACGTTCTTCATGAGTTCGCTCACGATCTCGATCAGGAACAGCATGAGCGTGATGGGGATCAGGCCGATCCCAAGTTTGGGGCCTGCAAAGTGCGTGAGATGTCCGAAAAGACCGTTTGCTCGGATTCCCTCATATTGCACGTATCCAATCGCGACCAGCGCCATACCAAGGTTAAAGCTCAGGTCGGCAGTGGGCGAGAATGGCATAAACAGGGCCAGCAGGTTGCCGAAAAAGATAATCAGCCAGTAGGTGATGATGAAGGGGATGTACTTGCGGCCGTGCGCGCCGATAACTCCCACCACCATGTTCTCGATAAAGAGATAAATCTGTTCAGAGGCGGACGTAAAGAAACTTGTGAAAACCTTGCTGCCGTAACCTTTCTTGGCGATAGCGAGAAAGGTGAATACGATGGCGACGAGCAGCAATACGTAGATCCAGAAACCGTACAGGCCGGTCTCATAGGTCTCTTCGCCGAAAACCAGAAAATTACTGCTAAATGATGCGCCCATACACAACGATAGGGAGGCCTAGCGCGAAGCCAGTGCCAACCCGATTACGGTTGAGTATACCAGACCAATTGCGATAAGGAAACAACTGAGAGCCGGTTGCCCTACCCTCTGGCACAGGATGCCAAGTCCAATGAAAACGGGGAGCTTTGCAAAGAACGCAATGACGATGGCCGCCGCCCCCATCCGCTCGCCTTTGCTCGTTCCAACTGCTTTCGATCCAAGGCCGATGATCCACCAAAGCGCGCCGAGGTTGAAGGAAGAGCCAACGATGCCGCATGCCATTCCTATTGCGGCCTTTGGGCCTCCGACAGCAAAGCAGATTGATAGGGCTATTACGGAAAGAACAGCATAGGTCCGCCAATCTCGCAGGAACTTGTTAGAGTTAATTCTGATCGGATCCGCCATTAGTCCCTCAACGGCGCCCAAGGCCACCCCTCCCCGCAAAGGCACCACGGCATATCACCCGCAAACCCAAAACCCAAAACCCAAAACCTAAAGCCCAAAACCTAAACCTAAACCTAAACCTAAAACCCGTTCCGCTCACTGGCTGCCATTGGCCTTATTGACCATCAGGATCACCAAGACGATTCCAATAACCATGCCGACGATGGCGCCAACGCCCATAAAGACCGTGGATTTCAAGGCTCTGTCAAGGAGCCAACCAGCGCCGACGCCCAGAATAGGAACCCCAATAAGGGTGTACGCAACGGAAAATCCAAGCCCAAGGCCCTTACTGTCTTCCGCTTGAACTTTGCGGGTTTCTGTTTTGACTTCTTCCTTTTGTTCGTTCGCTTTTCTTAAGCTGCGCGCTCTGTCCGCGATTTCGTCCATTTTTCGCAGCGTGTCCTCGTCAAAGTCCGCCGCCGAGCGGTGGGCGTCAGCAACCTCGCCGGTTTTCGCGTGCATTTCCTGGATTAGGGAGTCCGCAGTGTCTTCGTCTTTCGGTCGCTCGTCATCGGACATGTTTCTAAGTTACCGCGAGGCAGCGGCCCCAAGCGCGTAGTTCAGGCTACGAAGAAATAAAGACAGCGTCATTTGAATTTCCGACTGTGTTACTCGCCAAGCTGATTCGCGCTAACTAAATCGGTATTCTCGGAGGTGTCGTTCGGGTCTTTGACTTCCTCAAAGTGCTTGGCAATGTTGCGCACTTTCAGCGCGCCGGAGGATCCTATGGCGCCCGTTAGCAGGCATGAATGCCTGGTACCGCACACCACAAGGCCCTCCGCCGGCGGCGGCGGCGCCGTTCCCTCCGGTGGCCCAAGGGGCCTAAATGTTATAGCGAAGGCATTCATGCCTGGTAACGCACGCCACAACACTCTCAGGCGGCGCCGTTCCCTCCGGTGGCCCAAGGGGCCTAAATGTTATAGCGAAGGCATTGATGCCTGGTAACGCACACCACAATATTCTCCGGCGGCGCCGTTCCCTCCGCTGGCCCAAGGGGCCTAAATGTTATAGCGAAGGCATTGATGCCTGGTAACGCACACCACAATATTCTCCGGCGGCGCCGTTCCCTCCGCTGGCCCAAGGGGCCTAAATGTTATAGCGAAGGTATTTATGCCTGGTAACGCACCCAAAGCACTCTCCTGCGGCACTGTTCCCTCCGGTGGCCCAAGGGGCCTAAATGTTATAGCGAAGGCATTCATGCCTGGTAGGCGCGCCAAAAATCCCTCCGGCGCGCTGAAGGTGCGCTACTCCGGAAACGATAAAATCGAACGCATGCCACAGTCTCTTTCAAACCTTCTGACTCACCTCGTCTTCTCCACCAGCCATCGCAACCCCAAGCTAACTCCCGAGGTCCGCGAGCAACTGTTCCCATATTTCACCGGAACCCTGCGCAATCTCGGATGCCCTTTGATTCAGGTTGGTGGTGTTGAGGATCATGTTCACATCCTATTCGCACTTTCGAGAACGGAGTGCTTGGCCAACGTGGTGGGCAAGGTCAAGGGAAGTTCTCCCGTGTGGATCAAAGAACAATGGCCCAATCAGAAGGACTTTGCTTGGCAAGCGGGCTACGGAGCCTTATCCGTAGGGCAAAACGAGGTCGACGTGGTGGTGCGATACATACAAAACCAGGAAGAGCACCACCGGAAGTTAAGCTTTCAGGAGGAATATCGGATGTGGATGCGCCTTGCTGGCATAGAGGTAGATGAGCGCTACGTTTGGGATTGATAACGTTGCGCACTTTCAGCGCGCCGGAGGATCCTATGGTGTGCGTTACCAGGCATGAATGCCTTCGCTATAACGTATAGGCCCTGTGGGCCACCGGATTGCCCCTACAGGCTTTTATCTTCGTGGCCGGAGATTCGTAGTGAGTTTCGCTAGGTTAGGAACAGGTCGAAGTGGCATCGCAATCTCGTTTACCCCTGCTTCGCGCATGCCACAACATTCTCCGGCGACGCCGTTCCTCCGGTGGCCCATGCGGTCAATATGTTTTAGCGAAGTCATTTATGCCTGGTACCGCACACCACATGGCCCCTCCGCTGGCGGCGGCGCCGTTCCCCCGGCGGCCCAACGGGCCATTATGTTATGGCGAAGGCATTTATGCTGGTAATGCACACCACAATATTCTCCGGCGGCGCCGTTCCCTCCGCTGGCCCAAGGGGCCCAAATGTTATGGCGAGGGCATTGATGCCTGGTAGCGCACGCCACAACATTCTCCGGCGGCGCCGTTCCCTCCGGTGGCCCAAGGGGCCTAAATGTTATAGCGAAGGCATTCATGCCTGGTACCGCACGCCACATGGCCCTCCGCCGGCGGCGGTGGTGCCGTTCCCTCCGCTGGCCCAAGGGGCCCAAATGTTATAGCGAAGGCATTTTTGCCTGGTAATGCACACCACAATATTCTCCGGCGGCGCCGTTCCCTCCGGTGGCCCAAGGGGCCAATATGTTATGGCGAGGGCATTGATGCCTGGTAACGCACGCCACATAATTCTCCGGCGGCGCCGTTCCCTCCGGTGGCCCAACGGGCCTATATGTTATAGCGAAGGCATTCATGCCTGGTAACGGACGCCATATAATCCTCCGGCGCGCTGAAGGTGCGCTACTCCGAGCCGCCGAACCCTAAACCGGCAACTCCAGCCGATCCAAATCCTCAATCAACGTCGGCCCAACCGGCTCCCAACCCAACCGCTCCTTCGTCTTCGTATTCGAGCTCGGGCAGTCGAGCGTCATGAAACGCCCCACAACAAACTGAAAATGCGTTGGGGCCTCTTCCGCCGAAATCGAGACCACCGGCAAACCCAACCGTCGCCCAAGGGCCTCCGCAATCTCCTTGGCCGACACCCCCCGCTCGGCCACAGCGTGCCATTTGGAGCCCGCTTCCGCCTTTTCCAGCGCCAGACGGTAGAGGCGCGCGGTGTCGCTGACATGTGCTGCGGCCCATCTCTGGCTGCCGTCGCCCACGTAGGCTAGCTTCTTCTTCTCCAGCGCAACCCGGATCAAAAAGCTCACTAGCCCCTGCTTGTGCGTGTTGTGAATCTGGGAGAGCCGCATGACGATCCCGCGAACTCCCTTCCCGACGGTCTCCAGCGTTGCCTGTTCGGACTGGCGCGGGAAGCCGTCGGCCGGCCTCACATCGTCCTCGTCCGTCGGATGTCCCGGGACGGGATTTCCGACCAGAACCCCGCCGGTTCCGATGAAGGGCTTTCCGGAACCGGCCAGCGCGTCACCCATCGCCTCGATCGCTCGTCGGTCGTCATCGCAGCCCTTCTGGAAATTCGCAAAGTCATGGTTGAACGCCAAATGTATCACCGCGTCCGCCTGCGCTGCCCCCACCTTCAAACTCTCAAGGTCCCCAAGGTCGCCCTCGGTAAACCTCCGCTCCCGCCGCCGCCAAAGCCGCCGCGCCCGAGTCCGACCGCGTCATGCCCAAAACCGTATGCCCCGCTTGAATAAGCTCAGGAACCAAAGCCGTTCCAATAAATCCTGATGCTCCTGTTACAAATACTTTCATGTCTTTCTCCTTTCGACAGTCGGCTAACTGTTTCCCACGCTAGAGTTGAATCCGGCGGCGGGGAACCGCTAAAATGGAGACTGTCTCCTCTTTATATATTAACGGAGGCTGTCTCCGATTAGTAAGCACGTTTGGCAAAAGACCTGTGAAAATCGAAAAAAACCCTGCCCATAAGCCCGCTCGGAAGCCAAGGTCCGACGGCGAGCGCAACCGGCAGCTTATCGTCCAAGCCGCCAAGGAAGCTTTCACACAAAACGGCTCCGGGGCAAGCCTGGATGACATCGCCAAGAAAGCCGGAGTCGGGCCGGGCACCCTCTACCGCCATTTTCCTTCCCGCGAGGCCCTGTTGGAGGCCGTCTACAAGGCGGAAGTGGAGCACCTGGCTGAGGCCGCCGAACAACTCAGCCAAGAACTACCGCCAATAGAGGCCCTAAGAGCCTGGCTTCAGCTCTTTATCGAGCACCTCGCCACCAAAAAAGTGATTGCCGCCGCGTTGAACAGCCTGGTGTCAAACACCCAAGTTTTCGAAGCACACATGCCGAAGGTTCGCCTAGCGGTTGCCTCGATCTACGATCGAGCCATCAAAGCGGGCGAAATCCGAGCGGACATCAATCCGGTCGATCATCTCCGCGCCATCCTGGGGGCTACCTTCTTCGGAACGGGAGACGACTGGCAAGAAAGCGCAATCCGCCTGGTGGACATCCGAATCTCTAGGATCGCGCCCGATTACCCCTGATAGTGGAGAACCTCACCCGTCGTCCCTGAAGCCATAGATGAGCAACTCACCGAATGAGTTGCGTAAAGAATCTCAGAGCCCTTTCAATGGTCCGGAACGGTCCAAGCCCGGAATCTGGCTGAAGCTCACATGCACGAACTGGGGCCCCTCCGCGTAGGACGCAACTTCGTAAGCCGAGAACATGTAGTCCAGACCCTTGGGCGTCAAAACGAAGCTGTCCAAATCCGGCGCGGTGAGACTCTTGATCATCCCGTCATCGATGAAGGACAGATGCTTGCGGCGCAGCGCCTTCATCAGCAGCTTATTCATGAACGGCCCGGCCTTCACTCCCGGCCTGAACAAATCCTGTATGCCCAGCTTCTTCGCTTTTCCGTGAACGACTCCAAAGTTATAGGTTTCGAGCTCGGTATTGGGATGGGCCCCTCCAACGTCCTCGTAAGTGCTCAAGTTGAGGCTAAGCAGATCCTTAGAAGAATAGGAAATAGTGAAAGACGAATCCAACGCAAACGGATCGGTGGGCTTGGCGTTGTTGACGAGATACCCCGGAGCGTCCTTCAGGAATCCCGCAATAAGGTTGTGCGCATGTGCCTCCAGCTGGGCCGACCCATATTCCAGCACCGGGCTGTGAATCGCGAACACCGGATAGCTGGCCTTGGCATCCCAGTAGCCGTCCTTGACTTCATGCACGTCCTTGGTCTGGAAAACGAGGTTCTTGCTGCCGTTCGCACTTCTGGCCGCGAAGGGAATAATGCTGCCAAGGACAATGACCGCGGCAATAGCGCCATTAATTTTCATTAACCGTATACTATCCCAGATCGGAGGCCGGGGAATTCAGGGTCGCACTGAAGGCCCGGCGTCCGGCAACTTTCTGGTTCACATGAGTGGTCCGCGACTTGTCCAAGCGCACTTCTTCCGAATGCCCAACGGGCCACGTTGTCTTAGCGAAGATGAACGTATCCGACGAAGGAAGCGAAGTCAGATAGTGGAGCCCGGTTAGTCGTTACCAACACAATCCCGGGGGCCTGAAGGGCCGAGATATCGTCGCTCACGACAAAGGGTGCTTGCCTCAACGCTACGCTTTTCGCCCCTTCGGCTTAGGCTCTTGATATCGGAAGTGCCCGATGACTTCCCAATCCGTCGCCAACCCATCGTCTTCTTCCGGCCCGGTTCCCAAAATTCTCAATAACGCACGGCAAACCGGCTGTATCCAACCGCTCGGTTAACACGCCGGTGTGGGTGCCCTTGTCCGGCATTCGCCATTCCACCACATCTCCCGGCTCCCAATCCTGGGTCTTCTTTTTATTGGTCGTCAGCCACTTCCAATGCCGTTCGAAATAGACCCGCTGATTCGGCACCCGCCGATGGTCGATGTTCGGATTCGGACCGGAGAGTTTGTACATGTGGGGATAGGCCGACCACGCGCAGGCAATATCGTCATGAATGAGCTGTTGCAGATCGATGCCCGCGTTCCGATAGGCCCGAATGACCACGTCCGTGCAGGCTCCCTTCTTTTTCGGCACATCTCCGTGAGGATAAGGGATCTCCATGTAGGAGGCATCGTAACCGGTGCCCCAGGAAAGTTGGTCTCTTAAGCCCTCCACCACCTCCTTCTGAAATGAGTTCATGGGCAAGGTCGCCACAACGGACCCCACCGGAGCCGCAGGCGCGGAGGGCGCTTTATAGTGCGTTGCGCAGCCTGCAACGACCGGCAAGATTATTAGAGCGGCCCAGCGCTTCATTCAAACGTTTACGCTTTGCAGCGCTTATTGGTTTCCTGGCACCAATCCTAGGCCAATAAACGTCATACTAGTAGACAGATTTGTATTAAAGCCATGAAGCTGGAAGCGCGGTTAAACGACATTACTTCTTTGCCCGATGATCGCTCACCCCTTACTGCCAGTTCCGCCCAGGGCACGAAAAGTTTTTTCATTGGTTTAAAAGAGCACTCCGATTTACTCAGATTTACTTCGATTTGTCCCGGCACTCCAGACCCAAGATTGCTCAAACCCAGCACGCAAAGTGAAGACCGCGGTGCGCCGTTTACCGTCATCGCCTTTACCCTTTACCCTCCGAAGGCCCTGAGCTTGTCGAAGGGTTACCCTTTACTCAAAACCCAAAACCCAAAACCCAAAACCCAACACCCAACACCCAACACCCAACACCAAAACCTCCTCTACCCGTCACCCGTAACCCCAAATAGATGTCCGCCCAACCCAAACCCCAATAAGGAGGTCCCTCCAGACCGAAGCCCAATTCCTCAAGGGCATAGGCCCAAGGCTCGCGCCCATGCTGGCGAAGGTGGGGCTGAACACGGTTGGCGATGTCCTCTACCATCTTCCGCGTAGATATGAAGACCGGCGAAATATCCCTCCCATTCACACCGTTCGCCCCGGCGATGTGGTGACCATCCGCGGCCGGGTCACCGGAGTCCAAGGCAACCCGGTGAGACGGGGAATGGTGATCATCAGAGTCTCGGTCACCGACGGCCGCAGCACCATCGTGCTCACATGGTTCAACCAGCCTTGGCAGAAGAAGCGGTTCGAGGGCTTTAAGGGCGAAGTCCTCGCCTACGGCCAGGTGAAAGAAGGCGCCTGGGATCTGGAAATGCATTCGCCCGAGTGCGAACTCATAGGCGAGGAAGACGACCCCGATGATTTCGCCAGAATCGTCCCCGTTTATCCGCTTAGTGAAGGCGTCAACCAGTGGGTCGTCAGGAAGGCGGCACAATCGGCCCTCGACAGTTATCTCGAATTTGTAGAAGATCCAATACCGGAACCTATACTTAGGAAACACCAACTGCGGCCATTGCGATGGAGCCTCAGCCAGATTCATCAGCCGATCGACGAAAACTCCCGGCTCGAAGCACGCAAGAGGCTGGTCTTCGACGAGTTCTTCGTTCTCCAACTCACCCTCGCCATCGCCAGAGCGCAAACCCACCACGAAACCGGCATCGGATTCCCGATAAAAGACGAAAGGGAACAACTATGGAAGGACATCCACCAGATGTTTCCGTTTGACATGACCGGCGCCCAGCGCCGGGTGATCGAAGAGGTCTGGCGCGACATGGAAGCGCCCCACCCGATGAACCGGCTGCTTCAGGGCGATGTCGGCTCGGGCAAAACCGCGGTCGCCGCTTGCGCAGCGCTCGCGGCGGTTCGGGGAGGGTATCAGGCCGCGATCATGGCGCCCACCGAGATCCTCGCCGAGCAGCACTTCGAAAGCTTCAAAAGACTCTTCGAGCCACTCGGCATCGAGACCGTTCTGCTGGTCGGCAAGCATTCGGCGACCGCTAAAAAGAAGGCTTACGAACACACAGCCAGTGGCAGAGCATCGGTTGCGATTGGAACCCAGGCCCTGATCCAAGAGGGAGTTCAGTTCAACAAGCTTGGGCTGATTATCGTCGATGAGCAGCACCGGTTTGGTGTGGTGCAGCGCGCAGCGTTGCGCTCAAAGGGGTACGGCAACCCGGATGTGCTCGTCATGACCGCAACACCCATTCCGCGAACTCTCACCATGGCTTTGTTCGGTGACCTGGACCTTTCCGTGATCGACGAATTACCTCCCGGCCGCAAGCCAATCAAAACCCATTGGAAGCTGCTAAACGATCGCCCCAACGTCTACGAAGGCGTTCGCAAGCTGATCGCGGAAGGTCGCCAAGCCTATTTCGTCTGTCCCATGGTGAGCGAAAGCAAAAACGAGGCAGGAAGCGAAAAAGCACTTGCCTTGGCCGCTGAAGAACTGTATTTCAGACTCACTACCCAGGTTTTTCCGGACTTGAGAGTCGGCCTGATGCACGGGCAAATGAAAACCAAAGACAAGGAATCGGTTATGGAAAAGTTCCGGGCCCACGAGTTGGACATTTTGGTCGCGTCCACGGTCATCGAGGTCGGCGTGGACGTACCTAACGCCAGCGTAATGGTAATCGAAGACGCCAACCGGTTTGGTTTGAGCCAGCTCCACCAACTCCGCGGCCGGGTAGGCCGGGGCAGCGCCCAAAGCTTCTGCATCCTAGTATCAGACGCCAAAAGTGAAGACGCCAAAACCAGGCTAGAAACCCTCGCCGGAACCACCGACGGCTTCAAAATCGCCGAAGAAGACCTAAAGCTACGCGGCCCAGGAGAACTCATGGGCACCAAGCAAAGCGGCAACCTGGGAATCAAAATTGGGGACCTGGTCCAAGACGGCAAGATGATGGAGATCGCCCGCCAAGCGGCCATCGACTTGATCAAATTCGACCGGACCCTAAGCAGGCCCGAGCATGCGGTATTGCTGGCAAGGGCATCAAGGAAACGGTCGGAAGAGGCATCGATTGCCGTTTCTTAACCTGGGGCCATAATATTCGGAGGAGTTGGCGCATCCATGATCATCCCAAGAGAACTTCAAGACGTCCTTGTAAGCACTCCCGATACGCTTGGCGGCAGCGTTCGCTTCAAAGGAACTCGAATACCGGTTCAGGCTCTGCTTGACACGCTGGATGATGGCGACGGGTTAGAGACATTTCTCGCAAGTTGGCCAGTATCACGATAAAACATCTAGTGCCGCTCGTCCCCAATATTTAGCGCGCCCTGGAAAGCCTCAAGGAAGGTCAGTTTCTTACCGTCACGATGGAGGGATATTCATAGGACCGTCACAATTGCCGGATCGACGCCTCAAGCGCTCTTTGGCTCCGAGAACGGAACCTCCGGCATACAAAGCGCCACCGCGATGCCGGGAATATACAGGAAACCCAAATACCAAATCGCCTTCCCAGGGCCGCCCGCTTGAGCCGTGATCCAGCCGCCGGCCAAGGTGCCCAGCCCGGCCACCATCCGCCCGAAGTTGTAACAGAACCCAGAACCCGTCGTTCGCAACAGAGTGGGGAACAACAACGGCACGTACAAAGGAAAAATCCCGAAAATGCTCGAGCCAAAAAACATATACAGGTCGAACCAAATACGAGCCGTAGTCAAAGTAAAAGGCTGCCGGAAGCCGACCAGGAAAATGGCGCACGAGGCGGCCAGATAAATCGCAAACGCCTTCCGGCAGCCGATGAAGCGGGCCATGAACGCCGCGCAGTAGTTACCCAAGATGTTGGCGCAGCAGGAATTCGATCGTCACGTTGCGAAGCAGGGCGGCCTGGTCCGGTTTGGCCATCAGCTTCACGGATGCGATGCCCTGAATGACCTGGCTGTTGAAAAACAAGAACCCCCAAACGGTAGTGAGGGAAATGCTCGTCAGCGCCAGCGTAAGAAGGGTTATCTTCAGCATCCCGGGGGCGAAAAGGTCCGAGATCTTGGGCAGTGCCCTTTGCGAGCGCTCCTCCTTCCATTCGGCCGGTTCGGGCACGGCGTAACGAATCCAAAGCGTGAGGAACGCAGGGATCACACCCACCAGAAATACATATCGGGGATCAAGGTGAGCGAAGAGGCCGACGGTCACCGCCGCGCCGATCATGCCCATTTGGAAACCGGTTTGAAGGGTTGCGCTGGCAAACGGCCGATGCCGAACGTCCAGCGTCTCGCTCACCAAAGCAGCCCCCGCCGCCCATTCGCCGCCAATGCCAAGCGCGGAAATGAAGCGGAAGACCAGAAGCATGGGCCACGAATTGGCCAGTGCCGAAAGGCCGGTAAAAACGGCAAAGGTTAGAATCGTAAGGTTCAGGGTGCGGCTGCGCCCAATCTTATCGCCAATACGGCCAAAAACCGCGCCGCCAATCGCCCAACCAAAGAGAAAAGCACACTGAATCCAAGCCGCAGGCTTGGTCGCGTCTTTGGCGTTCCCGCCAACGAGTTCGGTGACGAATGGGATCGCCACCATCGCATAAAGGTAGCCGTCCAGCCCGTCAAACGCCCAGCCAAGCCAGGCGGCAATAAATCCTTTGATGCGCGCGTCCCCTTTGACCATTGACATTCCTGGAAGACGCGCGCGGCCCGTGTTTCGTAGGCGCAGTTTGCGTGTCTAAAACGCGTAGTATGAAGCATCGTATGACACTTCGCGGTAAGTCGATTCTCGTTTTCGGTTCAATGTTCCTATTGGCAGGCTGCAGTCAGGCGCACCCAACCGGCCTCGTGATGAGTCCAGACCCGCAGGCGTCCGGCGCGCTCATCAAGGGTGGCGCCAAGGCGCCGGACGCAACCTTTCTCGATCTGGACGGGAAACCGATCCGCTTGGCCGATCTCATCAAAGGCAAGAAAGGCGTGATTCTGGACTTCTGGTTTTACGATTGCCCCCCATGCCTGGATGAGTTTCGCCATTTGCAGCCGATGGCTTCCGCGCTTGAGAAGCAAGGGTTCGCGCTGTTAGGCGTGGACCGGCTGGACAAAGCCGGATCGGTCAAGGAATACGAAAAGCGGCACCATTTCACGATCCCCATGGCCCTTTCTCAAACGGGCGCGGCCTCGGCCGATAACCTCTTCGGCGTGCAGGCTCGCCGACGACGGTCGTTATCTCCCCGCAAGGGAAAGTGGTGGGCGTATTCGAAGGTGAAGACGATGCGGGTTTGGCGAAGTCGTTAAGGCGGCTCGGCTTCCAAGGGAAAAGCTAGCGTCGTAGACGTGTCGCTCGTTCAAGGCCCCGGACTCATGCGTGCGGCCGCCCCCCTAATAGCGAAACGTTGTTATTGCTTCCGGAATGGCTACTACCGAACATCCTTGGACCGCGAATCCGGCGTAATCACCGTCGCGAGCAGCGTGTTCTCGTATATGCCGCGCACGGTGGTGTTGCCCATCGCGTGGAGCTTGAAATCCACGTTCCAATCCTTGGGCCAAGCGGGCAAAACCCTGATCTTGCCACCTAAATCAAGCGGGTCCGATTGAAGCAGCATGAGGTTGCAGGTGTTCAACAGGTTTCCCCCATGGTTCTGGTCGGGCAGCCAGTCGAAAATTCGGCCCCCAGGTTGCGGGCCAGCGGTAGCCCTTATGCGAGTTCTGGCATTTGACGAGCAGGATTCGGCCCGCCTCGTCCGCCATGCCCAACAAGGCCGCGACATTCCCGTCATAACCCCAGCCGACATCCAGTTTGTTCAGTCTATTGGCGTAGGCATGTTTCGCCGCTTCGATTTGAAGCGGGTTGCCAAGGGACACCAATCGAAACGGCCAAACCGCGTAAAGCTCTGGATTTTCGCAGTTGGAAGTTTTGGGGTCGAATTTCTGGGCGGGCGCGAGCTCCTCAACGCCGTTCACGTTCTTGAGCGGCAGCTCGGGGCAGGCTTTGCGCATCGCCTCAAAGAACCCGCGCTGTTTGGCGGTTAAGAGTCGCGAGGGAAGCGCGCAGAGCCGCTCGGTAGTAGCGCGCAAACCGGCGGTCGAAGGCATGTCGTTGATGACGCCGCTCCAGTAGGTTTCGACCGACTGAGTCGGGTCGAGAACGATCCGACCTTGCGCGTCTCGTTTGAAGCGAGTGTCGAAATAGCGAAGCACGGCATCCGCCATCGGCAAAACTTGCTGCTTCAAGAACTTCTCGTCGAGCGTGTAATCGTAGCGGTCCAGCATCAGCATCACGAGCTCAGGTCCCTGGTTCCAAGCAGTTGCCCACCAGGGGCAAAGAATCTCGCTCGGCAGATGCCCGGAACGGTCCCAGCCATAATCCCCGCCGGAATAAGTGCCGAAATCGGTCATCGTCTCGGGAAAATAAACGCCGTCCGCGCCGTAATAGGCTTTGGCACGGGCAGAGCACAACGGCTCGGCCCGCTCATAAAAGTTGAAGAACGGGTCCATCATCTCAAAGTCCCCGGATTCGAGCATCGGCGCCACTGTGTGGCGCACGTTTTGGTACCAAACGCTATCCCCCCAGTTGCGAAAATCGGCGTTGTAGGGCATGCCCATCGCCTTCGGTTCGACCGTGTAATAGCCGCCGTTGAACTTGATAGGATAAGTGCCTCGCCCCTGACAGGCCTGGACGTAGCGCTGAAGGATGTAACCCCGGGTAATCGTCGCGCCTATCGAAGGATCCTTCGGCGTGTCCACAAAAACCCAAGAGCGGTCCCAATATTGCTTCCACCAGTTCTTCGTCCTCGCCTCAGCGGTGGACACTGGCGATTTGGCCTCTTCTGCTTTTACGCGATCCAGCCAGTCGGACACCGAATCCGTTTGGGCCGAGACCGTCGCGATGCTTGCTTCAAACGAATTCGCGTCTGCTTCGGAAGAAATCGAGTTCGAAGAAGCTGTGTGCATCCCGGCGCCCGTCAAATAGCCGCCGAAAGTTCGGTGAAGCAAGGGATCCCAGCGTCCATCAAGACTTTGGAGCGATTGTTCGTCCCACAGCTTAGGCACGACCGAGGTTTCGTTTCGGTGATACCAGGCGATGCCCTTCTCCAACGGCTGAAACTTGTCTGCACTCTCGACGAGCGGAAAGGGCGCATCATGCACGGCCCAAGCGGAGCCCCCTTCTTCTCTAGGCAGTTGGCGGTCCGCATCCCGCCAGCTCTCAATAGAAACAGTGGCTTGCACGGGACCGGCAGAACGGCCCCGGACATGGATGACGTTAGCCCCCGAATCTACAAACAGCAAGAGCGAAACATCCGGACTCTTGATTTGGATCTGCCCTTCATGGAGAACCAGGTGCTGCGAAAACGGTGCCTTCAGCAGCGGGCTTCCTGACAAATGAACCCGGACCCGCCCGAGCTTCATAACTCGTGAGATCTCGGAAAGAGCATCCGAGCGGGCGACGTAGAAGAGCACGTCCCCCGTCCGTTTTTCGACCCAGACGTTCAGCACCGCCTCGCCGTTGCCGATCGGCATCGAGCCGGCGGCGTCCTCGGAGGGGCTGTCCCATGTCACGTCACATTGGCTGAGTTTGGCCAGTGGAATCCCCGGCTTGTCCAAACGGCCACTAAGAACCGCGGCAAGGGCAACGCTGGAAGCAAGAACCATAGACCCAGTTTATCGCTAAGAATCCATCGCACAACCCATTCTTGAATTTGGTGATAGAGGACCTAGGGCCGATCCGCGCAGGATCATAATGGAATGATGGACCCGACGGCATCGTCTACCGGTCAGCGGATGCTTGCCGCGATCGTGTTTACTGACACGGTTGGTTTCTCCGAACGCGTGGGGCGGGATGAGGAAGGAACGCTCGAACTGGTCCGGAAGGACCTCGAAATCATGACCAAGCTGTGTGTCCGCTTCGAGGGCCGGGTTGTGAAATCCACCGGCGATGGCCTCATGATGCTGTTTTCCAGCGCGGTCCAGGCGGTGAACTGCGCGCTGGAGGCCCAACGGATCTTTCAAGAGCAGTCGCGGTCTTCCAAAGATGCGTTGATGCACCGGATCGGAGTTCACCTGGGTGATGTGCTCGTCTCCGATGGAGACGCTCTCGGTGATGGCGTGAACGTGGCCGCGCGTCTGGAGCAGGAGTCCGAACCCGGCGGCATCTGCATGAGCCAAACGGTTTACGAAGTGGTGAAGGGAAGGATCTTTCTTCAGGCTGCCCGAATAGGCGATCTTAAGCTGAAGAACATCGCCGAGCCGATTTCTGCCTACAAGGTCGCGGGGGTCGCCAAGGCGCGCAAGCATAAGAAGGTGAGCCGGCTTAACCCGGTTTTGGCGACCTGTTTAGCCCTGATCCTGGTTGGGGCGGCGGTAGCGGGAACCGTGCTTTACATGAAGAGCCAACAAGAGATGACCGCAAGCAACGATGTGGGAGTGCCCACAAAGCCGAACGTTCGCCGAACGGCTGCGCCAAACTCGACCGTTTCCAACGTTTCAAACGCGCCGACACAAACGAGTATCTCTCTGGGAGACACGCCGAGCCCTTCTGCCGAAAATCAGACTCCGAGCCAGAGCCCAACTCTTAAAGACAGCGGGGCTGCGGACACTGAATCAGCTGAGGCGGTGAACCGGCCAACTGACGTTCCGCCTGCCGACCCCGGGGTCTTAAACGATGATCAGCCGAGCCCGCCTGCGCAAAGCGCAGTTTCCACATCGGCCCTGAAGGGATTTGACGACGCCTGGAATCAATACGCGAAAAAATATGACTACGCGGGAATGTCCGCTTGGGTCAAAGACCACGCGGATCAGGTTCCCGCCGGCCAAACGGAAGCCGCCCTCCTAGCACGCTATGACCAGCTCGCTTCCTTGATGGACTGGTTCCACACCGCACTTAGCAAGACCTCCCCGCAAGCGCCGCTGCAGATCGGGTTTCACGGAAATCCGGGCACGGCGTACCAAAGGGCGGATGGGCGCGTCGTTGTTGTGCTGCCCAACAACCGCTATACGCGGATCGTGAGTGGGCTCGGCCCAATTCTGGTCGCGTCGATCGCTCGCGGTCTGCTTGCGGTGTCCGGAGTTGACCCGAACCAGCAGGGCACCCTTGATAAAGAAATCCGGCTGTTGGTGTCGGACTCAAACGAGCACAGGGCGCCAATCCAAAAATCAACTTCGGATAACCCTGGTTAGCCGCTTCTTTCCGTGAGTCTCCAGCGTCGGTTTAAGTTACTGACGGGCAAACGAGGAGAACGAAGAGGATGCGTGGCGATTTACCGCTTTTGACCAAAGGAGACTATCTGGACGGTCTCGAATGCCACAAGAGGCTTTTCCTCAAGAAGTATTCTCCCGAACTTGCCGCCGAACCCGGCGTGGGTGATAGAGCGCGGATGCTGGATGGCCAGGAAATTGGCCTCATCGCAAGGCTGCAGTTTCCAGGCGGCGTTCTGATCGACAAGTTCGGTCCCAACGCCGTAATCGCTACTACTCGAGCGATGGAAGAGGCCCACACTATTTTTGAGGCGCAGATCGAATCCGCAGGGAAGCTGGTTCGAGTGGACGTGTTGCAGCGGGATGGGGAAGGCTGGCGCGTCATCGAGGTCAAATCGTCCAAAGAGCCGAAACCCAAAGAGAAGTTCAAAGAGAAGCACCTCAACGACCTCGCTTACCAAGTGCTCGTTCTCCGCGAAGCAGGGGTTAACGTAACTTCAGCGAACCTGATGCTGGTGAGCAGGAGCTACGAAACCGGGCGTGATGGCGGCCTTGATCCCAACAGGCTCTTTTCCATCCATGAGGTGACCAAACACATCGAGGAAGTCCTCGTGAACACTCAGTTCCAGACAATCGCGATGCTTGGCGTTCTTGCTCGAGAAGAAGCTCCCGATATTGAGACCAACGTCGGATGCAAGGGCTGCGGATTCTATGACCACTGCCATGTGGGCCAGCCCGAGGATGACCTCGTGTTTCTCCCACGGATCCAGTCACAGAAGGTTTCGAAGCTGCGAAGTCAGGGGATTCGGACGATCGGCGAGATTCCCGATGACGAACATCTTTCATCCGTCCAGCAAAGGACCCGATCCACATGGGTCAGCGGCAAGCCGCACGTAGAACCTCGGTTAAATGAGGAACTGGAGAAGCTTCGCTACCCGCTCTATTTGATCGATTTTGAGACCACCCAATATGCGATCCCGATGCTGCCGCTTTGTTCCTCCTATCTGCAGATCCCGTTTCAATGGTCGTGCCATATTCTGGAGTCGCCGGACGCGACCCCGATTCATCGCGAGTTTTTATTCCGAGAGGCGGGCGACCCGAGGCCGGCCTTTGCCCGTTCGCTCTTAGAATGTCTCGAGCCGGCGGCAACGGTAGCGATCTATAGTTCTTTTGAGAAAAGCATCGTCAGGGCTCTGGACCACCAAGGCGTGCCCCATGCGGACGAGTTGCAAAAAATCTTGACCGAGCGGGTGGTGGACTTTCGAAGGGTAGTCGAAGACCATGTGTATCTTCGCGAGTTCCATGGCTCGTTCTCCCTAAAGAGCGTGTTGCCCGCGCTGGCTCCCGACCACAACTACGACGACCTAACGATTCGAGACGGCGAGGCCGCCGCCGCAGAATACAAACGAATGATCGCGGTGACCACGCCTGTGGAGGAAGCCGAAAGAATCGCCCGCGATTTGCTTGCGTACTGCAAGCGGGACACGGAAGCGATGGTGGTTTTGCTGAATGCGCTGAGACGCCTTGTTTCGCCCAGGCTGGTCGTTTGCTGTGTCGAGGAAGTGATTCCGGACGATACCGTGCACCGGCAGTTGGCTCTGAATATTTGAAGGCACGAGAAAAGGGTAGTTTGCGCAGGCGCAAACTACCCTTTTGGGGCACATCGCATTTGTCGCTACGCGTTACCTAGCGTAATATTCAACCACTTGCTGCTCTTGGAAGAACTTCGGAAAGTCCTCTCGCTCAGGCAGCGCGGTGATCTTGCCCTTCATGCCCACGATGTCCGGCTCGATGTAAACCGGTATCGGCGCGCCCTCATAGTGGTTGGCGCGGGCAATACTCTTGCTGGATTCGCGGTCTCGAACGGAAATCTCGTCTCCCACGCGAAGTTGGAAGCTGGGGATGTTGACCGGGCGGCCATTCACCAAAATGTGGCCGTGGGTCACCATTTGGCGGGCCTGGAAAACTGTTCTCGCGTAGCCGAGGCGCCAAACGATGGTTTGCAGGCGCAGCTCGAGTAGCCTGAGGAAGTTCAGGCTCGTGTTGCCATGCATTCGTGAGGCTTTCTTAAAGGTGTTGTGGAACTGCTTCTCCAGCATGTGATAGTATCGGCGGATCACCTGCTTTGCAAGAAGCTGCTCGCCGTATTCGGACTGGCGTCGATCCTTCAGGTTGGGCCCGTGCTGGCCCATAGGGTAAGCCCGCTTGGAGCTCGGGCATTTTGGCTGCCCCCAAATGTTGAATCCAACGATTCGGCAGATGTCGTTTTTTCTTCCTCGGTATGTGGCCATAAATATACGTAGGCTCTTTGAGCCGCAAGCTGCCATTATACCGCGAACCGGTTGCAACCTCTCCAACTTGATTGCGAAATCGCAGAGGTACCATGAGCCATGCGGCGCATACTGGCCCTTTTGCCGATTTTTGCGGTGGTCCTTGCCGGGTGCACGGACCTTTCCGGCGGCCCGGTTCCAACGGAGGTCGTTGTGAAAGAAGTGCAGCCGCCCCAAATGAAGCCTTCCAAACTGCTTTATATTTCGCCACCGGGAACGGATAGCAAGCAGTTGAAGGTCGGGGATTCACAGAACGAGGTTTCCGATGACTTTCCCGAGCCCAAGTCTGCTTTTATTTTTCGTTCCTTGCCACCCGGGTTCGCTTCTCGCTACAGTGCGTGGGGATACAACACCGCGGACCTTTCTTTTGGGGTCATCTATTTCGGCGAGCCGGATGAAAATGGGAGCCGTTTCCACGACAAAGTCGCTCTCGCTATGACGAAGGAAGAAGGGCTCACCGAAGATGTTGTGCTCTCGACCGAGCAGCAATACGCGGACGATTTCGGGATGCCGTCTACCGTGACCGGAAAACTGGTGCGCTACTGGTTTTGGTCCGACCCCCAGAGTTCGCAGAGCTTTATGCTGTGCGCGGTGGTATCGAAAGATTCAAAACAGGCCGATCACTTCGAACTAACCGCTGCCTTGGGCGACGATGTGGTCATGCAGTATCTGGGAATGGACGTTGCCCACGCGAAGAAGGACGGACAAGTGTTGGACAAAAGCCCCCTGAAATTTACTCAAGGGCCACCGCCGCCGGTCGGAGGGACTTCGTCCGATACCGAAAACACAACCCGCGCGCCCCACCGCGTCTATTCAAGGCAGGAATCGGTTCCTCCGGCCACCGATACGGCCGAAACCACGGGCACACCAACCGGAACTGAATCCCCCACCACCGGGGCGGCATCCTCATCCACGGCCACAACCACCGGCGACACGGGAGCAAACCAAACCACTCCAGGGACGACGGGGGCGACGCCTGGCACAGTCTCTCCTCCGGCGGATTCCAAGTCACCTCCGGACCCGGTGCTCGGGCAGCCGCACTAGGGTTTGCCAATCATTCTTGCCATAAGCCCTAGAGACCTCGAACTATCTGGCCTCCTAATCCGTATCTATCAATATCCTATAAGACAGGAGGTGGTGCCTTACGATGAATAGTCACAGTAGTATGGCCCAGGGAGGTTGTGGGTTTTAGTCACCCATGACCGATTGTTTAGTCGGGTGGATTATGAACTCCACCTCCCTGGACATTAAAGTGAAGCGGCCCGGAGAGGAAATGTTCTCCGGGCCTTTTTGTTTGCTAGAATCTCTCGTGTCCACCTGCATCGTGATTCCGGCCCGAATGGGAAGCACCCGCTTCCCCGGGAAACCCCTCTGCGATTTATTGGGTAAGCCCATGATCCAGTGGGTCTATGAGGCTTCGTTGGCATCTGGAGTGGGGGACAGAGTCCTGGTGGCGACGCCTGACCCTGAGATCGTGGAGGCATGCAAAGCCTTTGGCGCTGAGGCCGTTTTGACTTCCAGCTCCCATCCCTCCGGGACGGACCGTCTGGCCGAAGTCGCGGCCACGCACGAAGCAGATATCTATGTGAATGTGCAGGGGGACGAGCCATTGATCCAATCCGATTCCATCCGCGCCTGCGCTTTGCCGCTGCAACAGAACGCCTCCATCCAGATGGGGAGTGTGTACTCCGACTGCGCGGAAGAAGAGGAGGCAAACCCCTCGGTCGTGAAGGTGGTAACCGACAAGGAGGGCTTTGCGCTGTACTTCAGCCGGTACGCGATTCCCTTTCCCCGGCAGCCGCGGTCAGAGCCGGTTAAGAAGCATGTCGGCATCTATGCCTACAGCCGACAGGCCCTGCTGGCGTTCGCAGGCTGGCCGATGGGCACCTTGGAGGCTGCAGAGAGCCTCGAACAGCTCCGGTTTATGGAGAACGGTGTTCGCATCATCATGTCGGCGGGGAAGGGAAGCGAACTGGCGGTAGATACCCCTGAACAGGCGGCGCAAGTGCGGGCGATTCTTGGTAGTCTCCGGTAGCAGATGATTTACAAGACCCAAATCGTTTGTAAAGCGCCCGCGATGAATGCGTTCTGCGGTTTCTGTGCAGCCAGAGAATAACTCTGGCTAACCGCACAGGGTACGAATTAGTGTGTTTCCCTGTGGTTATCCGAATCCTGCTTCCCAATAAGGATTTAGAAAGGCTAGCGACGATAGTCTTCGCTCCAGACTAGCCGCCTAATCTGCAGCTTTGGCGTTCCAAAGTTGATGAGCAACCCGATCTCGACCTCCGAGGCGCGCAGGTAGTTGGTCACCTGCGCCTCATCAGCTTCGGTTAGCCCGCCTTGGGCTTTAAGCTCGACAAGAATAGAATCGAAGCATAAGAAATCTGCTCGGTATTCGCATTCCAGCTTCATCTCTTTGTAATAAACCGGCATTGGAAACTGAGGCATAAAGGGGATTTGCCTCTCAGCAAGCTCAACAGCCATAGCGGATTGGTACACCGCCTCCAAGAACCCATGTCCCAGGGTGCGTTGCACCTCGATGGCAGCCCCTAGGATTTGGGAAGTATGCGCATCTCGAGACTTATCGAAACCAGGCTCGCCAAAGTCGTTCAAGACTCTGACTTTACCAGTCAATCAACGGAAGCGAGTCGCAATCTACTCGATGAATGACAGACGTCCATCAGCATTCCCCTCCTGTGCGTTCTCCGTGCTAGAACAGAATCTCGATTTTAGGAACCGCCTTTGGCGTGGGTATCTGTTTGTTCGGTGGTTATTCCGAATCCGGGACTACTACAGAGACACAGGTTGCCCTCCCGGGCTCCCAACGGAAAATCTGAACTGAGTCATACCCGTAGACAAATGAACGAAATCTCATGATTAAGTGTTGAATCTAACGGGATGTGCCGCCGAACAAATTATAATTGGGAGATTCGAGCTGTTCAGCAATGGCGCTAACCGGTTCGGAATTGCGCCAAATGAATGTGGCTGCCCCGTATGAAATAGCCCACAGCTGGGAAGAGCCTCAGGAGCTTCACGATCTCCTGCAAGTCCTTCGCGCGCAGCGTTCCGATGCAAACGTCAAACGCATCCGCTACGCCTATTTCATTGCCGAACAAGCCCACGCGGATCAGATCCGCCAATCGGGCGAGCCTTACGTCACCCACCCCCTCGCCGTAGCCCGTATTCTCGTCGATCTGCACATGGACGATGACAGCATTGTTGCCGCCCTCCTTCACGATGTGCTTGAAGATTGCTCCCCTCGCTGGCATGACAACATCGCGGAGACCTTCGGCCCCGAGGTCCTTCACCTGGTTGAGGCCGTAACCAAGCTCAAGTTCAAGCCTCCGGTGGAAGCGACCGAACGCCAAAAGATGGCCGCTGAAACCAGTCGTGCCGCAGAAAGCCTTCGCAAGATGCTGCTTGCGATGGCGAAAGACTTCCGCGTGATCATTATCAAGCTGGCAGACCGGCTGCATAACATGCAGACTCTGATCACGCTGCCCGCCGACCGTCGTCTGCGCATCGCCAACGAGACCCTGGACATCTACGCTCCGCTTGCCGCTCGGCTCGGTATTTGGGAGCTTAAATGGCAACTGGAAGACCTTGCCTTCGAGCATCTGCATCCCCAAGAATACAAACGAGTAAGGGACCTCGTCGCCAAATCCGCCGGCCAGCGCCAAAGCGAGATCTCGGAAGCGATTGTGATCCTAAAAGAGCACCTGGAGAACAAAGGGCTTCGCGGGGTCGAGGTTAACGGCCGCCCCAAGCACCTGTACAGCATCTACAACAAGATGGCCAAGCAGGGCGTGCAGTTCGAGGAGATCTACGACCTCCAGGCAATAAGAGTGATCCTGGAGAACAACTCCGACTGCTACTTGGCGCTAGGCATCGTCCACGACCTATGGATCCCGATTCCCGGCCTGTTCTACGATTACATCGCCAAGCCCAAGCCGAACGGCTACCAATCCCTGCACACGAAGGTTGTGGGTCCCTCGGGCGAACCACTTGAAGTCCAGATAAGAACCAAGGCCATGCACGCGGTCGCCGAATACGGCGTCGCCGCACACTGGACTTACAAAGAAGGGAAGGCCGAACTTGCCGAAACCACGCGTCTTTCCCAACTTCGCAAACAACTTTTCGACTGGTCTACTGACGCAAAAACCAGCAGCGACTTCCTTCGATCTCTTTCTACTGACCTGTTCTCCGAACAGGTCTTTGTATTTACGCCCAAGGGAGACGTGCTGGATTTGCCGCGCGGATCCACTACCGTGAACTTCGCGTTCCGTGTGCATACGCAACTTGGCATGACGGTAGTGGGGGCCAAGGTCAACGGCGTGATGGCGCCGCTCACACCGGGCTAGAAAACGGCGATGTGGTGGAGCTCATCACCCGGTCCAACGGCCAGCCAAGCCTGGACTGGCTGAAGTTCGTGAAGTCCAGCCATGCACGCAATAAGATCAAGAGCTACTTCCGAAGGCTGAGCAAGACGGATGACGCGGCCCGCGGACGCGAAGCTCTGGAAAAGGAGTTGCGCTCGCTCGGTCTGGACCCCAAACCTTTCCTCAGCGACGAAAAGCTTCACGCCATCGCGCCCCACGTCGAGGGCTGCGAAACCGCAACCGACGTTCTCGCGAAAGTTGGCAGCGGGCTCGCCTCCGTGCAAAGCGTGATTGGCAAATTGAGGCCAACCGTTCCCACACCTTCGGTGGACACGATCCAAACCACGCGAACGAAAGAAGGAAAGCTGACGCTCACCACCGGCGGCATCGACGATGTGATGCTTCGGCGTGGCAAATGCTGCGACCCGATACCGGGGGACGACGTTGTGGGTTACGTGACCCGCGGACGCGGCATCATGATCCATCGCCGCATCTGCCCGAACGTGACGCGCTACCAAACGGAGGAGCCGGAAAGGCTTATGCCGCTGGAATGGCCGGCAGACGGCAACCAATATGCGGTGATGCTCAAGATCGTCTCCGTAAACCGCCAGGGCCTGCTTATGGACATCTCCACCATCTTTGGCGAGTCCCACACCAACGTATCTGCCGCCCGCGTGCGCACTCTGCCGAATCATACGGCAGAGATCGAAGTGACCATTGATGTGCGGGACACCGAGCATCTCCAACAGGTGATGACCAAGATTGGCAACTTCGCGGACGTGATTTCTATTCTCCGCATGTTCGGCCGGACGGGGAAATAGACTACGATGAAGGCGGTTGTTCAACGTGTTACCGAGGCCTCGGTCCGGGTGGATGGCGCGCTTGTTGGCTCTATAAAAACCGGCTTGCTGGTCCTTGCTGCCGCGCACAAGGATGATACGGAGGCCGAAGCCCGCAAGCTAGCCGACCGCGTGCTCGGCCTTCGCATTTTTAACGACTCGGAAGGGAAGATGAATCTGGCGCTGGCCGATGTACCCGAATCCGGCGTTTTGGCGGTCTCCAACTTTACGGTCTATGGCGAAACCGCCAAAAACCGGCGGCCAAGCTTCGTAGAAGCCGCCCCTTACGAGCAGGGAAAGGAACTGTTTGACGCTTTTGTAACCGCGCTGCGGGAGAAGTGTCCGCATGTGAAGACCGGAGTTTTTGGGGCGGATATGAAGGTTTCGCTGCTCAACGATGGCCCGGTTACGGTGATTTTGGAAATAGTCCCGAAGCCGGTTTAGGCCCAAAGGGCCGAGAAGAAATTGAGCAAGGGCGAAGCCCCGGAATAATCAAATGGCTATTCTGGCAGGCTGAAGGTCTGCGACCAACACCCCCTTGCGCGCCGCGGCCTGTTGGCTCGATCGGGTGTCTGGGACCCCGTAGCTGACCGTGAACCCAATGATTTCAGAAAATGTACTAGATTGATCAATTGCTTTGCGATCTTACTGGCATATATTAAAACAAGCCATGAAAGACTGGTCTGGCCCCCATCCCGGAGACCAAACCTAACTCACAGTGCTGGCCGCGCCTCCAGAGCTAAACTAGTCGAATGGCAACCGCCGCCCGCGGAATTACCGCTCTCCGGGTTTACCTGGAGATGATCAAGTTCGAGCACTCCATCTTTGCCCTCCCGTTCGCCATGATCGGCATGATGTGGGGCAGCCTTTCGGTGCGCCATACCGCTTGGCCCGGTTGGTGGGATTTTGGGTGGATCGTGGTCGCCATGGTGTCCTGTCGCAGCGCGGCGATGGCCTACAACCGGATCGCGGATAGGGAGATCGACGCGGACAATCCGCGAACCAAGACCAGGGCACTGCCCGCCGGCCTGCTCAGGCTTTCCCAGGCAACGTTTTTCTTCGCGGCCAGTTGCATTCTGTTTTTTGTCGCTGCGGGACTGCTCAACCCGCTCACGCTGATCTTGAGCCCGCTGGCTTTGTTCGTAACCCTCTTTTACAGCGTGACCAAGCGGTTCACGCCCCTGTGCCACTTCATTTTGGGTCTGAGTCTAGGAATCGCCCCTTCCGCCGCATGGATTGGCGCTTCCGGACGTCTTTCTTGGCCGATCGTGCCGGTCACCCTTGCGGTCCTCTTCTGGACTGCGGGATTCGACATCATTTACGCCTTGCAAGATGTGGATTTTGACAAAGCCCACAAACTTCGTTCACTGCCCGAAACCATCGGCGTTCCCAAAGCTCTGTTTGCCAGCCGCCTTTGCCATGTGCTCGCGGTTGGGCTTTTGGCCTCAGCCGGCGTCCTGGTTGGAGCGGGGCCCGCTTACTACGCGGGCGTGGCGTTCGCGGCAGGCCTGCTCACCTATGAGCAGAGCCTTGTGAAGCCGAACGACCTAAGCAAAGTGAACCTCGCGTTCTTCACGCTGAACGGCTTTGTGTCGGTAGCGGTTTTTGTGTTTGCCCTTCTGGACCTGGTTCTGAGGCGATAGGTGAAACCCGCGCTGAACAAATTGTAGAATAGTCAATGGCTCTTGCCAACATCAATTGAGGAACATGACAATTCCGACAGAGTTAGAAGGCGTTCTTGAAAGCACGCCAGACACCCTCCATGGAGCTGCCCGCTTCAAGGATACTCGTGTGTTCGCCCAAAGTCTCTTTGATTACGTTATGAACGGGAACACGTTGGATACATTCCTTGAGCACTTCCCTGACGTCAGCCGGGAACAGGCCGAAGCAGTTCTTTCTTGGGAAACAAATCGTCTTCGCGCTGTTTTCGGGTAACAGTGTTTGAGAGTTGAAGTTCATTCTCGACCACTGTGTACCTCGCCCCCTTGTGCGATATCTTGGCGCGCACGATGTCGTGGCCGCGGGGGAATTGGGCTGGGCGAGATTGTCAAATGGAAAACTGCTCGCAGCTGCGGAGGCTGCTGGTTATGCAGCACTAATCACAGTTGACAAAGGAATGATGAACCAGCAGAATATGGCTGATCGGATGGTTTCCGTAATTCTATTAGACTCTGTGGACTCGCGCCTTGAATGCCTGGTTCCGCTTGTCCCGAGGCTCCTCGTAGCAATGCAAAACGTTCCCCCAAGTCGGATCCTTGTCATTAGCACCACCCAGACTAGTATCTAACTGTCGTCTGCCTCCTCACGCTCTCTCTCCAACTCGAAACGCTCGTCCAAGAGGGCTACGTCTTTCAGGAGAGGGAGAAATCGCAGATCATCTTTTCGATGACTTTGTCCTCGGAGGTGCTTTATTCTATGTTTGATACTTTAAGAATGGCTATTTCTTCGGCATCCCAAAAATCGCCGGATCCACCTTTGAATCCGTATGTACGTCCTTGACCCGGAAATCTTCTTCGCCCTCGTCGGAGTGCACCACGATATGCGTCGGAATAAGAACACCGTCCACCTTCTTGTAATCCGAGTAATCGCAAATCAAAGGGATCCGGCCCATAATCGTGGGCGTAAAGAACGAGGTGCGCACCAGCAGGTTCGACTTTTTGTCAAAGAAATAGGTCGCCTGAACGCCGCCGTCCAGGGCCCCGCGAACCCCAACAATGTCCTTGCCGTCGATCTGGGTGGTGCCGGCTTGCGAGTTCTGTAATGCAGGCAGGGAAGCCTTGCCGGTGTACAAAGCCTGCTCGTGAATGAAGCCGGACATGACCTCCGCCGGAATCATGTTCGACTGCGGGCCGTTGGTGTACCAGCCCTGAGTGCCATCGTAGCCGATCTTCTGCGGTTGGTCAGGATGATCCACTGCGGTGCGCGTCACCACATATTTATTGCCAAGATAAACGACCTCCATCTTCGCAGGTTTCCCGTCGTTTGAAGTGTCGCCCGCCAATCGTAGAGCCGGCAGGGAGGCAGCTTTGGATCCTCCAACCGCGGTGTCGTAGTTGGAGAGAATGGTATCCGCCGAAAGGGTTCTATCATTGCGGAGTCTTGTCTCCACACCTGGCGCGGGAGGGAATGGAATGGGGTGAGTGTGCCCGGCGTGGCATGTGGCGCACGTGATTTCAGTGCGGCCGTTGAAGTTCGTGTCGTTGATCTGCTTGGTCATCAGGATCATCTTGCGAGCCGATTCTTTTTCTCTCTTGTCATCGCTTGAGCGGTCCTGGGTGTGGCAATAGTCGCAGTTCACATGCAGCGCGGCGCTCATGAATTGCATCGCGGGGATAATGTCGCTTGCTTTCTGGCCTTTAAGAACCTGGATGTTCTTGAACTGCTGCTCGGCCAGCACGGCCTGATCCTGCCTGGCCACGGCAATGGAGGCCGCAAAAACGGCTGCTGAAGAAACGGAGATGAGAAGGCTCGCTCGCATTTAGCTATCTTACTATGCGAGCATCGGGTGAGCAAAGCTCAACGGCGCCTTGAACAGAAAAAAGTGCACACCCTTAATCTCGAAACCTCCCGACCCTGACCTGTAGCCTTTTTTGATGTCGGGTCACGGAAGAGAACCCGCCGTAGAAAGATCACAGGAACATTGGGAGCGGCAACGCATTCCAAAAAACAGCAAGGCAGGAAAGCACCATGTGGCTAAACGAAGAAGAGTTCGACGAAATGCTCGCCCAATACTGGGAGCAAGAAGATGACAGAGCAGCGCTGAAATTGCACAGCGTCCTAGACCCGGCCAAACCCAAGCTTTCTGTTCGAGATGGCATCAGCCGGCTAATACAGCGCCTTCACCACGGGGCAAAGATTCTTAACACCCCTCCCTCAACGCGAGCCTAACCTCCAAACCCCAAGAGCCGGCTCGTCATCCCTCCAGGCCTGCCTGGGCGATCTCTAGCGCCCTAAGGCAGGCCCTGGCTTTGTTGCATGTCTCTTGAAACTCGTTTTCGGGAACGCTGTCGTATACAATCCCGCCGCCCGCTTGAACGTACGCCTTGCCATCCTTCATCAGGATCGTGCGGATGGCGATGCACAGATCCATGTCACCCTGAGCTCCGAAATACCCAACCGAACCGGCGTACAAACCCCGCCTCGTGGTCTCAAGCTCCTCAATAATTTCCATCGCCCGGACCTTCGGCGCGCCGCTCACGGTTCCCGCAGGGAAAGAGGCCCGCACCAAACTGAAGGCGTCTTCCTCCGGCCGAAGCTCGCCGGTGACGTCGCTCACGATATGCATCACATGGCTGTAGCGCTCGATCGTCATGAGTTCATTGACCTTCACCGTCCCGTACTTGCAAACCCGTCCGAGGTCGTTGCGCCCCAAATCAACGAGCATGATATGCTCCGCGCGCTCCTTTTCATCTTCCAGAAGTTGCTTTTCCAGGGCCGCGTCTTCTTCGAGGTTTTGGCCGCGCCATCGGGTGCCGGCGATCGGGCGGACCTTGGCCGTACGTCCCTCTAGGCCCACAAGGATCTCCGGCGACGCGCCGACAACGTCGAAGTCCCCAAAGCGAAGCAGGAACATGTAAGGCGAGGGATTCAGGGAACGAAGCGCGCGATAAACCGAAAGCGGGTGAGCTGAGACCTCGACTCCAAACCGCTGGGCGAGCACGGTCTGAATGCAGTCCCCCGCCCCTATGTAGTCCTTGGCCTTGGTGACGATCTCAACATACCGCTCCTTTGAGATGTTGCTGGAAACCGGATTAACCACAAACGATCCGGTAGGCAACGGCGGAAGCGGCCCCTTGAGTCGCCCGATGATCTCCGCGATTTCAGCCTCGGCGCGGTCGTAGTCTTCAGAGGTTCCCACCGCATTGACGATCACCCGGATCGTGTTCTTCGCGTGGTCGAAGACCACGACGGAATCGGCGATCATCATCGCCATGTCGTCCACGTTCAGGTCGTCGGTCGTGGTTTCGTCCAAACGCTCAAAAAAGCGGACGATGTCATATCCCAGCATGCCCACCGCGCCACCCGCGAACTTGGGAAGGCCGGGCGCCCATTCGTGAGGCTCGACAAGCTCCTTTAGCAAGTCGAGCGGGTCCTTGCCTTCGGGGATCTCGCTGTGAGCCCAATCGCCGTTCTTAAGCAGGCGTGCCGCCTGGCCCTTCGTGCGGATCACCGCCTTTGGCCGAACGCCGATAATGCTGTATCGGGCCAGATGCTCGCCTCCGGTGACGCTCTCCAGAAGAAAGCTGTACTGCTCGCCGGAAGCCAGTTTCCAGTAGGCGCTGAGAGGAGTTTCTAAATCGGCCAACAGGTCGCGATAGACCGGCGTGGACCGGCCCGATGGCGCCTGGGACAGAAATTGCTCGCGCGCTGGAATAAGCATTGGGCAAAAGGGTACCGCTTTGCGGCTACCCCACGGCCACTTTCTTCAGCGCGTCGAGGATCTCTCCCTCCGGCACCGCCCCCATGATGTAGCTCGAAAGATTGCCGTTCTTGTCGATAATCACGACCAAAGGAATCCCATCGATATTGAGTGCCTTGTAAGCGTCTTGGGTTGGGTCTTGGTAGATCGGAAAGGTGTAGCCGTTCTTTTGGATAAAGGACTGGATCTTTGGCGCCTCCTCGTTACTGATCGTAATGACCTGAAGTTTGTCCTTGCCAAACTCCTTATAGAGAGACTCGGTATGAGGCAGAGTCGCTTTGCATGGCACGCACCAGGTGGCCCAGTAATCGATGAGCACCGGCTTTCCGCGGAACGAACTCAGTTTGACCGTCTGACCGGTTTTGAGGTCCTTAACGTCAAAATCCGGCATAGGCTGCCCTTCGTCTACCGGAGGATTCGGCCCATGCGGGTTCACGTGATTGACGATCTTCGCCCCGGCCGGCCGTTTGATCACGAACTCGGCTTGATTGAGCGCAGGGTTGGCATCAACTTCGGAAAACTTTTCGGTGACCTTGACGCTCTGGGCATTCTTCTGTTTTGCCACCAACGGCGCCATGTCGTAACTGATTTGATAGACGTTGCCGGTCTTCTCGCCAATCAAAACGTCCGTGTTGCCAAACAGTCCGCTCCCTGCATAAAAGAGGACATGGTGAGCTTTTTCCCCCGAGGCAGTTTCTTCCGAACCAAACCTGGGCGCTCCTTTGAAATCGTCCACCAGCTGCGGATAAAGGCCGGAACCTCCGAAGAACAACAGGAACGGGCTGCTGCCTAGTTGCAGGTTGGAAAACACGGTCTGGCTCTGTGTGGTATCGGACAGGGAAGGGGGCGCAGCCAGCATGATCCCCTGATTGCCGCTGTTCTCCATCATTTTGCTGCCATCGGAAGTGCAAGTGACGGAAACCAGGGGCGCGGACTTCACTTCGCCCTTGGGGAAGGTCGTCTGATATTTGAAGAGGTTGGGCGAGGAGTAGACAAGGGAGCGCTTTTGAGAAGTGGAGTTTTTGCCAGCGGAAATGGTCCACTCCCAGTTGGCTTTGAGAGCCGAAAGCCCCCGATAATGGTCCATGCTTGCTTTAAGCAGGCCCGTGGGTGTTCCCGCTGAGTCAGCAGTGACGGCGGTCTGGTCCTGGTGACAGCCCGAGAGCACAAGAAGCAACGCCCCAAGAGAGGCAACGCCACAGGCGTTGCGTGTTAACGCAGACATGGAAATAGCAACGCCCTATTCTGCGATTCAGTTTCCACTGGAATCCATACTAACTGGGGTGCTTGTATTGTGAGCCCCGCCTCACTGACCAAAGGCCAACACCTCCTGCCGGGTCTTACAAACCGAATTGATCAAAAAGGCGGGCACTACCAATTCTGCGACGCGTCGTTGAGCGCAGCTCACACGACCGTCGCGGCTTGGAGCCGCCACCGGCGTAAACTGCGCGTACAATGCTAAATTGGCTTTTCTTCGACCCTCGCTATATGGGCGGTTTTGGTGGTTTCGGTGGTTACGGGGGTGGTTTCAGCTACTCCACCATGCCGGTTCAAGATCCAACCGAACAAGACAAATACATTGACGCGCGGCTTCATTCGCTCGAGATGGCATGCGCCGGCCTATGGGAGCTGTTGAAACAAAAGAACGGCTACACGGACCAGGAACTCGCGGACATCATCAAGAGCGTGGATCAGCGCCGTTCGGCAACCGCCAACCAGGAGAAGTGCCCTCATTGCGGCCATCCCATGCTCACTCATAACCATACGAGATGCCTTTGGTGTGGTGCGGACCTTCAGCAGGCGCCGTTTGTGCCGCCGGATACCGCTCCCTAGTTTGGTGAGGGTTCTACGGGTTCAAACTCGGCGACCGCTTCATGAACGGCGGCTGGGTTTGAAGCATCTCCGCCTTCTTGTTCGTGATTCCGGTCAAAAGGGTGATCGGCGTTTCCGTCATGATCTGCTTGACCTGCTGGCGGTTCAACGCGAGCATTTTTTTGCAGAACGTCGATCATTTCTTCCGTTTTGGGACCCGGATCAACTAGGACGAGTGCGTAAACGTTTGGATCGTCGTGGATCGTAAAGCTCTTGGGCAAGATGCGATGGCTTTCGCCTGAAGTATGGATCGGTATTTCCCGGTCGCAGTTATCGCAAATCAGCGCTTCGCTCTTTTCGTTGTAATAAACCAAGTGGTTGCAGAAGCCGCACCGAACTTGGAAGACCGGAAGCACGGCTCCGTCCTTGACCGGAATAAGCAACGAGCAGTGCTCGCATGTAAAGTCCTCTTTCGGCGCGGTCGTGAGAGTGTTGGTCTTGTTGCAATAGGGACAGTCAACGTCGTGATTGACGATCTGCCGGATTCCAAAGAGGCTAAAAATCGCCAGGCCCAAGCTGGTCGCGCCCCCGATCCAGAGAATGTAAACGAGGCCCAGAAGCATTCCGTCACCGCGAAAAGCGTACAGCAGCGCTCCGAGAGCAATGGCGCTGATTCCCCCGCCGCCAAAGAAGAATGCCTTCTCGGCGATCATTTCAAGAACGTGCGACCTGCGAAGTGTCATGGCGAAAATGAGACCTAATAAGTATATAGCAAGATACGTGCCAGTGAGAAGCTACGGACCAGGTTGATCGCTGTTCGGCGAGGATGTGGGGACGAGCAGCAGGTAGTCCCCATCGTCAACCACGCCAAATCCATACTTGTGGCCCAGCCGTTCAAGGATTTCCCGCGGAGTCTTCGCGTGGTCGTCCACATCGATGTCCGCGTTTGGCATGCCGGGAGCGGATTTTATTTCCGTCTTGTAGGAAGAGGCGATTGCACGGATCACCGTATCCAGCGGGGTTTGCTTGAACACGATGTGGGTTTCCGCCGTCTCGTCACCGCGGGTATTGGCCGGCGTGGGCCTGTCCGGTCCCTTTTCCGGAATCAATGCGCTGCCCTGTTCCTCACTGGGAGGAGATTCTTGGCGATCCTTAGGCGCCGGCATCGGATTTGGTGCGGGCAGCTTTTTGGTGAAGACCGTATAGGGAGTCTCTACTGGGCGGGGCACGGAGAAGACTGCGGCGTGCGGCGCAGCCGCGATAGCCCGGCAACTATCTGCAACGGGACCGGCCTGGTTGACCTTGTAAACAACGGCCGCCGATACCGCAGCCACGGAAAAAATCGCCCCCGCAACCACCGGCCATGAGATATACGGACGAATTCGCGTCTTAGCCACGAATGCGGGACGCGGCACCGTTGCAACCTGCAGCGTCCGCGCTTTTTTGAGGTCTTTAACAAGCAGGACGCGGCGCGAAAGCTCATCGTGAAAGTCGGGGAACTGCTTCTTGAAGTTCTCAACCGCTTGGAAATCGCCGGAATTGGCGATGCTCCACATCATTTCATCGACTTCGGGGGATATCCTCATCTCCTTTGAAGCCCCTCATAGACGACTCGGAATCGCTCTCGAGCGCGGTAAAGCCTGGTCTTCGCCGCATTCGGGGTGCAATGGAGGTGCTCAGCCAGCTGCTCCAAACTCAGTTCTTCCCAATAGAACAAGGTGATGGCGGCTCTGTCCGCCGGTTTCAACTTGACAAGCGCGCGATAGATCCGCGGGTCCACATGCTGATCCTCGGCCACGGACTTGGCGAGAGCTTCGTTAAGCTCCACGAAGCGCCAGTTGTTGCGCCGGCTTCTCGCCTGTTGGATGCTTCGGTTGACCGCGATTCGGAATAGCCAGGTGGAAAACCTGGATCGCTTGTCGAACCGCCCCACGTGGCGGAAGGCAAGGGTGAAAACCTCTTGGGCGACGTCGGAGGCTTCTTCCGTATTGAGCAGGATTCCCCGCGCGATGGAAACAACCCGTGCGTGGTACTTGGCGTAAAGATGCTCGAAGGCGGCTTGGTCTCCATCTGCCGCGCGTTCCACATGGATCGCATCCTCGTCGTAGGGCGTTGCAACACCTGGTTGCACTAGGGCCGGTACCATATCATCCCTTTTGACGCTCATCGTGCTCCGCTATGTAACTGGAACTGATATTGAAAGGAAAAAGTTCTAACCCACGGATTATAACAGGCGCGCGGTGAACTGCTCGGGAAGATATTGGGTGACGATCCACAGGTTCAGAAAGGTCAAGACAGTAATCCATGCGATGAACGACTGTTTCCACCGGTCACGTCCGTAGTAAACGAGACCCAAGCCAAACCCAACGCAGATCGGCCCGATTGCGGGGAAGAGGTAACGTGCCTGGGCCTGGAAATACTTGATATTGAAGGTGATATAGGAAAGGATCACAAGGCAAATGAACACGATGTTCATCGCCGCCGTGGCCTTGCCTCCGGACCATTCCGTCTTTCTCAGCGCCAGGACTCCGCCGATCGCCATAATCGCAAGCACAAACGCGGCAGCGCCTGCCAAGGCCTGGGGCAAAGCGATATCCATGTATCCGAAAACACCCACAAAGCTGTTCCAGGTCAGGAGAAAAACGGCTTTGAGATATTGGCCCCACTCCAAATGCAAGCTTGTTCGGGTCGGGGAATTAACGAAGGCTTGGTTGAACGCCTTCATGGCGAAAGGATCGCCGTAAAGCGACTGGTTGCGGAACCACCAGGGAAGCACAAGCACAAGAGCGACCACCGCCGCGCTCAGCACAACTTTGGCCGAGGGCCTCGGCGTCGATAAAAAGGCGCCGACGAGCACGGCAGGAACAAGCGCTATGGCCGTAGTTTTGGTCAGGCAGGCCAAGCCGATCAGCAATCCAACGATAACGCCTCGTTTTACGTTCCAGCCTTGTCTGGTCGCCAGCGCAGTGACCGCCAAAGTCCAAGTGCAAAGCGCGAAAAGCAGGGGGTCGTTGCTGACCGCGCCGCTCAGCGCCAGGTTCATGGGAAGCAAGGCAAGAAACGCGGCCGCTGCAAGGCCAAGGTCCTTTCGGCCAAAGCCCCAGAACCCCAAGAAGAACACTCCGACGACGTTGGAACAGCCGATGAGCACATTAACCGATCGGAGAATCAACCCTGCCCCTTTTTTATTGAGGTCGGATTGTCCGGTCACCTTGGCGACTATGGTTTCCAGAGTGTAAAAGAGTGGCGGCTGGTGGCTCTGGTAGCCCGCGCCCGCGTTCGGGTTTTTAGGATCCAGCACCGGAAATCCCTTGCCGTCGACCATGAACTTGATGTAGCCCACGTGTTCTACTTCATCGGGAGCGCCAATATCGGGAATCTTGATCCCGCCCATAAGCGCATACCGCCCCTGAGTGTGATAGGGCGTCTGGAACGCGTAGGCCAGCCCAAGCACCAAATGCAGCGCCACCAGAACGGCCAGAGCAAACCGGTTGGATCGGATGTCCACAGCTTGGGATTATGGCGCTTGCATGCATCGGGTTTTACATTTCCCCTTCCGCGTTTTTTGTGTGCCGGAACATCGCTTTGCTCTAAAAAGGACGACTTCGTAAGGGATTTCTGTGTTCTCCGCGTGTCGGAAACGAGCGTTGAGACCTGGAGCGGACTTGGCGAGGATTTTCTGTGTTCTCCGTGGTATTGCGAAATGGAAAGCTCCAAGCTTGCGTGGTAACGATCGGAGTGGATCTACCGCGGAACCGGAAGAAAAAGGAACCAGCAAAACTGTATCCTTGCTAAAACCGCAAACGTCTAAGATAAAGCTGGCAATTGAGCCCGTCAACCCTTCAAGTATCATAAATGCTGGAGTTCGCGATGCGTAAATTAATCCTTCTATCTTGCTCAGTTTTCTTGGTCTCCGCTTGCTTCGCCCAAATGGATAAATGGACGGGGAAAATGCTCATGGATGGTTTCTCAAGGAAAGCCGGCGAAGCCAAGTCCCTTCGCGTATCCTACACTGTCCAACAACTCGGCGGCTTGCCCGAGCAATACAACCTCACCCTGGCCAAGCCAAACCTCGCGCGCATCGAAACGCCTTACGAGATCACGATCGCGAACGGGGGAACGATCACGACTTACAATAAGCCGGACAAAACCTACTACCGGGTCCCGGAGAATCACGACTCCTTGGTGAAGCTGTTCAGAGAAAGCGAAATTCATCTCTGGGGAGCCTTTTTCGAGCCGAAGATTTACGCCAACCTTCCCGAAGCCAGCAACGTGGGCCGCGTCAACCGTGGAGGCATGAAACTGATCATCGTGAAGGCCGCGCTCGATATGGGCGGCGATCACTACGAGACCTTTTATTTCGATGAGTCGGGAATTCCCCGGCAGGCCGAGCTGAACATGATCACCGAAGGGATAACCACGGTGCTCAATACCGATTCGATCAGCATGGGCGATGAAGATATTCCAACATCCGAGTTTGCCCTGAGCATCCCCCCGGGGGCGCGAGAGCTCACGGTGGACGAAGTCAAGAACGGCAAGTGGTTCGAGACCATTCCGGATGCGCTCCTGATGGCCAAAGCAACAGGACGCCTTGTCCTGGTGGAGTTCCGCTCGGTGAGTTCGCCGATCTCGTCGAAGCTGGAAAATCAGGTCTTCCGCGACCCAACGTTCAAGGCAATGAGCAACCGGTTCGTGTTTTGCCGAGTGGACGTGGACGAACAGAAGGACGAGGTTCGGAGATTTTCGGTCAAAGGCGTGCCGGACATCCGGTTCCTCAAATCCAACGGCCAGCAAATCTCGACCAACCTCGGCTACATCGCCGCGCCCCAACTGGTTGCGAAGATGCAGATGCTGGCGGATCACAATCCCTAGCTTGGGTAGAGGGTAGTTCGTTGAGTCTAGAAGACAAACGGCTTTATCTTCTCATCGTCTTGCTGGTTGCAGTATCTGAGTTAATCAACTGGCTCGTGCTCGTCCTATCCGGCCATGCGATGAAGACAATATGCCTTTTGCCGATGGTTCTTGCGATTATTTTTGGGCCCATTTTTCTTAGAAAGACGGGGCGCCCTTGCTAGGCCGTTATGCTTTCGATTTCAGAGTCCCGGGGGCCTTGAGAACCGGCGGACTTAGTGAACCTAGATTCGGCGAGTGCAAACGCGGCCGAGCCCTTGCGAGGGTGGACAGGATCGGGCTGGGCAAATCCAGGGCTTTGAACCCACCCAACAACTAAAACCTAAACCTAAAAACCTAAACCTAAAACCTAAAACCTAACACCTAACACCCCCAACACCCAACACCTAACACCCGACCGCGCCCGTCACCCAGACAGCCTGAGGTAAACTTCTCTTTCTGCCGACTCAAGTCGAGGCATGGGAGATTCTGTCTTGGCCCCAAATCCAGCAACCGCGTCCGCGGTCGAAAACGAGCCCGCATCACCGCACGAACGTGCGCTCCCTAGGGAGCAACTCACCAAGGAAGACCGGCTTGCCATTCTAGAGCAGCTCTATTTGGCACGGTACTTCGACATTCGTCTTATCAAAGAGAAGAAGCGTGGCCTCCTAACGGGCACGCTCTACTCCTCGCATAACCAGGAGGCAATCCTCGTTGGTTCTCTTTACGGCCTTGAACCAACTGACTGGATCAGCCCCATCCATCGCGATATGCCCGCGTTTTTCCTTAAGGACGCTCGCAACGGCTTGCGAAATCCCAAGCGGATGGGCATGTCCATCGAAGAGATCTGCGGCCAGGTCTGGTGCAGGGAAGACTCGCCCGGCCGGGCGCGGGACAACTGGTCCCACATCGGAAGCCGCGCCAAGCACATTATCCATTCCACGTCGATGCTCGCGGGCACCATTCCGGTCGCGGCCGGAGTCGTCTACGCGGACCGTCTGAATGACGGCAACGCCGTGGTCCTCACTTATAACGGTGAAGGCTCGACCGCCCAGGGCATTTTTCACGAGGCGATCAACTTTGCCGCCGTTCACAAGCTGCCGATGATCACCATCGTCGAAAATAACCAATGGGCCTACGGAACCCCGGTCGAACTGGAAGTTCCAACCGAGAACGTGGCCGAACGGGCGAAAGGATATGGGATCCCCGGCTACATCGCAGACGGCCAGGACGTATTCGACGTTTACGACAAAGTCATGATGGCGGTCGCCCACGCGAGATCCGGCGAAGGGCCGAGCATCGTGGAATGTAAAACCTTTAGAGCCTATGGCCATGGCGACCATGACGATGACCGCGCCGCCAAATATCGCTCACCCCAAGAAGTTGAGGAGGGCCGAAGCCGTGACCCCATCGCAATTTGCAAGGCCTATTTGCTGAAGGACGGCACGATCACCAGTTCGGAGGCAGCCAGCTATATGGCGGAAGGAAAGAGCGCGAGTGAAGCGAAGAACGAAGATTTTCCCCCTTCGGTGGTCGAGTATTTGTCCGAGGGGGTGGAGTTCGCCAAGAAGAGCGGCGTGCCGCCGGCGGAAGAAGGCGGCATGTGGGTCTTCAGGGAGAATCCATGAGCGCAGCAGCGGCAACCCAGCCGATCGCCACCAAAAAGAACTATCTCACCGGGTTGAAGGAAGCCCTGGATGAGGAACTCGGGCAGAACCAAGATCTGATCTGTCTGGGAGAAGACATCGGCATCCTGGGCGGCGCATTCGGCGTCACCGAAGGCCTTCAAGCCAAATACGGCGCGCACCGTGTCGTCGATATGCCGATCAGCGAAGCCGCGATTGTCGGCGCAGGCGTCGGCGCGGCTCTGAACGGGAAAACCGTCATGTGCGAGATGCAGTTCATGGACTTCATCTCCTGCGGCTTTGATCAGATCGTCAACATGATGGCAACCTACCATTACCGAACCGCCGGCGAGGTTTCGATGCCGGTGGTGATTCGGGGCCCAGCAGGAGCCTATGGGGGAGGAGCACTCTACCACAGCCAGATGAACGAGTCCTGGTTCTGCCATTCACCTGGGCTCAAGGTCATTTGCCCTTCAACGCCCAGCGATGCAAAAGGGCTTCTTAAGTCAGCGCTAAGGGACAACAACCCGGTCCTGTTTTACGAGATCAAGGAGTTGTACCGCCAACCGAAGATCGCCGAAGATATGCCCGCCGGAGACTACACTGTTCCCATCGGGAAGGCGGCGGTTCGGCTGGAGGGCAGGCACGTGAGCCTCGTGAGTTACGGTCAGAACGTGTACCACTGCCTGGCGGCGGCCGAAGAATTGGCGAAGGAAGGCGTTTCCGCCGAGGTTATCGACATTCGAACCCTCGTCCCTCTGGATGAGGAAACGATTCTAAAATCCGTCGCCAAAACTAACCGGCTCGTCTGCGTCAATGAAGCGCCAAAGACCTGCGGCTTTGCCGGCGAAATCATCGCCCGGATCTGCGAAATCGGGTTCGAGCATCTGGACGCGCCCCCGCTGCGTGTTACACGGCTGGACACCCCGGTGCCGTGGGCCAAGCCGTTGGAGACGTTTGTGTTGCCGTCCATCGAAAAAATCGTTGCGGCTTCAAAGAGAGTTTTGAACTTTTAACTCGTTTATTAGATATGAGCAAGTTCCAAAAAACTGAGCAAGAGTGGCATGACGTCTTAACCCCCGAGCAGTTCCACATCCTTCGCGAGAAGGGCACCGAGCGCGCGTTCTCCGGAAAGTATTGGGACCTGAAAGAAGACGGCAGCTATCACTGCGCAGGGTGCGATGCCGAACTTTTTGGCTCAGATACCAATTTTGATTCCCGCTGCGGATGGCCAAGTTTCTATGAGGCCCTGGATCCCACCAAAATCGTGGAGACGCCCGATCACAGCCACGGGCTCAACCGCATCGAAGTCACCTGCGCCAACTGCGGCGGCCACTTGGGCCACGTGTTCCCCGACGGCCCCGAGCCAACCGGCATCCGTTACTGCATCAACAGCGCGAGCCTGAGTTTTCAGAAGAAGTCGGGTTAGTTCCCCAGGTCTGCGGATTGAGCCTGCGGTTGCTCACGATGAAGCCATGGGGGCGAAGCGCACCGTTACACCGAGCCTAGGTCGTTCATGATGGGCTGCTCCGCGCCCTGAGGGCCGGCAAATTTTAGCGAAGATAAGGTGATTATGCGACAGGGTGAGCATGAAAATGGGATCACAACCGGGGCCAAAGGGCCAGCCCTCCCCAGCCCCATAGCGGCGCAATGTCCCACCGAGGTTGTAGAGGAGGGCGAAGCCCTCGTGAAGAAGACAACAACGATTTGTCAACCAACGAGTTCTCCCTTTCGGCCGAGCCACCCCGAAGTAGAATGAGCTAAAGCCATGATCACGCTCCTAATCGCCATGTTGGGCGCCAGCCGTCAAATCACCGATTCCCAAACAACCTTGCAAATAACCGAGGTCCTCGCAATTCCGCCCGTGGGCGGCGGGGGGCGAGTCCCCTTCTCGGCGGACCCGATTCAAAAGAAGGTCGTTGAAGGGCATTGGACCCCTCCTAAGGCCGGAGATACCGAAATAGGAAGAAACGGCAAACCAAGAGCTTGGGCGGATGTAAAAGCGGATAAGGATGGCAACTTCTCAGGCGATGCGTTTGAGGGCGGTTACGCCTACTGCCAAATCGATTCGGATAAGGATAGGGTCGAAATATTAGACGCAACCGGTGATTCCATGGCCTATTTAAACGGGACGCCAATCGCCGGGGACCCCTACGGCTACGGTTGGCTGCGGCTACCAGTTCACCTAAAAGCTGGCGAAAACGACCTTCTGATTCTCACCGGAAGGGGCCAGCTAAAACTGAATCTCACTCCCCCAAGAGCGCCGGTGACGCTGGACACAAGCGATTTGACCATTCCCGACGCGGTGATCGGCGTAAAAACCCATGCGGATTTTGGCGGCGTGGTCGTATCCAACTCCACCGAGCAGTGGGCGAAGGGGTTGACCATCGAGGCAACCCTTCCCGGCGCAGGAACAAAAACTACGCAGATTCCCGACATTCCTCCGCTCGCAACGCTAAAAGTGCGATGCGATCTTCCCCAGGGCAGCTGGATCCAACCCGGCGAGATAACCCTGGATCTGGCACTTCGTCAGGATCGAACCCTCCTCAACCAGGCGAGCACCAAATTTCGCATACGAACCGCAACCCAGACCCGAAAAGAAACCTACATCAGCGCGGTCGATGACAGCGTTCAATACTACGCGGTGGTCCCGCCTCCAAATCCCAAGCCGGGCATGGCCATGATCCTCTCCCTCCACGGCGCCGGCGTAGAGGCCATCGGCCAGGCCGACGCCTATTCGCCCAAGGATTGGGGGTACGTGGTGTGCGCAACCAATCGAAGGCCATACGGCTTCGATTGGGAAGATTGGGGCAGGGAAGACGGTGTCGACGTGCTCGCCATCGCGGAAAAGGAATACAAAACCGACGACAGCCACACCTATGTGACCGGCCACTCGATGGGCGGCCACGGGACTTGGCAGTTCGGGGCGCTCTTCCCCGACAAGTGGGCGGCCATCGGCGCAAGCGCAGGCTGGGTGAGCTTTTACAGTTACGTCGCCGTTCCCAGAGCCGCAAAGCCGGATCCCTTGGCGGACATTTTCCAGCGCGCCGCCGCAACCACCAACACCTTGGACATGAAATACAACTACCTGTCCGAAGGCGTCTATATCCTCCACGGCGATGCTGACGACAACGTGCCCGTGACCGAGGCCCGCACCATGAAGGCAACCTTGTCTGCCTTTGACAAAGATCTGGGCTACCACGAGCAACCAGGCGCGAACCATTGGTGGTCGACTCCGCTGACAAAGGGCGCCTCATGCCTGGAATGGCCCGAAATGATGGATTATCTGAAAGCCCATTCAATCAAAACCGGGCCAGGTGTGAACTTCACGACCGTCGATCTGGCGGTAAGCCCAAGCTACAAAGGCATCAAAATCCTGCGCCAAGAAGCCGAGCTTCGGCCAAGCAATATCAATGTTTCGCCCGTGGGCGACGCAGCCGCGCGAATAATCGGGATCGACACGTCCAACATTGCCGCCTTCTACCTGCCTCAGGCATGGAACGATTCCGAGCTTTTCATCGACGGCCAGAAGGTTCACAGCGACAATGGCTACTACGAAAAAGCGGATGGCAAATGGAAAGCCTCCGGCCCAGAGCCAATAGCCCAAGTCGGTCCCTTCAAAGAGGCCTTCAATAACCACGCGGTCTTGGTCTACGGGACCACTGGCTCCGAAGAAGAAAACAAGTGGGCATTTGACAAGGCGCGCTACGACTCCGAATCGTTCTGGTATCGAGGAAACGGCGCGCTGAAGCTGGTCTCCGACAAGGACTATCTGAAGAACCCCGACGCCTACGGCAACGCCATTCTATACGGCAACTCCGTGAGCAACGCTGCCTGGAAAACCGTTTTGGGCCGCGCGCCGATTCAAGTAGGAGAAGGCTTGGTGAGCGTGGGAGACAGAAAACTGACAGGCGACAACTTGGCAGTGATGTTCTGCTGGCGCAAGCCGGGCGATAAAAGGCTGAATGCCGCCGTCTCCGGCTCCGGGGCAGTGGGCATGCGATTGACAACACGAACGCCCTATTTCTTGAGCGGGATCGGTTATCCGGACTGGACCATCGACTCGCCTGAATCCCTCTCGAAAGGAATGGACGGGGTAGTTGGAGCTGGCTTCTTCGGCCCGGACGGCAGTGTGAACTCCGGCGATTCCGTCATGAAATAGCGCGGTTTCGGGAATACATCGGGGGGACTCAACTGCAGGCTAAGCTCTTGGGCCCCTCCGCCGCGAGGAAAACAATGCCCGCTCCCTCATTCTTCCGGAAACAACCTCAGATGTTCGGGCCGCACCCGAAAGTCGCCGCAGGCCGGAATCTAAACGGCTGCGTAGCAGCCCATAAAAGCGAAGCGTTGTCATTGCGACGAGCGCTCCGGCACGAGGAAGCAACCTCAGATGATCAGGCCCGCACCCGAAAGTCGCGGGGGGCCGGAATCTAAACGGCTGCGCAGCAGCCCATAAAAGCGAAGCGTTGTCATTGCGGAGGGCGCTCCCTCATTCTTCCGGAAACAGCCTCAGATGTTCGGGCCGCACCCGGAAGTCCCGCAGGCCGGAATCTAAACGGCTGCGCAGCAGCCCATAAAAGCGAAGCGTTGTCATTGCGACGAGCGCTCCGGCGCGAGGAAGCAACGAGCGCACCATCATTCTTCTTCCGGCAAAAGTTGATGTTCGGGCCGCTTTGCGGCCCGAACATCAACCTTTTGCTCCTCGATTAGGCGGAGTGCCGCGTCCCGGCAAGCAGGAACACGCTTCCGAACTCTCACGAGAGGTCGCACGACCATTGCTTATTTACACGGGTCCTTCGCAATCTTCAACACAGGAAGGCTTCTTCTCGATCTGCAACGTCACGTGGTGAATTTCAAACCGGTCGTGCAAAGAGTCGCATGCGCGTTTAATGAGAATATCCGTGTCACCAACGGAAGGCGCCACCAGATGCGCGGTCAGCGCGGGTTCGGTCGTGCTCATGCCCCACACATGAAGATCATGAACCGCTTCCACTCCCTCCAGTTCCTGGAGGCACTGCCGGATCTCCTCTAATGCTAGACCGGGTGGCACCCCTTGTAGGGCAAACCCCAATGACTCTTTGAATAGATTCCAAGTCCCTACCAGAATGAGCAGAACGATGATCAAGCTGAGGATCGGGTCGATCAGCGGCTGGTGGGTGAACATGATCAGGAGTCCGCCGATCGCGACCGCCAGTGCCATCACCGCGTCCGCCGCCAGGTGAGTGAACGCGGCCCGGATATTCAAATCGCCCTTGCTTCCGGATACAAACATGAGCGCGGAGAAGCCGTTGATCAAAATCCCCATTCCGGCGACGATGGAAACCACGCTGCCTTGAACCTGGGCCGGCTCCCACAGCCGATGGATGGCTTCAAACCCGATCGCTCCAACCGCAATCATGAGCACGGAGGAGTTGGTGAGAGCGGCCAATATCGAACTGCTGCGAAAACCATAGGTGCGCGTGGGCGTCGCCGGTCTCGCCGTCATGAAACTCGCCCCCCAGGCCAGAGCAAGGCCCAGGACATCGCCGACATTGTGTCCTGCGTCGGCCAGCAAAGCCATGGACTTTGCTCGGATTCCAAAAACCACCTCGGCGAGAACAAACAACCCGTTCAGCGCAATTCCAATAGCAAACGCTCGCCCAAAGTTCGTCGGCGCATGATGGTGATGCGCATGGCCGAAGCCGTGGGAATGATCATGGGAGTGCGCGTGATTGTGGGCCATGTTGGGTGTTAAGTGCTAAGTGTTAAGTGTTGAGTGTTAAGTGTTAAGGATTTGGAATGGCCGTTCACACAAGGCTTCTATTAGTCCGATGGATCCCAATGTTAAAGCGATAATGAAATAACCACACGTCGCTGCGGCCCATGAAAATGGAGCCTTCCGAGCCTGTCGAAGACCCTGAGCCTGTCGAAGGGCCGAAGGGAAAGGTCCGAGGGTTAAAGCGAAGGGCTTCAGCCCTAGTACTACCACCGCCCCTCTTCTTCCGGAAGCCCGAAGGGGCGCAATATGCATCCTCCATCTCCTTCCCGTGGTCCTGTCGGGACCAAATACTGTTTGAACATGAAATGTACGCGGCATGGTAGAGGAAAAAGGGTCCCCTATTATTCTTGGCTTACGAAGCCATAAAAAGCTTACCAGCGTGTAATCGAATTACCGCAGTGCCCAGCCACACCTCGGATACACTTCCGGAACCGTGTCCGATAGTTTCGAAGAACAGAGTTGGGTGAAGATGGGCGTGGCGAGCGCGCTCGAAAAAGAGTATGTGAAGGACCAATCCTTCTTTGTGGAAATGCTTGCCAAGACCCTGGAGAAGACCATGCCCGGGGAGGTCGCGTGCAAAACGAAGGGCTTCCTTAAGAAGACAGTCGTGGGAGTCACGGTGAGCTTGGGTGATTCGCGATACACCTTCGAGAAGCCGGACTTCGGCCCCGTCTTCGCCACTAAAACAAAAGTGGTCCGAGGAATCGCCCTCAAAACCGAGGAAATAGAGGTAGCCCAGGCGCTAAAGGAGCTAGGCGACGCCCTTGAGCAAAGAGCCGCAAAAAGCGGAGATGCGCGCAACGCCCTTGCAAGCGCTCTGGGGCTTGAATAGATTCCGGGCAGCCCCAACGGGGCGAGAAGAACTTAGCGAAGGGCAGCGCCCTGGTTACCGGTCCTCCCCTAATTCCGGGAGCCCTGCCAAGGGCCCCGAGCGAAGCCGAGGGGAAGGGGCGAAACTTCCGGGCCTTTTCTAAGAGCGGCTGCCTATAGGTCTTGCAACCGCTTTGGGCCCTGAACGGTAATCTTTAAAGAGCCCAATGACAGAGCAAGAATTCCAAGCCGCCAGCCAAGCCAGCATTGCCGCGGGCGGTTTGCCGCTCAATGCCATCGACCGGCTTAAAGAGCAGGCCTCCCGCCAGGGCACGCCCCGCCATATCTTCACATCGGACCTGAGCCCCAACGAGCTCTTGCTAACCCGCCAATGCGGATTCGAGCCACTCGGCCAGGTCATGGGCAGCAGCGTTTACCACGTTGGTTGGTACTCCGGGCCGGGGTGGCAGCCTTACAACGGCGAGTTGGGAGTCTTGACTCAAGCCTATTACGACGCTCGCCATTTGGCGATGAACCGGCTGCAGCAAGAAGCCAAACTCCTTGGCGCGACCGGAGTGCTAGGCGTACGCCTCAAAGAAGGCAACTTCGATTCCGGCGAAGGGATGATCGAGTTCGCCGCCGTGGGAACCGTGGTCCGGGAGATCAACGCTCCGCCCCTCGCACCGAACGCTCTGCCGTTCGTTTCGGCATTGTCTGGGCAGGATCATTTCGCCTTGCGCCAAGGTGGCCATAAACCGGTCGGATTTGCCATGGGCAACTGCACCTGGTTCGAATACGCAAGCTGGCAAACCCAGATGGCCACGGGCGGCAGCGGAGATCTTCTTGGCGGACGTCTTGGAACAACCAAGAACCGTCGACTACACCCAAGCGGTCTACCACGCCCGTGGAATTGCAATGAGCCGATGAGGCAGAAGCAAACGCATGCCTGGGCGTCCCGGCATCATTGGAGTGAAATACGCGTTCTCGTATGAGCAAATCGAGATGCAAAACAACTACCGAGGGCTGATCCTTCACTTCAGCGCCACCGGGCACATGCATCGCCCAAGACGCGGGGCGCCAAAGACATCGCGGCCCGACAGGAGTTTATTGAACGATTAGGAGATTAATACAAGCAATGGCATATGTTCGAGGTTCCGAGCAAGGTTTCCCGAGGCCGCAGTCCAGCGCCTCAGAGAAATGCGTGGCGAAGGTGGCAAGAAGCCGCTGTTCACCAGCGATCTCACCGTCAACGAGTTCCTGCTCATCAAGCAAGCCGGCTTTGAACCGCTGGGATTGGTGATGGGCAGTTCTATCTACCATATCGGATTTCAGTTTGCGGCACGTTGCAGAACCAGGAAATGGAAGTTCTGACCCAGGCGATGTACCACGCCCGCGAACTCGCCATGACCCGTATGGAGGAAGAAGCGGACGTGTTAGGCGCCGCGGTATCGTTGGCGTTCGCCTAACCGTGAACCGCCAGCAATGGGGGGACAATCTCGCCGAGTTCATGGTGGTCGGCACCGCCATCAAGCATTCGGCGGGCGGCAATTATCGCACGGTGGACAACCGGCCGTTCACATCGGATCTCAGCGGCCAAGATTTCTGGACCCTGATGCAAACCGGCTTCCGGCCGCTCTCGCTGGTCATGGGCACCGTGCGTTTACCACGTAGCCCACCAAGGCATGATGCAGGCCATGAAACGCATGGGTAGGAACGTGGAAATGGAGAACTACACGCAGGCTTTGTATGACGCTCGTGAGTTGGCGCTCTCAAGAATGCAGGCCGAAGCCGAAGCCGAGCAAGCCGTAGGCATCGTGGGAACCCGCGTGGAAGAGGAAAGCTACGGCTGGGGCAGCCACGTCATCGAGTATTTTGCAGTGGGAACCGCGGTCACGCCGGTGGATGGTGACCACAGATCCAGCCGCCGCAGATGACGTTGAGCTTGTGGATTAACGCGTCTGATTTGTTAGTTCCAAAGCCCACCCCCTCCAATTTGGCTCATGTTAGAATGAGCGAACGGACAATTGGGAATATAAGTTCATCCGCATGAACAAGTGGAATCCGGAGATGACGCTTGCGGCGTTGAATGAAGCAGGTAAGCAGGGCTGGGAAATCGTTAGTCACTATTGGGGCCGCTTCACGTTGAAGCAACGACTATCCGGCTAGCATCTTCGATTGTTCGGATTGGGAGTCGCAGACTTCCGGCGCCGGAATAGAGGGCCTTGGCTTCTACTCTTACCTGTGCGCTGTAATTCCCGTCCGGGGGCCCGAAGGGCTTCAACGTGAAAGCCCAGGTTGACCGAAGGGAGGCCTGGGTAGAGTCGCCGAATCAAATCCGGGAGCCCTGAAAGGGCGACACGTTTTCAATCCCAAACGTATCGTTCGTTAAAAGGAATTCCGGCCTCGATCAAGAGCGCCCGGTATTCGTCTTGAAAGCTCGCGGTTTTATGGTGATCTTCTTGATTCTGGATGTATCGCACTAGCCCGTCCCTCTCGGTTCTGCCAATAGAAAACGACCCGTAGCCGGCTTGCCAAGAAAAATGCTCCATCCCCTTATCGTCTTTCAGCCAAGATGTCGTCCCGCTCTTTGCGACTTCAACCGTTTTGGCAATCGTGATCGTTCGGCTAAGCGCAAACAGAACATGCATATGGTCCTCCACGCCGCCTATCTGGATCACTGGACAACCGATATTCCGCGAGGATGCCGGTCATATATTTGTTAACGTCGGGACGGATTTCCTTCGTGATCCACGGGGGGCGAAGCCCTGTAAGCCGCGACACCCGCCGTGGAACCTGGATAACGCTCCCCGGTGGGCAATCCGGATGGCGGCCGACCGCCCTTACCCTACCGTCCCAACACCCAACACCTCCGACCGCCTCTACCCTGTACCCTCTACCCTCTACCTCAACCCGTTCACCGTTCACCGTTCACCGTTCACAGCGAAGCGGTTCACTCTCCGTCCGTCACTCAATCACCTTAATTGTCGAATCGATCAACGGCTTGAAAAGCTCTGGCGTCGGCAGATCACTCCGCGCCTCCAACTGCTGCAGATCGGACACAAAGGACTTGTCGTCCGAGCGCCGGACACCTTGAATCGAGGCCGCAATCACCGCCCCATCCTTATCCTGCAGGCCCTTGACTAACGCCGATGTGCGGCAGGCTCCTTAGACTCAAAATCGCCAAGCGCCGTCAAAGCCGTCGTCCTTCGCCAGCCGCTGCCATTCAAAGCGTCTGCGACAATCGCATCATGAGCCCCAGGCTCGCTTGACCCCGAGAGGATCCCCAGCGCATGCGTTCGAACCACGTTCCGAAGTGACGGGATCTGGCTCGCCTTAACGATCTCAGGAAGATTTCCTTTGGCGTCCCATGCCTGGAGTGCATCCACAGAGGCATCCACAACCCCGTAGGGCGACGAGTCATTTAGGAACGAGATCAACGTGGCGCGTTCCGCGGGATCGGATCCAAGTGCAGCCAACCCTTCGATACCCTGCACCCGGCGAGTAAAGTTCGCATGTTTGAGCTCCGACTCAAAGAACGGCTTGAGCGAAGGCTTCTTGAGGTTTACCAACAGGAAATAGGTTTCGATGGCAGGGAATCGGGTGTTGTCCGCTTTGAGGACATCCACCAGTTGGCTGATCTCATCATCCGTCGGGTTGTTGCGCAAGAGCTGCCGAAACGCTTGGTTTCGGTCGATGCAGTTTGGCGCGAACTTGACGATGGACATCAGCTCCGACCGGTCCCAATGGGTCTGAGGCGTTTCCCGCAGAAAGTTGTGCTCGGGATCAAACAAAACCGCATCCGGCCTGGAAGAACGGCTGAACGTGAAATCCTGCTCCTTATCGGTCAGCATTACCGGTGCGGTCTCGTAATGAGACCCATCAAAAAACCCGACCGCTGTCTTGACACTATAAATCGGTGTGCCGTCGCTCGTGTCCTGCTTCTGGGAAACGTGCAGAACCACCTGCTTCGCGCCATCGTCCCATTTCCAAGTCGTGTCGATCACCGGATGTCCTGGCTTGAACAGCCATTGATCGAAGAACGGATGGCAGTTGATCCCGCTCGCATCCGTCATCGCCTCGCAAAGGTCGTTCGTTTCCACCGGCGTGTGCTGATGTCGAGTCAAGTAAAGCTTGAGCCCGGCAAAGAACGGCTGGTCGCCCAGCATCATGTGCAGCGTGTGGAGAATCACGCCGCCCTTCGGGTAGGTGTGCTGGTCGAACATCACGTCCGGGTTGCTGTAGAAGTTGGTCACCACCGGCCGGTGATACCGCTGAGCCTCCTGGAAGTAGCTTTGCTCGGCCGCTTCGATTTCGCGCGCATAGCCGTTCGGGCCCCGGCTGTGGCCGAAATACATGATCTGCATGTAGGTTGCAAAGCTCTCGTTCAGCCAGATTTGGCCCCAGTCTTTGCAAGTCACCGTATCGCCAAACCATTGGTGGCCCATTTCGTGGGAGTTCAGCGAATCCATCCCGTAATAGCCGGCCTTGGCATCGGTGAGGGAGTTCTCGCCGAGCGTGGTGGCGCTCGCATTCTCCATTCCGCCTCCAAAATCATACATCGCGTCCTGCGCGTATTTCGGCCAAGGGTATTTGTAACCGATGCTGTCCGAATAGAAGGACAGCATGTCCTCGGTGTGCCCGAAAGAGTCCTTGATCAGGTCGCCTTCGCCGCGAGGAACCACGTACCAGAGCGGCACGCCACGCCACTCGTCGTGGGCTATGTCGAACGGTCCGCCGCAAAGGGTCAGAAGGTAGGTCGCGTGGGGAATGTCCAGCTTCCAGTCAAAGGTTCGAGTCTTGCCGTCCGGATTCACCGTGTTTGAAACCAAAACCCCGTTGCCTATCACGTTCCAATCGGCGGGAACGGTGGTGTGGGTCTCGGACGTTGTAAAGTCGTTCGGGTAGTCCCAAAGCGGCACCCAGTTGCTGTTGGACCCTGTCTCACCCTGCGTCCAGAAACCAATCCGCGTCGGATCACCCGGGCGGGCCTGAATCCAGTGCCATCCGCCTTCGCCGCCCTGCCCAAATCCTCGCCCCAGGGCATTCTTGCTCGAGTAGGCGATGTCGACTTTCACCGCTTTGCCCCGCGGAATCATGCCGGAGGAGATGATCAGCTTCTTGCCGTCATGCTTGAACGGCATCGGGGCGCCGTCGATCTTGACCGAACTGATCGTCAGGTTCGCGCCCGCGTCCAGAGTCACATGATCCAAACCATCGCGCAGGGGAGCAACGGTGTCCACAACCTCGCCTGTAAAAACCCGATCCGGCCAATCGACGTTGACGGTAACGTCCACATGGCTGAGGTGATAATCGCGATCGGGAGCATAGTGGATGGAGGCATTGGGAGCAGTAAAATCGTTCGCTCCCGCGAACTGAGCCGAAGCGGAGTTGGAAAGAAGGAAAACCGCCGGGCAAGCCAAGGCTAGGAACCAGTGCTGTGAACGCATGGCTCAGTTTGTCCGCTGGAATGGGAAATACGCAAATTGGTGGGCCTATTGGGCCCTAAACCGCTTCGCTTGTAAGCATGGGCTACGCCCGTAAACAAGGCGCTTCGCGCCGTAAACCGCTTCGCTTGTAAGCCGCTTCGCTTGTAAACCGCTCCGCTTGTAAACCGCTTCGCTTGTAAACCGCATCGCTTGTAAACAAAGTAAAGAAGGTTGAATCCTCACATTAGTAAGCGGCGTCCCGACCGTTCGACCGTTCACAGTTCACAGTTCACAGTTCACCGCGCGAAGCGCGAAGCGCCAATCGCCCAATACCGTATAATTGAACCTGCGGCCATGACATTCACGTCCGGTTCGAACTCCTCAAAAAAATCGCCTGCCTCGCTGTGGGTGCCTCCATCCTCACCGCGGGCGTGGTTTACGCGCAGCTGCACGCAGGACCTGGCGCCAACTTCCCAAACGCCGACAAAGATTTCACAACCGGCCTTGACATGTGGCGAGCCCCCGACGCCAGGGGATTCGCCTGCGCCTTTTGCCACACGCCGGACGGGCTGGAAATCGCAAGCTATAACTTTGATGACGAGAACATCCATCGCCGCGCGGTTCCCCATCTGGGCAATCAAGGCGCGGACGAGATCGTCAAGTTCATCCACGAAGTGAGAAAGCGAAACAACATTACCTCCCTTCTCGATCCCATGAAGGACCGCCCCCTGCAGCCGGGCGGGGAAGTGCTTCCTGGCAGGACGCCGTCGGAAAGAGATCTTGCCTTCGCCAAGGAACTTCAAACCGCCCTTCCGATTCTCGCAACCGGAAAGGTGGACTCGCTGCAAAAGGCCCAAATGGCGAGAGACGAACTCCTTGCCCTCGACCCTCGCAAACTCAAGATCGGCATCCTCTTCAACCGGATCTCGGAAGACGGCTTTCACGGAACCGCGCATGCCACCTTTGCCAACTGGATCGCGGACACGCCGCTTCGCTTCCATTTTCCGTGGCCGGAATATTTCCTCATGCAGAACAACTACCTGCGAAACCCGAGCGACAAGAGTTTGCTGGGCATCCTGGAGTTCCCTCACATGCACCAGGCCGAGGCATACGGCCAATATTCCCAGCTCATGACCAACGACAAGTACCGGGCGCTGCTTGTTTACTCGCACATTTTAAGGACCCAGTTCCACGGCGGCAGCGCGTTCGATGAAGCCGGGCCGGTTCTGCTTGGCAAGCTGGGCAAGGGAGAAGAGCCGAACCCGCTGCTGGATTTGGGTGTTTTTGCGGACGCGCGCTCAGAAACGCCGTTTGGCCAGTTCCGTTTTCCCGATGACATTCTTGCCAAAAAAGAGAAGGGCATTACTGAGGCCGATCAACTCAAACAGATCCGGCTGCCCTCTCTTTATGCCGGCTGGATGATGGATCAGGGCCTTATGGGTCTCAAAGGCTGTCCGGAACCGAGAGCCACGCGGATCGTCACTGAAAGCTCCTAAGCGACGGCCCGTACCCAATGCTAGACGCCTTCCTCATCACGAAAAAGCTCGTGGAAGACGGCTTCGCTCCCGAAGCATGGAGTGGCCCTGACAAGCAGCACTTCACGATCGATTACAGCGCGTTCCTATTACGACGGCAACTTCAAGAAGTTCGAGCCCAAGGATCCCACCGCGAAGGCACCTATGAGGAAGTTCGTGGCCAACTTCCTTCAAAATGAGCCTGTTTCTGCGCCACGACCAAGACTCCAAAACCATCGCAAGACTTATCCCGGTGATCCGTCCGACGGACAAATCCCACTTTTGAGGGCCTTCGTCAAGCAATCCGATCCCGCCTTTGACGAGAAAGCGCTCAATAGGCTGTTGACTATGCAGGTTCCTGTCACCAAGCGAAAGTGAGTTTCAAATGACGCATCGCGTAATCCAAGTCAACGACCTCATGCAGCAGGGCTATGAGTACACCCTGACTTCGCCGATGGGAAGAGACTTTCGTCCAGACTTTCACGCAATTGACGCCAAAAGAGATGCTGGAGTTGGGGGTCTTTGGAGGCAAATACATCGACGGAACGCGCTCTTTGGCGAGTTTCCCGCCGATTGGTTCGAGAACGCGAAACTCAGCCCAGCGCGGGCCGATCCAAGCCTCAACTTCTTTGGAGTTAGCGCCTCCAAACCGCTCTCCTATTGGCGTGCCAAGGGATGGAGCCTACGACGAAGACCCAAGAGGCTGGTTCCAATGGTATTGCCGCTACTACATGGGCGCCGATCCCGTGACGACGACCGCCAGGTGAAGCGATGGATCGCGATGCGGCGTCACGTCACCAGTCGGCCAGCATTCATGCCCCGCAAGTTTGAGCTGCCGGAAACGCCGAGCGGCAAGCCCTGCTGCACATGGGCCTGGACTCGAGGCGACTTGATGGACTGAATCCCGCGGCTCAAAGCGCCACGGAGCATGCGAGGTTGATTGACAGGGGTGGCGGCCTGGCATATATAGGCCCTTCCCGAACCCCAACGGGGCTAGAATCCTTAGCCGAAGATGAAGCGATGTGGCGTTACAGCCGAGCATGAAAGGGGGACACAGGCCCGAAGGATCAGCTCTGGAGAGGAATGTCGGGACAGCCGCGCAGCAACTTCACCCTGCCGGAGGCATACAACAAATCCGTCGCAAAATGGGCAATGCTCCGAATCATGGAACGGTTACACGGAAGTATTGGAGAGTCGTCAGCCGATATGCCGTAGGTATCTGTCCATGCACCTGGGAATGTCAAGTCCCCTTGGATCGCCATCGTAATCGTGTTCGTGGAGAAGGTGGAGCTGAAGTTCAGTGGATCGGCGACGCTACATCCGGTCAAGGTGTTTGAACCCTGCACAATCGTGTTCGTCGTAATATGCTCCATCCATGTCTCTATTAGAACTCGACCCAGTCCACGATGCGTTCCGATCGACTCTTCTTCCACTTTTATGGACCTCGTCAGGGATCGCACCCTCACCCGAAAGGGTGGCAAAGGGGAAGCATTTATGTCTTCTGCAAATCCCGTCGATCAAATCTGCGCAAGCGGCGAGGTCATTCGCACCAAAGTCAACCTGCTCGCAAGGGGCAATTCGCAAGGCATCCAGCAACTCTACGAGTCGCTTTCGACCAGGCGCGAAGGATCCGCGCCGCCCTCGAGTCCTTGCAAAACGGGTCCGGCCCTTACCGGCTCTTGCTTGGCGAGAGTGAACTGGACGTGTGCCCAAGCCTTAAACCTTGAGGTCTTGAAAGCACTCGACGTCGACTCGCTCAAGAAACAACTACTTAAAACGGACCCCGGCGAACGCGCCATCCAGCACCGGAAGACATCGCGGAACGACTGACAAGTCTTGGAACCCAAGGCAGATCCCCCAACGAACTGACGCAGCTGGCAAACGCTGTAAAGTCGAGAGTGGGCAAAGACCGCGACCCCGGAGACGGCCGAGTCATCACCGTCAAACCCCGAAAAGGGGCTAGTGGTACGGCAAGTTTTGGTTAGTTCATACAACCAGCCGAATAAAAACCTCCTGCAGGCTCACGGACTTAGCGCGAACCTACTTACGACGAAGTCAATAGCTTCGAAACAATCAGCTCCCACTCCGCCTCCAAATCCCCTGAGCCCGCCGGCTTTCCCGCCCGGCGATACCAATAGCCGGCGTTGCATATCGCCCTCCTTCCGGTGCAAGTAGGCGTGCACCCAGGCGCCGTCCGCGCTCTCGTCCGCCTGCGCCGCTTCATGCGCCCCGTGCCAATCTCCTTTGGCATCAAACCAGAGGGCAAGAAGCGGCAGCGGTACATCCGGACGCTCGTCTCGAAATTGCGGTTTCGCGGAACTCCTGCGCGGTCATATCGAAATTATAGGTGATGTACATGAATCTCCATTTCTTGACGCCATGCAAGGGACCGAACCGCGAAATAAATGGGCATTTTTGAGGCTGAAGAATAAATATTCTTGGAAAGTGCCAATTTTTGTGTACAATATGAAACGGTTCATATAAAACGGTTCATATATGAGAACTACGCTTAAAGACGTTGCGAAGAAGCTCGATCTTTCCCCTTCACTGGTGTCGGGAGTCCTAAACGACCGCCCCAACGTGTGGGCTTCGGAAGAGACCCGGGCGCGCGTCCTTGAAGCGGCCCGAGACCTCAACTATCAGGCAAGCGCGGCCGCAAAAGCGCTTAGCGGCGGAAAGACCAATACCGTCGCCTTCGTCTATCGCCGGTTGGAAGGCGACGACTATCGCCTGGCCTATAGCGGCTTGGTCGACGTGTTCTCCGCAAAACTCCAAGAGCGAGGCTTGAATCTCATGGTCTCCAACTTCGCCACCCAGGAAGAAGTTATGGACCATCTTCAGCGGCTCGCAAGCTCCCACGGTTGCGACGCGGTGATCTTATGGGGAAGGGAAGATGACACCGAGAGCCAGGGTGAACTGCTCGAGAAACTGAATACCCCGTTCTTCGTGAAGGGTCGGCACGAGGAAGACACCCCGACTGGGCGCAGATCGATTTTGACCACGAATGGATGATGCAGGAGGCGGTGGATAGTCTTGTTGCTTTGGGCCACCACCGCCTTGCCTATATCGGCTTCCCGCATAAAGACGCTTTCGTTCAGTCCCTGCGCCGCGGCTTCCTTTCCGCGCACGAGCAGCGCTTGGGCCGCGCTCCCGACCCTCGATTTCTCGCCGAAGTAGAAGATGCTCCCACCCGAAACGAAAACCAGATCCAAAAGTGGCTTTCCCTTCCGGACAGTGAAAAGCCAACCGCCTTTGTAGTTGGGTCCGGCAATGCCGCATGGCATGCGCTAGAAACGTGCCTGGCGCACATAGGCTGAGCCTCGGTCTTGAGGGGAGCCTTTTCGCTGCAGCCGGCATTGCCTCCGTGCCCTTCACCTTAATGTTCGGGAAGGCCAGGACTCTATCAAGGCATCGAGATCGACAGCCTCGCCAAAGTGGCATTTCCCCGGTTGCTCAACGCGGCCATCGAGCAGGCGGAAGGATCGAACGTCGTAAGGTTTCGTCCCAGCCTTACCGACGCGCCCACCCTGGATCTTCTGAGCCATGGCGTCCAATTTGTGAATAGGTGTCCGGACGGAGGCACCTTATGATTCGAGATTTTCTAAGCAAGGTCCAGGCAACTTCGCAAGGACCCTTCGTCGCCACTCCGCATCGGCCTGCTCGCCGATGCCATGACTCGTTCTGTCACCAAATAAGGTGTCACTCCGGCCGGGCCCCCACCACCGAAGGTTGGGAGCCCTTTTCCTACGGAGGATATCCGTGAAAAACCATTCCCTGAAGCATGCGTTCACGCTCATCGAGCTTCTGGTTGTCATTGCCATTATAGCGATTCTCGCTGCAATTCTATTTCCTGTCTTCGCCCAGGCGAAGCTCGCCGCCAAGAAAACCGTCGACCTTTCGAATCTCAAACAAATCGGCCTCGCGACCTTGATGTATTCGAACGATTATGACGACGAGTTTCCGCGAAACGACTACATTCTGCCCGGCCGCATTACCGCGGATCCGTTCACTTGGCGCGAGGCGCTTGCGCCTTACGTCAAAGAGGGCATGGATTCCTACCTTTGGCTTTCAACGACGAGCCCTCAGACTGCTCTTCCGTTGGCGGACAGCGGTATCTGGGAGAGCCCAAACGTACCTGACAACATTGTCCGAGACTACGGCGTGAACCAGTTCCTGTTCCCGTCCGCCCAGCAGTGGAACGGTTGGAACTATAGCGGGAATCCTCAGTTCCGCGACCAGAATCCGGACGGAACCGCGACAGGAGTCGCGCCGGTTCCTTCCATGTCGCAGACGCAGCTGCCTGGTCCTTCCGGCACGTTGATGTTCATCAACCAGGGAGTGAATACGAACAGCAACTTTACTGCCGGCAACCTGATCATGCAGGGCGACGTGTATTGGTATGCAGGCGCGAGCGCGAATATCCGCGCCGCGCCACCATTCCGTCCAACTGGGATTGTGACTGCAACTCCAGCTACGGCGACGACTATTCGGGCAACCTGAATGGGTACGGACCTTTCTCCGCTGCCCCGGTTCCGCTTCAGCGGCCCAACGGCAAACGTGGCATGGGCTGATGGTCATGCCAAATCGAAGCAAAAGGGCGCCGTAAGCTGGTGCACCGACTTCTTCGTTGCCGGCGGATACGTTGACATCTACAATCCGGGTTCCTATGACGACTCTTACACGTTCAACCCAGGTGGCGTGTGCGCGGGGTTCCAGCCAGGATGAGAAAGTCAATTGTAGCGTTGGCTGCCTTATCCGCTCTCACGTTGGGAGGCTGCGGGTCGTCCCCTAAACCGGGCTCCGCTGCAGGAATGCCGCAAGGAACTGGCCAAGCCATGAACCCAAGCGGTAAACCACAAACCGCGGATGAAGCAACTCAAGCGGCGGAAAGGCAAAAAGAAGGCGCTGCGATGAACTCCGACTTGCAGAAAGAAGCAGCGGCCATTAAGGAAGCTAAAAGTCGGACAGGCGGGAAGTGAGTCCCAAGTTGGTCTGGACGGTCTCGGCGTTAGCCGGGATCGTCCTTATAACCGGCTGCAAGGGAAGCAGCGACGACCTCGCTCAAGGGAGTCAACCCAAGCCTGTAGTCTTCGAGGGTTCTGTAGACCCGAAATACGTTGGCGTTTGGAAAGGCGTCAACGGCCTCACGACCATGGATCTCCACAAGGACGGCTCGATGAAAATCGAAACGATCTCCGAGTCCAGAAATGGCAAAAACGACCTGACCGTGACCGGTCAATGGAAGGTCAGCGGTCCCAATTTGCTGTTCGACTATTCTGCCAAGGGCAAGGGATCGACTATTTTGAAGTATTCGGCGGTCCTCGCCGGTAAGACGCTTACCCTCCAGCAAAAGGGAATGCGCCTGAAGATGGTTTATAAGCGCAAGTAATGGTGGCGGGTGATGCCGAGAACAGAACCTGGGAACCGGCTTGCATCTGGAGGCCTAACCGGCCGAAAGGTGATAGCCCAGGTCGACCAAGGGTCGGCCTGGGTGGGCTATGAGAAGCTCATGAATCCAATCAAATTTCTCCGTCAAGTCGGCCTTGCGGTCGCACTGGCGTGTTCAGCCTCGTGCACTGCCAAGACCCATCTAATTCAACCTCAGCAAAACCAAACTCAGCCAGACCAAACTCAGCAAACACCGCTGCTAATAGCCCACTACATGCCCTGGTACGCCAACAAGGACGTAAGCGGCAAGTGGGGCTGGCATTGGACCATGAACCACTTCGACCCCGACGACAAGAGCGCCGGCCGGCAACCGGCCGCCTCGAAATATCGCCCCCTCATCGGCCTCTATGATTCTGGCGACCCCGACGTGGTGGAATACCACGTCCTCCTCATGAAGCTCTCTGGCCTCGACGGCGCCGCGATCGACTGGTACGGCATCGAGAACTATTACGATTACGCAAACATCAACCACAACGCTCAGCTACTGATTGACGAGCTTAAGAAAGCCGGCCTGAATTACACGCTGGTCTATGAAGACCAGACGGTCACCCAAGAGGTCAAAGGCAATCTGTTCGGGGCCGATCAAGCGGTTCAAAAGGGCGCCGAGGCGTTCAAGTGGCTGGGCAACAACTGGTTTCAATCCCCCAGCTTTATCCGCTACCAAGACAAGCCCGTGCTCATGGTTTTTGGCCCTCAGTATTTCAAGGATGACGATTGGTCCAAGATGTTTGAAGGCCTTGACCCCCAGCCCGCTTTCTTTACGCTCATGTTCAAGAAGGGTCCCGCCATCGGCGGTTTCTCCTGGCCCACCCCCCAAAACGGCGAGGCCAAGAGCTGGGACGAGCTGACAATGTTCGACCAAAGGGCAAAGAATTGGCCTGTGCATATCGGAGTTGCCTATCCACGGTTTGACGACATTTACAAGGATGCCGGCCAATCCGGCTTTCCCACGATTCCGGACGATAACGGCCAAACCTTCAAAAAGACCATGGACATCGCCCTCGCGAGCACCCCCATCATCGTCCAAGTCGCCACCTGGAACGATTGGGGCGAAGGCACCCAAATCGAACCGTCCCAAGAGTTCGGCTACCGGGACCTGGAGACATTGCAGGCCTATAGAAAGAAGCTGGACCCCGGTTTTGCCTTCACCGACCAAGACCTGCGCCTGCCCTACGAGCTGTTCACTCTTCGTAAAAAGTTCCACAACAACCCATCTGCCGAAAGCCAACTGAATGAGGCCGCAAACGATCTTTGCGCAGGAAAAACCCAGCCTGCGAAAGCAATTTTAGCGACCGTTAAGTAGCAGCAGCCCCCTGAGCCTTGTGAAGATAAAAAAAACAGGTGTTAAAGCCGAGCCTAAGGACCAGCCCTGCCAAAGGCCCAGCCATGGGCCCTGTCGAAGATCCTGTCGAAGATCCTGTCGAAGATCCTGAGCTTGCCGAAGGAAGCTTGTCGAAGGAAGCTTGTCGAAGGGAGCTTGTCGAAGGGAGCTTGCCGAACGGGTCGAAGATCCTGTCGAAAATCCTGCCATAAGCCCTAGCTTGTCGAACGGGTCGAAGGCCCTGTCGAAGATCCTGTCGAAGATCCTGAGCTTGTCGAAGGAAGCTTGCCGAAGGGAGCTTGTCGAAGGGAGCTTGCCGAAGGAAGCTTGTCGAAGGGAGCTTGCCGAAGGGAGCTTGTCGAACGGGTCGAACAGTCGAAGGGCCGAAGGGATTCCTCATCGATCTCTGCGGAAAACCTCGCCCGTTTCGTTAAGATTCCCCACTAGAGAATCGCGAATTAAGCTGCAAATAGGCGTAACATATACTTTAATGGCCAAGTGTCTTGGCCCAAACCATTCAAGGGGAGTGGAGCTATCCAATATGAAGAAATTTTTGCTTTCAGTAATTACTGTTGCAGCCGCGGCGGCTGTTTTCGCCGGTCCTGTTGACGACATCAAGGCCGGAACCGGCCTTGAAATGAGGAGCGTTGTAGGAGGGACTTTCTCGGCCAGCGCCTTGGGCGTAACGACAACAGGCCCGCTACTGCCTTCGGCCCCAGTCGAGATCGTTAAGGCGGCTGCTGGATTGACCGCGGAGATACCTACAGCCACAGTTTTTCCAACTCTGGGCATCACAACGACCCTCTCATGCGTCGGCAATCCAAGTCCCACAACCAACGGAATTGAGTTCACCGTTTCTGACACTGCCGAGATCGGCCAGACGATCACGATCGCAGCCGATGGCCAAAAGATTCCGGTAGTGGTTAAAGAGGTTACCGGCACCATCTTCATGGTCGCGCACCCGCTGGGCCAGCCAGTGAAGGACGCTTTTGCCGACATCAACCGCGGCACCTCACTGGTAATGGATGCCGAGCACACGAGCTCTGTGACCATTTCTGGGATGTCGGCCGTAGGGACCGTGACCTTGACACTTGAGCCTCAGCTGGGAGGAATTGGCGGTGAAGCCGTTACCCAGTTCGTAACCGGCATGTCCACCGACGCGACCACGACGAACTTGATCGTGTCAGGCACCACCCACGTCGGCCACATTTCGCTTTTGGCTGCAGCTCCCGCCGGCGGCACCAAAGTGACCCTCACCGGCAACCTCTTCGGCTTCGCCGGCGGAGCTTCCACGACGACGGTCACGGTTCCTGAAGGAGCCGCAAGCGCAGAGTTCACCTTCAAGGTCGCAACGATCTATTCATCCTTCCTCGATGGCTCCATCACGGCCACCGTGGGCGACTTCTCCTACACGAAGCCGATCGTCGCTATGTCCTTGCTCGGAACGCTAACGGTGACAACGCCAAAGATTGTTTCAGGCTCGCCGGTCGAATTTCACTTAAAGTTGAATGTGGCGGCGCCGGTTGCCATAACCGTGAACCTGCATAGCTCCGATCCGGACCTGACTCTGCCGGCTTCGGTAGTGATTGCCGCAGGCCAAAGCTCAATCACGTTCGACGCGCAAACTTCGGCCCTTCTCCCGGCAGTACAACTGCCGGTCTACATAACCGCTCAATATGCGGGTTCAATCAGCGGAACCACAATCAGCACGTTCAGCTAGACAAGTGACTTCGAAACGGGCACGGACCAAAAAGTCCGTGCCCTTTTTTGCGCCAGGCTCCTTTGAAACAGGAGTTCAATTTCTCCATTCCGGATTGACACTTTCGATGAGGGCGACTTTCTTTTCCCGGCTCAACCCCTTGATCAACCTAGCCAGTTTTCGCCTTGCATCCGAGGGTGTCGGTGCGCGGGCCTTTCCCCCGGGCGACCCTTAAATAGCGAAGATGCGTTTTTCCGAGGCAGAGCATGGCCCGGTTCAAATAGCGAAGCGTTGTCATTCTGAACGAGGCTCCCCCGGGCGACCCTTAAATAGCGAAGATGCGTTTTTCCGAGGCAGAGCATGGCCCGGTTCAAATAGCGAAGCGTTGTCATTCTGAACGAGGCTCCGGCCGAAGTGAAGAACGCGGGCACCCCCTCTACTTCTTCCGGCAAATGGTTGATGTTCTGGCCGATTGCGGCCAAAACATCAACCTTTTGCTCCCTCCGGAACTACGCCCACAACCCTCTCACCATCTTGCAAGCCTCTTCCAATCCCTCGCCAACCGGCATCTCCTTGCACTCCAGCGAAACCCTTCCCGCAAACTTCATTTCCTTCAACTTCTGAATAAGCAGTCGAACTTCCGAATCATCCTCCGAAGGAACAAACCGGGGCCGGTTCGCCAAATGAACATGAAGCGGACGCAGGGTCAAGCGCTGGTCCACCGTGAGTCCGGCCAAAGGCACCGGTTCGCCTTGGGCCGCCCATTCGTTAAAGAAATGATAGGTGTCCAGCGTATAGGCAACTCCCCGCTCGGCAAGCTCCGAGGCCAGCACTGCTGGGTCGTTGCCGACATCGGTCTCGTCCCTGCTTAGCGATTCCGGAGCGATCTGAATCCCAAACGCAGAAGCTAGCTCCTGCACTTCGCCCACAATATCAAAAAATGCATGCTCCGCCTCACCAACCGGCATGCCAGGTAAAGACCGGCGCTGCGTGCCGCTGCCCATCACCATCACCTGCACACCCACTGAAGCGGCAACCGGCAATAGCTGGGACGCATAAGAACGCCAGTCAAAGGCATCCGTCCCATACAACGTGACACCGGAAGGGAAGAACAGGTTCGTCGCCTCCACCGGAACCCCGCGCAAAGCGGATAAATCGGCGGTCAAAAGCCAATGAGCCGGCAGCTCCACATAGTCAAAGCCCGCTTCCAATATAGAAGGGGCCTGGTCGAACGGGCAGCAAACTCCAATACGCATCCCCCAAATTATAGAGGACCGCGCCCGCAGGCGCGGCCTCTTTGTCTCTCTGGTCACTAAATCAAGTTACTGAATGATGTTCACGATGTCCTGCAGCATCTGGTTAACGGCCGTAACCACCTTGGTATTGGCCTCGTAACCCCTTTGAGTTACGATGAGGTTCGTGAACTGGCTGCCGATGTCCACGTTGGACTGCTCCAGAAAGCCGGACTGAATGGACCCAAGACCCGCCGCGCCCGCCGTCCCGACCGATGCCGGTCCCGAGCCAACCGTCGCGCCCATCAAGTTCCCGCCGATGTTGGTCAGACCGCCCGGGTTGGTGAAGCCCGCAACCGCGATCTGCGCCGAAAGTCTTGGAGATGCCGTTCGAGAACACGCCGTTGATCGTGCCGTCACTCGAGACGGAGAACGACTGCAACTGTCCTGGAGGCGCTCCGTTCTGGGTCGTCATCGAAACGTCCGAAGTCCCCGCATTTTGGGTGATGGACCCGAAATTCAGCGACATTGAGGTTGCTGCAGAGGAGCCCGAAGCAGGGATTGTGATTTTGCCCAGTGCAGACGGGTTCAAAAGAACGCCGCTCGAGTTGAAGTAAAGCGGCTGGTTGCCCGTGCCCTTGGAAGTTCCCAGGGAAGTGGTGCCCTGCGACGCCGACCACTGCCATACCGAGGTCGTCCCTGCGGGCGCGCCTGCCGGAATCGTCGAGCTGTGCCCACTGAAATCCAGCGAGATCGCGTGCGATCCGCCCAGGCCGTCAAAAACCGTGGCCCCCACCGTGATCGTCGCGGTCGCAAGGGCTGAGGCATTCAAGTTCCCGCCAAGGCTTACGGAAGAAGTGGCTTGCGCCGCATTCATGTTGCCGATCGGCACCGTAATCGTGGAAGCAACCCCCACCGCTCCCGGCGTGATCGTGCCGCTGGCATCGGCCGAATACCCAAGCACGGGATCTCCGGTCGCCTCCTGCACAAGCTCGCCGCTTGCGTTCAGCGTCAATCCCCCGTCTCGCGTGTAGGCGATGGACCCGCCGTTGTCCACCATGAAGAAGCCGTTGCCCTGAAGGGCCAAATCGCTCGGCTGGCCGGTTGCGGTCAAAGTGCCCTGGATAAGGTCGGTCGGCGTCGCCGCCACCATCACTCCCTGGCCAAGTTGCACCGTCGCCACCCCTTCGCTGATGACCTGCGAAAACATGTTCGCAAAGTCCACGCTGGACGATTTGAAGCCCGTCGTGTTCACGTTCGCAAGGTTGTTACCGATAACATCCATGCTCTGCTGCTGCGCTTCGATACTCGACATACTTGCAAGCATTGCTTGTAGCATTTCCTATTTCCTCCAAATGATTGCGTAGTAGGGGAAAAGGATTGCCGGCGCCAATCGGGCGTCTAACAAACATTCGAATTCTAAGTTCGATCCTGCCATTTCCTTTTCCCTCAGTTCTTGGTCTCACACCACGACCGCGCTGTCGATGTTTGTGAAAACGTTGTCTTTCAAGCTCGATTTGTCTACCGCCGTGATCACCGTGCGGTTCTTAACCGAGACGACAAGAGCCACGTCGTCCACCATCACCAAAGATTCCTTTGCTCCCTTTTCGGCGGCCTTATTGACGCCGTTGACAACCCGCTGCCACTGCTGCTGGCCAAGGTTGATGTCCCGGCTTTGCATCCGGGTTTGGGCATGGCCGCTGAGCTTGAGCTGGTCCTGCAGAATAGTCCCGAAATCGGGGCCGGTCGTTGGCCCTGGCCTGCACTTCGGGCGCAGTGGGCTGCTGAACCTGCTGTTGCTGCAGCAGTTCGGATATTTGGTTGTTGGGTATTCGGCTCATGAGATGGGTTTAATAGCGCGTTGCAAAGCAACGGACGCTTGTATGAACCTGTTTGGCCTCCTATAATGCCGGTGATATTGCTTACGGGCACCGGGCTCACGACTCCGTTCGCGCCGGTAACCTGCAAAACGTAGCTTCCGTTTTGGACGCTCACCGAAGTGACGACTCCTTCAACGTTCGACCTCACGTTCGTTGCCGGGTCACAGAAATGCCGCTGATGGTTTGGCCCATCAACGATGCCGCCTGCGATACCTGCGAGGTCTGCTCGATGGCCTGAACGCCTTGAACCGTTCCCATCTGGGCGAGCTGCGAGAAAAACGCGCCGTCGCTCATGGGGTCGAGCGGGTCCTGATTCGCGAGTTGGGTCGTAAGCAACTGCATGAACGTGGTCATGTTCAGCGCGCTGCTGGAAGACTGGGTTGTCCCCACGCCGCTGGCTGCCGATCCGAGTACCGATGAGACTGCCATTTGATTCCCTCCTTAAATCCAAAGATCCACGCCGTCTGCGGACGTGGCGAAGGAAGCCCGCGCCGTGCCGGTTCCCTTCAGCTGGGTTGTGGCCGCGACCGCCGCTCTTCCGCCTTGGTTTTGGCGTTGAGCAGGCTGATCTTGGCGAGACGACGAGTTTTTCAGTCCGACCGAAACTTGGCCCAGGTTCATCCCCTTGGTTTCCAAGCCTTGAGCCAGTTGGGTGCGGTTCTGGTGAAGGGCGTTGCGCAGCCCCTCGTTGTTGGTCATAAACTGAGCCTGAACTTCGCCCCGCGTGAACTTCACGTTCATCGTGATGTTTGTGTCGTCCTCGGTTTGAAGGTGAACGGTGACGTTTCCACTGGCCGTTCTCAGGGCAAGCTTTTCCGTGTGTTGCGCGATCTCGCGAATCACGTCCTCGGTTTGGCTCTGGCTCTGGTTTTGGCCCGATTGAGCGCCCGCAGATTGTCCGCCGGCCTGGCCGCCGCCTGATCCGGTTTGGGCAATGCCCTGGACCGACGCGTCCGGTTCCGCTTTCCCTCCCGGCCCCCCATGCGAGGCAGAAAACGAGGTGTTGGAGCCAGTGGCCTGAAGTGGTGTGCCTGAGGTGGCTTGCACCGCCTGGACCGTTTGCGTGGTTTGCACACTTTGAGCGTTGGCGTTGGTGAGTTGAACGGAGCCGGTTGTTGGGTCGGCAACCGGCGTTACCGTTACGGCCGTGGCCGTCGCCAGGTCGGTGGTAGCGACGCCGCTGCGTCTGCTAGGGGCGCTGTGGCCGCTGTAGCAGGGCGATGGGTCGGACGGGCCCGCCTTGCTCGACAAGTCGGACACCGCAGGCCCTGTTGCCGGTTCAGTCCCCGCATCCGCCGCAGTCACTTCGGTCGGTGCGTTTGCCCCCTTCGCAGAAGCCGCAATCCCCAACTCCTGCCCAGCCGTAGCCGAAGCGATCTTGGCGACCGAATCGGTCGGCAGTTCCGAAAGCGAAACCTTCTCAGGTTGTGGGGAAGCACCCTTGGCGGCCACCGGAGTAACCGAAGCATCTGCCTTGGCCGGCGTTTTCCCAGGGTCCGCGACAACTGCCTTGACCGCTGCGACCGTATGAGCCCCTTGAGGCATAAGCGCGAGGGGGTCGGCAGCCACGCTTGGCTGTAGCGGGCTTCTTCACCTTCTTCGAATCGTCGTTTTTGTCGTCGTCTTCAGAGGAAAGGTCCGGCTTTTCAGTTTGAGCGATCGGCTCGTTTGACTGTAGCTCCTTTTCTCCGTCGGCGACACCCGGGTTCGGGGGCGGAGGGGGTTGCGGAGGAGGCGGCGATTGTGCCGCCTGCAGTACGTTCTCAAACTCGTCCATCGAAGGCATATTTGCCAACAGGGCCGAGTCCGAAACATCGCTCGCATTGCTGCTTGCTAAAGATATCGACTGTATTTCCATTGAGTCAATTGAGATATCGGCAAAGTCGCCCCGGTTTTTTAGCTGGGCAGCAAATTTACGGTGGGAGGATGCGTGAGCGAGGGACCGTCAAGGCGTAGGCCGCTGTCCCGTCCGACAAGTCGTGCCCCAGAAGGTACGAGTCGAGGTGCGGGTCGTATACCAGCCACCCGCCAATGCGCAGCCCCAGCGGGGCGAGAAGCTTTTAGCGAAGGGCATAGCCCTGGTGTTGGGTTCACTCATCATCCCGGCTTGCCCTGGCCTCACCTCAAACCTCTCGTGCTTAGAAGGGATGCGCAGCAGACCCAAGATAGCAAGGTACGAGCGTTGTCATCCCGGCTTGCCCTGGCCTCAACTCAAACCTCTCGTGCTTAGAAGGGCTGCGCAGCAGACCCAAGATAGCGAGGTACGAGCATTGCTTCATCCGGCTTTGCCCTGGCCTCAACTCAAACCTCTCGTGCTTAAGAAGGGCTGCGCAGCAGACCCAAGATAGCGAGGTACGAGCGTTGTCATCCCTGCTTGCCCTGGCCTCACCTCAAACCTCTCGTGCTTAGAAGGGCTGCGCAGCAGACCCAAGATAGCGAGGTACGAGGGTTGTCATCCCGGCTTGCCCTGGCCTCACCTCAAACCTCTCGTGCTTAGAAGGGCTGCGCAGCAGACCCAAGATAGCGAGGTACGAGCGTTGTCATCCCGGCTTGCCGGGACCAGCGCCCCACCCCCTTCCTCCGGGACGAAAAACCTTGGGAAAGCCAAGCTTGCTTGGCATCCCAAGGTTTTTCGCCCTCACGAACCCTCAGCCAACAAAGGGTTCCTCAGCACCGTAACCCACCCCAAATCACCCTCCGGGTCGGGAAAAACCTCATACCCCAGCCTCTTCTGCAACCTCACAGAACGCTCGTTACCCTCAACCGCCGCCCCCACCAAGCGCGGCAGCTTCAACGTCTCAAACGCATACTTCACCAAACATTGGCAAGCCTCAAAGGCAAACCCCTTCCCCCAAAAAGCCTTCCCGAACGCAAAGGCCAGTTCAACTTCGACGAAGTAACAAGGCGAAGCCGGGTCCCCGGGAACCGCGCCGTAATCGTTGACATAAGGGTCAAGATGCACCTGCCCAATGACCTGGTTTGTGTCTTTGAGCACTACCACGAGGCGGCCAAAGCTGTCGTTCTTGGGCTGATGGGAGTGATAGATAAAGCGCGACTCAAGCTCAGGCAAGTTGCGCCCAAGACCGCTATACTGCCCCCAAACTTCCTCGTCCGAATAAATCAACGCGCGAAGGGCATCGATGTCGGCGGTCTCCATTTGCCGCAGGTAAAGCTGCTCAGTCTCAAAGGGCCCCATGAATGAATGATAACTCCTGTTTCGGCGCGACACAGCATGTTGGCAGATGCCGAACGCCAATTGATTCTTGTGGTCAGCCTGACTGCTAAACACACTATTCTTCCCAGATCTCATGATCGAACGCCCGATTTTACGAAAACTGCAGCCGGTTAGTTGCTGCCTTTACTTGCCGCCGATTGCAAAGACGGAATTTGCATCAGGTATCGGAATGGACGCAGCGGTTTTGATACTGGGTGGCCATATGATGGGGACAGGCGTGGGCTGGGGAACAACAGGTAAATGGTCACGGGGCTCGGATTGCCAGTTGAGAACGAAGATGATGGTCCTAAAGCCAACTGCTAGCCCCATCTGGTGATGGTAATGTAATCAGTAATGCAGATTCGTTAGTATCGGGCATTGAGCGAGTTGAACCATGGAATGGAAGAACCTACTGAATGAGTCCCGGGAGAAGGAGTCGGGGAGCACGAGCGAGCACAGAACCGAGTTCCGGCGAGACTATGACCGGATAGTGTTCTCGACGCCGTATCGAAGGCTTCAGGACAAGGCGCAAGTCTATCCATTGGAACCCAATGATTCAGTGCGAACACGTCTAACCCACTCGAACGAAGTGTCGACCGTGGCGGCGGGCATCGCGAGTGCTGTCTGCCATAAACTGCAGAAAGCTGGCAAGCAGCCAACCGTCCCGGGGTGGGGCGACGATCGCGTTGCGCACTCAATCGAAGCAATAGCAGCGACCGTGGGACTCGTTCACGATTTCGGAAACCCTCCGTTCGGCCATGCCGGCGAGGTCGCGATTAGAGACTGGTTCGATAACAAGCGAGTCGGCGGATTTTTCATTGAATGGAAGTTCAAAGGCAAAACTGGCGAACAGACCCAGTTGGCGCAGGACCTCCTGAAATTTGATGGCAATGCACAAACAATGCGGCTCCTTACGCGTCTACAGGTCTTGTATAACCACGGGGTTAATCTAACATATGGGACTCTCTCCGCGTCTCGCAAATACATCGCAACGAGCGATGACGCCAAGGCCGGCCAAGCTTTCAAAAATCCCGGATATTTCGCCTCCGAGGAGGAAATGATGAGGACGATCTCCCAGAAGACCGGAACCGAGGGCGTCCGAAACCCAATCACCGTAATGGTTGAAGCAGCCGACGATATAACCTACTGTCTTGATGACGTAGAGGACTCCGTTCGCAAAGGGGTCGTTACGTGGTCCGAGTTTTACGCCTTTCTCATTGGGTGCATGAAGGTCCGAAACGCCGGGGAAAGGAGTCGGCTCGATTTCATATTTGAAAAGTGTGCCGAGTACTCGGGCCTAAAAGCTGACGAAGTTCCTCTAACCGACCGAGAGTACGTCCAATTCTTTCGAATTTTTGAGTAATTGCATGTGTCGAGTCGGTTTCACAGGCCTTCGTAGAGAATTACGAATCAATACTGGCAGGAACCTTCGAGCAGGAACTGTTCGAAGTCAGCACCGCGTCCGGCCTATTGCTTTGCATTAAGAGCTTTCTCAGCGACAGAGTTTTCTCGAGTCATGGCGTTTTAAAAGTCGAGTTGCGTGGCAGGGCAATAATCCACGACCTTATGGACATTTTTTGGGACGCCGCGAAAGATAAATCTTCCAAAGAACCTGGAAAACTGAAGGTCTTCAACAGTAAGGCCTATGCCCTCATGTCCCATAACTATAGGAGTGTCTTCGAGGAAGATATGAAAGCCATTCCCGTTCCAGACTACTCCAGGCTAAAACTCGTAGTTGATCATGTATGCGGAATGACGGACAACTATGCCACCTCTCTCCACAAGGAACTCCTGGGCGACTGAATGGCTGATGACCGGATATCGCGGATTATCAACGGAGTCGAGGTGGCGCTTGGAAACGGATCTACGGACAACCTTGGCCTGAGACGGCTCGTTGAGGTTATACGTGAGCACCGGTGGGAAGTGGCCATCTTCGGCGGATTTCTTCGAGATCTGGACCTCTCCGGGCCCAAAGCAATTCCGCGAGATGTCGATCTCGTAGTGAGCGGCCCGAAGATGGAAGAGCTGGTCGGAGCTCTGGAATCGTCTGGATACGGAGTGACGGTGAACACCTACGGCGGGCTTAAGGTGTCCGGAACCGTCGCCCCTTTCGACATTTGGCCCGTCGAGGTTACCTGGGCGTTCCGACAGGGCTTCTTCTCAGCATCCCTCGAAAACCTGGCGAATACCACTTTCCTAAACGTAGATGGCATCGTAGCGATTTTGACTGCTCAGGCCGTACGAATCGTCCAATGTGGATACTCTCAAGGCATGGACTGTGCCTTGCTCAGGCTGAACCTCGAAGCACATCCTCGGCCCGCCGCCGCAATCGCGAAGACATTTGCCTTGGCGGCAAAGCTTGGGTTTTCGCTAGACGAAGGCTTAGCGAAATACATCTTCTGCCACGATTACATACAGCCCGAGGAAATAATGCTCGAACATCTGCGCCATTACCCTCGTCCGCTTTATCGGTGGGAGCAGGTCGCAGCCTGGACCGAGTACCTGGGGACAGCCAAACCCGTAGCTGGAGCCATTAAACTACCCGACCTTACCGGAGAGGGCCTGATTTCTTAACAAGCTTAATCGCGATATAGCGTGGGTACTTCCATGTAGTCGGATATTTAGCCATTAGAACCGGATTTGGCAATGGCTCCCGAACCTCGTGAATCTCAAAACCGGCGTCAACCGCTGACGTCAAATACTGACTCAGAGGGCGGTGCACGTGAGTTGTTGAAAAGTCCGACTTTTCTTCGAGCGAGATAGTGAAAGGTGCGTTTATCAAGGTCTCTTGGGAATAGTCAAACCAAGGCTCCGAATCATAGCCTTTGTAGACCGGCCAAAAGCACGGATGAGTTAGGGTCGCGATCAGGGCGCCCCCGGGCCTCAAGACGCGGTGTGCAGCATGGAGAAAGTTGCCTGCGTCAAGCACATTCATGAGCACCATGTTTGCTATTACGGTGGAGAACTCTGTGGATGACCACTCGGCAAATTGCTGCAAGGTGCACTGGTGTATCACTGCTTCTTTGGGTGCGCGCCTGAGCCTCCCTAACGCTATTTGCACTTGGATCAATTGCTTCCAGATGACCAGTCCGCTGGATCAACTGCGGCAAAAGTGCGCCGACGCCGCAGCCGGCGTCGAGAATCGAGTCCACGTCCCGGCCCCCAAGCATGTCCATGATGGTCGGTGCGAGGACTCCATAATATGTCAGATCGCGCTCATCCTCTAACTGCCTCGCGCGGAACCCAGCTATAGCGTCCCATTCGGCGATCATGGCTGGGGGATTGATTGACATAACTTTGCTTGGGCGGGTCAAGTGTTATATCGTACCTGCCGCCGTTCGTCGCTGCGCCGGTTCATCGATGCCGTGGAAACCTGTGCTTCAGACGATCTCTGCACTCCTATTTGGATTACGTAAAAATGGTCTCTTAGGTCGGCCTGAAAGCCTGACATACCCCGAGACTGCAGTATGCCCTATGCCTGGGGGCAGACTTGCCAGATACCGAGGAAGTGCGAAAGTCCGGCCCTAGCCACGATTACCCTCCTAGGACGCGGTCGATCAGGCCGTGGCACGCGTAGTGGGTTAAGTCTTGCAGTCGCCCTCTCTGGATCTCCTGAGATCCCGGAGCAGCTTCTGAAAGGCGAGGGTGTAGGCGTTCTTCCATTCGGCGAAGGAGGGGACGTGGTAGTTCCGGAGATAGCCCAGCCAGTCTTCGCGCTTTAGGTTGGCGGGGAGTTCGCGGGCCATTTCGGCGGCCTAATCGCCAAAAATGAAAGCGTCGAGCCGGACCGGAAACAGCAGCAACTCGCCCCCGAGGGCGCGGAGCGAGCCTAGTTCCTGTGCCACATCAGGGAAAGCTACTCCCCGAGGGCTTCGAAAATCTGTCGCATGACCGCCTCCAGGTTTTCCTTCACCTCGCATTCCCAAACGGTTATCACGCGCCAGCCAGCCTCTCGCAGCTCCAAGGCGTGTCTCTCATCCCTTGCCACGGTACGCTGAACCTTTTGCGACCAGTAATCGGCGTTGCGCGTCGGCCTCAGATTCCTGACCTGGCCGCACTTCGGACAGCCATGCCAGAAGCATCCGTTAACAAAAATACACAATCGGCGCTTGGCGAAGACGATATCAGGCTTCCCAGGCAAGGACGGCACATTTTTCCGGTACCCGCGGAGCCCTTCGGCCCAAAGCGCTTTGCGGAGTAGGCGCTCGGGCCCGGTCTCCGAAGAGCGGTTGGCCCTCATGGTATTACGGGTTCCTGCTGCAACGATCAGGTCAGGAGCCAGCTTAGTCGTGCTCACCTGTTTCTTCGCCTGGCCCCGCCTTTTCTACGCTTCCCCTGAACGGCTCAAACCGCTCTCTCGCAAGCTTCTCCAAACGACGGGCTTGGGTCAGGAGCGTGCGCCGCAGCCCGGCCGATACATCGCGCTCGCTTATCACGTGAGCGAGGCGAGCAATCGTGCTAGCACGGCGAGCGATTCGAACATCCGGATGCCTACGCGCTTCGAATAGTTCCGCTGGGATGATCGTTCCGCGATAGGATCTGGGCAAAGAAACCAGCGGATGCGAGATCAGGTCCTTTTCATTCAGCACCGCTCCTAGGGCCGACTCCTTTAGCACCTTTTGAAAGACGGTGAACTCTAAAGCGTCAAGCTGCCTAATGAGGTCCTTTTTTGCGGGAGGGCTCTCTTTCTTGTGATGTAAGGGAAAGACCTGGATGCTCGCCACCTCGAAGGGATCCAGGACGCTCATAGCAACTGCATCCGTCCTCTGATTTGTCATGTGCCTGCCAATCCTGCTGCCAAGACTTTCCTTTGATTGGCCCACGTAGATCGGTTCGCCATCGTAATCAAAGAACACATAGACCCCGTAATAGCTTCCAATGTTCAAGCCCGACGGGCTTTTGGTTTTCATGAAGTCCGCGATGCACTTGCGGATGGCGGCGACGTCAGCAGGAACGCCGAGCGGCTTCAGCTTCTTCATCTGAGAAGGAGCGCCCTCGTCTGGCCCGCGGCTTCCTCTATCGCCGGGTTGAGGTAGTTTCGGGCAACCCAATCAATCACGGGAACGCAGACGGCGTCCCCGAAACCGAACAAAGCTTGGTTGCTTGGTACCGACAGATTATAGTCGTCCGCCCCCATCAGTCTCGCGCATTCTCTGGGCGTTAGCAGCCGCGCTCTACGCCGACCGTTTCCGGCGACAAACAGATTTGGCGACCGCTGCCGCCTTTTGGCGTTCGGAGACAGCCCGCCGTGCCATCGGTTCGAAGTTCCGCCATCGACTTGCCGTTCCGAACGCGCCGGAACACCGTCCCCACCTGCTCTTCCTGACCGGCAATCATTTTCTCGGCGGTGAGCTTATGCTTCTGGCTCATCTGATTCAGCAAGTAGGATACTCGCTCCTCCGACCACCACTCCCGTGCGGTCTCGGGCAGGTCTTCAAGAACGTTCGCGAGGTTATGCGTTTCCTTTGGGAGCGGCGGCAAGTGCCGAATTTTCCAGTGGATTTCGCCATTTTCAAGGATGAACCTCGCCAAAGCGGGCGGACGAGCCTCCGACTCGTAAAAAATGGGGGCCCTCCGTTGGTAAACCTTGCAAGGGAGATCCGCGTCATAGGAGCCCACTACGAACAGTCGGGGCCGTGATTGGGGCACAAAGTGGATGGCGTCGACGATAAACGCGTCCACGGCATACCCAAGCCGGTTGAGCGCAAGCAATGCGCTTTTGAAATCCGCCCCCTGGTGAGACGTCAAGAAGCCCGGCACGTTTTCCAGCAGTACGAGCGGGGGCCTCATTTGGTCTATCTTGTGCAAGACTTCTAAGAACGGCCACAAAGCGGAAGAGTGCTCACCGGCTAGACCCGCCCTGGCGCCGGCCAAGCTAAGGTCCGTGCATGGAAAAGAGGCGGTCGCCAGTTCGACCTCAGGCAGGTCCAGGGCATTGATCGCCCGTATGTCCCCAAGGATGAAATGCTCGCTTGCGTCCCGGAACTCGCCGGCGTACATTTCGAGCTTCTTGGGATCGATGTCGTTCGCAAAAACGCATTGCCAACCAGATTTCTCAAGCCCCATTCGAACAAGGCCTATTCCAGCGAAAAACTCAGCAAAGCGCTTCACAACAAATGATAGACGAAAGACGAGCGAATTTGGCCTACGTTGTTATCGGCGCAAGGCCTCAGGCCATTATCGGGCGCATTGCCGGGGCTCTCCTGCTAGACGGCCACGTTGCCGCCGGTGACAAGCTCGGGCAGGGCCTAGCACTCCATATTGGTCCGCAACTAGCATCTAGGGCTCCTTGCCGTCGGTCTTGCAGGACCTCCGGAGATCCCGCAGCAATTTCTGAAACACAACCTTGTATGAGTCGTGGTTTTCCAATCTTCGAAGGAGGGGACGTGGTAGTTTCGGAGATAGTCCAGCCAGTCTTCGCGCTTTAGGTTGGCTGGGAGGCTGGGGGGAAAAGCAGCAAAGAGGGAAGTATTAAGTGTTGAGTCCCGAAGCCTAACACCAAGACTCAGGGCTCAAGACTTCCCACACTTCGCTCACAGGTACGATTAATTCATGGAATGGAAAGAGGCGCTGCTTGACCTTGAGAAGCAAATAGAAAATTGGCTTCACGAGTATGCCGAGGAGGTTGGCGGGTTTGCCGTTTCGGTAAGTCCGTTGGAGCCGGCGCCGGACGAGATGCTTTTGGAAACAAAGCTGCCGACTGGATCGAAGATCGTCCTTGAGCCCGCTCGGTTCGCGGCGGACCATTTACCGACCGTAGTTAACCTTTACACGTACCCGACACTTCGAAGAGTTAGACTCGTGGGCCCAACCGGCGGCGCCTGGGAAGTTCAAACGAGCCAAGGCGTGCCCATGAACTACGCCTGGAATAAGAAAGACTTTCTCCGACTTCTGACCGCGCTTGCCGATGAGTCCGTTCCAAAGAGCGTTTGACCGAATCAGGCAGGTCGAGGTGGACCTGGCGACGGTGCAGGTTTCGCTTGACGAGCGTCGAAAGGCGGCTACAGGTTCCGCGGGTGGCCCTTGACGACGCGGTGGATTTGACCCGGCAGTTTTTGCGGTGGTATTCCTGAGGGCGGAAGCGCGTTTGGCTTCCCGTTACCCCTTCGGCAAAGAAATATGGTGGCTTTCCCTGGCATTCCAGCGCCAGAATAGGCCGTGGCACTCCTTTCGCGTATTCTCCCCTTGACGCTTTTTGCGGTTGCGGTCTTGGCTCACGGCCCTGATCGGTCGGCGTTTTTGGTGGGCCACTGGAAGATAAAGAGCATTTCCATGCCGGCTCTGGGAACCCAGACCGAAAGGGCAAAGGCAAGGGAGATGATGATGCCGACTACGCTTGAGTTTTCAAAGGATAAAACCTTCCAAATGACTTTGGTCAGTCCAATGAAGGGAACTTTGAAAGTTAAGGGAAACGAGGTCTTTCTCACAATAACCTACATGATGGGTAAGAAGATGAGCGACTTCGTCGCCATGGCCCGCACAGACTACGCGAACGATCCTTCGCCTCGCTATAAGGCGGCTCTGGATGAGCTAAGCAAACCCATGGCTGGACTCCTAAGCCCAGATGGCAAGACCCTGACCATGAAGCCGGCCCCTGGAAAGGCGGGACTTGTCTTCATGAAAGGGTAATCGGATAGCCAGATGCCTGTCACGGCATATTTCTGGCATAGCGCCCGCAGAGGCTGTTCTTGATCCGGAGAGATTGCACAGGAATTGGCGGCAAACCGAAGTATCCTTTGCTTCAATGAAAACCGTTTCGCTAACTGCCTTTCTTTGCGGCTGCTTACTGTTACCGGCCGGGCTTGGTTACGCGCAGGACACGAAGGATCTTTCCCCGGAAAAGCTGACTGTACGGATGATCGCCAGAATGCCGAACAGCAAAGTTGTCGATGAACTTGGCCAAATCGCCGCCGACGCGATCGAATCCTCTCCCGACCCGCGTGCCGCCTGCCTAAAGTTGGCCCCGGGCTTGCAGATGATCTATACCACGGGCCTTCTGGACGCCGAAGTCAATAACGGGGGCTTTCATCAATATTTCTGGAATTCATCGGGTGAGTTCAGCGACATCGCGCTGAAGGGGTTGAAGCTTATTGGGGATAAAGATCGCGCAGCCTTGCTCGAACAGGCAATCAAGATTTATAAGACCGAGGAACCCACGATGGAGCAGTTTAAGGAGAAGGGTAACGATGACGCATTTCTGAAGTCAGAAAAGACGACCAAGCTGAGTCCGCTGGACGACATGTACTACGCAATCAAAAAGACGTTGGAGCATTTCCAGATACGTTTCATCCGCAGCCATCCCAAGGCTTTCATTTCGCGTTAAGGTTGCCCGATGCGCGGCGGATCGATCCGGATTTTCCGCAGATGCCACAGAACTTCGCGATCCTGGTCTGTGGCGGCCTTTGAAGCTCGGGGCTTGCCGCAGAGGCCACAGAAAGCGTAGTGGGATTTAAGCGAAACGGATCATGTCACCGTCTTCGCGAAAGTATCTGGTGAACAGGTTATCCTCGTCCAGATCAACGACATCCCCCGGCGAGGAGTGAAGAATAAAAACTAACTTTCACCGTTACAAGCCGTTACGGCGCCTTGGAACCCGCGCAAATGCTTGCTACTCTGGGTGGCATGAAACGAATTCTGTTCGCACTTCCTCTCTTGGCCGCTGCCGCGATGGCCAACGCCCAATACGCTTTAACCAATCTCCCCACCCGTCCGGGCCTTAGCTTTCAATCCGAAGTTTCCGTGAGCCATCACGGCCGCTTCATGATTGCGACTGCCAACGACACCAAGGGCAATACCCACTATTTGCTTTACGGCCCTGATTTCACCCAAACCCCTCAGGATCTGAGCCTTTCCGCCGGTCCTACGCCGGGGTCTTCCGTGCCTTGGAACGGAACCTTCTTTGCGGTGAACGACCACGGCCTCTGTCTTGCCAGCCAGAGCATCGATGGCTACGCGGGCAACGTCTACATCTTTTCCCACACGACCCATACGCTTACTCAGGTTCCCAATCCCGCCGGATCGGCGCTCGTGCTCCCAGGACAGGGAAGTGACGCGTATTACGATTTCTCGGTGAACGAAGTGGTCGCAGGAACCGTTCTGCTCGGCTACACGAACAAGAACGGCAACATTGACTGGACCGGAACCCGCCCGTTTCGATGGTCGCCCAATACTGCCTTCAAGCAGCTCTTTGTAGGCACGCCGGCCGTCGGCACGAGCGCTGCTATCAACGATCAGGATTTCCAAGTCGGAACCTTCGCCCAGTTTCCGAACACCAACCCGAATCAAATCGGATTTATCTATCAGGTCGGGCCGATCAACGGCTTCGCCTATCAGCCCGGGAATGCGACCGTAGCCACTGCTCCCACTTGCGTGAACGATCTGAACCAGGTGGCCGGGGACTACTACACCTATTCGGGAACGTACCCCTTTTACGACGCCACTCCCACGAACCCTGCCCTGGGCGTGACCCCGCTCGGCTCCTATGCGGGCCTCACCGACTACGTCGGGGCGATCGACAACAATGGCCGCATCTTCGGCATCGAAGAGGGCTATCAGAACTATCAACGCGAGAGGTATGTGATTCTGTGGCAGGGCATGAACCCGGACCAAACGCCGATCCTCGTCAGCAGCCTGGTCCCTGCCGGCGCGGACCCGACCGCCCAAAGCTGGAACTTCACGACCATGGACCTCAACGGAGTGATCTACGGCTACTACACGGACTGGACGGGCGCCAACTATCCCGTAACTCTGACCCCGTAGTGGGTGCTCGCGGGCAATCGCGACTGCTCTTAGGCTCTCAGGTTTACCGCTGTGCATATTCGGGTTTACCTGAATGCAAAGAATCGGGAACCCGCACGGAAAACTGCCGCATACCCCCGAGCAATGCGCTAGAGTTCACCTCTCTCAATCTCCCCTCAACGGGGAGAGGTGGACTTCTGGAATTAGAAAGTTGGCGCGGAGCGCCTGCGTCATCAAAAAGCTATGGGGCCCTGTCGCAATCTCGATCTCAGGTAGCTGTCTCCCATCCGGTCCTTCACGAGCGTCTTCGCCTTCAAAGAAAGCTCGCGCTCGAACGAGGTCTGCACAATCCCCGAATCGCGACGAAACTGCGTGGAATTCACCCATGCCGAAGCCGATCCGTCCCACTCGCCGAGGTCGGCTTCCACCATCAGCAGGTGTTCCTCCACCCCTGCCCGGAAAACCCCGCCATGGTGGGAGCCGATCTGCTGAAGGCCGATAAGGATTTCACGCGCCGCTTCCGGTTCGCCGATCACATGCCTGAGCCATGCTTCTTGAAGCAGCAGCCACGGCTTCATCTGTTCGTTGCCGGAGGTCCAGAAGAGTTCGCTGGCACGCTCCAAGAATTGGGGCGCCATGTCATAGCGGCCAGCCCAGATAGCGTCCGTCGCCGCCGTCATATTGGCCATCGCCAATCCTTCGCCCGTGCCGAGTTCTTCGTAAAGCCGGATCGCGGCCTGATTTCGGGCGCGCGCGCGGTCGTAAAAGCCGCAATGTCTTTCGACATTTGCTAGTTGATAATGGGCAAGCGCTTTGGCGTCCGGGGCGTGGCTGTTCCCAAGCATTTGGGCGCGTAGCTTCGCGTATTTATAGGAAAGGGCGAGCGAGCCATTTTGCTGGGCGGTCAACGAAATCGCGGCGGCGATGATGCTGGCATTGACGAAGTCTTTCTCGGCTTCCGCGATCCTCAGCTTCGCCAACAGTGCTTTGAGGGGCAGAACGTCGTTGCGCCGAATCACGTCTAGCCAAATCGCCAACGCCTCGACCGATTTGCGTTCCTGGGATTCGCCGGGCGTAACGCTCAGCACGCGTTTGAAAAGGTCGGCCGCGATGGAAGCGGGCACCAACTTCCAGTGCTCCCGAGTGGAGGCGAGAAAGGAAAGGGCTTGACTCGGACTGGAGTTGAGGAGGAACTCCGCCGCCGGAATCAGGGGATGAATGAGAGCCCCCGCCGCTCTCTCATTGGCGGAGATCTTCTGGACCCTTTCCAGCGACCGCACGACGACGGCCGCCTCTTGTCCTCGATCCAACCTTTTGAGGAGCTTTATTTTTAGCGCCGCCGCCCGGCGGTCGACGGGATCGAGTCTGATTGCGTTATCGACCGCACTGAGGGCTTCCTCGTCTCTGTTTTTTGAAGCGAGCTGGTTGGCTTTGGTGAGTAGGTTTTCAACCGCTGAAGCGATGTACAGCTTCTTCCGCCCGAGGATCCAGGGGTTCGTCGCCCCCGGAAAGAAATCGCCTTCGCCACAGTGTTCGTCGGCATCGGTCTCAAGCAGCGCCCGGTTAAGACAGAGGGTATCGCCTTCGGTCGTGATCAAAGGCGCGGGAACGGCCTGACGCAGCCGGGTCAAAGCGGTTCGAAGGCTTCCGCGGGCCTTTTCAGGTTTGCTCTCCGGCCAGACCAGGGCCGCGATCTCGCCACGCGGCCAATCGTTCCGCTCGCTCAAAGCAAGCACCGCAAGCAGGAGATGCAAACTCTTGGTGGGCAAAGAAATCTCACCCCCATCCGGGCCCAGCAAAGCAACCCTCTGCCAAAGCAGAAGTTTAAAGCCGCCTCCCACGGACTGCCGATCCATAGCAGAATTGTACTACGGGCTTTTGTTCTCAGCCGGTGAACGCGTCGAATACTCGTAACGGACCACGGTTCGAGCGGCAAACAATGGCACGGGGATTTCCGTGGTTTTCGTGGGTACTCCGGAAACAGCAGAGCCCCGCTAAAACGGGTATGGCCAGACTGAAGATTTCAGTTAATGGTCTGGAACAAATGTCTACTATTACTTGTTTCAGTAAATCGGAGCCGCACCAGTCAACGGCTCGACATACGAAATGAAAAGCAACTTCAAACCCACCCCCGAGAGACTTCGACCAGGCTTTTCAGCCGAATAAGCCCCGATTTGAACCTGTCGTCCCGTTGAAATTAAAATGAGAAAACAAAAAAAGGTCTCTCATTTACTCTCATTTACTCTCATTCTGACAACGCCAAACCCCTCCCAACCCGCAAGACCCGCCAACCAAACAAAAATTGCAAAAGAAAAAAAGGCGCTCCGATTCACTCCGATTCACTCCGAGCTCACATCAGCTAAGAATTGAAGGCACTGCGTAATCTCAAAGGGTCGCAAAAGAAACGGTCTTAGCTATACAAAAACTCAAGGCCCAAGAACACCTAACACCCAAAACCCAACAAAACCCAAAACCCAAGACCCAACAACACCCAACACCCAAAACCCAAAACCCAAAACCCAAACCCTTAACGTTTCATGACCAAAAAAACGCCCAACCACCCAACTCTGCCATACTTAAACGGAAATGCCCCAAGGGCTTTCTCTAGCAGATTTCAAATCAGTCTTATTCGACGTAGACGGCACCCTCATGGACACCCTGCCGGCTATTGTTCGTGGTCTTGGCGATACCTATGAGCACTTCAATGGTTCAAGACCGACGGACGAGCAGATTCAGGCCACTGTGGGCCTTCCTCTGACAACCCAAATGCATATGTTCCGTAGTGAACCGGTTGACGAAGAGGAAATGGAGAGAAGAATCAAATTTGCCATTCATAGGTTTGAGGACTACGCCCATTTGGAGCGCGAGTACGGTCCCGCCGTTGAAGTTCTGGAGCTTGTCATGAGCGCGGGCATCAAGGCCGCCCTGGTGACAAGCAAGAGCGCATTAGAAGTTTCTCTCCTTTCCGAACGCGTCCGATGGGTCCACAACGTCGATACTGTGATCTGCGCTTCCGACGTCGAAATTTCCGAAGCCCAATCCCGAGAGCGCCTTTCTTGCCTGCGAACGCCTTGGCGTCCCGCCGCACGAAGCGATCTTCATCGGTGATTCCATTTTTGATATGCAATGCGCGAAGGCCGCGGGCATCAAAAAGGTAGCCGTGGGATACGGATCAGGTAACAAACAGGCCTTGCAGACGGAGCGTCCGGACCGGTTCTTCGAATCGCCCGAGGACCTCCTGGAATGGGCCAAGGAATCGATTTTTAGAACACCATGCCTCGAAGGAAAAGCGTAAACCCCGAAGAAACCGCGCCTGAAAACCAAGCGCCAACGACCGAACAACCAGGAACCGAAGCCGCGCCACCCGCGAAGTCCCGTTCGCGACGGTCTCCAAAGACCGCTGCGGAAAGCGAAAGCGGCCCATCCCTCGGCAAGCTGATCGAGGGCGTGAAGTCCGCCGTCCGCCGCAGCCGGAAGCCCAAGACTGAAGCGGAAGAACCCGCGGCGGCACCTGCCGTGCCGCCCGCCGCTGCCGCCGAATCCGCCCCGCCCGCGGAGCCGGTAGAACCCGCCGAAACCGGGCACACCCAGCGCAGAGGACGCAGGCGCCCAACCCGAACCTCCAAGCCTGCGGCTACCGAGGGCCCGGTCGCGGAAGATGACTTTTCCGACCTTAGCGACGATTTTCCCATGCCCACCTTCCGCCCGCGCAAAGCGGCAGGCGCAGCCCCGGAACCCCCCGTCGTCGAAAAGCGGGAACCGTCCGGCGCAAGGGCCGAGCGTGGCAGGGGAAGACGCGGCCGCAAAGAGCAGCCTGAAGTTGCCGCCACCGAAATGCCGCCGGAAAGCAAAGGCCGGCAAACTCGCAAAACGACCGCCGAAACGCCGGTCGCCGTGCTCCAGCCCGTCCCTGAGCCACTGCCCCAGGCGCCCGTGAGGCCGCTGTTGGCCATTCCCGAAGACGCGCCCCAGGTTGTTTCAAGAGACGGCATTCCAACCCTCGTAAGGGACAAGCGGGTCTATCCCCCCATCGCCTTTTTCGGCAACTCGACCGAAGGTGAAGCAAGATCCAAGACCGTGATGGAGGAGATCAAGCTTGCAGGCGAGGCAGGCGTCCACATCCACTCACACCTCGTGGAGTTCGAGGTCGACCCGCGCAACGTCGAGCGCAGCGTCTCCTTTGCCGCCTACATGCTCAAGCAGACCATTGCCGCCGATCCCGAGGCGCAGGTTCTCTTCCGCATCGTTTTCATCGCCCCCGCCGGTTGGGGCGAGCTATATCCGGACGCGAAATACGAGACGGCCGAAGGCGGAATCGCAGAGCCGAGCGTTTCCGATGAAAAGTTTTGGGATGTGGCCAAGCAATGCCTCGGCCAGTTCATTGCCTCTTTGCGACTCTTGCCGAGCAGGGATAGCATTCTAGGCGTTCACCTTGAACGAGGCGAATGGTTCTATTCGCAAGGCTGGGGTTACGATTCGTCAACCGCTGCACGGCAGAAGTTTCGCGACTGGACGCGCGTGCGCTATCGAAACGACATCGTCGCTCTCCGGGCGGCCTGGTTCGATGGCAACGTTAACTTCAACTCCCTGCTGGTCCCAAGCTATCAGGGTGAAACCCACACGAGCGAGAAGTTCATCCGGTCCAGCCGCCGGGAAAGAAAATGGGTGGACTACCACCTGTTTCTTAGCGATGCCACCGTCGAGCGCATCTCCGATCTGGCCTATACGGCCAAAGAGGCCAGCGAGGGCTATTTCCTCGTTGGCGCAAGCTATGGCTACACGTTTGAATGGTCCCACCCGGGAAGCGGGCATTTGTCTTTGGGCAAACTGCTGCGGACGCCTGAGATTGACTTTATCGCCGGGCCGCCAAGCTATCGCTCGCGCCAGCCGGGAGGCGCAGCGCCGTTCCCATGCCCGATTGACAGCTTTGCCCTGAACGGCAAGCTGTATATCAGCGAGGAAGACTTCAAAACCTCCATCGGCCAGCAAAGACAGGAGCCGGACGATTTCAATCCCATGATCAAAACGCCGCAGGCGTTGGAAAGCGTTCACTGGCGAGGGGCGGGCTCGGCTCTGAGCCATGCCTCTGGCGTCTGCTGGATGGACCTATGGGGTAACGGGTGGCTCAAGACTCCGGGCATCTGGCAAAGGGCAGCCGACCTCCGGAGATGCCTCATCAACCGAATGGCCGCGCCATTGCAGGACCCCGATGTTGCCGTCTTTATCGATGAGCGCGCGTTGGCCTACCTGGTTGATGAAGAGGCATTTGCGCTTCTCGTGCAGAACGTGCGGGAATCGGTCTTGCGTTCCGGGCTCTCCGCAGCCTTTTATCTGTTGAGCGATCTGCAGCACCGGGAGGTGTTTCCCGAAAGCAAACTCTACGTGTTCCTGAACGCCTGGGATGTGCGACCCGAGCTTCGGGCCGCGATCAAAACCCGCCTGCAGCGGGACAACAAACTCCTGTTCTGGATCTTCACCGCAGGTCTGTTTGACTCCGGTAGGGAACTGTTGGAAAGGGCCAGGGAAGTGACCGGCATTGCCCTGAAGCCGCAGCCGTTCCACAGCAAATCCGGCACAACGATCTTGAACCGAAGGCACCCCCTATGCGAGGCCTTCCCCGAGCGAACCATCGGCGGCGGAGCGGCAAGAATGGAGCCGAGCTACTTCGCGATCCCCGAAGAAGCGACCGTCCTCGGCGAATACACCCAAACCGGCTTGCCGAGCTTTGTGGTGAGGGAGTTCAACAACGACCGCGAAGCGAGCGAGCGCTGGAAGTCGGTGTTCCTTGGAGAGCCGACGGTAACCCCTGCGCTGCTAAGGGCGCTCGCCCACATGGCCGGCGTTCACGTTTGGAACTACCAAGAGGATGTCACCCACGTGAGGCCGCCGTTCCTCACGGTTCACTGCACCGGAGCCGGTGCGCGAACTTTGACTTTACCGAACAAGTGGGTTGCCTACAATCTGGCCTCCCAGCAGTGGATGTCCAGCGACAGTTCCAGCATCCGGTTCCAAGCTTCGGACGGATCGACCCACGTGTTCCTCGTGGGCGTGAAAGAAGATCTCGACAACATCCTGTCCGCATCGCCGGACGACCTTTTGAGAATGGAAACGCTGCCTCCAAGGCCGGACAACACCGTTCGGTTCGACACCGCCTCGTTCGACGTTTCGATCATGAAGCTGGACGAGTGGATGGAGGGTGGCGAATCCGACGATTCGGGCGACGAGTTCCTCTTCAAACCCAAGTTCCTGGAGGAGGCTGAGGAAGTGGCCGATACCGAACGGCCGGGACGACGCCGAAGGCGGCGGGGACGTGGGAGAGACCGAGAAGGCAGCGAAGAGACCGCGGGCGAACGGGTTGCGGTCGAAGTGCCGACCAGCGATGGCGAAGAGGTTGAGCTGAGCGTGGTCTTCCGAAGGCGGAAGTAGTGGCATTCCGATCCGGCATCGTCGCGATGGTAGGGAAGCCGAACGTCGGCAAGAGCACGATTGTGAATGCCCTTGTCGGCCAGAAGGTTTCGATCGTCAGTTCGAAGCCCCAAACCACGCGAAGGCGGGTTCTGGGCATCGTCCAAGGCGAGGAATACCAAGTGGCCTTGATCGATACGCCCGGAATCCATGAGCCCCACACGACCCTCGGCAAAGCCATGGTTGACGCCGCCAGGCAATCCCTGGACGGCGTGGACGCCGTACTCTACGTCGCCGACGTTTCCAAGAAGGCGGATGCGGCGGACAAGGGCATCGCCAGGCTGGTGATGCCCGACGGAAAACCGATCGCGCCCATCCTTCTCTGCTTGAACAAAATGGACCTGCTACCGGCGGAAATGGTCGTTTCACATACTGAAAGCTACACAAAACTGTTTGGAACCGAGGAATACATGATGACCACCGCTACCAAGCAGCACAACTTGGACAAGCTGATGGCGATGGTCGTTGAGAAGCTCCCCGAGGGCCCGCCGTTGTACCCGGAGGACGAATACACCGATCAGTCGATGCGGTTCCTGGTTGCGGAAATCATCCGCGAGCAAGTCCTGAGACAAACGCGCGAAGAGGTTCCCCACGCCACTGCGGTAGTCATCGACGAGTGGGACGTGGATTCCGGACTGACGCGGATTTCCGCGTCCATCGTTGTGGAGAAGCAGGGCCAAAAAGCCATTCTCATCGGCAAGCACGGCCAGTTCGTCAAGCTTGTCGGCACGGGCGCCCGGTTGGAAATCGAAAAGCTGGTGGAAGGGAAGGTCTTCCTGGAGCTTTTTGTTAAAGTCCGCGAGGATTGGCGAATGAACCCCCGTATGCTTCACGAACTCGAATACACGGAATGAACTCGAACCTCTTTGGAGCGCCACTGGCCCGTGACCCAAGCGTCGCGCTGCCGGTTTTGCGGCTCCAAATGCCCGCGGTCTACGGCCCGGTTCGCATGCTCCAGTTTGTGATCGAGATCGTTGGTCCGCGCACGATCCCCGCCTCCTCAGTTCAGGTTCTATTGCAGCCTCATTGGCAGCATGCCTTGGGGCATCCGGAGGTCTTTGTCATGGCCGGCGCGGACGCTAACTGGCGTCCGCTGGTTTTGAACGATGGGAGTGGGGCGTATGACTCCTTGATCTTGGCCTGGGACTTGGTCGGCCCCCGCGGCGAAATGACCGTCCAAGTGGCCGAAAATCTGTGGAGTGCAGCAGACGACCTCGCCAAGCAGCTTGGCCGAAGGGCGCTCGCGATGCCGATTCCCCATGACGTCCCCCAAAACGTGCTGGTGCTGTCACAAATCCGCGAATCGCTGGACATCGGCTTCGGCCTTGCCGTAACCGCAACCGGCCGATCCATTCCGGAAGTTGAAGTTTGGCAGGTTGCTGCAGCGTTAGGTCTGCAATATGAGCCGAACGGAACCTTTGTTTGGAAGGCGGAGGGGAGCGAAGCGCCACTGTTCGCGGTCACGCCGGGCGAGGGCACGGAGCGATTCCTTTTGTCTCAGGTCCAAGCGGGCATGGCTCATGCATGCATCGGCCTCGGATTCAGCGTTCCGCTTTGCCCAAGTCCGCTTGCAGCCGTGGACGGCTGCCTCAAGGCAGGGGAGGTTTTTGCGCAACGCCTTAAGGGCCAACTCTTGGACGAGGATGGTTGGCCGCTTAACGACCGAACGAAGCTCCAGGCGAGAAAGAACATGGAGCAAGCGGTAGGAGCATTTTCCAGGGCGGGGATCGTGCCGGGCTCCGTTGAAGCTAAACGCCTATTTGGATAGAGGGAGGACGGGAGTGGTAAGTGTTGAGTGTTGAGTTCCGGAATATCTCAATTCCTAAAACTCAACACTCAACACTTTCTAAGCAGCCTCAGAACCTGAAGCCAAGGCTCAGGCTGAACCGGCTGAGGTCTCTGCTGAGATGAGGCGGTTCATTGTCCCTTCCGAGAATGTCGTATTGGCCCTGGATGAACCAGCCGCCACGGAAGTCCAGTCCCGCGAAGACCTTGCCGCCAACGCGATCAACCGTCTCGATAAAGTAGTTGTGGACGTTCACCGAGTAGTATCCGATCCCCGCCCCGATGAACGGTCGGATCGACGAACTAAAGCTCGCCAGCGGCTGCCGATACTCTACGCCGCCGCCATAGTAGCGGTAAGAGCTGTGATCTTGGAAGTACCCCGCCTGGTCGAAATACAGCGCAAAAGCTCCCAACGGAATGCCTGAGCCTGCCCAGTCGCCGTGATACACGTCGTAACTGACTCCTGCGGTCACAACTCCCTGATCTCCGCCGAAATAGTCTTTCCACTGGAGATCTCCAGCTTGGATCCGGAAAGGCCGGTAATGAGGGGCATAAACCGGGGCCGGTGGCGCGGGAGGGGGTGGTGGTGGAGGAGGAGGCGGTGCCGGTGGCGGAGGCGTTGGCGCGGGTGGCTCCGGAGCCGGTGGCGCTGGAGGAGGAGGAGGCGGAGGCGCGGGTGGCTCGGGGGCCGGAGCCGCGGGCGGTGGTGGTGGGGGTGGTGTAGGAGCGGCTGGTGGCGGAGGCGTTGGTTGTGTCGCCGCAGTCGGCAGGCTTTCCGCCATTGGATTGCCGCAGAGCCAGCAGAGAAGCGGCTTATCCCCAGGTGCTTCCCAAACCTGCGTTCCCGACGGCATGTTGGACCATCGCTCTACAGATCCCTTGGGGCGATAGCCCCACATCATGTATTGGCCGCCAGTTTGAATATGGCCCAGATACACGTTCTGTTGTATGTAAGTGATGAGTTCGTCACTAGTACAGTGCAGGCATTGCGCCATCGCTTTCAAGATCGTGGGCCGATTTTGAAGGCCGCTTACAAGCTCCTCTTTGGTGCCGAACTGCTCATGAAGAAAGGAGCCGGGAGGGACAGGGTGATGGCTCACCTGCGCGCTGGCCGGCAAGCCTCCCAAAAACATTGTCCCACCAGCCAACGCTGTGGATACAAGTCGGGAGGTAGCCCTCCCACAGGTTAAAGTTCTTTTCAAAAATATCTCCCCTAGGCAACTGTTTGCGGTTGCCGCTAATTTTCATACGCCGGCATTTGCCCATGCAATTTGTTTTTCGAGCTTTTGTTAGGTTTTTGAACTTGGACCGTAAAGAATACGGGGTTTGACGGGGTGATAAAGAACGACCGATGCCATGCTAGAATGGACGACTCCTCATGCAAACCCGCCACCTCAGGATATTGAAAAACAACCGAGAACACCCGGTCCCGGTGGTCAATCCTGCGGATTTCACGACCGAGCCGGCCGGCGAAATCGATCCTGAGGAAGTTCTCCGCGATCCCAAGTTCACGCTGTACTGCTTCGATCCTGAAAATGATCAGGCTCTGTTTGTGGAAAGTTCCGATCCCGCATTAGTTGAGCAGAGGCCATTTTATTATCAGGGGCAGGCTGAGTTTGCAATCGGTTTGGTAGGAATGCCATTTGAGACATTCCACCGGATTGCGGAAGGGATCTCTTATCCGGAGAAGGGGCTCATTTGGGTTCATTCCGTGGGAAGTTGCGGTTCAACATTGATCAGCAGGGCCCTTGCTGCTATACCTTCCGTTTATAGCCTCTCGGAGCCCGATGACCTTACCGATCTATGCAAGCTTCGAGTGCAGAAATTGGTTGACGAGGAGTGGCTTCGTTCGGCGATTGTGAGTTCGACTAAGTGGCGATGCAAGCCTCGCATTGGTCCGACCCCTCAGTTCCTGGCAATCAAGACCCGAAGCGAGGTGTCCGTTCTGGCCGATTTATTAGGAGAACTCTATTTCGAATCCAGGCATGTATTTCTTTACCGGGATGGGATCGCTTGGATGCAATCCTGGTTCGGTAGCTACCCTCCTGATTTGGATATGGCCGATCCAATAATCAACCGAGAGCGGGAGGAGATTTGGGCAAAGATGCTTCCCATCGTTCGCGAGTACGTTCGCGAAGAGGGTCCGATGAACCCGATTCAAGTGCGAATGCTCAGCTGGATCACTTCGATGGAGTCCCAACCGTTGCTTCTCCAAATGGGTGTGCCTTTGTGCTCGGTTCGGTTTGAGGACCTAACCGCTAATCCTGCTGCTATGGTGCGGACTGTTTTGGAGTTTTGTGAGATTGAAGCGGGCGACTGGTCTCGAATTGAGGCAGTACTTGGCCGGGATTCGCGGGAAGGAAGCATCTTTGGGCGGGAAGAACGCAAGAAGCTTAACCGGAACCTTACGCCGGAGTTTGTTCAGGATATTAAGGATATTGTTGCTACTAGGCCGTTGTTGAAGACTCCGGACGTTGTTTTGGCAGGGACGTTATCCGTGAACTGTGAGCCGTGAATTGTGAACTGTGAACTGTAGGCCGCATTCATCGTGGCGAAGAATCGCCGCAGTCCAAAGCGCTTAGCGCCCGTCCATGACTCGGTTTGGTGGGCCAAGGCAGGCGCGTCAGAGTTGACCATTATCGGTGAAACCGATTGCAAACGGCTAAAATGAATGTTCTATGCTCGACCGCAATCTTCTTCGCACCAGTCCCGATCTCGTGAAACAAGGCATTGCCCGTAAGCACATGTCCGGGCCCGTGGACGAGTTCACGGAGACCTATTCGGTTCTTCACGAACTCAAGGTCGAGTTGGAAAAGCAGCGGGCAGATCTCAACCGCATCAGCAAGAACATCGGCCAGTTCATGGCGCAAGGGAAGAAGGACGAGGCGGAGGCGGCAAAAGCAGAGACCGCAGCGCTGAAGACGGCCCTTTCTGAGGGCGAGCCTAGAGAAAGAGAACTCGAAACGCGGCTAAGGGATATCGAACTCAGCATCCCCAATATCCCCCACGAAACCGCCCCTGACGGAAGGGATTCGGATGAAAATGTGTTCGTCCGAGAATGGGGCGAGAAGCCGTCTTTTGACAAAGAGCCGGAAGCCCACTGGGATATCGCCGAGAGATTGAAACTCCTGGATCTGCCGAGGGCTTCGAAGATTTCCGGAAGCGGGTTTGCCCTGTACACCGGATGGGGTGCGCGTTTGCAGCGCGCGCTGTTCAACTTCATGGCCGACCATCAGACCCTAAAGAACGGCTATCGAGAGATTTATCCGCCGTTCATGGTCAACTCGGCAAGCCTTTACGGCACTGGCCAACTTCCCAAGTTTGAAGAAGATCTGTACAAGACTGGAGAGGACCTGTACTTGATCCCGACCGCCGAAGTGCCGATCACCAACATCTATCGGGACGAGATACTGGACGGCGAGGACCTGACGATCAAGATGGCCGGATTCAGCGGCTGCTTCCGAAAGGAAGCGGGCGCGGCGTAAGGATACGCGCGGCATCCAACAAATCCATCGGTTCGACAAAGTGGAGTGCGTAAAACTTTGCAAACCGGAAGACAGCTACGACGAACTTGAAACTCTGACCGCGGATGCGGAGAGCGTGTTGCAGATTCTGGGCTTGCACTACCGAGTCGTGCTTGTCTGCACGGGCGATATGAGCTTCTCAAACGCCAAGCAATACGATGTTGAAGTATGGTCGCCGGGGATGAGCAAGTATTTGGAGATCTCCAGTTGCAGCAACTTCGAGGCGTTTCAGGCCAGGCGGGCGAACATAAGATTCAGGCGCGCCCAGGGTGAGAAGCCCGAGTTCGTTCACATCCTGAACGGCAGCGGCCTCGCCACGCCAAGGCTCTTTGCCTCGCTGTTGGAGAGTTACCAGCAGCCGGATGGAAGCGTAGTAATTCCGGAAGCACTGAGAAGCTACGTTGGGGCGGATGTTTTGGAGGCGTAGATGGGCGCGTAGCGCTCCCGTGTGCTGCGATTTCTTCGCCGGTAGTACGGGCGGCAATCGTTTGCCGCCGGCCAGTTAACAGCCTTTATGTGCCGAGCAACAGAGCGCGAATCGCCAATACAAACGAGGATTATGCCGAATTATCGGCACCTGAACAGGGGCGAGGAATCGCACGCACATAGCGCCTTCGGCGCGGACTGCCCTACTTTTGCCCAGAAGCCCGTTGGAGAACATCCAACTGTCTTTTAGCGGCCGCGTGGTTGGGTTCCAACTCCAGGGCCCGCTGAGTGTGGGCGATTGCAGCGATGAACTCGCCTTTTCGTCCTGCCATCGCGCCTCGCAAGAACGGTGCGTCTCGGGTGTCCCTTCTTTTCCAGAAACTTCAAATAGGGTTCGGCTTCCTGTTCGCGGCCATCTTCCAAGAGCTTTTTGGCAAGCAGCAGGGCGGGGGCGGTTGCATCGGGATAGTGGGCAACTGTTTCCTCCAGGAACGACTCTTCGCTTTGCCCGCGGGTGGCCGCGAGCTTGGTTGCCAAAGTCGTCCAGAGACCAGTCACGCCATCCATTTCCTTGAGCGATTCCAGGGCGCTGGCGGCGGTTACTTCGTCCCGCTGGTCCATGGCGTACTCGAAGAGGACGACCGCGCTTTGCGGAAACCGGGCGTCGATTGCTTTGCGAAGCCATTCCTTGGCTTCGAACTGTTCGCCCAGCTGGATACAAACGACCGCGAGATTGTGATCCCGCTTAGGGCCCAAAATCTCAATGTCCAAGCTGCTCATGTACTCCGGAGCCTTTTCGGCAACGAGCAAATACTGTTGCTTTGCCTCTTCGTAGCGGCCCAGGGCACTTAGAGCCTGACCGGCGCGGAAATGCAGCTCAGAATCCCTGCCAAACAGTTTCAACCCAACTTCGCAGGCGGCCAACGCACCTGCCACATCGCCCACTGCTTGCCGCGAGTTTGCCAGGAGGGCAAACGCCTTTCGCGCGTAAGGTTCGGTTGCAGGAATCTTGGGGATGCTTGCCTCAAGCCAACGAACCGCGTCCATATGACGCTCTCGAAAATGAGCTTCCGCCCCTAGGTTAAAGAGGATCAAGGGATCGTCCGGCGAATCCTTGAGATCCAATTTAAGCAGCCGTTCGTTTCTGGCGCGCTTTCGGTTTTGGCCCTGAGGCGTGTTGTCATACCCCGAATGGAGCACAACGGCATCAACCCGCTCAATCTTTCCATGCTCCCGGAGCGAAGGATAAATCTGCTCGTGAACACGGTATTCCCATTGAAGCCCTTCGATATTGCGGAAAAGCTTGATGTGGTCCACGCGGGTGGTATAAGATCCGACGAACTGGACGGGAACGATAAATCCGACCACATCATCCGGAGCGGTGATGGCCGCAATGAGAATCGGGGCCACCGATTCGGAGGGAAGCGTGTCGTCAGCGTCCATCCAGAATATCCAATCACCGGTGGCTTTCGCGAGCGCCTCGTTCCGGGCGGCGGCAAAGCTGTCTTTCCAGGGAATCTCGAACAGCTCGGCCCCGAATTCTTTCGCGATGTCCTTGGTTCGGTCTTTCGACCCGGTGTCGACGATGACAGTTTGGACAAAGACCCCGGCAACGGATTGAAGGCATTCCGCGAGTACCCGTTCTTCGTCCCGCACGATCATGGTGAGCGAAATGTTTGCTTTGGAAGCGAGTTCGTCGAGGGGGGCGGAAGCGTTCGGAGCGGAACTGTCCATAAGTTATGTTCTACGTGTGATTATCCCGCGTTTAGGTTGGATTGCGCTGACAAAATAAGGCGGCAATTGTTGGACGCGCGAATACGGTAAGATTTCTTGTTAATCACCAGCCTGGTGGCGCGATGGGCGCCCCGGGTTTTGTTGTGTTTACGAGGAGCGTAAAGCACATGTCGACTCTTGTTATCGTCGGCGCTCAATGGGGCGACGAAGCGAAGGGAAAGTTGGTGGATGTCCTCAGCGAGCAGGCGAATATGGTTGTTCGCTTCAGCGGGGGGAATAATGCCGGGCACACGGTAATCGTGGGCGGGCAAACCTATAAGTTCCAACTCATTCCGGCCGGTATTCTGCATAGCCACGTCACTGCCATTTTGGGCAGCGGTATGGTAGTGTGTCCTCGTTCCCTATTGGAGGAACTGGATCGTACCAAAGCGGCCAAGAGCGAACTTGGCACGCTGAAGATCAGCAGTTCCTGCCACGTGGTTTTTCCCTATCACTTGATGCTGGACCGGCTCGAGGAAGAAGCGCGCGGCGAAAACAAAATTGGCACTACCTCCCGTGGCATTGGGCCCGCCTATCAGGATAAAGTCGCGCGAATCGGCATCAGGATGGGAGAGTTCGTCAAGCCCCAACTCCTGCGCAAACGGCTTTATCAAGTGCTGACTTACAAGAACCGCCTGCTGGAGATGTTTGGCGAGAAGCCGTTGGACTTCGAAGCGCTCCATGCGGAGTACGCCGTTTATGCGGAGAAGATCCGCCCGTTCGTTTGCGACACGGATGAGCTGATTCAGAATGCGGTAGCCGGCGGTCATAAGGTTTTGTTTGAAGGCGCCCAAGGAGCGCTTCTGGACCTTGACGAGGGAACTTACCCGTACGTAACGAGCAGCCATCCGGTGGCGGGCGGCGCTTGCCTGGGGACCGGCGTCGGGCCGTTGTCGATCAATTCGGTTTTGGGTGTTTGCAAAGCGTATTCCACCCGAGTGGGCGCGGGGCCTTTCCCAACCGAACTGCACGACGAGGTTGGCGAAGCCATCCGGCAAAAAGGGCAAGAGTTTGGGACGGTCACCGGCCGCGCAAGGCGCTGCGGTTGGCTCGACCTGGTGTCGCTCAGAACCAGCTGTAGAGTCAATTCGCTGAGCGGCCTTGTGGTGACGAGGATCGACGTGCTGAGCGGCCGGCCCCATGTAAAGGCTGCGGTCGGCTACAAGCTGAACGGGCAAGAAATCCACACCGTGCCTGCTGAGACAGACGTGTACGAAGAAGTGTGCCCGCATTACAAAGAACTTCCGGGATGGGAAGAGGATTTGAAAGGCGTTCGGCGGTATGAAGACTTGCCGAAGACTTGCCGCGAATATCTGGAGTTCATCGAGGAGTTTGTCGGTGTGCCGGTGGCGATCCTTAGCATTGGTCCGGATAGAGAAGAGACCATTGTGGTCCGACCTGAGCTGATCTGGCGTTGAGCTGCGAACCGATCCTCAAGGTCTCGGATCTGATCAAAGAGTATCGAATGGGCGATTCGGTGGTTCACGCCCTACAGGGCGTGAGCCTATCGATTTCTGCCGGCGAGTTTGTGGCGATTATGGGGCCCTCCGGTTCGGGGAAATCCACCTTTATGAACATCCTGGGATGCTTGGATCGGCCGACCTCGGGAGAGTATCGTCTGGACGGCCAGGATACGCACGCGATGACCGGTGACCAACTGGCGGAAGTCCGCAACCGATATTTGGGTTTCGTGTTCCAGACCTTTAACCTGATGCCGCGGGCGACCGCGTTACGAAACGTGCAACTGCCGCTCGTTTATGCGGGAACTGGAGAGCGTGTTCAGAAGGCGACCCACGCGCTTGAGAAGGTTGGCATTCCGGACCGAATCCACCACCGGCCGGGCGAAATGAGCGGAGGGCAGCAGCAGCGGGTGGCGATTGCCCGCGCGATTGTCAACGATCCCTCGGTGATCCTCGCCGACGAGCCCACTGGGAATTTAGATTCGGCGACCTCCGACGAGATCATGGGTTTATTTCAAAACCTGAATGAAGCCGGGAAGACGATCGTGCTGGTGACTCACGAGGAGTCCATCGCAAGTTACGCGCGGCGGATCATTCGTTTCAAGGATGGGGCGGTCCTGCAGGATACCGGTTAACGACACTCGCCTTGAGGAATATTGCGGAACCCTCGGCCATTTGGGTCCTGACACCTCTGAAGCTTTGAATGTCGGTGCAAGCGCTCCAACAATGGGTAGCCTCGCGGCAGGAACACGATAAGAAGGCGAAACCATGCCAAGAAGTCAGCAGAAAGAGAACAAACCCAAGGGAAAAGGAAAGAAGTCTCGGCTTCTTACGCTCGAAACGGCTGGCCCTGTGCAAATGGGGTTTTGGGTTCCCAACCGCGTGTTTGCCACTGCCAAATACCTGAAGCCGCTCCGTAACCACTTAGCCAGGAAGAAGAGGGCCGGCACGTTGACTCCGATGAGGCAAGAAGTGCTGGACTTAAAGGAGTGGGTGATTCAACATCCGTCCTACCGGATGTGGGTCTGCTCCATGATCGAGCAGGCAAATGCCTTTGTAACCCAGCTCGATGATGCTATTCTGGAGCACATCGAAGACGAAGACGGCGATGCCCTTTGGATCAAAAACTTCGACAGCCTCTTCGAGATCCTCAACGAAATCATCACGACATCTCCCTCCTTCAACGAGACGATGATGGTGGGCACTCCGATGAACGGGCTCTTATCCGTTGCGATGGCAACCCAGGCCGGAGTTGCCTTGTTCCACGACTCCGCGTTCAATCTTGAAATCAAGAAGGTTCTCGATGCCTGGAATACGTTTCTAAAAAGCAGCGACTCGCTCGACAAGCTGGATATCAATGACACAGAGAAGCCGGGTTCGTGGATTTCTGAAAAGGCCTGGAAAGCCGGTGTGTGGGACCAAATCGAATGCGATTCGACCGTGCAGGCCTACGGGTTTGATTCGTGGAACTCCTTTTTTATCCGCAAATTCCTACCCGATGCACGCCCGTTCCAAGGAGACCCCGAGAAGCAGATCAATATTGGATGCGAGACCACGCCCTGGCAATACGAGAACGACGTTGCACTCAAGACCGATTTCTGGATCAAGGACTGCAACTATTCATTGCTCGATATCTTCGGGGGACAAAAGGAGTGGGCCAGGCTGTTTGAAGGTGGCCAAGCTTACCAAGGCTTTCTTTCGGCGACGCACTACCACCGATGGCACGCTCCACTGGATGGCGTCATCGTTCGCTCATGGGTCCAAGCCGGAACCTATTGTGCGCAACGTCCGGGGCAAGGCGAGGATCCAGGCGCCTGGGAAGGCACGGAAATGCAGCCCTACTTGCCACATGTCGCCACGCGCGCCATTTTCGTCTTCAAGCACGAAGAGTTTGGGTACGTCGCACTTGTTTGCGTGGGTATGGTGGAAGTCTCGACTTGCTACATTGAGCCCGAATACATCGTGGAAGAAGGACACGAACCGGTGAAAGTCATCCGAGGCAATGATATCGGCCACTTCGAGTTTGGCGGTTCAACTCACATGATGATCTTTCAGCGAGGCCGCGTTTCGCTGGAAGACTGGGCCGTGCATGCCGAAACGCACCGAAAAGACCCCCATCCTGTGCGGATGGGGACCGTCATCGCGACCTCGCTTGGCAAGTAACTACAAGTCCGATAAGTGGGCTGCCGATTTAGGCCGGTGCTTGGGATCGTCATGCAGCGGCTGCGAGTACTTCACATCCTTGTATCCGTAGCCTCCCACGATCCATGAAGCAATGAGCAGGGAGAACCAAGCCGGTGCATAGTTAGGGACGATGAAGCACATGAACAACATTGCGAGGTCAAAGATCGAGATGGTCCAAAAGTAGAACCACCACATTGGTCGAACCTCGTCTCGGACGCGGCGCCTGCGCGCTCGTTCTTCTTCATTAGGTTCCATGTATTGTTCTACGGATGCGGAGTCAAGGTTCTTTGAAGTGCATTTACATGACATTTGGGTCTATGACGGCTAATCATTTTGACGAGGCTAAATGAGGTACAAGAAAGGCAATGTCTCAGGTTGGGCAAAAGGTCGATCTTGATAAGATCGTACAAAACAACTGGCTTTCCGAAATGCAATGCATCGGCACCTATAGCCGGCTCTTGCAAGACGAGGGACATACCGTTCGCAGAACCGTACTTAGGCGGCTTGTCCAGACCGAGGAAAAGCATTTGCGAATTTGGGAGGGCATGCTTAACGAGCAAGGCCTGCCCAAGCCATCCACCGAGAGCCTTCCGAAGGTTATCGATGAGTTGGTGAAGACGCCCGGCGGGCAGACCGCCGTATTCAAAGCAATCGAGGACGAGGAGCGGCGCGATGTCGCCGAATACACCCGCCAGTTGCGGGAAATCAAGAACGACCGCCTAGCGGCCGCGCTTCGGGAGATCATTCCCGATGAGCATGCCCACGCTCTGATCTTGCGCAGACTCCAAACCCAGCCTGATGCGCGTTCAGCGCTCGACCGCGTGCTCCGTCGAGATCGCCAAGGGGCGGGTGGTTGGATCGGTGACGCCGTTTACGGTGTGAACGATGGTCTTGGCGCTATATTTGGCATCGTCAGCGGCGTTTCCGGCGCCACGCTAGGTCAGAAGAACCTAGTTCTGCTTGCCGGCTTGGCGGGCATGATCGCCAGTGCACTCTCGATGGGCGCGGGAGCGTACCTTGCTGCGAAAAGTGAAAGGGAACTCTACGAGGCAGAGCTCTTTTATGAGCGGGAGGAGCTTATGAACCACCCTCAGGATGCCAAGGAAGAGATGTCCCTTTTTTATCAACTTAAGGGCGTTCCGGTGGCGGAGGCGGACAGTATCACCGAGTCTCTGGCCCAGGATGAGGAGCAATTCCTGAAAAGCATTGGCAGCGGAGAAGATGAATCTCACTGAGGACGCTCTCAGTAACCCGGTAACTTCCGCCGTCATTGGCTCGGTCTCAACCGCGGTGGGCGCTTTCGTGCCCATCCTGCCCTTCTTCTTTATTGGCGGAATTGAGGCGGTGGTAATTGCTGCCGTGATCTCGCTTATCGCACACTTTTTGGTGGGAGCGGCAAAGAGCCTAGTGACCGTTCGGTCTTGGTGGGCCAGCGGGATGGAGATGACCCTGGTCGGCGCTCTTGAGGGTGTCATAACCTACGGTATCGGCGTGGGCCTTGGCCGCTTCGCTCACTTGGGCTGACTCTAAGCCTTCGCCATCGTACTTGACCCCCTGGATCGCACCCGATTCGTCCTTCGTCCACGGAGTGATGATGATGCGTGGACCATCCGGCGTATCCACGACGAGCGACAGATAGTCGGGGGAGGCGGCGGCAGCCACATAGGGCAATCCGGTGGAGACACTGCGGATAGCATGAGTTTTACCGTCCACCAAAGCGAGCTCGTTCCAGAAGTGAACGCTTGTTTCCTTTCCGGAGACCTGTGCTACCCGGGCGAGGGTTAACGGGACAAACAGCTCTTCGCCGGTCCAAGACAGTGGGCCGGAAACCCACGAGTAGTTTGCCTGAGAGGCAAACTTGAGTTCCATCGTTTCGTCGTTCGCTTCCGCGAAGGCGTGAAGATCGTATCCACCCCCGGCATCCACGGTTTCAGCGGCGAGCTGGAACCGTTCGCTCCAAAGGATGTCGGGATAGGCAAAGTCTTTTGTTGCCTTGGTTGGCGCGGGCTTGATCCACAGCACGGAATCCCCTCGCTCATCGAGCCCAAGGAGAACGAAAGTTCCGCCGCTCGGATCGTCGGCCGAGTTCGTTTGGGCCATGAGCGCCCGGCCGTCCATCGAAGCGGCGACGAGGGTTAGCCCGGCAGGAAGGGACAGGGACTTGTCGTCGAAGTCAATTTTGCGACTTCCTTCCGGCTTCGCTTGTAGGCGTCCATTCGCTTGGCCGCGCAAATGCTCTGACCGCTCCACCAAACGATCCACTGTCCATCATAGGTCCGTTTGACAGTCATCGTTTGAGCATCAACGACGATCGTTTCCTCCGTGCAGCTTGTGACCAGATATTGGCCGTTCGGGCTCCATTGAAGACCTCGCCAGTTCTTTCCCCCGTCGAGCTGCAGTTGGTTGCTTGGGTTCCAAGTGCACAGGCGTTTATCATCCAGATAGGCCAGGGTTCTCGTTACCGGAGACCATCTCATTGGGCAGAGGTCTTTCTCGGTAGGATCGCGAAGAAGGGAAATTGTCAACCAGGGGTGGGTGCCGTCCGAGAGTGCTACCATATTGATCGTGGAGCGGTCGATCAGTTGCGGACCTTCGGCATTGTTGCAGCTTGTGACGCTCATCAGGACGCCCACCAGGCATAAGGTCAAAACCAATATGCGGAATACGCGCCCTCTCGTGAACTTCATTTTGCCCGCCCCATTCCAGTCCCCTTCTACATCTTCCATGCCTTGTAGGTTCAAAGCCCAGCAAATTTGCGGATATGATGCACTTTAGGAAGAGCGACGGTGATGAGGAGCGTGATTGGGAAAATCCGGACCTGCCGGAGGGGTTTGATGTCTACGATTACGACCCTAGACGGGCGCGAAGAGGCCAAATAGTGGTCCTCTGCGTGTTTGGAACAGCGGCGCTGCTGTTCATCATTGCCTGGTATTTGAACTGGAGCCGGGCACCCGATCCCGACACATACATTCGATCGGCGGTGGGTGGCCGTACGGGCCGCCTTTAGGAACTGCAAGCGCCCGACAATTAAGCCAGAGAATTAAGAGAGAGGGGGCTCCCCTAACCCCCTCCAAAGTTCCCGGCCTTAGCTAGGTCGATTGCTCCTGGCTACCAGTTTTGATAGTTGGAGCCGTCCGAAGCAGGCTCCGGATCGGTTGAACTCGCATGGATCACACCGGTTGTGTACGTGTAGTTGAACGATGTGTTGCTGATCGGGTCGTTGTCGACGTTCGACACGTACGGGCCCTTCCAGGTGCCGCTTGTAATCGAAGTCAAAGCCGAACTGACCGAGTTGTAATAGTTTGTCGGAGCGGTCGTCGCCGAAAGATCGGTGATAGCCGCCGGATACCCACCAATATCGTTCTTGTACAGCTCCACGCCGTCTCGCAGCATCTTCAACTCGCCTTTAAGAGAAGATTCCTTGCTGCGAAGAGAAGCGTTCGTAAACTTCGGGATTGCGATCGCTGCCAGGATCGCAATAATGATGACAACAACGAGAAGCTCGACAAGAGTAAATCCTCGTTCTTTTGCTTTAGCCGATATAGACATTCATGTACCTCGCTAGTCTCTGTATCGGCACCTGACTGGTTGGAGTTTAGAAATCCTGGCAACAATGCGGGGAGGGCAAAACACCACTATTTATGACAACTTTATTGTCAACCGTCTAGGTTCGACGAGCCGCAGCCATTTCTCGCAAGACTGCCAGCTTTGGCTTTCGGCTTTCAGGGCTGTCCAAACTGAAGGATCTACAGTCGCCCAGTTGATCTCGGACATAGCTCTCTGTTAGTGCCACTGCTTTGAGTAAGTCACTGGGTTTTCCTACAAAACTGACCCAGACGATTTCGTTTGCTTCCGGATCGAACTCCCAAAGCCCAACGATCCTCCCTCGATCGAGTATCGCATTTGAATACAGATCCTGAAGGGTATTGATAGGGACGACTTTGTCGCTCGTGGGCACGCACAGGTCTAGATTCTCAGCGGCGAGGAGTGAAACGATGTCCCTTCGGAGGTTTAGATGGCTGTCAAGGCTGGCGATGAGCGAATAGACGGGCTCCTTGGCGCGGGCGTAGGCTTTGAAGGCGTCCAACTCCTCGGGCAAAATGAGCAGATCGCTGTCCGGTTCAACCGGCAGAAGATTCAGGGGCGCAACTGCCAGTTTGGCAGCTTGCACTCCAAGCTCTGAGAACCACCGAAAGTGGCCCATGCTTGCAGGCCCGATCCAGCTAAAATAATGCCGAGCAAGTTCGGTGAATGCCTCTTCACGGGTAAGTTTGAATCCCTCGAGCGGGCTTGGTTCCCACAGGGCATAGTTGTAGCGCTGGCGGTCGAGCCTGCCTGTTTGGGGCACGCGTCGAATCTTGCCGTGGGTTTGGAGCTTGCCTAAGCCGAGGGATAGGGTTGTTGTCGTGCCTTTCTTTTTGCCTTCGGCTCCCAGGTGCCTTGCGGCGTCTCCGACTGCTGCCTTGAGCTGCTTGGGGTCGAGTGGTCCCTTCTCCAGGGCCTTGAGGATCTCTCCTCCAAGGGTTCCCAGTTCTTCTTCCGTTACTCCCAAATACTTGACAGCTTGTGTAATGGACACATCGTCGCCGAAACCCTGCGACACCTTGAGGCCGAGGGCAAAGTCATCCCGTGGCAAGACATGCGTGCATCCACGTGCGCTTGGCAGTTCGTGGATTTCCAAGTCCGCCACTGCTTGATCGGTGTCCGCCATGCTCCGTTCGGTACGTGCAAAGACCGCGATATAAGGGCTGGCGCCGCCGACAGATCGGCTCCAGCCGGCGCGCACAAGGGCTTCTCTCGGCGATTTCCCTTGGAGCGACCCGTCCAGCCCCTGCTTCGCCCACCACCATGCCCACAGATTTTCGCGATTCATGCTTTATTATTGTCCCTCGGTCATGGTTGTCACTTCTTCATTCTTGCGATGCGTGGTTTCAGTAGACTCGGCTAAACATGGTTGACGAGTCTGAGTATTTGACCCTCCGAACGCGACCGCGCGGACGTCCGGGCTTGCTTCAGAACTGGAGAGATCTCTTGTTCCTGCATTTTTCGTTGCCGGCAAAAGAACTTCGGCCGCTGATCCCTTCCGGTCTCGATATCGACACCTTTCCAAATGCAGCAGGCGAGGAAAGTGCTTGGGTTGGCCTTGTGCCTTTTCGAATGGAGGGCATCCGTCCGCCTTTTCTGCCCGCCGCTCCTTGGCTGAGCGCATTTCCCGAAACCAATGTTCGAACTTACGTTCACCGGAGCGGCAAACGGCCGGGTGTATGGTTCTTTTCGCTGGACGCAGCCCGTTGGTTGGCTTGCCGCTACGCGAGGGCCCGGTTTTGTTTGCCGTATTACCACTCCAGGATGAGCCTGCGGAAAAACGGGGCTCGAATCACGTACGAAGACTCACGCATGGAACTCCCTCCAGCCACGCTTAGAATCGAAGCGGAAGTGGGGGAGGCATTGCAAACTCCGGAACCAGGAAGTCTCGAGTTCTTCCTTGTGGAGCGCTATTTACTTTATGCGGAGAAAGACGGCAAGCTCTTTGATGGCCAAGTGCATCACCTTCCCTATGCGCTCCGATCAGCCGTCATGGTTTCTGGTGAACAGACGGCTCTTCAGGCCCTGGGAATTAAACCACGTCCGTGGGAGCACACCGGCTTCAGTGACGGAGTGGACGTCGAGGTATTTCGGCTGAACCCAGTTCGATAAGTCATTAGTTGCGTCCTTTTTGCATCAGTCCGAGCCTAGCCGGTTTACCGGGGCGCTTCAGAGGTATCTTTGAATATATGTCTGAGGATTTCGAGAGCCCGGAGGGTGACGAACTTAACGAGCCGCCTGCGTTCTTCCCGTTGGAGAGTGGGCCACCGGATCGCGAGCCGGTTTCCCTCGGCGATCCCATCGAAGTTCAAATAGAAGGCGTGTTTGCCGCGGAGAACGCCGGTCAGATCTCCCGATTTGTTTTGTTATCTGATGGCACCCGGAAGCTGCCCATTCTGATCGGCCCGTACGAGGCGCAAGCGATAAGCCTGCCGCTTGAAGGAACGAGACCCGATCGGCCAATGACTCACGACTTACTCCGCAACGTGATCGACCGGATGAATGTGACGCTTGATCGGGTCGTGATCGACGATCTTTGGAACACGATTTACTACGCTAAGCTCTATTTGCGAAAGGCATCCGAAGAACTTGAGATCGACGCTCGTCCGTCGGACGCCATTGCGATGGCGGTGCGGTTCGACGCGCCAATCTTCGTGTCAGAAGGCATCCTTGATGCCGCGATGGAAGAGTAAAACTCTAAGGCAATGAACTGGGAGCAGCGCGCCGCCGAACTTCGCGTCGAAATCGAGCACCACAACTACCTTTACCACGTGCTCGATCAGCCGGAAATCAGTGATTCCGAATATGACCGGCTCTTCCACGAACTCAAGCGCATTGAGGAAGACCACCCCGAGGCGGTAACGCCGGACAGCCCGACCCACCGTGTTGGCGCGTTGCCGGTATCCGAGTTTCCTCAGCACAACCATCTCTCTCCAATGCTCTCTCTTGATAACGCATTTGGAGAAGACGAATTGCGAGCGTTTGATGAGCGGGTCAAGCGCGGCCTGGAAACTAAGGAAGAGATTGAATACAGCGTCGAGCTGAAGTTTGACGGTCTCTCGATTTCGCTTACCTATCAGGACTCTCTGCTAACGCTGGCGACCACACGCGGCGACGGGCGAACGGGGGAGGTGGTCACTCAAAATGCCAGGACCGTTCGAGGCATTCCCTTGAAGTTGCGGGAACCGGTTGCAGGAACGGTTGAGATCCGCGGCGAAGTGGTTATGTTCAAGGATGTGTTCGATAAGCTTAATCTTTCACGCGCGGAGAAGCACGAACAAGTATACGCAAACCCGCGAAACGCGGGGGCCGGAAGCCTGCGACAATTGGACAGCCGCATCACCGCGGAGCGGACATTGAACTTCTTTGCCTATGGGTTTGGTGCCGGGGTGAGGTTCGCGAACACTCAGTCCGGCATGCTCGACAAATGCAAAGAATTGGGTTTTGCGGTCCGGAATGAGAAGCGGGTGCTGCGCGGAGTTGAAGAGGTCAGCGCCTTTCTAAAGAAATGGGAAGCGGATAGGCAGACGCTGCCGTTCGGAATCGACGGGATTGTGATCAAAGTCAACCGGGTGGATCAGCAAGACATTTTGGGCGCGACTTCGCACGGGCCGCGTTGGGCGGTGGCCTACAAGTTTCCCGCCGAGCAAGCCTTCACCCTATTGCGCAGGATATTCCCCAATGTGGGCCGGACGGGGGCGGTGACGCCGGTTGCAGACCTGGAGCCGGTCTTTGTCGGGGGCGCAACCGTCAGCCGCGCGACCCTTCACAACTATGAAGATTTGCGGCGAAAGGACGTAAGGGAAGGGGACACGGTGGTGATCCAACGGGCCGGCGACGTGATTCCCGAAGTCATCGGGCCCGTATTGGACAAACGGCCGCCGAATGCGGTGATCGCAGAACCTCCTACCCATTGTCCGGACTGTGGAACGGTCCTGAAACGCGTGGAGGGCCAAGTGGCCCTTTTGTGCACAAACCGCCAGTGCCCTTCCCAGGTTGCGGCGAAGTTTCGGCACTTCGTAAGTCGTGGCGCGATGGACATCGAGGGTCTTGGCGAGAAAATTATCGACCGATTTTTGGAGTTGGGCTATCTTACCGACCTCCCAAGCATTTATAGGCTGAAGAATCACCGGGAGGATCTGATTGGCCTTGACCGGTTAGGAGAACTGAGCGTACAAAACCTGCTGGACGGAATCGAAACCTCCAAGACTCGGTCCCTCGAAAGATTCATCTATGCATTGGGCATCCGGGGAGTGGGGGAGCGAGGAGCGGCGGATTTGGCCAAGCATTTCCGCAGCCTCGAGATCTTGCGCCGCGCGGACTATGACCAGATCCTCGCGGTCGCGGATGTGGGGCCCGTCACCGCTAACGAACTGCAGCAATGGTTCGAAGAGCCGGAAAACCAAGAGATGATCGACCAGTTGCTCGCGCTGGGCGTTCAGCCCAGTGAACCTGCAGCGCCGACGAGCAACAAGTTTGCAGGGAAGACCTTCGTGTTCACCGGCAGTTTGGAGAAAACCAGTCGCGACGAAGCTGAGAAAATTGTACAGGACCATGGAGGCAAAGCATCGGGCAGCGTAAGCAAGGCAACCAGCTTTGTTGTCGCCGGCCCCGGGGCGGGAAGCAAGCTTGCGAAGGCGGAGCAGCTGGGCGTTCCCGTGCTTACGGAAGACGAGTTTTTTGAGATGGTCCAATAGTGGGCCTGGAATACACGTTTGCCGCCAGCTCCGAAGATTTAGATCTCGATCTTTGCCTGTTCTCCGGTCAAGTTTTTCGCTGGCAAGAACCAGAGCCCAACGTGTGGGCAGGGGTGGACGGCCCCAATTGGTACAGGATTATCCGGGCTGAGGACATCTACTCGGTTGAATCCAATGCCGGCCCTGAGTTGCTCAGAGCGTTCCTCAGACTCGATCTGGACATGAAACGCGCGAGGGCCGAGATCCTCAAGCTCGGGCCTGAGCTTGAGCCGATGATGCATGCGTGGAGCGGCCTGAGGATGATGCAGCCATCGAGTGTTCACGAAACGCTCTTTTGCTTCCTGTGCACGGCAAACAACCATCTTTCCCGCATCGGAGGCATGGTCCGCAAACTGGCCTCCTACGGGGAACCGCTTTGCGAGGTAAGCGGGCAGATGCTTACTTTGTTTCCAACCGTTGAGCGTATAGCGGCAATGAGCGAGCAGGGACTGCGCGAGGACGGATTTGGTTACCGCGGTAAATCCATTCCTATCGTGGCGAGACAGATCATGGAAAAAGGCGAGGGGTGGCTTGAGAGCCTGCGCAACGCCCCTTACGAAGAGGCTCACAGAGAGTTGACCGGCCTCTATTCGGTCGGTCCCAAGTTGGCCGATTGCGTGGCCCTCTACGGATTGGGCAAGCTTGAAGCAGCGCCTATCGACACTCATTTGTGGCAGGCGATCTGCCGCCTGTACAAGCCGGGATGGCAGGACAAGTCGCTGACCGATGCCCGTTATCGCGAGGGCTCGGCGCTTATGCGAAAGCGCTTCGGAGACCTCGCCGGATTGGCTCACTTGTTCCTTTACTTCGATAATCAGCAAACTTGGCGAACAGTGCGTTAGGTTCAAAAAGATAAGAAAACAATAAAGAAACGAGAAATTTCGAGATTAGGAAAGCCATGATATCTCGGGCTTACTCCGTCTAAACCCGTCTAAACCCGGTTAAGTCCGTCTAAACTCCTTTGCATTCACATGCATGAAGGCGGGTACTGTCTCTCTCAACGAGCCACGCAACAAGGAGGCACCCAATGCGAAACAGATGGTTTAAAGCCATTTCCGCTGTGGTGATAGGAACGCTGGCTACGGTTTCAGTAGCGGCAAGACATCATCCGCAGGAGAAAACCGAAACTCGAGTCGAGACGAAAGCAATACCGTTCCGGACTAGCTACGAAGTCAGCAGAACCGTAACCGCAGGACGTGTTCGACCCAGCACCCCAGGAAAACCTGGCCAGATTATTTTCACCTATAACGTCACCCTGAAGGATGGCAAACCGGTTTCAAAGACCTTGGTCTCAACTGAAAAGGTAGCCCCAGTTGACGAAGTGCTTCTGGTTGGCAAGCCCGAGATCGAGACGAGCCGGCACAAGATGTACCGTGGAAAGGTCATTTCCATGGATGCGTCCGCTTACGACGCAGGCTCGGCAGGCGGTTCACGGACTTGTTCAGGTCTTCCCGCGAAGTTCGGCGCCGTTGCAGTGGATCCAAGTGTGATTCCGATGGGTTCGATGCTTTATATAGAAGGATATGGCATTGGCGTTGCCGCCGATAAGGGCAGCGCAATCAAAGGACACCGAATCGACCTCTGCTTTGACAGCAGGGCTCAAGCCATGCACTTCGGACGTCACACAGTTAAGGTTCATCTTCTCACTGAAAAGTGAATCTGGCTGACCCTCAAGTCCTGCGCTCGTTTTTGGCGCGCCATGGTTTGTCTGCGCGTAAAGGGCTTGGGCAGCATTTTTTATGCTCCGCCCCTGTAGTCGATCAAATCGTTGGGTGTCTGGAAGGTTATCGGTCCGCTTTTGAAATCGGTCCCGGGCCCGGCGTTCTTACTTCCGCGCTCGCCTCTAGCCTCGATAACGTTTTGGCGCTGGAGATCGACGAATCTCTTTCTGGGGCGCTGGCGGAATCTGCGCCTTCGGCGCGCGTAGTGTTTAGTGATGCACTGAAGACGGATTTGCCTGGGCTTCTTAGCCAGTTGCCTGAGCCGAGGGGGTTGGTTTCCAATCTGCCCTATTACATTACAGGGCCCCTTTTGAACCGGATTGCCTCTGCCCGGGAGTGCTACGGCAAGGCGGTGCTGATGATGCAGAAGGAAGTGGCCGAGCGGATCGTTGCCAAACCAGGGGACGGGGCGAGGGGCAGCATTTCGGTTTATCTGCAGGCTCTATTTGGGATCCGCTCTGTTGCTGTGGTGCCGGCGAGTGCGTTTGTGCCACCTCCGAAAGTGGACAGCATGGTCTTGGAGTTTGTGCCGGTTGCGGGTGCGGCAGATTCGGAGGAGTTCTTTGATTTTGTGCGGGAGGGGTTTTCCCAGCCGAGGAAAACGTTGGCCAACAACCTTGCCCGGTTCGGGAAGGCAGAAGTTCTTGTCGCGTTGGAAGCGGAGGGCTTGTCCAAGAGCCAGAGGCCGCATGAGTTATCTCTCGAGCAATGGAGGGTGCTCTTTCTAAGGGCAAAGGGTAACCCTTCGACCAGCTCCCATTCGGCAGGCTCAGGGTTTTGGACAGGTCCTTCGGAGGGTAAAGGGTAAAGGGTAACCGCCGGAGCATTAGGTGTTCGCCGTTACCAGGGTTTCACTTTCGCTCAATTCTTCTCGGCCTGTTGGGCCTGCCTGTGACGGAGCGCGGAGCATCTATCCCTGCATTCGGAGGGGAGCGGTGGGCTTTTGGAAAATAGGGGGGTGATGGTTACCCCAAAAAGCGGAAAGGCAAACCCTTGCGGATTTGCCTTTTTCCTTTAGGCTCTAGGCTGAGCTTGCCTTGTATTCAGAGATTTCTAAATGATTAGTTATATTATTATGATTGCTCGTTGAGATACAGTATTCGGCAAGCTTTCTCAGCGCTTGTTCGGATGTTGCATCTAACTGATGGGGAGATGTGAGACACATCGCCAGCAGCGCGAACGCTTCTTCCTCGGTGAGCTTAAAGCCCGCTGGATTGGTTTGTCCAGTGGCCATTAACTCCTCCTATGAGATAGCTTATTGATCATTATGACGCCTTCTTTTTGAAGATGTGCACTCATTTACGAAGATTTTTAACAATCTTCTGTTCCATTTTCTACGTAAAAGGTCTGCATTTTCTTGCTAGACGTGTTACTAACTACGGATGCATGCAAGATTTGCGCCGTTGGGCAAGGGAGCACCGCGCTTACGGCGCGAAGCGCCCCGACCGGTATACTTTGGAGGTGCCAAAGGGCGAGTATTTGCAATATGGCGGCCAGGCCATACCTGAAGGCGTGATGATGCGCTCGCCGAAGTTTTTCGCTGTAGCGGTGCGCGCGCCGAACCAGCAAATCGTCCTTCAAACGGAACCGATCGAAAAGACCTGGCTGGGGCGCCAGAAGTGGCTCAAACTTCCTTTCCTGCGGGGAAGCCTGGGCATTTTAGACGCGATGACGCTTGGCGCGCGGGCGATGAAATACGCGACCCAGGTTCAACTGGATCCCACCTTGCAGCCGGTGGAGGAGCAGCAAGCGGCAACGGGAAAGGACTCAGAGATCGTGGGCAAGCCATCCGGCCAGGGATCGATTGGAAACGTTGCTATCGGCCTCACCCTGGTGTTCGCTTTGGCCATGGGCCTTTTCATCTTCAAGTTCTTGCCGCTGCTTCTCAGCCAGCAGTTCACGCGGATAGGCGTCCACAGCCAAATGGGGCTGAATGCGATCCAGGGTGCGATTGGCATTGTCTTCTTCCTTGGTTATCTCATCGGCATTTCCCGTATCCCGGACATCCACCGGGTGTTCAAGTATCACGGCGCCGAACACAAGGCGATCAACACGCTGGAAGCCGACCAGGAGCTCATCCTGGATAACTGCAAACTCCAGACACGCCTTCACCCAAGATGCGGGACCAGTTTCGCAATCGTGGTCCTGATCCTGGACGTGTTATTCGGCGTCATCTTCCTGCCCCGCGTGTTTATTCCAACCATGGGGGTTGTTCCGAACCTCACGATCCGGTTCGTGGTGAACATGCTTCTGCTGTTTCCGTTTGCGGGGATCGCCTACGAAGGCATCCGGCTTGCCGGCAAGTTTCGCCACAACGGGGTCGTGAACGTGTTGTTTGCGCCCGGGCTTGCCACCCAGCTTATCACGACCGCCGAGCCCGATCCTGACCAAATCGAGGTTGCGCTTACGGCGCTTAAGGCTTGTGTGGACGCGGAGAATGCGCCGGTCGGCGCGGAAGTGGACGATTCTTTGCAAGAGTCGATTGCTTAGCGATAGATCATGAACAGCCCGATCCAAAGGCCGAGGTAGGCGGCGCTGCCGGCGTAAGCGACTCTTCGCACAAATGCCAGGTTTGTTCGTGCGTACCAGGCGAGCGTGATCCAACCCACTACAAGCGTCGCTCCCTTGACCACTGCAAACAACCACTCGCTCTTGGAGATGAAGTAATTCATGATCGGATTCACCTCGGTGGCGAGCCCTTTAGCATGAAGAACGGCGGTTAGAACAAGGTCAGTGAACCCTATTAAGAGAAACAATCCCAGGGCTCTGGTGGGGAGAATCGCTTTCACGAAATCCACTACTCTCAAAAACCATGCCGTAGGCAGTTGCTGCTTCAATCTTTCTGATGATATCGTCTTCAATTTCTCCGATTCGATGGTTGGATCCAAGGTGGAAGTTGAACAACATGCTGACTGCCAGCATTTGGCCGTTCTTGCCGGTGACATAGCCCGATAACGCGGTAACTCCGTCCATTGTGCCAGTTTTGCCAATAAAACTGCTGCCTGGAAGGCGAGTTTTTAGAGTTCCGATTCCAGGAGCGGCCAAGCTCTGCTTCCAGATGCTGAAAGTGGGCTGCGAACTTTCCCATTGCAGAAGCTTCGCGATGGCGTGGGTGGTGACCCAGTTGTATCGGCTGAGACCGCATCCGTCGTCGGGATGGATCTCGTCGGGCTCAATGCCCACAGTGTGAATAAGGAAGTCCTTTTCCCGTGATGTGGCTGTGAGATACGGGTCGTCGCCTAACGGGCCGTTTTTCAATGCAGTGAGCAGCAGCAGGTTCTCGGCCACGTTGTTAAGGCTGTTGACCAGACATTCCTTAACGATGACTGGAAGCGTGGGCCCCTCTAACACAAGGTCTGGGTCCGTGGCCGGCACATCTTCGGTTTCGTGGAAATCCTTGCCGAGAATAGACGCTGCGGCCCGGTCGGGATCGGGGACGGACAGCTCATCCAGCAACTGTGCCTGCGCGGGCAACGTGCCGGAAACTACTACGGTCTTTGTGAACGGATTGTAATGATCGAACTTTGTGGTACCTTTGACCCGAACCACCTTGGTTCCGTAGTTGGCCGGCTGAAAGTAGTAGTGGTTGGAATCGGCCCAAAGTTGGAAGGCGCCTTGATCCACGGTAAGGCCCGTTACCGCAGCCCCGTAGTTGTAGGCTAAGTCGTCATGCGTCCAGTGGCCGAGGTAGCCGATGCGGTACGGCTCGTGGACGTAAATCGGATCGTCGCCCGTAAGTTTTAGCTCTTCCTTTGCGTGGACAAGGTCCTCATATTTGAGCATGGGATCACCGGTGGTGTCCACAACCACTCGGTCGTTAAGCTTCCAGAACCTTGTGGTCGGGTGATAGTCCAAGCCAAGGTCATGAAGCGCCCAGGCGTTTGTGAAGAGCTTTTCGTTGCTTGCGGGAAGAAGGCGCGTGTTGGAGTTGTGATCGTACAGCACCGTTCCATCCAACTGGCTCACATACACAGAAAACGAACTTCCCTTAAGCAGGGGATTCTGCAAGACAGCATCCAATTGGGCTGTCAGGGTTTGTTGGGCAAAGAGGACAAGCGCCAGCATTTCGGGATAAATCGCCAAACGGCGACACGGGGATTGTACAGCAATTCGGGGGTCGCATGACATAATCTCGCATGAGTTCAGGTTGGACGGGAGATTTGGTGCGGTTGGCGCCGCTGAATACAGAAAGGCATTTCCAAAATGCGCTTGAATGGATGAACGATCCTGATGTGACGGAGTACTTGTACTTCGGCGATTTTCCGATCGGCGAGCTGCAGGAACGCGCATTTTTTGAGAAAATGACGGCGGAACTTGAGACCGACGTCACTTTTGCGATCGAAACCTTGGAAGGGAAGCACATTGGCTTTTCCGGCTTGCACTCCATCAACTTCCGGCATGGTGTTTGCAGTTCGGGAACTGTGATTGGAAGCAAGGAAGATTGGGGGAAGGGCTACGGTGGGGACGCCTGCAAGGTTCGCGCCCGGTATGCGTTTGACGTCTTAGGTTTGCGAATGATCTTGTCGGAATGCTACGAAGACAACGAAAGATCTTTAAGGATGCAGAAGTCGGTGGGGTACCTGGAATATGGCCGCTGCCCGAAAAAGCTTTGGAAGCGGGGGAAGTACAGGGACATGATCATGACCTACCTGAGCCGGGAGAACTGGGAAGCCCCCTGAAGTCAGAAACGTCGTATACTCGGCGATGAAGATGAGAATCCCATTTTTCCTGGCGGCTATCTTGCTTTTGGGGTGCTGCGCATTTGCCGTGCAAGGCAGTTCCCAACAATCGAGCCCCCCGCCCAAGCAGAAAAAGGCGGCCAAGCCGAAGAAGAAGGGCCCTGAAGTGATCCTCCTTAAAGTGTTGGACAAGACCGGCGCGACGGGTGACGAGTCGTTGGATAGGTCCCTTTTCGCGAGAGCCGGCGCCTTGCATGTGTTCAAGGTCAAGAAGATCGACGATGTTTCCCCTGCGGAGATCCAGGGCACTATGGATCAACTGGAGATCGATTTTACAAAGCCGGAAAACTGGACAGCGGAGAACTTTGACAAACTCGCCGAGCCCTGGGAAGCAACCTATGTTGCCGCGGCAAGCGTGGATTCGTTGGAGCCCGGCAAGGCAGGCTCGGGTGGCAAGAACCCGATGGTTATGGCGGGCGCGGATGTCACCGTGTGGCTTTACGATGTGAAACAGCACAAGTTCATCGTGGAGCACCAGTCCAGCCACTACGATTACATGAACAAAAAAGGGGACATGCCCGCCGATCCCAAGGCGGCTGCCTACGAGGCGATAACGGGCGCGACGGAAGCGGCGTTTACTGCCGCATTTAAGACTAAACCCAAATAGCGACCGTCCTATCGGTTATAACGAAACTCATGCCAAGCGGTGTTGCCCAGAAGGAATCTTGGAAGCGCATGGTCTTGCGCGTCACGCCTCCGGCGTGGCTGGCCAAGGATGCGCCGCAAGGCGATGTTGTCCTCAGTTCACGCTCTCGCGTCATGCGGAACCTTGCGGGGTTTCGATTTCCCCATTCGGCGACCAAAGAAGAGCTTCAAGAGATTCTTGCGCTGGTCTCCGGGGCGCTTGGCCCAAACGAGGGATTTGAACTCCACAAAGGGCTGGACAGTTCCGAATTGGACTACCTGGTTGGTTGCAGACTCTGCTCGCCTGCATTCAAGGCCGAAGCGCCCGGACGGGCGCTTCTGCTCGATAAAGAGCGCACCGCCAGCATTATGGTGAACGAGGAAGACCACGTTCGCATTCAGGCTTTGACCGCAGGCTGGAGCGTCGCGACCGCCGACCGGATTGCCCAGAGCGCTCTCGATCTGCTCGGAGGCAAGGTGGCTTTTGCCCATTCGCCGCGGTTTGGTTACCTTGCCGCGAGCCCGTATAACGCGGGACAGGGCCGCCGGCTCTCGGTGATGTTCCATCTGATCGGCCTCGCCCACGCGAGGCGGTTACCGTCTGTTTTGAAGGCGCTTTCGGCCCGAAATCTAGCGGCGCGCGGACTGTTCGGAGAGTCCAGCCGAGCGGTTGCCGCATTTCTCCAGGTGAGCGTCACGGACGGGGCGCAAAGCGATTTTGCGGGCGCTTGCGAGTATTTGATCCGGGAAGAGCGGCAAGCGCGGACTGATGTGGGGGCAGGCATGCTACGGGACAAAGCCCTGCAGGCCCTGGAGTTTGTGCAGGTTTCCCGTGCCATCTCCCTGGCCGATGCATTGCGTGTTTTAGGCTACGCACGCTGGGGCGCTGCCGCCAGCGCCCAGGGATTGGAGCGATCTCCCCGCGATGTGGACCTGTGGCTTACCACGCTGGAGCTACAGAGCTTTTCGGACGACGAGAAGACGATGAGGCAGAGGGCGGATTATTTGAGAGAAAAGCTGTCGTGACGGTGAATGGGGAACTGTGAACTGGAAGCGGTGAAGAATCCGTATAAGACGTGTCCAACACATTCAAGTCAGCGCTTGGATCCTCGTCCGTCGGTACCTGCCATTTACTGTTGACCGCTCATAGCTCACCATCCACAGTTCACCCTTCACCGTTCACGCATGTAAGTTTAAGCTGCTTTCTGCCTTCGCATCGTCCGGTAGACATAGGCCAAGACTTCCGCAACAGCTTGGAAGAGTTCCCGCGGCACGTAGTCTCCGATTTCACACTTCTTGTAGAGCTGTCGGGCAAGCGGCGGGTTGGGAACGATCGGTACTTTGTTTTCTGCGGCTACCTCTCTGATCTTCAATGCGATGAGATCTCGTCCTTTGGCGACGACTAGCGGTGCGTGCATCTTTTGAGGGTCATATTGGATCGCAACCGCATAGTGCGTTGGGTTGGTAACCACCACGTCGGCCTTCTTGGCGGCTTCCATCATTCGAGACCTGCCGATTGCCCGGCGCCGTCGGGCGATAAAGCCCTTGAGCTCGGGGGCAAGTTCCATTTCACGCATCTCCTGCTTGACCTCTTGCTTCGTCATTCGGAGCTGCTTATCAATCTGCTTCCGCTGGAAGTAGTAGTCGATGGCGGCCATGAGCAACCAGGCGATTGCAATCCTCAAAAAAACCGAATGCATCACCGAACCGATTACGACGAACATCGTCGCCGGCCGACCCCAGCCCAGCGCCAACATGTCATCCCAATTGGTGCGAATCGTTGCCCACGCGATGTAAGAAAAGAGGGAGACTTTCAATATTGCTTTGAGGCCCTCCACTCCGGCGGTGGGCGAGAACAAACGCTTGATTCCGCTCAACGGGTTGAGCTTCTCAAAGTTGGGCATCATCGCCTCGGCGCTGATCACGAACCCGACCTGTGCGAAGTTCATTGCAAGGCCGACGACCAGCGCGGCGGCCAAAAGCGGCATGATGGCCAATGCGGGACCCTGAAGAACGGTGGTCCCGTATTTGGACAGCGAGCTGAAGCTTACGTCGTTCGGTGCGGTACCCACCCCTACACGGAGACTCATCATGAGCGCGTTTCCGAGATTGCTCAGAACTGTGGGCAAAAGCATGAGCATGACCACGATGACGACGGCAGACGTCAGCTCATGGGATTTGGCGACCGTGCCCTTGCGACGGGCCTCAAGCCTCCGCTTGGGAGTCGCCTGTTCTGTCTTCTCTCCTGCTGGACTATCTGGCATGGGCGTGGAAAATGGGGGAAAGCGCGTCCGCGCCAAGCTGAACGCCGTATTGCACGCCGTTTACAAGAGCGGGCAGCGCCACTGCGGCGGCAACCATCCCGATTCCGATCTTGGCCGGCATGCCCACCATGAAGACCTGCATTTGGGGCACAGCCTTGCCGATCACGCCGAGCGCAGCATCCACGACAAGGCTGACCGCAGCGACCGGGGCGCCAAATTTGAAGCGCGACGAGGCTAAGTTGGGTGACTAGACTTACAAATCCGGATTGGATCTGGGGCAGCTGCGCAAGGGTGGGAGCGGGCATCGCGTGATAGCTGTGAACAAAGGCCTGCAGCATGACGTGGTGTGCATTCATTTCCAGGAATATCACCATGGCGAGCATGTACTTGAACTGGCCGAGGATCGATACGGACACACCATCAATGGGGTTTAATACCTGGCTCAGGCTAAGTCCGAGTTGCAAGTCCACGAACGCACCGGCCATCTGGGCAGCCTGAAATTACCAAACTGAGAAACGCTCCGATCAACATGCCTGCCACAACTTCATGGCCAATTGAGAAGACCAAAACGTACATGCTCTGCGGAACCGCGCCCACGCCCGGCCGGATCAGCATGGTCAAAGCGGCGGCAATGGCGAGCGTTGTGAAAACGCGGATTTGGACGGGCACGTTTTCGGCGCCAAAGACGGGCGACATCAGCAGCATGGCCGAGCATCGCACGAACACGAGAAGAAACGCGTAAAAAAGGGCCGCGTCGATACTCACCGGCCAACCTGCGCCATGTGATGGAAGCATGCGGTGGTAAAGGAAACCACAGTGGTGAGCATCCAACTGCCAATGAAGATCAACATCAAACCCACGCCCAAGAGCTTGGGCACGAAAGTGAGCGTCATTTCTTGGACGCTCGTTATAGCTTGGAAAACGCTGACCGCGAGACCGATGAAGAGCGACATGGCGAGCAAGGGTAGAGCGACCATCAAGGCGGTCCGCAAGCCCTGCCGGCCGAGTTCGAGCGCAGTTCCCTGATCCATCAGCGATACCCCTGCATGATCGCCTGTGTGACCACGTGCCATCCGTCTGCGAGCACAAAAACGAGCACCTTGGCGGGCAGCGAAACCACGGTTGGCGGGAGCATCATCATGCCCATGCTCATGAGGCCGCTGGCCACAATGAGGTCAATGATCAGAAACGGGATGAACACGTAGAACCCGACGATGAATGCGGTTTTGAGCTCGCTGATCACGAACGCGGGAATCAAGGAGGTCATTGAGATGTCCGCGCGGGTCTTGGGCGTTTCGTGCCGCATGTTCACGAACAAGAGCAGATCCTTCTGATAGGTGTTCTTGAGCATGAAATCGCGAAGCGGCGCCGCGCCGCGCTTCACGGCTTCATCGAACTTGATCTGTTTGTTCAGATACGGCTTGAGCGCAACGTCGTTGATCTTCCCGTAGGTCGGCCCCATCACGAACACGGTGAGGAACATGCTGAGTCCAATAAGAACCTGGTTTGGCGGAATCGTGGGGGTGCCGATCGCATTCCGGACAAAGCTCATGATGATGACGATGCGCGTGAATGCGGTGGTGAGAATGAGGATGGCGGGCGCAAGGCTCAGGATGGTCAACAGGGCCATCACTTGGAGAGTGGAACTCACATCTCCGCCGCCCTTGCCGGATCCCAGGTCCAGGGACACTTTAGGCAGTGAGATCGGGTTTTGGCCGAGGGCCATACAGGCGGCTGTACCCAGTAGAATTACCAGGGCAAAGCGCAGGACTCGGCGGTCAAGCAGCAGTTTCATGTTCTAACCGCCCAGCTTGTTCAGGCGTTCGAGAGCTGCCTGAATCTCGTCGTCGGAAAGTGCGCTTTTCATGGCAGGGGAAGGCTCGCCCTGCGAGTCCACGTACATGTGGGTGGGTTGCGCCGTCTCCTGTTGAAGGATGTCCATGAAGAGCGGCTGCTCGACCTTGGGTTTCTTGGGGCCAAGCTCGGTGAGGCAGGTAACGCCTGATTGTGAAGCGCAAAGAAGCAGAGACTTGTCCCGGACGCTCACAACATAGAGCTGGCCGCCCCCGATGGTGGCGGACTCTTCGATCTCGATGCCGCCTCCGGACTTGGCGACGATCTTCTTGTTCAACCCTCCCAATAGCTTTGGCATCAGGAACTTCACCAACACCAGCACGATGGCCAGAGCGAACATCATTTGCAGAAATGGCATGAAACCCAATCCCGGCGCCTGGGCCGGGGAGGGGGAGGGATCGGCCTTGGTTCCGAAAGCGGTTGCCTCGGGTCCTGCAAGGCATGGAAGCGCCAAACCGAACAACGCGGCAAGAAGAAGCGCTCGCCCGATGTTCGTTCTTTTGGATGGTTCGGCTGGAAAGCTCATGTTTCTTGAATCGATCTTAAGCGGCGTCCCCGAGCTTCGCGATGCGCTCTTGGGCGGTCAGGATCTCGGTTATTCGAACGCCGAAGTTGTCTTCGATGACGACAACCTCGCCCCGGGCCACGAGCCGTCCGTTCACCATCACGTCCACTGGCTCGCCGGCTGCTTTGTCGATCTCGACGATAGAGCCTGTGCCAAGGTCCACAACGTCTTTGACGAGCATCTTCACACGGCCCAGTTCGACCCTGATTTCAAGCGGGATATCGTATAGGAGGTTAAGGCCGCCGATGTCTTCAGAAGCGGAAGCATGCTGGGGAAGCGCTTCCGGCGTTTCCATCTCTGCATGGGGGATCTGTGATTCGGGTTCCGCATCCTCCCCCACGAACTGGAGGACGGATCGGTTGTCCAAAAACCAGGAGAACGGAGCGTTTGTCTCTTTGCCCGCAAACATGAGTTCGACCTTCGCCAACTCATTGTTTCGCCCAAAGTTGTCCGGGAGGGTCACGCCTTGGTAGCGAATGGTCAGACCACTTGCAACCATTGGTTCGTTCCTGAAAGTTCCGCACGCCAGGCATATTCCCTGGATGATCGCCTCAAGATACTCTCGAACGTCGGGTATGAGCGATTCGTCAGGCTCACCAACTTCCGCGCCCTTCACAAACGAAGCGATGGCTCCAAAAGCGTCGCGAGGAATCGAGATCAGTTGCACATTGTCCGGCGCTGTGGAAAAGGCAAATTCCACGGTTAGGGCGGTTTCACCCGATAGCGCGCGGGCGATTTCCGGCGGCACGGATTCTGGCGGTTCGAACGAGAAGGTGAACTCCTGCTCGGTGGTAGCGGCCACGCAAGTAGTAACGTTCTGCCAAATCTGCTCCTGCAGACCGGCAAACTTCTCGATGGCTTCGGGGGACAACTTAGACATGAATTGCAGACCTCATTCCTCGATGGGATTCGAAATAGTGAAAACGATCTTCTTGCCGTCCAGGGCCGGCTTGCCTTGGAACTTGGGGACATCGCCGATGAGCAGCGGCAGATCTTTGACGGTTTGCTGATCCAGCTTCAGAATCGCACCGGGGTGTAGGGAAAGGAACTCCCGGACTTTAAGCCGGACGGCGCCTAGTTGGACCGCGCACTCTACGCTGGTTTGGTTGATTTGCTGACACAGCACACGGCGTGAACTCGACGAAGTCTTGCGCGCACTGCTAATGAACCACTTTTGAGCGCTGAGCTTTGCGGTGACGGGCTTGAGCAGCAGGTATGGGATGCAGAGGCTCATCGCGCCCCGCTGGCTGCCTATCTTGACTTCAAAAAGGATGGTGACAACGATGTCGTTCGGCGGCGCTATCTGAACGAATTGGGCGCTTGTTTCCATGCCTTCTATGGAAGGATTCACGATAACCACGCCTTCCCAAGCGGTCTTTAGTGTCGAAAAAACCCGCTCGATGGTTTGGCGCACCAGCGGCCGTTCGATATCCGTGAGCACACTCCGGTTGATGGCTCGGCCCGGTCCACCGAGCATTCGATCGATCATCGTGAAAACCAGGCCGAACTCGATTTCCAATACAGCTTGTCCGGCGAGCGGCGAGAGAGACATGACGGTAAAGACCGACTGGCTGATGCTCCGCAGATACTCTTCATAGGGCACCTGCTCAATGGATATCAGGTCGATGGTGATCGGGGTTCTTAGATAGGCGGACAGACTGGAACCGGCAAGGCGAGCAAAAGTCTCGTGCCAGCATTTGCAGGGTCCTTAGCTGGTCCTTAGAGAACTTGTCCGGCCTTCGAAAATCGTAAGCCTCGTAGGGCTTGTTGAACTTACCGGGAGCCCTGCTTGGCATGGGCTCGGCAAACGAGGCCATATTCGGCATTTCCGGCCCCGAATCCCCGCCGACAGGGACCGACGAAGAATCGGGGTCGCTGTTAAGCGAGTTTAGAAGCGCCTCTATTTCGGATTGCGAAAGAATGTCCGACATCTGTTCGTGCGCCACGCGCTTTGCGGGCTATCAGTATGGTTATCGGTGACCCCGGCATTTTCTTTAGCTCTCCAGAGTCGAAAACCTCACAATGTGCTCCAGGGTTCTGAACAAATTGAAAAGCCCGATGGCGGCGGGGGTGCCATCGGGTCTTGGATTGACTTCGTTAGGGTGTGACCGACTTATTGGAATGCAAAGCTCGTGAAGTAGATCTTCAAAATGGGTCCTGTTTGAGAATCCCATTCCGGGTGTTTCGGTGGGCCCGGTTCCGGCTTTTCCGGATCTTTGCCCTGGGCTCGAGCAAGAGCAGCGTTGCTTGCATTCGCAATTTCGTGCCGGAGCTTCGTAATGAAGTTCGGCTGTTTGAGTTCTTCCACAGAGTATTTGCTGAGGACCTCGTTGATCGCGTCTTCTACGGGCGCATCATACTTGTCCATATCCTCTTTCTTGAAATCCTTCGTTGTTTGAACCGAGATATCGGTCCTCAAGAACTTACCACCATCATTGGCGCCGGACGAATTCACGAGAAACTCGTGAATTTCGATAATGTTATCGGGGCCGCCCAGTTCCAACGGCGGCTTGGCCGGGGCGCCGCCCTTCATTTTCAAGCCGAAGAATCCTCCTGTGATGAGCATGAGGATCGCCACGACGATGATCACGAGCTTGTTTCCGCCCTTCTTCTTTACAACTTCCTCTACTTCTTCAGCCATTTCAAATTCACCAGGCCCAACATGCCATTCTTATTGTCGGCAATACCTGTGAAAAATGCAGGGGGTGTTTTTGGAGGGTAGCGGGAAGAGGGTAAAGGGCAAATAACTTGCCGGCAGTAAGTTGTAAACCGTAAGTCGTAAACGGTAAGTTGTAGACGGAAAGTCGTGAACGGCAAGTCGTAATCGGAGGGCGTAGGCCCCTTTACCCTTTACCCTTTACCCCTTACCCATTACAAATGCAAGCTATTTCCGATGTCGAGGGGCAAGCCATGGAAGCGATCCGCGCTGCCGGTTCCACTGCGGAACTGCGCGAGATCGATATCAGGTTCTTGGGCAAGCAGGGGCTGGTTACCGGGCTCCTTCGCCAGACGGGAACGTTACCCCCCGAAGAGCGGCCTGGTTTCGGCCAACTCGTAAACCAGGCCAAAGAGCGCGTGCAGGAAGCGGTCGACAGCCGCCAGGCGGAACTCAAACGGGGTGAACGAGCGGCACTTTTCGAGGCGGACCGCATTGACGTTACTATGCCGGGCCGGGCGCCGACCTTGGGTTACGAGCACGTTCTCGACCAGGCTTCCGACAAGATCAAGGCAGTGCTGGGAGGCTTGGGCTTTCGGTACCACCAATCACCCGAAGTAGAACTTGCGAAATACAACTTCTATGCCCTCAACTATCCTCCCGATCACCCCGCGATGGACGATCAGGACACCTTTTGGATGGATGACGAGCGTCTGCTTCGTACCCAGGGCACTGCGATCCAGGGGCGCGTGTTTGAAACAACCAAGCCTCCGTTGCGCGCCTTCACCATAGCCCGGTGCTTCCGCAACGAGGCGGTTGACCGCACCCATTCGCATACTTTTCACCAAGTGGATGCTTTCATGATCGACGAAGGCGTTTCCATGGCCCATCTGAAAGGCACGCTCGGGCAGTTTGCAAGGGCGATGTTCGGCGACTCCGTGAAGGTCCGATTTCGACCGGACTTCTTTCCATTCGTTGAGCCTGGCGTGGACTATGCGATTTCCTGCCCGTTTTGCGGCGGAAGCGGCTGCCCGGTTTGCAAACATTCGGGTTGGATCGAACTCGGAGGCGCGGGCCTGATCCATCCAAACATCCTTCGGGAATACGGCATGGACACCGAAAAATATAGCGGATTTGCCTTCGGATTGGGGGTTGAGAGGATTCCGATGATGGCATACGGGGTAGACGATCTTCGTCACTTCCTGGACAACAACCTCAGGTTCTTGGAGCAGTTCCGATGAAGTTCGCATTCTCCATGCTCTTAGATTTCGTGGAAACCACCAAGACGGCGGCAGAGATCGGCGATCTGCTCACCATGGCGGGGTTTGAACTCGAAGGGATCGGCGAGGTTGAAGGCGAGATGATGCTGGACATCAAAGTGGTCTCCAACCGGGGCGATGGTCTTTCCGTCTTAGGGCTCGCTCGCGAGGTCTTGGCAAAGGACTCGAATTCCAAACCAACTCCCCTTTACGCGCGGGCCAAGGCGCGCTTTCAAATGGACGATAGCGGCGAATGGGCAGCCCATGAACTTGCGAAGGTGAGACTGGAAGCGGCCGATTGCGACCGGTTTTCGGCAAGGGTCTTTGTGGGGGATTTCAACAAACCCTCGCCCGAGTGGATGCAGAAGAGGCTTCGCATCGGCGGTGTACGTGCGATCAGCCTGCTAGTCGATCTTTCCAACTACGTGATGCTGGAATTGGGGCAGCCAACTCATGCTTACGATCTGGACACGCTCGCCCAGCAGGAAATCGTGGTTCGCCATGCAAAGGCGGGCGAGAAAGTCACCACCTTAAATGGCGACGAGCACGAGCTGAACGGTCAGATGATGATTTGCGACGGCGAGAGGCCGGTTGGCGTACCAGGCGTGATGGGCGGTCTCGAAACCGAAGTGACCCCGAACACCAAGCGTATGCTTCTGGAATCGGCTCATTTTGTGAGCACGAATGTGCGAAAAACCCGAAAGCAGTTGGCACTTTCAACCGAAGCGTCCTACCGCTTCGAACGAAGCGTTGACCCGGAAGGTACTGTGGCTGCGCTCAATCGTTTTGCCGAGTTGCTTGCGGAAGTCGATGGCGGAACGTCGCTCGTCCCTGGCGTAATCGATGTTATTGGCGAGCTTCCCAGTCCAGAACCGATTCCCGTTAGAGTTCCTCGGGCCTCCCGGCTCCTGGGGATGGAGGTTTCGGCGAACGAGGCTGCAGGTTATCTTGAAAGGTTAGGATTCGAGATTGATGGAAGCGGCGACCAGTTCGAAGTCATGCCGCCTTCCTGGCGCCCGGACGTGGTTCAGGAATATGACGTCGTCGAGGAAATTGGCCGCGTGCACGGCTTTGACCGGATTCCTGAAGCGCCGCTCATGGGCACTACCACGCAGGGCGGCGTTTTCGGGTTTGACAAGTATGTCGAGGATACTAGAGACGTGGCGTTACGGCTAGGCTTCGTCCAGAACGTCAGCACGTCACTTATGGGCGCGCATCCTCTGGACGATCCGGTCGGAACTCGGGTTGGTCCGCGTAATCCGAATTCGCCGGAGATGTCGCTCCTCAGAAACTCTCTCTGGCCTAACTTGGTCGAAAACGCCCGGCGCAACGGAGGCATGAATCTTCGCCTATTTGAGATTGGGGCGGTTTTTGGAGTTCCGAAACCCAACTCGGAGGTTCGCAAGCTTGCAGTGATTCTAACCGGCGGCGCGCCCGAGGATCACTGGGAAAAGCTGCCTGAGACGCCTCCTACGTTCTTTACGCTGAAGGCGGCCATCGGAGAGGTTCTTGCCGGGCACGCGCAATGGGAGCCGGCAAATGACGCGCGCCTGCACCCGACGCGGCAGGCGCAAACGCGGGGCGCACTTATCGGCCAGATCCATCCAGACCGAGCCGATGAACTCAACCTCCCGACGGATACCTTTTTAGCCGAAGTTGATCTCCAAACGATCTTTGAAAGTCGAAGGCTTAGGCACCCAATGAGGCCCATTAGTCGAAACCCTGCCGTTCGCAGGGACATCGCGGTCCTGGTTGATAAATCGGTTCCGTACGACGATCTCAGAGCTGCGGTGGATAAGGCCTGTGGCGAGCTTCTGGAAAAGCAATGGCTTACCGACGTTTATGACGGCAAAGGCATTCCCGATGGAAAGCACTCGCTTACGCTGGCCCTTCAGATTCGCAAAATGGGGGAGAACCTCACGGACGAGGAAGCGAACCAGGTGCGGGATCAAGCCGTGGCGGCGCTTGCAAAGCTTGGGGCTTCGCAGCGTTAAATAGCAGTTCGAAGCCCGTCCAGCAGATCGTCACCGTAAACAATGACCGCATGGCCATGGGCCAATAGTTGTACCAAGAAAAAGGCTTGACCCATGCCATGGGCAAAAACGTGATGATAGACAGAGCCCAACCTGCAAGCGCGAAGATGAAGTGCCTCCTAACAGAGATGAAGGCCGCAACATTGGAAATGAACAGGAAGACCGACGAGTAGATGTCCACCGAGAGAAGAATCCCGATGCCTACTGTAAGGGTCTGGCAGGACTGAATCAGGGACTGGAGGCTCGGGAAAACATATCCCATGATTGCCATGAAAACGCTTGGCCCGAACCGCGTCTGCTGATGCTCGTAGCGAGATATTCCTGGCGGCAGGACCTCCTTCCTAAGGATCATGTAGGCGACGAGAAGCAACCAAAATGCTGCTTGCCAAGACCACCTAACCTTGTAGCCCTGCATGCGCATGAGAACGGCGACGCCAACCAGAGCGGCGGGCAGCATCACTGCTTGCTCATAGCTTGCGAACGCGGCTGCTGCAGCGATTATTGAAAGGACTGCCCACGGCCAACTGGCTTTTCTCCCCGCACCGGCAGGCGTTCCTTTCGTGGCCGGTGGATCGAGCGGCGTAGACTCCGGCATGCGGCGTTCGGCGCCGGTTCTCTCATATCGGGCATACGCCGCCATACAGGTAAGGGCGAACACCACCATAATCGAGGCGGTCCGGCTGGGGAGCCACGCGATCATGTTTGTGGGAAGAACATAGATGACGTTGGAAACGATTCCACCGTTGACTTCTTGGGCCGAGTACCACAGAACGAGGGCGGACAAGGCCGCGGTTCTTGCCCTAGGCCAATCAACGAGAACTGGCTCCGCAGGTTTCGCGGCCTTTGACCCAAGCGTCCAAAAGCCGCTCTTTATTGATGGTAAAAGGAGTGCCTTTAGAGAGAGGAAGATGGCGAAAAGGGAAGCGGCCCAAAACGCATACACAATGAGGCTAGAGGCATTATCCGTATAGCCGCCGGAGGTCCAGCAGGCGAAAAGACAACTGGCGAGCGTTGAGAGAGCCGGCTTATCCGTCAGTTCGCGAAAGAACCAGAACAGGAGCAGAACGCAGGCTATAGCGAGGAGCGCGTTCGTAACGCCGTAACCCTCAGGGTTGTTGCCGTAAAGGCGGCTATCGATCTCAAACGACAGCGTGGGCAGCGGCCGGTAAAAATGGTTCTTTAATGGCCAGTCCCCGGAAAACCAGCTGAACGGTTGGTTTCTCTGATGGATCGTGATGAGTAAAACCTTGGTGTCGGTGTCCTCTAGAAGCGCCCTGCTTTGACCACGGTTCAAAAAAAGTGGAATGCACGACAGGAGGACGACCAGAAATCCTATGACCCATCGTCTCACGAGACATTATCCACCGTAAATGAGCGTGGTGACTACTACCCCCGGCCGGATTAGCGCCCAGTCACCATTTCGTTTGAGGATTGTGGCGACCGAAACCCTGCCTTTTCCGAGTGGTACCCACAGATCTTTTCCCTTCAGCATTTCGGGAATACCCACCACGACACGTTGAGTCTGTTCACAGGCGGTTAGGAGTGCGGCAGGATAATCCTTCGCTTGTTGGCTGGTGAGCTTGAGCGAGAGACCGGCCACTTGGTCTCCGAACAGACTGTCCGCGTAGCAAACCAGACCGGTAAAGGCATCCATGGCGTTCTGCCCATGATCGCCCAACAAGGCGAACTGCGGCCCGGTAGTGGCGTCTTGGTAGACAAGAGGGTCCACGTTCTTCTTTAGCCACGCGGTGAGCATTGGCAAGGTCGCGCCCATGACATCATCGGGAACGAGCCGTCCATGCGCCATTTCCTCCCTGCACCACATCAGGAAGATCTTTTCGCCCAACTGGCCGTTACCCCAATCCTCAGGGTCAACGAACCCTCCAACCGGGGTGAGCACGGCGTGACCGTACTCGTGCGCCACTTCGCGAGCCATTTCGATCGGGTTCGTGAAACTGTTGATGTCATAGATGTAGATGGTGTTGACCTTTATTTGGCGCGTAGGCTTCTGATCATCCCAATCCAGGTCCATCCGCTGCTCGCCGCCAGGATCGCCTCCCCAGCAAAGATAGACGTCTACATTCTTTTTGTATAGCTCTTTATGGTCAAACTTAAATCTTTTGTAATCAAGGTTCCAGAGGTTTAGAAGCATCCGCATGACCTGGGGGGCTATGTCTCCCTCGCTCTTCCTTTCTTGCGAATAAACCTTGAACAGCTGGTCAAACAAGTCGCCGTCATGGTGCTTTCCAAGTCCATCGATCTCCCAGTCGAACTCATAGGGCTCGGGGTCCGTGGTACCGAACTTCTTTGGCGAATACTTTGGCGGATTCAGTCGATCAAGATGGATGTAGTACCGGAGATGGGTGGTGGGCAGATCGGGATCCCCCAAGGACACCATTAAATAGTTGTTTTGCTGCGGCGGTATTCCTGCTTGTCCTTGAATAGGCGCGCGTAAGGAGGCGAGGAGCACTAACGACGCTACGGCCCCGAGCATTAGTGGCCTTCCGCCTCAATAAATCGCTCGGCATCGACAGCTGCCATGCACCCAGTGCCGGCTGCGGTCACCGCTTGGCGATAGACGCTGTCTGCCACGTCGCCCGCCACAAACACGCCGGGAATGGTGGTTTTCGTGGTTCCACCCAGGGTTTGCAGGTAGCCAACGTTGTCCATGTCCAACCAGTCCTTAAACAGCTCGCTGTTTGGCTTATGCCCGATGGCAACAAACACGCCGTCGATGGGCATATCTCTTAGAATGCCGGTGTGGGTGTCTTTGAGTCTTACACCGGTTACCTTCTTGGCTGGCTCATGAATTCCGAGGATATCGTCGATGGCTGTGTTGTATAGTACAGTAACTTTGGGGTTGGCGAGCACTCGATCCTGCATGATTTTACTGGCACGGAAAGCATCTCTCCGGTGAACCAGATACACCTTGGTGGCGTGCTTAGTGAGGTAGTTCGCCTCCTCCATTGCTGTGTCGCCACCGCCAACCACGATCACTTCTTTCCCACGATAGAAAAATCCGTCACACGTTGCACAAGCACTGACGCCATAGCCGCCAAAGACAATTTCGCCATCCAATCCCAGCCACTTGGCGCTTGCGCCGGTGGCGATGATCACCGCTTTGGCCCGGTGCTCTTCGTCCCCCACAAAGACCTTGAACGGACGCGAGCTAAAGTCAACACGGGTGACTTCCTTGTATTCGACAGTGGCTCCGAACTTCTCGCATTGCTTGCGGAACAGTTCCATCACTTCCGGGCCCATGATGCCATCGGGAAAGCCTGGATAGTTCTCCACATCGGTGGTGATCATGAGTTGGCCGCCGGGTTGGAGTCCGGCGAAAACGAGGGGGCTGAGATCGGCGCGGGCCGCGTAGAGCGCGGCAGTGTAACCGGCGGGACCTGAGCCGATAATGATGATGTTCTGGACTGATTCGTTTGGCATGCGGGTTAAGAATGTTACCTGTGGGTTCCCAATCGGGACGTATACTGCGGCATGTGGAAACACGCCATCTTAGTAATACGCAACTGGGCCAGGTGGCCATCGTCGTCGACGATATCGAGAGGTATGCGGCGAACTACGCAAGCCTTTTAGGGGTGCATATTCCCGAGATTCATTTGACCGAACCGGGCCGGGAAGTGCGCCTCAACTATCGCGGCCAAGAGAGCATGGCCCAGTGCAAGCTCGCATTCTTCAATCTGGGGAACGTGCAGTTGGAGCTCATCCAGCCGGTCGGCGAAGAATCGGCTTGGGCGGAGGGCCTTCGTGATGGCGGGATCAGCGTTCACCACATCGCTTTTTGGACGGGAAACATGGCTGAAGACAAGCGATTGCTGGAGAGCCACGAAACGCCGATGATCATGCGCGGGGACATGATGACGGAGGGCCAGTACGCCTACTTCGATGGGCGCAAGAATTTTGGCGTGATGCTGGAACTTCTGGAAGAAAAGCGAACCGACCTTGCCTAGAATTTGACGGTAAGTTGGCTCGTAACCACGCTGCCTGCAATTTTGCCGGTCACGAGACCGGTATCGAACGTCCCAATCCCTTTTGGATCAGCCGCGCTGTATTGGTACAGGAAACTCAGCCTTGCTTGATCGCTCAGGTTGTAACCAAGTCCGAAGTTGTACCAGGACTCGTATGGGTTGTTCGCACCATTCAGGTTAAGGGGAACGTATTCGAACCCTACGGAGAAGTCCCAGGCCCCATTCAACCGGTAGCCGAGATCCGCCTTGTAGCTGTCAATGGAGTCGTGGTTGGTAAGACCGGTGCTCGGAGTGCCGCCAAAGGCTGCGGGAAGATTGAACGATTTGTTCGTTCCCTGATACCACTCGCCAGAAGCTTTCAACGTGAATTGATCGCTGAGCTTGACGTGGGCGGTAACCCAAGGACCTTCGATGTCGGTGGGATTCCACCAGGTACCGATGCGGCCCCAATCGCCAGGAGCTCCGAACTGAGGCTCGATCTGCCGATAACCGCCTTCCGCGCCCCATCGGGGAACGTCGTAAGCGATCGAAGCATGCCAAGCATAGTTGTCCTTCGTCGTGTAGCTGTGGCTGCCCGCATCAACGTCAGATGCCGAGTAACCCGCGTTCACCTTGAAGCCAGTTCCTGCGAAGTTGTACTTGAAGTCACCGCCGTACACGTCTGCCCGGTTTGATGCCGGATAGCCGGTAGTGGCATTGATGACGCCTGAGCCGGTATTCGATTCGAACCAGATGTAAGCAAGATCGAGCTTGCCGTTCTGGCCGAGAGGGATACCCAGGTTCAGACCGAGTTCTTCGTCAACTACGATACCGGCAGCCGAAGCAGCGTTGTAGAGTCCCACAGGGAACCCAGCAGCTGTCGGGTGGCCGATAGCGCCAACTGACATGATCTGGTAAGGCGTGCCATTGCTGGCCGTTTCTTGATTCTGCTTGCCACCGAACACGTCGAGCTTCACTCCGCTCCAGTGGAAACCGAGGATTCCACCGTCGAAGTACCATTTGCCATCTCCCCAACGATCGTTGGTGAAGTAAGGCAGAACGTCTGGGCGCTTGTAGATGTAAGGATCGATCTCATAGCCCGTGCGGCCGAGTTCGGCAGCAAGGCCTTGACCCACGATGCTCGTGTCGAAGTCGACTGCGAGATCCTGGATGTATACCGCTTCAGTTGCAACGCCGAACGGTCCGATGCCTGCCGTGGTGGCCTGGCTGGGGAACGCCGACGTGAAACCGGCTGCAGTGGAGCTGCCAAGCATATCGCCGATTACAACGTCGCCGTGCCACTTGGGACCCGTGTCGTTGTTGCCGGTGATCTTGAGGGTCAACTCATGATAAAGAGCCGAATCCTGATCCATACCTGCAGGAACCAATACGCCGCCGCCAGCAGGAGTCTTTGCAGCTTCTGTGATCGTTCCTGTCGGAACGATGACTTCCTTGGCGCCAACGATCTGGCCGGTTTCGGTCAGGCCCATTTCGCGGCCGGAAGAGTTACCTGCGAGCAGATAGAAGCTGGCATCGCCGTGGATGTCGAACGGAAGACGGTGTGCTTCGAGCACGCCGACTCTCTTGGCCAAGGCTGCGAGGTCGACTTTAAGCTGCTCAAAATCCAGTCCGAGAGATGTCAATTCCTTCTCGAATTCGGCTGCCAGCTTCTTGAGATCCTCGATATCGGTGCCCCAGCCCTTCATGCTGTTGATTTCATCCTGAAGTTGGCTGACTGCGTCCTTCAGCTGCTGAATGTCAGCGCCGTTTTCGCTTGCCTTTAGCTGGTCGATCTCGGTTTGAAGACCGCCCGTAACATTCTTCAAGTGCACGTAAGCCGCGTCAACGGCTACCGCCAGTTCATACCGGCTTGCCGGGCGGTTGCCGCGAAATAGGCCATCCGGATATCCAACGAGAATTCCGTCTTTTTTCAAACGGACTAAGGCCTCATAAGCCCAGTGATTATCGGGAACGTCAGGGAAGTTATCTTGAGCAATGCAAGGTAAGACAATGCCGAGGGACAACACCGCACCGAGGGCCATCCTCACGAGACCACACATATAGTTGTTATGGATGATCGCTCGGATGGAATGCATGGTGCAAAGTAAAAAGCCCGCAAAAAGTTTGTAAAGATGGACGGGCAACCCTTGAAAAAGATGGCTTAGCCGCTTCACAGGGGAATGTTGTAAGGTATCCAGCGCAGGTTCGGTTACCGGCCCTCCCACGGCCACCGTTGGCTCCGGACTGAGTTTAGTGACATTCAGGGCGTCTGCGTTAAGGGTCACGGCGGCTTCGAAGGCCTCGGTAAGGGCAACTCTAAACGGGGTGTCGAAGACCGTGACGCTGACCGTTGAACCTTGATTGGTGGTGCCGAGGGCGAAGCGCCCACGTCAATTTTGGACTTGCTTAGATGCTCCCATCAGGGCTACGGCAACCTGATCTGGCGGGACTCTAAGTTGCCACCATTGTAGGGTATTGGCGTCTAAACTGCTTACCGACAATTCTACTAGTGGCGATCAACGAGAGAATCCAAGAACGCGACTTGTCGCTGCTCTTCGACGTGTCCCGAGCTTCAAACGAAGCCAGCTTGGACAAGTATCTCAGCCGGCATTCTGCCAGGTTGCGTGGAGTGGTTTAACGCTTCCGGGCTCTCGGTTTTCATCAGAAAAAACGACAGCGACGAGTTTATTCTCGCCTCGAAAACCGGCGCGGACACCACGGTTCCAGATCGCGCAAAACTGCGAGCCGGGCATGGCATCGCGGGCGCTTGCATTTCCAGCGGCCAACCGATGATCGTCCAGGACCCCCTCGACAATCCGCTTCTGATCGGGAAAGTCCAGCCCAGGAACGATATCGGCAGCGCGATGGTGGTGCCGCTTATCACGCCGGAAAGCGGCTGCATCGGCGTTCTCAACGTCTCCCGAAGGATCGGCGAACCTGCGTTTTCGGCATCTGATCTCGCCCAAGCCGTGCCACTTGCGCGGCATATCGCCATGGCGATCAGTAATGCCCGCCTGTTTGCCAGTGTCACCGTAGCGGTCGCCGAAGCCAGCGCTCTCAACGACAAGCTCGACGCGATTATTGCCTGCTTGGGGGTCGGAATCGTTGTTACGGATTCTTTTGGAGCGGTAGAGAAGTGGAACCCGGAAGCCGAACTCATCTTTGGAGTCCCGATCCGCCAAGGCGCCCAACTAACAGCAGCTCTCTCTAGCTTGCCCAGTTCGCTCAAAACAGTTGCATTCAGAGGATTGAGAAAAGCGTGCGGGGGAAAGCGATTTGTCGAAAGAGCTCACGATGTGACGTCTGACCGTGCCTGGTCCATTGTCGCCTCGCCCCTCCCGCGCGGCGGCGCGACCATCGTCGTCCAAGATGTCAGCAATCACGAAAAGGCACTGAAGGAGCTGGATCGCGTGAAGCGTCTGGCCGAAATCGGCCAGCTGACCGCGGCCATCGCCCACGAGATCCGCAACCCCTTGACCGGCATCCGAAGCGCAGCGCAGATCGTTCAGGGAGCACCGGGGGAACTCGCCGAATTCGGCCGCATCATTGAAAGGGAAGCTCTCAAGCTGAACGCTCTATGCGACGACTTTCTGGATTTTGCACGGCCACTTAATCTGCACTTGGAGCGGCTGGATCTCGTGGAGATCCTTCAACGTGTTTGCACCGAGTACAAGGGGATGGCGGACAAGGCGGGAGTCAAGATCAGCCTCATGATGGACGCCCGCGCTTCGAACATCAAAGCCGATGTGGTGCGACTCGAACAGGTGTGCCGCAACTTGATATTGAACGCAATTCAGGCCTCATGCAATGGCGGAGCCGTGCATATCAGCCTGGCCCGCGGACGCCTGGTGATCGAGGACGAAGGCAAAGGCATCGAAAACGAGGTGGTGGAAAAGTTATTCACTCCCTTCTTCACAACCAAGGCGGACGGCACCGGCCTTGGCCTCAGCAATGTTCGCAAGATCGTGGACGCCCACGGGTGGCAAATCAAAGTCTATTCGCAACTCGGAGCCGGTACCCGCTTCGAAGTGCTCTTCCAGGAATCGAAGGCAGCATGAAAAACAAATCCAGAATTCTAATCGTTGACGACGAGCCCAGCATCCGTCGCATCTTGCAAGTGGCATTTGAAAAAGTGGGCTACGTTCCCTTGGTCGCCGAGGACGCAGAAACAGGCGATCTCCATTGTCAAGAGCGAAGAGTTGGATTGCGTCGTCACCGACGTGACTATGCCGGGCCGCAGCGGCTACGATCTGCTTAGAGAGATCAAGGCTGGATACCCATTTTTGCCGGTCGTGATTATTACTGCCTACGGTACGATCCCTCAGGCCGTGCAAGCTATCAGAGACGGGGCATTTGAGTACGTGACAAAGCCGTTTGACCTTGAAGTGCTCAAAAAGGTGGTTGCCAACGCGCTTTCTACCGGCCATCATGAAGGGCCGGTTGCTAAAGCTGCCCGAAAGGCGGCGGTGCCCAAAGGTCAGTTCATCGCGATTTCCGAGCCGATGAAGCAGGTTTACGACATGGCTTGCCAGGTTGCCGATTCACGCGCCACCGTTCTCATAACTGGGGAAAGCGGCGTGGGCAAGGAAGTAATGGCAAAACTCATCCACAAAGCTTCTCCTAGAAGCGAAAAGGCGTTTGTCGCGGTGTCCTGCGCCGCTTTGCCGGAGTCTTTGTTGGAGAGCGAGCTTTTTGGCTATGAGAAGGGCGCCTTCACCGGAGCGGTAGGTTCAAAAGCCGGCCGATTTGAACTGGCTGACGATGGAACCTTGTTCTTGGACGAAATTGGCGAAGTCCCGATGTCTATTCAAGTGAAGTTGCTTCGCGTACTTCAGGAAAGAGAGTTTGAGCGTCTGGGCGCCTCCAAACCAACCAAAGTGGATGTCAGGCTCGTCACCGCAACCAATCGGGATCTCAAAGAAGCAGTTGACGCGGGCATTTTCCGATTGGATCTGTTGTACCGGCTTCAGGTTGTAGAGCTTCATATCCCTCCTCTTCGGGAACGGACCGCGGATATTGAGCCGCTTGCGAGCATGTTCCTGGCCAAGTACGCAGCCGATAACGGTCGCACGGTCTTGGATATCTCAAGCGATGCGCTAGGGGTCCTTCAGCGTTACGCATGGCCGGGCAATGTGCGCGAACTCGAAAACACGATGGAGCGAGCGGTAGTATTGAGTTCCCAAGCGGACAAGGTTCTCACAGAGCGAATGCTTCCCGGGTTTATTCTTAACGCAGCCTAGCCGTTGGTAAAGGGCAAAGGTAAGAGCCGGACTGAAGAGTTCGGCTGGGCTGACCAGTCATTCATGTCCAACAGGTAAAGCCGCGAGATAGGTTCACAAGCTACAATTCCAACTAGGTGCAAGTACAGCGAGGAACCGAAGGCCCGGCGATATCTCTGGCCAAGCGCCGCGCAGCTACAGCTTCCGTCCTCCTCAATCTCTGCATTACCGCGTTAAAGCTTATCGGAGCTTTCTTGACCGGTTCGGTCAGTCTGCTTTCAGACGCGGTTCACAGCGCAACCGATCTCGTCGCGTCCTCTCTCACTTACGTGAGCGTGAGGGTTGCGGGCGCTCCTCCGGATCACGACCATCCTTTCGGGCACGGGAAAATAGAGAGCCTGACGGGCTTCGTGGAAGCGGTTATGATCCTGGTGGCCGTCATCTATATCGGCACGGAGGCCGTGAGCCGTCTCTTATCCCACCACGCGCTCAACGTGAAAACCCTCAGCATCGGCTTGGCTCTCATGGCAGTCAGCGCGGTGGCTACACTTCTGGCTTCACTCTATGTCAAAAGGGTCGGCGTCGAAACCGATTCCGTGGCCCTTCATGTGAACGCGCGCCACCTTCAGATCGATTTCATTACCAGTCTTGGTGTATTCGCCGGACTGGCCATTACCCAGCAGACCGGGCTCAAATCGGCCGACCCGGTCATCGCGATCATTCTTGCCGTTTGGCTCTGTTACGGCGCATTCAGGCTGGCAATCAGCGCGATCCAAGAAATCATCGATGTTCGCCTTCCCGAAAAGGATTTGGCCCAAATTCGGGCAATCGTAGCGGCCGACCACAACATCGTGAGCTTTCATAGGCTGCGGACACGCCATTCCGGAAGCGTTCGCAACATCGATCTTCATATCGTGGTGCCGAGGGATTGGACGGTTGTCGAAGCCCACGAGGTAGCCGACAGATTGGAACATCGGATCCGTGAAGAAATGGCGCCCGCCGAGGTCGTTATCCACGTCGACCCGTTTGACCCCGCCAAGCTTAAGAAGAGCCAGAAGTAGTTTTCTTTCACTAAGGTGACGCTTACCGCGAAATATGGCATGGTGGATTCGATAGGGCAAGCACGACAACGGTTACCAAGGCGACAACGGTGATTATCACCGCAACGATGAACGGGGTCACCAGGCAGTTCGCAGTGACTGTTCTGGCGCCACCCACGAATCCTTTGGACCGTTTGCTGCTCGTGGAAATCTCCCCTGCTGATGTCAGGGGAGATCCTTCTTGCATGTGCACTGCGATTTACCAGAATGCGCGTGAGGGCAAAACCCTGTTAGATCAACATAGTTGCTCACCGCTTCTCAAATGGAAGATGGGGAATTGCGACAGGCATTTTCGTCGGCGTGTCGCAATCACTCAACCCTCCTCCAGGTGACCAATGAAAACAGTTTTTCGAGTTAGCTTATTAGTAGTGCTGGCATCCGTCGGCGTACTAGCCAGAGCTCAAACAGACACGCTCGCCGGCCTTCATGTGCCGGAACGAGTTGTCGGCGGTTCGAGTTCTGGCGGAAATGTGGGACTTACAGCTGCTGCTACTGCAAGTGACACGGTTACGCTTAGCAGCAGCAGCGCAGACTTAACCCCGGAGGCCTCCGTGACAATTGCGGTGGCCCACCACGACAGGGACTTCACTTTTACCACCAACGCGGTAACTTCCGAGGAGCCGGTCACTGTTACCGCGACTCTCGGAACTTCAACAGTGAATGGAACGCTAAACTTACTTCCAGCAAGCCCAACGCTTGCGGGCCTTGCCTTGGCTTGCGATTCGGTGCTTGGGGGCCATAAGGACTCTGGCCGCGTTCACCTTTCCGGAAAAGCGGAAGCCGCTGTCACGGTTACGCTTGTCAGCAGTTCAAGTGTGGCCTCAGTGCCGGGCAGCGTAACCATCACCGATGGCGATGGCGAAAGTTTCGCCATCAGCACAACGGCAGTGGACGCGACAGGAACAGCAGTGATAACCGCAACTTTGGGTTCCGCGTCGTTCTCTCAAACCTTAACGGTTACCGCCGCCTCGTTGCGCGAGTTCAACGCGACCAAAACCGTTCGCTCGGGCAGCAGCGGTTCCGCGACTATTCATTTGAACGGCGCAGCGGGGCCAAGCGGCGTGAGCGTCGCCCTTGCCAGCAACAATACCGATGTTATTATCGCGTCCGCCACGGTCGTACCTCCGGGTGCAGATAGCGAGCAGGTGAGCTTCAGAGTATTGAGTACCGCCTCTGCGGAGGAAGTCGTTCTTTCCGCGACGCTAGGAACGGTGACTCTGAACACTACCGTCAACGTGGTTCCAGTTACCCTTGATGGCCTAGATGTGTTCCCCGGCCACCTAAGCGGAGGCGCGTCGGTAGTGGTCATGGTTTGGCTGAACGGATACGCGGCGGTTCCCGGTGCTCCGGTGACTCTCACCAGTGATACGCCCAGCGTTCTCAAGCTGCCCATGTTTGCAACCGTGCCGGCGGGCAACTATGGCGGCTTCGTAACCGCTACCACGTCTCCCGTGACCACGGCCACCACGGTGGTGATCACGGCCTCGTTCGGAGGAGTGACTAAATCCTATGCGATCACCGTGTATCCGGGGGGACCGGCAATAGTGCCCTAGACTTAACGGACAAGACCTCGCCCGTCAGCCCTCCTGGCCACCCGGCCGGGGGGGCTTTATGAATTTCTTTAGCAGTCTGGCGACGATTCGGGACACTCTGAGACGACTGATAATTACATGCCACAATCGTTCCTGTCACGGAGGACAATATGAGAGCTTGGCTTGAGATCGACCTGGGCGTTGTTGCCAGCAACTGCGACGTGCTTAAGGCGCACTTAGGGAAGACGGGAATCATCGCGGTCGTTAAGTCCGATGCCTATGGACACGGCATTGAGGCGATTGTCAAAGTTTTGGAGAAAAAGGGCATTTTAGCCTTTGCCGTTATCTCCTTGGATGAAGCGATGCGCGTCCGCAAAGTTACGGCGCTGCCCGTTCTGGTCATGGGGTACATGGATGACCAGGAGATATCCGACGCTATCGCGTGCGGATTTGTTCTAAGCCTTTTTGATATCGAACTCGCCCGTATTTACGAAGAGGCTGCCGCCAAACTCGGCAAACGGGCGATCGTGCATCTAAAGATAGAGACGGGGCTGAACCGGCTTGGTTTACAGCCTGAAGAGGCGGAATACCTGCTCACGAACCACGAGGCGTTTCCGCACCTGCGAATGGAGGCGGTTTACTCCCACCTGTCCACGTCTTCGGATCGGAAAGAGAATCTGGGCCAACTCATTCGGTTTGAAGAGTTGTTAAGAGCTACATGGAATGGGGAGCAGAAGCTGCCCTTGCATTTTGCTAACAGCCATGCCCTTACCGACTTTCGAGAAGGCTTCTTTAACGCCGTTCGCTTGGGGCTGGCTTTGTATGGAGTAGATCCCGTAGTTCCCGGTTTGAAGCCCAGTTTGGAATGCAAGTCCGTGATCATCCAGCGAAAGAAGGTGAGAGCGGGCGAAGGGGTCAGTTATAACAGGCTTTTTGTAGCGCCGCGCGACATGGAAATTGGCGTGATCGGCATTGGTTATGCCGAGGGTCTAAGCCAAGCGCTAACGGGTAAGGCCAGTGTGTTGGTGGAGGGCCATCGAACTCCCATCTTGGGCCAAATCTGCATGAACCTAAGCGTGATCGACCTCACTGACCTACCCGGCCGGCGAGGAACCACCGTTACGGTGGTGGGCAAACAAACGAGCAGTGAAGGAATTGAGGAATCGATCAAAGTGCCGGATTTGGCAAATGCTGCCAGAATCCGGCACCACGAGATTCTCACGCGCTTTGGCCTTGCGTTGCCGAGAACTTACATCAACGACCCGTTCGCGGTTACAGACCAAACCGTTCGGACGATCTTGATGAGAGAGCCCGACTTGGCAAGAATATGAACTTCTCGTAAGGTAGCTTATTGGGCCATTGTCGGCCGCAACCGGAGTTTGACCAGGGGAATTGAGCCGTCCTTCTCTCGCTCGATCATCTCAAGTCTGGTTCTCAACAAGCGGTGAGTCCGGTGCAAGCGAGACCTGATGGTGCCAACCGGCTTGTCCAACGCGTCAGCAATGTCCTTATAGGGCCAGCATTCAACGTCCGCAAGCACAACGAGCATTCGCTGCTCCTTGGTCAGCGTCATCATGGCGTAGTTTAGATCCTCGCTCAACATGCCTCCAAGCAGCTCGTGCTCCGGGGTTGGCGCTCGATCCGGGAGATCCAGCAAAATGGTCCCGTCCGAACGCTCGCGGGGAATGGGCGAATCCAGAGAGACGGCCCTGACCCTTCGCTTTCGATTGCGCAGCATATCCAGGAACAGGCGCGTGGCTATTCTGAATATCCAATTCTCGAAGGGCTTGTCGCCTTCGTAGTCCTCAAAGCTCCTATAAGCTCGATAGAATGCTTCTTGGGTTAGGTCCTCTGCGTCTGTTCTGTTGCCAGCAAGACGGTAGGCCATGCTGAAGACCCTTTTGTAGCTTTGCTCCATAAGGCCATCGAACCTGGCTTTCTGATTGGTATCGATTGTCGGTGATGTGGACATTCCTTTCTCTCTCCTTCAACGTCCATCGCCCTCACTGAACAACTTGCCATAGTCGCCGCTTTGCGCCTACATCTAGACTGACAGGATCACGAGTGCGTAACGTTCGCATAGCCTTTCCAAATCAGTTTCGAATCTGTTTGGCGCGAAATGTGCAATAATTGGCGAAATGAAAGCAGAGATTCATCCAAAGAGCTATCCGGTCTTATTCGTCGATGGCGAGCACGAATGGACGGGCGTCTCCACGGCAAAGTCGAATCAAACTCGAGAGATAGATGGCGTGGCACATTATGTTGTGAACGTCGACATCAGTGCTTTCAGCCACCCTTTCTACACTGGCACCAAGCGCTTGGTTGATACTGCCGGCCGCGTTGAGAAGTTCATGCGCCGCTACGGCAACCAGATGCAGAATCAGGGCAAGAAGTAAGCGGTTCAAGGGCCGTTCTCAGATCGTTGGGCTTTCTAGGCTCGGGCGCTTTTCAAACAATGACTAAGCGAAAAATAGCCGTTTTGAGCATTGTCGGTCTCGTCCTTATTGGCGCCGGATGGAAGGTCAACGATCTCCGCATCAAGGTTGGCGGCATCCATAACTTGCTCAGCCGGGCTTATTGGACCGCTGTCATCACTCACACGAATCTTTATGCGCCGAACGCGCGCATGCTTAAGCACGGGAATCCCGATCTAAAGGAAATCGCCATAACGATCGACGATGGTCCCCATCCGCAATCGTGTGCCGCGATCCTCGACATCCTGAAAGAAAAAGGAGTTCATGCGACTTTCTTTCCGGTTGGTAAACGCGTTAAGCAACGACCAGACCTGGCTTGGAGGATGGTCAACGAGGGCAACGAAGTGGGAAACCACACCCAAGACCATTTGCGACTGACGACGTTGCGGCCGGATCAAATGGCGAAAGAGTTAGAGTTCTGCGAGCAGAACTTTAACAAAGCGACAGGACGCAAACTCTATTTAATGCGACCGCCGGGCATGAACTTTAACGACACCGTGTTGGATGAAGTGAAAAAGCTCGGGTACATCATGGTGAACTGGACCTCAGCCGCCAAGGACTACATTGATTTAGCCCAGGCCCATGAAGTTTCTCCTGAGGTTGTTGCGGACAGAGTCATTAAAGAAGCGGATAACGGCGGCATCATTTTGATCCACGATGCCCCTGATACGGCTAGAGCTTTGCCAGTCATTATCGACAAACTGAGAGCCCAGGGCTACAAGTTCGTGACGATCAGCCAGATGCTGTCACATCTTCCCGATCCGGTGAATATTCCTACCAACGCGGGCGCTTACCCGGCGGGAACGAATCCGCCCGTGCCCCCGCCGGTTGAGAATCCTAAAGCCGGCGCAGTTGTAGCCAAATCTCCGACTTCGAAGTCCCCGGCAGCCAAGCCGAAAGGCTGAAAATATCTGGTATTCCGGGTTTCCTTAATCAGAGGAAACCACAGTCGCAATTACCCCCACACCCTAATGTTATTAGTGATTCCGCGGGCCCGAAAAGAACGGCAAAATCAAAGAAGATCGGCTCACTAGAGCCCAAAAGGTAATTTCTGCGACCAGCCTCCGATTACTAGGGACCAGCCGCAGAAAAACTCTTAGGTATTACAGACTCTGGTGAATCCGCATTTCAGCCACCGACGAAACGGTGCCATCTGGAAGCGTAACCGTTGCCCGGATGTGGAACACGGTGTTCCTATCGGTCAGCCATTGTCCCACGTGGATCGGCGGAGTCTGGAAGTTGCCTGCGGAATCGGCCGCAACTGCCAAGTCTGCGATTTCGCCATGGGTCGATTCGTGTCGATCTAATATCCGCTCATAGGAGACATGGATATTCAACGTGCTGGTTGGCGGCGCCGTCCCCACTATGACCAATGGATCTGTAATGGCCTGGGGACGCCAACGGGGACGAGATAACCGGCACGATCGAATCGGGCGGGAGGTTGGCGGAAATGCCCATTCGATCCGCGGCGCGGATGGTATAGGCAGTTCCGTTCGGCGGAGTGATCGAAGCGGTGACCGGCTGGCCGTAGAAGTAGTCTCTTCGCCCCACCGTATAGTCTCCGGTAAAGACGCCCGGCGAAGACTCGGTCAAATTGAGCGAGCGGCCATTTCCGAAGAAAGCAGTGACCTGCGATCCCGGAGGCGCCTTGAGCGAGAAATGAATAGTGTCGCCACTCCGAAGCGTGTCCCTGCCTGTATGCACAAAGTCGGAAGTCATGCTCGTTCCAGTGATCGAGAATTTCCAGTCCTTGTGAGTCACATTGCCGGCCTTGTCAGAGGCGGTGAGCGACACACTGTACTGGCCGGGAGCTAGTTGGTCCGGCAAGTTATACGAAACCAGGTTTTGGGTGATCTTCGCGTTGCCCGTGACGTCGTTCCCGTTCAGTTTCACGGATACGGAACTTGGGTCTACGCCGCTACCCGAATCGTAGAGCCGTGCAACGATCTGAGGCATGAAGCCGCTGATTACGGTATCGGGCATCGGCGATTCCACCGTTATCGTGGGTGGAGTGTTGTCGATGTTGAGGTTGTTCAGAGTGGTCGAATAGTAGTTAAGACCGTTCAATGTAAGCCTTGCTACCGCTGTAGCCCTCTTGCACGGCGATGGGGGCAGAAGCATCCGGAGTCCAAGTTGCTTCGTAGTGGCCGGGGGAAGTTTCCTGCATGTTGATGTTGGTGGACAGGCCGGGAAGGATCACCACCGCTTGACCGCCTGGCGTTCCGTCCAATACGAAATGGATCGATTTGTTGTTGGTCCAGCCTTGCAGATCGTCATGGAACTTCAGCGGTTGCGTAGGGTTCGCCGTTTGCAGGGTCGCGGTCGTTTGCACCACCTGGGTGCCTTGGGTCTGGCTGTTATCAGCCTGCGCGATGTTGGGCTGACTGGTTTGCGCGTTTGCCTCTTGGATGTTGACGGTTTGGCTAGCTCCGTCCCACTGGACGCTTGCGCCAAAGGTTTGGCTCATAAACCGCAGTGGAACCAGAGTCGTCCCGCCCATCAGAACCGCCGGCTGGTCCAGGGGGACGCTTTGGCCGTTGACTTTGGCGTTAGTATCGCCAATGTGCAGCATGATCGTCGTTCCGTTACCGGTTGCGGTGACCATTTGAGAGGCCTGATCCCAGCTCACATTTGCCCCAAGCTGTTCCAGCACTCCTCGAAGAGGGATCATCACCCGATTGCCAATCATTTGAGGCTGGGCATTTTGAAAACTGACGGGCTGACCGTTAACGTCAACCGTGATCCCTTGTGAGTTTTGAGCGCAGACAGCTTGCGCCAATATCAGCGATCCGGCCAGTGCCGCGATTCGCCTTCCGTTCAAATGTTTCATGTTTCTACTCTCCCTGTGAGATCCGAACTGTTGGCCCGAATCGTTGCTTTTCAAAAGATGCCAAGGCATCGTCTTGACGCAATGCTCCTACTCTTTTCGACTCCGGATAGATTGATTCGGTGCCACTTGCCGGCCCGGCATAGGGGCTAGATGTTTGTCTCTGCAGCTTCGGCGAGGGCATCTTCGAGGAGTTCAAAAACTCCGAAATGGACGCACCAATCGTGGAGATAGGCTTGGTCCAATCCTTGCGCCATGCCCTCGAGAACGCTCAGTATATCGTTCCATTGTCTATCGCTAACCCGCCTACGGCATAGCGAATGCTAAGTTGATCAAGCCGTGCTGCCACTTCCGCAACAATCTCAAGAACCGTCATTTTTCTCCGGCCTTGGACGCAGATGTTCGGTGAGTTTCCTGAACTTTCTTGTCGCCTCGATTCTTTCGAAAGTCATGCGAACGCGTTCCTCAACCGTGAGTTCGCGGAGCGGCTTTACCAAGGCGCGATGCGCCGAGGGAGAAGTATCCTGAAGATCGGTGCCGCGCATCAAACAGAGATTACCGACTGGAGGCCGGAGCCATCCATCATAATATTCCTGTGTCCGTAGTTTCAAGCGCCCGCTCGCACCGCGTTCCTCTCGAACAGTCCGATCCCGATATCTACGCCCTGATTCAAAAGGAAGAGGAACGGCAACACAGCCATCTCGAACTTATCGCAAGCGAAAACATTTCAAGCCTTGCTGTAAGGCAAGCGATGATGAGTGTGCTTACGGACAAATACGCCGAGGGCTACCCGGGCCGCAGATATTACGGCGGTTGCGAAGTAGTGGACGAAGTCGAACTGCTCGCGATCGAGCGCTTGAAACAGCTCTACGGCGCCGAACACGTGAACGTCCAACCCCACAGCGGCGCCCAGGCGAACATGGCGGTGTATTTCGCGTTCATGAAGCCGGGAGACACGCTGCTCGCCATGAACCTCGCCCACGGAGGCCACTTAACTCACGGCAGCCCGGTCAACTTTACTGGCCAAATGTACAACGTGGTGCCTTACGGTGTTCGCCAGGATACGGAAATGATCGATTACGACGAGCTTAGAAAGCTGGCCGTAGAGCACAAACCTAGGATGATCGTCAGTGGAGCCACAGCCTACTCGCGCGAGATCGATTTCGACGCCTTCCGGAGCATTGCTGATGAAGTGGGCGCCCTCCATATGTGCGACATGGCGCACTACAGCGGCCTCATTGCTGCAGGCGTTTATCCGTCGCCGGTTGGCAAGGCTCATATTGTCACTTCAACGACTCATAAGTCCATTCGCGGCCCAAGAGGGGGCATGATTCTTTGCGACGAGCTTTACGCCAAGGAAATCGACAAGAGCGTTTTTCCCGGAATCCAAGGGGGACCCCTCATGCACACAATTGCCGCCAAAGCGGTTTGCTTTGGCGAAGCATTGCGACCGGAGTTCAAAGACTACGCGAAACAAATCAAGGCCAATGCCAGAGCTTTGGCCGAAGCCATGCAAGCAGAGGGCTTTCGCATCGTAAGCGGTGGCACCGATTCCCACCTTATGCTGGTCGATTTAAGGCCGTTCGAGGTAACCGGGAAGGTCGCCCAGCAGGTGTTGGACGCGGTGAATATCACCACGAATAAGAACTCGATTCCTTTCGATCCGGAGAAACCGTTCGTTACGAGCGGAATTCGGCTTGGAACCCCGGCGGTCACCACGCGAAGCATGCGGGAGTCGGAGATGGCGGAAATCGCTTCGCTCATCGCTCGTGGCCTTAGGGCAAGGGAAGATGAAGCGGCGCTAAACAAAGTGAGGGCCGACGTGGTGAACTTAACCAACAAATTCCCTGTGTCCTAGAAACTTGCATGCGGCCATAGTGGCTTTCTTGCGACCCACGCAATATTTACAGGTCTTCACCTGCGTCCTTAGCATGGTTATTCCCATAATAAGGCTGGACCCATGAAGCACCCCAAATACTCGCATTCTTTCGAGGTTGTTGCCGATCTCCCCGTTCCGCTAAGGCCGCTCCGAGAGCTTGCCTATAACTTCCGATGGACTTGGCATCACGAGACGCGCGACCTGTTCCGCGAGATGGACAGACAGCTTTGGGACAAGGTTGGACACAATCCGGTTCAGTTTATCGATCAGCTTTCTGCGGACCGTATGAAAAAACTGGTTCAGGACGAAGGCTTTCTCGCCAGGCTTTCCGCCTGCGCGGACAATCTGAAGAATTATCTTGCGAGTGACACCTGGTTTGACAAGGCCTATCCCGGAAAACGGGAGGACACCCTCGTTGCCTACTTCTGCGCGGAGTTCGGAGTTTCTGAATCCTTGCCGATCTATTCGGGCGGTCTCGGAATCCTTGCCGGAGATCATTTGAAGGCGGCGAGCGACCTTGGTATCCCGCTCGTTGGTGTGGGACTCCTTTATGCCAAGGGCTATTTCAAACAGTTTTTGAGCCCCGATGGCTGGCAGCAGGAAAACTACCCGACTTACGACTTCTATCAACTTCCGCTTCAGCTCGTTCGGGGTGAAGACCTTCAGCCCGTCCGGATCGAAGTCGAATTCCCCGACCGCACGGTCACCTGCCAAGTTTGGAAGGCATTGGTGGGTCGCATTTCGCTTTACTTGCTCGATAGCAACGTGCTCGAAAACCAACCCAAGGACCAAGGTATTACCGACATGCTTTACGGCGGCGACGAGGAGATGCGTATCCGCCAGGAAATGATTCTTGGCATGGGCGGCATGCGAGCTCTGCAGGCGCTTGGCCTAAAGCCAACCGTTTGCCACATGAACGAGGGGCACGCGGCCTTTCTTTCGCTTGAGAGGATCAGGCAGTTCATGGTCGCAAACAAAGTCGATTTTCGAACCGCCCGCCAGGTTACGGTTGGCGGGAACGTTTTCACCACCCATACACCCGTTCCTGCTGGATTCGATGTGTTTGAGCCCGGGTTGCTGGAAAGCTACATCGGCAAAGTGACCGAATCCCTTGGCCAGCCCTTTGCCGACTTGCTCAAGCTGGGCAGGTTTGACGGTCAGAACCAAGGCGAAGCCTTTAACATGGCTTTGCTTGCAATGTCCAACTCCAACTTTGTAAACGGGGTTTCAAAGCTCCACGCCACAGTTTCCAGAGGCATGTTCCAGGGCCGCTGGCCGGATTATCCGGAAGACGAGGTTCCAATCGAGGCGATCACAAACGGCGTTCACATGATGACCTGGGTCTGCCGGCGAATGGCCAGACTGTACGACGAATACCTGAGCCCAGATTGGCGCCGAGTGCCAGATGACCCTGAGATTTGGAAAGACGTCTATAAAATCCCGGATCGGGAGCTTTGGGCAGCGAGAGAGAACCAGCGGGGCGATTTCGTAAGGTTCGCACGCAGATACTTGATCGCAACCGCGGAAAGCCGGGGAATGGGCAAAACTCTGTTCGGGCAGAATGAGAGCATCCTCGATCCGAGAGTTCTCACGATTGGATTTGCGAGAAGGTTTGCGACCTATAAGCGAGCGACGCTTCTTCTCACCGACCGGGAACGACTCAAGGCTCTCCTGCTTCACAAGGAACGTCCGATCCAAATCGTCATTGCTGGCAAGAGCCATCCGCGAGACGATGGCGGCAAGCGCCTGATTCAGGAGCTGGTTCAGTTCGCCGCCCGCGAAGGGGTTCGGCATCGAATGGTTTTTCTTGAGGATTACGATATGGAGGTCGCGAGAGCGATGGTCCAAGGCGTGGACCTCTGGCTCAACAACCCGCGCCGTCCGAACGAGGCAAGCGGCACCAGCGGCATGAAAGTTCTTGCCAATGGCGCTCTCAACTGTTCCGTCTTAGATGGCTGGTGGGACGAAGCCTTCGAACCGGGAAACGGCTGGGCGATCGGCGAGCGCTACCAAGTAAACGATCATGAGCAGCAGGACTGGCTAGACAGCCGCACTCTTTATCATCTCATCGAAAACGAAATCTCGCCCAACTTCTACCATCGAACGGATGGAGCGGTTCCCAGCGCCTGGATGGAACTGGTGAAGAAGTCGATATCGCAACTCGCGCCCTATTTTTCTACTTCCAGAATGGTCAAAGAGTATGCGTCCAAGTGCTACGTGCCCGCGTCCGACTCCTATCACAAGTTGGCGGACAACCTGGACAACGCACGCACTGCGCTTTCCTGGAGAGACAGGGTGTATACAAACTGGGCGAAAATCCGCATTGTGGCGATCAAAGACAACATGCAGTCCGTGAACTCATTGGGGAGCGAGTGCTGCATGCAGGTCCAGGTCGACCTCGATGGGCTGACTCCGGCAGATGTTCAGGTACAGGCTCTGGTTGGAAAGGTAGATTCGAACCGGGATCTGCAGGATATCGAAATCATCAACCTAGATGACTTCTCAAAGGAAGAAGCGAACTACGTTTACACCGCCAAGTTCAAATGCACGGTAACGGGAAATCGAGGCTACACGATACGAATCATCCCCAAGAGCGATTTCGTCAATGTTCCGAGCGAAATGAAGCTTGTGAAGTGGCATAGGGGGTAGGGGCCCTTGGGCTCGTAAATGGCGCTCGCCGTAAATATGGCGATGCGCGCCGCAAACCGTTTAGCTGTAAACGCGCTCCGCTTGTATGGCCCTTCGCTGTAAGCAGGTAAACCGCTGCGCTGTAAAGATATAGACGTTAGGTCAAAGCCAGACACCGCGACCGCTCAGCGCTTACGGAGCGGAGAGCAATGCTTACTGTTTACAGCGGAGCTGTTTACGGCACGAAGTGCCATGATTACCCGTTTACAGCGACGCTGCTTACGCGAGAAACGCCTCACCCTTTCGGTATCACCAGATAAGCCGTCCCGTCGGTGGTGCCAAAGGCGGTGGTAACCGAATACGTGAACGAATCCGTGACTCCGGAAACTCCCGGTTCCACCGTGTAGGTAAACGAACCGTTCGCGTTGAGCGTGAATGCCGACGCATCCGCCGGGCCCTTCACTAGCTTAACGGTCCCGCCGGCGCCGTCTTCCACGAAATACAGCACCCCGGCAGTTTCATTTAGCGTGCCCGAGGCGGGCACTTCAAAATATCCCTGGTAGCAGATTGGCGCGTTCGTGTCCTCAAATTTGAACATGAGTCCCCAGGGTTCAGTGGCGCTATAAATCGATCCGGTTGAGCCCACATAGACCGGACCGAGATCGGGGCCCACGGCAACGCCGGTGAGCGCAAAAGCGTCATTGAAATAGCTTCCCGTGTAGGAATATCCCCATCGCGCCGCACCGGTCAGGCCGTTCAACTTAAGGAAGACGCTATGGCTGGGATAACCACCCTCCAAGGCGTCTTCGTTCAGCTCCATCAACACGTTTCCAAAGTGATCCACTGTTACCGGCGTGGTCTGAAAGTAAGCGTAGGATGGCGACGCAAAGCTGTGTACCCACTCCACGCTGCCGCTAGTGGTATTTATGCAAAAAACTCCAGGCCCGTAGTTGGTTGAGTTTACAATTGCTTCCAAAATCACGCGGTTGGGGTAGGCGACATTGATCCCCTGAACGAAGGCCAAAGACTGCGGTTGGATCTCGTCATTGTTGTTCTTGTATGGAATGAGGCTCGTTTTGACCACGGTTCCGGTAGGCGAGACGAACTGATAAACGATGCCGTTTTCATATCCGGCGACAATGTACAGATTTCCCGAAGGGTCGACGGCGGCCTTTGCCCCACCCAACGCCACGTTGTAGCCTATAGTCTTTTGGAAGCTCTTGGCACCGCCGACTGTAATGCCGTCAATCGCCAAGCCGCCGCCTCCATACGTCAGCCCCACCAAATAGGCTTCGCCGGTTGAGGCAACCACCCCTCCATCGGTAGCCGACGCGCCGGTATCGACATAGTCCCAAACCTGTGCGCCGGTAGAGGAGCTTAGCTTCAACATTTCCATGTTGAAGGTGTATAGGTAAGGATTAAAGACGGTTCCAAGAACGACGTACACGTTCCCGGCATTGTCTTCAAGAGTCTTCAGGACCGCTCGGCGCGTGTTTGAGAGTTCAACTTTGGCAGTCCAGCTTGTCGCACCGCTCGACGCAGAAATCTTATTGATGTTGATGCTCTGAAACTGGGTTTGGTCGGTCGTAACAATGTAGCCGCTTGGCAGCCACTGCATGGAGACCGGCGACATGGAATAGGCGCTGTTAGGCACCACATCAATCAGTTTCTGCCATATCTGGGTTCCCGCTGGGGTGTATTTGGTAACCGCGCAACCGCTTCCTTCCGCACCGAGGGTATAGCTGTTGTTGGAGCTATCGACGCAGGTCGCCCCCACCCAACTGTTGGTGGCCGTTCCAGTCAATCCGAGGCTAGTTGTCGATTTGACAGCGCCACTTGAAGCCGCATAAGTCGTCATATCCTGAATACCGAGCGGTGCACCGAAGGCGATGGCATCCCCGGCGGAGTCCGGCTGGAATGGATAGGCGTACTCGTAAAGGGAAATCACTTGCGACCATTGCAACTTGCCGTCCGAACTGAAGTGAGCGAGAGCAGGCAAGCCTGCTTGTGGAGTTTCATAGGTGAAATAAGCTCCGCCAAGTCCATCACCCAGTATATTGTTGGGGACGAACGCATTTACCGAGGGGTTGAGCGCGTAGTTGGTCTCCCACACTTCTTCTCCGGACTCGGAAAACTTGCAAAAAGTGTACTGACCAGATGTGTTCAACGGGTTGGCTAAGTACGCATTTAAGAAGATGGATCCCAGCGAATCGACTGCGAAGCCGTCGGGAGACGATACATAACTCGGGGCTTCGTCGCCGAGCTCCAAGTTAAACAGGCTATCCCCGTTGACCACGTTGTAGCCTTTCAGACTAACAACTTGTTCTTGCGTATTGACCTGCTCGACGCCCTCAATCACCGCATTACCGTTCGGAAGTGCCTTGATGCTGTAAAGAAGCATGAAAGTTATCTTGGAATCCACCGTTTTAACGGGTTCGGACCATGTGCCCTTGCCGGTCAGCGGATCGAGGCACTCAAGTTGGTAGGTCGAAGAGCTTCCTTCTCGCAACAATAGGAATAAGCCGCTTGGCGTCCCTGCCACACCACCGAAATAGGTTGGAGTAGCGCCGAAGGCGGAAATGTTGTTGGAATACTGAACTTTGCCGGTGGTTGCGTTGAACTGGGTGACTTGCACCGTCCCCGAGGTGTCCGGTTTGGCAACCACAACGAGGTTTCCCTTGCTGTCCACGACCGCCCCCTCCACGTATTCGTAGGGAAGGTCCTCTACAGACCACAAGAGCTTTCCGGTTGAGCCAATCGCGAACACCGTGACCATTACATTCCCTCCGTAAATCGGGTAGCTGGCCGAGATGATGTAAGTCGTCCCTGAGGAGTTCAGAACAATTTGACTTGGAGAAGGTGTATCCCCGAATACGGCAGTGAACAAGTTCTGCCAAACCGAGAGTGCCCTTGCTGCTGATCTTCTGGGTAAGAACTTGGCCGCCGGCAGTCCCGGACACGTAATAGTTGCCGGCTGCATCTTTCGTCGCTTGCGTGGGATTACACTGCAACTCGCCGGTGTAAATGAGCTGTTTTGCGAACAAGTTCTTTTGGCCGAAGCCTATTGCTGCCCCGAAAACAGTGGCGATGATGAAAAGGATGCGAATAGCCTTCATGGTGGTTCGGGCTTTATTATGCGGGGACCTTGGCGTTATTCCCAACGAATGGGTTTCGATTTCACGGAGAGCCTCTTGACGGTTGCAGTGCCGTACAAATCCCACGGCCCAAAGGGCCGCGGTAAAACTGGCAAAGTCCGGCAAAGATTGTCTTAGTCCAAGGACCAAGAAGACCTCACTCGAAGCAACTGAACTTTAATGAGTTCCACTTCAATAAGCCCGCCCGGAATGTCCACTTTCTTGAACAAACCGCTTCACGGCGGGGATCATCGTATTGCCCACAATAAGCAAATCGTGCGCAGGCGAGGGCTGTACTTCATCCACGATTCCCAAAACCTCGCCTGCTTGTTGTTTTGGCATGCGCAAGCCAATCAAGTCCGCAGTTAGATATTCGTCTTCTTCCAGCTTGGGCCGGGTGTCAGCCTGAACTTCAGATAGGGGCGGCGCAGTTCTTCCGCTTTCAAGATGTGGTTGATGCCTTCAAGGCGAAGGATGACTTGATTCTTGTGCCAAGAAACTTCTTTGACAGTGAACCACTCACCGTTGAGGCGTAACCGCGACCCCGGCTCAAAACGGTCGATGAAGTCGGTCAAGGGCATAACCTTGACCTGGCCCTTTAGGCCAAAAGTGGAAACGATCTGGCCAACGCGGACCCAGCTATTCGGCGACAACTTTTACGAACGCCTTCTCGCGAGACTTCGCGGCGACGGCGCTGACAACGTGGCGGATCGCGGTCACAACGCGTCCACTCTTGCCAATGACTTTGCCCACGTCGTTCGGGGCAACGTGAACATAGAAAGTTCGCGTACCCGCTTCGAAATCTTCTTGGATCTCCACCTGGTCGGGCTCTTCAACCACCGACTTGATCAGAGTTTCAACGAAAGGTCGGTAGCTCATTCGGTTGCTGGTGCCTCTTCGGTTGCGGGCTCTTCAGTTGTTTCCGGCACTGGTTCCGCAGCCGGCTCGGGTTCGGCCGCTACAGGAGCAGCCTCTTCAACTGTGGTCTCGGCCGCTGCTTCAACCACCGGCTCGGCGACTGCTTCTGCCACCGGCTCAGGAGCGGCAACGGGCTCAGGTGCGGGCGACTTCTTTTCTTTCACCGCATTCTCTTCAATGACCGAAGTCACTGAAGTTGCAGCGGTGCGCTTGTCGAGGAATCCATATTGCTTGCGAGCATTTGGCCGCTCCTGGAAATACTGCTCAAGAACGCCTGTCTTGTTCAAAAGATAGGCGGTGGTCTCAGTGGGTTGGGCGCCACTTCGAAGCCAATGAAGGGCTCTTTCAGAGTTCACTTCGATTTTCTTCGGCTTGGCGATCGGGTCGTAAGAGCCGATCGTTTCGACAAAACTGCCGTTGCGGGCTGCTGTGCTTTTGGCCACGACCACGCGATAAAACGGCCGGCCTTTGGTGCCAATCCTCCGCAATCTAATCTTTACCACTTATTCTCGTTCTCCTATCAGGGCGCTTAGCGCCTTCTTCCTTTCTTAAACTTTTGCTGAAACTTCGAAAGCTGTTTCATTGACCGCCGCATGTCGTACAGTTGCTTGATCAGTTTGTTCACGTCCTCGACGCTGGTCCCGGAACCTGCTGCAAGGCGCTTGCGGCGCGAACCATTGATTATATCAGGATTGCGACGCTCCTTTGGCGTCATGCTCAAGATAATTGCCTCAATCCGGTTAACATGCTTGTCGTCAATGGCATTAATTTGTTCCTCAGAGACGGATGCCATTAGCCCGGGAACCCTTTTTAGCAGATCCTTAAAATCTCCCATTCGCCGCATAGCGCTGAACTGCGAGAGCATGTCCTCGAAGTCGATCGAACCTCGATTCATCTTGCCTTCGAGGCCCTTGGCCTCATCTAGGCTCATCGCTTCCTCGGCGCGCTCGATGATTCCCATCACGTCGCCCATGCCCAAAATCCTCTGGGCCATGCGGTCGGGATAGAACTGGTCGATCGCGTCCGTGCTTTCGCCAACGCCGATGAAGCGAACGGGGATATCCGTCGCTGCCTTGACGCTCAAAACGGCGCCGCCTCGGGTGTCACCGTCCAGTTTGGTGAAAATCGCACCGGTCACAGGAACCCGCTCATGGAAAGCCTTCGCGACGTTGACCGCTTCTTGGCCGGTCGTTGAATCCAGAACCAGGAAAACTTCCTGCGGATTCACGGCCTTGGAGACCTGGGCCAACTCCTGCATCAGTCCGTCATCAACCTGCAAACGCCCGGCGGTGTCCACGATCAGGACATCCAGCATCAAATGCTTGCAGCGCGCAAGGGCTTCCTTGGCGATTTCGACCGGCTTGCCGCCGTCATGGCGCGAGTAAACAGGAACGCCAACTTGCTCACCTAGAACTTCAAGCTGGGTGATGGCAGCCGGCCGCTGAATGTCGCACGCGGCCATCATCGCCTTTTTATCCTGCTTGGCCAGCCATTTGGCCAGCTTGGCGCACGTGGTAGTTTTTCCAGATCCCTGCAGGCCACACATCAGGATGACCGTCGGCGGGGAAGAGGCCCAGTTGATTTTGTTGGCAGATCCGCCAAGCAAGTTCGTGAGCTCGTCGCGGACGATCTTGATAATCGTCTGGTCGGCCGTGAGGCTGCCGAAGATATCTTCGCCAACCGCCTGCTCTTTGATCTTGGCGACAAACTCTTTCGTTATCGCGAAGTTGACGTCCGCCTCTAGCAGGGCCACGCGCACTTCGCGCAGCATTTCGGCGACGTCGTCTTCGGAGAGACGGCCCTTGGAACGAAGTCCGGCGAAGATGCCGGAAAGCCGCCTTGTAAGATTGTCGAGCATTCGGTGAAGATTTTACCAGTTGGGGTTTGGAAAGACCGGAAGAAGCTGTTGCAAACGGGTCGCTTTACTTGGTTACCCGCTATAGAGGAGTCGCGCTGAAGGGAGACCGCCACGGGGAAGCAATGTGGCTGAAGTTCCAATAGCGGAATGTTGTCCTCCCGAAGCGCAGCGAGGGACGAGGGCGCCCCCCTTATCTCCGGCAATGATTTGCCTCCGAAACACCAACGCCCGCAGAAATGCCGGGCACCAAAGTGCATTACTATGGCAATACGTCTAGGGGGTATCCTGTATAGCTTAAATGCATCGGATAGGGAGGTCGTGTCTTGGGCTGTGCGTTGCCTTGGCTTTGATTGCCACGGCATGCGCTTCCAGCACCCGTTCTGACGGAGACAAAGTCTTCGTTAACGAGATGCCTGTTCTTACGCTCCACAATGGCGATTCTGCGGTTCTCACGCGCCGGGCCGCGAACATTGCCGCACGGCTTGCGAAGTTTGACAAGAATTCGTTGCTGACCCTTTCCGTTCAGGACGACATCGCAAAGATCGTTTCGGGGGACGAGACCGTTCTAACGGTCACTGATGCGGAAGCCGAGTCTCAGAACCAAACGGCGGGGACGCTTGCAGCGACTTGGCTGAACAATATTCATTCAGCCCTTCAATTGCCGCCCATTCAGTTTGAAAAGCCAGGAGCAAAGCTTCCGATCGGCGGCAAGTTCCAAATCCAGGTGGTTGGCTCTGAGGTTGACCGGTGTTCTCTTGAAAACTCCGACCCCTCTGTTGCAGCCGCTTTTCACGCTCATAATATTTTGTATCTTCGAGGCGTCGCTGTAGGCCATAGCACGGTAACGCTGAGGGGCCCTACCTCCAGTGAGCAGGTCACGGTGGACGTGTTGCCTCTTGCGGCAGTCTTTCCCCAAACGGTCGAAGTGTTTGTAACGGGCGACCCGGCAAGCAAGGAAACCGTGAAAGGCGCGGTGGATGGCGCCATGAGAACCAAGTTGCCATGCCAGCCGGGAACGGAGTTGCAATTCACCCCTCCTGACGTTTCATCGTTGCCTATCGAGGGAACCACGAGCTATACCGCAACGGTTCAAGCAAGTTCTCCCGAAGCCTTTCCCGCCGAAGGAAAGGTGACTGTACAAGTTCATAATGTGCCGCTGGCCCGCAGGGATGAGTCAGCGCTTTGGTACAGCAACGATCCTGAGGACGTCAAGCAGCCGGGCGGTCTTTTTGGCGCCCGGTTGGCAAGCTCAAACGCGGTGCGCCTCCTTTACCATCACATGAACGCCACGGACTATCCGATGGTTTTCGCGGTTCGCGCACTCAACAACTCCGATAAGCCGGCCCAAATCCAAATCATCCCCGGAGACAGCAAACCAGACCTGAACCCAGTCCTCGCCGGCTACAACGCGGGAGATCAATTCCTGCGAAACTGGATCGCGAATTCCGGCGAAGTTGTAACTATTCCTCCGAGATCGGAGTTACCGATCTCCCTCCATCAGGCGGGCGCCAAACAAACTGTTAGCGGCCTTTGCTATCTGCGCCTCCTCGGCGGAGGGCCTGACGAACTCCTCGTTCGGGTCGATGCCTTTGAGACGGGCCAGATAAGCGCCGATCTTACGCCCGGTTTTAAGTCTTTAAAACCCTGGCACATGGTGGGCACCCAAAAGATGGCCGAGAAGGAAGCGGAGATCGATTTCTCGCGCGAGGTTTATCCCAAGCCGTTCAAAGTGCAGAACGTCGACTATCGAATCGGCGGCAAGTTCGGGTTTATTCAAATTGGCCAGAAGCCGATAGAAAGCGAGGATGAAAAGGACAAGTTGGACGGCAACTTCGGTGTTGTCTACACGATCCACGTGAACGTTATTAATCCCACCGCTACCGCTGCCGACGTCGTAGTAAATTTTGAATCCAATGCCGGCTATTCGGGAGGGCTGTTCCTTGTCGATGGCCGCCTTGTTAAGACCCACCTGCTTCAACCTAAAGAAGGCGTCGAGATTGATCGGGTCCATGTTGAGCCCGGCGAAACCCGCCCGATCACGATTCTCACCTGCCCGTTGTCCGGTGGGAGCTATCCCGCGACGATCGCGGTAATGCCCCTGGACCCTTCCGCTTTGATGCGCGATGCGTCCAAGGGGTGACGTGTAATGGGTGACGTGCTGCCGCACTCCCTCTGCGAGCACGCCTTTTCCTGAAACTCCCGTCCAGCCGCCGCAGCGTCAATGAATCCGCGGACGACCGAATACCGTAAATTAAAGCGAGCAAAGGGTAGGATGCTCGTTGACTTAGGATCACGCTTGGAATCGGCGAACGACCTTCCCGGTCCCGTCACCTGTCAATCGCTACTCGTCACCCAAACATGGAACCATCTCGCAAAGACATCGCCGACCTCTTTTCCGTAATCCTGGAAGGCGATACCAGCGTTCAGGAACTTCCGCGCAAGTTGAAGGGCGATAACGCGGAAGAAAGCGTGGAGCTTGGCGCGCAATGTCTGAACGAAGGCAACTATGAAAAGGCGATCGAGCACTTTCGACGAGCGGTTGAGCAACGTGGCCCTCAAGACGTGCAAGGGCGTGTGGACCTTGGCGGCGCTTACGAGTATGCGGAAATGGAACCCGAAGCTCTCCGCCAGTATTTCTTGGCGTTGCGCGTTCGCAAAGACTCACCCGAAGTGCTGCTCGGCCTTTCCCAACTTTACAAGAGGCACGCGCGCTACAAGGAGTCATTGAAGCAGATCGAAGAAGCGCTTGCTCTCGAACCAAACAATGCCTACTACCAGTTCAAAGCCGCCGAGATATTGCGCGAAGTGGGCGATGACGACCGCGCCCTGATGGCAGCAAAGCTGGCCTCAAACGCCGCCCCCGAGGACTCGTTTTATCACTACTGGGCCGGCGATCTGTTGATTGAAATGGGCAGGTACGACGAGGCGCTCGTCTCTCTGAGGGCTGCCCTCGATCTATCTCCCGGCGACGATTTCCTTTATTTTCGCGCCGCTTGCGCGTTCTGGGGCGCGGGCCGGAAACAAGAGGCCATCAAATCCATTCGGCTGGCAAGCGATCTAGACCCGGACAAGCATTTGTACCATGGCGTTCTAGAATTCCTCTGGATCGCACCGGGATGGAGGAGGAAGCAAAACTAGAAAAGCAGAGAGCCTCAAAAATGGACTCCTACGATTTGGACGCGCTGGATCGCTTTGTCGACGAGCTTCGTCTTTAGCCTGGCGGATTTGGATATGTTCCGCGTTTTATTGATGTGGGGTGTAGGGGCGGTTTTGCGGTGAGGACTATGACTCAGCGGTTGGCAAGAGGCGTGAACTAGGCATCGCGACATTCACCGAATAGCAACGAAAGGAATCCTGGTGCGAGAATCTTCCAACAAAATGCCCTCCTCTTTGCGGATTTTAAGGCAACACGGATCAGGCAAATGCGGTCCTGTTGTTAAGCCGAATAGACATTGAACGAAAAACCAGTCTTCTATGATGCTAAAGGGAAACGAAAGCACCAGGCCGTGGGCGTGGGTGCGGCCATCGGACTTGTTGGCGCCGGTTTATTGACCGTGGTTGTTATCGGTGCTTTCTCCTGTTGCCGTTCATTCCCGGTTTGCCTGGAAAACGGCCGGTGATCTTGCGGACGAATCATCCCTCACTTATCAGAGGCGATGAGACCAGTGCGGCAAGTCGCATTCTTTCCCAGCGCCGTACCGAACTGGAAAAGGAAATCGAGCGGGCAAGGCGCTTGCACCAAACGGTCGCCAAAGCCGATACCGGGGGGCCAGTTGTTGCCGCCTTTTATGCGCCTTGGGAAGACCCAAGCAGTTTCTCGTCGTTTAAAGACAATGCAAGCAGGCTCACGCACGTGATGCCGGTATGGTTTACGCTAGGCGCCGATGGCCAAAGCCTCGACCTATCAAACTTCGATCCCGATAGCTATCCGAACAACAAAGATGTCATGAGGATCGCGGACGCCAACGGCGTTAACGAGTTTCCCGTCATCAACAATCAAATCGAGGGAGTGCCGGACGAAAAACGCGTTGCGAAGCTGCTGAAATTCGCCCGAGGCGCAGGAGAAGCTGATCCAAGCCCTCGTGGTATGGCTCCATGAGCATGCGTGCGAGGGAATAAACGTTGACTTCGAAGAGTTGAAGGAGGCCGACTACGAAAAGCTGCCGCCATTCCTTAACGAATTAGGCAGTGTTTTCCGCCAAAACAAACTCGGCACCAGCATCGACCTCGAAATTTCACGGCTGGACAACCCTGCCAACACAGCCAAGCTGGCAGATGCGGTCGATTTCGTGGTCCTCATGGACTATGACGACATATCTGAGGAAAGCTCGGAGCCGGGGGCGATCGCGCCTTTCGATTGGTTTTCGAAGAACGTGCAGATCGCCGCCAAGATGATCCCTCAGGACAAGCTGGTTGTGGGGCTCGGCAACTATGGTTACGATTGGGATACCACGAAAAGGGGGCTGGCGGATTCTGTCTCTTATCAGGAGGCTGCGAGACTTGCTCAGGAGTCACGGGACGACTTGCCCATTTATCAACGAATTACCTTTGCTCCCGCTTCTCTGAACTCCACCTACAGCTATGAAGATGAAGACGGACATCACCACGAGGTTTGGATGCTCGATGGCGCCAGTGCCTACGACGAGTTTCGGTTCTCGAAAGAGTTCGGCGTTAGAGGCACTGCTTTATGGGAGTTGGGTTCGGAAGATCCCTCAATCTGGACCTTTTATTCGAAAGATGTCGGGACCATCCCGGATGCCTCGGACGCGTTATCCAAAGTTACATTTCCGTATGAAATCAACTCGAATGACAAGCCCGGCGAGATATTGCAAGTGCCCCAGGGCTTCGGCGTAGCGAAGCCTGGCGAACGAACCTTGGAAACGAACTCGGGCGGCTTTGTGACCGATGTCAGATATGAGTCCTATCCCACACCGATTTACGTGGACCGCCTTGGGAAAGATCCGAAGAAGAAGCCGTACGTGGTCGCGCTAACATTTGACGACGGCCCCGCGGATACCTATACAAGCGAGATTCTGGACGTGCTGGATCAATACCACGTCCCCGGGACGTTCTTCTGTATCGGCGAGAACATCATCTCCCACCCCGGGCTCGTGCGTCGTGAATATGCCGAAGGGGACGAAATCGGCAACCATACGTTTACTCATCCTGATATCGGCAACGTTTCTGAAACGCGTGCGCAGTTGGAGATCGAGGCGACCCAGCGGGCGATTCAGAGCATTATCGGGCGCTCGACCTTCCTGTTTCGGCCGCCGTACAATGCGGACGTAGAGCCAACAACAGCGGATGAAGTTAAGCCCGTGGCTCTGGCGTCTCAGCTCGGCTATTACACGGTAGGAGAAACGATTGATCCCCAGGACTGGAATCTGACTCCGGGGAAAACGGGCGAGTCGATCGCCAAGTCCGTTGAGAAAGACATCGAGGATCACTCGGGCAGCGTTGTTCTGCTGCACGATGGAGGGGGAGACCGGCACTTAACCGTCGACGCTCTAAAGATCCTCATTCCGGACCTCAAGGCAAAGGGCTATCAGTTTGTGACGACGTCGTATTTGCTTGGCGAGACCCGGGACCAGGTAATGCCCCCATTGAGCGGCAAAGACCTCTTTCTTAAGCCATTCGACTGGCTCTTCTTCTATTCCTGGTACATCGTCGGAACGTTCCTGACCCTCGCGTTCTTAGCCGCGATCGCGCTCAGTATCGGGCGGATCCTTGTGGTGACTCCGCTTGCGATCGTCGCTAACAAGGCGGCCCGCAAAAACCCCCCTGTGTTGGCGCTTGGCCAGGAGCCTCTGGTCAGCGTGATTGTCGCCGCTTTCAACGAGCAGGAGGTGATCCTCCGCACGGTGGAGAGCATCCTGTCGAGCGATTACCCGAAGATCGAGGTTATCTTCGTTGACGACGGCTCGAAGGACGGCACCTTCGCTCTTGTTCAGTCGGAGTTTTCGAGCAATCCACGAGTGCTTCCTCTCCATCAAGAAAACGGGGGCAAGGCATCGGCGCTTACTTACGGTATGCAGCATGCTCACGGCGATGTTTACGTTTACCTGGACGCCGATACGATTTTAGCGACGGACGCGATAAGCAAGCTTGTAGCACACTTCGGAGACCCGAAGGTAGGCGCCGTTGCGGGCAACGTGAAAGTCGGCAACAGGGTCAACATGCTGACAAAACTCCAAGCCCTTGAATACATCGCCAGCCAAAACCTGGATAGGCGCGCATTCGCGTACATCAACGCGGTGACCGTCGTGCCCGGTGCGATCGGCGCGTGGCGCAGGGAAGCGGTTGAGGCAGCGGGTGGATACACGTCAGACACGCTCGCCGAAGATATGGACCTGACCTGGCGTGTCCGTTTTTCGGGCTGGAAGATTGACAACGAGAGCGATGCGGTTGCCTACACGGAAGCGCCTGATACACTGAGATCATTCTTCAAGCAGCGTTTCCGCTGGACGTTCGGAACTCTTCAGTGTCTCTTTAAACATCGTAGCGCGTTAGGGAAGAACGGCCTTTTTGGGAGGGCAGTCCTGCCCGCGTTATGGGTATTCCAGTTCGGGATCCAAGTTATTGCCCCGTTTGTGGACCTGCAGTTGTTCTATTCAGTCTCCGTATTCTTTGCCGCCTGGGCGACACATAGCGTCATGACGAAAGACTGGCGGCCAATCACCGACGCTGCGCAAACCATGTCCTACATCGGCTTCATGTACGCCCTCTTCTTCTTGATTGAGTTCGCCGCAGCCTGGATCGCCTTTAGGATGGACAAAGAGAGGAAGGGCCTTCTCTGGTGGCTGTTTGTCCAGAGGCTCGTTTACCGGCAAGTGCTTTACACCGTGGTTTGGAAATCTCTGTGGACGGCGTTCAGAGGCGTTCGCACAGGCTGGGGAAAATTCGAACGCAGGGGCAGCGTAACTCTCGCAACACCGCCCGGCGTTCGCAAATCAGAGGAAGTTCGCCCTCCCGATGAACCGGCAGCAAAGCTGTAAGGGGGATATTGCACAAAAAGGCGCAACAAAATTGGTTTACTTAGAGCCCAAAAGTTGTCAATATATTCATACAGGTCTTCGAAGTTGCATTGCTCTCCCCTTGGCAACCTAGAGGACCTTACTAATTTGTGTGAGCGCTATGCTCGTAGGAGTGCGCTCCGCGCGTAAAACCGCTTCGCTGTAAGAAGGGCATAACATGTACAGCCCGTTTACCCATTACAGCCCGACAGGCCATGTTTACGGGCGAAGCCTAGGTTTACGGCGTGCGCCATGCTTACCTTCGGCGTCGCGCTTACCGTTTACGCGTCGAAGGGGCTTTACGGTGTCCTCCAAAATAGGACACCTGCGATACTCGCAGTTCGCTTGACAAGCACCTTGCCTTTGGTTCATAATCTGTAGTTGCTTGAGTTGCTATTGCGCCTCAGGTGAATCTTATATCGAGGAGGCACCGCCAGTTCGATCGAACTACGATATTAACGTGTAGATCCATCTCGTGGTAGCGTGTGCCCCTCTCGACGGTGTCGAAGGGGCCTTTTTGGTGTTAGGATTCAAAAGAAATTGATATTCGAGAGATAGGGAAAAACAGAAAAGCATGCCGACAGTGAATCAACTGGTTAGGAAAGGCCGATCGGTGCCGAAGTTTAAATCGAAATCGCCTGCGCTTAGGAGCAATCCTCAAAAGCGCGGTGTATGCACGATCGTCCGAACAGTGACCCCGAAGAAGCCGAACTCGGCGCTTCGAAAGGTCGCCCGTGTTCGCTTGACGACGGGGTGGAAGTCTCCGCCTACATCCCGGGTGTTGGCCACAACCTCCAGGAGCACTCGGTGGTGCTCGTTCGCGGCGGCCGTGTCAAGGATCTTCCCGGCGTTCGCTATCACATCGTTCGCGGCACCCAGCAAACGGCAGGCACCAGCAACCGTATGCAGGGCCGCAGCAAATACGGAACCAAGCGTCCGAAGAAGGGGGGTAAATAATGCCACGTAAAGGTGCAGCACCGAAGAGAATTATCCTGCCCGATCCCGTTTACGGCAGCGAACTTGCCCAGCGTTTCATCAACCGGATGATGCTGGACGGAAAGAAAGTGACCGCCGAAAAGATCTTTTACGGAGCGATGGCAGAGGCCGAAAGCAAAGCCGGCGTTCCAGCGATCGAGGTTTTTGACAAAGCACTGGCAAACGTGATGCCAGGCGTTGAGGTTCGTCCCCGCCGTGTTGGCGGCCAGACCTACCAAGTGCCGATGGACGTCCGCCCGGACCGCCGTCGAACTCTGGCGCTTCGCTGGATGATTGCTGCCGCACGCAAGCGGTCTGGCAAGAACATGACTGAGAAGCTCGCTCAAGAGTTGCTCGACGCCTACAACAACACGGGCACTTCGATCAAGAAGCGCGAAGACACCCACCGCATGGCAGAAGCGAATAAAGCTTTTGCTCACTATCGCTTCTAATCCTCGTAGACACTGAGAATGCCTAGAAGTCACCCATTAGAGTTGGTTCGGAACATCGGAATCGCCGCGCATATCGACGCGGGTAAGACCACGACAACTGAGCGTATCCTCTATTACACCGGCCGATCCCATAAAATGGGCGAAGTGCACCAAGGCACCGCAACCATGGACTGGATGGAGCAGGAGCAAGAGCGAGGAATTACGATCACCTCCGCGGCCACCACCTGCTTCTGGAGAGGATCCACAAGAGGACAAGTCGGAACATAAGATCAATATTATCGACACTCCCGGCCACGTGGATTTCACGGTGGAAGTGGAGCGGTCGCTTCGCGTGCTCGACGGCTGCGTCGCGGTTTTCTGCGCGGTCGGCGGCGTTCAGCCGCAGTCCGAAACAGTTTGGCGTCAGGCGAACAAGTACGGCGTGCCCCGGATCGTGTACATCAACAAGATGGACCGGTTGGGCGCTGACTTCTTCAGCGTGGTGTCATCGAATCCAGCAGCGCCTGGGCGCGAACGGCGCACCCGTGCAGATCCCGATCGGCGCGGAGAGCGATTATACGGGCTACATCGATCTGATAACGATGAAGGCCACGATCTACATGAGCGATGACGGCAAGAAGTCAGAGATTCGCGAGATTCCCGCGGACATGGCTGCAATCGCTGCCGAATGGCGCGAGAAGATGATCGAGGCGATTTCCGATTTTGACGATTCGATCATGGAGCGCTTCCTCGAAGGTGAAGAGATCGACGAGAAGGACATTCGTGCGGCCCTGAGACAGGGGACGATCGCGAATAAGGTTGTTCCGATTCTTAGCGGCTCGTCCTTTAAGAATAAGGGCGTGCAGGCTATGCTTGACGCGGTGGTGGACTATCTGCCTTCGCCAGTGGATGTCGGAGGCGTTTCCGGAGTACATCCTCGAACCGAGGAAGTGGAGAAGCGGAACCCGTCAGACACGGAGCCTTTTGCGGCGCTTGCGTTCAAAATTATGAGCGACAAGTATGTCGGCCGTCTCACCTATCTTCGAATCTACAGCGGCTCGCTGAAGAAGGGAAGTGCGGTCAGCGTCGCTTACCGCGATCCGCAAACCAACGAATTTCGAACCCGAACCGAGCGCATCGGCCGCATTCTCGAAATGCACGCCAATTTCGCGAAACGATCTGGACAACGCCTTTGCGGGCGACATCATCGGAGCGATCGGCCTCAGCGACGTGAACACCGGCCAAACGATTTGCGACGAAGACCACCCCATCGCGCTTGAAAGCATCAAGTTCCCCGAACCGGTAATCGAAATCGCGATCGAGCCGAAAAGCAAGGCAGACCAGGAGAAGCTTGGTTCGCAGCCTTCAGCGGCTAGCTCAAGAAGATCCGACGTTCCGCGTGAACACGGACGCAGGAAAGCGGCCAGACAATCATCGCAGGCATGGGCGAACTTCACCTTGAGATTATCGTGGACCGCTTGAACCGAGAGTTCGGCGTTCAGGCGAACCAAGGCAAGCCCCAGGTCGCCTACCGCGAGACGGTGCGAACCCGATCCAAAGCGGAAGGCCGGTTCATTCGGCAGTCCGGTGGTTCCGGCCAGTTCGGCGTATGCACCATTGAGATGGAGCCGCTTGCGATCGGTTCCGGGTTCCAGTTTGAGAACAAAGTCGTGGGCGGTGCAATTCCCAAGGAATACATTCCCGCGGTTGAAAAGGGCGTTCGCGAAGGTCTGATCTCAGGCGTACTCGCCGGCTACCCGGTTGTGGACATCAAGGTGTCCGGTAACGGACGGCAGCTACCACGAGGTTGACTCGAACGAAAATGCGTTCAAGCAAGCCGGCCTAATCGCCTTTAGAGAGGCGATGAAGAAGGCTAATCCGGTTCTGAAAGAGCCGATCATGCATGTCGAAGTCACGACGCCCGAAACAAACGTGGGCGACGTGGTTGGAGACATCAATGGCCGCCGCGGACGCATCGAAGGAATGGAGCAATCGATTGGTGGGACCTCGATTGTTAATGCTCACGTTCCGCTCGCAGAGATGTTTGGTTATGTGACGACGCTTCGCTCGCTTACGCAAGGGAGGGCATCGCCCAACGTCACACCATCACACTATGAGGAAGTTCCTCAAAATATTGCTAACGAAATTATCGCTAAGGCCCAAGGTGGGCGCTGATGCAGGAGGACAGGATACAACATGGCAAGAGCTAAGTTTGAAAGAACGAAGCCACACGTCAATATCGGGACAATCGGGCACGTCGACCATGGAAAGACGTCGCTAACCGCGGCGATCACTCGCGTGCTTGCCGATAAGGGCTTGGCGAAGATTCAGAATATACGACGAAATCGACTCGGCGCCCGAAGAAAAGGCCCGAGGCATCACGATCAACATCTATCACGCAGAGTACGAGACGGAGAAGCGACACTACGCTCACGTCGACTGCCCGGGCCACGCGGACTTCATTAAGAACATGATTACCGGCGCTGCCCAGATGGATGGCGCGATTCTCGTGGTTTCCGCGACGGACGGCCCCATGCCCCAGACCCGTGAGCACATTCTGCTCGCTCGTCAGGTCGGTGTGCCGTACATCGTGGTCTTCATGAACAAGATCGACCTCGTGGACGACCCCGAACTACTTGACCTTGTGGAACTCGAAGTTCGCGAGCTGCTGGCAAAGTATGGCTTTCCGGGCGACGACACTCCAATCATCGCGGCTCCGCCGTGAAGGTTTTGGAGCAGGAAAAGCTCGATCCGGCAGATCCTTACACCAAGGCTGTTCTCGAACTGATGGAGCAGGTTGACAGCTTTATCCCAACGCCAACGCGCGATACGGATAAGCCGTTCCTCACCGCCGTCGAAGACGTGTTCACGATCACCGGCCGCGGCACCGTTGCCACCGGTCGTGTCGAGCGCGGGCAACTGAAGTCGATGGAAGAGGTCGAAATCGTCGGGCTTCGACCGGAGAGCCGAAAGACGGTCTGTACCGGAATCGAAATGTTCCGCAAGCCGCTTGACTATTGTCAAGCGGGAGACAACGTTGGTCTCTTGTTGAGAGGCGTTGAGCGGAAGGACATCGAGCGCGGCATGGTTATCGCCAAGCCCGGTTCGATCAAGCCTCACACCAAGTTCGATGCTGAAGTTTACGTTCTGTCGAAAGAAGAGGGCGGACGGCATACGCCGTTCGTCAGCGGCTATCGCCCGCAGTTCTACTTCCGCACCACGGACGTTACCGGAACTCTTAACCTCCCGACCGGAGTCGAGATGGTTATGCCGGGAGACAACATTACGATGACGATCGAGCTTATCGCTCCGATCGCGATGGAGCAAGGCTCCAAATTCGCGATTCGTGAGGGTGGCCGAACCGTCGGCGCCGGCACAATCACGAAGGTGCATGCATAAGTGAAAAAGGGCTCCTGCAAGGGGCCCTTTTTTACGTTACGAGTAACGGGTGACGAGTGAAGGGTATAGCACAGACAATCAAATGTTCTGAATACCTAACTGCCGCTCCTCTTTGCCCGTCACCCGTCACCCGTAACCCTTAACCCAGATATGGCACAAACCAAAGTTAGAATCAGATTACGAGCCTACGATCACCGGATTATTGACCAATCCGCAGAGAAGATCACCGAAACGGCAAAGAGAACCGGCGCCCGAAATATGCGGCCCGATTCCGCTGCCCACCAACATTCGGCGATTCTGCGTAATTCCGCGGTCCGCACATCGATAAGGAGTCGATGGAGCATTTCGAACTGCGAACGCACAACCGGCTGATCGACATCCTCGATCCGACGAACAAGACGATTGATGCGCTTATGCGCCTCGATCTTCCCAGTGGCGTCGACATCGAAATCCGAAGCTAGGCGCTCCGGATAAAGGGTAAGGCATTTACGGCGGACGCCCTTGCGCCCGCCGATTTTGTGTTTGTAGTTTGCGTTATCGTAGATCTTTGCGGTTGGCCCGGCATGGCGAAGGCCTAACCGATAGACGCCAATCCTTCAAACATACTGAAACGCCTTGGAACGGATTTGTGCCCGGATATAAACTGATCGGATGAATCCCCGTGCCCGAGATCTTGGCAATCCGTTTGATGGCGAAACCGGCGCATTTAACGCTATCACTGATATTCCCGGCGTTGCGGTGGGGCACGAAACGATAATTCGCGGTGATCCTCCGCTGGAAGTGGGCATTGGCCCGGTAAGAACCGGCGTGACCGCAATATGGCCCGTTGGTAAAGATGCCACGGAAGCAGTTGCGGCATCCACGTTCTCTCTAAACGGCAACGGCGAAATGACGGGAACCGCATTCATCGAGGAATTCGGTTTGTTGTTTGGACCGATTTTGCTTACCAATACCCACAGCGTGGGCGCCGTTCACGAGGCGGCCATCAAATATTTGATCGGGCTAAAGCGGCCGCTGCCTTGGGTGTTGCCGTGCGTTGCAGAAACGTACGATGGGCGTATCAATGACATCAATGGCTTCCATGTTCGGGAGGAGCATGTTTTGAGTGCACTGAATTCTGCCACCGGTGGACAAGTTGCTGAGGGCAACGTTGGCGGCGGGACGGGAATGATAGCCTATGGCTTCAAGGGCGGGATTGGGACATCGTCTCGTGAGGTCGGCGAGCACACGGTCGGTGTTCTCGTTCAAGCGAATCACGGATCACGCCAGCAACTCCGCATTGCAGGCCTGCCCGTTGGCCTACAGATCGATGAGAACCCACTGAAGCCATCGTTGTCAAGCTCAATCATCGCGGTGGTCGGTACGGATGCACCGTTGCAGCCGCTTCAGTTAAAAGCGCTTTGCAAGCGGGCTGCGCTTGGTCTTGGACGAACGGGTGCGGTAGCAGACATGTCCTCCGGCGATCTGTTCATCGCTTTCTCAACCGCCAACCGAATGGATTCCATGGACTCGCAATTTTCCATAGGTTCGGTGGCTCCCAGGCAGTTTTCGCTCTTGTACGAAGCAGCGGCACAGGCGTGCGAAGAGGCGATCATCAACGCTCTCGTTGCAGCCGAGACGGTCACCGACGTTCAAGGGGATACCGTGATGGCCCTTCCTCATGAGCGGATTCGTGGGTTTTTCAGAGCTGTAGGAAATGACTCCTAGCGAAAGGTAATGCCTCCGGAAACATATAGACGTGCTCGTCGAGCAAACGTCGGGCCGGGCAAATAAGGCATTAGGCCCAGCGCATGCAACGCCTTATTTTGAGTATTCGTTCGTTCAGTTGGACTAATCGCCATGCTAAGAATTTCTCGAAATCGCCATTGCAGTATTGATCGCCTTTTGGGCCCTGGGACTCGTGTTCCGACTCTTGGGAGCTCTGATTCACATCGCCCTAGTTGTGGCTATCATCCTGATCATCGTGAGGGTGATCCAGGGAGCGAGCCGAACCGCTTAATTTTCAAGGCGCGCGTCGTTTTGAACCTGGAACAACCACTTGCCTCCATTGGCATTGGGGAGCAACGCGTTTCTCGGATGCGAGATGTCGATTTCAGCCACCGCCAATCGTTGACCTTACAGACAGCGATAATATAGCTGCAAGGAGAACAAGATGGCGAAATATTTCTTACTGCTCACAGGCGAAGGCGACTACTCAACGTTGTCACCCGCAGAAGGCGAGGCGACTCTCAAGAGCTTCATGGATTGGCATCAGTCCCTGGCTAAAGAGGGGAAGCTTCTCGGAGCGGAACGCCTTTCCGACGATGATTATAAGGTTCTGAGGCCGGGCCCCAACCCGCTTTCGACAGACGGCCCCTTCCTCGAGAGCAAGGAAGCGATCGGAGGCTATTTCCTTATAGAAGCGGACAACGTGGATGATGCCGCAAGAATTGCAGCGGGCTGCCCGCACCTTCAGCATGGGGGTTCGGTTCAGGTCCGGGGCGTTTATGGAAACGTGCCTGCGGAGGCAGCGGCTGCTCGAGCCTGACGAAAGGAAGTTCAGCGCTTCCTTCAGAAAGGAATCTTCAAGGCTCGTTTCCGGATTGGTACGGGCCTTGGGGCCTTCACGACTGCCCCTGGTTGAGGACGTTGTTCAGGAGAGCTTTCTAAGAGCCCTTCAATCTTGGTCAATCAGTGGCCCGCCGCCCAATCCCAGTGCATGGCTGACCCTAACCGCCAAGCGCCTGGCGATCGATGCGCTGAGGCGCGAAAAGATCTACTCGAGCGACTGCGAAGCACTGTTGGACCGCGTCGGGGTTGAGGATTCAGACCCGACGATTCTTGGTGATGCGGAGCTTGAGATGCTCTTTCTCTGCTGCCATCCATCTTTGCCGCTTGAGTCCCAAGTTGCCCTGACCTTGCGAGAGCTTTGCGGCCTTAGCACGAGAGAAGTAGCGAAGGGCTTGCTGCTTAGCGAAGACGCCGTTGCCCAGCGACTCGTTCGGGCGAAGAAGGCATTGACTGGAGTGGAGTGGCTTGGAGGCAGCGAACTTGTGGAAAGACTGGAATCGGTTCTGCGAGTAATCTACTTGATGTTCAATGAAGGCTATTCAGCCCACACCGATCCTGAGTTAGTGCGAAGCGAACTCTGTGATGAAGCTATTCTCCTCGCCAATCGTTTATCCAAGACCGGAATCGGCGACAGGCCGGACACCCGCGCCCTGCTAGCACTAATGCTCTTTCATTCCAGCCGGCTGCCCGCCCGTGTTTCTCCGGACGGCTCGTTGTGCCTGCTGGAAGACCAAGACCGCTCCCTTTGGGACCGCGCCCGAATTCATGAGGGCGTGAAGCAACTATCCCTTGCCGCCCGCGGTCCAGAGGCTTCGCAATATCACTTCGAAGCCGGAATCGCAGCAACACATGCCCTGTCTCCAAGTTTCAAAGAAACGGACTGGGCCTGCATCCTTCGAATCTATGATGATTTAGCGGCCGTAAATCCCACGCCAGTGGTATTGCTGAACCGGGCGATAGCTCTAGCCGTGGTCTTCGGCCCCGAGGCCGGTATTGAGCAGATAGAAGCAATAGAGGATTCCAAGCAGTTAACCGGCTACTATTTGCTGCCTGCGACTAAGGCCAAGTTTTGCGAGATGCTAGGGGAGGCAGAAATGGCCAAGGCCGAATACGAAAAAGCCCTAAAGCTGGCGCAAAATCCCTGCGAAGTGGCGTTTCTTGAGCGAAAACTTGGTATGTGACTATTTCGTATAGTTTAAACTCAATCTCGACCACTGCCTTGCATCGCAGGCTAGGTTTACGGTATTATTTCAACTCGCGGCAATGCCAAGCGTTGCCGCCGTTTGTTTGCCTGTTTCTAGTCAGGTTCGGTGACCGACCCGGGAATGCCGTAGGGCAACGGTCTATATTCCGAATAGACGCGCGAAACAGCGATAAGGAGGCATTATGCTGCCAGGAATTTTAGGCACGAAAATTGGGCATGACGCACCTCTTCACGGAAGAGGGGAAAATGGTTCCGGTTACTGTAATTCAGGCCGGTCCCGTGTACGTTACCCAGATCAAAACGCTGGATAAGGACAAATATTCCGCCGTTCAGGTTGGCTTTGGAGACGTGAGCGAAAAGCATCTCACTTTTCCGAAACACGGCCACCTTAAGAAAGCCGGGCTGACGAAGAACCTGAGGACTCTCAAAGAGTTCCGAATGGACAGCACGGAAGGGCTGGAACTTGGCCAGGAAATCACAGCAGACATATTTGAGGCCGGTGAAAAAGTGACCGTCACCGGGACCTCCAAGGGACGCGGGTTTGCAGGCGGCGTCAAGCGCTACCACTTCAAAGGGCAGCACATGACTCACGGCTACATGACCCACCGACGGCCGCTATCCAACGGCGCGACCGGGCCGCAAAGAGTTTTCAAGGGTTCACGAAGACCGGGGCACATGGGTGACGAGACCGTGACTCAAAAAGGCCTGAAGGTCTTCAAAGTGGACGCGGAGCGAAACCTGATTCTGGTTGATGGAACCGTGGCAGGCGCGAAGGGAAGTCTCGTGATCATCAACAAGGTGGCGAGGTAATCCAATGGCAACAACACTAGAGATTAAAAGCAAGGACGGCAAGAAGGTCGGCACCCACTCGGTGGCCGAGGCCCTCGACGCCGCAAAGCCAAGCGCCCACGTGCTGCACCGCGCAGTCGTCACCGAAGAAGCCAACAGCCGGCAGGGCACCCAGAGCGCGAAGACCCGCGCAGAGGTCCGCGGTGGAGGCAAGAAGCCATATAAGCAGAAGAAGACGGGTAACGCCCGGCAGGGAACCACCCGCGCTCCGCATTACGCCCATGGCGGGGTGGCACTCGCGGTCAAGCCCCGAGGCTACGACAAGAAGCTCAACCGAAAGGAGCGCCGAACCGCGATTCTTGGCGCGCTCAACGCGAAGATCGAAGCGGGCAACCTTGCCGTCGCCGATCAGATCGTTTTCGCGGAGCCGAAGACCAAGCTTGCCGCGGAACTGCTCAAAACTTTTGAACTGACGGATGTGCGCCGTGTGCTCGTGATTCTTCCCGAATACGATGAGACCACGCTCAAGTGCTTCCGCAATCTTCCCAACGTGGAAGTTCGTACCGCGCCCGGTGCGCAGGGGACCAAAACGGCGGTGTTCTCAGCACGAGACGTTCTCGTCGCTCACAAGGTGATCGTCGCCAAAGATGCTCTCGCAAAGATCGAGGAGGTTTGGGCGAAGTGAAAGATCCGCATAACATCATTATCCAGCCGCATATCACCGAGCGAAGCGTTCTCCTTTCCCAAGGCGATCCTCGCGTTCGGGACGAAGCCAACCTTTCGCGCAAGTACACGTTCCTAGTAGCCCCGGACGCGAACAAGATCGAGATCAAGCAGGCGTTCGAGGCGATTTACAACGCGGGCAAGAGAAAGAAGGACGAACTGATCGAGGTTGCTCACGTACGGACGGTCAACCTTCCGGCCAAGAAGCGCCGCGTCGGCCGAAACATCGGCTACAAGACCGCGCGCAGAAAGGCGATCATCACGCTCGTCAAAGGACAGCTTTTAGAGGATTACGGAGTCTAACGATGCCGACCAAACAATACAAACCGACGTCGCCTGGAAGGCGCTTCATGATCACCGCGGACTATAGCGAGGTCACGAAGGGTAAGCCAGAAAAGACACTGACATCACCGATCTCAAAATCGGGTGGCCGAAACGCTACCGGGCGCGTAACCTCGCGAAACCGTGGCGGCGGCAACAAGACTCGTTATCGAATTGTGGATTTCAAGCGCGAGAAGGATGGAGTCACGGCAAAAGTCGCGGCGATCGAATACGATCCGAATCGCACCTGCCGCATCCTCCTGCTCCACTATATGGATGGCGAGAAGCGATATATCCTTGCTCCAAAAGGCGTCGAAGTTGGAACTCGGGTCAGCAGCGGTCCGGATGCGGACATCCTTCCCGGCAACGCGTTGCCGTTGAAGAACATCCCTCTTGGAACTCTGGTCCACAACATCGAGTTGCAGCCGAATAAGGGCGGGCAGATGGTCCGCTCCGCCGGCGCCTCCGCCCAGGTCATGGCAAAAGAGGGAAGCTACGTAACCCTCAGGCTGCCGAGCGGAGAAATGCGGATGGTGCATAACACCTGCCGCGCCACGGTCGGCGAGGTCGGCAATGCCGAGCACGAGAACGAGTCGATCGGTAAGGCCGGTAAGAACCGAGGCCTCGGTCGCAAGCCGCACGTTCGTGGCGTCGTCATGAGCCCGCGCGACCATCCCCATGGTGGCGGAGAGGCCAAGTCCCCGGTGGGACGTAAGAAGGGTCCTGTCGATCGATGGGGCAACAAGAGTTTGGGTCATAAGACACGAGTTAACAAGCGAACGAACAAGTACATCGTCCGCAGGAGAAACGGTTAAAGGAATCAGATGGCTAGAAGTTTAAAGAAAGGGTTCTTCGTGGACGATCACCTTATGAAAAAGGTGAACGACATGAACTCAAAGGGCGAAAAGAGGCTGATCAAGACATGGTCGCGGAGATCCACGATCACGCCTGATATGGTTGGCCACACTTTTGCCGTGCACGACGGACGGAAGCATGTTCCCGTATTCGTGACCGAGAACATGATCGGCCACAAACTGGGCGAGTTCGCGCCGACGCGTACGTTCCGAGGCCACGCGGGCCAACTCGCGGAAAGAGGCACGAAGATCCGATAGCTCGCACAGGTTCAAAGCAAGCGGTCAGAAGGTACAATCTAGCGCTTGCGTGAATCGAGCCCGACCGAAAAAGAAGTCGAAAAATGGAAGTTAGAGCAACCGCTAAATATGTAAAGGTCCAGCCGAGGAAAGTTCGCATCATTGCGGACAAGCTTCGGGGTAAACCCGCCGAGCATTCCTCGGCGCTCCTGCGCTTTCACCCAAGCAAAAGCGCCGCCTGTTTGAACAAGGTTCTGATCAGTGCGATGGCGAACGCGGAGGAAAATCACCAGATTGATAAGCCTTATCTTCGCATCGCGACGATCATGGTGGACGAGGGACCGGTTCAGAAGAGAATGCGTGCCAGAGCTATGGGCCGAGGCTTCAGGATCCTGAAGAAGACTTCCCACATCACCGTCGTTCTCGAAGAATACGAGCCGCCGGTTAAGGCCAAGGTCAAGTCTAAAGCTAAGCCGAGGCCAACCTTGAGCGCCCCGACTAAGAAGGGTAAAGGTAAGAAGGAAGCCTCAGCCAAAGCCGAAGCGGCCGAAGAGCCAGTGGTCGAGGCCGCCGCCGAACCTGAAGCTCAAGCAGCAGACGTGGTAATCGAGCCGGAAGTTGTGGAAGAGGCGATCGAGACTCCCGCCGAAGAGACGCCGGCGGAAGAAGAAGCTAAAGAGACCTCCGAGGAAAAGCCTTCGGAAGAGGGAGCAGAGTAACTTGGGTCAGAAAATACATCCGGTAGGTTTTAGGGTTGGAGTCATTCGTGGCTTCGACAGTCATTGGTATTACGGCAAGAAAGGCTATGGAGCTGCCTTGCTGCTGGACCATAAGATCCGCGGCTACGTCAAGCGGCGGTCCGGCCTCGGCAATGTCTCGCGAGTTGAAATTGAGCGCGCAGCCAACCGCATCAAGGTGACCATTTTCACCGCCCGCCCCGGTGCGATCATCGGCCGCGGTGGAAAGGGCATCGATGAGCTTACGGACTCTCTGAACCGGCTCGTCCGCAGAGAGGATCCAAGCTCGGTTGTTCAGGTGAACGTGACGGAGGTTCGGCAGCCCGAACTCGACGCGCAACTCGTTGCTGAGAACATCGCCATGCAGCTCGAAAAGCGAATTAGCCATCGCCGCGCCATGCGCCAGGCAATGACCCGATGCATGAGGCTCAATGGCCGAGGCATCAAGATTCAAGTTTCTGGACGGCTGGGCGGATCGGAAATCGCCCGCACCGAAGGCGACAAAGTGGGCAAGATCCCGCTTCATACGCTTCGCGCGGATATCGATTACGGTTTTGCGACAGCCTCAACCATGTACGGCTCCATCGGAGTGAAGGTATGGGTTTATAAAGGCGAGGTGCTTCCCGATCGAAGACTTCGCGAAGAGCTTGCGCCGAGACGACGGCAGGATCCCGACGGTCCGGTTGCTCCGACGCCAAGCCCAGAACCGGCAGCGCAGCTAGCTCCGCCGCCGGCGCCGGAAGCTGCACCAGCCGCCGCGGAGGTCCCCAATGCTACTGCCTAAGAGAACCAAGTTTAGAAAACAGCACCGCGGACGCCGTGCCGGCGTCTCGAGCCGGGGCAACACGATCGCCTTCGGCGATTACGGACTGATGTCGCTGGAAGCGGATTGGGTATCGAGCCGGCAAATAGAGGCCGCTCGTATCGCCATGACCCGCCACATCAAGCGCGGTGGGAAGGTTTGGATTCGGATCTTCCCGGACAAGCCGATCACCAAGAAGCCGCTTGAAACCCGTATGGGTAAAGGAAAAGGACCGGTTGAGGGATGGGTTGCCGTAATCCGCCCAGGCCGCGTAATGTTTGAAATGAACGGCGTGACCGAGGAAGTGGCTAAAGAAGCCATGCGCCTCGCAAGCCATAAACTGCCGATTAAGTGCAAGTTCGTCAGTAAGGCCATCATGGACGACCTCCATGTGAGCAAAGAAGACGAAGAGACTGAATAAGAGTTGAACAGATGAAAGACCTAAAGAGGAGTGAGTTGGTCGACAAGACCGTCCCAGAGTTGGAAGAGATGCTGCTGCAGGAGAGGGCTGCGCTATACAAAGCGCGGCGCGATCTCGTGTTCCGGCAAATCCAGGACACCACGGGCCTAAAGATTCGCCGCCATAACATGGCCCGAATACTCACCATGATCACTGAGAAGAAGAGAGGAAGCGAATAAATAATGGCGCGTAAGGCAGCAGAAGTCAAAGAGACGGTTGAACGACTGGACCGTAAGATCCGTGAGGGTGTTGTTGTGTCCAACAAGATGCAGAAAACGGTGGTCGTGGAAATCCAGCGCCAGGTTCCTCACCCTATTTACGGCAAGATCGTTCAGCGCTCGAACCGGTTTAAAGCGCATGACGAGAGCTCATGCAGCATTGGCGACAGGGTCGAAATCATGGAAACTCGTCCAATGAGCCGCGAGAAGCGATGGCGAGTCGTTCGGATTGTAGAAAAGGTGAAGTAGTTTTTTGAAGGGGTAAAGGGTAAAGGGTAAAGGGTAAAGGGTAAAGGGTAAAGGGTAAAGGGTAGCTCAGGACATGTCACCCTTCACTGTTCACAGTTCACAAAGGTAAGAAATGATACAGCAGTTTACGAGATTAAAAGTGGCCGACAACTCGGGCGCACGTGAGGTCATGTGCATCCGCGTTTTGAAAGGGTCACAACCTCGCTATGGCGGCGTGGGTGATGTCATCGTTGCGGCCGTTAAGGTTGCGACTCCGAACATGCCCATCAAGAAGGGCGATGTGATCAAGGCCGTGATCGTGCGGTCCAAAAAGGCGGTTCGCCGGTTGGACGGTTCTACGCTCCGGTTCGATGACAACGCCTGCGTGGTTATCAACCCCGCGAACAACGAGCCGCGCGGCACGCGCATTTTGGCCCGGTTGCCCGCGAACTCCGCGACCACAACTTTATGAAGATCGTTTCCCTTGCGCCGGAGGTGCTGTAATGCCAACAAAAGCCGAACTGAAACTGCTGGACAGTCACATTAAAGTCAAGCTTCGCCGCGGCGACAAGGTCATGATCATCGCCGGCAAGGACAAGGGCGAAATAGGTTATGTGGCCGCCATCTCTCCCAAAGAGCAAAAGGCAATCATTTTGAAAGAGAACGAAGAGAATCCGGAAATGCCGATTCCTTTGAACTCCGTGATCAAACACCGCAAGGCGCGACACGAGCGAGAAATTCGGCATGGCTTCGTTTGCCTGCGCCGATTCACGTCAGCAACCTCATGCTGATCGACCCGGAAAAGGGCATTCCCACGCGCGTGGGCCGCAAAAGAGGACGGCAAGATCGTGCGCTATGCCAAGAAGAGTGGCAAATCGCTTGTTGATGCGCCCCTCATGAGCACTAAAGAGGGCTAACCCGAAAGTTTAGCAAAGAAGGAAAATGGCAAGGAAACCTAAGGAATCGGAAGATACGATCGAACGCGGCGCAAGCTGACCGCCCCTCGTTTGCGCGCGGTGTACAAAGAGAAAGTGCTGCCTCAAATGATGCAGCAGTTCAACTACACCACCGTGATGCAAGCGCCCAAACTCGAAAAGATCGTGATCAATATGGGCACCGGCAACGGTGAAAAGGATCCAAAGCACCTGGAGAACAGCGTACGGGACATGACGCTGATTTCCGGCCAGAAGCCGGTAGTCACGAGCGCCAAGAAAGCGATTTCGAACTTCAAGCTCCGTCAGGGCATGAAGATCGGCTGCAAGGTCACCCTGCGCGGCGATCGGGCTTACCATTTCCTGGATAAGCTCGCAACCGTGGTTCTGCCCCGCATCAGAGACTTCCAGGGCCTCTCGCCCAAGAGCTTCGATGGCCGCGGCAACTATGCCCTTGGTCTGAAAGAGCAGCTCGTTTTTCCGGAAATCCCTTACGATACGTTCGACCGCATTCGCGGGATGGACATCGTGATTTGCACGACGGCGAAGACCGACGACGAGTCGCGGGTCTTCCTTAAAGCAATGGGCCTTCCGCTTCGCGATCGCTAGGCAACGGGTACCGGGTTTAAGTTAGGGGCCAAGCCTTCGAGTTGGGCAACTTGAAGAACTAAGTTGCTTCCATGAAAGCGGGCTCGCTAAGCTTTAGGATATATGCCCGAACGTCCTTCGGCCAACCGGCAATGAGCGCAGCAAAATCCTCCTTGCGGCCGGCATAGAGCGCCCGAGTTGCCTCTTCGTAGTTGGGCCGGTCGCCAGCTATCGCCGTCATCACCCTTCCCAAGGCTTCCTTTGCGGCTCTCGAACTCGGGACCTTCCGCGCTTCTTCCACCAATCGACGGATCGCTGCCGAGGCGCCGTTGGGTTGCCCCTCCAGCCACTCCCAGTGCCGTGGTAAAAGCGAAACTTCACGGGAAACCACGCCTAGCTTGGGTCTTCCGGGACCCTGGTGGAGGGCTGAAGGATTGTGCCGCGCCATAACGTGTGGCAGCGGCCCGCGAAGATCAAAGTCAAGAGCCTTCCCGGTCTCATCTTCAAAGATGAGGAACATGGCGCCTTGATCCTGGTCGAACCAGGCTTTCAGGGAAGGCAATACATCTTCCAAAGGCCCGGAGGCGACCTTCTCATCGCCGATGAACGCGGTAACCGTAGGTGAAATCATCAATTAATAATACCCGGGTATAAATGATTTTACCCGGGTATTATTACTTCGCAAAAATCCCCCTCACAAAATACGCCGGCCACCGAGCGGCCTTCACAAGCCCGCGTCCAAACGGGGGGCGCCTGGTAATTTCCAAATACCTGTCCTGTGCGGCGTAGTAGAGCTTCTTGCGCCTGAAGTCGGAATTTAGGCTCTGCCCGCCGAAATGCACGATCTTGGCTGCCGGCTCACGGACCACTTTCTTGCCCGCGTCGCGGACCCGCCGGCAGAGGTCCACGTCTTCGAAATACATAAAAAACTGGTCGTCAAAACCGTTCAGTTCTAACAAGAAGTCCCGCCGGCCCATAAACGCCACGCCGCTGATCCAGTCCGGGCAAAGAGGATCGTCAACCCGTTGGCTGCGGGTAAATATCGTCCGCAAAGTGGGAAAAGGACCGAAATTCAGGGGCTGCGGCGATTTGCCGTCGCTCAGCAGCACTTCCGGACCGATCAACCCAATCGAGTTGTCCGTCTTCAACCGAGCCAAGAGCAACCCGACCGCGCCTTCCATCACAAACGCGTCCGAATTCAAAAGAAAAACAAATTCGGTGTGAGCTTTGGATATCCCTTTGTTGTTGGCCGCACCGAAGCCAAGGTTCTTGTCGTTCTCCATAACCCGGGCCTTTGTTCCACGGAATTGCTCGGTCAGCGTGTCCGCGCTCTCATCCCCGGAGCCGTTATCGATCACGATGACCTCGGCGATATCGGGTTCGCCCAAGCAGCTCCGAACCGCGCCCATCGTTAGTTCCGGGGTTTTGTAGTTGATGATGATCGCGGTGACTTCGTCCAAGGGTCCTTAAGGTTAATAACGAGACTACGGACCGGCAAGCCGCAGACCCATTATAAATAGGGGTAGCATCAACCGGGCCGAATGGCCCTCCGGAGTGAAAACTTGATTGAAAAAGGCATAGTGTTGGCTGGCGGTCTTGGCACGCGCCTGCATCCGGTAACCAAGGCGATCAGCAAACAGCTGTTGCCCATTTACAACAAGCCGATGATTTATTATCCGCTGAGCGTACTCATGCTTGCGGGAATCCGGGATATCTGCGTGATCACAGCGCCCCACGATCAATGGCAGTTCCAGAACCTGCTTGGGGACGGCTCCGATTGGGGAATTCGGATCACTTATGTGAAGCAGCCTGACCCGGGTGGCCTCGCCCAGGCGTTCTTGGTCGGCAAAGAGTTCGTTGCAGGCGACCCGTGTGCGCTGGTTCTTGGCGACAACATTTTCTATGGCCACGGCCTGAGCGAAATAGTATGCCGCGCAGTCCGGCTCGAGTCCGGGGCGGTAGTATTCGCCTATCATGTGGACGATGCCCGCGAATACGGTGTTGTGGAACTCGGCGAAAATGGTCGGGCACTGTCCTTGGAAGAAAAGCCGGAGCACCCAAAGTCCAACTTGGCGGTTACAGGTTTGTACTTTTATGACGGCCAAGTTACCGAACTGGCGCATAAACTCAAGCCTTCAGCGCGCGGCCAGCTTGAAATCACCGATTTGAACCGCCTCTACATGGAGCAGGGGCAGCTCAATGTTGAGGTGATGGGAAGAGGGTTCGCATGGCTAGACACCGGCAACCATGACAACCTGCTCCAAGCCTCCAACTACGTTCAAACGGTAGAGCACCGCCAAGGACTGCTAGTCTGCTGCCCTGAAGAAATTGCGTTCCGGCAGGGTTGGATAACACTTGACCAAGTTCTTGAATTGGCCAAGAGGTTAGGCCACAGTTCTTACGGTCGAAATCTGCGAAAGTCGATAGGCGATTAACCGGCGCTTGCGGCTTCGAACCCCAGTTCTTTCAGGGCGATTTCGATATCCGGGCTGTGGGTGAGCGCACGGCCTATCACCAGATAATCTGCACCGTCTGCGAGAGCTTGTTGAGCTGTGCCAACACGGTGCTGATCATGAGTCGGGCCATGTTCCGGACGAATCCCCGGAGTGATAATGCAACCTTGCCGCCCGATCCCTTTCCTGATGTCCACAATCTCCGCGGGTGAGCAGACGACGCCGTCCAGGCCACAATCCATTGCAAGTCTCGAAAGCTCGACCATGTGCTCGCCGATTTGGCGCGGAACGCCGACGAAGTCTGTCAAAGTGTGCTGATCCATGGACGTGAGGACCGAGACGCCTACCAGGAGCGGTGAAGTTTCGCTGTAGGCCCTCGCCTCATAGACGGCGGCCTGAAGCATGGCCGGTCCGCCAGAGATGTGCAGGGTCATCATCCAAACGTTGCGTTTGGCTGCTTCACGCACGGCCAAGGCAATGGAGTTCGGAATGTCGTGGAACTTGAGATCCAGAAAAATGCGCTTGGCGCCGGCTTCGGTAAGGCGGTCCACAACGTCCAGCCCGTAGTTCAAAACTAGCCCATGTCCGATTTTGAACCCACCGACGGTTGGGCCGAGCCTGCGGATAATCGAGAGGGCCTCATCGATATTGGCCGTATCGAGAGCGCAAAGAACTTTTCGAACCATAGTTAACCCCCTGTCCGAAACCGGCTCCTTTCGTCGCGAGGCGCGCCGGGCTCGGGATAAATGACGCCTCTGCGGTGCTCCCGCATCTGGAATACGATTTTCTAGCCCTAATTGTGTCAGAAGTCAAGCGCTTTGTGCCGGAGTTGGGGACAAGACGGAGCAGCATTGGGATTGGCTTCTGAAATTTTCGGGCCAGTCGGAACTACAGGTGAAGTTCCGCGTTTCCCCTCCGCCCGCCCTTCACCGTTCACAATGAAAATGTGCTTCACCGCGAGATGCTCATCGATGGCCACTTCATTGGCGGCGTTTGTGACCAGTCTGTTGGAAAGGTCCAAATCTATGCCTCGTGCGGAGGAAAGCTCATCGGGACTGCCGCCGAAGGCGGCATGAGCGAAGCGATGGCGGCCGTTTCGGCAGCTCACGACGCTTTCGCGAGTTTTTCAAGAACAAGTCATGGAGAGCGAAAGAGCCTGCTCCAGCGTATTGCCCAGGGCGTCCGGGATCGCGCAGAAGAACTAGCCGAACTCCTCACAGAGGAGGTTGGAAAGCCAATAACGTGGTCGAAAGGAGAAGTCTCAAGGCTTGCGATCACCTTTGAGTTGGCCGCCAACTTAACGGAAGGTTACGGCAGCGAAACAATGCCGCTGGACTTCGATCCCCGCGGCAAGGACTACACTTGCCGGGTCGAGCGGTTTCCGCTCGGCCCTATCCTCTGCATCGTGCCTTACAACTGGCCTTTCAACCTCGCCGCTCACAAAATCGCTCCTGCTTTGGCAACGGGAAACACCGTCATACTCAAACCATCCGACTTGGCGCTCCTTTCAACCTTCACTCTGGCTCGCTTGATTCATGAAGCGGGCTGCCCGCCCGGAGTCTTAAACGCCATCCTTGTTCCTTCCGCAATTACAGAAAAAGTCGCCTTGGACGGACGCGTCAAGATGGTTAGCTTCACCGGCTCGCCCGGGGTTGGCTGGCATCTCAAAAGGCTCCTTCCTGAAAAGAAAATCACTCTGGAATTGGGAGGCGATGCCTCCGTGATCATGTGTGAAGACGCTGATTTAGACTGGGCAATTCCCCGCCTGGTCGCCGGTGGCTATGGCTATGCAGGGCAGATATGTATAGCTATACAGCATGTTCTAGCACATGAGAGCGTTTATCGTGATGTCAAGGCAAGACTCGTTAATAAAACTCTAACATGCCCGGCCGGAGATCCATCAAAACCACAAACCGTCTGTGGACCCATGATTTCTGACGCTGCCGCGGACCGCGTCATGGAGTTCATCGCCGAAGCCGTCTCGGCCGGAGCAAAGGTTATTGCAGGTGGCAAGCGGGATGGCAACCTGATCTGGCCAACCCTTATGGAGAATGTTCCGGACAACGTCAAACTTAGCCGGGAAGAGGTCTTCGGCCCTGTACTCACGCTGCGCCCGTTCAAGAACCTCGAAGAAGCAATAGCAAGGGTCAACGGTTCGCAATACGGAATCCAATGTGGTGTCTTTACCCAGGATCCGCAGGCGATAGAAAGGGCATACCGAGAACTGGAAGTGGGCGGTGTTATCATCAACGACTACCCAACCTTACGCTTCGACAACTTCCCGTACGGCGGCGTCAAGCGAAGCGGTTTCGGCCGTGAGGGCGTGCGTTTCGCAATGGATGAGATGACGGAACCGAAAACCCTTGTGGCCTACAAAGCCCAGACGTGATAACCTTTCTTGCGAAACGCGGCGGCATGCAAAATGCCTCTCACATCCACGATAAGACCACCTGGCTGCACGAGTTCGGCCACTTGCTCGGTGGAAAGCGATTTGTACCAGTCATGGGCTACGGCCAGAACCAAAATGGCCGCCGGTTTTAGTTCTTCGAACGGAGTGAGAAGCAATCCGCAGTCGTGCTTGGCTTCTTCAAGGGAGCCCAAGGGGTCGTGGACTTGCACTCTTAGTCCGTACTGTTCAAAGCCGGCCACGATGTCCACCACGCGCGTGTTTCGGATATCGGGCACGTTTTCTTTGAACGTGAGGCCGAGGATTGTTGCCGTCGCGCCCGGAATGTGCGCGCCTGCCAGCACCGCTTCTCTTACCGCGCGGGTTGCAATAAAGAAGCCCATTTCGTCGTTGATCCGTCGAGCCTCGAGAATCAACCTGGGTGGGTATCCGAGCTCAGTGGATTTGTAAGTCAGATAATAGGGGTCCACGCCGATACAGTGGCCGCCAACGAGTCCGGGATGAAAGTTCAAAAAGTTCCACTTTGTGCCGGCAGCCTTTAACACTTCGCTGGTGTCGATCTGCATGCGGTCGAAAATGAGCGCAAGCTCGTTAACGAGGGCGATGTTGAGGTCTCGCTGAGTGTTCTCGATGATTTTTGCCGCTTCCGCGACTCGAATGGACGGCGCCTTGTAGATGCCCGCCTCAACGACGCTGCCATATACCGATGCGACTGCTTCCAAGGTCTCATCGTCTTGGCCAGAAACCACTTTCAGAATTTTAGTGAACGTATGCTGCTTGTCGCCGGGGTTGATTCGCTCTGGGCTGAAGCCAACTGTGAAATCCACGCGGTTCACGAGGCCCGAAACTTTCTCCAGAATCGGCACGCACTCATCCTCGGTCGTGCCCGGATAAACGGTAGATTCGTAGACCACAATGTCGCCCGGCTTGAGAACTGATCCCACTGTTTCAGTTGCCTTATAGAGGATTCGAAGATCGGGGGTCTTGGCGCTATCGATGGGGGTTGGAACCGCAACGATGTAGAAGTTGCAGTCTGCCATATCGCAAAGGTTGTGAGTAAATTGAACGTCAAGACCCGGCAGTTCGGAATCCTCGACCTCGCCGGTTCGGTCATGGCCTTCGTTCAACTCTTTGATGCGCGTCGGGTCGATATCGAACCCGACCACGCGGGAGACCTTTGCCAGGGCGACCGCGACCGGAAGCCCTACATAGCCAAGCCCGATCACAGCGACCTTCCGGTTGTGAGAAGTTAGTTCTGCGCCCACAGTTCAAATTATCGGTAACGTTCACACCCTAGCAAAGGGGCTAGTCCAGCTTCTTTCGGCCCAAGTAAAGGTCTCCCGTAAAAAGATCCGTCGTTGCGTACGGCCAGTCTTCCGTGTGGTTGTTGTTCTCGGTCCAACTGATGTAGAGCATTTTTGAGTCGGCGGCGCAGCTCAAAAAATCCTCAGGGGGCCTTTTGCTTTGATAAAGGTGCGAAACCTGATCCGACCAGGTAAAGCCGTTCTTGAGTTCAAAGCACGTGGCGCAACGAACCTGCCAGCGGTTCAATGTTTGGTTTTTGTATTTGGATTGGCCCGCCCGGTTATCCGTAAACGCCAGATAGATTCGCCCGGATGCATCTTTGCAAAGCCAAGGCAAGGTCTGAATATAAAAGGGATGGGTTTCGTCTGCCAGCTTGTTTTGCTGGTAAGACTTCATGGCGGCAACTACTTCATCCTGGGGCAACACGCTCTTGCCTTCGCCAAAAGTCTCCCCACCGTCAAAACTGGCTTTGTAATACAGAAGAAACCCAAGCTGCGGTTTGCCATCAATCGTCACGCGGGTGTAATGTGGGTAGACGACAACAACCTTATCGGTACCCTCGGCCAGGATGCAGCCCAACATCCATCGTTCTTGAACATCCACCTTCTCGCCCTCGACTGATTTGTCGAAAGTCGCCACCGTGATCGGCCTTGAAAAGCGCTTGCCGCTGTCATCGGAATGGGCCAAGCGAAAATTCTCGATCGTGTCGTAGTCCTCAGAGGTCGCCCACATGCAGAATAGCCGGTCATTTGAGGACATTGCGATATAAGGGTCCACCGGGTAGCTGCCCGGCTTTTCGCGGTCCACGCGTGCAATTTGCTTGAAAGACTCGCCGTCGTTATCCGACTTCGCCAGGAAGAGCCCTTTCGATTTAGGCCCGCCAATGTAGCCGTTCGAGTAGTCCATGAACAGATCGCCCGCTCTATTGGAAGTCACCCATTCCCGGTCCAAAGGCCCGTCGACATTCTTGCCCTTCTGCAGCGTGCGTCCGCCGTCCAGCGAGTACCAGGTGGAGAGCCCGTTGATTTGGGCTCTTATAAAGCTGACGTCCAGTTTGTGGTTGGGGCGAACATAGACGAACATATCTCCGAGGGAATCGGGGAATCGGAAGGTGCGGTTGAACGTGTTGCCCCAGTTGTGGCTTTGCCACAGGGAGCAGGGAAGGTGGCTCGTCAGATACACGTTGCCTTCGCCATCGCTGGCGACGGTGGACTCGCCCCCGATACCTATGCGGCGGACATCACCCCACTGGGCGTGGCATAATTGGGTAGAGGTTATTAGCAGAGCGAGTAAGGCGAGGCGAGGACGCATCGTCCGATGTTACTCCCTGTTACCGAGCCAACTCTTGAATTCGTAGGCGGAGAAATAACAGCCTAACGCGATAGACCAACATAGAATAACGGCCAATACCATTCCTGAGTTGGTCGATGACGTCTCTGTAAATGGCATGCGCTCGCTGGAAGGAAGTAACAAAGTGTTCGGCCAACAAAAATCCTCCAGCCAGCTCTAGGGTGGGGATCTCGAAACTCTGGGCATGTGAGGGTAAAGGCTAACAGCAACTTGCACCATACTTCAACCCATGAAAAGAACGCTTCTCATCCCAATCGCGGCGCTAGCTCTGGTTTCCCTTGCAAGCGCCGAAAGCCTTCGCCACACGATCAAGGAAATGAACAAGAAGATCGAGCACGCGTTCATGAAGCTGGATATGGATGCGTTCGCAAAGGCCACTCAGCCCTACGTCACTTCGGATTTCAAGTACGTGGAAAACGGCAAGACGATGGGATTTGAGGATATGGTTGCCAGCATGAAGATGTCGTTCATGACTCTCACTAAGATGAAATCCTCCAGCTCCACAACGCTAAAGCTTGTAATGAAAGGGGACACGGGAACGGCCTTTACGGAGCACAAGATGAAGTCTCTATCCAGTGGGCCGGATAAGAAAACTCACCTTATGGTTTTCGACGGCTTTACCACCGATGACTTCCGCAAAGAGGACGGGAAGTGGAAAATGGCAAGAATGACCTGGACCAAAGAGTCAATGACCATGGACGGCAAGCCTTTTGATCCCATGAAGTCAATGCCTGCTGGAAGCGGCCAATAACCGGTCTTAATTCATTGCGGCATCCCACTGATGCACAGTCAATTGGCAAGGATCTTAGAAAGCCTGACCATGTTAGTGTAACAAATATCTAGTTCAACAACAGCGGCTCAAGCGCCTTCGTCCAGATCGCGTATCCCTCGGCATTCATATGAAGCCGGTCTTCTCGGTACAGATCCGTCCTCGGCTGACCGTCATCATCCAGCATGAGGGAGTACATGTCCACGAACGTCGCGTACCTCTCGTTTCTTGTATCCGCCTGTATGCGGCGGTTGGCAGCCATGAACTTTGGCCATAAACTGCGGCGGACCGGGCTGGGTTTGATGGCGATGTACAAGATCGGCACCTTGGGAAGCCGCTGGCGGATGACCCGGTACAGATCCAAATAGCGCTGTTCTACCGTGTTCACTGATGGCCTATCGGGAGCAGCGAAATCGTTTTCGCCGCAGTAGATCACGATTTGAGCGGGCTGGTAGGGAAAGATGACTTGGTCGGCATAGCGGATCACATCTGGGAGGGTCGAGCCTCCGAAACCCCGGTTTAGGATGTGATGGTTCGGGAAATCCTGTTGCATGTCCGTCCACAAAGCGAAGCTTGAGCTGCCAACGAAGAGAACCTGACCCTTGGCCGGCGGATTCTGGCGGTCAGCCCGAACGAAGGTTTGGATCTCGTTATAGAAGGGAGCTTTGGGGGCTTGGCGGAGAAGTAAGGCGACGGCGGTCACGGCCACAAGGTGAAAGAAAGGACTCATTCGAACCGATTATGGTCTACATGCCCCGGTTGCACTGGGGCTCGGCACGCGTCCCCACCAATCTTAACGGCTTCTCAGACGCTCAAGAACGTTTAACAAGTAAGCTTAGACCTCGGCGACAAATGAATTCGGTTTTACAGTTTCTCCACGACGGCGGGATCATGATGTACCCGCTAATTTTATGTTCGATCATCCTTGTTGGCATCGCCATCGAGCGGTTTATCGTTCTCCGAAAAGCAAACATCGACGGAGATGTGCTGCTGGATGAAGTTAAAGAGCTCTACCAAGGCAAAGGAGACCCTACCCAGGCGATCCTGCAATGCGAGAAAACCGGCGGACCGGTCGGCCGCATCTTCGCAAGAGGGCTCAAGAACTCCAGCCGCTCGGCAGAGCGCATTGAAATGGCAATGGAGCAGGAAGCGGCAAACGAGCAGCCTAACCTCGACGCCAATCTGCCCATTATCAAGACCATCGTGAATATCGCGCCGCTTCTCGGCCTGCTCGGGACCATCGCGGGCATGATCGGGTCGTTCCGGGCCGCGAAAGCGACCGGCCTCAGCAATCCCACCGAAATCCTCGGCGGAATCTCGGAAGCGCTTGTTTCCACCGCCAGCGGCATCACCCTCGCCATCATCGGCTTCATCTGCTACAACTACTTTGCCAACCAATCCAAGAAGATCGTTGAGGACATGGAATATTACGGCGCGGAATTGGTGAACTACCTGACCGGGAGACTCGACTAAGGCATGCTGCGAAAGCGAGTCAATATTAGTCGGCGCCGGCCGGTGGAAGAGCCTGAGATCATCGTGATTCCGATGATCGATGTGATGATGTTCCTGCTGTTCTTCTTCATGGTTGCCTCTCTGGCGATGGTTGTGCAGAGCGGACTGGCGGTGAACTTGCCCAAAGCATCGCAGTCCAGCACTCACTCGGCGCAGAACTTGACTGTCACGGTCATGAAGGACAATCGCCTGTTCTTGAATCTCAAGCCCATCCAGCTTGGGGACCTGGCCACGGACCTCGAGAAGCTCAAGATTTCGCCCGATAGCTTGGTAATCATCAACGCTGACGCCAGCGTTTCCCACGGCCTTGTGGTCTCCGTGATGAACGAGGTCAGCAAAGCCGGAGTGACCCACTTTACATTCGCCACGGATAACAAGAGCTAATGGCCAGACGCCGAAGAAAGGGAAACCCGCTTCTGCTTCGCATCATCCTGATCTCGATCGGGGTGCATATTGTGGTGCTGCCGATCCTTGCCTATTTCGGAGCTTTCAAGAACATAGCAAGCGCCTTTCATAAACCAGTGGACATCACGCTCGCGCCTCCTCCTCCGATCAAGGACAAGGAAATTGCCAAAAAGGAGGCCAAAAAGCCGGTCAAGGTTGCCGTAAAGGGCCCGGGCGCCAAGAAATCTGGGGAGTCCAAAGGGAAGCCGCTGAGCCAGCATGTGGTGGCCGTGAACAGTCCTTCGGGTGGTTCAGGAGGTGGGAACGGACCCACGATTATCAATCCGGACAAGGGCGCCGCCCCCGGAACCTTGCCTGCCGGGCCAACGACACCCACTCCCGGCAAAACGAACAATGGCGGCGGTGGCGGCAGCGCCGCACCCGCGACCAAACCGGCGACTCAACCAGAAACCGAAACTAAGACCGCGGTCACGACTCCAAATCCGACTCCCAAGCCGCATGTGCCGGTGATAACCGAGGTTGCGACGACCTACAGCCCCCAACCGGATATCCCCGACGATTTGCGAGATGTCGACTTGGACACCAAGGTGACCGTGCAAGTCATGGTGTCACCGGACGGGGCTCCGGAGGATGTAAAGATATCGCAATCGTCTGGCAATCAGGAGCTTGATTCCATCGCCCTCGATACGGCCAAGAAATGGCGGTTCAAGGCCGCAACCAAGGACGGCGTCGGCATCGAGAGCCGCGTCAACCTTCATATCGAATTCCAAGTCCAATGAAGAAGCTCCTCCCTTTCCTCGCCGTCGCAGCTGTGTTTGGAGTAGCGCGCGGCGCTTGGGCAGGAACGGTCAAGTTTGTAGTTCTCGACGCCAAAACAGGCCAGCCTATGCCGGACATTGTGGTGAATGTTGAAGACCCGATCGGCTTGCACCCAGCAATGATGATCGCCCCCACGCAGGCCTTCAACCCAAGCACCTGGCAAGCGATCTATTCGGCCGGCAAGATCAAATCCGTTTATCTCACGCTGAATAAAGCGACTACGGTTCAAACAAGTCAGGACCAGGTCCCAACCAAGGACATCTACATCAAGGTGACCGCTACAAGGCTAAGGCACGCGGCAACCGGCGTCTCTGGCGGCACCGAGCGGACCCAGACGCAGATCAAGCAGTACGCGACCGCTGGCGGCGCCGGTGCCGCAAACAGTTTGGTGCAGAACCAGGCCGGTGTCGCCTCCGACTCGGCCGGACAGCAGCATGTGCGTGGCGAGCATGCGGAAATCACCTACGTGGTCGACGGGGTGCCGCTGCCCGATACGCTTTCGGGCAGGCAGGGTGCCATTGTCGTTCCCTCGACGGTGAACTCATTGGACCTGATGGAAGGGGCTTTCGCCCCTGAGTTCGGTGGTCAAACTGCGGCGATTCTCAACATCACTACCTTGCCCGGTTCCAAGAAATTCAGCGAAGACACAACGGTCGGCTACGGGACCTTTAATTCGTTGAATGGAGACGTAACTGCCGTCGGCCCCATCGGGCCAAAGGCAAATTTCACGTTTGATCTGCAAGGCAGCCAAACCAACGTTTACCAAGAGCCTCAGCAGCCGGGCTCGGACTCGGCCCACAACGCCGGCGCTTACTACAGCGTTTTCGAAAAAACGCGCTTCGATCCTTCCAGGAATGACACTTTCGCCCTAACCCTCAGCCACAACCCGGACCAGTACGAAGACTCTAACCGAACCGGCTTACCGGATTCGTTCGCAAGCGTTGGGGAAGGGTACGGCTTCCTCGGCTACCGCAATGCCGATGGCACGATCCCGGATCCCATCAACCCCGGCGGTTGGGGTTCGCAGACGATAAAGTTGGCATCTCAGCAACAAGAGGGCATGGACATCAACTCCAGTGAGGAGAACGAGTTTGCGGTCCTTTCTTGGCGGCACCAATACGGGCCGAAAACATCCAGCCAGTTCTCGCTAACGAGCCTGCATTCGGGGGATTCGGTTACCAACGACAATCCCACCAATCCCACTTACGCCCAGGAAAACCTTTCGATTTACCATCCGGACGACTCGATGGAGTACAGCCCCACCGTAACACGCAATGCCCACCACCTCCAGGGCACGGGCAACGTGACCTCCCACTTGGGCAGCCACGAGTTCAAAGCCGGTTTTCAAATAGACAGGGAGACCGGTAATGAATCTTATAATGTCGCCTCCATGAGCCAACTGGCGCTTGACGAGCTTGCCGCGGTCGATTCCATTCTTGCTCCAACAGGCACCGTTCAGAAGAAAAACGGCAAGGTGGTCTTGGACGTCAACGGGAACCCGCTTTATATTGCGACGAGCAACATGATTCCCACCGTGAACGTGAATCGTTCCGGATGGTACGACGCGGCTTATATTCAGGACACTTGGCGTTTGTCCAAGCGGTTCGTTGCTAACTACGGCTTGCGCTACGACTTTTACTCGCAGACCGAAAACATCGAAACCACGCCGGTAAACAAGGGCCTCCTCTCACCGCGGATCAACTTTTCTTATGAGTTGGACAAGCGCGACGTGCTTCGGTGGTCGTACAACAAGCTGTTCAACACGCCGCCTCTGGCGGAGGGGGCGATCGTCGGCGCGCCGATCGTGCCGGAAACGCTCGATCAATATGACGTTAGCCTGGATCACGATATCGGCCATGGCCAGGACCTGAAGCTGGCGTACTACGCCAAGCAAATGCGGAACCAAGTGGATACTGGCCTCCTAGTTCCCGGCAGCGAGATCGGGCTCTATTCCGCAGTCAACTTCCAATACGGCGGCGTGCACGGAATCGAGGTCACCTATGATCTTTATGCGCCAAAGGGTATCGGCTGGGATGGCTTCGTAAACTACAGCTATTCCACGGCGTCGCCGAACGGCAACGACAATACCGGCCAGCTGGCGCCGGATTTCAACGACCACGACCAACGCAATACGGTTGGCGCGGGCGCATCTTACACCTGGAAAAACCTTTCTAGCTTGGCAGCGGTTTTCAGCTATGGCAGCGGCCTTGCCAGCAGCGTGGTTTTCAACGGGCAGCGCACACCACGGTCCGAGACCGACCTTAAATACAGCAGCAATCCAAAGCTAATTGGCGGCCACGCCGGCTTTGAAGTCGATCTCGACAACGTATTTAACGCACAAACCGTTATTAACTTTCAGTCGGGATTTAGCGGCACGCGTTTCATGGAAGGCCGGAGGGTCTCCTTTTCCCTCTTCGCGCATTTCTGAGCCGTTCGCGGTACGCTCCGGCTTGAGAGATTCTTCCTAGCATGGCAAAAGCCGTTCAATCACCGATCAAACCTCAAACCAACAGAACGCAGCAAGCTGCGCTCGCCCTCGGCATCGATCTCCAGGCGTTGCCCGAGCATGTGGCGATTATCATGGATGGAAACGGCCGATGGGCTCGGCGAAACGGGCTTGCCAGATTGATCGGGCATCGGGAAGGGTATCGAGCCTTGCGAGATACCCTGTTAAATGCAAGCGAGTTGGGCATCCGCTACTTAACCGTTTACGCCTTTTCTGCGGAGAATTCGCCGGCCCGAGGACGAAGTCCAGGGGCTCATGAAACTCATTGAAAGGGCCGCGCGGGACGAACTGCGGGTCATGCATCGCAATAACGTGCGGGTCAATGTTGCCGGCCGAATGGACCAACTCCCCGACGGTTTGCACCGGGCGCTGACAGATGGCATGGAAACTACGCGCAACAACACCGGCATCACTTTCACGCTGGCTGTGAACTACGGCGGACGCGCCGAAATCGTGGACGCCGTTAAAAAGCTGGTTGCCTCGGGCGTTTCTGAAGAAGACATAACCGAGGATGCCATCTCGGGGGCGCTTTACAACCCAACCCACCCGGCGCCCGACCTCATGATCCGAACCGCAGGCGAAATGCGTTGGAGCAACTTCTTAATTTGGCAGGCGGCGTACTGCGAACTGTTCGTAGTGAACAAACCTTGGCCGGAGTTTTCATTGAATGACTTGTTGGAAGGTGTAGCATCGTTCCAGAAAAGGATCCGAAAATTCGGAGCGGTGGTGGAATGAAGGCGATCGATCCTGGCGTTTCAGTTGGGCACGTCCATCTAAGGGTCGCCGATCTTGATCGGGCGCTAGGTTTCTACCACGGTGTCCTTGGATTAGAGATAACTCAAAGGATGGGAAACAGTGCGGCATTTCTCTCTGCCGGAGGCTATCATCACCACATCGGCCTCAACACCTGGGAGAGCAAAGGCGGCCCGCCTCCTGCACCCGGGAGCACCGGGCTCTTTCACGTTGCGATTCTCTACCCAACGAGAGCGGCACTGGCTGACGCGCTTCGGCGTCTGATTGAGGCCAGAATCCCGCTGGACGGCGCGGCAAATCACGGCGTGAGCGAAGCGCTCTATTTACGAGACCCCGACCAGAACGGCGTTGAGCTTTACTGGGACAAGCCCCAAGAAGAATGGCCTAGAACTGCCGCCGGTGAACTGCAGATGTTCACGCACCCGCTCGATATCGAGTCATTGCTGCGGGAATCTCCGAGCCCGTGAACTTGGCGCTTCGCGCTTCGCGCCGTAAACATGGGCTTCGCCCGTAAGCTTGGCTTCGCCCGTAAACCCGTTTACTGTTTACGGCGCAAGGCGCCCAAACACTAAACTTCCGCGCCTCTGCGCGCGTCTGCTCTTAGAGAGTAACATTACGCTTGCAATTCCGCGTAAATAACAAAAGGAACTGGGAGAGAGAAAATCATGCTTACCGTCATGCTCGCCGCAATGGCTTTGTCACCAAAACAAGACGACCTGGTGAAGACACCGCTCACGTGCTCGGTCCTCGGCATCAATGCTCCCGATGGCGGGCCTTCGGTCGATTACAAGGGAGTGCGCTACGCGCTCTGTTGCGCAATGTGCCAAGCCAGCTTCCAGAAGGATCCCAACGCGGCGATCACTTCGGACAAGGCGAAGGACAAAACGATCGGCACGTTCATGTTCGACCCGATCACCGATTCGCGGATCACTTCCGCCGCGGCAAAAGCTTCCACCGACTACAAGGGTGTGCGCTATCTCTTCACTACAACGGACGAGAAGAAGACCTTCCTTGACAGCCCCGACAAGTACACCTCGATCCCTGAGAAGGAAGCGCTGTACTGCCCGGTGGAGAAGCAAAAGCTTTCTGGCTACGCCTCGGCCGGTTCCTACCGGGACTACGAAGGCGTTCGCTACTATTTCTGCTGCGATAGCTGCCCGACCGACTTCATGAAGAAGCCGGCCGACTATGCGAAGGCCTCCGTGGCCTACGTCGCCAGCCCCAAAGCGATCGTGCCTGCCGCGGAAAAGAAAGCGGACGATACGAAATCAGCGGACTTCCAGGCGGAAACATTCAACTGCAAGCACTGTGGCCGTCAAATGTCGATCAACAGCCCCGACGACGCCAACGCAACCTGCAGCGTCTGTCACTGCGGCAAGAAAATGTCCGACTGCAAAGGCTAGTCGCAAGCATAATACCAAGAGCCGTAGTCCGCGTTGGGTGCTCCTGAGAGATCGCCCGCGGGGTCTACGGCTGTATTGTCAAACTGGCCCGCATTCACCACATGCTTCGCATGAGAGTCGGTCAAAATCACTGATCCGCCGAGGCTGCTCCACTGCTTATAATAGTTATCCGGGGCCGGGCAATCATAGCCATATTTGATGCACTGAGCCGAGCATGCGTCCGAAGTTGGGCAAAGCGGGTTAGTGCTCAACGGAGGTTGGCTCGCAAAGAATGGAAACATTTCCAGCCTCATAGCTCTGGTGTTGGACGGATCCTGGATTTGGCTGAAAATCACGTTCGTGGTTGTGTTTGAAAGAATCACGTTGTTCTGGGTCGATTCGTTGGCCGCAATCGTGTACATGCAGTGCGTGAAGCGATAGGAGCTTCCATAGGCCTGCCAATAGCTGTTGGTAGACGGCACATCGATCGCCTGATAGGGGCTGCCATCGTCGAACGGGCTGTCGAACACTTGTGTGTTCTTGACATAAGGGGCTAATTCAACTTCCACGCCTTTGTGGCCGGGTTGGCTCGCGGCCGGGTGGCTGTTGTATTCGTAAAAAATCGGCATGTTGTCGTCGTTGTCGTTGAGATACATGTAAACGGCAACCGCGACTTCTCTCGCCTGAACCAGTTCTGCGGTGGCTCTCGCCTGCTGCTTGGCCTGGGAGAAAACGGGAAAGAGGATCGCAGCCAAGATGGCGATGATCGCGATGACAACTAAAAGCTCAATGAGCGTGAAGGCACGAAGCAACATAAAATAACCTCCGGCAACAGCCGTCCTGCGCTTTTGTGCGAAGACGGTCTCGTTGACGGAGGCCATCGCTCCACAATCCCTACACCGGTATTAACCGGATCAGGTTCGAGGGGTCTTCCGTTTGCGGAACTCTCAGCCTTTCGGCTCCCCCTGCGGGCAGCGTTGTCACTTAAATTATACGTCAGCTTTTGGCGTATAGTGAACCGTAATGGCCAATCGCCTCTCGGAATCTACTTCCCCTTACCTGCTGCAGCATAAAGACAACCCGGTTGATTGGTATCCGTGGGGCGACGAGGCGTTTGAAAAGGCGAAAGCCGAATCGAAGCCCATTTTCCTGAGCATCGGTTATTCCTCCTGCCACTGGTGCCACGTCATGGAGCACGAGTCGTTCGAGGATGCCGAAGTGGCCGAACTGCTAAACGAGGGTTTTGTCAGCATCAAGGTAGACCGCGAGGAGCGGCCGGACGTCGACGAGGCGTACATGACCGCGGTGCCGCTGCAATCCGGCCGCGGCGGTTGGCCGATGAGCCTCTTTCTAACCCCGAACAGGTTGCCGTTCTTTGCCGCGACTTATCTGCCCAAAAAGGACCACGGCAAGTTCCCAGGATTCATGACCGTGGCTTCCCAGATATCCAAAGGCTGGCATTCTCAGCGCGCGGAGTTTGAAGGCGCGGCCAAGGACTTCTCGAAAGCCATCGAGCAAACGATTTCCAAGGGTGGCCCCAAGACTTTCACCAAGCTCGGGCCTGAACTTGTGGAGAACGCGGTAACCGCCCTCATCGGCAGCTTCGACACCGAAAACGGAGGCTTTGGCGCCGCGCCGAAGTTTCCACCCCACACGGGGCTCTCTTTCCTCATGGACTACGTGGTTTCGCCCATTGCCTCCGACGAGCTGGCAAAAGCGGCTCTCTCCGTTGCGCTCGTGACTTTGGAATCCATGGCCCTCGGAGGCATTTGCGACCACGTTGGCGGTGGCTTTCATCGTTATTCCACCGACGCCGAGTGGGTGCTTCCACACTTCGAGAAGATGCTCTACGACAACGCCCTCATGGTTGTCAACTACGCGAAAGCGGTGCAGTTCACCATGGAGGCAGAACCGGGCATCGCAGGTTTTTATGCATTGACTGCCGCACGGACCATCGAGTGGCTTGACCGCGAAATGCTTGCGTCCAACGGTCTTTATGGCTCGGCGCTGGACGCGGACAGCGAGGGTGAGGAGGGACGCTACTATGTTTGGACCGAGCAGGAAATTCGAAATGTGCTCGGTGATTCCGCGGGTGCTTTCGTGTTGGCCTATTCGGTTACCCCGGAAGGCAACTTCCGGGACGAAGCGACGGGGCAGCTCACCGGCAAGAACGTGCTGTTTACCTCGGAGACTCCGGACGAGGAGTTCGAACAGGAGTTGGCGCTTCTTCTACAACGCCGACTTCAGCGTCCGCATCCAGGCTTCGATGACAAGCAGGTTGTCGCTTGGAACGCACTCCTGATTTCAGGCATGGCCGCAACCGGCGAACTGGAACGTGCCGAACAAATGGCGCAAGCGATTCTGGAGTCGGAGACACCGGAAAACGGCTTGCCCCACCTAATTGGCCAGGGAAAGCCGGTTGGCCAAGGCTATCTGGACGATTACTCGGCCTTTGTCCTGGCGCTCGTGGACCTGGCGACCTCCCTTATCGTGGGTGAGAACCTCCGGGGCGCCCAACGATGGCAAAACGAGGCCACCCGCCTTGGCCAAAAGATGATCGACCTGTTTTACGACGAAGAGCATGGCGGATTCTTCCTGACTTCCGACAAGCACGAGGTCCTGTTCGGGAGATCAAAGCCGGTCTTCGATCAGCCGGTTCCCAGCGGCAACGCGATGGCGGTTCAGGCGCTGCTCAAGCTGGGAGATTTTGAGCGGGCGAGGAAAAGTCTGGAGCTCTTTGTTGGCTGGATCGAAGCCGCTCCCCATGCAACCGAGGGCCTTCTTTCCGCCCTGCTGTGGTTGCTTGAGCGAGAAGGCGATTCGAGTGACGCCGAAGTTGCAGAAGATGCCCAGTCGGTGGTTGAAGGGCCAAAGGAAGTCGCGGTCAAGCTTGTGTGCAAGGAAATCGTTGCGGCCGGCGCCATCGGTAAAGGCGTGGTCCTAATTGAGATCCCAGCCGGCCTGCATATCAATTCAAACCAACCACCCGCCCGGTGGCTCACGCCAACGTCGGTTTCCATCGAAGGCCTGAAGTTTAGCGTGGAGTACCCGCCTGCGGAAGCCGATACTTACCGCGGCACCCTCGAGATTCCGTTCACGGTCGCTCTGCCCCACGGCGAAACAGGCGCAGACTTCGAAGTAACCGTCATCTACCAGGCATGCACCGACAGCGAATGCTTGCTCCAACAAGAAAAACGCCTCAACGGCGTTCTCTTGGCCCAATAGCTTTGTGGTTTCTCGTTAGAGGCAGGTTTTGTTACTTCACTTTCCAAAACCGGAGACTCTGGTCGATCCTGTAGTCTCCCTGCTCGCCTTCGAACAAGTCAGGCGTTGTGTAAACGGTGACTCCTGGTTCCGAGAAGCCAATTTCTTCAAGAGTGCCCCATCGGCCGTTCTTGTTTCGATATTCGTTCTCCGCCTCCCAAAGGCGGCAGAGAGAAAACTTTTCTTCCAAACCGGGATGGGGGTTCATGGCCACTGGACCGTCTTGGGAATTCGAGAACTGTAGAATCCCCCAGTGCTCGGGCCTGTGCATATCGATCACGCCCTGCGGAGACCAAACCCAATTGTCCTCATGGGTGCCGGGGACCTTCTGATACTTGCCGTCCGCGACTTGGAAATGCCACTCCACGCGAGAAAAGTTGATGCGCCATTGATCGCCCTCATTGGGCGGGCAGGGGCAGCCTGCGATCTGACTCAAAGCCTTCCAAGGAATGGCGACTTCGACCGACCATCCTTTTCCGGTTTTGGAGGGATCATTTATGGGCCCGTCAAGATGAACGGCGGTTTTCAAGCCTTTTAACTCAAAGCCATCTACCGGAGGGCCCCCGGTTCGGTATGGCTTGACCAGAAGCAAGTCCCAAGTCGTGTTAAGCGCGTTCATCTCGAACTCCGAATACAACTGGTTGTCGTCGTTCGGATCGATGAAGATCTCAAAGTCGTTGTCTTGGAAGATGACCGAGTCGTGCTCGGTAAGCGTGGCCTGAACATGAGGCTCTTCCAACTCGGCGGCGACGTAGAGGTTCTTGTCGTCCCAAAGCATTTTCGCCTTGGTCTTGAATCGAGGCATGGGCCTCTTATCGCCCTCTATATCCACGAAGTCTTCCGTCCAAGGCGCTTTCTGCCAAACGGATTTGTTAAGGTCACCGTCGATCGTCACGGGGCCCGAGGCCTTAAGGCAAACATAGCCACGGGGAATGCTGGTTGAAGAAATCTGGGCAGCAACTAATGCTGCGCAGGACGCATAGAGCCACAACATAGATTTAGTTTAGTTCATGGAGCTAAACGAACGGGGTAAGTTTATGGGTAATGTCGCGTTCCCGAAGTTTCCTCGCTTCTATAGCCGTTTGCTGTGCCGCCTTGCTCCCCATGAGCTCCTTTGCATGGATCGATACGGGCCACATGATCGTCGCCGCCATCGCCTCACACTCCCTAAAGCCACGCGTTCGCGCGCAGGTGGATGAGCTTCTCAAGGTTGGTGGAGATGCGAGAACTTCGGACTTTTTGGCGCCGCCTGCTGGGCGGACGATTTCAAAACGAGGGAGAACGGCAAGTGGCATTACATCGACAACTATTTCCGAAGCGATGGCAAGCCCGCCAAGAATAAGCCTGATGAAGAGAACGTCATTTGGGCCATCGACAAGTTTTCGAAGGTCCTTGCGGACAAGGGCCAGCCTGTGGAAGACCGGGCACAGGCCCTGCGCTTCATCATCCACTTCGTAGGAGACGTTCATCAGCCGCTCCACGCAGTTTCACGGGAAACGGACGACATGCCGAACGGCGACGCGGGCGGAAACCGGGTGGTCATCGCGGAAGTTCAAGGAATCGGCATGTGGCATCCCAACCTCCATGCGCTTTGGGATTTCGGATGCGGATTCTATGAGAGCGTTTCGCGGCCCCTGCGAGCGCCGGATAGAGACCAGATCGACAAATACGCCGATCAGATCATGGCCGATTATCCGGAATCCAAGCTACGAGGTTCGAGGGATTTGAAGCCGGTGGACTGGATGAACGAGAGCGTGGAAGCCGCAAAAACCTATGTCTACCCTGGCATCGTGCCTCACCAAGCGCCTTCCGAGCAATATCTAGAGCAGGGCAAAAAGATCTGCGAACAGCGTCTCGCCTTGGCCGGATACCGTCTTGCAGGCTTGCTGAATAAACTCCTGAACTAAGGAATGTCCGCGCCTTCACGGTTTACGGTTTACCCTCTACCTGTCCCGTTACCCTCGAAATCTAGTGGTCCTTGTGCTGCGAAAGGCTGAACCAGTTGCCGCTGTTGTCCTTGAATACCGCCTCGATGGCGTAAAACTCCTCTGTGGGTTCTTTTAGGAACTCTACGCCCTTGGCTTTGAGTTCTTCGTACGTTTTTCGACAGTCCGCAGTGCTCCAAACTCCCGCGCCCAATTTGCCGTTCTTGATGAGCCATTGAAGCTTTTCCGAACTCTCCTCGTCAAAGTTCATGCCCGGGTTCGTGGCCATAAGAATAATTTCCATATCCGGTTGGCCCTTGGGGGCAACGGTGAGCCATCGGAATCCGTTGTCCATCGTCACGTCAGTCTTCACGTCGAATCCGAGTTTGTTGATATAGAAATCCTTCGAAGCTTCCTGGTCGAGGACATAAATTCAATGTGCGGCAAAGTTTTTGAATCATGAGTTTTCCTTGCGTTTTCCGCTAGAAATATACTGGTTCCAATGCCACGAAAATGGCTTCTTCGATTTTGCTAATCGTTTCACGGTGAGCCTTGGGCCTGACCTGTTAAGCTCAACTTGACCAGCCAACCGGCCCATCCTTCCCCCGCAATTTCGGAAGCCAGTGCTCTCCGGGGGCCCGAAGGGTCGAGTGGGATAGCCCAGGTTGAGCGAAGCGAGGCCCGGGTTTGCCGCATCACCAATTTCCTCGGGAGCCCAATAAGGGCGAAATGTTTGACCTCGGTTGCCACCCCGCGTAAAACAGGGCGCATTCTTCCGAATACTCCCGGATTAAGTCGCGAACAGGGACGATCTAAAACAACCCGGAATACTCTTCAAAGCCCACAACCCAAGGGAAGAATAGATTCGACGAAACTCGCTCGGCGAGCAGCCGTGCATCTGGGCAAATCGGGAGCTGAAAGTGCCCAGGCTCTCATAGCCAACTTCCAAGCAGATCTCGCTGACCGATATCTGCTCCGTGCGCAGCATCTTTTTGGCCGCTTCCATTCGCATGCGGGTGACGAACTCGTGCGGGCTTTGTTGAAACGCTCTAGTGTATAGCCGCTGAAAGTGGTAGGGAGAGAAAAACGCCTCCTCTGCAGCTCGCTTTAAGGGGACGTTGGCCGCATAGTTTTCCGCCAAGAATTCCCTCGCATGGGCTAGACGCAGAAATGTCTCGTGATCGATAGTTTGTATCCGCTTGTCCGCCACGGGTCAATTATAACTTTCGGGTCCGGTGAATAACCACAGCCCCGGGAGTAACCACAGAAAACGCAGAACTCCCTCCTTACCAGATGGGCTTGAAAGCTTAGCACCGTTCCTACACAAAGAAGCCACAGAATCGGATGACCCGTCAAAACTTGGATAAGCGATCCTGTGAGTTGGGTGGTTCGCGGCCGGTCTCGTCAGGGACAGAGACCGTTGCTCTCGGGATCCTCTCCGTTTTGTCTCAGGCCAATTTCAGTTGAGCAGTGAGAACCCAAAATGCCGTAGAACCACAGTAGAATGCCGACAACAGAACTCAAATCCGGGGGCTACGTCTCCACCGAGGTCTTGGTCACCACCGAGTGGCTCGCGGAGCATCTTAATGACCCCAATGTTCGCATCGTTGAGTCCAACGAAGACCCACTGCTCTATTTCACCGGCCATATCCCAGGGGCGATTGAAGTCGATTGGACGCGAGACCTCAACGACCACGTCCGCCGTGATTATTTGAACAAAGATGGCTTTGAGGCGCTGATGAGCCGGATCGGGGTCACCAAAGACATAACCGTTATCTTCTATGGCGACCGCAACAACTGGTGGGCTGCTTATGCGCTATGGGTTTTCAGCCTGTTCGGACATACTAAGGCCGCGATTCTCGATGGTGGAAGACAGAAATGGATCGCCGAAGGCCGGACCGTAACCAAAGATGAGCCCGAATTTGAAGCCACGGCCTACGTCGCGCAAGAACGGGATGACAAAAAGGATCGGGCCTTCCGCGACCAAGTTCTATTGCACGTAAAGGATCACGGCAAGATGATCGACGTGCGCAGTCCGCAAGAATACAGCGGCGAACGGTGGCACATGCCGGAGTATCCCAACGAGGGCGCCCTGCGAGGCGGCCACATCCCGGGCGCAAAGAGCGTTCCCTGGGCCAAAGCGGTCAACGCGGAAACCGGTGAGTTCAAACCGGCCGAGGAACTGAAACAAATCTATGAGGGGGAAGCCGGCCTAACACCGGAAGACGATGTGGTCGTCTATTGCCGAATTGGCGAGCGCAGCAGCCACACCTGGTTCGTTCTCAAACACCTGCTAGGATATGGCCAGGTGCGGAATTACGATGGAAGCTGGACGGAGTGGGGCAACCTGGTCGGAGTTCCGATAGAAAGGTAGTGCCGATTCCTCCAAAGCTTCAAGACACGCTGGACACGCTGGAACTGGTACCGGATCGCAGCGACCGGATTCAATTCCCTGATTTCGCTCGCGGAAGGCTTCCATCAAGTGCCGCCCGAGATTGCTTCAAAGCCGTACCCGGAACAAAACCGCGTGCCTGGCTGCGAGTCGGAAGCATTCGTATTTTCCAAACCGAGAGAGGACGGCACGCAAGACTATTTCTTTGCGGTTCAGAACCCTCAGGGAGTTTCAGCTATGGCGCTGGCAGCGATTTTGCAGGACGCTCTAACCGGCGCCAACATAGAGGAGATCCTCGGCATTCCGGACGACATCATTTATCAGATCTTTGGGCGGGAGCTTTCCATGGGAAAGAGCATGGGATTAATGGGAATGGTGCGGATGTCGAAGTCTCAGGCCCAATTGCAACGTCATTAATGTATCCTCTAAGAAATCCTTGGAGAACGGCCTTGGGAGAGGGGTTGGCTTTGGGAGCAGGACACGATAAATAACGGCTCGAAGAGGAACGGCGCCCAGGATTCATCCTGGACCGAGCCGGTGATTTCGGAGCGCCGCTTTAAGAGGTTACTTGCGCAGGGAATTGCCTGGCCCGTTCTGCTGGTCGCCCTTTATGGCGGCGCAATCTTCTTCCAAATGATTCACAACCAAGGCGTTCGCGCCATTCAGGTGCAGCGCGAAAGACGGGTATCCGAAGCCCGCAATTTAAGAACGATGCTCCTGGACATGGAGACCGGCATCCGCGGATACCTTCTCACCCGACAGCTCTCTTATCTGCATCCCTACACCCAAGCGGGCGCGGAATTGCCCGGAGAAATGGACCAGCTGGCCGCGGTCAGCGCCGATGATCCAGTGAGCGTGCGACAGCTTCAAGTCATACGAAATGATGTGAACAACTGGACGACGACCGCGCACATTATGGTCAACACCCAGTCAACCGCCGGCAGGATGGATGAACAGCTTCTCGATCGTGGCAGGCGGGAGTTTGACACGCTTAGGGACAGTATTCAGGCGTATCTTACGAATTCGATCGATGCGGACCGCGAACTGGACTCACAAATCAGCAGCAACCGCGACAAGTTCAAGATGATCGCCGTCATGGGTGCCCTTGCTTTGGCAGCGGGACTCGATCCTGCACGCTTATACTGGTGAGGCGAATTGCCGAGACTTATCATCGAACCACGGTCGCATACGAGGGGCAGTCGCAACGGGCAGAAGAGGCTTCGAGCCTCTACAAACTCATCACGGAGAACTCCGTGGACCTCATCAGCCTGATCGACGCCTCAGGCCGCTACACGTATGTGAGCCCTTCTTTTCAACGGGTATTAGGCTATGAGCCAGACGACTTGCTGGGAAAGACTGTTTCGAGCTTTATCGAGCCGGCCGGGGACCTGGCCAACTGGGAGCATCTGTTCGCGACCGGCTTGGGGCAAGAGCTCATTCGTCACAAAAAGGCCCAGGGGGTGGGCGTGCATTGAAATCAATGCACGCAAAATCGATGATTCGTTGATCGCCGTCGGTCGCGACGTGACTGAGAGAGTTACGCTCGACGAAGAGCTCAAGCATCTGAACTCTGAGTTAGAAGCCCGCGTTGATGAGCGCACGGAGGAACTGTCAGTTGCCAACAAGGAACTCGAAGCCTTCAGCTATTCTGTCTCACACGACCTGCGTGCGCCCTTGCGAAGCATCGCCTCGTTCAGCATGATCCTTCAGCAAGACATCGGCGAGCAACTGGACGAAGAGAGCAAAGACAACCTGAGCCGCATTCGGGCTGCTGCCGCGAAAATGACGGAGCTGATAGACGCCTTGCTCACTTTTAGCCGCATCGTGAGGGCGGACCTGAAGCGCTCAGAGGTCGACCTAACCCAAATGGCGGAGTTGATCTTCGCCGAGCTAAGGCGGTCTTCCACTCGCGAAGTCACAATGCGCGTGCAGTCCGGATTGACCGATGAAGGCGACCCCAATCTGGTGCGAATTATCTTAGAAAACTTAATTCAGAACGCTTGGAAGTTCACTTCCAAGTCTCAAGACCCGACTATAGGGGTGGGCTACGCGGATGGCGCGTATTTCGTCCGGGATAACGGGGTTGGGTTTGAACAGCAGTTTGTCAACAAAGTATTTCTACCATTTGAGAGACTCCACACGGAACGCGAGTTCCCTGGAACGGGAATCGGCCTCGCAACCACCAAGCGCATTATCGATCGCCATGGCGGCAGGATCTGGGCCGAGAGCATTCCCGGCTACAAGACCACTTTTTATTTCACCCTGCACCCTCAGGAAGCAGGGAACTTACCCGAGGCCTGAAGGGTTTCTAAACGTTAGTTCGCTTCGGCGCATGCTCCTATGTCAATGAATCTTTTAGTTACTGGCGGCGCCGGCTTTATCGGCTCGAATTTCGTTCGCCTTGCCCTTGAAACTTTGCCCGAAGCGCGTATCGTGGTGATCGACGCGCTCACCTATGCAGGCAACCTTTCGACCTTGGCGGATGTGTGGTCCAACGACCGATTCGCCTTTTATCCCGGAAAGATCCAAGACCCAACGGTGGTCGAAGGAATTATCGAGGCAGAGAAGATCACTCATCTCGTGAACTTCGCTGCGGAGAGCCACAACGACCGGTCGCTCTTGGAGGCCGGCAGCTTCATCTTGACCGATGTGATGGGCGTTTACGTGCTTCTCGAGGCCACCCGCAAGTTCAAGCTTGAGAAGATGGTCCACGTCAGCACAGACGAGGTCTACGGCTCCATCGGCGACGGCCACTTCACCGAGGAAAGCCCCCTCGAACCCAACACACCTTACAGCGCGAGCAAAGCCGGCGGCGACCTGCAGATTCGCGCCCATGTCAAAGCCTTTGGCACACCCGCGACGATCACGCGAGGCGGCAACACTTACGGGCCCTATCAGTTTCCCGAGAAGCTCATTCCATTCTTCGTAACCCGCCTCATGGACGGCAAGAAAGTGCCGCTTTACGGCGAAGGCGACCAAGTGCGCGAATGGATCTACGTGATGGACCATGCGTCCGGCGTAATGAATGCCCTCTTAAGGGGCCAAGTTGGCCAAGCTTACAACGTTGGCGATATCAACGAGCGCCAAAACAAGGTTGTGGTTAAGATTCTTTTGGAGGAGACCGGACGGGACGAGAGCCTGGTCAAAAAGATCCCCGATCCTCGCAAGGGCGCCCACGACAAGCGCTATTCCATGACTACGGAGAAGTCTCAGGCGCTTGGCTGGAAGCCTACTCACCCGTTTGAAGAGAGTCTCCGGAAAACCGTGCGCTGGTATTTGGAGAACGAAGATTGGTGGCGGCCCCTGATTTCGACGGACGACTTCAAGGATTTTGTCGGACGCTATTACGGTCCGAGCCTCGGCGAAGATTTGTAGAAGGGTAGAAGGTAACGCTGCGGCCGCCGTAAAGTCTCGGAAATCGGACGAGTTAGACACGTCCAACATGTCAGACCGATTTGGCTTCTTCTTGTGTAATCTACACAGATGCACACGGATACGATTGTCGCACCCATCACCGGTACCCAGCCGGCGGCAGTGGCAATCGTCAGGCTATCAGGTCCGGAGTCTTGGGAAATCGGATCCCAGATCTTCTCGGCATGGCCTGCGCAGCCGGTAAGCCACCACGCCACGTTCGGCCGAGTGAGAACCGGCGATGAGGCGCTCGCCCTCCCATTCGCGGACGGCCATAGCTACACCGGCGAGGAAAGCCTGGAGTTTTCCATTCACGGCTCGCCTGCTTCGGTCAAAGCGTTAATCGAGGAGTGTCAGCGAGAGGGCGCGCGCCTGGCCGGGCCCGGCGAGTTCACCCAGAGGGCTTTCATGAATGGCCGCATGGATCTTTCTCAGGCGGAGGGCGTGCGCGACACCGTCATGGCGCAAACAGAGGCTCAGCTACGCCAAGCGAACCTTCACCGTGATGGCGCGCTTCGAAAAGAAGTGCGCGAGATGGCGGACGAAGTAACTCGATTGCTCGCGGCGGTGGAAGCCAGCGTGGACTTTAGCGAAGAAATCGGCGATCTTGATCGCGGCCACGCTCTCGAGGTTTTGGAAAATCTAAAAGCCAAAGCGGAAACGCTCTTGGCCACCGCTGCCGCTGGTCGCATTCTGCGCCACGGGTTCAGAATAGCGATTGTTGGCCCTCCCAACGCCGGCAAGTCTTCGCTTCTCAATGTGCTTTTAGGCGTGAACAGGGCGATCGTCTCGGACGTTCCTGGCACGACCCGGGATTATTTGGAAGAGCAAGCCGACTTGGGCGGTGTTCTGTGCGTGCTGTTTGATACAGCCGGTTTGCGCGAGAGGCCGGGCCATGTGGAATCCATCGGCATTCAGCTGGCACGAGCGATCGCCAGTAACGCGGATGAGATCTGGTACGTGTACGACTCTTCGCTGGGTTGGGAACTGTCCGACGATGCTGCCATTTCGCATTTCGATCGTTCGGTGTTCATACTCGCCAACAAATCTGACCTGGGGCCTGCCGCCTCGCAAAACAACGGCAGTCTCGCACTCTCGGCCGTGACCAGAGCCGGATTACCGGCCCTGATCGAACACGTCCAAGGCAAGTTGACGCGCTCGGATGAACGGCCGTTCATTAACGAGCGCCATCGGGTTGCGTTGGAAGCAGCCCTGAGGGGGCTAATAAGTGCGGTGGAAGCAATAAAGCACGATCTGCCCGACGACCTGGTTTCCGTTGGCCTCAGGGAAGTTATAGCCCGATTGGGCGAGATCACCGGGGAAACCGCGAGCCCAGACATCATCGATCGCATTTTTCACGATTTCTGCATAGGAAAATGAGCACTAAACCGCCGCAGGCGCCACAAGCTGAAGCTCGAGATCCAGCGTCTTGACCCGTTGTCCGTCAAAGAAGATGTTGAATTGATAGGGCCCTGGCTGCACAAACGTGAGATCATGAAATAGGTGAACTTGGTTCACGATCTGTTTCCCAACCCCGAAGGTCAAGTGTTCTTCGAGCTCATGAAGCACGGCGCCATCGGCATTGATCAACTGGATTTTGATCTCGCGCTTTTGCCCCTCGTCCTCACGCCCGGCGTCGATGCTGTTAACGAGAAATAGCTGTCGATGAGTGGCGGGGAAGGAGCGAGAGTAAAGGTGGTCAAAAATACCCAAGACATTGAGCTTGCCGTCTTGCGTCACATTCGCAAAGTCCGCAAGCAGGGCGTAGCGAAGCTCCATGGGGAGCAGATTACCCGGGAGTGTGGCTTCATCGAGGAAGCGGGCCCAGGCGCCGAGCTCGGCTCAATCCAAACGCGACGCGGGTGAATGGGAATTCTGATACAATCCAAGCTCAAAGAAATCGGCACTGTTGGGAGGGTTCTTGTAGTGTGTCAGACTCAAAAGTTACAGATTGGTGTAACCGTTCTGCTCGCGTTGGTCGCTTGTTTCGGTCAAGGGCAGGCCGTTTCATCTTATAGGGACCTGCACGACTTCCTAGCGAACGATCTGTACGCCTTAGCAGACGGTTGCGGCCCCGTGGCGACAGTTACATTCGACGCAGACGGCAATATGTTTGGGACTACTCTCCGGGGAGGGCCGAATGAAACAGGGCTAGGAGGAACTTTGTGGGAGATAACAAGCAAGGGGGTCTACAAGAACCTTCACAATTTTGGCGGCACGGTTCTTGGCAGCAACGGCAAGGAGCGCCCGGATGGAAGCTGGCCCCATGCAGCAGTAACGGTGGATGCCGGTGGCAATATCTATGGAACCACGTCAGCCGGGGGGCTTGAGGGAGCCGATGGAACCGTTTGGGAGCTTTCTAGCTCGGGAGTCTATTCGGTCCTGCATGATTTTATGGGGCAGATTGTCAACGCTGACGGGACAGTTGGTCCCGATGGGCGCGATCCGGTTTCATCGGTAGCCTTCGATTTAAGAGGCAATAAGTATGGCACTGCTTCACTGGGTGGCCCCAACGCGTTTGGGGACGGAGAGACCACCGGAGCCGGGATGATCTGGGAAATCACAAAGGAGGGCGAATACAGGGACATACACGACTTTGGCGGCTCCGCTACGCTCCTTGGCAAGGGGAGCGTTGTAGATGGAATCAGCCCGCTGGCGGGCGTCACCTTCGATAAAGTCGGGAACATGTTTGGGACTGCCTGTTATGGCGGCATCTACACTACCACGTTTACTCTGGGAAGCGGAGTTTGCTGGGAGATCCCTGTCGGCGGGAAATACACTGTCGTGCATCAATTCACGGGAGGAACGGAAGGAAGCGCTCCTTCTTCACCCATCACAATTATGGGGACCGACAACCTTTACAGCACGACTTCCGCAAGCGGCAACGGCTTCACGCGTGGGGGAACTGTGTGGGAATACACCGAGTCGGGCAAGTTTGAGACTCTGCACACTTTCGGCGGTACGGTTACAAACTCAAATGGCGAAAGCGGCCCCGACGGGTACTGGCCCCTCGGCAATCTTGGGTTAGATGGAGCCGGCAATCTTTATGGCACGACTTCCGGTGGCGGAGAGAGGAGCACAGGTCCGGGCGGAAACTTTGACGCCGGAATGATCTGGCAGATTACGACGAACGGAACTTATCATGATCTTCACGACTTTGGCTATGGAATCCCCTTTACGGACGGCTACGGCGGCACTGATGGTGTGGCCTGTTTTGGTGGTTTGACCGTCGATAAGCTCGGAAACATCTAGGAACTACCTCTCAAGGTGGCCAATACGGCTCGGCTGGAGTTTCGGCGGGCATGGTTTTCAAGTTGTTTATGGTCGGGTTGGATTGTGGCGGTTTCCCTTCCGTGTTGGCGGGTGGGAAAGTATCAACTGGCGAGGTGACCCTAACCGCGCCTGCTCCCGCCGGCGGAACGACGGTCACCTTGTCTTCCAGCAGCCCGAATGCCAAAGTTCCTGCAGCAGTGACAATACTCGCCAAGGCGACGACGGCGACGTTCGCGGCCACAACTGCCCCAGTGAGTTCGGCGTCGCGGGTGACGATCACCGCTTCCTTCGAGTCCTTCTCAAAGACCACGACTCTCGCCATTGAACCCGCCTCGGTTTCGGGCCTCTCTTTGTCGCTTTCTTCCGTGATAGGCGGCCGAGTATTCGTCGCGACGCTGGGACTCACATCGCCTGCCGACCGTCCGGGGACATTGTAACGCTTTCCGCAGACGGCAGCGTTGCGGTAGTTATTCCCGCAACGAAGACAGTTGCGGCCAACTGATTTGGCGACTTTTGTGGTTAAGTCAAATCCGGTGAGCGCGGCCACGGACGTAACGCTTACGGCTACCCTGAATGGCGCTTCGCGCTCGGCCACTTTGAGAGTAAACTTGCCCACGATATCCAGTTTTACACTTGAATCGCCATCCGTTGTGGGCGGCGCAAGCACAAGCGGAACCGTGAGCATTTCGGCGATGCGGGAACTTTAGGGGACACAATCGAGGTCCGTCGAGCGACTACGTTACGGTTAGTGAACCGGTCAAGGTCGCCGCCGGTAAAAGTTCGGTTTCGTTTACGATAACGACGAAAAGCATTAAGACGAGCACCGCCGTGACTATCACGGTAACGCTTGGAACATGTATGGTAAAAAGAACGCTAACGCTTGATCCGTGAAGATGAGATTCAGGACCTACGCCTTTTAAGCCGCACTCTCTTTCGTTTGGAGTTGAGCCTCGTCCGGGTTTCCAGTTCTTGCAGGTGGGTCTCCAAATACTCAAAAGTTTCTCCACAACCTCGTTAGGATCCATGAAAGTGCGGACGATGATTTTAAGGTTTTTGATTTGCTTTTTCAGTAGGTGGGGCGAACCTGCTTCACTGCATCCATAATTTGGTGTTGTTTCGCTCGCCCCGGCCTTTCATCGTCTTTCTTAGCGTCTTCATCGCTGGTTGCGATAGCAGCCCCAAACCCGCCAGAGCCCCATCCTTTCGCTGTCCAGCCAAAGCCGGCGCGGGCCGACAAAACTGCAATCGTACCCGCGCCGGTTGCTCCAAGAGCCGGAGTCGGCAGAGCCGGTCGTCGATAGCGACTTGACCCGCGAGCAGGCCCTGGAAGGTTCCAGCGGACCGGAGGAAGTCCGGAGCCGACAGACGCTTGTGGACGTGCGCTACTACGGGTTCGATCAAAAACTCCATAAGGGCCAAATTCTCGTTGAGACCTGGCGGGCCAAGTGAGGGAGATCTTCAAGGAGATAGAAAGAAGCCGGTTTCCCGTCGCAAAGGTCGTGCCCGTTTTCGTTACGGCTGGTCAGACGACCAATCCATGGCCGCCGACAACACCTCGGGCTTGAATTTACCAGGAACGTGCCCGAGTCCAAACACCTGTCTCAGCATGCGTTTGGCAGGGCCATTGACCTAAATCCCCTTGAATCCGTTCATGGATCCCCATAAAAGGGTTGACTATAAATATGATCCGAAAGCGGCGGGCACGCTTACCGCAACCAGCGCTCCGACACGTATTTTCCTGAGCCACGGCTGGCATTGGGGCGGTTTTTGGAAGCATGACAAAGACTATCAACACTTCGAGAAGTAGGAGCCCGCGCAACTCCCGAGCCCTCCTAATACGTTTAATCCTTTAGTGATGAGAAGATGGTTCGTTCTTATTTTGCTTTTCGCATCGTGCCTTGGCTTCAGCCAAAGCGCGCGAGAGGTGTTGTTCTTCCACAATCACTGTCTCTTCATTCACAACGGATATTTGAAGAATGAGTCTGCGACTCCCGCGCAGATCATGCGGCATTACGAAGTCACCGGAAAGGACGAGCCGATTGTCATTCACTTTCACGGCGGTCTCGTAAGCGAATCCAGTGCAAAAAAGGAAGCGCTCGACCTGAACAACACGTGCTACGGCGGGCGCTCTTATCCGATATTCCTCGCTTGGAACGCCGACCTATTCACCGAACTCGGCAACCTTCTCGAAGCCAAATATCACAACCTGGCGTTCGCTCAGGGCCGAATTTCCACTGCTGCGTTTCTATCGGCATCTACGACAGCGCGCGCAAAAACGGATACAGCCTCTCGGACCTGCAAGGCAGCGGAGAGAAGCTGATTGACGCGTACAAGCGCTACATGAGCCAGGACCAGAACTTCCAGAAAGCCGTTAAAGCCCAGGAGGATGATGATATTTTGGCGTCCGGAAGCTCATGGGCTGATTGGACCGACCTGGACACCTGGAAGAAGGCAAAGGATCGACTGGAGAACCACGTCACCAACTACTTCTCCCCTTATGTGAAAGAGTTCACCAAATACCACGACGCCAGCTCCGTTTCGTGGGTGGGGATGTCCTGGAGTGGGTCTCGCAAAACTTAGGTGGCCGCGACATCTGGTCCCGCATGAAGCAGGACACCGCGCTCTCATTCACCACCCGAAACCGCATTCCAGGAGCGGGCCTCCAACTCATCGAAGCTTTGCGCTCATTGCCTCGTTTGCCGCGCATCGTTCTGGTAGGCCACAGCACCGGCTGCATTTACATCGCCAACTTTCTGAACGCGGCTAAGCAAATGATGCCGGGAGCGAAGTTCGACGTAGTTTTTCTCGCTCCTGCGAATACCTACCGAGAGGCCGCGCAATTTATCGCCAACGATCATGATGAAATCGCCAATTTCCGAATGTTCGGCATCCGAACCGACAAAGAGCGCAAAGACCACATGCTTTGGCAGCTCAATCCAAACTTGGAGGGCGTGTATCCCGGCTCGCTTCTGATTTATGTCTCACGCGCCGTGGAGACCCGTCACAACATGCCGTTGCTTGGCTTGCAGCGGGATTATCCGGTTCCCGTCTCGGGGCCTGACCGTGGGGCGAGCTTGGTGGTTCACCAAGAACTGCTGGATAGACCGGGCGCGGTGGTATGGTCGCCTTCCACAGGCCCGGTGGGTTATTGCTCCAACTGCGTTTCCCACGGAGATTTCTGCTCCGACCCTGCGACGTTGGCGAGCTTGAGGCATTTGGTTTCCTCGCCGGTTTGGTAGGCCACGAGCGTCCTTACCATTCATCAGGCGACAGCCAAGCGCGCAAAACCCTTTCCTGATTGAGAGCGATTCTAATGAAATCGGTGCCGCTGTCCGGCACCGGTGAATTCTCTTTCGTGATGTACCCAAACAATTTCATCAGCTCCTTTCAGTTTGACGTGCTGCTCGCGCTCGTACGCGCTTAGCGTCTTTCCGCGAAGATCGTCGTCCGGCATTCCAAGAAAGAGGATGACCTCACTCGCAGTCTGACCCTTCTTGACAATATTGTTAAGAACGTCAAGACTTCATGGAATCCCGCGGGTCGTGGACTCTGTAGCTCTTTGTATTCTTCCACTGGCTGGGTTCGAAACGCTCGAAGCTAGGACCGAGATGGAATACTCCTAAGTTGTCGCAAGCATAATAGGTCAGTGCCGCCAACGCGAGGCAACCACAGACTATTCCCGCCACTACTCTCTTGTCGGCCACTTCTTTATCCGACGTTTGGCCGACTCTGGTTCATCGATTTATATCTGCGCAACCAGGTCAGAATCGCCACGACAACCGCTCCTACAAAAGCGGAAAGATAGGCCACGTTGTGAGCCGCCCAGTCAACAGAAAAGGCATGTAACTCACCCGCGTTAAGCCCTTTGATTACTGGCCCCCCAATACGCGACGAGACTGTAAATCCGGTCACGCCTGCCACAAACCCGGCGGTAACCGTGCAAATAGCCGCCACGAACATCAGCGCAACGAATCGCCTTCGAACTTCGCGAAAGCTTGCGGGCGGCATCCCCCCTTCCGAGGCCATTGCCCCAATAATAACTCCCAGTATCAGTCCAACCCACCAAGTCGCCGCTACTCCCCAATAAAGAGCGAGCAAAGTAATGTTGTGGATGCCTAGCGGGTTTGGGTGCCAGACGGTGAAATACTCCGGACAGATTCGTATCGTGATCTGATCCTGGATGAGCCCGTAGCAAACTGCAAGGGCGACACTTAGCCCCACTATCTTTGGGACCAAGTATCGCTCTCTAGAGCCATCCGCCATTTAGCTGGTCTTCTTAGGGTTAAGGGGAGGAATCGAGAACTTGGGAGGAGCTGGATCCGTGCTCGCAGCGGCCGGAACTGCCGGCGCTTGTGGCGCTTCGGCCGCAGGCTGAGGAGCAACACGGCGTGCGCCGTTATTATCGGGTCTGCCGCCTTCCATGCCGCCTAAGGAGTTGTTCACGATCTGCGCGGCGAGAACGGTCTGGATCACCGATGTGATCTGGTCCGCTGCGCCGTTTGCGGCCCCATGGCCATCGCTGGAGATGTTGACCAACCGCGCCTGCGCAAGCGCGTTGGCGATCACCGGTGCAATGGTCGGGATCATTTCAAGCTGGCGGAGCCTCAAGTAGGCCTCGCCGCCTTCCTGAATCGCAGAGTTGACCGCGCGAATCGCATCGGCCTGCGCCGCGCCAACGGTGCGAAGCTTGATAGCGTCCGCTTCGGCGCTTGCCTCCGCTTGGACCTTCACGCGTTCGGCGTCTGCGTTGGCTTGGGCGATCTGGGTGGCTTTCAACTCAGCTTCTCGCAAAGTCGCCAAAGAAAGCTGCTTCTGGGCTTCCGCTTCGGCAACGGTGGAGGCGTTTTGCGCTTTGCGCTGGTCGAGTTCCCGTTGCTTGTCGTTAATAGCCTGTTCTGCGGCAAGTTGGGCCTCTCGAGCGCGTCGCTCCTGGTCGGCGGTGACGATGTCGGCATTGGCCTTGGCTTCAACCGCAGATTGTCGCCTTCTTGCGTCAGCAACTTCGCTCTGGACTTCTTTAATATTTAGCGAGTTGAAGACGAGTCCCAAATCCTGCAGCTCACGAGAGCAAGCACTCTTGATGATGATTGCCAGTCGGTCGTCATCGCCCTCGGCGATCGAGGCAGCCAACTGACTGGTCGGTGGCTCAATCGCCAATGCTACGACCGGACCTGGCGCAGGTTGGTCCGAAGTAATCGGGTAGCCGATCTTCGCGTTGAACAACTCGTTGTGATGCAAAAGGTTGATGGCGCGGCGGCCGGTAGATGTCAACAAATCGGTAAGGGTGGAGGTCTGCTCAAACTCGGGCTTCGAGAAAAACTTGTTCGCGGCGGTTTGAACCATCTCGTTCGTATCGCCAACGCTGACGATTGCACTGGCAAGAACGCGAACCTTGATAGGCCGAGGTTGGCCGCTGCGGTCTATGTCAGCGGTTTGGTCGGCAATATCAAGATCGATGTTAATCGCTTTTGAAGGAATCGTGGTGCCCGTCGTAAAGATGGGCAACTCCTTGGATTTTCCAGGTCCACGGTAGATCGCGACACGCCCTCCCATCCAGGACACGAGACGAATGGTGCCCGCGTCGACCGTTCGGAGCAGGCTCTTTACGATAAGGACAAAGACAAAGACAACGGCAACGGCCGCAAGGACAATAACGAGGCCAATCGGGATGTCCGGCATGGCAGACGGTGGTGTTGTTTGTGCAAACATAGAATTCACTTCGTAAACAAATACGAGAAATCAGTTAGGTAGGTTTAGTCTATTCTAATCCGATAGTTCGCGGGTCACGCAGCACGTATTCTTCTTGCCGTCCACTTCCAGCAAAACCACCTGATCGCCCTTCTGGACTTGTATTCCGCTGGCGTGTTCCGCTGGGTCTAGGGTGGCAAGCAGTTGAACGACTTGCCCCTCCATGACCACTCGGACCATTCCCATTCCGTGCTCGTCAAACCGTGTGATGGCCTCCGCAGAACTGGCTATGAGCCCCTCCAGACCTTCTGAGGGTTTGCTAGCAAACTTGGATGCGAGCGCAACGATTTGTCGGACAATCAAGAAGTTAAATGCCACGCCGCCAAGCAGCGCGACGGCGTAAATGTTTGGAGCGGCAACGACCTTTAGAAAGAGCAAACCTGCGAGCCCCGCACCAAGGCAAAAGGCGAAGATGCCAAGTGGGGTCGGAATAAACGAAACGATCGAGAAGCCTGAGTCCGACGCTGCCGCATGGACGGGCGTCGATGCCGTACTAGTCTGCTCGAGAGATGCGTTGTTCCCACTTGAAGCGTGGCCGCTTCCTGCGTGGCCGCCCGCAGCGTGAGCGGCTGGAGCATGACCTCCAAGAGCAGCGTGAGTTCCGCCGTGAAGGGCGCCGGTTCCGCTATGACCCAAGCCCACATGACCGGTAGAACCAGATCCATGCATCCCTGAGTGCCCAAAGCCGCCGCCATGATGCCCCAGACCAGTGACCATCATGACAATAACCCCGACAAACCCAAAAAAGAAGAGCAGCTCGAAGATCACGTCTTAATTAAGGATACATGCCTCGGCACTTTCCGGTTTCACAAACGGCTTAACCGTCAACTAAGAGATATCTTCCTCGGCATTATCCGTCGGCGCAAATTGTGGAGTTATTGCGGGAAAGACGAACTGGGCGCCGTCAGCCTTGTAACCTTCTCCCTCGAACGTCGTCTTTGGCGTTCCATAGCTGTTGTTCATCGTGCCTAAAAGCATCTGAGGGTAGATAGGGAATCCGAACTTGTCGGTTTGGGTAGATGAAGTCAGTGATTCCAGCTTAGGATCCGGTTCAATGAGAAGCGTTGCCGTTACTGGCGCGGGGGGGTAAGTGACCTTCCAGGATGCGCCGAGATAGACGAATGCAAGCGAAAATGTTGAGCTCGCTCGGTCGATCTGGGCATCCAGAATGTAGCCGGTTTGTTGCCCAGGAATAAAGCTGTAGCTTTCACTACCCGACTGTGGAGTGACATCGTGCATATCGGGCAGAGTTCCGGTGGCCACCCAGTTCATAGTGGTCCCTAGGGAAATGCGATCATAGGTCGGCGTAGGCATCTGAAGTTCGCCGTCAACCTCGGTTCTATATTTGTGGATGTCGGCTCGGTAGGACCCGCTCATCGTGATTTTGCCCGTGATATAGTGCGGAAAAGGGTTCGCGTCGTACTCAAAGGTTCCCGCCCAAGAGGTTAACGGCGCGGCATTGCCTTTTATCCCTTTGCTCGTAACAATTTGCACGCCGCCGGAATAGCCGGCCGCGGATGCGCTGCCCGGCGGATAAGCGTCGATCTCGGTATTGCTCACGTATTTGAACGGAACCGAGGCGCCGTTGATGTCCACGGTTTGCGGAGAAAGAGAGCCGAAGTTACCGTTGATGATCAGCGTGGTCTGCGGGTCTGCATCCGGATAGGGCATGTCGTACATGTCCATGTTCGCCACCGAGGGGGCGAGCAGGATGTCATGGCCGTTTTCAATGAGGTTGCTAGGCCCATATTGGGTGGTGCCGGCGCTGTTATAGCCGTTGTCCTCCATCTTGCCAAACACGGTATCGCAACTGAAAGGTCTGAGCCCGCCTGGCATTTTGGGAGGATAGATATCGGTTCCGAGTGTCCGGTCGAAGAAGTATCCCGCCGCACGCCATGCGTTTGCCGGATTGGCGGCATTCGACCATCCGTATGTGATCCCAGCCGGCTGCGACAGACTTCGGAGCGCCGCGCAAAAGCCGCCGGCATCGCTCCAGCAGCAGTTGATGAAAGCCGTTGAATGGGTAGTGAACGACCAGCCGTAATAGGTGACCCAACTCGCGGTGATCGCATACCGGCGCTCGATGTCCTTGAAAGGCCCAATCGCTTGTCCGGCAGGCGCATCGAAGATTACGAGTCTGCCGTTGACCAAATCTTGGTAGTTGTTACCATCCGCAGTTGCGTTGGCGGGTGTGGCTGTCCAAACCGCCCAGAACGTGTTTGCCGGTCGAAGGTAGTTGTTCGCTTGCCCGCCGTGGCTACTCCAATAAAGCACGGACATGTTGCTCATCGATCTCAGGGTTGGAAGCGTCGCGGTAGTGCTCGTGACATTGTAGCCCCGCTTGGTCAACATCTTCGTTATCTGGGAGTTAGGCGTTCCCATCGAGCCGTCGAACACATCCAGCACGGTCGCGTTGCTGCCGTCGACCATGTTCGGCCCGCCGCCGGCGCCTGGCTTGGCTATGTTTGGAAGCTTGACCGGGCGAAGAGATGGCGCGCTTTGCGGGCTGAAGCTGTCCGGCACGTCATGATCGTTGAACATGTAATAGCTGTTGTCTTGGAACCGTCCCCACACGGTGCCATCCACGGAAAGCCCGGACTGTTTGAAATCAGAAATCCCCTGGATGGTTTTGCGCAATTGCTGATCCCTCGTGGCAGGCGCCACATGGGCTTTGAGCAGAGTGTTGTATTCGGCCACGACCTTGTCCATGTCGGCATATTTGGTGGTCGAAGGCACTGGAGTTCCTGATTCCGGTCCCGGCCCTTGAAGGGGGGCGACAGTCCCCGTTCCGCCACCGGTGTTCCCACCAGTACCACTGCCAGTGTTGCTTGAACTGTTAATTCCTGAGCCGCCCGATCCGCCGCAACCGATTAATCCCAGCAGCAATATTGCCACCAAAACCGCAAGCCATGCTTTTGCTCTCACAGGACAATGTTAACAACGTTGGAAGTGAATTAGCAACAGAGGCTTGGCTGCAGATACAACGAACCGAAAGCAAGCCGGTCAAACCTCGCCTTTAGTTCAAAGCTACCAGCTCATTTTGTAGCCCCGCCCGTGGCTGAACAACTCGCCGTGTATGCTCGTTTTGTCGACAGTTCCCGTGACGGAGAGTGGCAGCTTCAAAATGATCATGTATTTCAGGCCGCCTTCTTCAGCCAGTTGGACATGCGGGTCCGAGCAAACCGCCTTTTGATCCTTACCGTTGAATCGCACTTCTCCTTTCCAGTTGCCAACCGAAAGGCGTAATAGCGGGCGGTCCTGAGCCGGTAGCTTCCCGTCTTTGTAAAGCGATTCGTCAATGAACTCCATCGTTCGAACGGCCACATAAACGTCGTCCGTATCGCTGCAGACGTAGAGGTCTGCGATGGGAATGCCGGACGCCGCCTTCACCAAGCCGGCGAGGCGATCCCAATTCAACGTGTCTTTCATGGGATCGGCCGGCGCGGTGGGGATTGCGGTCGAGTAAGTGGGTGAAAAGGAGCTTCCGTGGACCTGAGTGGGGTGAACCGCCGCGGACGCTTGAACCATTTCTTGGTACGTGTGGCCATAAACGTCTACCAAGCCCATATTGTAAGCCTCGCCATCGCCGCGCCCTTTGGGCGGTTCATCGGCAAACTGGAACCATTGCGCGCCGATTACAAAAGGCAAAGAAGCGAAATAGCGCGTGCAGTTGGCAAAGGCTTTGGCTCGTTCGGCTTGGGTTTGGACGGTGGGGAAGTATTTGCCCGGGTTCTTGTTGCCGGTGCTGTTCTCCATCGCTGCCATGTAGTATTCAGTGACGATCACCGGCTTACCCGTGATCTCGTTGAGCGCGTTCAGGAAGAAGTTGCAATAGCTGCCGTCCAGCCAGTCGGCGCCATCGTTGGTTGAAACGACATCAACGTAAGGTTTGGATGCTTCCACCGTTTCCAAGTTGTAATACTGCTCGTACCGATCACCCAGGATCAGATGGTTCGTATCGTATTCGCGAACCAGCTTTTGCATGAGCGAATAATAGCGGTCGGCGAGAATGCGATTAAACTGATGAACGGCATCGACTCCATTCATTCCCGGCTTGAGATAGATTTCAGTTTTGCTTGCCAATTCCTCGAACGAGGTCGCGTCGGTGTCCCAGTCAAGTCCCAGCTTCTCAATAGTCCCATAGTGCTTGCGCAGGGATTCGATCAGAGCCTGCTTCCCTGGAGCGGAAGCGGGGAACGCGAAATACGCTTTGAAAAGCGAATCGTCCCACCAGCCGAGTTCGTTGTCGGTGTAGTAGCCGACCAGGTACGGGTCGTCCTTGACGGGAGGAATAAGCTTCGCCGCAGCCTCGCCATCGATCTTCTCCGCGTCGGGCGAAAAAAGATCGCTCCAAGGAGCTTTGTCGTAAGCGCCCAAGTGCAGAACCATGAAGTAGGGAAGCCGTTCGCCAGGCGGAGAGTATTTGGTAAACAGATCATCCTCGCACCAGCCTCCTAACGAGTTAAACCCCCATTGTTTGAACTTGCCCAACGTATCCAGAACCCAAGCCTGGTCGCTTGGGAAAAGGGCGAGAGCATTGTAGTTGGGGTTGTCCGGCTTGCCCTTGTCGCCTGTGTCCACGCAATCCACCGCATAGGACCACAGCGGTTTCCCATCTCGAACAAACCACCATTTGCCGTTCTGCTGAGCGACTTTATAGAATTGGGCGTTCGCCAGGGCTGCGATAGGTAAAAGGGTGAGGGAAAGGAGACTACGGAATCTCATATCAGATTCAACGGAAGCTTGCTCGATGTTAGCATCGGACAGGCAGGCTTAATTTTGATTAACTAATGCCGCGTGTAAGCACGGTCCCGTTCGCCAATGCTCCATTAGCCTCAAATAGTGCTTGATATGTTCGGACGCCCTGTCTTAAAAACAAATTAAGCGCTCCGGGCAACTAAACGGGCTCGTGCACTATCCCATGGTGTCATGGACATCGATAATGATTGCCGCAAACGGCGAGCCTCCGTTAGCTTTTGTTCGGAAATCTGCGCTTCGCCGGCTCGGTGATAGGCGATCGCCAGAGTCTCGTTCGCGAGAATGATTTGATGATTGTTATTCATCGCTTTGGCCTGCTCTAGGGAGGAGTTGCCAATGGCAATGGCGGGCTCGACGGCAGATTCTCTCAAATAAACCTGGGCGAGGGCGGAGCCTCTGATCGAATCCAGGAACGGATGTCCCACGAGCTGAGCGTTCGCGTTGCCCAATGCTTCCAGCACGACCTGCCCCTCATGCACTTTTCCATAGGTGGTTAGGTAGTAGGCTCGGAGGGCCTGGATGATGAGGGTATCAACAGGGTCAGCGTAGATTTGTTCAGCTACTTCCAGATAGTAAAGGCCCTCTTTGAGATCCCCCGAGTGCACCAATATGTTGCCAAACATTTGGCTCGCGGTGGCTTTCAACTCGCGGTCCTTGGAGCGCTCCGCGATATCTAGGCAATGGCGCGCCGTGGTCAAGGCTCGTGGCATCCGGTTTTGCAACGACTCGCTAAGCGCACATTGAGTCATTGCCTGCACGGCCAGGCTGAAGTCCTTTTCAACCATCGCATGTTCGGCTGCTCTCTTGCACAAGCTTCCGCCGACAACTACATTCTTGCTGCCCAGCTCGTAACTACCCTGAAAAAACAGCCGCCAGCCGGTCCATCTGGGGTTGGAGGGTCTTGCCAGACGGATGAGATCCCGCGTTTTGCCAGGAAGCCCGAGCGCCATCCCGAGGTTCTCACTTAAGAAAGCCAGTCCCCTATTGGGGTTATGCTCTAGATACCAGTTTGCCAGGGCGGAAAAGGCCTGATGAGGATTCGGTTCGGTTTCTGCTATTTCGTTTTCGGCTTCTGGCGCGACACGGTATTGATCGAACCACCAACCATCGAATCCGGGCATGAAATGTCGGCCTCGGCGCATGCCGGCGTTTTCGACGTCCGTCTTGAGGCGAAAGCCGTCCGCTAATCGAAGGTGATCTCGGCCGGATAGAACCGATTCTGACCCGATTGCTTTTCGAAGCAGTGAGAGTGCTTGCTTGAGGCTATTGCGTTGATTTTCTGGCGAGGAATGGGGCCATATGATTTGGGCCGCTTCTTCACGGGCGCATCCATAGTCGCGCTGAAGAGCAAGTAGGGCAAAGAGGGCTGCTACCTTCCGGTTCGGAAAGTCGACTCCGGTTCCCTGTGGATTGAGGAGTTCGACCGATCCAAAGAAGCGTGCTTCCCAAGTGTTCATTTGGAACTCAGAATTTCAGGTTCAGCTCTTGCCGATTTTGAAGCTGACGTTGCCTCAAGTCATCAGTTTACGATAGTTTACCGGCGAGAAGGAAAATGGAAGCTAAATGAACTACCGTATTTGCTCCATCGCACTTGCCCTTGCCGGAGTCCAAGCGCTTTCCTCCGCACAATATAACTTCTTCCAACCAATTGTGCCGGCTGGACTTCAAGTTAATAACGACCGCGGGCCCGTTGTTAGCCGACATGGGAAATATTTCATATTGACCGCAACAGACGCCAGCGGAAACGTACATGGACTCCTTTATGGGCCAGACGTGACTAAAACGCCCCAAGACCTTAGCGGGTCTGCGGGGCCGTATGGCCCTAACACGAATGGCCGACTCTGGCTACCGGAATACCTCAGCGTCAATGATAAAGGTGAGGTCCTGGTTGCGGAGTTGGACTTTGGCAATGGGTCGTACGACCTTTATTCGATTTATCGTCACCAAAACCACAGCCTTTCTCCCGTTCTGTCGGGGCCTAACCCGAACTATGCGTTTACCCTTGGTCAAAATCGCTACAATCGCCAGATCCTGAACAACCGGGACATTGTGGGGCTCACGGAGCACACTTCGAACGGGACTCAGCGCTCGGCGATGTGGCTGGACCCCATCGACCCCATGCATTTGGTGTTTCCGGGCTCCGGCAACCCTTCTTCAAGCGTTGTGGATTTGGGAGATGATAACTTTCTTATAGGCAACTACGTGGGCGACAACGGGATAACCCTTGGCTACTACTATCAGCCCAGCACGGCGCCCACGATTCTAAACCCGTACAGCCCGACGTGGGAATACTACACCACGATCTTGCCGTCAAACATCAACGATTTGGACCAGATCGTTGGAAGCGGATACAAGGGCAATGGGGGCGAGATTTGGGTGACGACACCAAACACGCTTCCAGGAGTCCCGCCAACGTATTTGTTTATGCAAGGGCAGAAAATCCTGCAGCCTTGGGGGACCTATATGGATACCGCGGAGGCCATTGACAACTTCGGCCGCATTCTGGGATACGAGCAGCAGAACAATACTACGGGCCAAACCACTTTCATCTCGACGTATTATGTTTGGTATTCGGGCAACTCCTCGGCCACCCCCTGTTTGAGCTTGCTGCCCCCGGGGGCTGACCAGCCTAATACCTATTGGTTCTTTACTCAGATGGACATGAACGGCACCATTTACGGCACCGAATATGACCAGAACGGCAACTTCATTCCGTTCTTGATGACCCCTTGAACTTAAGCCGGTTAGCTGTTTTATGGGCCGCCCAAAAAAAACGGGCGGCCCATTTTTTGCATGCTAACTCGCTGATCTGCCATATTCTTCCGTATTCAAATTTGAATATGGTTGCAGCACAGGCACTTCGAGATCACCTCATCGCCCAACTTCATGGCGGGCAGGCTTACGATACTTTCGATGATATCGTCGATGAATTCTCGTCCGAACAGAGGGGGGTAGTGCCCGATAAAGCGGAGCACAGTGCATGGCAGATATTGGAGCACCTTAGAATCTCCCTCCGAGATATCCTTGATTACTGCCGCAACGAAGAGGGCAAATACGCCGAGAAGAACTGGCCGGAGGATTATTGGCCAAAAGAGGCCGAGCCGCCCACACCAGCCAGTTGGGAAGATGCCATGAAGGCCTACCATAGTGACCTCTCAGATTTCGAGGATCTGGTTCGAACCCAGGATCTCGTGGCGCCGTTCGCCTGGTCCGAGCAAGGCCACACGCTCCTAAGGGAAGCCCTTCTCGTTTCCGACCACGCCGCTTACCACTTGGGGCAACTTGTGCTGCTTAAGCGCCTTTTGTAGTGGAGGACAGGGGCTAGTGCACGATTCCTCATCACCACGTCTTTGAAGGGCGAGCAGGAGCGAAACGCTCGATAGTGAGAAGCAGCTGGTTCAATTGGCCTAGCGGGCGGCGCAGCAACCGTACACTGGTCTTGTGCTGTTCCTTTGCTTGATTTCCGTCCTTTGCGCCCAGAAGCCGCTGCCACTGACTGGCACGTGGGAAGGCAAAATTGAGATCCACGAACCGCAGGGGAAGGCGGAACAAGGTCGAGCGGTGCTTTGGATTGGAGATTTGAACGGCCAAGCCTATGGAAGCTTCGGCGAGACGCCTGAAAACACGTCCCGAATATCGAACATCAAACTGAGTTCGGAAAGTGCTGTATTCGATTGGCCGTTCCGCAATTCAAACGTTCATTTCGAGTTCCATGAAAAAGGAGGGCTCCTCTCGTGTGAAGCTCACCCTGCGCCCGAAGTTGTGATGGACCTGGATCTCTCTCCGGCGCCTCAAACGCACACCCTGTTTGAAACAGTTGTTGGTCTCGACAAAAGGCTCTTCAACGCTTTCAACGCTTGTGACGAAACCACATGCGCCGAAATGTTCGCGAGAGACTTGGAGTTCTACCATGACCGGGACGGAGTTACCAACTACGCCCAAAACGTGGATTCGTTTAAGCAGCATTTTGCCTCGCCTGATAAGATAAGGAGGGAGTTGGATGGTTCAACCCTGGAGGTCTACCCTATCAAGGGCTTTGGCGCGATCGAGTCCGGCGTTCACTATTTCTACACCACCTATCCAGGCAAGAAAGAACAACTCACGGCAACCGCCAAGTTTGTGCACGTCTGGCAGCACAAGGACGGTAAGTGGCAGATCTCGCGAGTTGTCAGCTACGACCATCGTTAGCCGCATGCCCAGCCTTACGGGATCCGGAAGGGGAAGAGGCGAGCACGACAAATAAAAAGAGCGCGGGGCTAGCGAGTTTCAAACTCGCTAGCCCCGCGCCGATTTTTTTAACTAGTGGTGATGATGGTGCCCGTGGCCCTCATCCTCTTCTTCTGGAATCTCGGCGACGATCGCCTCGGTTACCAGTAGAAGACCGCTGATGGATGCCGCGTTCTGCAAAGCAGCGCGCACAACCTTGGTTGGGTCGACGACACCGGCCTTCGCCAGGTCTTCGTATTCCAAAGTTGCGGCGTTGAAGCCGATGCCGGCTTTGCCGGTGCGAACCGTTTGAACGACGACCGAACCTTCCGCGCCGGAGTTCTCAGCAATCGTGCGGACCGGCGCTTCGAGCGCCTTCCTCACGATATTGAGGCCGATCTGCTCGTCGCCTTCCAGCTTGACGCCGTCTAACGCCTTTGCCGCGATAAGCAGGGCCACTCCGCCACCGGGGACGATGCCCTCTTCGAGAGCAGCTCGGGTCGCGCTAAGCGCGTCCTCGATGCGAGCCTTTTTCTCTTTCAGAGCGGTTTCGGTGGCTGCGCCAACCTTGATGACGGCAACGCCGCCGCTTAGCTTGGCAAGTCGCTCTTGCAGCTTTTCCTTGTCGTAGGTGCTGTCGGTGTTCTCGATGCTCGCCTTGATCTGGCGAACTCGGCCTTCGATGTCTGCCTTTTTGCCCTTTCCGCCCACGACCGTCGTGTTCTCTTTGGTGATCACGAGCCGCGAGCAGGATCCGAGCATTTCTGGCGTGACATTCTCAAGCTTGAGACCGAGGTCTTCGCTGATGAACTGGCCGCCGGTGAGGATTGCCATATCTTCCAGCATTGCCTTGCGGCGGTCGCCAAAGCCGGGCGCTTTGACCGCAGCGATGGGGAGGTTGCCGCGAATGCGGTTCAAAACCAAGGTGGCGAGGCACTCATTCTCAACATCTTCCGCAACGATCACGAACGGCTTGCCCATGCGGAGAACCTTCTCCAGCATTGGGATGAGGTCCTGCACGTTGCCGATCTTCTTCTCATAGTAGAGAATGAGCGGGTCCTCGTAGACCGCTTCCATCCGGGTCGCGTCGGTTACGAAGTATGGCGAAAGATAGCCCTTGTCGAACTGAAGGCCCTCGACTGTCTCGAAAGTGGTCTCGGTGCTCTTGCTCTCTTCAACCGTCACGACACCGTCTTTGCCGACTTGGTCGATAACCGTGGCGACAAGCTGGCCGAGATCGGCGTCGTTCGCGCTGATCGTGGCAACCTGCTTCATGGCCTCGTGGCCCTTGATCGCGGTGCTCATCTTAAGCAGTTCGGCAACCACCTTTTCGGTAGCGTGCTCGATGCCGTTCTTGATATGAGTGGAGTTGCTGCCTGCCGCCACATTGCGAATGCCCTCTTTGAAGATGGCTTGCGCAAGCACGGTTGCGGTGGTGGTTCCGTCGCCGGCGGTGTCGTTGGTCTTGCTGCTGACTTCGCGAATGAGCTGGGCGCCCATGTTCTCGAAGCGGTTCTCGACCTCGATTTCCTTGGCAATTGTCACGCCGTCATTGATGACGGTGGGGCTGCCAAACTTTTTTTCGAGAACGACATTGCGTCCGCGAGGGCCGAGGGTGACTTTCACCGCGTTAGCAAGCTTGTCGACGCCGGTCTCCAGCATCTTCCTCGCTTCGTCGCTGTAAAGAATCTGTTTTGATGCCATGGTTACTTCTTGGCTCCTACCGGTTCGCGGCTTTCGGTGACGATTCCAAGGACATCGTCAGCTCTGAGAATGACGTAGTCCGATCCGTCCACTGTCACTTCGGTGCCGCTGTACTTGCCGTAGAGAACGGTGTCTCCGGTCTTGACTTCCAGCTCGGCGAGTTTGCCGCTGTCGAGGCGCTTGCCGGGTCCTACGGCGAGCACTTTGCCCCTCTGGGGCTTTTCCTGAGCGGAGTCAGGGAGAATAATCCCGCCTGCGGTTTTCTCCTCCTTGGCCGCCGCTTCTACTACGATACGATCATGTAAAGGCGTTATTTTCATGGTATTTGCTGCTCCTATGAAGTTAGCAGTGTACCCTGCCGAGTGCTAAAAATGGCTCGTTGTTCCTCTTGTCCGTCCGGGGCTTCAAGCCTTGGCTTGATTGGAGGATAGGGTCCATGCACGCCGAAAACGCAGGAAGTAGAACTTATTGACAAAGCGGATTATCCAGAGGAGTTACCTCTAGGTATGATATCTCGGTGAGTCGGGCAGCCCTGGAGGCGGATGGCGCAAACCTGGCGTCGGAAGACAGATCTCCAAAGAACAAACCCATAACGCTTTTCTTGGGCACGTTGCTGCTCATGGTGGTGGTGTTGTTCCCTGTTGCCTTTCGGCAGCGACACTATCAGATCTTGGACGATTCGTTCTTTGTGAACAAGCTCAGGCAGCAGCCCAACTATGACATCGTGGCAGTGGGCGATTCGCGCGTCTACCGTGGAATCGACCCCTCTGAGCTTGAAAAGAGGTTTCCGGGCGAAAAGGGTTATAACTTCGGATTCAGCGGGCTTCGCCTTTGCACGGACATTCTTAACGACGCCGAGAAGCTGCTAAGGCCGGACGGTCAACGAACGCTCATCATTGCAATTAGTGCGCCGAGCATGGCTAAGGGCAACCAAGACGGATACCAAACACTCAGGAAGCTGAACGGGCTCGAAAGGTGGAATTTGCTCCACTTTGGGAAATATGAGAAGTACCTGAAGCTGTACGCGGGCACCAATGCGAATTACGTTCAATATCCGAAGGTTGACGGATTCGTCTGGTCGGACTTTCGCAAGAGAGATTTGGGCAGTTATCGGGCCGAATCCGCAAACGATCCCCTGTTGAAAACGTTTGACACCGTCCGGGTCCAGCAAATTGCTGACTGGATATCGGGCGCAGTCCAGCGCGGGATAAAGGTCTACGTCACCACGACGCCGGTATCAAAACAGACTGCCGATTTTGAACAAGTCGCAGGTTATAGCGAGAGCTACTGCGTGGACAAGCTCACCCATGCGGGTGGGATTTGGATCAAGCCCCAAGGCCAATACGAAACCTACGACGGCAGCCATTTGATCGGCGGGGACGCGGACCGGTTCTCGCAGGATCTTGCGTCCGAGATGAATAAACCTAGCTCTGGAACGGCCTCGAACTAATGATTTTCAACTCGCTGGTCTTTTTGGAGTTTGCGCTCCTCTTCTTCCTGATATGGCCGTTCGTCCGCAAGACCAAGGGACGATACGTGTACCTGATCGGCTCATCCTGTGTCTTTTATGGATACGCGGGCTGGTGGTTTGTGCCGCTTCTATTGGCGACTGCGACGGTGGACTTTTACGTTGCCAAGGGCATTTACGAGCGTCCACACATCAAAAAGCAGCTCGTCCTGGTTTCGCTTGCCTCGAATCTTGGCGTACTCGGGCTTTTCAAATACTCTGCATTTGCCATGTCTACCGCGAACGTCGTGGCCAGACATCTTGGCGTGCCGGTCGCGATGCCGATCCTCCACCTTGTGCTGCCGGTGGGTATCAGCTTTTACACCTTCCAATCGCTATCCTACATTTTTGACGTTTACAGCGGCAAACTAACGCCAACAAAGCATCCGCTTCATTTCCTCAGCGTTGTGTCCCTTTTCCCCCACCTGGTGGCGGGACCTATCGTGCGGGTGAAGCACATCCTGCCCCAAATGGAAGCGCTGAATCCGCCAAGTTCGGCTCAAGCGTGGGAAGGGCTGCAGCTGATTTCGTTGGGGCTCTTCAAGAAGATGGTTCTCGCGGACAATCTCGCGCCGTTTGTGAACTCCATCTACGATGGCTCGACGACCGCGTCCGGCTCCGGCTATTTCGTTGCGACGGTGGCCTTCGCCCTGCAGATCTATTACGATTTCTCCGGCTATACCGATTGTGCTATTGGCCTGGCGAAGTGGATCGGAATCGAGTTCGAGCCGAACTTCCGCCATCCATACTCTGCAATTGGCTTCAGCGATTTCTGGTCGCGATGGCATATTTCGCTGTCGACTTGGGTCCGAGATTACATTTACATTCCACTAGGCGGGTCCCGCGTCAGCGAGCCCAAAGTTCATCGAAACATCTGGACGGCAATGCTGCTCTCCGGTCTTTGGCATGGAGCAAACTGGACATTCTTGTTCTGGGGCGGCATCCACGCATGCTATCAAAGCTTGGAGCGAGCTACGAAGTGGCCGTCTTATCTCTTGAAGAGCGCTTTTGGCCGGCTGATCGGGGTGGTGCTGACTTTTGCCATGGCGTGCTTTGGATGGATTTTCTTCCGCGCCCAAACCATTCACCAAGCCTTTTTTGTAGTGGGACAATGCTTGCACTTTAACTCTGGCATGTCAGCGACGCTCGCCCATTTCCGAGGGCCTATTTTGTTTGCGTTTGCATTCGGGATTTTGATGGAGTCGGTCACTGCGCTCCGCGTGATACTGGGGGCCAAGCAGCCGATAAGGACCCCCGAACTTGTCCGTATGGCCGCCTGCTCGGCGATGCTGCTTGCGTGCCTGCTGATCTCGGGACCCGGCAAGGCGTTCATTTACTTCCAGTTCTAATAAGTGGGGTTTCTCACCGAATCCCAAGAATGGCACGGTAGCTTTAGCTAGGGCTTGAATGATATGAAGCGCGAGAGGCAGCCGCTAAACGATGTATCCAGAAAGGCCAACACAATCGGTCACATTGGTGCGACTGTTTTGACCCTCATACTCACTCCGGTCATAAACTTCTTCGTTCACAGCCAGATCATTCCTATGCTCATGCTCTCCGGCATTCTCTATGTCGTGATCTTTCTGTATGTTCGAGTGAAGATCTTCGATTTTATTGACGGCGCTTAACCCCAACGGAACACTCGGGAGGGCACTTCGGGCAGCTTCGCCAGAAGCAAGGTAGAAGAGCGACCGCCACAGGCTTACAGAACAGTCGTCCAGGAAAACATGCCACCTGGTTCAAGGTTCACCGTCCAACAGTTCACCCGTTACCGAGAATCGCCTTAACATTGCGCATATATATCCATTATGGAGGTATAATGTGAATGGAGGCATCAAGCGGATTGAGAAATAAAGAGAATTTGGAAGCCCTGGTGCTGGGGGCGCTGAGAAGCGGCCCGTTGCACGGCTACGCGATTTCTAAAACGATCAAGGAGCAGGGAGCAGGCGCGTTAAGGCTCGGTGAGAACCGGCTCTATCCCACTCTCCACGGCTTGGAGAAGGCGGGACTGGTTACCGCGGAATGGCAACCGCAGGAAAACAAGCCGCCGCGCAAGGTCTATCAACTCACCCATGCCGGCCACACCGAACTTGCCAAGCATCGAAAACAGTGGGAGCAATACTCGGCAGGCGTGAGCGCGATTTTGGGCATGCACGCAAAACTGGAGGGTGACCGTGGTTAGGAACGTTGAGGAATACTTGGAGCGTCTTCAGGCTCTGCTCTCGCCTAGAATGGCGCAGGTGGAAGTCGAAGGTCTTATCGCCGAATGCCGCAGCCACCTTTCGGAGAAAATTGAGGATGAAGGCGCGTTGGGCGACCCCGTAAAAATCGAGGCCGTTATCAAAGAGTTTGGGCCGCCGGAGAAATTGGCTCAGCTGCTCAATGTGCCAACCGTGCCCTATTGGAAGGATGCCTTGGTTCCGGCCGTGATCATGATGGTCGGGGTATTTGGTTGGCTGCTGCTGCCGTTGCTTGACATCTATCACTTCAAGCTTTGGGGCCAGGTTTTGCCTCTGGCGTGCCTCGTGGGTTTTGCAGTTGCCTGTGGTTTTCGGCGAAGGCTCATGCTCGGAGCGGTGATTCCGCCCTTTGTGCTACTGTTTTTGGCTATCACGTGCCAGTTGGCTACCGGGTATTTGCCCAGTTACGAGGCTGACGGCACCCACACGATGGTTCCCCGTGGATCCGTGAGCAAGCAGGTTGATCTCGCAATGCGAGAGGAGGCTGCCTATAAGGACGCAGTTGCCAAAATTCAGCTGGGCACGAAGGTCTTTGCCACAAAAGATGAGGTGGGCGCAGCTTCTTTCAAGACTTCCGACGGTGGCTACCTGATGCCGGAAGAGATTCGTTATCTGGCCGAGAACCAGGTCGTGCAGGACCGCGCTCACCCGCCGTTCATTCTTGGGCCGCATCCCAATTTCGCATCTGCAGCCTGGGACTGGAAAGTGCTGGGGCCAGATGCGCTTCAACGTGCGCAACAGAGCGAGGATCAGGGACGGATCCTTCAATCATGGATACCGAGAGCGGCCTCGATGTCGCTTGTTCAGCTGATGCCGTACTACTTGAGAATGGGGGCTCTGGAATCCGGAGTTCTCAGTGGATTTTTTGCCACCGTTAGCATAGTTGTATGGGCGTTTGGCATGGTGTGGCGCGGGTTGAGGAACTGGAGAACCGGCAGGATGATGCCGGCATAGGGGTTTGGTGCGTAGAGTCTGGTGCTTGGCGCGCCAGACTTACGCACCCCGAAGAGGACGGGGGGCGCGTTGCTTCCTCGCGTTTAAGGCGCTCGTCGCAATGACAACGCTCGTTTCTCGCTATTCAGGGACTGCTTCGCAGCCCCATCTTGATTTCGATCTAAGGCTATTCGAAAATGCCGCATCTGACGGGAAACTTCTTCGCAGGAGGCTTTTCGTCGAGCCAGCAGCCCATTCCGCGCTATCCTTCCAGGACGGGCTCCGGCGATCCTTCGAAATACTCCCCCAACCTTAAACAGCTGGACTTCAGCGGGTCATGGAAAACCTCCAAAGCGCTGGCAAGCGCGCCGGCAGTGTCGATACTCGTAACGCAAGGAATCCCCGACTCGATGCAGGCGCGCCGAATGCGCGCCCCGTCGGCAGAAGACGCAAGCGCAGCCGTTTGCGTGTTGATCATGAGGCTGACTTCGCCGCCTCGGATCAAATCCATGAGGTTTGGCGAGCCCTGGTGGATCTTGTTTACTGCCCGGCATTCAATTCCCGCCGCTTCAATCACCGAGGCCGTTCCTCGGGTTGCCGCGATCTTGTAACCTGCTTCATATAAGTTCCGCGCGATCTCAACGGCTTTTTCCTTGTCCGCGTCTTGCACCGTCACCACAACATAGCCGTCTCCCTTAAAAGTGATCCCGCTCGCAATAAACGCCTTGTAAAGAGCGCCCTCGTAAGTGAAGTCGGTTCCTAGGATCTCGCCGGTAGATTTCATCTCCGGGCCGAGGCTCGGTTCCACTTTGGCAAGTTTCTGGAAACTGAAAACCGGTGCCTTCACCGCGTAGAGAATAGGTTTGGGAAGCCGCGCCTTTCCGGATTCAAAGTCAGCTTCCGGAATGATGTGGCCACGAGTACGGGGTCTGCCTGTCTCCAACGGGGGCGCGGAGCCGCCCTCCAAAACCCAAAGCCCGCTCTCGTATCCCAAATCGGCAAGCTTCTCTCCCATCATGCAACGGGTCGCGAGATCGACCATCGGGATGCCGGTTACCTTGCTCAGATAGGGCACAGTCCGAGAGGCACGAGGATTCACTTCCAAAACGTAGGCAACCTCATCCTGGATAACGAACTGGATGTTCATGAGGCCGCGCACCCCTAGCTCGCGGGCCAGTTTGCATGCACTGACCACCATCTGAGCCTGAACATCTTCCGAGAGAGTGACCGCCGGATAAACCGCCATCGAGTCGCCGCTGTGAACTCCTGCGCGCTCGATGTGCTCCATGATGCCGGGCACGACCGTGTCCATCCCATCCGAAATCACGTCGACTTCCGCCTCGACTCCCATCAGATACTTATCGATAAGAACCGGCTGGCCAGGGTTTGCTTGCTCGGCCTCGCCGTAGAAGCCACGCAGCTGGTGCTCGTCAAAAACGATCTCCATCGCCCGCCCGCCAAGCACAAAGCTCGGCCTAACAAGAACTGGATAGCCAATATCCTGCGCCACAACGGCAGCCTCATCCAAAGACCGAACCGCTCGCCCGGCCGGCTTGGGGATTTTCAAACGGCTCAGAAGCTTCTCGAACTGGTCGCGGTCTTTGGCCGCCGCAATCGCATTGGGCGAAGTGCCCAGAATTCGGATCTCGTTCGACTTCAATCCTTCGGCGAGGTTGATCGCAGTTTGTCCGCCGAACTGGACGACTACTCCGATGGGGTGTTTGGCGCCAACGACGTCTAGCACGTCTTCCACCGTCACCGGCTCAAAGTACAAGCCGTCGCCGGTGTCGAAGTCGGTGGAAACCGTCTCCGGATTGTTGTTCATGATGATCGCGCGATAGCCCATCGCCTTCAGCGACCAAACGCAATGCACACAGGAATAGTCGAACTCGATTCCCTGACCGATTCGTATAGGTCCAGAGCCCAAAACTAAGACAGTTTTCTTCTCATGCTGGACCGGCTTCGCATCGTTCTCTTTCTCAAAGGTCCCGTAGTAGTAAGGCGTGGCGGACTCGAACTCGCCCGCGCAGGTGTCGACCATCTTGAAAACAGGGGGCACCCGCAAAGCCTTGTTAACGGCAGGGGCCTCGCCGATCAGGCTGCGAATCGTCGGCGAAGGATATCCCAGGAGAAAGGCCTCTTCCACCAGTTTTGTGTTCTCGGCAGCATCCCTGGAGCCACGCGCTGCGAGCAGTCGTGTCTCCATGTCCAATAGAAACTGGATCTTGCGTAGGAACCAGGTATTTACATTGCTCAGGCGATTGACTTCGTTCACGCCCCATCCCCGGCGCAGGCCTTCTGCAAGCGCCCAAAACCGCTCGTCCGTAGGCTTGCGTATTTCGCCCTTGAGCTCGTCATCCGAAAGAGACTGGATTCTCGAATGGCGGAGGTCTCGATGCTTCACCTCAAGGCCGCGCAAAGCCTTCATGATCGCCGATTCAAAGCTGCGGTCAATCGCCATAACCTCGCCTGTCGCTTTCATTTGGGTGAATAGCGATCGATCGCCGGAAGCAAACTTGTCAAATGGCCAGCGGGGAACTTTCACCACGCAGTAGTCCAACGCGGGCTCAAAGCACGCCTTGGTCGTTCCGGTTACCTGGTTGTCGATCTCGTCTAAAGTCTTACCAATGGCGATCTTAGCCGCCACGCGCGCGATCGGGTAACCGGTCGCCTTACTTGCAAGCGCGGAGGAACGGGAAACGCGCGGATTTACTTCAATGATGTAGTAGTCAAAACTGCGCGGGTTAACCGCTAGTTGAACGTTGCACCCACCCTCAATACCGAGCGCCTGAATGATTTTAAGGGAAGCGGTGCGCAGCATGTGGTACTCGACATCGCTAAGCGTTTGGCTTGGAGCGATAACGATGGAGTCGCCTGTGTGCACTCCCATCGGGTCGAGATTCTCCATGTTGCAGACAGTGATGCAGTTGCCTTTGCCATCCCGCATTACCTCGTACTCCACTTCCTTCCATCCGAGCAAGCTGCGCTCGACCATGATCTGGCTTCGCATGGAAAGCGTGAGACCCTTTTGCCCAATGTCCCAAAGCTCGTCGGGAGTCTCTGCGATGCCCCCGCCTGTGCCACCCAGCGTGTAGGCGGGGCGAATGATGCAGGGGTATGGAACAACGTCCAGAACTGCCCTTAACTCTTCGGGACTGCGAATAATCCAGCTCTCGGGAACCGGCTCTCTTATCTCGCGCATGAGAGCGCGAAACTGTTCCCGGTCTTCTGCTTTCCTAATGGCACTAAGCGGCGTGCCCAAGAGCTTGACGTTGTACTTGTCGAGCACTCCCGATTCGGCAAGTTCGGTCGCCAGATTAAGGCCGGTCTGCCCTCCAAGTGTGGGCAATAGAGCGTCCGGCCGCTCTCGAGCAATCACTCTCTCGCAAAAGGCGGGCGTCAACGGCTCGATGTAAAGCGCATCCGACATGTCTATGTCGGTCATGATCGTCGCCGGGTTGCTATTGATGAGCACCACTTCGTGGCCCTCTTCACGCAGACTCTTGCAAGCTTGGGTGCCAGCATAGTCAAATTCGGCGGCTTGACCGATGACAATGGGCCCTGAACCGATGAGGAGGATCTTCACGCTTTGCCCATCTCCTCGACGAATCTCAAGAAAGCGGGGCGGCTGTCCCATGGGCCGGGAGCGGCCTCGGGGTGGTACTGGATGCTGGAAAATCGCAGACTATCGGATTTCAACCCCTCTACGGTCCCATCGTTTAAGTTGATTTGCGTAACCCGCGCCTCGGTCCCTTCAATAGAAGAAGGGTCCACGGCGTAACCGTGGTTTTGAGATGTAATCGTCACCGCTCCGGTTTCCAAGTCCTTGACCGGGTGGTTCGCTCCTCGGTGCCCAAACTTCAGCTTGAAAGTCTTGCCCCCGACCGCCTGGCAGAGGATCTGGTTACCCAGGCAAATCCCAAAAATCGGCTTCTTGCCCAAAAGGGATCTAACCGTCTCAACCACTGGCCCAAGGCGGGCCGGGTCGCCCGGACCGGGCGAAAGCAGAATGCCGTCCGGGTTCCAAGACAAAACTTCGTCGGCCGAAGTCGTGGCCGGCAGGACAATGCTCCGGCAGCCTGACGCCGCAAAACGACGCAAAATGTTGTATTTCAGCCCGCAATCCAGGACAACCAGCCGGCGCTTATAACCTTCGGAGGGAGCTTCCACCGACTCCATTCCGGAAAAACCCCAGGAGTACGGCCCTTTAGTGGTTACCGAGTAAACGAAGTCCAACTCGTCGTAAGTTGGGCCCTCTTTAAGTTTCGCCAAAGCGTCCAGAGGAGATTGGTCGGTGATGACCCCCATCGTTACGCCGCTGTCGCGGATATGCTTGGTGACCGCACGCGTATCCAAGCCCTGAATGCCAACCATTCCACGCTCCATCATAAGTTGGTGAACCGATTTCACCGACCGCCAGTTGGATGGCTGGTCGCAGGCTTCTTTAACTATCAAGCCGGAAGGCTGAAGCTGGCGAGACTCAAAATCGTCATCGTTGATCCCGTAGTTGCCGATCAGAGGATAAGTAAGGATCACCAACTGCCCTGCGTAGCTAGGGTCTGAAAGAATCTCCTGATAACCGGTCATTCCGGTGTTGAAAACGACTTCTCCGGACGTTTCTCCGTCGGCGCCGAGGGGCTTTCCCTCGTACACCGTACCATCGCTCAGAACGAGATATTTGTTCAAGTGCTCTTGTCAGGCATGCGCACAGGCACAAAACTGACCGCGGGATTTTAGAGATTATGACAGTGTTATGCCCCAGCCTGCAAGCTCTTTGTTGGTTCTTTGGGATTTTCGACCAGGATTGCGTTGCCCCTGAACGATTGCCCTACAGGACACGAGGCAATGTTGAATTTGTGACGATATTGTAACGGATGCCAACTATCTTAGATGACATGATCCAGAAAGCAGTCCTTGCACTTATTATCGTCATCGCGCTGGGGCTCGTGCCTGCCCGGGCGAGTGCCCAAACGGAATTTCCCCCTGCTTACGATAATCAGGCCCACTATCGACCCGGCGATCTCGTTACCGATTACGGCAACCTTTACCGGTGCCAAGTCGTGGTCACCAAGCCATACATTGATCCCTCGAAAAACTACACGTATTGGGAGTTGTTCTACGTTCGGAACAACACAACGATACCGATTGGGTTGGGCCAAACTTTTCCGACGCTAACCATTGCTTGGAACTACGTTCGAAACTGCCGTATCGCCCTGGCAGCCTATCTTCATCTGAACATTGTGACCACCGGTGGCGCATACAACGAAACGTATACGGCATCGATGTCGCTAAATCATAATTCCGGCGCCCAGATTTCGATCATTGGTGATGACGTAAGTGCTATACACCTCAATTTCAGCTTTTCACACGGGTTTACCATCGACACTGGTCACAGCTTCGGCACGATCTCGAAAGTTTCACTGGTGGGTGCGTCAAATAACAATGGAATCTACGGCACGAGCAGTGGGTCGATCGCCAACATAGACACCGTGGGAATCAGCGGCTTTGAATATGGGGTTTTCGCGGAAGGATTAGCGAATCTGAACTTCGGGAACAACATAACCGTAACCAACTGGAACATGTCGGCTGCTACGCGGACTCAGGAGCATGCATTATCTTCCCGGGTGAAGTTTTGGGCGTAATCGGCCAGAGCAACGCGGGCAATTGCCTTTTCGCGACCCGAGGCGGGAAAATCCTCGCGGAAGGTGCAACGATCTCGGGAGCTTTATACGGGGCTGTTGCGTCGTTGGGCGGCTTAGTGGACGTTTCCAACGCCACAATAGCCAATTGCGATTACGGATGTTTGGCTAGTCTTAACGGCGTGATCGATGTGGAGCAGCCAACCTTTAACATGAACATCGTCTACGATCTTCAAGCTACGGATGGGGGGGTCATAGACGCACTAATGTTTCTGGCGCCATGACAAACACGAGTTCGGGGGGCGCCATTTACACCAGCTAGGGTCTTGAGCTAGACCATCGCACTCTTTGCGGAATGGGTTGCATAACTTGTAAAATGAACGCCAACCGTCCATGAACCTCATTTCTGCAATTTGGAATCCTATTGATTTCCCAGGCTCCCGCCCAACAGGCCACCACGCCTACCACCCAGCCTGCCCAGACGACCAACCAGAGTTCACAATCCAGCCCTCAAACACCTCCCAAAAAACCCAAGCCACCCCACTCCCCTTTCTTGGGCGTCAACGTCGGCGGCTATTTCCCCTCCGGCGGCCGGGCCAGGCAAGCATTTGGAAATACGTGGTTAGGATTCGGCCCGACATTTGGTTCGGTTACCGGATGTCCGCCG
>CAWHLK010000061.1:0-74616 GCA_963829965.1 uncultured archaeon | reverse complement strand
TGTGGGGCTTATGGAGAACTGAGTCAATGTGGGCACTAGTTATTGTCAGCGATGGCCGTTTGAGTCGTGGATCCCGTTGCCGCAGTCAGTGTTTGAGTTGCCGTTGCTGCGAGGGGTGCTCGTCTGGTCGTGAATGTCTGCGAGGTCTGGAGTTCGCGGGAACCGTAACGGTGCCGGTCCGGAGGTGTCCGCACTGTAGGTGATCGAGACCGGAACACCTGGCGTTGCGGCCGTTCCCGAGAGGGTGACCGTTCCCGTTGCGGTGGCTCCTTCGGTTACCGATGTCGGATTGATCGTAAACGTGCTCACGGTTGGCACCGTTATCGTCAGCGAAGCGGACGCGGTGTTCGTGGGCGTCGTTTGGGCAGAAAGGTTCTGGGTTGCCGTCACGGCTGGACTGGTCGTCGAGACCGTGAAGGTTTGACTGGTTGTTCCCACCGGCACGGTCACCGTTGCCGGTCCCGAGGTGTTGGCGCTGTAGGTAATCGTAACCGGCAGCCCTCCCGTAGGAGCGTTGGAGTCAAAATTGACCGTTCCCGTGACCGTTCCTCCCGCCGCAACCGAGGTGGGCGACAAGGTGAACGTGGTCAGCAGAGGCACCTGGATGGTGAGCGCTGCGGATAGGGTGACCGATCCGACTTTCGCCGTGAGGTTTTGAGTGGCGGTTGCCGTGAGGTCGGAGGTGCTGATCGTGAACGTCGTGCTGCTCGATCCTGCAGGCACCGTTACCGTCGCAGATCCCGAAGTGTTGGCGCTGTAGGTGATGGACACCGCGAGGCCTCCCGTCGGAGCGTTGCCGCTCAAACCGACGGAACCGGTCACCGAGTTGCCTTCAATGACGCTCGTGGGGCTCACTGAGAACGCGTTCAACGCCGGCGGGTTGATGGTCAGCGTTGCCGTTTGTGAGTTCGTGGAGTTGGACGCGGTGATGGTGGCGCTTGTAACCGAAGCCACCGGCTGCGTGCTCACGTTGAAGGTGGTGCTGGACTGGCCCCCAGGAACGGTAACCGTGCTAGGTACCGTTGCTCCAGTCGCCGAGAGATTGAGAACCTCGCCTGCGGCTGCCTGAACCGGTCCCAGAAGGGTAACCGTGGCAACCGAACCGGCGCCTCCGGTGACACTGGTTGGACTCAAAGTCAGAGAGGTGATTTTTACGAGACCATTCACGGCGAGGCTAGAAGACACGCTCGTCGAACCGGTCGTCGCAGTAATCGTCTGCTTCGTCGTCGGATTGGTGGCGCTCATCGTCACCGTGAAGTTCGCAGTTTTCGCGCCCTTCGCGACAGTGACCGAAGCCGGTCCCGTCGTGTTGGAACTGTAGGCCAATGCAACCGTGGTTGCCGCGGCAGTGGTTCCCGTCAAGGTCACAGTCCCAGTTGTCGTGCCACCGGGCGTAAAGGCGGTGGTCGGACTGAACTTCAGGCTGTACGCAACCGGTGGCTCGATTGTGAAGCTGGCGGTTGCGGTCTTTGTGTAGGTTGATGCGTACGTCACCGTCACGGTCGCGACTGTGCTTGTGGTCACCGGAGCGGTGTCGACGGTGAATGATCCCGCCCCGTTCGAAACGACTACGCTGGAGCCGCCCGGCAGGGTCGCATTCGTCGCGCTCACCGTCGTTGTTATCGAGGATGAACTTGTAAAACCGAGGGTTGCCGTCGTGCTGCTGCCACCCACGATGGTCGGCGCGATTGAAATATCAAGCGTGTTGTAGGTGCTCCCCTCTTTGAAGTTGTCGAAGTAGAGGGTGACCGTTACGGGCGCACTGTTGACACCGAATGTCTGGGTGTAGTACTGGAATGAATCGCTCGTTCCGTTTCCACCGTAGTTGCCGGTTGGAGTGTAGCTGAAGGAACCGTCCGAGGAAAGCGTCATCGTCGGGTCTCCGGCGGGCGCTTTTGATAGAACTGCAACCGCGCCGTAGGCGTTCAGGTCCTGGCTAAGAACGCCCTGCGAGGCAGGGACGGTCAAAGTATCGTCAGCCGGGGCCGAATACGATAGCGACACGGGCGTCGCTATAAGGGGAATGTCGGCGTACCAATACACGGTTTTTCCCGTGGTCGAGTCAAGGGCGCTGCCATACATGGCGGTGCCGTTCAAAGACATGTGGCCGATACCATAACTGGCGCCGTCAAAGGTGAGGGTGTCGCTCGTGGCCTGGCTAACCACCCCGTACGAGTCCAAGACAGTGCCGACATCGACAAATCCCGGCGTCGTTGCGCCCGCGTAACCGACTTGGTAGTAGCCGTTCTCGGTCCCGGAAGTGCCGGGGAAGCGGTTGTTGGATGAAGCCACGACGGAGGTGTTCGTTCCGAGCGGAATGAGTGTGCTTCCCGCAACGTTCCAAAGATATCCTTCGGAGCTGTGGTTGTACGAAGCGTAGGTTCCATCCGGCGAAATCGCTACCGGCGGCGTATTGGCGGACACGTTGACCGCGCCTAACTGGGTTACGCCTTTTGCCGATGTCCAGAGAACCGGATAGCCACTGGAGTTCATTCCCACGACCGTGGCGCCGGTGTCGGAACAACCGGTGGGATAGAACGAACCGATCGAGACAATGCCGGTGGAAGACGTCCACCGAAAGGCGGTGAGGTCAGCTCCGGCAGCTGAAAAGTTGGGGTTGTTGTATGCCGCGCCGTAGAGCACGGTGCCGTCTTGCGAAATTGCAGTTGGTACCGTATAGGTAAATCCCGTATAGGAGAGTGTGCTCACGCCTCCGGCACTCGTCCAACTGTAAGCTTCCGAACCGCCTGCCGATAGAACGTCCGTGCCGAACACCGTTCCATCCGAGGATGAGATTGCGACGGGACTCGATGAAGTACTGCCGGCCGTAAGAATGCTGTTGTAAAGGTTCGTCGAGGGAGCGTAAGTGAAGCTCTGAAGATTCGTCGGGTTCTGCCCGAACAGGGTAGTCCCGTCCGGTGAAATCCCGCTTGCGAAGACCGGGGTTTGGAACGTGAACGAAGCGGAAATCGAGTCCCAAAACCACTCCGAACCACCAGTTGTGGCGCGGGTGTAGAGAATGGAATTTCCCGTCCTAGAGATCGCGCCCGGTACATCCGAACTGGCCACATCCGGAGTACTACCGATTAAGGTGAAGCTCTGGGCCTGGCCGCGCGATGCGAATCCCAGCGCAAGGACCGCGAGGATGAACAGTTGAACCAGCCGCGACATCGTCCTTCGTCGCCAATTGCGGTTCGATACAATATGGATGAAAATTTCCCATATTTATGAAACATAGGACTGGGGATTTTACCCCATTTTTTAGGCCGGGCGTTGTATTTTATTACTCACCGCGTTCTTATTTAACAAATTGTTCTTCAAAATTAGGAAATTCTTTAGTAACACATACATTAAGATTTCAGGCATAAATAATCATGTGATGGAGCCCATATGGGCGGTAGATTTGAACCTAGTCCATTATACTTAAACGTTTTATCAGGTGGATTTGAATGATGTTTAGCACTGTACAAGATTGTTTCCACTACCTAAATTGACAACAATATGGCAAAAGGACGTTTCAGTTGCACAGACCGTGGGCAATATCGGAAATCTAGGTCGGCCAGCGAGTCACAAAATGGCTCAGTTTTATGACGTTCTTGTAAACCGGGGGCCCGGTCTTCTTCATTTCATTCTTTCATCGCCGGGCGATGCTGTGTAATCGTAGTCGGCCTTCACGCGTCACTCCTGCCCTGCCTTCCCGTCATAATCCCTAGTAATGATCGCCGAAGATCGAAAAAGCCAGTTCGAGCAGGACGGCTATGTCGTTGTTAGGGGCCTGTTTTCCCCAGAAGAGGCCGCCGTTTTGCGTGAGCACTATATGGATCTACGCGAACGGGGCACCTATCCAGGCGATTTCGATGGCGTGGACCCAACATCAGACGATCCCCTCAAGAAGTTTCCACGCATGATCCACATGCACCGGTGGGACGAGGTCAGCCTCAAATGGCTTATCGACGCGCGCCTGAACGAGGTGATGACGGAGATTGCCGGCGAAGAGCCGCTTGCGGTTCAAACCATGCTTTATTTCAAGCCCGCCGGCGCGCGTGGGCAGGCCCTTCACCAGGATCAGTCCTACTTAAGGGCGAAGCCGGGCACATGTCTCGCCGCTTGGCTTGCCTTGGACAAATGCGATGAGGAGAACGGTTGCATGCAGGTGGTTCCCGGTTCGCATGAGTGGGAGTTGCTTTGCACCACCAAAGCGGACATAACGCAGAGCTTTACCGATGTTACTGTTCCGTTACCGGAAGGGGTGGCGCCTGTGCCCGTTGAGTTGGAAGCAGGCAACGTTATGTTCTTCCACGGCCTCCTCGTCCACGGCAGTTTCCCCAATAAGAGCCACGACCGGTTTAGACGCGCATTAATTGGCCATTACATTACCGGGGACGCTGAACAGGTCGGCATTTTCTACCACCCGGTTTTGAGAATGGATGGCAGCATTGTGGAGTTGAATGTCAGCCCCGGCGGCGGAAAGTGCGGAATTTGGGCGGAGGGAAAAATCGAGATGCTCGACGCTCAGCCAGGCGAGGATCTCCACGAGTGAAACGTGTGGAATGCATCGTTCGCGTCAACAAGTTAGAGGACGTGAAGCAAGCGCTGGAAGACGTTGGGGTGTTCGGCATGACGTGCGAACAAGTTCGGGGTTATGGGTGCCAACTTGGCCGAACCGACAAATACCGTGGCAGCACCTACGCTGTGAATCTCCTCCCAAAGATGAAGATCGAAGTTGTGATGAAGGACGAACTGGTGGAAGACGCCATCGAATCCATCCTCAAGGCAACCCAGAGCGGGGAAATTGGTGATGGGAAGATCTTCATCAGCGAAGTCGAAGATGCGATTAGAATACGCACCGGCGAGAGAGGCGACGCGGCCGTGAGCTAACCATGGCCAACTCATTTCGAAACTTTCGAATTTGGCGCGGCCATTTGCCTCATTGGCGAGCGGACGCTGTGCGCTATTACGTGACGTTTCGACACCGACGCGAGTTGGATGAAAGCGAGCGGACGGTGCTGCAGCGACAGCTCGTAAGGCCGCAAGGGAAGCGTTGGGACCTGATTATTTCCTGCGTTCTGCCGGATCGCACGGAACTTATTTTCACCGTTCGGGACGACTTTACAGGGCGGCCATTCGAGCTTTCGGACATTGTGGAAGGCGCGAAACGTAAAGCAGGGGCGCAAATCATCAAAGACACGGGCGAGCGTTTTCCGCCGTTTTACGGCGAGAGCTATGACCGGATTATTAGGGATGAACTGGAGTTGGAAGAGCGCTGGAACGAGATATGCCAGGCGCCGGTTCAGGCCGAGTTGGCGTCTCAACCGGAAGATTATTTTCACCTTTGGGTTGTCCCCCAGGCGGAGATGGCGGAATGAGCGCAGGTCTCGCTCCGCGGCCCTATCTCATTGAGGAATACACAAGGACTGTGTGTCCCGCTTGCTTTGCTTCGGGACCGCGCAGGTCAACCGATGATGTGTTCGTCGATGGCATGCTCGTCAGCCATGATGGTTCTATCTGGATGCGGCGCTTCTGCCCGAATCACGGCGAAAGCGAGAGCCTTTATGAGGAAGACGCCTCGATTTGGCGATCTCGGGCGGGTTGGAGCACACCTACGCTGAGTATCGTTCCGGATAGGAAAGACAACTGCGCAGGTTTTCCTGAGGGATACCGGCTGGGACTGCCGGCTTCCCATGGTCAGCACACGTGCATTTTGCTTTTGAACGTCACTGAGAACTGCAATTATCGGTGTCCGACATGCTATGCGAGCGCCCTGGATCCTGGGGGACAATTGCCTGCGCCAATTTCGCCTACCATTCCGGAGATCGAGCACACGATCAAGACCATGCTGGCGCGCGAAAAAGGCAAGCTGGGGGTCCTCATGCTTTCCGGCGGTGAACCCACAGTTCGCCCTGATCTGGAAGAAATAGTTGAGCGGGCGATCGATCTGAATATTACGCGAGTGATGATCAACACGAACGGTCGCCGAATCGCAAAAGACGATCGATTTTTGGAGTTCTTGATCAAGCACAGGAGGCGGATCGAGGTCTATCTCCAGTTCGACGGATTTGAGCCCTCGACCTATGTGGCTTTGCGCGGACAAGACGTCTCGGCAGAGAAAACTGCCGCTCTCAATCGGCTGAACGACGCGGGCATCTATTTCACATTGGTTACCACCGCAGCGATGGGTATCAATGACCATGAACTGGGGAATATCGTTCTGAGGGGGATGGAACTGCCAAAATGCGCGGGCGTGGCGTTTCAGCCGATGTTTGGCTCAGGCCGCGTCATTGGCTACGATCCCCGGAAGCGCATGACGCCAACCGGAGTTCTCAAGCGTCTTGCGGAGCAGACCGGCGGCGTGGTTTCCGGAGACGATTTCATTCCATTGCCTTGCTCCCATCGGGATTGTTGTGACATCACCTACATGATTCGCAGTGCTGCGGGCGATTGGCGGTCTCTGCCGAAGTTGGTAGGCAGGGAAGAGCTAAAGCGCTGGATCCACTTGGTGAGCAACACCATAAGCTTCGATAATGCCTCTGACGCGGTGAAGGAGCTGCTTCGTCAAGGCGTTTTGCAGCGGGTTTTTTCTGAGCAGCAAAAGACGAGTGCGGCCGGCTTGGCTGGGGATATTTTTTCTATGTGCGACTGCATTCCCGGCGTTGCCGATCTGCTGGGCGGGATGTGGCGCAAGTTCAGAGGCGATGATGCGGCCATGGATAAAGTTGCCGAATGCACGTTTAGGATCACCGCCAAGATGTTCATGGACGCGCACACGTTTCACGAAGCGCGAATCCGGCAGTGCTGCGTCCACGTCGGGACTTTTGAAGAGGACCCGAGGAGGCACTCCTTCTGTTGGCGCTGGCTCTTTAACGACGCGACCGATTTTCCTGAACGCGGACTTAGCAATCTAAGGCGGGCCACATGACTCTCGGCGAGTTTATTACTGCGATGGGCTATGCCACGGGTCTAGCCGTTTACCTCTATGTGGCAAAAAGGCGAAAGCTACTAACTCAAGGCATGGCGATCATCGCCTATTGGGCGTTGATTGGTGGATTCGTTGGCGCGAAACTCGGGGAGTTTATCGCCGAGGGATGGCCGATCAGCATTTCGCCCCTGACGATTTTTGACGCGACTGTTGGCGGAAGGGCGTTATTGGGCGGGTTGCTTGGTGGCTGGCTCGCCGTCTTTGTCGCCAAGCGCAAAATGGGCCTGGTTCGATCAACAGGTGATTTATTTGCCTACGCTCTGCCGGCGGGCGAAGCGGTTGGCCGGATCGGGTGCTATTTTAACGGCTGTTGCTATGGCAAAGCAACTTCGTTTCCCATCGCGATCTTTCAGCACGACGCTTGGCGACATCCAACCCAACTGTATTCCAGCGCCAGCGCGCTGGCTACTCTTGGTATCGTGTTCGCGATGCGCAAGCATGTTCGTAGAGAGGGCGATTTGTTTAAGATTTATATTATTGTCTTCGGCATAACGCGATTTAGCATCGAGTTCCTTAGGGAAGGTAAGCCGGTTTGGCTGGGACTCACTGCTATGCAGTTCTTCTGCCTGGAAATGATCATGTTTTGTAGTTTTAACTTATACTTCTTTTCCCGAAAGGGTCGAACTCGCACTCTGGAAGCGAGGTACACGACATGAACGGGCCCCCCGAGCCACCTCCAAAGATTCCAGAGTCTCCCACTAGGGACGCGTCCTATTTTCGAGGCCTCACATGTCCCAATTGCGGCGAGCCAAACGAACAGTCAGCCCGCTTCTGCCGAAAGTGCGGATGGAACTTAAGGAGAATATCTAACGGACCAAGTGTCGCACTCGTTCTTTTGTTCGTTTTTCTTGGTATTCCCGGACTTTGTTTAGGGGGCTGTATGACTTTTCTTAGCGCCTCCACCTTGATGAGCAGTTCGGAAACAAACAGAAGGGAGTTCCCTTTTTCAGTTGTTTTCCTGCTACTTGGGTTGGTAGGCCTTACAACCTTTGGGCTGACTCTGTATTTCGCGTTCCTAAGAAAACGTAAATGACCTTCGGGAACAAGAAAGGATGAAGCCTCCTCCTACGCCATAAGGATCCGAATCCGAGAGGAAATAACCCGAGGCGACAGTTCCTGCAACAGCCAAGTTAGTGTATTTTCTCCCATAAGTAAGATGAATTGAATTATAAATACAAGCGAGAAGTTGATCACGGTCCTAACTGCTTTCTCAGTCGTGGGACTACCCACCCTCCTCGCGGACCGTTGGTTTCTGCGGATTATGTTTACCGGTGTGTCGGGTAGGGACTATAACTCGTACTGGACATTCTCGCCCGTGCGCGATATAGCTTGGACCCTTTGGGTTCCTTCAACATTTCGCATTTCTAAAGGAGGATCGGTGATGCAACAAGAACTTGGATTGGAACCTGCTCAAACAGAGAACAAGAAAACTCAAGGCGATAAGCTCGAAGGCATCGCCTTCACCTTCTGCAAGGTGGCCACGGTGGCACTCTTGGCCCAGCGGCTCACGCTGCCCATAGCGGCAGGGCTTTCAGCCATCTTTTACACGGCCGCGTTCATCAAAGGGAAGCAAGACACGCGCTGTTGGCTCAAAATGCCGCTTCTGATAGCAGGGTTCTGGGTGTGCGTGACCGCAATCTGGATGTTTGCGAACTTTGAACCTGCCCTATGGCAGAAGGCCACTAAAGCGGTATTTCCATGGCTGCCCGTTTAATGGGTGCCGAACTCTTGCACCCAGTAGTGCTTGTACTGTCCGTGCGCGCCAGAAGAGTAGCCGATTCCGATTTCTTTGTACTGAGGCTTGAGAATGTTCTTCCGGTGCCCTGGGCTGGCCATCCATTCCTGCACAACCTCTTCCGGCGTCGTTTGCCCGGCCGCGATGTTCTCACCCAAATAGGTCCAGTTGTAGTAGCCGTACTGCTCGGCTCGGTCCACGAAGTCCCGGCCGTTTCCGTCCGCGTGTTCAAAGTAGTTTCGCTCGGCCATGTCATCCGCTTTCCAGGTAGCACTGGAGCATAGTTTGGGTTCCAAGATTAGCGGCCCCAGACCCGCTTTTTCTCGTTCGCGGTTGGTGAGTTCGAGAACCTTGTCGATGAAGCTGGCTTTGGCGTCTTTCCCTCCTGACTCGTGCGCCATCGCCGTAAGGCAAAGGAGTGACACAGCAAGTAACAGGCCGGCTCTTGTGAGGATAGATCGCATGGCGTAGGCTCTTCCTCAAGAGGCTTTCCACGGACCGGAAACCGTTTACCTGTTATCGTTGCGGGAAATCGAAAACTGGCTTTCCAGTCCGGTTCCCCAGCTATTTCCTTTAGGTCAAGAAGGCAATTCTCTGCGTTGGTGGTTGGGAACTTTGAAGATCCTCGATTGGAGCCCACTGTTCTGGACAGGGGTCCATAAAACACCCAATTGGGCCAATGAGCGATGATGTGCTCTCGGTTACGGGATAGGCGTCCTCGAACGCCAGGTAAGCCAGTCGTTCCCCAAATGACCTCCAATGGACCCAGCGGGGGGAGCAAAGGTCCAGCCTTCAGAGATTAGCCGCCTTCGTTTGATCCGAGTTGAGTAGGGGAATCATATCTAGTTCACGAAATCCAAATTCTGTTCAACCCCTTGCGCGCACAAGACTTCTATGCTATAGTATAGATATGTCTACCATGGAATTGATGACAGACCCCGCAAGGTGGGACCACGTATTAGAGGTGATGACCAGGGAAATGCCTGTGTTTGATAGCAGGTGGACTTTGGATAGCGGCCACGGAAGGCCTCGACCCATCCACACCGTGCAGAAAACTGCGCGGCGGGTTGGCGTCCGGCGGCGCGTTATTTGGTCCAGAGTGCTTTTGCCTATTCTTGCCTTGGCTTGCGTTGCCACCTATTTCGGCAACTCGGGCTTGGAGAAGCAGTACGAGCACGACCAGCAAACGGTGTACAGCCACCTCGGACGATAAAATCCGAGATGGCTTTAGGCTTGGGAGAGCGGCCTACGTCGGCTTTGAATGTCCCCCTACAAAGGGGTCTGCACGAAGCCGATCAGTTCCTCTCACCTCGTCAACACGCTTGGTAGAAGGAGAGTTGCGAGGACTTGCCTTAGTGCTCCGATTCGTGTGCGGCTCGTTCCTTTTCATGCTCTTTAATCAATGCCTGCTGCTCGGGGTGTGGAAGGTCGTCGTAATGCGAAATCGACTGCGAGAACCTGCCTCGACCCTTAGTGATCGAGCGTAGGTCCAAGGCGTAGCGCATCATCGTCGCCATCGGCACCTGAGCGCGCACACGGCTCTTACCCGGCGCGATGGGATCCATACCCTGGAGCCGGCCACGCCGACCGTTCAAATCGCCTACCACGTCGCCCACGTTATCGTCCGGCACGTCAACCGCCAAGTCCAACACAGGCTCCAGAATGACCGGCTGTGCCTTCTCGGCCGCCGCCCGAAACGCGAGAGACCCTGCGATCTTGAATGCCATTTCGCTCGAGTCCACATCGTGATAACTGCCATCGTAGACCGTCGCTTTCACGTCGACAACCGGATATCCGGCGAGGAAGCCGTGATCCATCGTTTCGCGAATGCCCTTCTCGACGGCGGGGATGAAGTTCTTCGGAATTGATCCACCCACCACTTTGTTCTCGAACACAAAACCTTCCCCTTGTGGCAGAGGTTGAAGTTCGATCCAGCAATCGCCGAACTGGCCCTTGCCGCCCGTCTGCCTCTTATGCCGTCCCTGAGCTTTCGCGGTTCCTTTGATGGTCTCACGATAGGGGACCTTGGCTTCTTCCGTGGTTACCGAGACTCCAAACCGAGTCTTAAGCTTTTCTATTGCGGTATCCAGATGAATGTCTCCCATGCCCTCGATGATTTCCTGATGGAGCGCCGGGTCTCGGGTGTAACGTAAGGTTGGATCCTCTTCCAACAACTTTTGAAGTGAAGGGCCCAACTTGTCCTCATCGGCTTTGGTGACCGGCTTTATCGCCACCCTGTAAATCGGATCGGGGAAGGTGATCGCGGGCAGTTTGGCTTTATCTTTCGTAGTGGTCAAAGTGTCGCCGGTATGAGTGTCCTGCAGTTTCGCCACCGCGCAGATGTCTCCCGCAACCACGCTCGAAGCAGGCTCTTGGCCTTTGCCATGAGGGAAATAGAGGTTGTGTAGGCGTTCCTCACGATCATGAGTGGAGTTCCATACGCTTTGATCCGTCTTCAGCGTCCCGCTAAAGACTCGAAGGTAGTTGATTTTCCCCACATAGGGGTCCGCGGTTGACTTGAAGCAAAAAGCGGCCAACGGCCCGTCGGCATCCGGTTTAAACTCCTTGCCTCCAAAGGTTTTGGGCGTATCTTTGGGACTGGGCAGTTCTCCGATAATGCGATCAAGCAAGGTGGCCACGCCAATCCCGCTGTGGGCTGAACCGAGCAAAACGGGAACCACACGCCCCGTTTCCGTGCCGACGAGCAGCCCATGCTCAATTTCGAGAGGATGCAGTGTGACGCCGTCCAGATATTTGAGCATCAACTCGTCGTCTCCTTCGGCGGCAGCGTCCATCATCTTGTCGCGTCTTTCGGCTGCTTCCTCCGAGTAACCGGCAGGAACCTCGTCGATCTCAACGCCCCGGTCCTTGCCCTTGTAGACCTTCATGTTTAAGAGATCCAGCACGCCGCTAAAGGCGGCCTGGTGGCCTATGGGAATCTGAACTCCCACGATTTTGCTGCCATAGCGCTGGTGGAGCGTGTTCATCAGCCCATCAAAATCGGCATTGTCCCGCTCTAATTTGTTCACGAATATGCATTTTGCGAGCCCGTGCTCCTCCGCGACTTCCCAGGCGAGTTCGAAGCCCACATCCAGATCGGACTTGGCTTCGCAGACGATGACCATGGCCTCTACCACTTGGGCTATCGCGTGAAGATCGCCAATGAAATCCGGATAGCCGGGCACGTCGATAAGGTTGATCTTGTGGTCATTCCATTCGATCGGAAGGGCGGTGGCGCTTACGCTGATCTTGCGGCGGATTTCAAGAGGGTCATAGTCGCTTTGCGAATTACCACCGTCCACGGTCCCTAAACGATCGGTCGCTCCCGCTGTATAAAGCAAATGCTCTACCAGCATCGTCTTCCCGGACCCTCCATGGCCCACTATTGCAACGTTGCGAATGTTTTCTGCGGTGTACTGTTTCAAAATCGATTACTCCAAACAAGAAATGCTTACCTCATTCGCTCCAACCTTCGCACCGTTTTGAGCCGAATGAAGTCCCTGCGACGCTTGTTGTGCAAAAATATAGACTAGCTAAAAGCGTTATCGGGGCAAGGCTCAAGTTCCATCAAGGAGCCCAAGAGGGAACTTGATGGTTCCAACTGGCCATTTGAAACGTTTTAACTCGGTGAAAGCATGAATATCGCGGCTATAAGTCTTATCCTTTTGTTAGGCCAGAATCCGGCGCAAAGTCCGAACACCCTTCCGGCGCCGACCACTCCAACTTCAACCGTAACGAAGCCCTCAGCAACCACGTCGAAAGCGTCCGAAGCGGCGTCTCCGAACGCAACTTATACAAACGAGGAGTTAGGCCTCGCTTTCGACTATCCGAAAAGCTGGAAGCATTCGAAGGTTAAAGTTAAGAACGAGGAATCCAAAATCATTCTCACCGATCCCAAGACGTGGCGACCGGCGAAGCAAGACATTACCACTCGATTTTTAATTCCACTGCCGGGCGTGGACGAACGCGCTGTACTTGAGATTTATTCGGCCCAGTTCAACCAGGATCAGGACACCTGGCAAACTGTTCAACGCGATATCAACGAAAAAATGAACCGCGCCGTCCTTAGGCAGTGGAGTGACGAAGTCCTCGGCGTCCCATTGCTCATGACGAAAATCGAGTCAAAGGATAAAGGCGTCCACTTGATCACGGATACGGGCCTTGTTTACAGCGCAACACCCCGAAAGCTCATTTACCGCCTTTCAGCGTCTCCGGATAACTTCGACAAGGCTGAAACGATCTGGCGCGACACGATGCAGACCCTCCACACGACGGACGGGCGACTTCCTTCCGCAGAGAGCCCAGACCGCAAACTATCGGCAGGAGACTTGCAGCCGGGCCAGTTCCACAAGGTTGTTTGGACTCCTCCTGTTCAGCCACCGGTAGCCCCATTCAAGGGCGTAGTCATTGTTGAAGCGACGGCTGCCGGAAAGAAAGTTGACCTGAAGGGGCCGAACACATGGAAGGTTTCAAAGAATTCAGACGGAACTTTCACCCTTACCAATCCGGACCTAACCGGCTCCGCCAAGCTCTTCGTGGCTAGCGTCGTCGATTCCGACGACCCGGGCAAAGTGTTGATTCGAGCTTCCGGCCAAACGCTGGAAGCGTTTACCAAGGTTGTCAAGCGGGAAGAAAAGACCAGCTACATCAACCATGGCCAATGCAACGTCGATTGGATCTACCGGCGCGGACTGGCAGGCACGAAATCGCATTTCAGCTTCGATGCAGCGGGCGATAACGGCGACAACTACTGGGTTCTCACCTGGAACAGCGACGACGAGGGCGCCTCCGGCAAGGACCGGAAAACTTTGGAAGGCCTTGCGGACGTGCTCACGGTAGTTCCTGCACCTTGACCCTAGCGCTTAGCTGTTCAAGTTCGGTTGTAAGTATCGCTTTGATCGGCAAGGATGTAGAGTTGCTTTTTGCCGCGCAAAAAGATTCCAACCAAAATGCGGCGGAAACGTGCCTTCGCTTGCTTGAGACCGGGCTTTTGGCGGCAGGACGCTCAAAGGCTGATATTCTACTGATCGTTTCCGATGTTGGCCCTGGAAGTTTTATCGGCGTGAGGGTTGGAGTTACAATCGCAAAAACCCTTGCTTATGCTCTAGAAATTGAAGTTGCAGCCGTAACATCCTTTGATCTCATTGATCCGCACGGACTGGCGGTGATCCCTTCCAAAAAGGGAGAGTATTTCATTCGCCCCATAGGAGGCAATGCCTACAGAACCTCCAAACTGCCGAATGAGAGTTATCTAGGATACGGTCCGGACATTTTGGATCAAAGATATCCAGAAGCCAGAATTGCCGCGTCTCAACTTTCAAAACTGAAAAGAGTTCGCGTCGAGGAACTTGTTCCCCAGTATCTGATCGAGCCGAGCATCTCCGTTCCGAAGAGGCCGTTTCCGCAAGCCAACTTATGAAATCCGGCGCCCTGGTTTATGAAAGCGACGTTGCCCTTAAGCCGTTTACAACCCTTAAGTCGGGCGGCAACGCGGAACTGTTTGCGATTGCTCGCACCAGCGACGACTTGGCTGAGATGATGATCGAACGGCAGAAATCCGGCCAGTCCGCGACGGTTCTCGGCTGGGGCAGCAACGTGCTACCGAGCGACGAGGGCGTGCCTGGACTAGTGATTGTCAACGGTGCAAAACGCATTGAGATCGATGGTGCGGAAGTCACCGCGGAGGCAGGTTGCGGGTTTCAAGAGCTGTTCCTAAAGACAGCGCAGCGGAGCCTCGGCGGGTTGGAATTCGCGGTAGGCATCCCTGGCACGCTGGGTGGCGCTCTGGTCAGCAATGCAGGCGCTTACCGAAGCTCAGTTGCCGAGTTTTTGACCTCTATCGAGGTGGTGTTTGAAGGCGAGCGCCGCTGGGTTGAACCCGGCTTTATGGAGTTCTCCTATCGAGATTCCCTTTTGAGAAGGCCGAACCCGCCCAGTTGCGCGTTACTTAGGGTCAAGATGAGGCTTCCCAAGGGAGATCCCAAGAAAATCTATGACGAGGCCCGCGAATACCAAAGGCAACGGATTTCCAAACAGCCGCCTCCCGCCAGCGCGGGCAGTTTCTTCAAGAACGTAAACGACCAAATCCTGGCTGAAGGACTGGAATCCCTGCCAAGGCAGCTAAGAACGGCAGGTGTAGTGCCGGCCGGGTACTTGATTGAAAAATCCGGCCTCGCGGGCATTCGCCTCGGCGGCGCAATGTTCGCGAGAAGACACGCCAACTTTATTTTGAACGTGGGCAGCGCAAGTGCAGGTGATATACGCCGACTCGCCCAACTCGCCAAGCGCACGGTGTTCGAGCGGTTCAACGTTCACTTAGAGGAAGAGGTCCTCTACATCGGGGACTGGTCAAGCTTTGAGCTTTCTGGCGGTTAAGGGGCATCTCTTCGTTACCATTGAGCATCGCCATAAAGAGCGACTAAGAATGTAAAAGAATGGATTTCGTTAGTCACTTCTTCCCATGACAAAGCATCACTACACACTGAACGATAATGAATCTAGGTGAAGATGCTTCTTCACTTAGCTAAATCGGCCCGGGCCTTTTGCTCTCCCCTTGGGGTTACCGGGCCACCCATCCTACTGAGCCTGAACCAGAGCCGCGTCCGATTTCTGCGGCACGTGGAACGCTCCGGCTTCGTACAGATTCACTGTCACCAGGTAAATAATTGTAAGGCCGACGCAAGCTATCACGAAGTTCATCGCCACTTGCAGAGTCGGCAGGCCATATCTCAGCGCCCAACGGTTTTGCCTTTTGTGAATTGCCGCGGCCTTTTCCCTATGCCTTGCCGGAACCAACTTTAGCCACGCATTTTGGAGCCGCTTCATCCAAGGCCTCCGCATGACCCAAAGCAGGTACCACCACAAGAGCCTGGCCATCTCTCGTGCAAGGGCGTTCATGGAACTTCTTCTACGCGCGCGAACCGCTTTGTAGTGCGGCAATCCTCTGCCACTTCTTTACGGGCCGAGATGGGTTATAGCCAACCTGAATCAGCATCATTTGCTGTCTCAGCAATGACGGGCATAAAGGGCGGCGATTAAGAGCGGACGAATGATCGCCGCACTTCATAGCGCCTCCGGCGCATCGCGCTTCACTTACTCCGTGGCACCGCCGCTTCCACTCCCATCGCGATCGCCTTCGCCATCTTCTCTTGTCCCTCGTCAGTCGAGATAAACGCATCGTCGCTCGCGTTTTGGAGAACTGCCATCTCGATCAAAACCGTGGCCACATGAGAATAGATAGATCCTGTCAAGGCACCGCCCTGCCTGCCGCCGATCATCGTGTCGGCGTCCGTGTGAATCCCGCGGTCTCCAACCTCGCCGTTCAAAGCCTTAATGACGGCTGGATGAAAGGCGATGGCGGCCGCCCGGCTTGCCTGCATCACCTTCTCGCTCGGGCCAACCATGTCGCCCACGCGACCTTGCGCAGCTGGATAGTAGCTGGCGAAACCGGACCTTGAACCGGCATCGCAATGGATCCTGAGCATAAGGCTTGCATGCGCTTCATTGGCGATCTCAGCCCGGCGTTTATTGGTCACCCGCTCCATTTCGGCGGATTTGGTCATGACCACGCGGTACCCGGCCTCGGTGAGGAATTTCTGAAGCTTCTGAGAAACTTGCCAGGCTGCCTTCACTTCGGAAATGAGCTTCCCGTGAGTCCCAACACCGTTTTCGGATGGATGCCCGGGATCGATACATATGGTCTGGGACCAGGCAAGGGAAGGTAGAAACAAGGCAGCCGCAATGAAAAAGGAGCGCATGGCCGATTATGAAGACTTTGCGATTTCCAGTGTCATATAAACGATGGGCAAGAAAGTCATGACTTGTTCTTATTGGGCAATACCAATACGATATATGCATTATGCACGCTTTGCCGGAGTCGTTCGCGACCTTTGGCCAACGTTAGCTAACGTGGTCGCAGGACGCTGACCACCTACCCATCTTTCCCGGCCACGCAGCCGGCAACGACATTTGAATCAAGGAAGTTTCAAAGGAGAAAGAAATGAAAATCAGGGATTTTGCTGATCCAGCAGTTCCCGTCGTAGAACCCGACATGAGCGTTCTCAGGGCTATTGAGTCGCTCGAAGATCAGCGTTCCGGCTACGCTTTCGTCATTTCATGCGGTCAACCCGTGGGAGTTTTCGAGCGCGACCAAGTTCTTGGTTTGGTGGCTGCGATCGGAAGAGAATTAGGAGACCTCACGGTTGGGCAAGTAATGTCTTCCAATGTCAGCTGGTTCTATTGGGATTGGGAGTTGGAGGAAGTTGCAGTCGGAATGGCCGAGAAAGGTGTCGAGCATTCTATCATTCGGGACAGCAAGGGCCGGATTCTTGGATTCGTAGAACTGGCACATCTAATCAAGACCGCGGCGCACTCAATACCCTTCCCAAAGCTAGAGCTCGCCGCTCGTAGCAGGCATGCGATTGCATAGCAAGTTGAATTACAGAATAGGCTGAATGAGTGGCTGCACCAGGAGGAACGTGTTTACGACCATCGGGTCGAACTGCGTTCCCGCGTTGGTCTTGATTTCGCCGAGTGCTGCCTCTTCGGTCACGGGCTCACGCCAATTTGACTCCGAAGTAAGCACGTCGAAGGACTCCGCAACCGCAATGATGCGCGAACCGAGCGGAATCTCCTCTCCTGCAAGCCCGTGGGGGTAGCCGGATCCGTCCCATCGCTCGTGATGATGAAGGATCATTGGCAAAACCGGCGCCAGCCAGTTCAGCAGTCCGACGACCTGTTGGGCCTCGCGACAGTGCTTCCGTAGTTCTTGAAGTTCCGCATCCGATATTTCTCCAACCTTGTTCAACACGAGCGGATCGATTTCTAACTTGCCGATATCGTGCAAGGACGCCGCCTGCCGAAGATGAACCAAATCTTCGAATCCCAGTCCCAGGCGTTCCCCTATCGCAACGGCGTAAACAGAAACGCGGTGAGCATGCCCCATTTGGCCAGCCGAATGTTCCTCAAGCTGGCGCAGCAATTCACGAATCTGGTCGTTATGTTCCGGACTGACTTCAGAATCCATTAACGCGCACCTCGCAGCAGAGATTCTGCGATTGCCATCTCCTCGACGTCCAAAGTTCTCGGGTCTAGCCATACGGAATTCCTTTCAACTCTTGTAAGCATGGGCGGGGCGCCCATGCGAAGTCTTTTCGCAAGCGCGTCTGGCTTGGGCGTTTTGATTCCAACCCTAACCGTTGGCACCCCACTTCCAGGGAGCGAGCCGCCCCCTATTTCGGTTATGCCTGGTTCCAGTATTGCCCCCTCCCCGTAAGCCTGCTGTAACTGGGTCGCGTAGCTCTTCACTTCTTCTAGCGATCTGCGCAAGTAGCGTAGAGTTGGGATCTCTTCGCTCTGGCCGTTGGCGTAAAGCCGGAGGGTCGCCTCAAGGGCAGCGAGGGAAAATTTGTCGATCCGAAATGCGCGGGCAAGAGGGTGCTTTTTCATTCGGTTTATCGACTCGGCTTTGCCTAAGATAATGCCCGACTGTGGACCTCCCAAGAGCTTGTCTCCGCTTCCCATCACCACGTCGGCTCCCGCACTTACCGCGTCTTGGAGGGTCGGCGCTTTGGGAAGTCCAAAAGACGTTGTGTCGACGAGGCACCCTGAGCCCACGTCATCTATGAGTTTCAGGTCTCGCTCGTCACAGAATGCGGCAAGTTCTTGGATGCTCGGATCTTCCGTAAAACCCACCACCTGATAGTTGCTCGGATGGCAGCGGAGGACTGCAGCCGTTTTGGCGGTGACTGCATTCTCATAATCCTGAAGGCGGGTTTTGTTGGTGGTTCCAACATCCACGAGCTTGCAGCCGCTTTGCCTGACGATATCCGGCAGCCGGAACGACCCTCCGATTTCCACCATTTGCCCCCTTGACAGCAAGACCTCTTTTTTGTAGGCCAGCGCTTGGAGCGCCAAGAAGACCGCAGCTGCACAGTTCTGGACGACGAAGACCTCTGACGCGCCAGTGAGTTCAACGAGCAAGCTACGGACGTGGTGCTGGCGATCGCCGCGCTTTCCCGTTTCAAGATCAATCTCTAAATTCGCGTGACTCTCGGCGACTTTGAGCATCGACTCAACGGCAGCCTTTGCAAGGCGTGCCCGCCCCAGGCCAGTGTGAAGGATTACGCCTGAGGCGTTTAAAATCGGCCCAATCGAAGGACGACTTCTCGCCAACGCTTCTTGTTCGGCGTAGTCTTCGGCCAACGCTTCAAGGTCGCCACTGGGCATTTCCTGACGTAACCGCTCTAAAGCCGCACGGGCCGCTTTGACCCTAAGCTCCCGTGGATACCGCGCCAACGAACTCCTTTCAGAGAGAGTGTCGACCCGAGGCAGCTTTCGACGTTCGGACACTGTTACCTGCGTCTTGCGGTGTAGGAGAATTTGTCCATTGGCTTATACTCGCCGGGCGCGACCCGGCCGTAGAAGGTGAAAGTGGCCCTGGAGCCATCGATCTCCGCAAGCGTATAGCCGTAAGTATCCTCAATGTGCTTCTGGGGCGTAACCGTCCAATGTCCGTTGTTGCCGTTGTGTTTGTCACCGTGGTAGAACGGCGCACCCGCAGTACCTACTAGAAGCTGATAGAAATCGGCTCGGGGATGAGTTGGGTCTCCGATTTGAGATCGATCATAAAAGTGATCATGGCCGCAGATATACATATGCCCGCCGGCGTTTATCAAGCTCTCGATGAAGGCATCTCGCGCTTCCGGATGATTGTCCAAGTTGTCCGTATGGTGGCCTGCCTTGAAGGCCATTTCATGTCCCATCACAAAAATGTGCGTGGCTTTGGTTTTCGCAAGCTGCTGGTCTAGCCATTTTTGATTGACCTGATGTTCATGGGTGCCCCACTCGTCGACGCCAATGAACAGCGAGTTCTCGTACTCAAACGACCAAGTGGCGTTCTTTTCGCCCTCAGGGCCATTGTCCGGCAAGCGGTATCTGCCGCTGAGCACGGTGTCCCAAACGGACTCGTCCGTGTCCGCTCCGCTGGAGTCATGGGAATCGTGATTGCCGCGCACAGGATATACACCGATCTGGCGATCGTAGAGAGGGGCATTGAGGATGAGCCACGAGGTCAACTGGGTTCGAAACGTCTCCGGCTCGGTGTAGCCGAGCACGAGATCGCCGCTGATAAGAACGAACGCTGCCTTTTGCCTCAGAACTTCCGCGACAATCTCCTTCGTGATCGTCTTGTTGATGCCGTTCTCATCGTATCCCTTGCGGCCGGGCAGGCCGTCTGAACGGCCGTCGCCCGTAATGACGAACTTGAAGCGTTGGGCGTGGCACAGCACAGAAACGGCCAGGAAGCCGAGAACAACGAGAGCTCGAAAACGCATTGCGCTAGTCTACCGAGGGGCATCGGCGTGATTTCGCATACAAGCGGAACCGAGCATGCAGACGGTTCGTTTGAAGCCGGTTAAATGAGGGGTACAACTGGAACATGGTTTTCCTTTCGGCCCTCGCCATTGCCGTTGCATTGGCACAAGACGGCACTCCTGTTCCGAAGCAGGACTATGGCGCGTTAATCAGCGGGCTCGCTCAGGAATCATCGAAAATTGACCTGACTGAAATCGGCTATGGGGACCCAGAACATCGCTTTGAGCCGGTGATGAAACTGGTGGATGCGGGCTTTATCGCGGTGCCCGCTTTGCTGGAGCATCTCCATGATGCGAGGTTCACCAAGGCAGTGTATTCTCCCGTAAGGGGCAAAGGCACGAACCCTGGAGCGGCGCACTTAGCAATCCCCTACTCAGTGGGCGACTATTGCGCGGCGATTTTGCTTTCCTACCAAGAAGGGTTCGGCGCAGAATCGATCGTTCCCGCTTCGCTATCCAAAAAGGATCCGGCGCCTGAGCTCAACGAATGGTGGGGGAGGGCCAAGCCTAAGGGCGAGCAGGACTACTGCTACCAGGCGGTGATAGGAGCTCGTTCCGAGCCGCCTCCCGTGCCCGTCAGGCTAGTGGCAATCCACTTCCCCTTCATTTTGCCTGCTGCGGATGAGGCCCTGGCCGTCCGGAATCCTGACGCGAACACGGTCCAACTCATGACTCTTATCTCTCAGATGAAGTTCTCAGAACAGACGAAGTTGCGGACGTGCCTTCGAAATCTTCTGGGCACTGATCCTGGCTCGGTAGATACCGCCCTTAAAGAGCTGGCGGCGGTGGACATCAAGATGTTTGACACCAAGATGGTGGACCTTCTCGATAAGTCCTCCACTCCACTGGCTTACATTTCCGGGCCAGAAGCGGCCGGAGATTTGGCGTCTCTTGTGACCTTAACGAGTTCAACCCAGGTTTGGGATGCGTTCGCCAGGGCAGAGAAACGCGCGGAGCTTGGCGAACGGACGAGCATGGTTGAGAATATCGATTACCAGAACCCACCTCCTGACCGGCGGAAGCTGGTTCTTGGGTTCCTTGTCAGCTTGTTTGGGGATTCGTCAAAGCCGGCAACGATGCCGGAGCAGAATCCGAGTATCGTTTCTCACCGACCTGTCTTCGCCGGCGCTCAAATCAACAATATCGCAGCGAAGGAAGCAGGGGACATCTTGCATTTGCAGCCTCCGGCGGATGACGCTTCCGAGACAAAATGGGCTCATTTTCGGAAGAAATTGTCAGGGATGGTTGCAGGAACATGAGGTTGAGGCGAGCCCAGCTTAAACTCGGCCCTTCAGGCCACACCGTGGGGTTTGAAAATCGGGCGAGAGTGCCACACGGAAGACAGCTACGGTGTTGACGTTGTCGTTCGGAAGCCTGAAGGGTTTTGTGTCAATCCCGAGACCCACGGATGTAAGGGCTTCCTACTAACTCGCGGCCGAGAACTCTCTGCGGTCAAAAACCACGTCACTTGCTACTTTCCAGATGTCTTTGTCGATCTGGTTCTCTGGCTTGATCTTTGAGAAATGAACGATCGCCGAGGTTAGCCCTGCCTCGAGGGCGTAGTGAAGAAAAGTGGAGTTCAGCACGAGCCGTGCGGCGGGTTTCAGGCCAAAACTTATGTTGCTCACGCCCAAAATCGTATTGACCCGCGGGTGACGCTTGCGGATCTCCAGAATGGCGTCAATGGTCGCCTTCCCGGCCTGACGGAACTCCTCATCTCCGGAGCCGAGCGTGAAAGTTAGACAATCGAGGAAGACGTCATGGTCCGGTAGGCCGAAGGCGCGGGTGGACTCGAGGAGGCGGTCGGCGATTTCCGCTTTCTTCTCCACCGTCTTCGCCATGCCTTCTTCATCAATGGTTAGAGCGACCACCGCCGCACCATATTTACGGCAAAGGTCGAGCACCTTTTCAACGCGCTTGCCTCCGTCCTCAAAGTTAATTGAGTTCACAATCGGCTTCCCGGCCAGGCACTGGAGGGAAGTTTCGATGACCGGCCACTCGGTCGAGTCGATCATGATCGGCACGGTGATGGTCCGGTTATAGTGAGCCAGCAGCGTTTGCATGTCCCTGGCTTCGTTCCGCCCGACAAACGCAGTGCAGACATCGAGGACGTGGGAACCTTCCGCTTCTAGCTCTCGGGCGAGTTCGGTCAGTCCTTCCCAGTTGTCAGCCGCGAGCATTTCTTTAAACGCCCGGCTGCCGTTGGCGTTGGTTTTTTCGCCTACGATGAGAAAGCTGCTGTCCTGTTTATAGGGCTGGAACTGATACAAGCTGCTGCACCCGACGAGTTTTAGGGCCTCTGCTTGCTCATCTGTCTTCATTTCGAAGTCACAACCAGGGAAAAGATGGCTCACTGTTTGCCAATGGGCGCCGCTTCCATGCTTCCTTCCTCCAACTTGATCGGCCACCGCTCTAATGTGCGCGGGAGTTGTGCCGCAGCAGCCGCCGCACATGGCCACTCCGAAATCGGAAACAAAGTGGTCGTGGTGGTGGGCAAGTTCTTGGGGCGTGAGTTTGTAAACTGCTTGGCCGCCTTCCATTGTTGGCAGCCCTGCATTAGGCTGAATCGTGAGAGGCCTCGTGGAGTTTTGACCGAGGAACCGCACGTGAGGCGCCATTTCAACGGGTCCTGTCGCACAGTTCAATCCAATCGCAATCACCTGAGGAAACATCTCGAGCATATTCAGGGCGGCGCCGATTTCGCTTCCGAGCAGCATGGTGCCGGTTTGCTCCATAGTGACCTGCACGAAGAGCGGCACTTGCCTCTCTACAAGGTCCATGGCGCGGATGGCGCCACGCACACTAGCCTTGACCATTAAGAGATCCTGTAGGGTCTCAAGCAGTAAAGCGTCTACGTCGCCCTCAAGGAGGCCCCTGAATGCGTCGAAATACGTCGTCTCGATCTCTTGCCAGGTTGTCTGACCAAGCGAAACCAGCTTTGTTCCAGGGCCTACCGCGCCGGCTGCAAATCGAGGCTTGTTAGGGGTCGAGTATTTTGCGGCCGCGCGTTTGGCAATTTGGCCCGCGGCCAAGCTGAGCTCGTAAACGAGCTCAGGAATCCCATATTCGGCGAGGACAATCGATGTACAGCCGAAGGTGTTCGTTTCAACGATGTCGGAGCCCGCCTCTAAATAAGCGCTGTGAATGCGCTCCACCACTTCGGGTCTCGTCACATTGAGAAGCTCATTGCATCCCTCCATGTTGTGATTCGCAACACGCTCGGCAGTTTCCTTAAGCGCGCCGCACAAGGAGGAGCTTGGGCGCAATGCAAAATCGGAAGCCGATAAGTTTGCCGCTTGAAGCTGCGTACCCATCGCTCCGTCCCAAACGAGGACGTGGTCGCTGAGCGCATCGAGTAGTTCCGACTTTAACTTCACTCCAAAATTATGCCATGGAAGCAGGATTCTCGGCCTGCCGCTTCGATGGGTCTTGCCGGAAAGCCCGGCACTCTTGCGAGAACTAGGGCATACCCGGCATTTCTCGCGTCCGATCTGCAGGCGAATTGTTGGACAAGACTATTGTTGATGCAGATGGCGGTGCTTGTTTCGGTGTTTGCGGCTTCCGTTGCCGGTCTATGGGGACTTCTCAAACAGTCTTTGGATAACCGCATTAAGCCTCGGCGCTGCACCGAGCTGGATTTCCAAGAGTGCCATCGCAACTGAAGGCCGTATCGCGACTCCTAAACCTCGCCGAGGTTTGGAAGTAATCAGTTTCCATGCACGGGCATCCGCCCTGTGGCACAAGATTTGATGTTGCATTGGGCATGTTGCCCGATTGCGACTACGCACTTGCAAGGATCATTGCGGACCAGCTCAAGGGAAAATTCTGGGAAGTCACCCTTGGCGAATGGTGGGTAGTGGTTGAGGGAGTCACATCCCAGAAGCTCGTTGTCCTCACGAACGATCCCTTCGGGGTCGCGTTTACGCCTGACAAACCCAATAGAGGCGTCCTAGACCTTAAAAAGCGTGTTATGGGCTACCTACTGCAGAGTGGGATCATATACGAGGATGGCAGTTGGGCGCAACCTCTCTCAGGTTAGCTATCTTGCATAAGGAGTTGCAGGCCCCGCGTGGGATTGGGGGCCTGCATGGTTGTGAGGATGTGTGTGTATGCGTCTCGTCCAGAGTCTCTCGACCTGGCGGACCCAGGCTCTCCCTGAGTCGTGATATCAGTGTAACCCTGATTCAATTTTGGACGAGTCGCTATTTACACGGACAGCTGGGGTTGTTTCTTTTCCGGATGGGACATTCCACGCCCCCCTTGGAAAGCCCTCTCTCTCGAGCAGAACTCAGTTCTGGAAGACAGTGAAAAGAGCAGAAGAAAGTACGCACTGCGACGTGGAAATCGCTTCGAATACAGTCCCGACTCAGTCTCCTAACCGGTGACCGGCTTGGTTTCACCCGCAGGCTCGGAAAGTTCTTCTTCAGTCTTATCAGAAGCATTGCGGGGCAGTGCTTCCGCCACAGGCTTCACTTCGGGGGCCACTGTTGTTTCTACCGGCTTATCCGGCTCCGCGTGGAGAGCTTGCTCGAAATGTTGCCGTCCTTCTTCCATGCCCTTCTTGAGTTCCCCCATGCCTTTGCCGAGGCCACGCATGAGTTCGGGGATCTTCTGACCGCCGAAAAGAAGAAGAATAAGGACACCGACAATGAGCATCCCTTCGGCATTGCCGAAAATGTTCGCAAATACAATGGGCAAACCTGACATTTCCAAATTTTGTGGCTAACTCGCCGGCTTTTGAGTATCGTCGTTGGCAGGGTCCGACTGTTTTCCCTCATTGAGGCCCTTTTTAAATTCACCCATGCCTTGGCCCATGCCGCGCATCAGTTGGGGAATCTTGGTTCCTCCGAAAAGTAGGAGAATCACCAGCAGCACAATGAGCATTAACTCAGGTGAAAACGCTAAAGCAAAAACCATTTAATATCCCGCGAAGCTCTAACAAGTATACGTGTTAAACAACCTCACTGACTCGCAATGACGTTGCAGCAGGGCTTAGAGATCACTTGATTCCAAAGAAATGAATCTATTTGAAGTCGGTCTGCGAAACTTTCTCCAAGACGGTTTGATTGGAGATCAGTGCTTCCAGCTTGTCTGAAAGCGGGTCAAGCTTCTTCTCTTCGCGGCTAATGGAGATCCCCATTTTGAGCACACCCTCGTGATCCGCGTAAAGCTCGGTGAACTCCCCGGTCCCAAGATTTCCGATCACCTTTGTTTCGGGCGCGGCAGGACATGAGCCGCGCTGGATCATGTGCAAATCCAAAAAGTCCGAAAAGAAGTAGGAAACCCGCTCATAGGGTTTGCCGGCGCCTGCCATGTTTGCACCTGCCGCCGCGCCCTGCCACTGCGCATTGAGATGATGCTCGTGCCGGGTTGCCTTGCCCATTGCCTTATCAGGAAAATGAGCGATGTCACCCGCGGCGAAAATGCTGGGGTCGGTAGTCTGCAAGTAGGCGTCGACGATAACCCCGCCATCAAGAGGATCTAAAGGAAGCTGGGAATGGCGAGCCAACTCCGTGTTTGGTTCAGCTCCCACTGCCAAAACCACGAGGTCGGCAGGCACTTCAACGCCGCCAGCCGTCACCACATGGCTATCGGTTCGGGAGGCGAACTTGTCGTTCAAGATAAGGTCCACACCTTTAGAGCGGTAATAGCTGTTTAAGAACTCGCCCAGTTCCGGGCTGGCGAATCGGTCCCATATGGATGCTTCACGGCCAATGATGGTGGTCTTTATTCCTTTTGAGACGCATTCCGCCGCAACCTCCGGGCCAAGATAGCCGGTCCCAACGATCACCGCGGATTCAGCATCTGCCATGGCGTCTCTTATAGCTCCTGCGTCCGCTATTGTTCTGAGCGCAAACACCCGCCGAGCGAAGTCCGTCATGCCGAGGGTTCGGGCTCGAGAACCGGTCGCAAGCAGCAGCTTCTCGTAGCTGACCAGCTCCCCACTCTCCAGGTTGGCCCTGTTTATGGCCCGGTCCAGAGAATCCACACGCGTCCCCAGGGTTACTTCGATTCGGTTGTCCGTGTACCAGACGTCGTACTTGGAAGAGACGTCGTCGTGGGTCATCCCCGGATTCGCCAGAAAATTCTTGGACAGTGGCGGACGGTCATAAGGCATGAGCGAGTCGGAGGTTACGAGCATCACTCGCCCTTCAGTATCCAGTTCGCGAATTGCCTTGGCGGCGGAAACAGAAGCGACCCCGCCTCCGATAAGTAGATATTTGGTGTGAGTCATGGGCATAAGTTTTTAGGTTTTGGGTGTTGGGTTTTGGGTGTTGGGTTCTGGTGAGGGTAAAGGCGAGGGGCGCGCGACCACTGTTTAAATACGCTCCAATTCGTGAAGCGTGAGTTCGTTCTCAGCGTTGCCGGTATTGAGGGTGGACGCGGGCTCAAATAGAATCACTTCGCATTCTTCGGCGGCGTACGGCTTGTGCTCTACGCCGTGGGGAACCACGATGAACTCGCCTGCACTAACCCTTTCCACGGATTCCTCAAAGTGCATCTCAAAGGAGCCTTTTACAACGAAGAACATCTCGTCTTCATGGACATGGTGGTGCCAGACAAACTCGCCTTTGAACTTAACCAACTTGACCATTTGGCCGTTTAACTCGGCGGCGACGCGTGGTTTCCAATGCTCGTTGATCTGCGCCAGTTTTTGCCCGACGTTGACTTTTTTCACACTGCAATTCCCTCCCGCATCGCCAGTTCCTGCCCCTCTTGGATTATGCACTGACACCATATTTCTTCGTCATCCCCTCGATATAATCGTCTGCGCCAAAAGGCTTTCCTGTCACTTTGAACAGCAGTTCTTGCGGCGTATAGAGTTTTCGCCTTCGCGTATACGTTGTCCGTCAGCCATTCCAAAATAAGTGAGAAGTTGCCCTCGGCCATTTTGGCTTCCGTGTCGGGAATGTCTTTCTGAAGACGACGCCAGATCTGCCAGCCGATCATGTTGCCCATGGAGTAGGTAGGGAAATAACCGACCGATCCCCGCGACCAGTGCACGTCCTGAAGGCAGCCCTCACCGTCGTTCTTGGGAAGCACGCCTAAATACTTGCGATACTTCTCATTCCAAGCCTCAGGCAACTCTTTGATGGCAACTGAGCGCTCGAGCACTTCGCACTCCAATTCAAATCTAACCAGGATGTGTAGGTTGTAATTGAGTTCGTCCGAACCGATGCGAATCGGGTCGGCTTCTACTTTGTTGATGGCATGATAGAACGCTTCCGTGGAGTGGCCTTTGAGAGCGGGGAAGCGCTTAACGAGTTCGGGGTGGAACTGCTGCCAAAAGCCGTGCGAGCGGCCAACTATGTTTTCCCACGTCCTAGACTGGCTCTCGTGGACACCCAGGGATGTCCCTCCGGCAAGAGGCGTTCGATCCCATTTTTGAGGGGAGTTCTGCTCGTAGAGGCCGTGGCCCATCTCGTGGAGCGAGCTAAACAGAATGCCGCCTATATGCATGTCCGATCGTGTCGTCAGCCGTACGTCGTTGCGAGAGAAGTTGCTGCAGAAGGCGTTGGTGGTGAGGTCGATGCGACCACGGTTAAAGTCAAAGCCAACGGTTTCGGCCATGTGCTCGGCAAAAGCAACCAGTCGTTTGGCGTCCCATTCGCCGAACAGGAACGTGTCATTGATAGCTTGTTCGGACGCCAGTTCGACGAGTTCGCGGATAGGCCCCTTGAGGGCGTCGAACATGCTTTGGGCTTGCGCCTTCGTGGCTCCTTCCTCGAAGAGGTCAATGAGCGGATCGTAGATATGGTCTTTGTAGCCAAGCAACTCGGCGGTTTCTCGAGCTATATCGAAGAGCCGGTCCAGGTATGGAGCTAAACGGGCGAAGTTGGATTGGGATCGTGCTGCCCGCCGAATTTTCATAGGCATCCGAGGAAACTCGGGCCTTCTCCGAGACGAGGCTCTCGGGAATTTTCGTCTGAATCTGAATTTCTCTAAGAAGAACGCGGACGATCGCCGATTCTTCGGAGCCAGGTTCCGCTTCTGTTGCTGCCTCTTCGCAAGACCGCCTGAGCTCGTCCGAAGTCCATTCCCGGTGAAGCATGGCGCTTAGGGCAGCGGTGTGCTCGGTTCTTGCTTTGGCTCCCCCGGGGGGCATCAAAACCTGACGATCCCAGGCCATAAGGCCTATTGCTTTTTGGATTGCATTTATTCTCGAATACGACTTTTGAACCTGTTCATACGCAGACATCGCGATTAGTTTACAAGCTGGAACCCCTGCATGCACTTTGCCAGTATGGGATGGTAAGCGAAAGCCTGTCTGTTGGTTGCGCAGGGGTGCGTTAAGCCAACTTATGCGTTGGAGGGACAATGAAATCTAGCTACAAAGTTGCTCTGGGTGTTGCGGGTCTTGCCGTTATTGGAGGCGTTTTGACTCCGCAGTTCGGCTTTGGTCAAGAGGCCAATGCGATGGCCCACGATAGCGGTCTCGATAGGATCGTGACCAAACGTTTTGATAACGTAAACGTCAACGAAGTTTTTGCCTGGCTCGTAGGGCAGGGTTTCAGCTACGTGATCAAGGACACGGATTTCACGGACACGCGTGTCTCCATGAATATCGACCATCAGACAGTTTGGGATGCCGCAAACAGCCTTGCCGACGTCTTGGGCGGCCATTGGATCCGCGAAGGAAGGGTTTACGTTTTCGAAAAGGAAGGCACCTTTGTCCGGTCAGGCGGCAACGTTCCTTGGGCCTCGGTGAACTCGGAAAGAGCAGCTGACTTGGCGGATAACGCAAATGGGCAGGTTCCGCTTTGGACCAAGAGCCTGGACGACTCTTCCAAGAATCAAAGCAATCAGTCGACGCCTTACATGATGGTGATTCCGGACGAAGGCCAATTGACACCCGAGCAGAAGAAAACCATGGGCGACTGGGGCAAGCAGTTTGGCGACAGCATGAAGAACTTCAGGTTCGATATGCCCAAGGCCCAGTGGACTCCTGAGCAGCAGAAGGCCTTTGAGCACCAGATGGAAAACTGGAGCAAGCAGTTTGGCGAAAGCATGAAGAATTTCAAGCTGGACGCTCCCAATTTCCAAATGACCCCCGATCAGCAAAAGTCGATCGAGGATTGGGGCAAGAACTTTGGGGAGAACATGAAGAACTTCAAGTTCGACATACCTGACGGCCAATGGACACCCGAGCAGCAGAAGGCCTTTGAGCACCAGATGGAAAACTGGAGCAAGCAGTTTGGCGAAAGCATGAAGAATTTCAAGCTGGACGCTCCCAACTTCCAAATGACCCCCGATCAGCAAAAGTCGATGGAGGATTGGGGCAAGAAGTTCGGGGAGAACATGAAGAACTTCAAGTTCGACGTGCCTGACGGCCAATGGACACCCGAGCAACAGAAAAAGTTTGAAGACCAGATGGGGAACTGGGGCAAACAGTTCGGCGACAGCATGAAGAACTTTAAGCTGGACGCTCCGAACTTCCAAATGACCCCCGACCAGCAAAAGTCGATCGAGGATTGGGGCAAGAACTTTGGGGAGAACATGAAGAACTTCAAGTTCGACGTGCCTGACGGCCAATGGACACCCGAGCAAAAGAAACAGTTTGAAGGCCAGATGAATCAGTTGCACGAGCAGCTTAAATCGCTAAAGTCGATGCCTCCTGTTCGGATTGACCCGAAGCAACAGAAAGAGCTCCAGATGCAGCTCAAGGGTCTCGGCGAGCAGATGAAGGACTTTAAATTCGTATTTCCCAATAACGAAATGAGCCGTGAGCAGCAAAAGCAATTTGAAATGCAGATGCAGGAGTGGTCAAAGAGATTTCAAGATAAGTTCAAGGACGGAAAGCTGTTTGACTCAAAGGGCTTCAACCAAAAGGAATGGGAAGAGTTTGGAAAGCGAATGCAAAAGTGGAGCGAGGAGTTCACGAAGAGTATGGGGAAGGATGGCAACGTCAAAGCCTTGCCGCCCCTTCCGCCGCTTCCTCCAATGGCCGTGGCACCTAAGTCCGAAATCGCCGATCCCGGCGACGTTGACTAGGTTGCATGCCGACTAAAACGGCCATCGGTGTAAACTCAAAGGATGAAGAGGGTTGCGGCGCTAGCCGGCGTCTTGGTTTTGACACTGATTGTTGGTTGCGGGAAAGGAAACTTTTCGAGCAAAGAGAACGCCGGTAAGGCCAATGTCTTTTCCTATCCGATAGTTACGGAACCCACGACCTTGGATCCTGGCCAAGTGCAGGACGGCGACACCATCGACATGCTTCAGCAGGTCTACGAAGGGCTCGTCGGGTGGGACGCCGACAGTAAAGTCACACCACTTATGTGCGAGAGTTGGGATATCAAGAACGGCGGCAAAACCTACATCTTCCATTTGCGAAAGGACGCAAAGTTCTCCAATGGCCGGGCGGTGACGGCGGCAGATTTCAAATGGACGTTCGAACGCAACTGCTCGAAGGATTTTGCCTCGCCGGTCGTTAGCGATTATCTGGATGACATCGCGGGGTTTGACGACTTTCATGCAGGTAAACGTGCGGATCTACCAGGTGTCAAAGTGATCGATCCCAACACGCTTGAGATTGATATCACTGCAGCGCGTCCTTATTTCTTGATGAAGCTGACCTATTTGGACGCGGCGGTTCTCTGCAAAGAAGCGATCAAGCCGGGCGAACAAATCAAATCACCGTCGGAAATGGTCGGCAGCGGTCCGTTCAAGTGCACCCAGTTTGTGCCGGAGCAGCTAGTTGTTTTGGAAGCCAACGACAACTATCATGGTGGCCGTCCAAAAGTTGACCGGATTGAGCGGCCGGTCATCACGGACGCGGCAACTCGGCTCAACAAATTCAAAGCGGGAGAAATCGATCTGGTGCAACTTGAGCGGCAAGATGTTGCTGCTTTGCAGGCCGACCCGGCCTTTAAGGACCAGCTTCACTTTTATCCCAGGCCCTCGATCTTTTATGTTGGGATGAACCCCAAGGCTCAACCGGAGTTTGCCAACGTGCACCTCCGCCGGGCGATCGCCATGGCAATCGATCGGCACAAGATCTGTTCGGAAGTTCTTGGGGGCCTCGTCGATGAGGCGAATGGCATTTTGCCGCCCGCCGTACTCGGCCATCGAGACAAAACTGCCGAACTGCCATTCGATTTGGCAGGCGCCAAGAAAGAAATGGCTCTTGCCGGATATTCAGACCCGACGAAGCTTCCCGAACTTACGATTTGGTGCCGGGGAGACAGGCCAGATATCAAGCTTGTGGCGGAAGCCGTGCAGGGGCAACTTCAGACCAACCTGGGAATCAAGATCGGCACGCAAGTTGTGGACTGGGGAACCTACCTGAAGACTTGGGATTCGGGGCAGATCGGCTTCTTCCATATGCGCTGGGCTGCCGACTATTTAGACCCACAGAACTTCCTGAGCACCCTCCTTGCAAGCTACGGAAACGAGAACCGCGGAATCAACTATCACAACCCCAAGTTCGATGCCCTTTGCAAGCAGGCGGATGGCGAGCCCAACGAACAGAAGCGATTACAGCTTTATGCTCAAGCGGAGGACATTGCGCTCCAAGATGCGCCTTGGGTGCCGATATATTTTCAGAAGGACACAGAACTGATCAGCCCGCGAGTGCATGGCATGCGGGAATCGGTTTTTGGCCACCTTCCGGACACGACAGTGTATCTGCAGAACTAAAAATGATTGTTGCTACCTCTAAGCCGTAGAACTATTCGTATCAGCGGCACAAAAACATGAAACTAGGGCATCGCCGAACAACGGAAATCGAAGCGGGCTCCTTTAAAAGACCGCCTTCAGGCTATATCTTCGAGCATGAGCGTTCCACCTTGCCTTTGCAAGGGTTACCCGCTTGGCAATCCAACGGCGGACTCAAGAGGGAAGATGCGAGCCAGTTCAAACCCTACTATCTGGAGGTCTTCTCCCCCCAAAGCCCATGGTGAGTTAGCGCGCATCCACCTGGTGGGAGTATTCGCCTTATTTGCTGCCAGCGAACCTCATGGCACGATGGGCGCATCGATTACCGTCGGTGATGAGGCGGCCCCGGTCGCCCGCCTCCGGCTGGTCTGCGGCAGGCACTACTCAGATTCACGTGATTTGGAGGATGTCCACCGTCTGACCGGCGACGGCGCGAGCATCGAAACGGTTGGGAAATGTGAAATCAACGGAGTCGCGCACAGGGTCGACCAACTTACGTTCGATGTTCCGCCCGAGAGCAATATTGCCCTTTTCAAGTTCTGGATTTAGGAACACCTGCCTCGTTTTTGATTTTTGACGTCCTTTACGAATACGCTCCGATGGGGACTTGCCCTTTCAAAGTCGCAGCGGAGGTGTAGCCCTTAGCGAGCTGCGGCGGTTGTTCGTGTGGGTGATTGGGCCACTTTAAAACGCGCGCTGGATCAGTTAGAAAGCCGCGGTTAGTAATAAAACCGATCTCGATGAGATCAAAGGCGAATGCCTGACCTTCATTGCGGTGGTCGTGGCAGCGATGCTTGAAATGGGCGGGGCCGCTCCATGCACCGGGTGCAGTTGGACGCCGCCAGAAGATGGCATCCCTATCCCGTGAGGGAGATCATGCATGTGACCAGGGGATTTGTCGAACAGATCGTTTCCTCGCTATCGGGCACGGCCACGAATCCGTCTTCGGTTCTCGTGGATCGGGCATTGGCGATGCTGAACAGGAACTTCGCTGAAAAGCCTGACCGATACGACGGGAGCGGAACAGTTGAATCTCAGCACTTCGCACTTCCGTTATTTGTTCAGAGAAGTGACCGGCCAGCCGTTCCATAAGTATTTGACCGGTCTTCGGCTGGAGAAGGCGCGAAGGCTCTTGCTGGAGGCTAACTTACCGGTTTCCGAAGTGGCGACGGCAGTGGGGTTCAACGGCTTGGCGCAACTTTAGCCGAGCGTTCATGCAAAGATTTTCTGTAAGTCCCACCAGCTTGAGAAAGGGCAGCGCCACGGTCGCCGAGCAACCTGTCTCGAATGGTTGTTGTCAAGGACCTGTACAGGCGTTCGGCCCCGAAGACCGTTCTCGACGGCATCAGCCTGACTGTTGGCGAGGGCGAGATCTGGCCGGTGATGGAGCAGCGGCGGCGGCAAGACCACGCTTCAACGCTGCATCAGCGGTCGATCGAGCCGACCTCCGGGACCGTGACAGTTGACGGCATTCCGCGTCGTGCTAAGCGCCCGGACTCGACGCCCGCAGAGTACGGGGAATGGTCTTCCAATCGGCCGCTCTGTTCACGATTCGAGTGTTGAGGACAACATTCTATTTGGGGTCAAGCGGGCATTCTACCTCAATCAAGGAGCAGCACGCGTTGGTGTCTGAAAGCCTAAAAATGGTTGGTTTTGGGAGGCTCGGAGAAGCTTGAACCAGCTGAACTGAGCGGCGGAATGAGAAAAAGGGTTGGCATAGCCAGAGCTCTGGCTCTGAAACCCAAGATCATGCTCTACGACGAACCGATGACAGGCCAGAACCCGATTACCGCTTATACCGTGGACGCCTTGATCGCCGATGTCCGCGATCAGTTCAAATTGACGAGCATCGTCGTCAGCCACGATGTATCTTCGGTTTACCGGGTTGCGGATCGGATCGCGTTTTTGGACCAAGGCCGGCTGATCTTTGTAGGCAAGCCGGAGGAGTTTGATCGAACCCAGGAAGGGGCGATCAGAGATCTGCTTGACAAGGCCCGGGCTACTCATCTTCAGTGAACTCCAATTCCTTGGTGCCGTCAATACCGGTAACAACCTGGAGAGAAACATGAAGACAGCTATAACATTCGTCGCCGCGCTCGCTGCCTTGGGAGCGCTTTCATCGGTGTCCCTTGGCCAGACCGCCGGTCCTTCCGGCATCACGGGAACCTTGCAGACCACACCCGCCAAAAAGCACGCGCCCAACTTCAAACTGATGTTTGAGGGAATCAAAGAGATAACTCCAACCCTCAACCTCACAAAAGCCGAGCAGGATCAGATCGACGCCTTGGTTAAGAAGACCCAGGACGACATCACGCAAATCCATAAGGATACGAAGGGCGATAAAGACGCCCGCGCTTCCAAGACAGAAGATCTTGGCAAAAGCTTTAATAAAGAGTTCAACGGCATTTTGACGGCCGACCAACTGAAGCAATATAGGACGGCCTACAAGGCATTCGTCAAGAAGTGGCATGAGGACCACAAGAAGACTGCAGCCCCCGGAACGACTACAACCACCACCCCAACACCCGCTCCCAGTTCCGGAAGCGGATCTTCCGGTAAATAGCAGCTTGTTGATGCAACAAGGGGAAAGGCTCGCTCCAACTTTGGAGCGGGCCATTTATTTTCTATTGACAATATGGGCGACCTTGGCCTCAATTTCGGAAATGCGCAGCTATAACGGCGGAGCTAGCTCAAAGTATTGTAGGCCTTTCGAAACATTGAGCCTTGAAGCGTAGAGCGAGGATCCCTGCAGTGTGGCGCGGCGTGTTGCCAGCCTTAAGGTCTACGCTTCATAAACCAAGGATCGCAGGCATATTGATCGGTTTGTGTGCCGCCTGTAGTGTTATGCGTCACCACCACAAATGAGATGTCCCCCTTGCTGGTAAGAGTGGGCTCGCCGATGCCGGCAGCTGCACCCGCGCTGACTACCAACTCGCGCCGTCCCCAACTGTCCGAATTCCCGGGATCTCCTGTACACATCGGTATATCGCCAATTTGGAATCGGCCGGGTTCGAGCCGGTAAAGTACAGCCACCAGCGTTGGCCATCGTCAAAGAGATGTGGCTGCTCGTCGTCGTATTGGGTGTTCACGGTTGTAACCGGGCGTGGATCGCTCCAGTTGGATCCGTCGTCCGCGCTCATCGAGTAGAAGATGTCTCTGCCACCAAGTCCCGGCCGGTTGTCGCTGTCCCAAAACAACACCAGGCGGCCGGATGCAACTCGCTCAATGTGTGGGTTGTCCGTGTGATAGCGCGGGTCGTTGATGTTGGACGGGAGGCTAACTCCCTGCTCATGAGGGGCAAGGTCGCGGGCCACGTTCCGCATCAAATAGACCTTAGGGCCGTTTTCAGCATCGTACGTGTAAGCGAAATAGTCGAACTTGCTTGGGTTGGCCTTGTTCTGATCCCCCACCGCGCCGCCCAAGTTGAAGTATTTGTCTTGCAGCTTGGAAAGCTGCCACGGCCCAAAGGGTTCTTCGACCGACTTTCGGGTAGCGACGGCAATGTCGGAATGCACCCAAGGCGTGTCTTTGCCCAACGGATTCGAGAAGTCGATCCCGAGCGTCGGACCTCGTTGAAACCGGTAGATCTGGTCAGCGCTCAATCCCGAAAACGCGAACTGCAGCAAATCGCTGGGAATGTAGGTGCAGTACAACGCCAAGCCGTCTCGACTGATGTACAGTCCATCCTGCCAAGCCATATTAGCAATAGGCTGACGGTACGGCGCTTCAAACTCTTGGGGCTTATCGCAGTGTGGTGTTTGCTCGCGCTTAACCTGGTCCCAGCCTGTTGCAGCCTGCCGAGGCGTCGAGCAGGCCAGCGCGAAGAAAAAGGCTCCAGCGGTGAGAGTGAACTTGGCAAGCCCCATGCTCCGATTATAAGAGCCATTTGTGCAAAGATAGGAATTTAGGCCCTTCGCATGCGACCATGCTGCATCTTTCGGCTGTTTTCCCGGTCCGTATACTCTTGTCAGGAGAAGCCGGGACAGAACAATGGTCTCGTTTCGATCTATGATTTAACTCATGGATGCTTTGGCCTGGAACCGTTTTCAATTTGGATTTGTGGCCGCGTTCCACTACCTGTTCCCAATGCTGACGATGGGCTTGGCGCTGTTGATCTTCATTCTGAAGCTCATTGGCTACAAGCGCAAAGATGCGCACTATGATAGCGCCGCGCAGTTTTGGGCGAAGATCTTCGGGGTGAACTTTGTTGTCGGCGTCGCTACCGGGATTCCCCTCGAGTTTCAGTTCGGCACAAACTGGGCACAGTTTTCCAACTTCGCAGGAGGCGTAATAGGCCTGACCTTAGCCTTGGAGGGCATGTTTGCCTTCTTTGCCGAGTCCGCCTTTCTTGGGTTGTTTCTGTATGGCGCCAAGAAGTTAAGCCCCAAGGCTCACTTGGCTTCCAGTTTTATGGTGTTCATTGGATCTTGGCTGTCCGGCTATTTCATCATTGCAACCAACGCCTTTATGCAGCATCCGGTCGGCTACCAGGTTGGCAAGTCGGGAGCTCTTCAGCTTGCCGATATGTGGGGCTACTTGTTGAACCCTTGGGCAGGATGGCAATACCTTCACAACATGATGTCTTCCGTGATTGTCGCCTCGTTCGTCATGTGCGCGGTTGGGGCCTTCTACCTGCTGAGTGGAAAGCATAAGGAAGTGGCGGAAAGGAGCCTTAGGGTTGCGGTGGTTACCGGACTCATAGCCTCGGTTCTCATTATTTTTCCAACCGGCGACCAGAGCGGCAAGATGGTCGCCCAATTCCAGCCGGCGGCATTAGCCGCTATGGAAGGGAAGTTTAAAACAAGTGAGCGAGCCGACCTTGTCCTTATCGGTCAGCCGGATATGGTTAACCAAAAGCTGGACAACCCGGTTGCCATCCCTTCGGTTCTCAGTTTCTTGGCCTACGGTTCCTTTGGCAACGAGGTAGCCGGCATGGATTCGTTCCAGAAGAACCAGCTTCCGGACAACGTGGAGCTGCTCTACTTTGCCTATCACATCATGGCGGGGCTTGGCACGCTTTTCATACTTCTGATGATCTGGTCTTTGATCCAACTTAAGCGCGGCGTTTTGTTTCAGTCACGAGGAACACTTTGGTTCCTGATGCTCGCCTTTCCGTTCCCTTACATCGCAACCACCATGGGATGGTGTACGGCGGAACTGGGTCGGCAACCTTGGCTTATCTATGGGTTGGAGCGCACTGAGCATGGCTCCTCACCAACGGTGAGCGGGGGCGCAGTCGCCTTTAGCTCACTTGGCTTCATGGGGATCTATCTCGTCATGGGCATGCTGTTTCTGTATCTGGTTTTGAAGTTTATAGCCGCCGGACCTTCGGCCGGTCCGCGCGGCCCCAAGGGCCTGGATGAGGGCGAGACGGAGGGAGGCCACTAATGCAAACAATCTGGTTTGGAATCGTTTCGGTGATGGTTGCCATTTATGTGGTGCTGGACGGCTTCGACTTCGGCGCGGGGGTTCTTCACCTGTTCGTGGCAAAAAACGACGGGGAACGGCGATCGATTCTCACCGCCATTGGCCCTCTCTGGGACGGGAACGAAGTTTGGTTGCTGGCCGGTGGCGGCGCTTTGGTCTTTGCCTTTCCGCGAGTTTATGCTGCGGGATTCAGCGGCTTCTATCTGCCGCTCATGATGGTTTTGTGGCTCTTAATGCTAAGAGCGCTTTCCATTGAGTTTCGCTCCATGGAGGCTTCGCACCTATGGCGGGGCTTTTGGGACACAACCTTCTTTATCTCGTCCACTCTCATGGCCATTGTGCTTGGAGCAGCTCTCGGGAATGTCATTCGAGGGGTTCCACTGTCGCCTGCAGGCTATTTCTCAGGGCCCCTGTTCACCGATTTTCGGATCGGCCAGAATCCGGGCGTGCTGGATTGGTACACGGTCACCATCGGCGTCTTTGCCTTATTGGTGCTCGCACTTCATGGCGCCCTGTTCCTAAGGATGAAGTTGGAAGGGGAAGTCCAGGCCCGCTGTGAGCGGTTGGTGCGCCCTCTTTGGGGTGGCGTCATGATCGTCGGCATCCTCGCCACAATCGCAACGAATGCAATACGGCCCGACCTTTTCCCTTCGGTTAGGGAGCGGCCGCTTTCCCTATTGTTGGCGGTGGTATTTATCCTTGCCTTCGCAGCGATACCGCTGCATATGAAGAAGAAGGATGCCCACCCCTTCCTGGCCTCGGGGCTGTTTATCGTTGGGATGCTCGCTTCTACCGCAGCTGCCGTTTATCCGGTGATGCTCCGTTCGACCTTGGATCCGGCAAGCAATCTGACCGCCGACAACTCGAGCGCGGGCGATCTGAGCCTGCACGTCGGTCTCATCTGGTGGCTGATCGCGATCGTCCTCACGATCGGGTATTTCATCCATCTCTTCCGGACGTTTGGCGGCAAAGTGAAGCCCGGCGACGAGCACTAAGCCCTTTTCCCTCTGTCGATGCAGACGCACGGCCAAAACCGGGCGTAAGAGAATCGTCGGAGCGAAAAACAGATGGCTGTCAAAATAATTCAGTGCCATGCGGCCGCTGTCAATAATTCCCTTTTTAGGTCTCGCGCTTCTCTTGGGATGCGCCAAACCTGAAGCTCCGCTGCCGGAGGTTAAAAGGGTAATGACGCTGACTTCGACGACGTTTAAAGAGAGCGAGCCATTGCCGAGGGATTGTGGTGCGGAGGCAGGGAACAAGTCTCCCGAGCTTGAATGGAAACATGCCCCTCTGGACACAAAGTCCTTCGCGCTAATTTAGAAGATCCCGATGCGCCAGGCGCTAATCCGTTCGTCCATTGGGTCTTGTTTAATATTCCGCCAAAGACAAAGATGATTCTGCCCGGCCATGCCCCGGTGGGTTCCATCGAGGGGAAGAACGGCTCGGGCTCGAACGGCTATTACGGTCCAAACCCGCCGAGCGGCACGCACCACTATCACTTCCGGCTTTATGCTTTGGATTCGTCTCTGGCCCTAAATACCGGCGCTTCTCGAGACGAAGTAGTCGGCGCGATCAACGGGCACCAACTCGCGATGGGCGAAATCGTGGGCTTGTACAGTAAGGACTAGGGAATGAAAGGGCCAGCCCCCAGACCGGCCCTTTTTGGAAACTGCTATGCCATTTCAGGCTTGAAGATCCATACGTAGGCGTCTTGAGGATCGGAGATTAGGGCCATGCGGCCGATGGTCGGGATGTCCATCGCGGGCACTACGAGTTTTCCGCCCTTTTCAGTCACTTTCTCGATTGTGGCGTCCACATCAGCAACCGAAATATAAGTCGCCCAGTGGGAAGGAACGCCCGGCATCTGCGGCGCCACGACTCCTGCAACGGGCTGGCCGTCTCTGCTCAGCATATGGTAGGCGCCGAAGCCTTCCATTTCCATGCTCGTAGTTTCGAAGGCCAGGGCTTCGGTGTAGAACTCGATAGACTTGTCAATGTCTGGCGCGACGATTTCGTGCCATACAAAAGCTTTGCCGCCGGCGATAAGGTTTTCGGATACGGTTTCAGTAGCCATGCCCAATCCTACTCCGCACGCCCGTCGCAATGTTGCGTTAGTAAGGGATATTTAAAGGAGAGTTAACACGGGAGGGAGTAAAGCGCTTCGCGCCGTAAGCCGCTTCGCTGTAAACATGGCGCTTCGCGCCGTAAGCATGGGCTTCGCCCGTAAGTCGCTTCGCTTGTAAGCCGCTTCCCTTGTAAGCCGCTTCGCTGTAAACAGGTAATAAGGTTGAATCCTCCCGTTATTAGGAGGCGTCCCGCCCGTTTACCCGTTTACCCGTTTACCCGTTTACCCGTTTACCCGTTTAGAAATCACGCTTGCCCTGTATAATCCTAAGCACCGATCCCTCCGCCATGGCTGACGTGAAACCACCCGCAAAGAAGGAACAGAGTCGCCTCGCGTGCGCCTTTAAAGAACCGTTTAACCTGATCCCGATGGCGGTTGCCGTCGTGACTGCTCTGGGATTGGGGATTACGATGCCGGTTGTTGGAGGTGCGATCGCTCTTGTTGCCGCACTGGCCGAATCTGGTTATTTGGCCGTGATTCCGCGCTCCGCTTGGTATCGAAGAAGGTTTGCCGCGAAATCGGAATCGGAGCCCGGGCTTCGATGGGACCATCTCAAGAAGCAGATCGGACCACAGCTTCGGCCGGGAGTTGTTTCGCGCATGAACCGGCTGGAGAGCACGCGGAAGCACATGGACGACCAAGTGTCCAACAACACTCCCAGGTATCAGGAGGTGTTGGTCAAGGTCGATTACCTCATGGAGAAGTTTCTACAGTTTGCGGGACGAGAACAGGAGTTCCGGCAATACCTGCGATCCGTTCTCGAGGAATGCTTGGACCAAGCAGGAGCGGCGCCTACGGCCCGCGTAAGCTCCAAACGCGTGACCGAGGAGTATCTTCCGGGCGAGCCGCCTTTGGACCCCGCCGACGTGTGGGTTCATACGATGATCGAGAAGATCCAGAAGTTCTTCGACGAAGACCTTCAAGCTCTGGACAGTTCTCGGCTTCAGGACCCCGACGACCTTTCGACAAACGCGATTGTCGACAAACGAAAGGAGATCCTCCTCAGGCGGCGGGAATACGTTGGGCAGATCGGCAAGATCCTTGTCAATCTTAACCACCAGCTCGAGCTCATGGAGGACACGCTTGGCCTCATCAACGACGAGTTGAGAGCCCGAACGCCAGAACAGGTGCTCGCCGATATCGACGACGTGGTTTACAAAGCCGACGCCCTTATGGATATCCTCGACGAGGTTGCGCCCAATAATCCTATGCCGGCCAAGTACGCGCCGGACGCGGTGAATAACCAGCAGATCAACGCTTAGGCGCGAGCGCAGTAAAGTGCTTCGCTGTAAGAATGGGCGCCGGAGCGCCCGTAAGCCGCTTCGCCATAACGGGGGAGTGCTAGAGTTTGAAGGTTAGCGACACGTGGCCGATTTGGAGGTTGTCGCCATCGTGAAGCTGAAAGGGGCCTTGAACGGTTTGCGAATTGACTCGAGTTCCGTTGGTGCTTCCCAAGTCCCTAATCTGCACGGAGCTCGGGGATACTGCAATCTCGGCATGGTGGCGAGAGACCGAGGAATCCCAGCCGAGGTTTACTGAGACTCCCTGTTCGCGGCCGAGGGAATTGACGCCATCGTGGAGCGGGTATGCATTGCCGAAGGCGTCGATGAGCTTCGGCCCTCCGGGCGCGATGCGTTGCACTGGAGCGGGTGCAACAGATGCCGCTTGGGGCATTGGCATTGGGTTTGGTTGGGGCATAGGCGCCTGTTGCAGCGCCGGCATCGGCTGCGGCAGCGGCATGGGTTGAGGCACAGGAATGGGGGCCTGCCCCATTGGAACTGGGCTTGTCATTGGTGGAAAGCCCTGTGCACGTGCGTTGATTTGCGAGGAAAAGATGAGTACCACCGGGCCTATGCCAAGGGTATCGCCGTTGTTAAGGTAAGCGCCGCCGGGAACCGGCAGACCGTTGAGCAGGATGGGGCCCGCGCCGGTTTCCTCAACCGCGTATCCGTCTGGATGGTGCACGATCCTAGCGTGGACCGGCGCGGTTCCACTGTTCCGGCCCAAATAGACTTCCATCCCCTCCGCGCTTCCAATCCTGCTCACTTTAGAGTCCAGGTTCCATTCGCGGCCCTCATTGCGACCGAGTGCGAGTTGAAGGGAAGCAGCACGCGAGGCGCTTTCAGCGCGCGCGAACATCGCACCGATTGCGAATCCAGCCGCGGCCGCGCACGCTTCCCAGACGGGTATCGAAGCCTGGGCCGCATCCCCAACCTGGCTGACGTCCAGATTAATCTTGCCGGTTTGAACTAGGGCTTCCACAATAACTTCCGCGCCGACAAAAGCCAAGAAGGAGAAAATGGCCGCATAGAAGACGGCGTAGTAAGCTCGCCTGAGCCTTGCAGGAGTGGGGCCCACTACAATGGCGATGGTCAGCGCATAGGCGACGGGAACCAGAAAGCTCCAGATGGCCTGAGGTACAAACGGAGCAGTGCCGAACTTGCGTTCGGCTGCGATGCCGAGCCGATCTGCACCGCCGTTGGCGGCGAAGCCGGCGATTCCTCCGACAATTAGGCCCAGGAGTCCGGAAATAGATGCCCATTTGGGCCCACGGTTGCCCCAGACCAGGATAAAGCAGATCGGGCCGCAAAGGAGGGCGCCGTTTGCGATATATTCTACGAGCGCCCACTTGGTGCCGAGTGGAAATCTTGCTCTTGGGTCAGAAGGGGAGAGCCCGGCATGTGAAAGGGAAGCCACAAAGGGCATCGCCAGTTGAAAGGCGACGACGGCAGAAAGGGCCCCCACCAATGCCAATAAGAAAGCGCGTCTTGCCGGTTTCATTCGCCCAATTGTTTGGACGAACTACGCATGCGTAACCAGTTCAAGTTCTGGCTCGGGAAGCATAAATTTGCTCTCCTGCGATTGCACCATGCTTCTGCCGTTGGCGATGAAGTACTCAAATTCCTCACGGAAAACCCTTATCGCGCCTTGTACCGGCCACGCGGCAGCATCACCAAGCGCGCAGAAGGAGCGGCCGTCGATCTGGGAGCAGACTTCGAGGAGCAGTTCGATATCGCCCTGCTTGCCGCCGCCTTTTCGGATTCGGTCGAGAATTTGCGCGAGCCACTGGGTGCCTTCGCGGCACGGGGTGCATTTGCCGCAGCTCTCACGGGCATAAAAGACGGCTGTTCGCCAAATGAAGGTCACGATGCACGTGTGTTCGTTCAGGAAGATGCAGCCGCCGGAGCCCACCATGGACTGTACGTCGGACATCTCTTCGTAACCGAGGATTGCGCGGTCCACCATTTCCGCGTTGATAATGGGTACCGAGCTTCCGCCGGGAACGCAAGCCTTGAGCTTTCCGCCTTTGATGCCTCCGGCCAGAGCGAGGAGGTCCTTTAGAGGCGTGCCCATCTCTATTTCGTAGTTGGCGGGCTTGTTCACGTGACCGGAAACGGAAAATATCTTGGTGCCCCTGGAGTTCTTGGTGGAAGCGCCCATCGCTGCGTACCATTCGCCGCCGTTCTTGACAATGAACGGCACGCAAGCATAAGTCTCCACGTTGTTGATGACGGTCGGACGCTCGAACAGGCCACTGATTGTGGGAAGCGGGGCGTGGGGAAATTTTAGTCTGGGCATACCGCGCTCGCCCATGAGTGAACTCATGAGAGCCGATTCTTCTCCGCACTCGTAGGAGCCGGCGCCGAGATGGACATAGAGGTCAAAGTTAAAGCCTTTGCCGAGAATGTTCTTGCCTAGGAAGCCCGCCGCATAGGCTTCGTCGATCGCGCTTCTCACGGCCTTGGCAGCATCCATGAACTCGCCCCGAATGTATACGTAGCCGACTTCGGATTGGGTGGCGTATCCGCCAAGGGTCATTCCCTCGATGAACTGGAACGGGCAGTTCTCCATAAGCTCTTTATCTTTGAAAGTCCCGGGCTCGCCTTCGTCCGCGTTGCAAAGAATGTAGGTGGGGCCGGTCTTTTCTTTCGGGATGCCGTTCCACTTGATCCAGGTGGGAAAGCCGGCACCGCCGCGGCCTCTCAGGCCACTGGCCTTCACTGCATCGATGACGGCTTGGCGTTCGCCGCCGAGGGCTTTCTTAAGGGCCTCGTACCCACCGGTCGCCTGATAGCCTTTAAGGGTTCGATAAGAGGGTTCGCCCGAGTGCTCGAGCAGGAGCTTTTTTTCCGCCATGCGAGGTTTTATTGTACTTGAAGGAGCGATGGGTTACTTGAACCCCGAAGTTGAAATTCCGGCCACGAAGGTCTTTTGGAAACAGGCGAACAGAATGAACGCCGGCAGCACAGTCACGACCACGCCCGCCATGACCAGGTTCCAGGGCGTGCCGGCAGCGGTGCCGCTTCCTCCACGAAGTTCATGAGTGAAACCATCAGGGTCATCTTGGAGTCCTTGTTCAGATAAATCAGTGGGCCCCAAAGGTCGTTCCAGGAGGCGAGAAAGGAAAAGATGGCAACGGTTGCGATCGCCGGCTTGGCGAGGGGGGCGGCGACCTTGAGGAGAATCCGGCCCTCGTTAGCCCCATCCAAGCGCGCGGCTTCCAAAAGTTCTTCCGGAAGATTCACAAAGAATTGGCGCATGAGGAAAATGGCGAAGGCATTCGTGCCGAGCCATGCCGGAAGGACAAGCGGGTAATACGTGTCGATCATGCCCATGGACGCGAACAGCCTGAAGAGCGGAACGATGGTGATCTGCCCTGGCAGCATCATCGATGCAATCAGCAGGACGAACACGAGACTGGTGCCACGCGCCTTGAGTCGGGCAAACGCGTATCCGGCGGGAATGGCCGATGCCAACGTTCCCGCCACGCTAAGAACCGCAACCAGGCAGGAGTTGGCAAACGAGCGCCAGAACGGAAACGAATTGAAGAAGTCCGTAAAGTTTTGGGGCCTCGGGTGCTTGGGTATCACCCTAGTTGGGTTCGAAAAGAGCTCCGCAAATGGCTTGAATGCAGTAGAAAACAGCCACAGCACGGGGAACAGGCAGATGAGCAGCCCGATGCCGGCCACCACGAAAGCGAGGATCCTCCCAGACTTCTTCATGCTGAGCCCTGCTTGACCCAACTCTTCGAAAGCCAAAAGTTGAGCCCGGTGAGCAGTGCGATCGCGGCGAACAGCAGCCACGCCATTGCCGCGGCAAGGCCCATATGGAAGTGGCCGAAGGCCTTTTCATACAGGTTCAAAACATAGAACAGGGTCGCTCTCGCAGGGCCGCCCACACCGGGGCCCGACGTGCCGAACGCGAAGACCTGATCGAACGCTTTCAGGGATCCGATCAGGCCCATCGTCAAGTTGAAAAACACGATGGGCGTAAGCGCGGGCCACGTGATGACCCGAAACCTCCTCCAAGCGGAGGCGCCATCCAAAGAGGCCGCCTCGTGAAGATGTTTGGGAGAATCCTGCAGGCCGGCGAGAAAGACTACCATCGCTCCCCCGTAACCCCAAATGCTCATGATCACGATCGCCGGAAGCGCCCATTGGGGGGATTGGGTCCACGAGGGCGGATGGGCAACTCCGGCAGACCGCAGCATTCCATTCAAAACACCGTCGTGGGGGTGAAATATCCAGGCCCAAAGCACGCCCGACGCGGTTGCGGGCAGAATCGTTGGAAGATAATAAAGGGTTCGGAAGATCCCGCGCATAGGGATGTCCTGGTTCAGGATTAAGGCCACGCTCAGGGATGCCAGGAGGCCGAGGGAGACGCTGCCCACCGCGTAGTAGGCGGTCACCTTAACCGACACCCAAAAAGATGGATCGCCGTTCAACAGGTATTGGTAGTTCGCCAGGCCAACGTACGATGGAGTTCGGACCGCGTCATCGTTTGTGAAACTTAGGACCAGCGAAACTAACATCGGCCCATAAGTAAATAGGAGCAAACCGGTGATGACCGGCGAGATCATGAGCCAACACCAGCGCTTCTGGCTGCGGATCATGTCAGTGGTTTCCCTCCTGAGCCTTGAGGAACAGGTTTGCCGCTCTCGTTGCGCGGCGAGCCGTTTCCTCTGGAGAAACGCCTTCCGCCAGCATCAGGTCGATTTCTGGCTGGACCAAGTCCAGGGCGATCTCCATAAAATCGGGCGAATTCGGATCAGGTTCCGCGGAATCCATCGCACGCACGAGAGCGGCCTTATTGAGAGGCGCTTGGGCTGCGTAAAACGGCATGGCCGCCACCGACTTGCGGACGGCGGGGTAGCCGAAGCGAACGAACTGCTCCACCGCTTCCTTGCAGCTCATGAACTTTATGAACTGCCAGGACGCCTCGAGCTCCTTGCTCTTCTTTGCCACTCCCATTGCGGTGAGGGAGATTTCACCTCCTCTCCGGCCCGAAGGCCCCTTCGGAAGCGCCTCAATATCCCAGTCCAAGTCCGGAAGCTGGCGGTAGGACTTCCAATCGCCGGTGTGGCCGCCGAACTCCATGGCCATTTCGTTGCTGCGAAAGCCGGTCGAAGGGCCTTCGCCGGGCCCGGGGGCAAAGCCCTCGGAGATCTTGTCGCGATAAAAGGTAAGGCCCCGGATAGCTGCGGGCGAATCCAACGTGCAACGGGTGATCGAAGGGTTGAAGAAATCTCCTCCCTCGCCGTGGATTAACGTGAGCCACTCGCCCCACCAGCCTGTAGTGATGGTGCTCCCCCAGGTGATGACGGCGCCGTCATCACCTCGCTTAGTCAACCGTTTGGCTGCATCCGTATAGTCCTTCCAAGTCCATTGGGGGGTAGGGAAGGGCTCGTTCGAAGCGCGAAAGAGCTTTTTGTTGTAATACAGCAGTGAGACGTTGAAGGCCTGGGGAAGAAAGTAGATCTTGCCGTCCACGGTGTAGGATTTGCGCACGGCCGAATAGTAGTCATCCGGATCGATCTCTTTCGCATCTCGCTTGTAGAACTCGGTGAGGTCGGCAACAAATGGCCGCAAGTAGGGAAAGGTAACATCTCCACATACGAAGACATCCGGAGGCTCGCCCGCCGCCACGAGGGTCTTGATCTTCTGTTGATACTGGTTTCCCGGCACCGCCCGTATTTCTATGCTGATATTGGGGTGCAGTTCCTCGAATCGGTTGACCAGCTTCTCGATCACCGGGCGATTGTCCTCGATCGGATACAAGAAAACAAGATGGTGCTTCCCGTCAGGTTTCTCGTTTTCGCAACCTGAAACGACAAAAAGTGAACCCAAGGCCAGGGCGATACAGAGTGCTGATTTGAAACTGCATCGGGCGCGTCTGGCTTCAGTTCCCTTATCCATCAATCACCTGCCAAAACGAGGGTTCTGGAATTGGTATCGAGCCCGGAGGGCCGAGTGTATCGAGCGCCTCCCACATATGCCTGCCGATTGAATGTCCCGTCAACGATCAAGGGCTGGCAACCCAGTTTGCGGCCGACGACGGGCCATCGATCCGCGGGACTGTTCGTGCCATAGGCCTCGTTGAGGCATGCCCAGGAAACCCTTCCATCGATTTCGCGGTCGGCCTCCTTTGCGGTTCCACTTGTTTGGATTTGTATGTCGCCGCTGTTGAGGTCAGGCGAATAGGCCAAGTCGCGCCGCCCCGTGGAACTCCACCCCAGTGTGATCGCGGGAACCATGGCAACGGAAGTGAGCCCTCGTCCCGGATCAAGGTCGAAAGTTAGGTCTTCAAAATCCCACCAATGGCGATTCATCTCCTCAAGCGACGGCGCCTCGATGAGCTCCGTTGCCGGCGCGGTCTGCTTTACCTGGAAGTACAGAAACCGTTTGTCCCAAGCGAATCGAAGCGTTGCCCGCATCGTGCTGACATTGCCACCGACGAGCGCTATGGAATCGGAGTGTACGCTTCTCCAGTCGACCGCTCCCGATTTATCTACAACGGCCTGGCGGACTTGAACGATGATGGAGTAGTCCGGCGGCAACACTGCTGCCCGCAGGGCGCGGGGCGCTTTGCCGTTATCGTAGTCGATGGCGACGCCGCGGATTCGGGAGACCCGCCCATTGATCTGAACGGAACCGGATGCAGGGACTCTTACCAACTGAATGGACTGTTTGCTTGCGAGCCGCAGCCTATATGACCCCTCAATAGCGCTCTGCAAAAGGAAAGTGTGGCCGACTGCGTCGTAGAGGCGGACGCGTGCCGGGCCAAGGTCCACCGTCACGGTCTTGGCTACAGGATAGGGGTTCCAGTAGAGGTCGGTCGGATAGCTCTTTACGGGCAGGAAATCCGTGGCACGAAGGTCGATTCTGAGAATCATCGGCACGTCGGTCGTATGGACCAGGGCCGCCAAAAGGCCAACGTAGCCGCTTCCATAGAGCCCAAGATCCGTAGCGGCGGACTTTCCCCTTACGGCATCTCCCGTGGCATAGGGGGCGTTGCCCTCCCAAGTTCGGCGCAGCCCCTCGTAGGCAAGACCATCGCCGGAGTCGCCTTTCCATCCAGGAGAGGATTGGTTCTCTGCGGGCAGGGCATCTCGATAAAAGAACCTCGCCGAGTTCGCGAGGTTCAAAACCCATTTGGCGATATCGGAGGAAAACTTCGGCTCGTACCGAGCGAGGGGAGCAAGGGTGCCTGCTGAAACGAATGTGTTCATCGCGAACGCGTAGCCCCCGCCATCGGTTACCGAGCCAAGCAATCCGCCTACGTCGTTACCGCCCCATTTCCCAACCACCATTCCCCAGCCCGGCCTTTGAGGTGCCGTTGGCTCCAGACACCAGTTGGCAAATCGTCCGACGTCCCAGTTCTGACCCTTTTCTGCGTTGAGGTACGCGGCCGCCAATGCTCCGAAGGGCGTCAGCACTTCATAGGTAGGGTTAGTGGTCCGGTTTTCAAGGGCTTGAAGAGCCTTCGCGCTTGCCTCGAGATACTTCGGGTTCTGGGTCCGCAGCCCCTGGCAAAGCTCCAAATAGGCAGCCCCGGCCGCCGAGTCGGGTTCTATCCATTGTTTGTTGTCATACGGCACGCTTGTTCGGAAATTCAGTGCCGTGTGATCGAAATTGCCTTGTAGACGATTGATGCCGCGTATCCAAGAATCGGCGATTGAAGTGGAAACGGTGCGCCCTGCAGTCCAGTTGGGATACCGGAGTGAAAGCTGCATGAAGTCCAGGCTGGGCAAGACCTCGTACCAAAAGGTGCTACCCGAACTTCCTCCAACATCGTTCAGGACAAGCCCATCGGCTGGGCTGAAGTATTGCGTGGAAAGGGAAAGCCAATTGAACCGGCCCTTCCGCATATCAAACCCCGCTTCCGTGGACCCCAAGAGAGCCCCAAGTTGACAAATTCCCTCGCCTGTTTTCCCGCGCTGGGATTCATCGCCCACGTAGGAGGGACTGCCGTATTTGGGTTGGCCTCCGTTGCCGTCGGGCAGAACCCAAATAAGTGGGAGGTTATCGCCCTTCATACCGAGGTCGAAGAACATCGAGTGCATCGCCGCGGCCGTTGCCTGCCAATTGCGCATTACATATGGGTTGGGCATGTCCGGCAAGAACCGGACGCGGCTTAAGGAACCGGATTGGGCGCTTGCGAGAGTGGCGGCCAGAAGCGAGAGGGATGATAGGATCACCCGAGGCAATCGAACCGGGTGGAGAGCAGTATGGTTCATAAAACTCCTTACTATGCGGACGCCTGCGGTTTGATGGGGGGTCCCGCGAGGCACACTAACGCGTCAACAAGGTGGTCGAGGCGAAGCCGGGCTGCAAGAATGAAGGAATCTCCGCCTCCGTACGCCATATAGAGCCATCCGTTGTGCACGTAGGAACCGCAGACAAAGAGAACATTCGCGACGCTCTCGGGAAAAGGCCCGCGGATTTCGAACTCCGTCTCCGGACGCATGAAGTCGTCAAGCCGCGCGGCAACCAACGTTTCCGGATGGAGCGGATCCCACTTGTTGAAATCGTAAAGAAAGGCGTCCAGGACATATTTGCGGTCTCGATCGCTCACATAGTTTCCCGTGTGTTCGATCGAAAGATAGACGCCTTCGAAGACCTCGATGGGAACCGAACCGGCCCCCGCCCAGCTATGGGCGTATCCCGCGGAAGCCGCCGCGGCGTGAACGCAGCCAAGGTCCTCGTACGGCCCTTCCGGGTCGTCGGCAATGGCAATGCTTGTCCCCCAATCCCCGATGGGCCCCCTCATGGGCCGATGGAGAAGCACGACCTTTCCATCAATTCGATTCGGAAGGAGGACGCCGTCCTTATTGCTTGTCGCGGCAAGTCCCGAGTCAATCGCGAAACTCTGTCCATCACCCCGAACAGGCCCGCACTTTTCCCAGACCACGAGATCGTCCGACTTGGCGATGCAAACGGTGCCGATCCAGGCCTTTTCCGGATCGGGATCGTCGGTGAGAGAGACTCCACAATACACCATCCACCACTGCCCCTCGAACCAGGTGATACGAGGGTCTTCTACGCCTTGGGTGTCGGCGCCCAAGACGACGCCTCCGGGCTCCAAAACAGGAGTTTCAAACCGCTTGATGGGCGTGAGATCCGGCTTATGCACGGATACCCCCACAAAGGATCTCGACCATGGGCGTCCCTTGTCTTCTTTCGGACGCGCCCGGTAGTGTAAAGCAACAACCCCTTCCGGATAGCGGCCGAAATCCGGTTCGCCAAGGAGGGCTTTCAACGCTCTCAGGTTTGCTTCGATGGGCTCAAGATAGACGGCGGCCGCGTTAAACGTGACGCCCGACTCCCACCATAGGTCTGTGGGCGCGATGAGGGGAGACCCTTCAAAGAGCCTTTCGATGGGAATATGTGGTTTCATGGGAGAAGTTTTAGGTTGGGCGTTGAGCCTGAGTGGACCGGTTTGGATTGGGAGGCCCGGTGGACCCCCTTGGAATTAGCTCTGTCGACAAGCGGTCGATCGCCGGCACTTCGATGCCTGCGATACATTCTCGAAGTCGTTGAACCGCCTGGTAGCCAAGTCTGGAAATCGGCTGGGCGATGGCGGTAAGCGAAGGATGCATCTGGCCGGCTGCGGCAGGATCGTCGAAGGTCACGACGGAGACGTCGCCCGGCACTGACAGTCCAAGCTCGCTCAGCCTGCCCAACACGGAAAGGGTCATCATAAAGTCCGAGGAGATAACGGCGCTCGGATAACGGTCATTCTCCAGCCAATCGAAGAGGTGGTTTCGAAAGTTGCTGGGCTGGCTTTCGTGGCCCAACCTGATCCACTCCGGACGGACCGAGATATCGCGCATTCCCGTTTCATGGAGAAAAGCCATGAGCCGTTCGAAATGGTCGGGAACGGTGGCCGTTAGGCCAACGAAACCGATTTCCCTGTGGCCAAGTTGATAAAGGTGCTCGACGGCTGCGGCCGTGCCGCCGGCGTTGTCTGCCGAAACGGAGGGAATACCGCTGCCATCCCAAACGCCTGGAACCAGAACGACGGGAACGCCCGCTGCTTGGATGGCATCGAGAATGCTCGCGTCGGCATAGTCTGGCCTCACGATCAGCAGGCCATGGGTGCTCCTATCGTTGACAAGTTCGGGCCACGTGTACAGGGGTGCTCCGCGGAAGCGGACTTGAAGCATGTACTCGGCGCACGCTTCACGTATTCCTCGAACCAGGACGTCGAGATAATCACCGCCTCGCTTTTCCTGGTCTTCTGTCCAGTGCCAGAGAACTCCGATCGTGGTCGCTAAGTCGTCATTGGGTTTGGCGCCCACGACGACAGTGCGCCGCCCGCTTCCGCTTTCAATCAGGCCCTTCCGGGCAAGCTCAGCAAGAGCTTTATCGACGGTGGCGCGGGCTGTCGAATACCGCTTGGCGAGTTCAACGCGCGTCGGCAGCACATCTCCGGGATGGAGACCTTCGTTTGTAATCTGCGCCTCGATGTCGGCAAGGATTCGTCTGTAGGGACTCTCTCGACGAGTAGGCGGCATTTCGTTCATAGTTGAATTCTGTAACTACCTGGACGGACTCGCCGGAGGAGTCGGCGCAGAGGTGGGCACAATCGTAGACGTTTTGACAAACATCTTGGCGTTTGGAAGCGGCGCGACCGCCGAGGAGGTGACGCCCCTGTAAAACAGGAACGCCACCACCACGACCACAACCGCAATAATGCCGTAAAACACTTTGGGATCGAAGTCGATTTTCATTTTAGAAGTCACTCGTGTCGTTGGCAGGAGTTGAAGAGTTGCTGCCATCGGGGTTCACAAACCAGTCGAGGCTCATTCCATTTTTGGTGAACGGGCCGTTATCCGTGTTTGGAACGCCGAATCCTTCATAGCCGTATCGAAGCGCCCTGAACTGGGTGCCGATGATCTTCTTCGCGTGGCTGTCCATCATGACGCAATTGAGCGCCAGGTTGTTCAACTCCGAAACTGGGTACTGCCCCCAAATAGTGTAGTTGGGGTCTGTGCTCCACGAGGCGTACTCGTAGTTCACGATGTTCTTCGTAGGATCGGATGCGATCGAGTCGTTGATAGGTCCACCGTTAAACCAGGCTGCTCCGCCAAATGCCTTTCGATACATAAACGACACTCCGTTTGGAGCGGCAAGATTCAACAGGGCTACCCACTGTTGGTGGTCGACCGCGGTGAGAGGGTTGCCATCCGGGCACCAGCCATCAGAGGCTCCGTTTCCGGTTAAGGTGCCATTGACACCTGTCTGCTCACCCGCGTTCCAGAAGGGATTGGTGGCGCCTGGCGAAAGGAAGATTCCGCCCGCCTTCGTATAAGGCTGCAGGGAAGCCGCCCAACCGCCGTCGGCTGTGTACCAGCCTAAGTGGGGAGCGCATCCGCCGTCCTTATCGCCATTGTTGTCGGCGTTGTCGATGATTGTGGGGTAATCGTCATCGTAGTCACCCATGTAGATCTTCTCGGCGAGGCCGATTTCCTTCACGTTTGAAAGCGCGACGACGGACTTGGCAGCCTTCTTCGCCTGGGCGAAGACCGGGAAGAGAATTGCGGCCAGGATCGCGATAATTGCGATCACGACGAGGAGTTCGATAAGGGTGAAAGCGGACCGAGATGTACGGCGGTTGTCTTGAGTTGTGATTTGCATTTTGCTCCGTTGCGGGGTCTCAGAGCGCTGGCGGCTTGCCCTCGATGGCAGATCTTTTGGCGCATTTGTCTTGAGTCCCGGAGCCAGTATACAGACAAATATTGACAAAGCCTATGTGTTATAAATAAATGACTAGCTTTTAATAGATATGGCTACCTTTCTTGATCTATTTGGCTGGGCTTTCAATCATTCAAAGGCTTGACGACTCAAACTCTATTATTTACATACGCCTTTTACACATGATGGCAAGAAATGTTGAGCTTATGGCATGGGTCTGCAAGCAGGTCCTGAACATCTCGGCGGATACCTGCTTTAGACCGAAAGCCCTACCAACCTACCTGGAAAGAGCCAAGTTATCGGAAGTTCGGGGCTGCTAACATCAGTCAAATCATGGGTTGCACGCGTCTTACAAAGTGCGGGAAATGCACAGAGGGGAACAATGGTCTTGAGGCAGCGGTCAGAATGATAACTAATATGCGGACGGCGCGCGCCTTCTCTTTAATTGAGGTCTTGGTTGTAATCGGAATTATTGGGATTCTGGCTGCCATCCTTTTTCCGGTGTTCAGCAGAGTCAAACTCGCTGCGAAAGGCACGGAGAGCCTTAGCAACATCCAGTCGTTGAGTTCCGCTCTTTTGTTATACATGCACGATTACGACGAAACGGTTGTTCTTTCAGGGTCTTGGAACGATTCTGACAACAACGATCCGTTCTTGTTGCCGGACAGCTCCGGGAGTTCATGTCCGTCGGGAGGTTGCGCAATGGCAACCTGGCCTTGGCTGTTAAATCCTTACATGAAGAACCCGCAAGCCACTCTCGATCCTCTGGCGCCTCAGTTGGGCAACGTGTTGGCAGTTGGAAACGATACAGTAAACGATCTGTTCTTTCCCCAATACGGCATGAACTACGTTTATTTAACGCCGTACGACGTGAATACCGACCCTTCGAATCCGGCCCAGCGGCCGGTGAGCTTGAGCATGATCACCCAGCCCGGCGCGACAGTTTTCGCAACTTCCAAGTTTTCCTATTCGGAATCCCGGTTGGCTCAAAACGGCTATCTTTACTTTGCGGAGTCGCCCATCGAGCACGCCTCACCTGCACGATGGACCACGGTGGAAGTTCCAGACTGCGCGGCCGCTGATTCTGACCGTATGCATGACTGCAAGGAGAGCTGGGGTGTGGATCCCAACGGATTTATAAGTTCTCCATCCGAAGAGGGAATCACGAGCGTGGCGGCGGGCGCGAATACGGGTGGTGTCGCGTTTAGAAACACAGGTGACATGGCAACCGTTGTCTTCATGAACGGAAGTGCCAAGAAGATGTCGCCCGGCGCTTTGGCAGCCGGCACAAATTGGACGCCGACGATCGCACCGAATATGGTGACGACGACGAGCCCTTCGCTTTATTTGTGGGATCTCCAGTGATGAAGCGAACTCCGCTGGTATTGGCCCTGTTTTGTTCTTTAGCAGTCGTCGGATGTGGCAGTGGTGGAGAATCCAAGGCGCCACCCATCAACTATTCAGGCGAGCAATCCTCTGCTCCTTTGAACATGCCAAACACGCCTATGGCGAAAAGCACGGGGAGAGCTAAAGCACTACCTTTGGCAACTGGAAATCTTCAAACGGGAAGCAAGCTCGGCAAATAGCCTGACAGCTTTAGTCAGCGCCGCCCGCTGCTCCGGCACCACCACCAGGACCGCTCCTGCCTGGCATAGTCGGTCTGCCGCCTCCACCCCCGCCAGGACCTCCGGGTCCGGCTCCGGGTCCGCCAGGTCCACCGGGGCCACGAGAACCGGGTCCACCAACGCCGCGACCGCCAGGACCGAATGCACCACCTGCGCCACCGGGGCCGCCTCTGCCGCCTGCACCACCGCCGAAGGCACCACCACCGCCGCCGCCCATATTGCCCATCGCGCCGCTAGCGCCTGGGAGGGCGGTCGAATAAACCACGTCTGCTGCCGGAAGAGCCAACGGGTCTTTCACATTTGAAGGCGTCACGGACGGAGCCTTGACTAACGTCGGCTTTGTCGACATCCAAATAAAGCTCACAATGAGCGCCACAAAAACGAACGACGCCGAAACGATCCAGTCCATCTGGTTTTTCATAAGTATCCGTCCAAAATTCTACCCCTAGGCTTCACGATTCTAATAAATACAGAAGCTATTCAAATGCAAAATGTCACTGCTCGGAAGCAAATTGCCTTTGTTTTCGAATTCCACTTTGCTATTCCGGAGTTGATTTCACTTTTTTCTTGACCTGAGTCGCGCGATATTCCGCCAACTCCTTCACCATTTCCTTCCCGATTGCGGTCATTTTTTCGGTCCAACGGGATTTGTGGGGCTTGAGTGTTTCTACCAGGGCTTCTACAACCGCCAAGTTCCTAAACCACTTATGGTTTGCCGGCACCACGTACCAAGGAGCCTCTTCCGTGCTTGTTTTGCGCAGGGCGTCCTCGTACGCATCGGTGTAATCACCCCAAAGCTCTCGTTCCTTCCAGTCCCCTACTGAGAGCTTCCAGCTTTTGTCAGTCTCCTTTTCGCGATCCAGCAGCCGCTGTTCTTGTTCCGCTTTGCCGATGTGCAAATAGAACTTCACGATAAGCGTATTTGCATCGCTTAGATTCTCTTCAAAATGGTTGATCTGCGTGTACCGCTTTTTCCACACGTCTTTGGGAACGATCTCATGCACGCGGACCACAATCACATCCTCATAATGAGAACGGTTAAAAATGGTAGCGTGGCCGTGCTTGGGCGTCTCCTTGTGAATTCGCCACAAGAAATCGTGGGCAGCTTCTTCGGCGGTTGGAACTTTAAAAGACGCGACATTGCAGCCGGCCATGTTCATGTACTTGGCCAAGCAGCCGATGGTGCCATCCTTGCCGCTCGTATCCCGCCCCTGCAAGACGACGAGGAGAGCATGAACTCCAGCGTCATACATCAATGCCTGCAGGTCGGCCAACTCCTTGCCAAGTGCCTCGGTTGCGGCAACGGCGATCTCTTTCTCTAACTTGCCGTGCTGTTCGGGATCGATGGATTTTAAGTCGACCTTCTCCCCGGGTTCAACCTTGATCGCGTACATGCACACAGTTTACTGACAAATGCCCCGGGGTACCCTGAAGACTCATGATCGATCGTTATACAACGCCTGAGATGACCGCCATCTGGAGCAGGGAAGCGAAGTACCGGCGTTGGCAGGAAGTCGAAATCGCCATCGTTGAGGCCCATATGGAGCAGGGCGCGGTTCCCGAGGAAGACCTCGTTCAGATCAAGGACAAGGCTTGCTTCAGCCTTGACCGCTGCGACGAAATCGAGAAGGAAACCCGGCATGACCTTATGGCGTTCGTGCGAAATCTCTCGGAAACGGCAGGGGAATCAGGCCGCTGGATCCACTTTGGGGTTACGAGTTACGACGTTATCGATACCGCCCTCGGCTTGATGCTGCGCGACTCTTGCGCGGTTTTGCTCTCTTCCGGAGAGCGCCTGAGAAACGAGATTGCGCGGTTGTCGAAGGAGCATGCCCACACGCCGATGATCGGGCGGACTCATGGAATCCACGCCGAGCCGATCACGTTTGGGTTTAAAGCAGCCAACTGGCACGCGGAATTAGCTCGGAATCTTCTTCGCCTCGAGGCGGTTAAGGAGGACGTTGCGGTCGGGAAGGTCAGCGGCGCGGTGGGTATCCATGCCCACACCGGTCCGGACCTTGAGCGCCGGGTTTGCGAGTTACTTGGCTTGAGGCCGGATGAGGCGAGCACGCAGATCGTAAACCGGGACCGGCATGCCGCATTTTTGAACGCTTTGGCGTTGTTGGGCGCGGGGTTGGAAAGGATAGCGACTGAGTTAAGGAACTTGCAGAGAACGGAGATCCTGGAGGTTCAGGAATCCTTCGCAGCAGGCCAGACCGGCTCCAGCGCGATGCCGCACAAACGCAATCCCTGGAATAGCGAGACGGTTTGCGGACTTGCCAGGCTCCTGCGGGGAAATGCTATGGCGATGCTGGAGAGCGTGGCGACCTGGCACGAGCGAGACCTCACGAACTCCTCCCTGGAGCGGATTGTCTTCCCCGACTCGTGTCAACTGGCGGATTTCATGCTTCACCGCCTGACGACCATTCTTTCCGGCCTCCAGGTTTTCCCCGAAAACATGGAGGCGAACATGCGGAAGATGGGCGATCTGGTTTTCAGCGAGCACCTGATGATTGCCTTGATTGACAAGGGACTGCCGCGCGAGGCGGCTTATAAAGTGGCTCAGCGGAACGCGGCGAAGGCTTGGGACGGTCATGATTTCAAGGGTGCGGTGGCCGCCGACCCGGATGTTCAGGCGAACCTGACGCCGGAGGAAGTGGAAAGCCTTTTCAGCTTGGAACACCACTTGCGGAACGTGGAGCATACGCTTGAGGCCGCGGGTGTTCTTCAGCCGCAGTAATCAAGTTTGCAAACCTCAATGAGCCGCCCTTCCAGGGGCTCTGAGAATAAGGGCCGTTGTTTTATCCAGGGGTTGAAGCCATTACCATCGAATTTTTGCCAAAAGTTCTTGATCGGGCGCCTAAAGATGCGAGATCCCACTGCTTGTCTTAGGTATCGTCGCACTTTTTAGGGCTCGGAATAAGAAGGCTCGCCATTGTCTGCGCTTTCGCCATCGGCTGACTCACTCGCCGGCCCTTGGTCCGCCTCGCGGACTACAACAACACTGCCTCGCTTTCGCCAAATGTCCGCGACATGATTGTATAGCCAAAGACAGCAGGGCACCCCCCAGAAGGTAAGTAAGAAGAAGATACAGATCTGCGCCGTGAAGGTCACCACGTAGCCAGGAGACATTTTTGGGTGGCCGGTCCTAGCGAGGATCGCACAAAACAGCGCAAAGTTTGGAGCCTTTTCCGCGCATATTGCCCACAAGTAGGCCGGCGTGGATGATAGGAACGCAGCCTTTATCGTCCTCGTTTCAGGAGCAGGTAGCCCGTATTTAAGCGCTAAAGTGGCGATAACCGCGTTCTTCTGTGGCTTCACGGTTTTTGAATAGCGACGATAATAACGGATGGCGGCATCCGGAGATGCTCCGGCTGATATCGCCTGCTCGCAACGCCAAATCTCATCTTCGAGTGTTACCCGGAGATAAACGGGAATTATAGGTATCCCTAAAGCGTAAAGGCTAATGAACTTCTCCCCTAGGTATGCGCCATGAAGAGAGAGAATGAAGATTCCAAAAGGGATTGCAAAGGGCAGGAGCACTTTTCTCAGCGGATCCCGATCGTACTCTCTCGATCGGACGCAGGCGTAAGCAAGGGCGAAGTACTGTTCATCGTCCGGTGTATCGGCTAGGTGCTCTTGCAACACTAGAATCTGGCGGCCCGCAGGGGTTATCGCCGGACCCACTGTCCCCCGGCTCATTCGGCAGTTGACTTGAGCTTTGGGCGCCCGAAGTATGATTTTCAGCATTCTCAAGGGCCTGAGCAAGTCCTCGGGGGCGGGCACATGCTCTGTTGGCCGTTTTTTCGGAGGAACGAGCTTTGCGCGAAAGGAAAAGAACAGCAGCGGGCTCGCGCAAAGGTATGCGTATCCCAAGGACGCGATTCCTCCAAGCAACCTCACCAATTGAAAGCCGGAGTAGGGGATAAGCGCCAACAGCAGGAGGTCCGCGAAACCAAGGGCGCTCGGCATCTTAAACGGCCTCAGGCGTCGCCGTTTGAGCTTTCTTCTACGGAAGAGGACTCGGCGCCGCCCTGGCGCGTCTTAGAACTGGGTTGAGAGCCACGATTTTGTGAGGCGACTTGATACGGCCGCTTCCCATATAGTACAGCAGAACTGGCTTTTTGGTTTACCCAGACTTAGGCGCTTTCAGCAGTTTTCAGGCCGGCGCAGTATTGGTGAACCGCGGCAGCCGCGCGTCTGCCTTCGTCGATCGCCCAAACCACCAGCGATTGGCCGCGCCGGCAATCGCCCGCGGCAAAAACGCCGGGAACGCTTGTATGGAATTCCGGAGCGGAGATGTTGGAGCGTGCGTCAGTTGCCAGTTCCAACCCTTGTATTAGCTCCCGCTCGGGGCCGAGAAAGCCCATGGCAAGCAATACGAGATCGGTCTTCCACGTTTGTTCGGTGCCAACAACCATCGCCATGTGCGGCCCTTTGACCTGAACGGTTGCCACAGCTTTCACTTTGCCGTGAATGCCCAAGAACCGTGTGGCTTGAACCTGAAAATGGCGAGGGTCGAGGCCAAAAAGCTCGGAGGCCTCCGCGTGGCCGTATTCGATGCGAAACACTTTTGGCCATTGGGGCCACGGATTGTCAGGAAGCCGTTCGTCAAGAGGCTTTGCCATCAGCTCGAAGTTCACTACTGATTTGCAGCCCTGCCTAAGAGCAGTTCCGATGCAGTCCGTTCCTGTATCGCCTCCGCCAATGACCAAAACATCCTTGCCCTTCGCGTCGATTGAAGTTTGAGTTCCGTTAAGCAGCGACTTCGTGGAGGCAGTCAGGTATTCCATCGCGAAGTGGATTCCGCCCAGGTCACGGCCTTCCAGTTCCAAGTCACGCGGCCTCGCCGCGCCAATGGCGAGAAGCACCGCGTCGTTCTTGGAAAGCAGTTCATTGGCGGTTAGATCCTTGCCAATTTCCACGCCGGTTTCAAAACGCACGCCTTCCGAGCGAAGCTGGCCCAGCCTCCGTTCCACCACAGATTTGTCCAACTTCATGTTAGGAATACCATACATAAGCAGGCCTCCCAATCGGTCATCGCGCTCGTAAACGGTAACCGCATAGCCCTGTCTCGCCAATTGCTGAGCGGCGGCAAGGCCCGCCGGCCCTGAGCCGACGATCGCGACACGCTTCCCATTAAGCCGGGGAGCGCTTGGCGGAGTGAGCCATCCCGATTCCCAAGCACGGTCGGCAATCACCTGTTCAATATCTCTAATTGTCACAGGCAAGTCGACCACCCCAAGCACACAAGCCGATTCGCATGGCGCAGGGCACACGCGGCCGGTGAACTCCGGAAAGTTGTTCGTGGCATGCAGCCGCTCGCTCGCTTCTTTCCAGCGTCCGGAATAAACCAGATGATTCCACTCGGGAATCAGGTTGCCAAGCGGGCACCCATCACCACTCGTGCAAAAGGGAACTCCGCAATCCATACACCGCGCGGTCTGGTCGCTGAGATGGTCGTCACTCGGCATCACCCGAAGCTCATAAAAATCCTTCACTCGTTCGGCGGCAGGGCGATAGGCGATGCTCTTTCGTGTGAACTCCTTGAATCCCGTTGTTTTGCCCACGCCTAGGCCACCTCAATTTGGAGCTTGGATTCCGCGATGGCAAGTACCCGCCGGTAATCGTTCGGCATGATTTTCACGAACAGACTCAACAGTGCGGGTGTGGACAGGATTCGCTTTGCTTGAGAAGATCCGGTCAAAGCGCCATGCTCTTGTAAAAGCTCAGTTAGCCACTCCTTGTCGGCTTCCGACAGCGCTTCGATCTCCACTGAGCCCGGATTGCAGTACTTTGCGAAGTCTTGGCCCTCTGCAAACACGTAGGCAATTCCCCCGACATGCCCGCCGCGAAGTTCCGGCCCACCTGGCCAAGAATCACGACTCGCCCTCCGGTCATGTACTCGCAGGCATGATCTCCAACGCCTTCGACGACCGCGACCGCGCCACTGTTTCGAACCGCAAACCGCTCGCCGACTTGCCCTCGGGCAAAAAGCTCGCCGCTGGTTGCGCCGTACAGCACCGCGTTTCCCGCGATGATGTTTTCTTCTGGCGTGAAGGATGAGGTTTTTGGCGGATACAGAACAACTCGGCCACCCGACAGACCCTTGCCAACATAATCGTTCGCTTCGCCCTCAAGCTCGAACGTTACGCCTCTTGCGAGCCAAATTCCAAAGCTTTGTCCGGCGGTGCCAGTGAACTTCACCTCAATCGTTCCATCTTCCAAAAGGTCAGGATGTTGCTTGGCGATCTCATGGCTGAGCATGCCTCCCACCGCACGGTCCACGTTCGATATCAGCTTTTTAAGCGACACCTTTTCCCTTCGCTGAATCGCCGGTTGGGAGCGAGCTATCAGTTCTCGATCAAGCACGGCATCGCAGTCGACATGCCGGGTGAATTCGGTGGATTCGGGGACGGCGGGCTGCAGAACGGTCAGTACGGGCGAGAGATTCAAGCCGTTGATTTCCGATGGATCGCCCGTCGTCAGCATGTCGGCCCGACCAACCATCTCGCCGTAAGTTCGGAATCCCAATGCTGCCATCGTCTCTCGGACTTCTTGCGCGACCATGAAAAGGTAGTTGACCACCGACTCCGGCTTGCCTGCGAACTTGGCGCGCAGTTCGGGGTCTTGAGTTGCAATGCCAACCGGGCAGGTGTTCAGATGGCATTTGCGCATCATCAGGCAGCCCAGAGTGATCAGTGGAGCAGTGGAGAAACCAATCTCGTCCGCGCCCAAAAGGGCGGCAACCACCACATCGCGGCCGGTTTTGATTTGGCCGTCGGTTTGGAGCTTCACGCGGCTTCTCAGGCCGTTCAAAACCAGTGTCTGGTGAGCTTCGGCCAGCCCCAACTCCCAAGGAAGGCCGGCGTGCTTGATGCTCGTGAGCGGGGAAGCGCCGGTTCCGCCGTCGTGGCCGGAGATGAGAATCAGGTCCGCATGGGCCTTGGCAACGCCGGCGGCGATGACACCGACTCCCGCCACGCTAACCAGCTTGACGCTGATCTTGGCATTCGGATTGGCGTTACGCAGGTCGAAAATGAGCTGGGCGAGGTCCTCAATGGAGTAAATGTCGTGATGGGGCGGAGGGGAAATAAGCCCCACGCCGGGAGTGGAGTGCCGGGTCCGTGCGATTTCCTCGTCCACCTTGGAGCCGGGAAGTTCGCCGCCTTCGCCCGGCTTCGCGCCCTGAGCGATTTTAATTTGAAGTTCATCGGCATTGGTGAGATATTGGATGGTCACTCCAAAGCGTCCCGATGCCACTTGTTTGATTGCCGATCGACGCGAGTCGCCATTGGCGTCCAGCGTCCAGCGTCGCTTGTCCTCTCCGCCCTCACCCGTGTTGCTTCGCCCTCCAACCCGGTTCATTGCGATCGCCATCGCCTCATGGGCCTCTGCCGAGATGGAGCCAAAGCTCATGGCCCCGGTGCAGAACCTGCGGACGATGTCCTCCGCCTTCTCAACTTCATCTAGGGGAATAGGGCTTCCTTTTCTCAGTCTAAGGTTGCCGCGGATGGTTCCTTTGTTGCCAACGACGTCGATGTAGCTCGAGAAGCGCCGATAGGCATCTTCATCGTTAATTGCGGAAGCACGCTGCAAATCGGAGATCGTCCGCGGGTTCCACATGTGCTCTTCGCCTTCGCTACGCCAGTGGAATTCGCCTGCACTTGGCAGACCCGAGGCGCCTTCCTGAGAGGCAAGATAAAGCTTGAAATAGTTGCGTCCGATTGCCTCAAAACGATGGCCCTGGATACGGCTCGTGGTGCCCGTGAAGCAAAGCGCAATGATCTCTTCATGGAGTCCCACCGCTTCGAAAACCTGTGCACCTTTGTAGGATTGGATGGTAGAAATTCCCGACTTGGCAAGCACCTTCAAAATCCCCTTGCCAACCGCCTTGCGGTATTTGTATCGAAGCTCGGCCGGCTCACCGTGAACGCCGTTCGCAGTGGCGGCCCATTCGAGTGTCTGGTAGGCCAAATAGGGATAAACCGCGTCCGCCCCGTAGCCGATAAGGCAACAGAAGTGATGGACTTCGCGAGCTTCGCCGGTTTCGATAATGAGACCCACCTGAGGCCGCGCGCCCGCTCTCAATAGAGCATGGTGGACCGCGCCGCAAGCCATGAGCGACGGGATGGGCAGCATTCCTGGCCCCAGCTCCTTGTCGCTTAGAATAACGAAATCTGCGCCGGCGGACACCGCTTCCTGCACTCTCAGGCATAGCTCAATCACGGAAGCGCGCAAGCCGAGCCCTTCGGGCCTCGACATTTCCACGACGGTCGATTTCCACCCATGGCTTCCTAGATTACGGATTGCCTTGGCCTCCTCGGGCGAAAGGAGGGGTTGGTCGGTGACCAACCGATGGCAGTGATCGGGGGTCGTGTCCAGCAGGTTCTTTTCCGGGCCGATTGGACATTCGAGGGACATGACGATCTCCTCTCGGATCGGATCGATCGCCGGGTTCGTCACTTGCGCGAAAAGCTGTTTGAAGTAGTCGAAGACGAGCTTGGTCTGCTTGCTCAGCGTAGGAAGCGGAGTATCGTTGCCCATCGACCCGATGGGGTCCCGCCCCTCTTTAACCAGCGGGTAGAGCATGAAGTCGAGCGTTTCCGAAGAGTAACCGTGCAAGAGAAGTCTGGAAACGATGTCTTCCGGCACGCCTTCCTCGACTTTAACTTCTGCGGCAATATCCGAAAGACGCACTGCGTACTCGGCCAGCCACTTTTCATATGGGTGCTTGCCGGCTATCTCCTTCTTGATCTCAGCGTCGGGGACGATTCGGCACTTTTCAAAGTCGACCAAGAACATCTGGCCCGGTCTCAGCCGGCCCTTGGCTATGATCCTAGAAGGTTCTACATCGATGACGCCTGCTTCCGAGGCCATGATGACCCTGCCATCGTTCGTTACCCAAAACCTACCGGGCCTCAGGCCGTTTCGGTCCAACGTCGCGCCGGCAAATCGGCCGTCCGTAAAGCAGATGGCAGCCGGACCATCCCAAGGCTCGAGCAGGTTGGAGTGGAACTCATAAAACGCTCGAAGGTCCGGGGACATGTGCTTGTGGTTTTGCCACGCCTCCGGAATCATGATCATCATCGCTTCCGGCATCGAGCGGCCGGAAAGCATGAGAAGCTCGAGCATGTTGTCGAACATCCCTGAGTCGCTCGTTATGGGATCGATGAGTGGGAACAGCTTTTCAAAATCGTTGCCGAACAGCGTGCATTCCATCAGCGCCTGTCGCGATTTGGCCCAGTTGACGTTGCCCTTCAGGGTGTTGATTTCGCCGTTGTGACATAGAAATCGCATTGGCTGGGCACGGTCCCAGCTCGGGAAAGTGTTAGTGGAGAACCGGCTATGGACCATCGCAAACGGAACCTCGAAGAGGGGGTCCTGCAAGTCCCTAAAAAACGGACGCAGCTGCATGGAAGTGAGCTGCCCTTTATAGCAGACCACCCGGTTGCTGAATGAGCAAACGTAGTAGTAGGTCTTTTGGGCAAGCGTGCCGGTCATGATCTCGTGGTACGCCTGCTTGCGGATGAGATAGAGCTTGCGCTGAAACTCGAGCTCGTTTAGGTTATCGGCAGAAGCAATAAAGCACTGCTCGATGTCCGGTTGAATGCTCCTTGCGGTCGCACCCAGATCGGCGCCGTCTGTATCGATGGGCACGTTGCGCCACCCGATCAGCATTTGGCCCTGTAGCTGGATATATTTCTCGAGGGTTTGCTTGCAAGCTTCTCGTTCGGCGAGGTTCGTCGGAAGAAACACCATCGCGACTGCATACCGGCCTGCGGCGGGCAATACCATACCGAGCTGCGCCATTCGGTCTTTGAAAAAAGCGTGGGGAATGCCGCAGAGAATGCCTGCGCCGTCTCCGGAGTTCTCTTCGCATCCTTTGGCTCCGCGGTGGCTCATGCGCTCCAGCATGGTCAGGGAGTCCCGAACTGTTTGGTGACTTACTTTGCCGTTCAGGTTGGCAAGGAAGCCGATTCCGCAGGAGTCTTTCTCAAATTCAGGCGAATACAACCCCGCCCTTCCCGGCAGGGCGCCAGTACAGTGATCGCTATTAGGAGCGTTTTGAGAACGGCTCATTGTCGGCACAACACAGATTTACTAACTATGCCGGGCGACAATGCCCTAGCCCTGAAACTCTACTGTGACCTTCACCAGGGCTAAGTTGGACAGCTATTGTAACACTATTTTGACGTTTTTCAAAGTGAATTCTACTGAAATGTTTTGCTCATGCGGCGGTAATGAACAAACGCGTGTTAATTCTAGGACTGACAGGAACGCTCAGAGATGCCATGGAGTCGAAAAAGCTAGGGGTAGAAGCATGCCATTAAGCAAAACAACCACTGATCACAATGAGATTCGACGTTGGGTGGAAGCCCGAAGCGGGAAGCCTGTTTGCGTTCGCCGAACCGGTAGCGCAACCGATGCGGGAGTCCTGAGGTTTACCTTTCCCGGTTATACAACGGATAAGTCCCTTGAGGAAATATCCTGGGAAGAGTTCTTCGGGAAGTTCGATAGCAACGAACTGGCCCTTGTGTACCAAGAGCAATCTTCCACCGGCGAAACAAGCAATTTTAACAAGCTGGTGAAACGCTCTACCGCCGAGGCGAAATCAAGGCCAAGATCGAGCCGGGCCACGAAAAAGCCAGCCGCGAAATCTACAGCGAGCCGAACCCACGCGGGAAGAACGTAGGTTTGGGCGCTACGCGCCGTAAACGGCGCGAAGCGCCGTTAAGGTACTGTCTCCTAAATGAAGAGGGGAATTATCCTTGCGGCGATGCTGCCGCTCCTTACTGTTCTTTGTTCGGCCCAAGATAAGCAGGCAGCGCCGGTCTCTACAACCGGCCAGCTGTTAGCTGGCCTAACCGCAAGGGAACTTGGCCCGACGACAATGGGAGGGCGGGTTACCTCTATTTCGGTTTATGAAAAGGAGCCGCGCATTTTCTTGGTGGGCGCAGCCTCCGGCGGAATTTGGAAGACCGAAAACGGCGGAGTCACGTTCACTCCGATATTCCAAAAGGAAGCATCGGCGAGCATTGGGGCGGTCTCCATCTGTCAAAGCGATCCCAAGCTGATCTGGGTTGCCACCGGCGAAGGCACGAACCGCAACTCCGTTGCTTGGGGCGACGGAGTTTACAAATCCGAGGATGGCGGCAAGACTTGGTCGAACATGGGGCTGAAGGACTGCTACAGCTTTAGCAAGGTTCTGATTGATCCGAGAGACAAGAACACGGTTTACGCAGCCGCGCTTGGGCAGACCTGGGGCTACAATCCGGACCGCGGCGTTTACAAGACGACCGACGGCGGCAAGACCTGGAAGAAAATCCTCTATGTGGATGAAAAGACGGGCGTGGCCGACTTGGCAATGGACCCCGGAAACAACCACGTTCTGTTGGCGGGCATGTGGCAGCATATGCGATATCCCTACAACTTTGTCTCGGGCGGACCCGGCAGTGGACTCTATAAAACCACGGATGGCGGCGCTTCCTGGACGCAACTGCAAAAGGGCCTGCCGAAAACCACGATCGGACGCATCGGCTTGAGCTACTTTCAAAAAGATCCCAGAGTTGTGATTGCGAGCGTTGAAGCGGTCGACGCTACCGGACTTTATCGAAGCACGGACCACGGAGACTCGTGGACAAAGGTGAGCGGCCTTGACCCCCGGCCTTTCTATTTCAGCATTCCTAGGCAGGATCCGCAGGACGTGAATCGCATTTACTTGCCTTCGACCGGCATATCCTTCTCGGACAATCAGGGCAAGAACTTCAACTCGTTTGGAACTTCGGTGCACGTGGATCACCACGCGATGTGGATCGACCCGAACGACAACAACCACATTCTCATTGGCGAAGACGGAGGAGTTGGCCAATCCCGCGACCGCGGCTTGAACTGGGAGCACTTGAACTATCCGCGCATCGGCCAGTTTTACGCGGTGACGTACGACATGCGCAAACCTTATTGGGTTTATGGCGGCCTTCAGGACAATGGCTGCTGGGCCGGCCCTACGCAGACGGCGCACGGAGGAGTTGCTTGGTACGACTTTTTTAACATCGGTGGAGGAGACGGCTTTCACGTACAAGTGGATCCCGACGACTGGACGACCGTCTATTCTGAAAGCCAGGGTGGCGAGATCGAGCGCATCGATCAAAAATATGGAGGCGGCAAAGGAATAAAGCCGAAGGCGGCCAAGGGAGAAAAAGTCCGAGAGAACTGGAGCACGCCCTTCATCTTGTCACCTTGGAATTCACAGACTATTTACTTTGGGGCGAATAGGCTATACAAATCGGTCGACAGAGGAGACCATTGGAGTGAGATAAGCCCCGATGTCACGTATGATAACCCTGATTGGCAAAAGGCAGGTGCTGGGAGCGTTTCGCCGGAGGCCACGGGCGCGGAAGCTTACGACACCATCATCACGATCTGCGAATCGCCGATGAAGCAGGGGTTGATCTGGATTGGCACCGATGATGGCTTGATTAAGGTCACCAAAGACGACGGGCAGCATTGGACCGATGTGACTCCGAACGTTACCGGGCTGCCTGCGAACACGTGGGTCTCGCGGGTTACCGCGAGCAAATATGAGGAAGGTCGCGCCTACGCCACCTTTGATGGCCACCGTAATAACGACTACGCCACCTACGTTTACGTGACCCAGGATTACGGCAAGACTTGGTCTAAGCTGAACGGCAATCTGCCGGCGAACGAACCGTGCTACGTGATCAAGGAGGGTCTGAAGAATCCTGATTTGCTGTTCCTGGGCACCGAGTTCTCGCTGTATGTTTCCATGGATAGGGGTGTGACCTGGAACCGGTACCGCACAGGAGATTGGCCCACAGTCGCAGTGCATGACCTCGAGATTCATCCACGCGAAGAGGACCTGATTATCGCCACACATGGCCGATCCCTTTGGATTCTGCCGATCGAGCCATTGGAAGAGCTCAGCGCCGACAGCTTGAAGCAAGACGTCTATTTCGTCCATCCGTCCAGCGTGTACCTCTTTGGCCGAACCGGAACCTTGGACGACCAAGGTGACCGAACTTGGATGTCTCGCAACACTCAGCCGGGGACGGACTTCGTGTTCTACTTAAAGAAGGCTGCCGCCCATGATGCAGCGCTTGTGGTCAAAGACGCGGCAGGGCAGAAGGCGATAGCCGATCTCACCGGCGATGCCAAGGCGGGATTGAACACTATTTCCTGGCGCCCACGGCGCGTTGCGCCCGGGGATTACCGAGCGGTCCTGACCATTGACGGCAAGCAATACGTGAACCTGGTTCACGTTGAAGAAGTGACCGATCAACAGGAGGCATCTCCGCCTCGGCCGATAGCACCCTACAGTCAGGCGACCCAGCTTCAGAGCGATCCGGACAAGAAGGACGAGACGGAGAAGGGCGAAGACGAAGGGGTCGGAAAGTAGAAGTCGGGATATTAGGCGTACATGAAATCCGTGCGCAAATCGTTTGTTTGTAGCGTCTTTGTTCTCGCACTGTCGGACTTGGCACTGGGTGCAGCGATGAACATTTACGTTTCGCCTGGCGGCAGCGATGCCAATCCTGGGACAGCCAGCAAGCCGGTTGCTTCGCTGGCAGCCGCGCAACACCTTGTGCGCAAATTCTCCGGCCGTGAACCGGTCCATGTCTGGCTGCATGGCGGCACTTACTACTTGCCGGAGACGCTCGTGTTTGCGCCGGCGGACGGCGGGTCGGAAAGGGCGCCAGTCATCTGGCAGGCGGTTAAAGGGGAAACACCGGTCATCAGTGGCGGCCAGCCGCTGGCCCATTTGCATTGGGAGCTTTCAAAGGAGACGAGCGCTGCCGGCGTCTATCAATGCCGAGTTCCGGCCGGGCTGGACATCGACCAGCTCTTTGTCGACGGCAAGCAGCAATGGATGGCCCGATTTCCTAACCGCAAAGACGGAGACGACTTGAATGTTTTCGATACTTGGGAGCTCGAAGATAATTCCAAGCCTGACCCGATGATGGATCCACTTTCGCCTCAGCGAATCGCCCGTTGGCACGATCCCGCCGGCGCGTACTTGCATGCGATGCATCCAGCCCTTTGGGGCGGAATCGATTGGCTTGTCACTGGCAAAAGAGAAGATGGCACACTCGCTCTGGTTGGTGGCACTCAGAATAACCGTGGCTCGGGTGTCCATCCGCTTTATCGCTATGTTGAAAATGTCTTTGAGGAACTGGATGCTCCGCACGAATGGTTTCACAACGGCAAGACAAACCAGCTTTACTACTTTCCGCCTGCGGGGATGGATTTGGCCAAAGCTTCGATCGTCATTGTCAGTGCGCATCGACGCCAGTTGATCAAGCTGCAGGGCTCGCAGGCCAATCCTGTCAAATGGCTGGATTTTCGCGGAATTACCTTTCGCCACACAGCGCGCACGTTTATGGAGACGAAGGAACCGCTGCTGCGCTCCGATTGGACCATTTATCGCGGCGGGGCAGTGCTGCTGACCGGCACGGAGAACTGCCAGTTAGAGGATTGCGATTTTGACCAAGTTGGCGGGAACGCCATTTTTGTGAGCGATTATAACCGCCGGGCGACCCTTCGCGGGTGTCTCATTACCGACGCGGGAGCGAATGGCATTTGCTTTGTGGGCGACCCGGTCGCCGTACGCAATGCGCTGTTCAACTACGACCAGCGCTTGAAACCGTCCGACCTCGATCGCGTGCCAGGCCCCAAGTCGGACAATTATCCGGCGGACTGCTTGGCCGATGACTGCCTGATCACTCACACCGGGCGGTTCGAGAAGCAGAGCTCAGGAGTGGACATAGATATCGCGAAAAATATCACGGTGCGGCATTGCTCCATTTATGACGTGCCGCGCAGCGGAATCAACATCGGTGACGGCTGCTGGGGCGGGAACATCATCGAATTCTGCGACGTCTTTGACACTGTCAAGGAAACCGGCGACCACGGTTCGTTCAATTCTTGGGGACGCGACCGTTACTGGCCAGGGGAAATCTTCAATCTGAACGATGACGATTCTTGGGCGAGCAATCGCGACCTGCCATTTTTGGACGCCACCCAGCCCAATATTTTGCGCAACAATCGCTGGCGATGCGATCATGGTTGGGACATCGACCTCGACGACGGCTCGACCAATTACGAGATCTGCGACAACCTCTGTTTAAATGGCGGGATCAAGAACCGTGAAGGCTTCCACCGGGTGGTAGAGAACAACGTGATCTTGAACAGCGGATTTCATCCGCATGTTTGGTACAAACACAGCGGCGACATTTTTCGCCGGAATATCGTTTCGGCGGCACACTATCTTCCTGCTCTCATGGGACCACCGCCATGGGGCGGAGAGATGGATTACAATCTGGTGAACGTCACCGGGATGCCGGACATTGAACCGGCAGCGGAGATGGCCTCGCAGTCCGGTCGCGATAAGCATTCGATTATCGCTGACGCGGAATTCATTGACCCGGCGCATGGTGATTTTCGAGTGAGAGCGGGTTCGCCGGCTTTTAAGCTTGGGTTTGTGAATTTCCCGATGGATCGATTTGGAGTGCAGAAGCCCTCGCTCAAGGCTCTAGTGCGAACGCCATCGTTCTCCATTCCTGGGGGCGGCCCGGCTGCGAAGATTTCGACCGGCATCAAGCAATGGATGGGAGATAGGGTGAAAGATCTCGAAACGATCGAAGAAGCTTCCTCGGTGGGCGTAGGACTAGGCACGGGCGGTGTGATGGTTTTAGAAGCACCTTCCAATTCCTTGGCGACAAAATTCGGGTTGCGCCGAGGCGACTTGATTGTATCAGTGGACGGAAAACCGGTTAAGACCACCACCGACCTCCCAAAAACGTCATCCTTAGCCGTTCGGATGGAGGTAGTTCGCGATCAGCGGCGGCAAAGCTTGAAGCCTTGAGGATATCGTGCCCCTGTTCTTATGTTTGAGAACCCGATGGGTCAAATTTCGTGCGAAAACTCCCGGACAAATTCATGAAGGCAAAAATCATCATCGCGTTAGTAACTGCATCCCTTGTCCTACAAGCCCTCGCAGGCTCAACGCAAGAAACGTCCAAGCAGCGAGCTGCCCGGATGGCGTGGTGGTCCGCTGCGCGTTTCGGCATGTTCATCCACTGGGACATGTCCAGCATGGCGGGCACGGAGATCAGTTGGTCACGCAAGGGTTCCAAACCGCTGGACATTACGGGCGATCCCGCAGGCTATGTCGAAGACTCTGTCTACGATCACCTTTATGAGAAGTTCAATCCAAAGCAATTCAATGCAAAGCAGTGGGTTAGGCTTGCGCAGGACGCGGGCATGAAATACATCGTGTTCACGGCCAAGCATCACGGCGGTTTCTGCATGTGGGACACGAAGCTCACGGATTATTCGATCATGCATACGCCGTTTCACCGTGATGTGGTCAAAGAGCTGGCCGATGCCTGTCACGCGGCCGGAATGCGTTTTGGCATCTATTATTCGCCGCGCGATTGGCATAACCCGGATTACGGAATGGGCGATGGCCACAAGTACGTGGACTACATGAACGGCCAGCTTCGCGAGTTGCTCTCCCACTATGGCAAGATTGACGTCCTCTGGCTCGATAGTTACGGCAAGGGCGATGCGGTGAACTTCTGGCACATTCCGGAGACTTACAAGCTCATCAAGTCCCTCCAGCCGGACATTATCCTCAACAACCGGCTCGCGGTGATTGGAGACAAGCCCGCTTACGGCGACTTCGATACGCCGGAACAAAGAGTTGGCGCTTTTCAGGACGAGCATCCTTGGGAATCTTGCATGTCCCTTGTCACCACGGCGGATGGCGGCGGTTGGTCTTATCGCCCCGACGGAAAGGTCAAGTCACTTACGGAATGCCTTCATGCTCTCGTTAGCTGTGCGGGTGGAGACGGCAACCTGCTCCTGGATGTCGGCCCGAACTCTCTTGGCGAAATTCCGGCGGACCAAGCAATACGCTTGCGTGAGATGGGTGCGTGGTTGGAGGTCAATGGGCGGGCTATTTATGGAACGCGGGGAAGTCGTCTAGGAATTGAAACCAAGTGGGGCAGGGTGACGCAAAAGGGCAACATGCTTTATTTGCTTGTCACCGATTGGCCGACTTCGGGCAGTATTGGATTGTCCGGGCTCCAGGGCAAGGTCTCGAAAGCTTGGCTGCTTGCTAACCGGCAACCTTTGAATGTGGAACAAACCGGCGGCGATGTGAGCATCGCCCTGCCTGCCTCCGCGCCGGAAAGGATCGCTTCCGTCGTCTGCGTTAGAGTTGCCGGCTGAGTTTCTCGGCCCGCAGGTATCCGGCACGGAGTTGCGATCTACGATTTGAGCGTTCTTAAATTTTTACGATGGCCTTTAATGCTCGAGCTACTCCGGATACTCAAAACGGGGCTACAGACGAATATATTAGCGTGTAGGACACCTTTGCGATAGCGCACACTTGGTTGTGCAAATGGAAGATCAAAGGAAATCAGTTCATTGAAAGAAGTCCTGTTTCGCCGAATCACGCCTGAGGAACTTACTAACGACGACCAAATTCTTCAGGCGTTTAGAGAGTTTGAAGACCGGCTGTATGCGGCGAATGAGGTCATGAACCTCACTAGGGTGCCTCGCGAGGATTCGATGATTAGGCATTTTTTTGACTCGCTGCTCGTTGCCGATCTGATTCCGGAAAGTGCCAGGGTGCTGGATCTTGGAGCAGGGCCGGGGTTTCCCGCTTGGCCGTTGGCGCGGGTTCGGCCGGATTTGCGGGTGACCGCGATGGATTCTTCGACCAAGATGGTTGAGTTTCTCAAGGGAAGCCTTCTGCCAAATCTGCGGGTGCTGAACCATCGCGCGGAAGAGGTTGAGGAAGAGGAGCGGTACGACGTGGTTACCGGCCGCGCGGTAGCACCTCTGGCGGTCCAAATGGAAATAAGCGCCACCTATGCGAGACTTGGCGGCTACGTGATCCCCATGCGGACGGACAAAGAACTGGAAGAGATTGAACGCTTTCCGGCGGGCAACCTGGGGCTCAAGCTGGAAGGTATCGAAGGGAGAGAACTTGAGGGCAGCGAGGCACGGCGCGCGTTTCCCCTGTTTCGCAAAGTCCGTCCGACACCGAAGAAGTATCCGCGTACTTGGGCGGAGATCAAGCGAAAACCACTCACCCGATAACCGCGCGCACTTCCTCTTTGCCCTTCTTGTTCACGCGCCAAATATAGGCGTCGAGAACATAGTGGGTGAGCTGGGGCATTGTCAGCAACGGCACGAGAATCATCAACGCGGTTGCCGACAGGGGCACGTAGAATGCCCCGAACACCCGGGGGTGGTCCTGCCACACGAACCAGTCCCAAAGGCCCTCCTCGCAATAGGCAAACAGGAAGACCGCGAGCACGTAAATCGGCACGTATTTGAGTTGGAAAAAGCGTAGGAACCGGTTGCGTTCGTGGGTGTGGCTTGCGCGTTTTCTATACTGGTAGATCCAAATCAACGCCATGTAGGGAATGCCGTGCGAGATGATGTTGATGAGGGTGAAGGTGAGATCGCCATTGAAAATAATGATGCCGGTGCCCCAGGCTGCCGCGGTGGCAAGGAGGAGCAGGACCTTGCCCAGATTGAGGTTGCCGGTTTCCTTCCACTTGTAGGCCTCCTTGATAATGAACGCCCCGATGGAAAGCATGTAAATGGCGCGACAGATGTATTCGGGCCAGCGGACCGGGATGTGGATGACGTCGAAATCGCTGAACCACTGAAATTTGCGCGGGTAAGTGTGCCAGTAGACGAGCGGATAGACCGTCGCCATATAAATGGCGACCTGGTCGATTCGATATCCCAGCCCTTTAGGGGGCTCACCTCTTCTGTAAAGCATGAGGAAGCCGTACTGCTGGCGCACGAAGTGGTAAATGGCGAAGTAGGCCACGCACGACCAAAAGAACACGTCCCCCATGAAAAAATAGACCGCGATTCCGGCGATCCAGCAGATGGCGGGCAACACCAGATATAACCGCCTTCGCTTAGCGAACTCTTCTTTGTCGAAATAGGTTCTGAAGAGCGAGCTGTAAACGTGGGCCACGTCGATTCCCAGAACCAAGAATATCCAGAGCCAAAGCGGAGTCTGATTGATCTGGGCCAGACGATTGCCGAACACGAGCACGAGAGCGGTGATAAGGACCGGAGGGCCTATAATCGCGCTTAGGTCGAATTTGGGCGAATATATCCAAGGAGTCTTAACGCGCATTCAGATCACCGGCATGTAAAGTTCTGTAATGAGTTGCGGGGGCGGGGTTGTGCCGGCGTCGTTCACGTAAACCTCGAAAGCGGGGTTCATGCTGATCTGGCGTCTGAGGCTACGCTCGACGTAATTAGTGAAGTCGGTCCAAACTGGGGCCAAGTCTTCATAGGGGCCGACGAACCTTGTCATGGCATAAGGGCCGCCGGCTATTTGGCCTACCTCAAGCGGCATGCCCATATTGTTCGTGATCTGGTAATCGATGGGGACTTGCACGCATGCCGCGGACCGCAACCTTGCAACGGGCGTGAAATCGGGGTTGTCCCAGTAGATGCCAATCGTGCGCTGGATGGGCACTTTTTCGGCGGTCACCCATTCGAATAACCGGTCGAAGACCGGGCTTATGAGATCGTAAGATCCAACATGGCGAAGCATGATGACCTTCAGGGCTGTAAGTTGTATAACCTGGACGTTCATGGATTCCTTTATAGAATAATCTGGCTTGAAATAGTGAGGGACGAACCGGGCTAAGTCTTCGGTGATCGGGCCATCGGATTCACGAATCCCAATACCGCGAGCAGCGCCGTTCACGACCCACGACCCGACCACGGCGTGGTTGCCCTCAAACTCCGGCACCGGGACGTAGGCCTGGTAGACATACGGCCCGTTTTCATAGGGGCCTGGATTCTCTGTTTTTTGCCCGTCGAGAATGATGGACACGTTTGCCCCTTCCCGGCCAAGTATAGGCTTTCGGACGTAGTGGACCAGTTCGCGCGGGCCATCCAAATAGGCGGGCAGCAAGTTGGGGTGTTCCGGAAACATCTCCCAGAGGATCGCAAGGATCGCCTTATTGGAGAGCACCATTTTCCAGATCGGTTCTATCCACTGAGTTTGGCCGTATGAGCTCAAGGCTAAAGGCCCGAAGGTGTCGGAGATAATCCACTCCCATGGATACAGCTTGAAGAGCGTGTTTATAGGTTTGTGTTCTTTGTCCACAAACCTTTCCTGCCGGTGGTCCCAGCCGATATGGCACATGTTTAAAAAAGTGACTTGGAGCCCGGCCTCTTGCGCGGTGTCCATCAACACCGCAGTGGTCATCATGTCTTCGGAAGCGTCCATCGATCCGAAATGGATAGTCTCGTTCTTGAGGCTTCCGCTTTCTTTGAAGTGCTCCCAATTGGCGATCAGGCCCTCCCAGATCGAGTTGAACTGATCCGACTCCGGCTCTACTTCTCGAAGCCAATGCCACTGGATCACGGCAGCTTCCAGCAGGGAAGTAGGGGTGTCCGCGTTGTATTCCAATAGCTTGGGCGGGTTTTGGCCATCGTAGGCGAGATCGAAGCGTCCGTAGATCCCTTGTTTCTGGCCTCCCAAGAACGATCGATGACCGTATGTGCTGACTTCGGAATGGAAAGCCGGTCCAGTTCGCCGTTTTTGATAACGAGATCGACGGCGGTCAGGCACAGAGAGTGAAGCTCGTTGGTGGCCTTTTCTAATAGCTCGATCTCTTCGGGTTCAAAACAGTAGGCGGCCGCTTCGCT
>CAWHLK010000060.1:0-130833 GCA_963829965.1 uncultured archaeon | reverse complement strand
ATTCAGAAGCGCTGAGGTCCACGGGATGTAGTCGCTTTGAGCCACCGACAGTACGACGTAGGACGCTTGACGAAGGCAATCCTCCACATTGAGACAAACCTCGGAGGAAATGGCGGACTGGCCGGAGGTGGTTGCCCATGGTCGTACACAATCCACATTCCGAATGGGTCGATCAGCGTCGGACAGTTCTCTCCGTTTGACTCAAATCGCTGTGACAGGACCAGGAGTGTCGCAATATCCGAGACGACACACGCGTTTTTCGGAACGACGCTGTCGATTGCAGCAGCGGGGTCGGACGAAGACGCGAGAAAGGTGTGAGCGTAAGTGACGGTCTGCGGAATCACGACCGCGGCGGCCGCGATTGCGATCACCGTGGAACGGAGCGAAGGCTGAGCTGTACTGCATGGCGCGCGGCAGAGGAGACGCTCCTGACGCAGGCGTGCCTGCTGAGAGAAGAGCTGAGGCGCGTTCAGCACTCACGCCGATGAGTAGCGCGAGAAGCCGCCGGGAAGTACGCGTAAGTGATCGTAGAACTCAGCTGACGACAACATCTCAGCCAAAGCCGCTGCCGTGGAGATGAGAATGAACAGGTCGAGACGTTTCAGTCGGCGCCGATCCAAAACGAACACCACCGCAACGAATGCGCCAAAGCCAAGCGCGACCTCACTCTCGTGGCAGCGGAAGTCGCAGAGAGTGCGGGAATCCCGGACAGTCCAGTTATCTCTAGTAGGCGCTGTCCCAGAGAGAGACTCAATACACCCGAGGTCCCACGCGACAACTGCGCGATGATGACCTCTTTTACGAAGTTCGACGGCGCGGCGACCAGAAATACGGCGCACGGAACTACGAATCCAAGTCCAACACCAACTACGAGCCCCGAGAATTCCTTCTTCGACCGACTGCCGCAGACAATTACTGCGGCGACCACAATCGCTATAGCCCAGATCTTGACGGCACCAGCGAAACCGAGTGCGACACCGGCACCGACGATTCTCGCTGGTGTGGCGATCGCGCCATCCGTGAACAGCAAAGAGCGTGGCGAGCAGCAGAAAGCACAGAAGGTATGGCTCCAAGAGCAACGTGTGATCAGCAGCGACGGCGAGCGGGAAGCACGAGATGCGAGCCCACCACTCAGCATCGCGACTGGGCCGCGGAATCGGAGAATGCGACCGATCATCCCGACGTTCAAGACAGTGACGCCCGTGGTAACGCAGCGGACGATTGCGAGCGTGTTCTCGTAATTCCGACAACCTTGCTAATCAACGCCGCCGGACTCGAAGAGCAGCACAATCCCCGGGGGATGAAGCAACGCAAAATCCCGGTAGGGCAGAACGCCGTTCACGAACCGAATTGCCGCGCCGAGATAGACGCCGTCGTCATATCCATCCCCGTTGTACCCGTGGAGTCCGAACAAGACGTTGGGTAGTCCAAGTTGATACGAAAGAATGGCGAGCGCGTACCGGCTCATCGGCACAATCTGCGCGCGAGGATCTCCATGTCGTCGCTGAATACGTGCGGCGGAGCCCGCTCCGACGATGGCGCGGCGACACTTTCGCCGACAGCGACGCGCTCGAATATCGCCTCGTCGTCCGACATCGCCCGAATCGTAGATTCTTCGGCGCCACACTGCGATGCTTCGTCTGCAGCCTTTCAGATCAGGGTTCCCGCGCTATGGGCTAGGACGGTGGTGATATCCGCACTCCGGAGAGGACAAGAAGCTCTCGGATCCCAGCGTGAGTTATTGCGGCACTGATATCTTCATCAACTAGTGACCTGATAACTTTGTCAAATCATGCGACGTCGATCCGTCCTCCGATCGATCGTTTCGCGTCCGGTTACCGAGGACCTGCCTACCCGACCAGAAAGGACCGTGAAGCCGCAGTTTCGGGGATCGCTGCAGCTCCGCCATGTGGATGTTGGCTCCTGCAACGGCTGTGAGATCGAGATCGCCTCGCCTTCGGTCCGCATTACGACGCGGCCCGGTTCGGCGCTCGTCTCGTCGCTTCACCTCGGCACGCCGACGGCTGCTCGTCACCGGCGTCGTGACGAAGAACATGGTCGGACCGTTGCAAAAGACGCTCGAGGCGACGCCCGAGCCCCGAGTCGTGATCGCCTGCGGTGACTGCGCTGTGAACGGTGGCATCTTCGCGGGCGCCTATGGCATCGAGGCGAAGCTCGACGCGCTCGTCGACGTCGACGTCGCGATTCCGGGGTGCCCGCCGCACCCGACGGCCATCACCGAGGCACTGCGAGGGCTTACCGGACGCTGACCATGACCTTCTTCCTCGTTGGCCTCGGCCTTGGGCTCGCCGGGGCCATCGCCGGCGCGATCCTCCCCGTTCGCACTTCGCGTTCTCGGATCGGCGGTCAGCAGCTCGGCCGCGTGCGTGGTCGACCTTCATCGCCGCGACAGGAGTTCCTCGCGTCCGGGTCGCCCCGCCACCTTCCACATCCAGGAGCAGTCCTGCCCCTTACCGGCGTCGACCTCACACTCGACCCGCTCGGCGCGCTCTTCGTGGCGACGACCGCCTGCGTCGGGCTGGCGGCCAGTTGCTACGGCATCGGCTACGCGGAACACGCGCTGCGAAGTCGGACCGCGACCGCGATGTTCCCGCTGTTCCTGACGAGCCTGCTCCTCGTTCCCGCCGCTCGAGCGTCGCGACGTTCCTGGTCGTCTTGGGAGCTGATGGCGCTCTCCTCGATGCTGCTTGCTCCTCGTCGAGCATCGCCATCGCGCCGCGGCTCGCGACGCCGACCGCAGTGGTACGCATCGATGACCCACATCGGCGCCGCGGCGATCCTGATCGGGCTCGTGCTGCTCTCGTCTCATGCGGGCGGCCAGACCTTCACCGACATCCGTACGCACGCCGCGACGCTCTCGCCGGCGCTCCGTTCGATCGCCTTCCTGCTCGTCCTCGTCGGATTCGCCTCCAAGGCGGGCGCCGTGCCGCTTCACGTCTGGCTGCCCCGCGCGCATCCAGAAGCCCCGAGCCCCGTCTCGGCGCTGATGTCCGGAGCGATGGTCAATCTCGGCGTCTACGGCATCATCCGCGTCGGCGGACTCGCTGCTCGGCGGAGGCTTCTTGTGGTGGTGGCTCGTCGTCATCGCGCTCGGCGTCGTCTCCGCGCTTTTATGGCGCGCTGCACGCTTCGGCGAGCGCGACCTGAAGCGCCTTCTCGCCTACTCGACAGTGGACAACATCGGCCTTGTGCTGATCGGCGTCGGTGCCGCGGGCGCACTCTCGGTCGACCGGCACCCGGCGCTCGCCACGCCTCGCGATGTTCGCCGCACTGTTCCATCTCGTCAATCACTCTGCGTTCAAGGGCTGTCTGTTCCTCGGTGCAGGAGCGGTCGAGCGAGCGACCGGAACACCGCGACCTCGACCAGCTCGGTGGGCTTGACGCGTCGGCTTCCGGCTCACCACAGTGCTGTTCGGCATCGGCGCGTTCTCGATCAGCGCGCTGCCAGGATTCAACGGCTTCGCGAGCGAGTGGCTGTTGCTCCAGTCGCTCCTTCACGGCTTCGCCACGCATGGCGCCGCGACGCTTGTCGCGCTGCTCGCGGGCGTCGCGGCGCTGGCGCTCACCGGTGGGCTCACCGCGGCAGCCTTCGTGAAAGCGTTCGGCATCGGCTTTCTCGGCCAGCCACGTTCGAGCCGGCGCGGCGACCGCACGCGAGGTCGCCCCGTCGATGCTCTCGGGCATGGCGCTGCTCGCCGATTCCCTGCCTCGTGATCGGCGTCGTCCCCGGTCTCCTCGTGACCGGCACTTCGATCGGGCGAGCGAGGCGGCGCTCGGCGGCCTCGTCGACGTCCCGTTCGACTCCGGTCTCGGACTCGACCTCGCCGGTGTCCAGGGCGCGATCGAACCGATGCTGCTCGTCGTGGCCGTCCTCGCCGCGATGCTGTTCACCTTGTGCGATTCGTGCACGCTCGTCGGCGTCCGGGCGTGCGTAGGGCCGAGGCGTGGGGTTGCGGTCGCGAGCTGCAGACCGCACGCATGGAGTACACCGCGACTTCGTTCGCCGAGCCGCTCGGCCGTGTGTTCGCCGACGTGCTCCGGCCGGGACCAGACGTCGAGGTCACCCACGTCGCCGAGTCGCGGTACTTCGCCCAGGCGATCCGCTACCAGACGACGAGCCGACGACGGCATCGAGCGCTCGCTTACCACCCGATCATCGGCGCTCGTCGCGGTTGGGGTGCGTGCTCGCGCGCGCCCAGAACGGCAGCGTGCACCGCTACCTCGCCTTTGGCTTCGTCGCGCTCGTCATCCTCCTGGTGGCGCTGGCATGACGGCAACCGTCACGACCGCCGGCCTCGGCGCTCGATCGCCACGTCGCTGGTTCAGGTCTCGTCGTCGTCCTCGGCGGACCGATCGTCGCTCGGCCTGATGGCGAAGATCCGGCCCGCGCCGAAGGCCGCGTCGGCGCGCCGATTCACCAGCCGCTGCGGGATCTGCGAAAGCTGCTGACGAAGGAGCGCATCCACGCCGAGCACTCGAGCGTCGTGCTGGCGCTCGCCCCGTTCGTCCTCGTCGCGACCGCGGCCGTCGCGGTCGCGATCTCGCCGTTGGTGACGACGACGCCGGCGCTCGCGACGAGCGCCGACCTCTTCGTCGTCGTCTTCTTGCTGCTCACGGGCTCGATCGCCCTCGCGCTCGCCGGGCTCGACGCCGGGCACGGCCTTTGGCGGAATGGGGTCGAGTCGGGCGATGACGATCGGCGCACTCGCGGAGCCGGCGCTGCTCGTCGCAATCCTCGCGCTCTCGATCCAGGCGGGAACCTCGAACCTCCCGGGGATCGTGGCGGCGACGCTCGCCCACCCGAGCTGGGCGGTCGGTCCGGAGCGCCTGTTGGCCTTCGTGCGCCTTCGTGATCGTGATCCTCGCCGAGACGGGCCGGATTCCCGTCGACAATCCGTCGACCCATCTCGAGCTGACGATGATCCACGAGGCGATGGTGCTCGAGTACGCCGGCCCGGAACTGGCGCTCGTCACGCTCGGCGCAGGCGATGCGGCTCGGGTTCCTCCTCGCGCTCGTCGGCAAACCTCTTCGTCCCGTGGGGCATCGCCACCTCGACCGGACCCTGGCCACGTCGCGATCGCCGTCGGTCGCGCTCTGCGCCAAAGTGTCCGTCGATCGCCGTCGCCATCGTCGCTGCTCGAAGTCCGCACGGCCAAGCTCCGACTCTTTCGTGTCCCCGAGCTCCTCGCGGGAGGATTCGTGCTTGCCGTGCTTGTCCGTCGTGACCGGACTCGTGACCGCGATGAGCGCGGCGACCTACGTCGAGGCGCTCGATCTCGCTGCGGGCGCGGTGCTCGTCTGCGGCGTCATCACGCTGTGGCGACAAAGACCTTCGCGGCGATCGTCGCCGCACTTCGCCGTCCAAGGCATCGCGCTCGGCATCGTCGCCGGCGTGCTCGCCGCGCACGAGCACGATGCTGGTCTCGGGGTCGTCGCCGGACTCGTCTTTGTTGCCAAAGGCATCGTCATCCCGACGCTGCTCCGCCGACTCGTCCGTCGCGATCCCGAGCAGTCGAGAGGCCGCACCGTTGGTCAACGTCTCGGCCTCGCTCGTCGCCGCGGCGACGCTATCGTCATCGCATTCCTCGGTCAGCGGGAAGCTCACCGCCCTTGTTGCCCAACGCCGCGACACGCCTCGCGCCGATCGGCACTGGCGACGGTGCTGCTCGGCTTCTTCCTCCTCGTCACGCGCCGAAAGGCCGTCTCGCAGATCGTCGGGCTGCTCCTCATCGACAACGGCGTCGCGCTCGCTCGCCTTCTTGCTCACCGCCGGAGTGCCGCTCATCGTCGAGCTCGGCGCGTCCCTCGACGTCCTGCTCGTCGTCGTCGTGCTCCGCGTGCTCGCGTCTGTCGATGCACCGCGCACTCGGGCCGTTCGATCTCGACCAACTCCGCGAGCTGCACGACTGATGCTGCTCTACGCCATCCTCTGCACCCCGCTCGCCGCCGGGCATCGTCGCGGCCGTCGTCCCGTGGACGTCGTGGGTCGGTTGGCTGACGACGGTCGCGAACGGCGCGGTCCTCGGTCTCGGGATCGTGCTCGCGCACGAGAACCGCAATCGCCACGTCGATCGGCGCCCTCGACGGAGCGCTGCGCGCCGATGCGCTCTCGCTCGTTCATGGTCGTCGTGATCGGCACGATCGCGCTGCTCGCGGCCTGGCAGGGCATCCGCTACCTCGGCGTCGAGATCGAGCGCGAGCACTCGAGCCGACGCCACGCCGCGCTCTACACCGTGCTCGTGCAGGTCTTCGTCGCCTGCATGCTCGGTGCGGTGCTCGCCGCCAACCTCGGCGCGATGTGGGTCGCCGTCGAGGCGACGACGATCGCGACGACGTTCCTCGTCGGCCACCGGAGAAACGACCGAGCGCTCGAGGCGTCGTGGAAGTACGTCATCATCTGCTCGGTCGGCATCGCACTCGCCTTCTTGGGCACCGTGCTCGTGTACTTCGCGGCGCTCCATCCGCTCGGGCTGCACGGCGTCCATGCACAAGGACCACGGAGTCGCTCGACTGGACCGTCGCTCATGGCGGCTCGAGCCATCTCGACCCGGGCGTCATGCGCCTCGCGATGGCGCTCCTGGTCCTCGGCTACGGCACCAAGGTCGGTCTCGCACCGATGCACAGCTGGCTTCCCGACGCGCACAGCCAGGCTCCCGCGCCGGTCTCCGCGCTGATGTCCGGCGTGCTGCTTGACCGTCGCGTTCTACGCGCTGCTGCGCTTCAAGGCGATCGCGGACGGCGCGCTCGGCATCGACTTCAGCCGAACACTGCTTCGTCATCGTCGGGCTCGGATCGCTCCTCGTCGCCGCGTCACTGCTGCATCACCCAACGCGACTACAAGCGGATGCTCGCCTATCACAGCATCGAACACATGGGCCTCATCGCGCTCGGCGCCGCGGCAGGAAGCTCGCTCGCGATCGCCGCCGTGTTGTTGCACATCCTCGGTCACGGCCTCGCGAAAGCGGTGCTCTTCCTCGCATCCGGCGAGATCCTCATCGTCGAGGGATCGAGCGAGATCGAAAAGGTCCCGGCGCTGCTTGTCGCGACGCCCCGTGCTCGGCGGCATCTTCGGTTTCGGCCTCGTCGCGCTGTTGGGCCTCCCACCGTTCAGTCTCTTCGTGAGCGAGCTGAACATGATCCGCGCCGAGTTCGCCGTCGGGCTTGGCTGGGCAGCGGGCATCTCGCTCGTGTGCATGGCGGTGATCTTCGCGGTCGTGATGTCCCATGGCCGACACCTCCTGCTCGGACAGACGTCGAACTCCGGTGCGACAGTGCCGACGTCACGGCTCGTCTCGCGTGCCACTCATCTCCGGACTCGTCGCGTGCGCGGCCTTCGGCGTCCTCGCTTGGCCGCTCCAGCCACTACTCCACGCCGCCGCGCAGGTCGTCGTGCCATGATCGACGCGACGGCACCAACGACTTCGGCGGACCGATGACGAGCTCAGCTCCTCGCGTAGAGCTCGCTGATCAGTGGCGGCGAGCTCGTCGCGAAGACCGCGGCGCTGTTGGCCGAGGGTTTCCGCCTCGCCACCGTTCGTCGCGCACGACGACGACTCGGCGCTTCGCGTCGTGTACGTGCTTCGTTGCCGGGCCGCCGGATCGGCGGGTCGAGCTCCAGCTCACGACTCGACCCGACACGACCGTCGGTGCCATCACTCGGCGAGCTCTCGTTCCCTGCGAGCCGCTTCGAACGGGAGATGCACGACCTGTTCGGAATCGTTCCAATCGATCATCCGTTCCTCCGTCCCCTTGTCCTTCATCAACACTGGCCAGTGGGTTGGCATCCGATGCTCCACGATGCCGGGCCGCCGCCACCGATGCGGACCGACGCGGAGCCCTTCCCGTTCGTGCAGGTCGAAGGCCCGGGCGTCTATGAGATTCCCGTTGGTCCGGTCCATGCCGGGCCTCATCGAACCGGGACACTTCCGCTTCTCGGTCGTCGGCGAGACGATCCTCAAGATGAAGGCGCGCCTGTGGTTCACGCATCGCGGCATCGAGAAGCTCTTCGAGGGTCGAGACATCGAGGACGGCGTCGCGCTCGCCGAGCGAATCTCCGGCGACAGCGCGATCGGCCACAACCTCGCCTACTGCCTCGCCGTCGAGGAGGCGTGTGGAATTGACGTTCCCGATGAGGCCGCGCAACTGCGCGCGCTCCTCCTCGAATTGGAGCGCGTCTACAACCACGTCGCCGACATCGGCGCGCTCTGCAACGACGTCGGTTTCGGCTTCGCCCAAGCGCGCGCCCTAACGCTTCGCGAACAGCTCCTCCGGCTGAACGCCGAAGTGACCGGTCATCGACTGCTGCGCGAGCGCGATCCTGCCCGGCGGCGTCTCGCTTCGGCGTCTCCCGACCTCGCACGAGCTTGCCGAGATCGCCGAGCGTTTCGAGGAGCTGGTCGACCTCGCGACCTCGAACACCGTCGTGATGGAACGTTTCCACGGGACCGCCGTGCTCTCAGTTGACGATGCCATCGCCATGGGGACGGTAGGCGTCGTTGCCCGTGCGTCGGGCGTTGCGATCGATGCTCGCGTCGCGCATCCCAACGTCGAGCTCGGCGACCAATTCCACGCTCGAACGCGAAACGAGCGGAGACGTTCATGCTCGCTTTCTCGTTCGAGTTGGTGAGGTCCGGACCTCGTTGGCCTTGATCGACGAACTCGCGATGCAGGCCTCGGCGCTCGAGGTCGCGGCACACGCGTCGCGCGTCGCGGCGGCTCGGGGATCGGCATCGTCGAGGGTTGGCGTGGCAGCATCGTGCATCGCGTCGAAGTCGACCGCTTCGGCGCGATCACGCGTCTGCAAGATCGTCGACCCGTCGTTCCTCAACTGGCCGGCGCTCTCGGTCGCGCTTGCCGACACCATCGTTCCGGACTTCCCGCTCGCGAACAAGAGCTTCAACTTCTCGTACGCGGGCAACGACCTGTAGACGGCGGTGCTTAGCCGGCGATTCCGTCGAGTTCGCGCAGATCCTCTGCCGAGCTCGATCGCGGCCCCCTCGACGTTCTCGCGGAGATGCGCGACCGAAGAGGTACCCGGGATCAACAAGATGTTCGGAGATCGTTGGAGCAGCCACGAGAGCGTGACTCCCATCGGCTTCGCCCCGTGCCGGACAGCGACGACATCGAGTGCACCCGCTTGGAGTGGCGAGAAACCCCCGAGAGGAAAGTAGGGGACGTACGCGATGGACTGGGACGCAAGGTCATCGATGAGGTCGTCATCTGCGCGGTTGGCCAGGTTGTAGAAGTTCTGAACGCAAGCGACCGGTGCGATCGACTGTGCCTTAGCGATCTGTTCCGCCGACACGGTGCTCACCCCGAGATGCCGGATGAGTCCTTGTTGTTGCAGTTCCGCGAGCACAGAAAACTGCTCCGCGAGCGATCCGGGCTCGGCACCACTCAGTCCTCCAACGCGAGATTCACGACGTCGAGTGCGTCGAGACCGAGATGGGTGAGATTGTCATGGACCGCCTGCCGGAGCTCTTCTCGTGAACGAGCGTGTGGCCAACCGCCGTTTTCGTCACGCCGAGCCCCGACCTTGGTCACGATGTGCAGGTCTGCTGGATAGGGATGCAGCGCCTCCCGGATGATCTCGTTCGTCACGTAGGGCCCGTAGTAGTCGCTGGTATCATATGTGGCGGACGCCGAGCTCGACCGCCTCGCGCAGGACCTCGATCGTGGCGTCTCGGTCAGCAGGCGGCCCAAACACCCCAGGCCCTGCCAGTTGCATCGCGCCGTAGCCCATTCGCGTGACGATCACCTCGGGTGCGAGTGCGTAGGTTCCGCCGGGAAGAAGAGTCGATGGCATACATCCGTTTTATCGTCGGCTCCGAGCCGCAGCATCACCTCGGTCGATTCGCCGAGCTCACGCGTCTTCGGACGGCCCAGTCGTCGAGCCACGAAAGCGCCGCAAACACACCGGATTACCGCCTGTGGCCACAACCGCGTTGATCAGTCCCGCATACACCGCGTGCCAATTCAGGTGATCGAATCCGGCCACGCCGAGTAGCTGTTCGCAGCGACGCTTGGTCCGCGCCTTAGTCCGACGCGCGCCAAGGAGCGTCGGAGTGAAGATCCAGGAGAACTGATCAACGAGAACCAGATGGCCGCCGGAGTGGGTCACCCGCGCGCACTCTTCAAGTCCGAGCTGCTGGTCGATCCAATGGTCAAACGACGTCGAGGCCACGACAAGGTCGAAAGCGCTGCTTTGGAAGGGAAGCTGTTCCCCAGGGGCGACGAGAAAGCGGATGCGATCATCATTCGCGAGCTCGATCGTGACGCCGAGCATCGCCGTTGCGGGATCGATACCGACGAGCTGTGCAGCCGACGGACAACGGTCCGCGAGAAGTCCGAGCAGATACCCGGTCCCGCACCCGACATCGAGGACGCGCAGCGCATCCGGGGAGGTGGCAAGGGCCAGGTCAGCTGCGCGAGCGGAGACTTCGTGGTGGAAGCGCCCGAGCCACCCGTTCTCGTAGGTGCGAGCGTGTGCGTCAAAAGCAGCGACGTCGCGATGTGCCGGCATAAGGCGATCTTGTCAGAGCCCCGACGACCCTCCCTCATCGCGGATCCGACCGGCGTCGACGCGTGAAGGCGGTCTGCCCACTCGTCGGACAGATCGCTTCACCTCCACGATGTCTGCTCACCTCGATGCACGCGAGATGGCACACTGAGGCCGGCGCGCATTCATGCGAAATCTCACAACAAGGAGACGTCATGGGACGAGTCGAACTGGTCCAGGTCAAGACCGACGATGGCTTGCGGCTCGACGGGGTCATGCAACACGCTGAGAGCGTCAACCCTCGGCATCGACTTGGTGATCTTCCACCATGGCCGGGGAACGAACTTCTACGGTTCGTCGATGTCGGGCGAGCTCTCGGAGTACCTCGTCGACGCGGGCTGTTCTGTCCTACGGGTGAACAACCGCGGCCACGACCACGCCTACCAGACGTCCCAGGGATGGTTTGGTTCCGCATACGAGATCGTCGATGACTCCCGTCTCGATTCCAAAGCATGGCTCGACTTCGCTGAAGCGGGCGGATTCTCCGCGTGCTGGTCTGGGGGCACAGCCTTGGCGCAGTGAAGCTCTTGTCCCTGTTGGGTACCGAGCCAGACGCACGGATCCTGAAGGCGATTGCAAGCTCCCCGCCACGCTTTAATCACGAGTCGTTCATCGAGGGCCCAGACGGCGCCGGGAGAGTGGCGGCCTTTGAGGCCGCCTCGACCCTCGTTGTTACGGGACAGCCGGCCGCGCTCGTGGAGTTCGAGCTCGGCGCAACGATGTGGTTCAGCGCGAGCAGCCTCCTCGACAAGTACGGCAGCACGGATCGATACGACTTTTATCGACACCTCCCGAACATCGAGGTGCCGGTGCTGTTGACGCTCGGCAGCCTCGAAGACACCTTGGCCTTCCAGGCACTCGGTGCCGACGGGCCTGCACTGGCGGACAAACAGGCGAACCTGACCTATGCCGCCATCGACGGAGCGGACCACTCCTACTCGACCCGTATCCCCGAAGTTTGGAGCATCGTTAGCGAGTGGCTGCTCGCCTAATCCCTAGGCTGTTGCCCGCGTGAGCGCTAGGCGACGGTGTTGAACACCATGATCTCGCCGGTATAGACGGCAACCCACAGCCGGCCGGTCGTCCCGTCATAGGTCACCCCGACCGGATGGGTGCCGGTCGGCACGACCTGGAGAACCTTCAGATCGCTCGCTCGCAGTTCGGTGACGGTGTCGGAGAGATAGTTCACGACGAAGACCGCCGTGCCATCGGTCGAGGATCGCGACGGACCGGCAGTCCTCGCCGGTGTGCGTCTCAGCGAGGATCTTTCCGCTGATGCGATCGATCTTCACCACATCGCCCGGCTGGTTCAACGAGGCGTAGAGATAGCGGCTGTTCGCGGGGTCGATCACGACGTGCCGCACGTTGTAGAGACCGCCGATCTGTCCAACGATCTTGAAGCTCGTCAGGCTGATGATGTCGATGACGTCGCTACCCATGATGCCGACGTAGGCAAGCTTGGAGTCAGGAGAGATCGCTATTCCCCATGGATACGCGCCGACCGGGATCGTGGCCACGAGTTGGTGCGTCGCCTCGTTGACGATGGTCACGGTCCAAGAACACCAGTTGGAGGTGACGACGTAGCGGTCGTCGGGAGTTACCGCGAAAACTTCGGGACGAGTCCGGCGGGCGCAACACCAACAACCGAGAGGCTCGATGTGCTGATCTCGTAGAGGTACGACGGCGTATCACCTGCATCCTCCGCCGACTGCGGGGTGCAGGTGTCGCTACCTTCAGGCCCGGAGCCGGTCCCGTACATCGAATAATTCGACACCCCAGACGTCTCGCCCATCCGGCGTCACTGCAGCCTCAACTGGCGCTCCGTGAGTGAGACCCGGCCGTCCGGTGACGCCGAAAGTCGAGAGCACGACGCCATCACCGATCGTTCGCTTCAATACGCCCGCCGAGGTGTACACGGTGAGCGTGTGCCGGTACATCATGTTCTGCGCGAACACCAAGCCGTCGTTCGTCGAGACCACGGACTTGGGTGAGATGTCACCACCGATGACCTTGTCGAGCACCAAGTGACGATCGACTGCGGGAGGACCGACGGGCCGCCGTTGGTTGAGTGGCACCGTGGTGGTGGTCGTGGTCACAGGATGATGTCGATGGCGCTGAGGGAGCGAGGTCCCCGCGATTGAGGTACGCGGAATCGAGACCACCACCACGACGACGCCGGTGATGCCAAGGATCACTGCCAGCGCGATCGCCCGGCGATACCAGTGCCGATCGACGCTTCGCGAGTGTCGGGCTCGCCTCACCGCCACGAGACTAGCGGGATCAGCTCGCGATTTCGGCGACGCTCCGTTGCGAGCAAGCCGTTTCCAGGCTCACCTCCCCCGTGACTTAGCCGGTTTGAACTGGAAATTCTCAAGTTCTCGCCCGATCTCGCCGATAACTACTACGTAGGCGATCTTCGCCGACCATCACCGGGGCAGACGTCGCGACCGGACAAACCGAGAAGGGTCGGATCACGTGCTCGGATTCGATCGACCGTCAAACTTCAAAAGCCGTGTGAGATGAAGCTCACCGGACTTCTCCCCGCGCCAGATCGGCCTGGCGCGAAACGAACACGCGCGCGCTCACGCTCGCCGGCGCCATCGCCTCGGTGATCTTTCTCGCCGGTATCACGGCGCACCCGGGTGGCGCGGCCCAATGGGTAGTGTTCGACAACATCGGCCAAGCGATCACGCCGCTGATCGCGTGTGGTGTCTGCTTACACGTCGCACGTCGTTACGACGGACGGATCCGACGGACGTGGCAACTCATCGGGCTCGGCTCGCTCTCGTGGGGCGCGGGCCAGATCATGTGGACGATCTACCAGGTCGGCCTGCATGAAACGCCCGCCGTGCCGTCAATCTGTGACCTTGGCTTCTTGATGTCGCCGATCTGCATCGTGTTGGGCATTCTCGGTTTCGTCGAGACACCCGCCGGTTTCAAGTCCTGGCTTCGCGCCGTGCTGGAAGGGGCGCTGATCGCGAGTGGACTCTTGGTGTCGGTATGGACCGTACTGATCGGACCCGACATCGCGATTACAAGGGCACCGCTTCTCCAACAGCTGGTCTCACTCGCCTACCCCGCCTTTGACGCAGTGGCGATGTCGGCAATGCTGTTCGTCCTCACGCGGTCACGCATTTATCACGCCCGCGACCTCATCTGGTTGGGCTCGGCGATCTGCATGCTGGCCGTCGCCGACTCCTACTTCTGGTACCTCACGACCTTTAAGAACTCCGGCGCGGTGAATCCCACCGATGCCGGCTGGTTCATCGGATTTCTCCTCATCGCCGGCGCGGCATCGCACTTCCATCGCGAGATCGGCGAGAGCGAGCTGACCGAGCCGTCGTCTCACCAAGAGGTCGAAGCCGACGAGGGCAACTCTCGGCAGATGATTCGACGGCATTGGCTCATCGGTGCCGTCCCGGAGCTGGTCGCATTCTTCGGACTCGTCGTCGCGTCTGGCCAGCGCCTCGCCACCTCGAGTGGCACCTTCGATCGACCAGGCACGTGGATCATCGTCGGGATCGCGCTGTTGGCACTGACCCATGGCGTCGCCGTCGTCGCAGAAAATCATGCACTGACGGAGAATCTCGAAGAGCGAGTGTTGGCTCGGACTCTCGCACTGCTTGGACGGGAGCACTACTTCGAGGCCTTGTTCGAGCGCTCCTCGGACACCGTCCTGGTCGTGTCGCAAGATCTCATCATCACGTCCTTCAGCCATGGTGTCCGCCACGGGTACGGATGGCGCAAGTCTGAGCTCGTCGGACACCATCTCTCGGAGTTCGACGGACGCTTCGACCCGCTCATCGGGCTGCTCAATCACGGCGTCAACGTCCCGGGTCGAGTCGAAGAGCTCGCTTGGGACTTCACCGACGAATCCGGTCGGGTCCGTCATGCCGAGTCGACGATCGCCAACCTCGTCGACGACTCACACGTCGACGGGTACGTGATCAACACCCGCGACGTCACGAGCCAACGCCAACTCGAGCTCGAGCTCCGACGACAGGCATTCGAGGACCAGTTGACCGGGCTCACGAATCGGGCCCTGTTCAACGACCGCGCCGAACACGCGCTCTCCAGCGTGGCCCGCACGACGTCACCGCGTCGCCGTCCTCCTCGTCGACCTTGACGGCTTCAAGGACGTCAACGACGAGTATGGGCACAACGTCGGCGACTCACTCCTCCAAAGCGTCGCCGAACGACTCCGGCACGCCGGACGGGTCGGGGACACCGTCGCGCGGCTCGGTGGCGACGAGTTCGTCGTACTGATGGAGGATCTGGCCGAAATCTCCGAAGCGTTGGCGCTCGCGGAGCGAATCCGCACGACGCTCACGGCGGCCACAATCGACAACGCCGCCAACTTCCGGATCACCGCCAGCATCGGTGTCGCGATCAGCGGGCCGGACTGCACCACGGTGGAAGAGCTAGTCCGAAACGCCGATATTGCGATGTACAGCGTGAAAGACGACGGCAAGAACGCCGAGCGGCTCTTTGAGGCCTGGATGGGCGACCTCGTTCACGAACGCTTCCGCTTACAGACGCGAACTTGCAGGAGCCCTCGAACGGGGCGAACTCTTCCTCGAGTACCAGCCGTCCTTCGCGTTGGCGAGCGGGGCACTCGAGGGATTCGAGGCGCTCATCAGATGGCAACACCCAACACTTGGTCTCGTGTCGCCGGACGGATTCATCCCGATCGCCGAAGAGTCCGGCCTCATCGTCGACATCGGCCGTTGGGTCCTCTATGAGGCGACCCGTCAGCTCAAGGTGTGGTCCGATCTCGTGATCTCGCCACTCGAGATCACGGTTGCGATCAACGTCTCTTCCCGACAGCTCCGAGAGCCGAATCTGATCAGCGATGTCCGTGCCGCGATCGCGGCAGCGCGGCATCTCGCCGAGTCGCGTCGTCTTGGAGATCACCGAGAGCGTGCTCGTCCACGACCCCGCCGCGGTCACCGCGACCCTGCTCAAGCTGAAGCGTGAAGGGGTGCGAATCGCGATTCCACGACTTCGGCACCGGATACTCCTCCCTCTCCTACCTCCGCGATCTCCCGATCGACATCTTGAAGGTCGACAAGAGCTTCGTGTCCGCAGTCGACGGGGACGAAGAGCAGGCGTCCAAGCTCGTCGATGGGATATTAAGCATCGCCCGCGCCCTTGGTCTCCAGACCATCGCGGAAGGCATCGAAGCACCAGACCAAGCAGCGCGCCTTGCAGCGTCAGGCTGCGATATCGGTCAGGGATACCTTTGGGCCCGCCCCTCGGCGTCGAGGCCGCATCGGCACTCGTCGCCTCGATGGCAACCGAGCCGGAAGGCCAACTCACCGCCTGAGTCCGAAGCCCGCTATCCGCGCGGTCGATCGAGCCGCGTGCTCACCGCATGCCCGACACAATGATGTCGACGACGCTTTGGGCAAATCGATCGGTGAGCGGCAGATGCGACTGCAGCAAGCGGTGGTAGGCAGCGCCGAACAATAAGTCGAGCGCGACTTCTGGATCGACGCCTGAGGGGAGTTCTCCCCGTTCGACGACGCTTTGAATCAAGACCGCGATGCTGATCTCGAACCGGCGCTACGAACCGATCTCTCCACACGTCCGCAAGCGCCGGATCACGCTGTACTTCTGCAATCAGGCCGACGAGCGTCCGTCCGGTGACGGTGTCTTTCACCGCCCGGATCCAGCCACGAAGCGCGGCGAGCGAGACTCACCACGCAGGGTTCCGGTGTCCGGCAGCGGCTGACGCTCGAGAAACTCCGCCTGGAACGCGTCGAACCGAGCATCCCTTTCGTCGGCCACCTTCGGTAGATCGTGGCTTTTCCGACCCCTGCCTGGAGCGCAACGTCTTCGATCGTGAGGTCGACAAAGCCACGCTCTTCCAGGAGTCGAGCGGTCGTTTCCAGAATCGCTCGCTCGGACTGCTCGCTCCGAGGTCGACCCCGCCGAGCGGGTGTGGGAATAATCGGCGCTTCCATGCGTTCAAAACTACATGAATTACGATACGATACGTAGCGTTCTATAAATAGGAGGCATTCGCCATGTCCTTGACGCTCTCGCACACCCAGCATCCGGTCCACCTCGGGTCCACGCTCCCGCCCTCCACATACGGGCGTTTGACGGCACCCAGAGGACAGGCTCGCCGACCCCCGCGATCGAAAGCGATCGGAATCCAGCTGCTCACGGATTCAGCTCCGGGACCTCGACGTCGCAGGTCCCACACGCTCCAGCTCGACCTCACGGCATGCGTCCACGCAAACCACCTCGCAAGAAGAAAGGGCTCGCTCATGAACACCATCGCATCCTCAACCCAACCACAAGTAGCCGTCCTCGGGACTGGGACCATGGGCACCGCCATGGCCGGTCGACTTCTGAGCGCTGGCATGAACGTCGCGGTTTGGTCGCGACATCGGTCATCGACCGAGCGGGCAGTGGAGCTCGGCGCTCTTCCCTACAACGAGGCGGCGGATGCGGTCTCGACCGCCGATGTCGTGATCACGATGCTCCCGACGTTCGAGGCGATCCGGGAGGTCATGTTCGACGCCAAGGCACTCGATTCCATGTCGCGGGGAGCCACATGGGCACAGATGTCGACCATCGGCACCACCGCGACGAGGCAGTTAGAGACCCTTACAGAAGTACGCCGCCCCGATGTTGCATTCGTCGACGCCCCCGTGTCGGGAAGCAGGGAGCCGGCAGAGTCCGGCCAGCTGTTGATTCTTGCCTCGGGACCGTCTCATGATGCGGGGCCGCTCGGCGCAGTGTTCCGGACGCTTGGCAAACAGACGATGTGGCTTGGCTCCGTAGGCGCGGGGAGTGCCATGAAGCTCGTTATGAACACCTGGCTCGCGTTCCAGACCGAGGGTGCAGCCGAAGCCGCGGCACTCGCGGAACACCTCGGCGTCGCCCGATCACAGCTGCGGAAGGCGTTGAGCGACAGTCCCCTGGCTTCGAAGTACCCGCGCTGAACAAACTCGACCGCATGCTCGAGGAGAACTTCGACGCCGACTTCGCCATCGACATGGCGCTAAAGGATCTCGACCTCGTTGCCTCGGACTCCGGCGCCGAGGCGACACCGGTGGCGAACGCGATAGCTGACCGCTGGCGAACCCTGGTGAGAAGCGGGGCGAGCGGCCTCGACGTGAGTGTCGCTCGCCGGGGACTTGACTGAACGCCGACGTTATCGGCCCTTAGTCCTCCGCTACCAAGGCATCGGTGATCGGTTCGATAGCGACGAGCCGAGCCGCGAGATCTGGTGACAGGTGATGACGCGCCCGAGCGCGTCCACTGAGGTGTAGCTCACCTGAGTGTGGCCCTCGTTGTTCCAGATCAGCACCTTGAGCGGAAGATCGAGCGCCGCGAGCGGGGCGGCGACCATTACCGGAGTACCAGCGACCGGACTACCGAAGATCACGAGCTTGGTGTCCCGCAACTCGAGTCCTACTTCGCGCGCCCCACCACTGTTGTGGTCGACGATCGCGAAAAGAGTTAGGCCGCGTTCCACCAGTATCTCGAGAAGCGCTCGCGACCGTGTCGTCCACTGAAGCCGTGCCGGTCTTTGTCGACAACTTCTCCGTCGATCAAGGCCGAACCACTGCGAGGTCGCAAACCATCACCATGGACGCGAACTTCATCTTTCCCTAGTGACCGGCGATCGAGTGTGGCGCATAGGGAAGCTGTAGCTCGGCGAGTTCCTGGGAGGTGAGTTCGACCGAAACCGACGCCAATGCGTCATCGAGTTGAGCGAGTTTTGGTGACCCCGACGATGGGCGTCACCACGACTCGAATGCAACCACGCAAGCGCTACCTGAACTTGCGCGATGGCTTACGCTTCGCGGCGATCTCTGCGACCCGTTCTACGATCGAGCGGTCGTCTTCGGAGTAGAGCCGCTGGCCAAACTCATCGGTCTCGCTTCGCGCGGTCACGTCGTCCCACTCGCGAGTGAGCCGACCTCGAGCGAGCGGGCTCCACGGGATCACCCCGATGCCTTCGTCAACACAGAGCGGCAACATCTCCCGCTCCTCTTCTCGGTACAACAAGTTGTAGTGGGCCCTCGTCGAGCGAACTTCGTCCAACCGTTCTGCTCTGCCACATGGAGCATCTTCGCAAACTGCCATGCGTCCATCGACGAGGCACCGACGTAACGGGCCTCCCCGGAGCGGACCACGTCCTGGAGTGCCTCGACCGTCTCTCTCGACCGGGGTCGCGGAATCGAAGCGGTGAATTTGATAGAGATCGACGTAGTCCGTGCCGAGTCGACGGAGGCTGTTGTGATCTCGCTCATGATCGCCTTCCGAGACAGCCCTGCCCCTTCGGCCCCGGACGCATTCGACCATGCACCTTGGTCGCGAGAACGATCTCATCTCGGGAACTGAAGTCCGCGAATCACGCGGCCGACGATCTCTTCAGAGCTTCCAGCCGAGTACACATTCGCCGTGTCGAGGAAGTTGATCCCGGACTCGATGGCGCTTCGCAGGATAACTCGGGCGTCTTCCTCACCGAGGCTCCAGGGATGACCGCCTCGATCCGGCTCGCCGAAACTCATACAGCCAAGACAGATCTTCGAAACCTCGAGTCCGGTGTTCCCAAGTTTCACGTCGTCCACTCGGACCACCTCCTTGCTCAATCCGCTCCGCGAAAACCTCTCGCGGGGTTTCGGCTCACCTTACGGGCGAGTTCACAGACTCATCAACTCCTGGACTTCGGGCGGAACGGCTCGCACCGCGCAACGCCGCCGAGCCTCGCACCAAGGAAATGTCGTCCGAAGTCCTCGGTCGTCGTGGCGCGGGTAGCGTTCGCTGACATGAAGAGGCTTCGATTCCGCGTGCGTGCACGATCTTTCGTGAGTCCGCACTGGCTCCCGACTCGACCTCGCCATGTCGGACGATCCACGTCGAGTCGGACACGTCCAGGGTGGACAAGCCACACGATGAACGGACTCGGGGCCACCGCCGAACTCAGCGATAACTGGTGGCTCGCCAGTGGTGAGCGAATTCTCTGGGAGGGCGCACCGGACCCTGCGACGACCTTCTCGAAGGAAGATCTCTTCCTCGTGCCCTTCAGCATCTTCTGGGCACTCTTCATCGAGTCGTGGGCCGTGAGCGACTACCGCACAGGATGGGCCTTCGGCGAGATCTTCGTTGCGCCGTTTCTCCTACTCGGCGTGTATCTATCATGGGCGCTTTTTCTACAAGCGCTGGGTACGGCTGTCGACCCGATACGTGCTCACCGACCGCCGAGCGGTCATCCTTCGTCGTAAGGGGCAGTCGCTTCGCGAGGGTCTGTCGCAACGACTCCGCTACGAATCGAGCGGGCGGGCGGCGGCGGTCGAGGGTCGGTCGTCTGGACGTCGACGAGTCCCGTGCCACGAGGAGCACGACGCACTCGGGTTGGTCCGTGATGCGAGCGACTGGAGGGTGCCGATCCGCGGATGGACGCTCCCGGATCAGCTCGGCACCCTCGCATTCGTCGATGTCGACGACTTCGACGTCCTCGTTCGAGCACTCAACCAGGCAAGAACTCCGGGCACGAGTCACCTTGACTGGGCCAAGAACTCATCACCATCGCCGTTGGTTGAATCGGTCTACTCCGAAGAGCCGTAATCCGGTACTGCGGTCCGACTCCATTGCTGACTCGTCCCAACGGTCGACGCTCGCGTGGCCACGCCACACGAGCGGAATCTGACCGATTACTCCGAGCGGAGCGCGAGGGCGGTTGGCGTACCACGCCGCCGCTCCGTCCCAGGGCATGATCGCAATCACGTTCGCAAACACGGATCGCAACGAGACCGACGAGCAGCATCGCCAGGGACAGGAACCGTCGGTCGGGGACCACGAAGTCATCACGAATACGGTCCAGAGCGCACGACCGATCGCGATCCCGCTCGGGGACTGCCACGACGACGCCGATCAGGGCCGTGATAGGGTTTAAGCATCTAAGAAAAGTGGATTTTCCGCAACCGACGGGCCAATCAGCGCGGTAACTCGGTTCGCCGCAATGTTGAAAGTAATTTCTTTCAGCGCATGAAAAGAGCCGTAATAGAAATTAACACTCCGAGCAGAAATCTTGGGTGGGGCTTGTAGCGCCATAGCAGGCTCGGCTGACTGCAGCATCAGTCTTCTATTTTAGACCAAGCAGGTTAAGGGAATGTAAAGATATCGCATTCTGTCTCAGCGCATGGTCGGCCAGAACCAGCGCCACCATCGCCTCCACCATCGGGACCGCACGGGGCAAAACGCAAGGATCATGCCGTCCCCGACCTGTTAGAGTTGTGTTCACATGTTCGGTGGTTACCGTGTGCTGCTCCCTTAGAACCGTTGCCGTGGGTTTGAAGGCCGCGTGCTGAGGACTGGCTGCCCGTTGGAAATGCCGCCTTGGATCCCTCCGCTTCGGTTTGACTTGGTAAACACGCTTTTGGTGTCGTCCGCGTAAAACTCGTCATTGTGTTCGAGGCCGGTTAGATCTGTCCCCGCGAAGCCACTCCCGACTTCAAAACCCTTGCATGCCGGAAGCGACATAACGGCTTTCGCCAAATCTGCCTCGAGCTTGTCGAAAACCGGTTCTCCCCAGCCTGCGGGGCAGTCTCTTGCTACGCATCCGATAACTCCGCCAATGCTGTTTCCCTCTTTGCGGATTTCCTCGATGTGCTCGATCATTTTCTCGGCAACTTCAGGGTCCGGGCAGCGGGACAATGTTGGCTTCGACCTGTTCCAGCGTAACCGATGTGGGGTCGATTTCAGCCATGATGTTGTGGACTTTCTCAACCCAAGCGAGAACTTCGACATTAAACGCTAGCCTTAGCAATTTCTTGGCGAGGCCAGCCGCTACGCGGCCAACCGTCTCCCTGGCGGAAGCTCTGCCTCCGCCTTGCCAGGCGCGGATCCCGTATTCTCATCGTAAGCGAAGTCCGCATGGCTAGGCCGGTATTTGGTGCGCATCTCATCGTAGTCGCGGGAACGCGCGTCCTCGTTGTCGACCATCATGAGAATCGGCGTGCCGAGCGTGAGGCCCTCGGAAACGCCGCTGAGAATGCGGACCGTGTCGGTTTCTTTTCGTTGCGTGACGATCGACGATTGCCCGGGTCTTCGCCGGTCCAGTTCGAGCTGAATTTCATCCAGCGAGATTGGAATGCGTGGCGGGCAGCCATCGACGACCACGCCAACACCGCCCCCATGGGACTCGCCCCACGTGGTGATTCGAAAAATCTCGCCCAAGCTACTGGACATGGTTCAGGAGTGTACCGGCAAGGGCATTCGGCGTTATCTGAGCGCTTAATGTCCTTCGTTTTCTAGCCATGCCCTTCGTTTCGCATCAAAGTGTTCTCGCACTTGGTCGATGCTGAGAACTTTCCCTTCCTATGCTTCCTGGGCCCCTATGTCTATCGCAGCTAAGACTTCGGGAGTAAAGAGGCGGTCGTAATTGTGTTGATCCTGGCTGACCGATATGGGAATATTACGTTAGAAATCCTTTCTACCCTGTCTCATAATATATCTATGGAATATGCCGTCGTAACGAAAGCGACCGAAGAAGGCGTCAGCGCATGGGTGCCGGGCCTTCCCGGATGCTGGTCCGAGGGCAAAACGGAAGAAGAAGCGCTCGCCAACATTCAGGAGGCTATCGCTGACTACCTTGTGGTGGCCGCCGATATTTCCCTTCGAGAAGCCGGGGCCAAGTCCCATACAGTTCGGGTCAACGTTGCCTAAGCTTCCCAGTGTTAACCATCTTCAGGCAATTCGCGCATTGGAAAAGGTTGGATTCAAAATCGAGCGCAGGGCAAGCACGTGACCATGTCGGACGGTAAGCGCATTTTGACTATTCCCCGTCACAACCCAGTTCACTCATTCACGATGGCCGGTATTGTTCGCGATGCAGGGCTTACGATGGACCAGTTCAAGAAACTCCTATAAATCGGCCATGTCTGTCCCATTCTTCTACCACCCCCGAATGCTGCGGTACGACTTCGGGCCGCAGCACCCGCTCAAGCCCGAACGGCTTCGCCGAACGATTGAGCTATTGGGGCATTTTGGGATCGTGCCAACAGACCCGGGGGAGGGAAGCAGGGAAGAACCGCTGCGGGTTCACTCGGAAGAATACGTCGATGCGGTGGAGCACGCGAACCAACTAGATTTCGACGAAGCCTACGGCTACGGCTTCACAACCCAGGACACACCCAGGTTTCCCGGCATGTACGAGGCTTCGCTTGCCTACACCTCAGGCAGCGCCCGCGCTGCTGAGGCGGTAAGGGATGGGGCAGAGTTAGCAATCAGCCTTTCCGGTGGCCTGCACCATGCGCAAAGATCGTACGCCAGCGGTTTTTGCGTTTTCAACGATTGCGCGGTGGCCGCGCACATCCTGAAGGAGAAGTTTGAAAGAGTCGCCTACGTCGATATTGACGTCCACCACGGCGACGGCGTGCAGGCGATCTTCTACGACGACCCAAGCGTGCTCACCTGCAGCATCCACCAAGATGGTCGGACCCTCTATCCCGGAACCGGATTCGTCAGCGACACCGGCGCGGACTTTTCAAGCATTAATGTGCCTCTTTGGCCGGGGACTTCGCCGGAAACGTGGATCTGGGCGTTTCGGAACGGCATTATGCCGGCGCTGAGGGCTTTTCTGCCCAAGGCGATTGTGCTGGAAATGGGCGCTGATTCCCATGCGCTCGATCCGCTCGCGAGGATCGAGAACGACGTTCAAACTTGGATCGAGGCGGTCAAAGACATCAAGGCCCTGAACATTCCAACCGTCGCGCTTGGTGGCGGGGGTTACAGCATCACTGAGGTTGTGCGAATGTGGACGGCCGCAACGCTTACCTTGCTGGACATTCCAGTTCCCGAAGAAGTCCCAGAGCCCTACGCCGCCAACTGGAGCATGCCTAGATTCTTCGACCGAGAACAAAGCCCCAGCGATGCGGGCCGGCCTCAGGCGCAGGAAGCGGTGAACTGGCTTCATAAGCATGCGTCCCACTTCAAGACCTAAGCCATTCGCACCCCTTTTGCTCTCGCCCACGTAACTATCAGTGCATGGCCATTTTTGACGAGCCCCTCGTGCGGCGACGACGACCGGGCGCTGTATTCATCGCCATCGTCATTCTCGTGCTGATCCTGCTGTTTGTGGTGATGCCGAGCATTGGACCTTACACTCAATATCTCTGGTACAAGGAGGATGCCCGTCATCCCCAAGTCTTCTGGCTCCTTTACCAAACCAAGAGCATTCTGTTTGCAGGGTTTTTTGTGGTTTCCCTTGCAATCATTTACATCAACGTGGCAAGGGCGCTCAAGATATCGACGGTTTACTCGGACCGACCAACAACTGTCAGCGAGGTTCTGGTTTCCAGGCTGTTGGAAGTCATGAAGCAGCACGGCCAGCTTATCGGCAAGATCGCTTCGGTAGTGATTGCCTTTTTGCTTTCCGCCGAGTTTTCTGATGAGTGGATGACGTTCTTGCGCTCAACCCACGCCCATGCCTTCGGCCACGTTGATCCCATTTTCGGAAAGGACCTGAGCTTTTTTGTCTTTTCGCTTCCTTGGCAGTTGGCTATCGTGCGCTCCCTTCTAGGTCTTTTTATTCTCACGACGGTGATTACGACCGGCATTTACGTGGCCCTGCAAGGGATTGCAATCCTCGGCCGAATCGATATCGGCCGGAATGTGGTGCGAGGGCATGTTGCGCTTCTCGTCGGCATTTGCGTGATTACGTTTGCTGTTCAAATGTGGCTTGAGCGCTACCAAGTGGGTCTTCAGGACAACGTGCAGTTCGTAGGCGGTGGTTACACCGCCATTCACCAGCTGGCCCTCCAGGGCCCGTTGGCGATTCTGCTGATGGTAGTTGGGTTGCTGTTCTGCCTTGCCCCCCTTTGGCAGCCTGGCTGGAGCGTGGCAATCGGCGCGGGCGCGGCTTATCTGGTGCTTGCAGTGATTGGTCTCGGACTCTATCCCTTCATTCTTTCCGCCTGGTACGTGCCGCAGAACCGGAACACCTTGGAAGCACCCTACGCTTCCAAAGCTATCGAGATGACGCGTTACGCTTATGCGCTCGACGCCATCGAAGTCAAAAACACGGATGTGCATGACCAGCCTTCCGCCACTGATCTCGCGAGCGCAAAGGGCACTTTGGACAATATGCGTCTTTGGGATCCGGACACGTTGCGTCAAGCGGTGGAATCCCTCCAAGGACTCAAGACCTACTACCGCTTCAACGACGTGGACATCGACCGATACACGATCAACGGCAAGCGGCAGATGGTGATGCTCGCTCCACGAGATATTTACGTGGAAGGCCTCTCGGATTCTGCTCAAACCTGGGTGAACCAGCACCTTGAGTACACCCATGGATTTGGTCTAACCATGTCGCCAGTTAACACCGCGAACGAAAGCGGGCAGCCGGATTTCATCATCAAGGACCTCCCTCCCACGACACCAACGGATCTGCCAATTACGGAGCCTCGCATTTACTTCAGCGATTTTAAGGGCTCAGCAGGAGACAACTACGTTCTCGTCGACACGAAGGTCGATGAGTTCGACTATCCCAGCCAAACAAACAACCAGACCAATCGCTGGTCTGGCGATAGGGGCATCAGCGTCGCGCCGTTTTTCAGCAAGCTGGCCCTGGCTATTGAACTGGGCGACAAGAACATTTTCATCTCGTCCAACATAACCGGAAATTCTCGCTTGCTGATGCACCGAGGCGTGGTGGACCGCGCCAGCCTCATCTATCCGTTTCTCTCGTTCGATCAAGACCCTTACATGGTCGTAAACAACGGCCATTTGATGTGGATTTTGGACGGTTATATAAGCACGGACCAGATGCCGTATTCGGCTTATTCGGACATGATCTCGATCCCAGGCCGACCAAACTACATTCGCAATCCGGTTAAAGTGGTCATCGACGCCTACACTGGCGAGACGAACGCCTACGCGATCCAACCAGACGAGCCTCTTCTTCAAACCTATGAGAGCATTTACCCGGGCCTCATCCAGGACATATCCGCTTTGCCCACCGGGCTCAGGGAGCACTTCCGATATCCGCAAGATTTGTTTACTGCTCAAGCTGAGCAAGTTAAACAATACCACGTCACCGATCCCCTTGCCTTTCTGAATAATGAAGACGCCTGGGACATGCCCACTGAGAAAGGCGCGTCCGGCCAAGAAGAGCAGATGCAGCCCTATTACGTGCAAATGCGGCTTCCCGCCGACCCCAAGGACGAGTTTCTACTGATTCTTCCATTCACACCGCGTAACAAGGGCAACATGAGCGGTTGGCTTGCCGCTCACTGTGATCCCGATCGATACGGCAAACTTTGGCTTTACGATTACAAGCAGGGCGTGCTCCTCAGTGGTCCGAAGCAAATGGAGGCCAACTTCAACCAAAGCCCCGCCATCGCGAACCTTTACACTCTCCTGAAAAACGAGCAAAGCCAGATCAGTGTTGGAAAATCTGCTTGTCGTCCCGATTGGCAACAGTGTGATGTATGCCGAACCTATGTTTCTTGGAAGTGCGGCCACGGGAATTACTGCTATTCCGGAACTGCGTAAAGTCGTCTTGGGGTTAAGCACGGGCCAAATCGTTGTCGCCGACACCTACTCGGAAGCACTGAAGGAACTGTTTGGTGGCGAAACGCCGGCTGTCCAAACGACGGCCAGCCCAGCTAACGCGACCCCGTCACCGGCTCTTTCGCCTCCTGTGACAGTGGATCCTGCTACCAAAACCGCCCTGCAAGGACTTTTGAAAACAGCCGACCAAGCTGATACAGCCTTGCGGCAGGGGGATTTTGCCAAGTACGGTGAATATGAGAAGCAGCTTCGGGCGCGGCTTCAGCAGTTGAGCAAGTAACCGACGCGCGGCAGACAGAGCCTAGTAAACTCTTCCCGAATGGATATCGTCGTCAACCGGGCGTCAAAGTTACGGGGCGAACTGCGCCCTCCTTCAGACAAGTCCCTGACGCATAGGGCATACATGTTCGCCGCGATTGCGGACGGACCTTCCACGGTTGTCAACCCTCTGCGCTCTGAGGATTGCGAAAGCACGCTATCCTGCCTCGGTCAAATGGGCGTCGCGCATCATGAAGAAGAGGATGGTTCTCGGCTCTTAGTTCCGCCCGAACAATGGCGAAAGCCGAGTGACCTGTTGGATTGCGGCAATAGCGGTACCACGATTCGCCTGTTAAGTGGCTTGATTGCGTCCCGTCCGATCGAGGCGACAATGATTGGTGACGGATCGCTTTCCCGAAGGCCGATGAGGCGGATTGCAGAGCCATTGCGCCTAATGGGTGCAAAGGTGAAGGGGGATACTCTCGCCCCTCACCATTCACGGGGCTGATTTGAAGGGGATCGAATATCAGAGCCCGGTTTCCAGCGCTCAGGTCAAGAGCTGCATCCTTCTTGCTGGACTAAGAGCGCACGGAACGACGATCGTTCATGAGCCAAGCCTTAGCCGTGACCACACCGAGCGAATGCTCGGCGCGCTAGGCGTGGACGTGCGAACGCTCTCCGGCGACGGCGAAAGCGTAACCCGGCTTGCGCCAGGCTCGCATGTTTCGAACTTTAGGTTCAACGTCCCCGCGGACATTTCAAGCGCCGCGTTCTTTATTGTCGCGGCGTGCCTGGTTCCTGGAGCGCAATTGCAAATCTTGGAGTTGGGCGTCAACCCAACCCGAACCGGCCTTTTTGACGTCCTTGAACAGGTTGGCGCAACCTATGCGCTTGGCAACTCGCGCGAGGAGTTGAACGAGCCGGTGGCGGATGTAGAGATTTCCAGGCCTTCCGCGTTAAAGCCGTTCCATATTTCAGGGGGACTGGTTCCACGACTTATCGACGAGATTCCTGTGCTCTCCGTGCTCGCCACTCAGTGCGAGGGCACTTCGACAATTCGCGATGCGGCCGAGCTGAGAGTGAAGGAAAGCGACCGAATTGAGCTGATCGCCGCAAATCTGCGCGCGATGGGCGCCGAGGTGGAAACTCATCCGGATGGCTTGACCATTGCCGGCCCCGTGTCGCTGAAAGGGGCGAAGATCAACACGGCGGGCGATCACCGAATCGCGATGGCTTTCGCCATCGCAGGCTTGATTGCCGACGGCGCTACCATGATAGAGGGCGCGGAAAGCATTGCGACCAGTTATCCGGAGTTCGAGTCCCATCTTGGGAGGCTCTGTTTTGCCTAACTTGGTCGTTGCCATCGATGGTCCCGCCGGCGCTGGAAAGACAACTATCGCCAAGAGGGTAGGTAAAGATCTGGATCTGCGGTTTCTGGACACTGGCGCTATGTACCGCTGTGTTGCGCTCGCCGCCTCACGAAAAGGTGTAAAGGCGGCCAATGGGGAGGCAGCGGCCCAGATAACGAGTGAGATTACGATTTCGTTTGGACCCGGCGAACCACAACGGGTTCTGTTGAATGGCGAGGATGTAACCGAGGCGATCCGCCTGCCGGAAATTGGAGACTTTGCCAGCGCGGTCAGTGTACATTCCGCGGTCAGGCGAAAGCTAGTTGAGCAACAGAAGGCGATTGTCGCGGGCGGGGGAGTGATTCTCGAAGGGCGCGATACAACAACAGTTGTTGCGCCTGGCGCTGACGTGAAGGTGTTTCTCACTGCCGGCATCGAGATTCGCGCGCAGCGGCGCTACAAAGAGCTGGTTGCAAAAGGCATGCAAGTGGACCTTCAAGAGCTAAAAGCGCAGATCCAGGAGCGTGACACCCGTGACAGCACGCGGGAGGACAGCCCCCTCCAAAAGGCGCCGGACGCGACACTTATCGATACGGATCAAATGACGATCGATGAAGTGGTTGCCGCAGTGAAGAAACTCGCCGCGGCCATGCATTCCGGCACCTAGATGCGTAAAAATGAAATATGGCAACACGCATCTCCGAAACAATTTATTTTGTTCGTGATTTTGAGGCAGCAATCGCTTTTTATACCCAAAAGGTAGGGTTCGCGCTAGAGCAGAGATACGACTGGGGGTTTGCCGTTCTGTCGGCTCCCGGCGGCAAAATCGGCATTATGCTTGAGTCCCATTGGGATCGAGAGTTTCCCGATGACGATCAGATCCCTCGCACACGAGTCGCGATCCAAACCGACGACTTTAGCGGAGAAATTGCCAGGCTTATCAAGGAAGGCGTTCAACTTGGGGGTATTCATGGCGAGCCAGGACAGCGGCAAACAGTAACCTTTTATGACAACGATTACAACTTGTTCTTTTTGTGGAGCGATCCTTCGGAGTCCATGGCTTAGATGAGCGCACCTACCGCAACCTCGGCGCGGCCTCAGCTAGACCACGAGCTTGTTCTCGTAATCGATTTCGGTGGCCAGTACACGCAGTTGATCGTACGGCGAGTTAGAGAACTGGGCGTTTACAGCGAAATGGTCCCATGGACGGAGGCGGGCGAACGAATTAAGAAACGGAAACCCGCTGCGGTCATTCTCGGCGGAGGCCCCAGTTCGGTATATGAAGAGGGCGCTCCGGATTTGGACTTTAGCCTGGTCGAGGGCGTTCCCGTCTTGGGTATCTGCTACGGGATCCAGCTTATGGCGTATCGGCTTGGTGGACGGGTTGAAGCCTCAGGAGACAAAGAATATGGCCGCCGACACTTGACAGGCGCCAAAAAGGGGTCTATTGTGGGCGGGCTGAACTCGGACGTCGTTTGGATGAGCCATGGCGACCGCGTTCTAGCGCCGCCTCCCGGTTTCGAGACCATCGCAAGCACGGACACCTGTCCCGTAGCCGCGTTTGCGGACTTGGCGGGGAAGCGGTTCGGCGTCCAGTTTCATCCTGAAGTTACTCACACGCCGGGGGGAACAGAACTTCTAAGGCGGTTCTTGTTCGATGAAGTCAAACTCAAAGGCGATTGGACGAGCGAGAGCTTTATCGAAGAAGAAATCGAGAAAATCCGCGAGATGGTAGGCGACGGAAAAGTCTTATGCGCGGTGAGCGGCGGCGTGGACAGTTCGGTCATGGCCGCCCTCCTCACGCGCGCCATTGGGGATCGAGCAGTTTGCGTTTTTGTAGACCACGGATTGCTCAGGAAGAACGAAGGGAAGTTGGTAAGGGAAGCATTCTCCAGCCATTTCCATCCCCACCTCAAGGTGTTCGACGCCCAGGATCAGTTCTTTACTGCGCTCGCGGGGGTAACCGATCCGGAAACCAAGCGAAAGATCATCGGTGAGAATTTCGTGAGAGTCTTCGAAAAGCATGCAGATGAGCTCAAGGGTTGCGACTTTTTGGCTCAGGGCACGCTGTATCCGGATGTGATCGAGAGCGGTTCATCCACCGCCGCCAAGATCAAGACCCATCACAACGTTGGCGGCCTTCCCGACTGGATGAAGATGAAGCTTATCGAACCGTTGAGATGGCTCTTTAAGGACGAGGTTAGAGAAGTGGGAAGAAAGCTCGGCTTGCCGGAGGAAATGGTGGATCGCGAACCATTCCCCGGTCCCGGACTTGCGGTGCGCATCCTTGGCGAAGTCACTCCCGAGCGCGTTCGCATAGTCCAAGACGCGGACGCCATCTTCAGAGAAGAGCTTAGGGAGCGGGGCCTTCACAAAGGGATCTGGCAGTCCTATGCTGCCCTTTTGGATGTGCGCAGCGTCGGCGTTATGGGCGATTTTCGAACCTATGAGCAGCCAATCGTTCTAAGAGCGGTCGAGAGCGAGGACGCGATGACCGCACGCGCGGTGAATCTGCCATTCGAGGCCTTGGAGCATATTGCGCTCAGGATCGTGAACGAGGTTCCCGGAGTCAACAGGGTTCTTTACGACCTCACCAGTAAGCCGCCTGCGACCATTGAATGGGAATAGGCATTTGGGCTCAACTGCAACGGGAGCAGCCCAAATCGATGTAATCCTATTATCATGAACGCGAAAGTTGTTCCGTATTCGGTTTTGCTCGCGTGTGCCGCCCTTGCATCTGGAGGATGCACTGACCTGGTTTTGGGCAGTATCGGCAACCAGATAAAGGGATCGGGCAGGGCTGCTCACGAGTCCAGAAGCGTTGGCGATTTTCATAAGGTGCGGGATGACGGAGCGGCCAATCTGCTGATCCAGGTTGGGCCGGCCGCAAGCATCCGCGTGGAAGGGGATGACAACATCGTTCCTCTCGTTAGAACCAGAGTTGAAAACGGCGAACTGGTTGTTGAGACCAAGAAGAATTTTCGGCCGAAGAACCGCCTGCTGGTCACGATTACTGCACCCAACCTGGACGCGGTGCATCTTGACGGGGCGGCGAACGTCACGGTTCAGAATGTGCGGTCCGATAGTTTTGCCGTAAGCCTCGATGGCGCGGGCAATGTGTCCATAGAAGGCCATGTTGGAACATTGAGCGCAAGTTTGGATGGGGCAGGAAACCTCAAACTACGGGATTTGCAGGCCAAAAGCGCTTCTGCAACCGTGGATGGAGCGGGCAATGTGGACGTTTGGGCGTCCGATTCGCTCACCGCGTCGATCAACGGGGTTGGGAACATCCGGTATAAGGGTACGCCAAGCGTTCAGAAGGCGATTAACGGCGTCGGCAGGATCGAACAAGCCGACTAAGTCTATTTCCCTTTAGCCCTGACTAAGGCGTCGAGAACTGCAAGTTTTGCCTCCAGCTCAGCGATCCGTGCTCTGGCCCTGGCCAACTGCTCAGAGGTCGCTTGCTGTAGTCTTTCGCGCTTCGCTTCCTGTCGCTGCTGGTCCGCCAGTTGCGAACTCAGAGCTTGCAGGTTGCGGCGGACGATTTCTTGGCTCACGATTTGGCGCTTTTCAAAATCGTTGCGTCTGTTCTTGAGATCTAAGGCTTTGATCCTCGATTTCGGAATCGCTTTTGACTGTGCGTCTGCTGCGGCGAGTTGGGCTCGGAGCGCCGCGTTAACCTTTTCAGCGTTGGTGTTCATGAGGGCTCTTGCATCAACTTCTGCTTCGGCGATTTGGGCCCGAGTTCCTGCTCGAACTTTCTCGGCGTCAGCTTGGTTGAATGCTTTTTCTTGCGCCTGTGCTTTGGCGATTTGGGCCTGACCGGCCTCTCTGATCTTCTTGTCGTTGGCGTCTTGAAATGCTTTTGCTTGAGCTAGCGCAGCCACTAGGTTGGCCTGATTGTCCACCGTGGTTATTGCGGCTCTTGCCTCTTCGTAAGCCTTTGCATTGGCCTCTGCCGTAGCGGCTTCGGTCTGATTGGCCGTTGTCGTCGCTTCGGCTTTGGCGTTTTGGATAACCTTCGCTTGGCCTTCTAAATCGGCTAGCTGAGCTTCATTGGCTGCGATGCTCTTGGAGTCGTTGCTGGACTCGCCCAGTTGGGCTTTTGCCCAAACCACGCCCGCCTGGGCTGCCGCGAGCGCATTCTGAGCGGCCTGTTGCTTCGCCTCTTGCTCCGCGGGGTTCGGTCCTCGTTGGGCTTGTTCATGTAGCCGCGATTGTGCTTCCTGGAGCAATCTCACTTTTAGGGCAAGCTCTTGTTGCCGTGCGGTAACCGCAACCTGGGCCTGAACGAGTCGCGCTTTAGCTTCTCTGATGCGTTTCACTCTGGAGCTGACTCGGACTCTTTGGGAGCTTCTACGCACTGAGACGAGTTTCTTTCTCTTGAGCTTAGCCGCCCGCGATTCAGAAGCCCGTTTCTTTCCACTGGGAGCTGACTGGCCCGTTGGCGAAGGGCTCGCTGCCTGTGATGCGATTAACGCGGCGCATGGCGCCGCAATGAGAAGGGCTGCGGCCAGAGTAAGCAAAACTGATACACGGCTAATGGCTCGAAGACGACGGTCCGGATTGAGAATGGCTCGAACTCGAGCCTCTATTCTTGATTGGTTCATAAGTGGCACTCCTGCGAAGGGAACAAGGCGATGGCGAGATTGGGCTCCAAGCGCGGCTTGGAGCAAGGAATCGGCATAAACGGACGGCTTTATTCCGGCGCGTAAGACTTCGTCATCGGTGGCGATTTCCGCCTCCTGTTTCAGGGCTCGCAGCGCCAGCCAAAAGAACGGGTTGAACCAGTTCAGCGCACAAGCCACGACCCCGATAGACTGGGTCGTGCAATCAAAGCGCCGAATGTGGATGAGCTCATGGATCAGCACGCTTTCAAAATGCTCTGGGAGCCAGTCCTTGCTGGCCGCCGGCATCGAGATGGTTGGCCTGAAAATGCCCCAGGTCATCGGGCCTGAGTTGCTAGTCAGCACCAGCCTCCAGCGGCGTTTCAACTTGAGACGCTCGGTCATCCGAAGGTATGCGTCTCGCTCGCGCGGCTGAGACGTGGACGAGCGGCGGAGCAGCCTCTGAGAAAGAAGATAGCGGGCTAGACAGACAAGAAGGCCACAGAACCATAGCAAGGCAATCAGTCCACCCACGTTGAAGCCTGGCGGAGTTGGCCGCTTTGGCGTGAGCGGTAGCGAAGGAGCCTCCTCGATAAATTCCGGCGACGAAGCCGTTGCCTGCGGCAGATCAGCCGGCAAGTCCTCAACCGGCTCCACGGCCGCGCTTACCACTACGGGGGCAGGCGGGGCAGGCAAAATCGCCAGGGGCTTTCTCGGCAGGACAAGGGTCAGGAAGGGCAGAACGAGAACCGCGCAGAAGCCGGTGGCAAGGACAAAGTGCCGATACGCAGCGCCAAGTCTTCGAAACACAAGACATGCGGCAGCAGACACTGCAATAACAAGAGTTGACTTAACCCAGAACGAAATCAGAAACAGCAAGCTGATCATCGTCCCTCCTTTCTGGCCTCTTCGATCAAAGCGGACAGCGCATCCAACTGCTCCTTTGAAACCGCGGTTTCTTCGCGATTCAGGAGATTGGCAACCACCAACTCGATGGAACCCTCGAAGAACGTCGTCATAACGTCGTCGATGACGGTTCTCGCCATTTGATCACGGGGAACGATCGGCTCGTAGATGTACTTCTTTCCGTCCGCGTAAAACTTTATGTGCCCCTTGGTTTCCAGTATCCCCAGGAGCGTGCGAACAGCTGTGTAACTGGGCGGATTTGGGATTACGCTGTGGATTTCGCTTGCCGAGGCTTTGCCCAGGCGGTACAGGGCCTCCATGATCTGGCGTTCTCGCCGGCTCAGGTTCTGGCCCCCGTCTTCTTTCGCTTCGTCACGAGTGGACATGCCAATATTTTGGCACTAACAATTTCAAAGCGCAAGGGGATGTGCCATTTTTTTGGCACATTTTATAAAACTTGCTTTCTGAGGCTTAGACGGCTTCGCCGAGATACGCTTCGATAACTTTGGGGTTGTTTCGAATTTCTGCAGGAGGCCCTTGGGCGATTTCTTCGCCGTGATCGAGAACCACGATCTTCTCACACAGATTCATCACGAACCGCATGTCGTGTTCGATCACCAGAACCGTCTTGTTGTGCTCGTTTCGGATTTTGCGCACAGTTTCCATGAGGTCCACCTTTTCATTGGGGTTCATGCCTGCCGCCGGCTCGTCAAGGAGGAGGAGATCCGGTTTAGTGGCCATCGCGCGGGCTATTTCCAGCCGCCGCTGCTTGCCGTAGGGAAGGTCGGCGCTGCGCACATCGGCAACGTCATGCAGGTCGAGCACCTCAAGCAGGGCCATGGCCTCATCCTTGAGTTCGTTGGTTTCCTTGATGCTGTTAGGAAGATAGGCGAGAGCGCTGAAAAGTCCGGTCTTTGCTCTAAGTGTGCCCGCAACCACCACGTTCTCCAACACGGAGAGAGCGGGGAAGAGGCGGATATTTTGAAATGTACGGCAGATGCCGAGCCGGGCAACCTTGTTCGACGGAGTGCCCGAAATCTCCTTGCCTTTGAACTTGATTGAACCGCTCGTCGGCTTGTACACGCCGGTGATCAAGTTGAAACAGGTAGTCTTTCCCGCGCCGTTGGGGCCGATAAGGCCAAACAGGTCGCCAGGCTCTATGGTGAAGCTGACGCTGTTGACGGCAACCAGCCCCCCAAAGCGGATGGTTGCCTGGTCGAGTTGCAGCAAGCTCAAGACGACACCGCCGTTTTGGGGGCCGGGAATCCGAACACCTTTTTAACCCATGACCAACTGAATTCGTGGTGAGCCATCAGCCCCTGCGGGCGCAGCAGCATGAGCACGATAAGGGTAATCGCAAAAATCGTCAGTCTCAGCTGCTCTACCGGAATCTGTTTGGTCGCAAGGGGCTCATACCTCTTGAGGATCAAGACAAAGATGATCTCGGCCACGCAGGCCAGAGCCAGCGAACCCAGATATTTCAGAATCTTCATCCAGAAAGAATCAGTGTGCCCCATTGAAATGCGCTTAATCAGAGTTACCGCGACTATGAGTGCCATCAAGCAGGCCAGCGTGCTGGAACCGCTGACTGCAAGGCCGTTCCCGGCAGAATCTTTCAGTCCGCGAAGCATTTCTGGAAGCAATGTTAGAACGATTGCGGAAATGATGGAGCCGGTAATGGAGCCGGTTCCCCCCAGCACGACCATGGTGAGAATGATAAAAGAGATGTCCATGCCGAACGTTTGGGGGGTAATGAAGCCCTCGAAGTGGGCGAGCGCGGCGCCCGCCGCGCCCGCAAAGCCGGAACCGATGAGGAATGCGCTGAGCTTCATTCGGGTTACGTTGACGCCCATTGCCGAAGCAGCGATCTCATCTTCGCGGACGCTCAAGAAAAGAAGGCCCCGGGCTGTTTTCAACAGGTTTCGGCTGACCGCTATGCAAACCACGGCAAGCATCAACACCATCCACACAGATTCGATCTTGTGGTCGATTTTCAATCCATAGGCTCCGCCAACGGCAGGCGTGTTTTGGACGATGATGCGGATGATTTCCCCAAATCCAAGGGTTACGATCGCTAAATAGTCACCGCGCAGGCGCAAAGAAGGCAGGCCGACCACAAATCCGGCAATAGCCGCGCCCAGTGAGCCGGCAATCATCATCACGACCAACCAGACAAGGTCAGGAAGGTGAGAGCGAGCAAAATAGCGGTCAGTTAGAAATCCGCCCATGTAGGCTCCGATTTGGTAGAAAGCCGCATGGCCAATCGAGAACTGGCCAGTGATCCCATTGATCAAGTTAAGGCTCACGGCCAGTGTGACGTAGAGGCCACTCAGAATCACTAAGCGGACAACGTAGTCAGAATAATGCCCTGCGACTTTGTCCACCAAGAGGCAACCGGCGAAAGCGACGGCCACCGACAACAGCCGCACGACCCAGAATTTCAAACCTTTTCCACCTTTGTCGATCCAAGGATGCCGCTGGGTCTAAAGAGCAGTACCAAGATTAAAATGACAAATGCGATCGCATCGCGGTAGTCACTGTAGCCTGCCCAGGCAGCCACGGTCTCCGCAACACCCATTAGAAGGCCTCCAATGACCGCACCGGGGATATTTCCGATGCCCCCGAGCACTGCAGCCACAAAGGCCTTGACGCCCGGTAAAAGGCCAGAAAAGCTGGTTAAGGGCGTTCCTTGGATGGTCGCCTGCATCATAGCGCCCGCTCCCGCCAGAGACGAACCTAGCACGAATGTAAACACAACGATGTTATTCACATTGACGCCCATTAGGGATGCCGAATCGAAATCGAGGGATACAGCACGCATGGCTCTGCCCGCTTTCGTGTACATGACGAGGTAGGTCAGCCCAACCATGAGCACAACCGTCATGATCAGAATGAGGATCTGGCCTGACTGGTAGTGGATGCTGACACCGTTATTGTCGCTCTTTTGCTGGAGGTCGTTGTACTTGTTTTTGGCCTCCATTGCGGCTTCTTTAAGTTGAGTTCCTTCCGGGGTCGAGACGCTGAACTGGCTGTTGTTGGGATGGTCTGAAAGATACTTGTCAAAGGCCGCTTTTGTCTGCTGATAAGGCGCCTCCGCCGCCTTCGCCTGAGCGACCAAACCGGCGCTTGGAGGGACTACGTGAAGGACATGAGCCTCACGGTAGGGGTTTATACCCTCAGCCACGCTTGGAGGCGGGCTGTTGGGCAGGAATAGCTGCCCGCCAAACTCTAAAAGGAGGGATACGCCGATGGCCGTGATGAGAGAAGCGATTCTCGAATGGCTTCGCATTGGTCGATAGGCAAATCGCTCGATGATCATTCCGACAAGAGCGCACCCGAACATCGCAAGCAGGATCATCAGGAACATGTCGACGGCCTGAGGCTGCAACTTGCAAACAAGAACTCCTGCGCCGCCCAAGAAGGCGCAGCCAAGCCCACCGGCAAACGCAACACCCCCCCACTTCGTGCCCTTAACTACTTTGCCTGCTATTGCAGCAATGAGTCCAACTAGTAGAAGAGCGATTGAAATGGATGTAACCAGCGTCAGCACGGCAGGTATTACCAGCTGGGGATTCTGGGATTCCGGCGTGAACCCGAGGAAGTACGAGCCGAATAGCGCGAAGTAGGCTCCGAGCATGTACACGTCGCCATGCGCAAAGTTAATTAGCTTGAGCACGCCGTAAACCATGGTGTAACCCAACGCGATAAGCGCATAAATGGCGCCCTGCAGGACGCCATTTAATAACTCTTCCGGCAAGATGGAGAAGTCCAGCTTTGCCAGGATCAATAGATGATCGTGCATCATCTATTGAGCAGAATCGCCGAACACGTCCTTGTACTCGTACGCCTTTGCGAACTTCTGGCCGTTGCCGCCGATAGAAGGATCAAGCTGAACGACAATAGCGCGTTTTCTGGGGTCACCGTTAGCACCCTTGAGAGTGATATCGCCAGTGATGCCGGGATAGTTCTCGGTTTCCGCGAGTGCGTCAATCAGGTCCTTGGAGTCAAGCCCCTTTGCGCGAGTTAGCGCGTCACAGACCAGCATCGTTGCATCATAGCCGAGCGCAGCCATCGTCGTGCCTGGAAGCTGGCCGTCGTGAGAGGCTCCCCACTCCTTCAAAAAGGATTGGACCTGGGGCCGCGTGTCCTTGTTGTTGTAATGGTTGCAGAAGAAGGCTCCTTTGATGGCGTCTCCTCCCGAAATGAGAATCTGGGAGCTGTCCCAGCCATCTCCGCCCATAAGCGGGCCGTTGATGCCAACCTGGCGGGCCTGTTTCGCAAGAGGACCAGTCTCTGGGAAGTAGCCGCTCATGAACAGCCCGCCCGGACCGGCCGCCTGCGCTTTGGTAAGAATCCCCTTAAAGTTGATATCACCAGTCTGATAGAACTCTTCATCCACGACCTGTCCGCCAAGCTTCACGAAGAATTCTTTGAAGCTGTCACTGAGACCCTGCGAATAAGGTTGCTTCTTGTCCGTGATCACAGCGACCTTGTGCAGGCCAAGTTCCTTGTAGGCAAAGGTGGCCATGACGGGGCCTTGAAGAGCGTCGGTATAGCAGACCCGGAAGAAGTTGGCGCCGATCTTGCTAAGATCGGTCCGCGTGGCGCCGACTGCGACGATCGGAAGGCCGTGATCGAAAGCGACCTGGGACATTGGAGCCGTGATTCCACTGGCCACTTCCCCGATGATCGCAATCACGTTGTCGTCAGCCAGTTTCTCCGCAGCGCTTTTTCCCTGCTCAGGCTTGGAGGCGCTGTCGCCCGTTTCCAGTTTGACCGTTTTGCCTTTGAGCTTCCCGCTCTTGTTGAAGTCGTCAACCGCCATCTGGGCACCCGCGATCTCATCTTTCCCCCAAGGTGCTTGGTCGCCAGTGAGGCTTCCCACGACGCCGAGCGTAACCGTGTCTCCGCTGACCGTCACCCCGGGTGCGGTCGGCATCTTGCGCCCGCCGCCTCCTGAGTTATCCGAACCGGAAGAGCTGTTATCTGCAGTCGTCGTTCCTGACGAACTGCCGCTGCTTTTCGAACCCGTGTCGCCGCAACCGCATGCGGCAACCAAGACAGCAAGCGCCAGAACGCCCGCCAAACTTTGCTTTGTTAAAAATTGCATCTTGTTTTTCACGAAACTCCTGTTGAGAGTACATGCCTTAATGTTAATCTGCGTGGAGTATACAAAAAAACGTTAAAAGTTGATAGGTAGACTCCCGGAATTCACCGGAACTTGCGCATATGTCTCAGATTCAGGTCACCACTTTGATAGAACAGGCGGCCCTTGAGATAAGGCAAGGGCAAACTCAACGGGCGCTGGAATCTATTAAACGGGCCCTCACTCTTTCGCCCGGGAATGCCGAAGCGCTTGAAATCAAGGGCATCGCATGCTCCAGCCTAGGTATGAATAACGAGGCAACGGAAGCTCTTCGGTCGGCAATGGCCGCCAGCCCAACCTTGGCGAAGCCTGCATTCAACCTTGCCATTCATCTAAATGGCATAGGGGACAAAGGAGGCGCTTTGGATGCCGCTCGAACAGCAGTGAGCCTTGAGCCCACGCATTCCAGCGCGATTGATCTCATGAGATCGCTGGAGGGAGAAACCGGGGCCGTGCCCATGGAGTTGCCCACGCCCGCAGGGTCTCTATACGTTCCGGAACCAGGGGCCGAATCGGAAATCGACCTGTCCTCAGCCATATCCACCTATGTGCGTCCCGGCTATTACGGCGAAGGAATGAATATCCAAAGCCTGCGCTTCGTGGAGGAATTGGGGCAAAGTTGGTATTGGGTTGGTTGGCTGCTGATCGTTTTGACTGCGGCCTTTACGATCGGTCAGATCCTCGCCTATTATTTCAAGCATTTTGCCGGTCCCCAAAGCCCGGTCTCGATCAATACCGAAAGACCTCTGGCCTCCACCGGCCTGAACGGCCTTCCGCCTGTTATCGCGATGGTTGGCACTCTGGTGGTGCTCGCTCTCTATGTGTGGTTTATTTTGGAAATCGTCAATCGCCGCAGCAACTACTTGTGGCTTCTGGCCTGTTTCCTTTCCTGCTTCGTGGGGATGACTTGGCTGGTCATTGTGCTTTATCTGATATTTGAACGCCCGCGGGTGGCAAAAACCGTCTAATAACAGCTACGCGCTTTCGACTAGATCGTTAAAAAATACGATGGTTCTTCTTTCCGCCATTCTTCTAAGTGTCGCCTACCAGTCCGATTTCGAGGTCCCGTTTAAATTTGGCGACAACGCGATCATTCTGGATGCCGTCGTCAATGGGCATCCCCTCTCGTTGATGCTTGACACCGGATTTGGCGGAAGCGTAGTGGCGAATGACGCCCTGAATCTGGGCGAACCGGACGGGAAGGTAAGCCTGCGCGACTTTGTCGGGGAATACACGGCAAAATCCGTGCACATCAAGAGCTTAACCTTAGCCGGCCATGCCGTAGAGCTTCCGGAACCCGAAGCGGTTGAGCAGCCGGTCGCCCACCTGACCGCTGTCTACGACACCCACACGGATGGCATTCTGGGCATTCAGGCCTTGGAAGACTACGTTACCGAGATCAACTTTGAGCATCAAAAGTTGATCTTTCATCCTAAAAACTTCGACATTTCCACGCGAACGCCCGATAACGCAAAAACATTCATGGACCGATTGCTGCCTCTCGGCGCTAACTCGATCGAGTTGGCAGCCTCAACATCCGATGGCAAGAAGCTTCACTTGGCTCTTGACACCGGGAACTCGTTTTACGTCACGATCAATCGAGATGTGCTGGAAAGGATTGGCCTTTGGCAGCCAAACCAATCTCCAAAATTTATGACCGAGGCAATGATCGCATCCGGCCTTGTCAGCAATTGGAACAAGAAGATGCAGGAGATGACGATCTTTGGCGTTTCGGTCCCCACAAGCTACTGGGATGTGATCAACTTGCCGTCAAGCGATGCTGAAGGCGACGGAACGGTCGGCATCGATTTCTTGAAAAACTTCAATATCATCGTGGATTACAACCGGCGAAAGGTCTGGTTTGAAAACTTCACCGGAAAGGTAGCCAATGATCCCAGGGGTGAAGCCGGCCTTGTTGCGGAAGGCGACAAGGACACAGGGAAAGTGAGAATCGTCTATTTGACGCCCGAAGGTCCCGCCGCGCAAGCAGGTATTGAAAAGGGCGACGTCATCTTGGAAATCGATGGCGTGGAAGCCTCTCCAAACTGGACGATAAGGCAGATTCTAGCAAAGCTCAATGGCGCACCTGGAAGCAAAGTGAATCTGGCCATTTCCCATGCCGGGTATCTCAAGCGTTACGAACTTGTAAGGCAAGGGCTTTACAATTTGACGAGGGGCGCTTCGCGCCGCAAGCCCCTTCACTTGTAGACCGCTGCGGTGTAAACCGCTTCGCTGTAAACATGGCGCTTCGCGCCGTAAGCCGCTTCGCTGTAAACATGGCACTTCGCGCCGTAGGCCGCTTCGCTGTAAACATGGCGCTTCGCGCCGTAGGCCGCTTCGCTGTAAACGAGTAAAGAAAGTCAAATCCTCCCATAAGTAGGAGACGTCCGGCCCGTTTACCCGTTTAACCATGTAACAAAAAAAGGTTACGGCGGACTGATGCAGACGGTTGTAAAATTGGACTAAGCTATTCTGCAGTTAGTTGTGATTGCCCATGCCGCACACAAAGCTAGTTCTCCTGATCGAAGACAACATTGATGACGAGCGCTTGACACTCCGCGCTTTGCGCCGCAACAACATCATGAATGAGGTTGTCGTGGCCTATGACGGTCAAGAGGGGTTGGACTATCTTTTCGGCAAAGGAAGCAACGCGGGCAGGGAGTTGAGCGTCATGCCCGCGGTAGTGATCCTCGACCTCAAGCTGCCCAAGTTGAGCGGCATCGAAGTTCTCAAGGAAATCAGGTCGAACGACCTTACGCGGGCCATTCCGGTCATCGTGCTCACGTCTTCGGACGATGAGGCGCAGGTCGAAGAAGCCTACAACGAAGGTGCCAACAGCTACATCAAGAAGCCGGATGATCCTGAAGAGTATTCCGACATGATCCTTCAGGTTGGAATGTATTGGCTGCTGCTGAACCAGGGGCCGAGATCCAAGCTTTTGGCTTAGCCTAACCCAAGGCTACGTGTAGATCTTTCTTCAGTAGAGCACGTGCCCGGTAGAGCCAACTCTTAATGGTCCCCTCCGGTTTGTTCAATGCAACCGCGATTTCGTTCACGTCCATGTGATTGAAGTGGCGCATCGTGATGATGTTCCGATATCGCTCAGGAAGCCTTGAAATGGCATCGAAGACTTGACTCTCGCGCATTGTGCGAACCGTCCTGTCGTCCAAATTCTCCGAATCGTCGCTCAGCATGTGCTCGTGCTGCTCTATGGAGTCCGGCAGTTTTTTGCGGGCACGCACCGCATCGACGCAGCAGTTAGCACAAATTCGGCACAGCCACGGCTTGATCGGTCGCTCGGGATCGAACTCTCCAATTGCCCGGTATGCCTTCAAAAAAGTCTCTTGTACTGCATCCTTGGCATCGTCGCCGTCTCGCAGCATGCGGGTGGCCAAATTCATAAGGGTTGGCCGGTAAAGGTCAACAAGAAGTTCAAAGGCAACCGTCTCGCCCTCAGATGCTCTTTGCACCAAATGGGCTTCCCAACTCAGAACGCGGCATGATCGTGTTTTCACGTACTATCCTCTTCTCTATTCTATAGCGAATGGGAAACTGCATCATATCGAGTCTCTACATTTAGGTCCAATGACCTAACCTAGCTGGCGTCGGCGTAGAACCAGTTAATGGGGCAACGATTGCCTTAACGATGTTCGAAAGGTGCAGATGAATACATGGCAATCCGATGAATACGTTAGGATGTCTTTTGGCAACCTCACGAATAAGGTGTTGGCGCTTGGGCCGCTTGTCCTCGTGGGAGTGATATGCGGTTTCAGCCGTTTCCATGTCGATCCTTTTGATCCGGTTTACCAGTCAGCCGAACAACAGGACGCTATCAACGCGTATATAGGGCCGGTTAAGGCGACCCTTGAGAAGAGGCTTTCAACTTCTGACCCCGCTCGGATCCGACGAGTTGCCCAAATCTGGATTGACGGCGCGGCATCGGGCAAACTTAAGCCGATGCTGCCTTGCGCAAGCGATGACACCATCCGCGGACCCATCAAGAGCCAAATCTATCTTGCGAATCAAAGGGTGGCGGACGATCTGATGCGGCTAACCGTCATTGACATGTCCAAAGGCGATTACCATACGGCCGCGCAAGACGCAGTTCAATCTCTGCGGTGTTGTGAGGTTTTGAAGTATTCAGATCCCATCGCCACATTCGTTCTTGACGATAAACAAGAGTTCTCGCTGAAATTTCTCGGGGGCCTTGTTCCGCGGCTCTCTGACTCCGACAAGGGTTGGCTTCGAACCCAGTTGATGACGCTGAAAAATGCCCAGCAGCCGCTGGATGAAATGTACCGGGTCGTGAAATACAACGCCCAGCGCGAAGAGCAGCGAAGCCAGACAAATGAGACGGCATCCTATGATCCCCAACATGCCGACGAGATTGGGTTTGAAATCGATCCAACCTCGTTCGATGCCGCAATGGCGCAGCTTCGACGAGGGGCGAAGAGAGTCTCAAGCACACCGTATCTCCAAGAAACCGGCCTCGCATACAAGTCGCAAACCCGCATGGTGGACCTCCTCAATCAGGTGATTGCGAGTTCGAAAATCAGCCAGCCCGACAAAGCCATCTAAAGCTTTTCAACTTGGGTGAACTCAAGCTCAACGGGCGTATCACGCCCGAAGATGTTGATAAGCACCTTGAGTTTCTCTCGATCGGTATTGACTTCCTCGATCTTGCCGGCAAAGTCGCTAAAGGGCCCTTCGATCACGCGAATAGCGTCGCCCTTGCTCCAGGCAACCTTTGGCGCTTCCTTGCTGGATTCCAGGTTTCTGCATGATCCGCCGAACCTCATATTCCTCTAAAGGCACGGGCTTGTTGCCGCTCTGAACGAAACCAGTGACGCCACTCGTGGACTTTACGAGCTTGTAGGTATCGTCCGTCAGGCTCATCTGAACCAGAATGTAGCCGGGAAAGACCTTCTTATCCACGAGGACGCGCTTGCCGGAGCGAGTGGTTAGTTCCTGTTCCGTTGGAATGAGAATCTCAAAAATGTCAATTTGCCAAAACCCTTCCACTTGCGAGCGTCTGGTCAGAACGTCCTTGACTTTGTTCTCATGGCCGGCAATGGTGTGGACTGCGTACCAAGACTTGGGCATCGATCTTAACCTTTTCCTTGCAACGCGCCAATGATCGTGCCGGCGGTCTGCGAGAGCACCCAAAGAATGCCAACCACGAAGGCGCAAACGATTAGCACGACTACCGTGAGGCGAGTGACTTCGCCCGGCGCAGTCCACTCCACCTTCTTTAGTTCGCGATATACCTCCGTAAAGTAGCCCTTGGGGCCGCCCCGAGCTTTGCGGGGAACGATAGGCGCCGGTGGCTGAATATCCTTTTTCATAGCGGTTTTTGTCATTGAATACAGCGCTTCGTGTCCTAAGCGCGAGGGGGATTGCATATGATACCTCAACATTTCAGGGCCGTGGGCCTCACCCTTGGAACAACGTTTTTGCGGTTTTTTATATTCGAACGAACACTATAAAAGGGGTTGATCTGGTTCACAGCCGGAGACACTAGGAAAAAAAGAATCAGGGCCCGCAAGTCTTCATGGAACATCAGTAAAACGCGCGTCTTCAAACGTTAGGGGCGCGCTGAAATAGTCGGTGCAGGGGATAAGTAGAGAAAAGTAGGGGCTGAGTAGGCTAGTCTCATATTAATATCAGTCCTCTGTGGTATAAGGATTGCCGGGGGCAATAGTTACATTCTACGCATGCAAGAAAGGAAGGTGGGGTTTGTGGATTCCTACAATGAGTTGGAGTACATGGTTATGGCCATGGTAGGAGACGGGGTCAATTCCGGCTACGCGATGAGGCGCCAGATGCAAAGTATGCGAGGCGGTCGCTGGAGTGCCGAGAGCGGATCCGTATACCGTGTTCTCCGACGGTTGCATGGAAGCAGCCTGGTAACGCCGGTGCGAAAGGTCGGCGTTCCGAATCGTGAGCGGACGGAATACGCATTGACGCCCGCGGGTGAAGTGCTCGTTTCGAAATGGCTGATGGATGCGCCTGCGCGCCAAGATTTGGAGTGCCTGCTCGATGCCTTGAGAACCAGGACCTACTTTCTTAATCGTCTTGAGCCAAAGAAACGCGTTCAAACTGTTAAAACTTGGATGCAGCACAACAAGGAATTAGTAGCTCAGCTGGAATCCGAAACTACCCACGCCCGCTCGGAGCCTGAGGCTTGGGTGCATGCTAACCTCCTATGCCTGGCAAAAGCCCGCCAAGATTGGCTGCGGAAACTTTATGCAACCGTGAAAGAGAGCTCTAAGAAAGAGGTTAAAGTAGCTAAAGAAGTTCCAGTCGCGGTCAAGTAGTGTTACTTGCGGATCGAGAGAACTTTGTAGCGCTTTCTGCCGTCTGGCGTATCGAACTCAATCACATCGGCCAGTTTGTGGCCGAAGAGCGCCAACCCCATGGGCGATTCGTTGCTGATAAGATCGCGGTTTGGATCGGCTTCTATGCTGGCAACAAGTTGAACTTCAAACTCATCGTCAAAGTCCAAATCGGTAATCGTGACGTAGGATCCGATCCCAACATAGGATGTAGGGATTTGACTCGGGTCAAGCACTTGCGCATTGCCAAAATTTCCCTTGAGTTCGGCCATCCGGCTTTCAACCATCGCCTGCTCGAACTTCACTTCGTCGAGTTCACTGTTGTCCTCACTGAACTCGCCATGTTGCAGACTCTCTCGGATGCGATCGGCGATCTCTGGACGCTTGACCATCGTGAGATGCTCAAGCTCTTGTTGGAGCGTCTTGTATCCTTCGGGAGTCAGAAGCAGGCCACTGGAATTATCAGAGGAAATTTCGGGTTCGTTCATGACTTAGCACTTCGACTTCGGAAATCGGTCCACCATTATAACCTTTTCCCAACGTATTGCATCACGCTTTTCTATAAGCTTTGGTTCCTTAATGTTTTTTCATACCGTTTCCGGCCAGAATTGACCCAGGCATAATGCGCATTCCTGTCTTGATCCTACTTTTTCTGCTTGTCACGACAGGTTTTTCGCAGAATCCCTCGTCCGTGTTCCTATACGTCCACCCGGACGTAACGGTTGTCGTCCAAAAGCACAGCACGGGAGCGGACATGGTGGAGATCACCATGGGCGATCCCAACTATCCGCTTGAACTTCTTCAAGCCCAGGCGAACACGATGTGCTCGCTGATTGGCTCTCCTGCTCGAGGTTTGGCCGTCACCAAGGACGAGGTAGGAGCGACTTCCGAACCGGATCTCACCTTTGTGAAAGCGACATTCGCGACCGATGGGCTGATTGAACCGGACGGGGCTCTTAAGGTTGAACCGATTATCAAGGCGCTTGTCGGCGCGCCGGCGCCGTACACGATCCACGGGATAAGCATCACTTTTGAAGACATGGCGCCCAATCCTCACACCGTTAGGGAGTACAGCATCCCGAATGTGCTCGATGCCGCCGCCCGGTATACGGCAAACGGCGTCCTCAAAGGAATCGAGTATCGGGTTCAGTTGAACTCCCAAGATCCCGACAAGATCACGTTTCCTGACCGCTATCAGCCGGCCCCTCCCGAGCCACCTGCGCGAATCGTGCCCGAGGGCCCGCATTACGGCCTATTCGTCGGCATTTTGATTACAGGCATCGCGCTAGGGGCTTTGGTATACTTTGTCATGCTCCGAAGCGGCTCAAAGGGCCGGTCCTAGGTTCAAGGAACTGGTATAGCTTTCCTATGCGCGACCCATCATCTGTTAGTCTTCATGAATTAATTGAGATCGGATTCCACGAGCGTGCTTCCGACGTTTTTTTAAAAGGGAACGCGGTTCCCACCATGCGCCAACACAGCCTAATGAAACCTGTGCCCGGCGACTTTCCAGTCATCGATCCCGCTAATGCCAAGCGCATGATCGAATCGTTGATGTCCGAGAAGCAAAGGGCAGTCTTCGAGGACTGCATGGAAATGGACCTTGCCTTTGCTGTCGGCGATAAGTGCCGCGTGCGGGCCAACATCCACATGCAGCGAGGCACCTATGCCATTGTCTGCAGAATCATTCCGCTTACGATTTTAAGCTTGGATGAACTCGGTTTGCCGCCCGTCTTGAAGGATGTCGCGAATCACCGCTTGGGTCTCGTACTATTCACCGGACCAACAGGCTGCGGCAAAACGACAAGCTTGGCCGCTATGTTGGACCTAATCAATCAAAAGCGGTCTTGCCACATCGTAACGGTTGAGGACCCTTTGGAGTTCGTCCATCGAGATAAGAATTCCTACGTGACCCAGCGCGAAGTGGGTATCGACACGCTGGATTTCCAGCCTGCGCTTCGCGCCGCCTTGCGTGAAGCGCCGGACGTGATCCTCATTGGTGAAATGCGCGACACCATTACCATGAGCATTGCCATGCAGGCGGGCGAAACCGGCCACTTCGTGTTTTCAACCATTCACACCCAGAGCGCTTACGAGACCATGGACCGGTTGGTCAATATGTTTCCGCCTCACGAGAAGAACCACCTTTGCCAGCGCATGGCAAACTGTCTGCGCGCGGTGATTTCCCAAAAGCTGGTCCCGCGTGCGGATGGGAATGGCCGCGTCGCGGCGATCGAAATTATGATTTGTACGCCTACGATCACGAAGGCTATCGAGGATGGCCACTTCAGCGATCTCTATCACATCATGAACGAGGGCGAGTTTTGGGGAATGCAAACCATGAACCAAAGCCTGTTAAGGTATGTCAAAGCAGGAGTGATTACCGAAGAAACAGCTTTGCACTACGCTGGAATTGCTTCAGAACTTAAACAGATGCTCCGACGCTAGTATGTAGGAGCGATGTGCCAGCCACTCTTGACGATCTTCTGCGTGAGCTAAACGACAAGGAAGGAAGCGACCTTCACATAAAGGCGGGACAGCCGCCGATTATGCGAATTCAGGGCGCCCTTTACCGGTCGGAGCATCCTGCGCTGTCTGTAGAGGAAACCACTTCGATGCTGGGCGGTATTTTGAACCAAGGCCGTCTGGACCAGCTAAATACTTACAAAGAAGTGGACCTGTCTTACAACGTGCCCGGAGTTTCCCGGTTCCGGGTGAACATGTTCTGGCAGATGAGAAAAATGGGCGCGGTTTTTCGAGCAATTCCGTTTCGGGTGAAAACTTGCGAAGAACTGGCCCTGCCCGCTGTTTGTAGACGGCTTGCCATGCTGCCACGAGGGCTTATTCTGGTTACCGGGCCCACAGGCTCGGGAAAATCCACCTCGCTGGCCGCGATGATCAATGAGATCAACATGTCGAAGAGGGCGCACATCTTAACGGTTGAAGACCCGATCGAATATGTCCATTCCGACAAGAAGAGCATTGTCAACCAGCGCGAACTGGCTACAGACACTCGTTCTTTCTCGGAAGCGCTCAAACACGTGATGCGCCAGAACCCGGACGTGATTCTTGTTGGCGAAATGCGGGACTTGGAGACCATCCAACTGGCCGTTACCGCCGCTGAAACAGGGCACTTGGTGTTTTCGACCCTGCATACCGTGGACGCCGCCCAGACCATGGACCGAATGATCGACGTCTTCCCTCCCGAGCAGCAGGCTCAGGTTCGAACTCAGCTGAGCGTCGTTATCCAGGCCGTTCTTTCGCAGACGCTGATCCCAACCTCCGACGGCAAAGGCCGGATCGCCGCATTCGAGGTCATGATCGCTACCCCCGCGATTCGGTCGCTGATTCGAGAAGGGAAGACTCACCAACTTTATCTAGACATCCAGACCGGTGGCGAACTTGGAATGCAGACTCTCGATGGCCACCTTCTTCAGTTGCTGAGGGAAGGGAAGATCGATTACGAGCACGCACTCTCGAAGTCGTCCAACGCGAGCGACTTTCAAAAGCGGGCGCTAGCTCACGGCCTCGTACCAGGAGGCACGCTTGAGTCGCATTAGGGAGCTGCTGATCCGGTGTGTGGAGATGGAAGGCTCCGACCTGCATCTCAAAATTGACACCGGCAAGGTCTACGTGAGAGTTCATGGAGACCTGGTGCATTTGGAAGCAGAGCCCGATTTCTTTGAAGAAGACTTCATGAGGGACCTGGTTGCCATGCTCCGCCCCGAACAGGTCAAGAAATTCGAACAAGATCTCGAACTCGATTTCGCTTACGAGATCCCGACTGTTTCTCGGTTTCGTGGCAACGTCTTCCAACAGCGAAACACCGTTCAGGCCGTTTTCAGGGTCATCCCGTACCAAATCCAAACCATGGACGACCTTCAATTGCCTGCTGCGTGCTGGGATTTTATCGAACGTCCCCGCGGCTTGGTTCTGGTCACAGGGCCGGCCGGCTCAGGCAAGTCCACAACGCTGGCCGCAATGATCGATCAGATCAACAAAACTCAGCGAGTGCATATCCTGACCGTCGAGGATCCTGTGGAGTTCGTCCACGACAACCACGTGGCGCTCATCAACCAACGCGAACTCGACGTGGACACCCTGAGTTTCAGCAACGCCCTTAAATATGTGCTGCGTCAGGACCCGGATGTCATCCTGGTCGGCGAAATGCGCGACTTGGAAACGATCCATCTCGCAATCACGGCCGCGGAAACTGGGCACCTCGTTTTTGCCACCTTGCACACGGTAGACGCGGTTCAAACCGTGGACCGCATCATCGATGTGTTTCCCATCTACCAACAGCAGCAGGTCCGCATGCAGCTTTCCGTGAACCTCGTTGGTGTTGTTTCCCAGACGCTCGTGAAACGCTCAGACGGCCGCGGCCGCGCGGCCGCGTTCGAGGTCTTGGTTGCCACCGGCGCGGTGAGGAATCTCGTCCGCGAGAAAAAGCTTTACCAGATTAACTCGATCATCCAGACCGGCGCGAGGGCGAAAATGCAGACGCTTGACCAATCCCTTGTTTCCCTTGTGGACCGGGGCCTGGTTTCCATCCAGGAAGCAAGGCTGAGGGCAAAAGATCCCTCAGATATATGACCGCCTAGTGAGCCTATTGCAGTCCGGGACCGCCGCTTATCCCTCCCAGGTCGTCAATGGTCCAAAGACCGCTCCGAACGGCGCAGAAGCGCCAAAGGCCGTCGGCGTGCGGGGCCAACCGAACCGGCCCTCCTTCAGGAAGTAGCGTGTCCGGCTCAATTGAATCCATCAACGAAGAAATCGTCGCTTGCAGATTGTGTCCAAGGCTCGTGGCCTGGCGGGAGTCGGTTGCCCTCGAAAAGCGGAAGTCGTTTATCGATTGTGAGTATTGGGGAAAGCCAGTTCCAGTTTTTGGCGACTATTACGCCACGCGGCTGATCGTTGGCCTGGCCCCCGCCGCTCACGGCGGAAACCGAACGGGAAGGATGTTCACTGGTGACAGAAGCGGGGACTGGCTCTATAGAGCGCTCTACAAGGCCGGCGTAGCCAATCAACCTGCTTCCGACCATTTAGATGACGGACTGGTTCTCACGGGCGTTCTAATCACGGCAAGCGCGCACTGCGCTCCGCCAGACAATAAGCCGACGAAAGAAGAGTTAGACACCTGCCGCCGATACCTGTCCCGCGTGCTTGCCTTGCGTAAGTGGGACAGCATCCTTTGCCTGGGAAGCATTGCTTGGAATAACGTTTTGAAGACCCTAGGTGAAAGCAAAAAGCCGAAGTTTGGGCACAACGCCATGTTTGAGTCTTCCTCCGGGATTGCGATTGTGGCGCGCCTACCACCCAAGCCAGCAGAACACGTTTACGGGTAGGTTGACCGAGGAGATGTTGGACGAGGCGGTGGGTTTGTTTTTGGAAGCCTAGCCAATTCCCAGGCTCTCCTCGAACCCGCACATTACGTTCATCGCGTGGACGGCTTGGGCCGCGCCGCACTTGCCTTCCGAATCGGCCATGACCTGGATCGTCAAAAGGCTTTCTCCGATGTCCGCTGCAAAACGCAGGCGATAGGCGGCAAACGGCCGCCCCTCGGCGAGGCTCGTGATCCAGGGCCCGTCTTCCAATCGTCGAACAAGGAACGAGCCGCCGTAGATGCCCTCATAGAGGCTGTCAAGAAGAGTGGGGTCGTCGGGAGTTGCGATTGCGGCCATAACGACCGCAGATTGAACCGTCGGTGTTCCTACAGAAGGATCGGCGTTCAGACCGGCGCTAAGCCCGTCCTGCCACCCCATCGTTTTCAGGGACGAGTCAACCGAATCGAGATTCGGTTCAAAAGAAAACATGGCGACCGGTGCCGAAGTAAGGAGCCCTGCCTTTATCAGCGGCGCCAGCGCAATCAGGGCCAAGGTTGCTTCCGGAGAAGGAACGGAGCACTCGTCGGCGCAAACCAGCGGGTTGTTATCGATGACTTCGACAAGGCCGAACAACTCAATATCGGGTCGATCTACCCAGATTCTTCGTTCCTTGCTGTGGCCAACAAAGTCTATGGCTGATCGGCTTGGACCATCTTCGAGATCAACAAACGGATGAGCGGAGAGCAGCCTGCGAATCGCTTCCGATTGGGTTCGCGCCGAAACTCGCATTGCGCTACCTTGTGAGCATCTGTTCCGCCCGGAGCTTGCCAGACCCGCTTGGGGGTGTCATGATCATCTTGAGTTCCGAACTCCAAAGAGTTCCGTCGGTTAGAAGGAAATAGTCGGTCCCAAGTCCAGTTGTATCCGCTTGCCCCGAAGCGATCAGCTCAATGCCAACCTTCGCAACGTCGTGGCCCTGCAGCTTGGTGACACCCAAAAAAGTATAACGGGCGTTGATCGTGCTTTTGCTTCCCAGAGCGGCGCCACTAGCGGTGGCGTCCCAACTCTGACCAACCTTGATTGGGGAGCTTGGATAAATGGGAAACATCTGAGGTGCGTTCGGGGTGGGGATCTTACCCAGCGAGTTTTCGCTGAAATCGTAATGCAGGGCGCCCATGACGGAATGCTGTCCAGATACGAGCGGCCCGAACGTCACCGAAATCTGTGCGCCTGATTGGCTTGCGCTCTCAACCGTTTCTACGAAAGGTCCGGTAATGTGCGTTGGGCCATTGTTTGGCCTCATGACCGTGGATGCCAGTGTGTATTTAATTGTTTTTCCGGGAGAGAACTTATATCGGAAAAGGTATCCGTTGCCGACTCGTTTAATCTGGCCCGCTGCGAGCCCAACCATCGAAAGCAAGCAACAGACGCTGACGAGGCAGAAGACGCATCTTCGCCACGAATATTGCAATTGATTCACTTCTGGTAGGGAGTCTACCGCGATAAGCTCAACTGACCTTAGTCAACTCGATCTTAACCAACTGGATTTGCGCCATCCCCATCCTTCCGGGCAAAGCTAAGGCCGGCGGAAGGCGAAGAACGCGAATGCCACCCTGTTTCATGCCCTGGATTCCAGTTTCGATTGCGGGATAGACCTTTCCTTTGCCGCACTGGAAGCTGATACCCTCTTTTGTATTGGACTCCAGTTGGGCTCCGCGCAGATCGGTAACCGTGTACTTGAGCGTGATGTTGCTTGTAGGCGTCACTTCCGGGCCAGAGCCGATCTTCGTGTCATCCTTGTAAATCGTGTTTTCGTCGCCTTTCTTGACGTAATCGAGAAGCGTGATATCGAAGTACAGATCGGAGTTTGCGGGAATCTTGTCGCCCTGCGCCTTATCTCCATATCCGAGTTCCGAGGGGATCTCTAACTTTCTTTCGCCGCCGACAACCATGCCGACAACGCCCTGATCCCAGCCCTTGATTACGTGGCCGGCGCCAACTACAAAAGAGAATGGGTCCTTTTGGGCGGCGGTGTTTGAATCGAACTCGCTCCCGTTCGCCAGTTTTCCCGAGTAAATCACAAACGCGGTATCTCCGGCTTGAATCGGTTTTTTGTTTGCGAATTCTCCGCCGTCGCCTTTCTTGACGTCGATCGTTTTAAGGGCGGTCAGTTTTTCGTGAGTCTCGCCGGCCCCCGCAGCGGCTTTGGATGTATCGTTCGAGGAAGAATGTCCGCATCCTGAAACGACTGCCGCACAAATAGCCAAGAGAGTAAGGGACCGAAAAATTAAGCATTGAGCCAGAATTTACCATTGGTTCTAATAGACCTTATGAGATCACTCCCAAATAACGAGTGTCGGTTCGCTAAGGTTCCCCCTTCAGCCGATCTTGGTACAATGTCCAGTCCCGATGGGCCGTAAAGACTCCAAGACTCCAGCCTCCAACTCGCCAAAGGTGGTTCAAAACCGAAAAGCGAGGCACGACTACGAGTTGCTTCAAACTTTTGAGGCAGGCATTGCCCTTGCCGGATCCGAGGTTAAGAGCATCTGGCTGGGGCGCGCGAACCTGACTGACGCCTACTGTCAGACCAAAGATAGCGAGCTTTGGATCGTGAACTTGGATGTCGAGCCGTACGAGCACAGCTCGCATTTTCAGCCGGAGCGTCGCCGGGACAGAAAGCTCCTGCTCCATCGCAAGGAAATTGAACTCATCGCCCGCAGATCGCAAGAAAAGGGGCTCACCATCGTTCCCACCAAACTTTATTTCAACCACGGCAAGGTGAAGGTGGAAATTGCCCTCGCACGAGGCAAAAAGAGTTACGATAAGCGTGACCAAATTGCCAAAGATGACATGAGACGGGAAATTGAAAGGGCGCGGACCGAGCGTTTTTGACTATTGCCCTAAGTAGGCGTTACAGAAAAACCGACAAAAATTACCGTGGACGCGGTATTTGGATCAACTTATGTGATCAAAACGGGCTCTCAGGTGAGTCTGGTTTTTTACGTGAACGCCCAGCCGGTGGCCCTTGCCGCCACGGTTTGCAGAGCGAATCCACTCACCGTCACCACCAATGACCGAAGTGCCCTTCTCGTCGAAGTCGGAAAAAGGACCCTTCTCATTCTGCAAGACACTGGGCAGTTTGCGAAGGCGGAAGCCCAGGTAACCAAATGCGAGCCCTGCGCAGACGGCTGGAAGATCGAAGTCGGACAGTTCGGTTGGGAAGAGGTGGATCGCCGACGGTATCCCCGTTACGCAATCCAAATCCCGATTGTCGTAAAGGCAGTTATGGAGCGCAATGGCAGCGCGCAGCTCAAATATGTCCAAGGTGAAACCATCGACGTGAGCCTCGGCGGCACTTGGATTAAGGCGACGGACGACCTGACACCCGGCAGTCTGGTGGAGTTTCAAGCGGAACTTGGTTCGGGCGAGCATATGCGCGCGCTCGCAATCGTGGCCTGGCGAGCAGAAGAAGTTGGGATCGGACTGGAGTTCGTCGACTTCCTTGGCGGGTCCAGGTATTACCTGCACAACTATTTAAGCAAGGCGGCCTAAGCCAGAACAAGATCGGCCAGCCAAACTCCCTCATAGACGCGTTCTGCCGCGCCCTCCATAAACAAATCACCCGAATCGGTGTAATCGATCGTTAACTTCCCACCGGGAACGCTGGCGACAATGTGCCGGTCCGCCCCTCCCTGAAGATGCGCCACCGCCGCACACCCGCAGGTTCCCGAGCCACAGGCTAGGGTAACCCCTACACCACGTTCCCAGGTTCTTACCTTGATGTGCCCCTTGTCCATCACTTGAACGAAGTGAACGTTGATCTTGAACGGGAATAACGGGTGGGTTTCGAGTGCGGCTCCAAGCCGGACAAGTTCGATCTTGTCGACATTCTCGGTCAGGATCACAAGATGGGGATTTCCGACCTGCACCGCTGTCCCAACGAACGATTCGCCCAGCGCTTCTATCTTTTGCCCGAGGAAGGTGTCGTCCGGAGAGCCCATCATGCCGACGTCGGAGCGTGTAAAAAGCGGCGCTCCCATATTCACGCGTATCAGGTCGACTCGCAAGGGCTCAACTTCAACATCACGCGTTTCCGTTTCAAGAACAAATGGACTAAGGGGTTGGTGGCCATTCTCTATCAGGAGCCTTGCCGTGCAGCGAACACCGTTTCCGCACATCCCGCCTCGGGTGCCGTCCGAGTTAAGGATCACCATCCGAAACGGGGCATGCTCGCCGCGCTCCACCAAAATCAGTCCATCGGCCCCCACGCCCTTATGCCGGTCGCAAAGCTGCCGAGCGAGCAACTCGGCATGCACAATCGGCTCCGGATAAGTGATCCGGTCGATGAAAACAAAATCGTTGCCTGCGCCTTGAAGTTTTGTGAAGTGGATCATGTCGCGACGTCCAATTCTAGAACGTTTTTATTGACTCAGTTGGCGGCTCAGAATATCCGCGCCGTCTTTCTCCCAATCCAGGTATTCAAGCCCCGGCTCGGACCGCAGCCAAGTCCGCTGCCGTTTGGCGTATTGGCGAGTGGAAACGATGATCTTCTCCCTCGCCTCAGCCAGGCTCAGTCTTCCATCAAGGTGCTCCCAAAGAAACCGATATCCAATTGCTTTAAGACCGGGCGAATCGATGGCTACTTGGGGATTCATCATGAGGCCTCGGACTTCTTCGAGCCATCCAGACGTCAACATGAAATCCACGCGCTTCTCAATGAGATCGCTCAGCAGCGCTGGTGGAGGATTGGTCGCTAATTTGAAGCGATCAAAAGGCGGCAAGACGACTTTTTCGGAGGGAGTCGGGCTCAAGGCTCTTTCAAGAGCTCGAAGAACGCGTCTTGCATTCATGGGGTCCACCCTTTCGGAGGCTTCCGCGGCGAGCTTCTGAAGCCGCTCGAACATAGCGGGTGTCCCTAATTCTTGGGCTTCGTGGGAGAGTTGGGCCCGCAAAGCAGGATCGGGCGCAGATCCCACAAATTCGTAGCCCTCGAAGAGCGCTCGAATATAGAGGCCGGTACCGCCAACCACAATTGCGGATCTGCCGGCATCCCAGGCACTCTGCAAATCCTTGGATGCAAGTTGGATCCAGGCGCCTAAGCCGAACTGTTCCCATGGTTCGGCAATGTCCAGAAGCTTGTACCTAGAGACGTCATGCGGTTTCCCGGTCCCGACGTCCAACCCGCGATAAACCTGAAATGCGTCCGCGTTCAAGAGCTGCGCGTTGAAACGGCCCGCAAGTTGTTCCGCAGTGTCGGATTTGCCCGATGCGGTCGGCCCCATAAGGGCCAAAAGGAAGGGCACTTCTAAAACTCGATGAGCGCTTGAACCGGATACCCGAGCAAGACTTCCCGGCCACCCAAGAAGGTCAATTCGACTAGGAAGCCGAATCCCGCAACCGATCCGTTCAGCCTCTCGATGAGGCGAGCCGCCGCAGCCGCTGTTCCGCCTGTTGCAAGGAGATCGTCCACGATGTACGCGCGCTGCCCAGGCGTGACCGAATCGGTGTGCATTTCTACCGTGTTGGTGCCGTATTCGAGCGCGTATTCCTCGGTGATGCGGTCGTACGGAAGCTTGCCCAGCTTTCTCGCCATCACGAACGGAATACCCAATGCCAGCGCCACCGGAACTCCAAACAGGAACCCCCGGCTTTCAATGCCGACCACCACTTCCGCTCCCTTTGACCTCGCATCCGCAGCGAGCAGGTCAACCGTCTCTTGAACCGCGGCGGCAGACTGGAGCACGGGCGTGATGTCCTTGAATAGAATTCCCGGCTTCGGAAAATCGGGAACGTCGCGAATAAGCGATGATGCGAGAAGTTCAGGCATTTGTCCGAAGCGAACTATACCCGTGGCAGGCGTTCGACGGTTTTACGAACCCTGCCCGGCAGAAGTGAGAGAAAGGAAACTGCAGAAGCCAACTCCTAAAAGCTCTTGCGGTGCCCAAGTCAAAACTTCTTGAACCTCGCCTCGGGAGGGTGGACGCAACAATTCTTTGTGAGGTCAAGAAGCGGCTCGCCTTTGTTTTCGGTATTCGGTAAACCAATCGGGCCCAAACCTCGTGAGTGTGGGTAGAACAATCCACATGATAAACGAAGAACGCCTCGTCAAGCTATTCAAAGAACTGTGCCTCATCAACGCCCCCGCCCTCGCGGAGGCCGAATGCGGCAAATATGTCAAGAGTTACCTCACGGAAATGGGGCTGAAGGTGGAAGAAGACGAGGCGGGGAAGCAGAACGGCGGAAACTGCAACAACCTCATTGCCTGGCTGCCGGGAAACAAACCGGGTGCGCCACGCATCTTTCTTTCCGCCCACCTGGATACGGTCGAACCAACCGAGGGCCTCGAGATTGAAGAAGTGGACGGCGTATTCCGCAGCAAGTCGGACACCATTCTTGGGGCAGACGACAAAGGCGGAATGGCCCCTGCGATCGAAGCGGTTCAATGTTTAATGGAATCGGGTGAGCCGCACGGCGATGTTTGTCTGCTGTTCAGCATCGCGGAGGAGATAGGTCTGAAGGGCGCTGGCTCGGTGGACATTGAGCCGATGAATTTCGATTTTGGCTATGTCCTGGATACCGGCCCGCCAGTGGGCAGCTTTGTGACTCGGACGGCCACGCACGACAAACTGAATGTCACGATTATCGGTAAGCCTGCCCACGCAGGCAAGGACCCGGAGAAGGGAATCAACGCTATTCAGATTGCGGCGTCGGCAATCGAGGGAATGCGGCTGGGAAGAATTGGGCCCGAGACAACCGCAAATCTTGGCACCATCGAAGGTGGTTCAGCGACAAATGTTGTTTGTGCGAGCGTAACAATTAAAGCGGAGGCGAGGAGCACCAGTGTTCCAGAACTGGATGCCCAAATCGGCCACATGGTTCAGCGCTTTGAGGAAGCAGCCTCCAAATACGGTGCGCGGGTGGAGATCGAGCATGACCGACACTACGAGAGCTACAACGTACCGGAGGACTCGGCCGTTGTTCAAGTTGCTCAAAAGGCCAGTCGCGAACTTGGGTTTGAACCTGCTTTAAGGACTACTTTGGGTGGGAGCGACGCGAATGTATACAACGCCAAGGGAGTCCCGACTATCGTCGTGGCAACCGGGATGGACAAGATCCATACGCATGAGGAACTGATATCCCGCAAAGATTTACTAGATACTGCACGTTTAACTTACGGAATTGTTGTACAATCGGCGTGCCTGTGATACGCTTTTAGTGTTGTGCGCGTCACATATTGTGTGAGAGCCTTTAGGCTCAAATCGGGACTAGTTCCAAAATATTGTTCACGGAGGATTGAAATAGAATGAATCGTAAGGTTCTCGCAATCGCGTTAGGGGGGGTAGCTCTGGGAGCAATGGCTCTTCCTGCGGCTGCTCAAACATCGAAGCCGGTAGGCTTGTCAATTCGTGCAGGTGTCGTTTTTCCGACCAGTGGCAACAGCGATAACACCGTTTTGTTCGGAGCGGGGTTAGAGTTCAGCTTGACCAACGTTACGCCAAGTTCGATGGGCCTGAACAACTCTGGCCACATCTCTATTTCGGGTGACTACTATGGCAAAAACAATGCCTATGTCATTCCCGTTATGCTGAACTATGTCGGTACCGCCAATGAATTCTATTATTCGATTGGCGCCGGTATCGCAGATAGCCATGGCGGTGGGAACAGCAACTGGAATTTCGGCTACACAGCCGCGATCGGCATTAACTTCTCGCAAAGCCAAACGCCCTTGTTCTTGGAAGGTAGGTTCTGGGGCAACAGCGATTCCCGCTTTGATGCGATTGGAATCTATTTGGGCGTCCGCCTCTAAAGCGGCAACTTTCTGATATCGCGGCCTGCAAGAACCTTGCAGGCCGCATTTTTGTTCACACTGAACACTGACGCGGTTCCTACGTCCATCTTTTCAGGTTATGGAGCTTTGCATCGGGGCCAAGATATTGAGCAGGCAGCCGGATCTAGCATCGGAACTAGCGCTTGTCGAAAGATGCCGTAAACAGGATTCCGAGGCTTTCGGCAAAATCGTGGATGCCTACCAGCACCGCGTTTTTGGATTTGTCCGGCGAATGGTGCCTGACGCTGAAGAAGCATCGGACATCTCTCAGGAAGTTTTCATCCGCGCCTATCAGGGGCTGGTCCGATTCGATGGTCGTTCCTCATTGCGCACCTGGCTTTTCAGGATTGCCTATAACCTCTGCGTCGACCGGGCGAGGAAAGTGGACCGGACACCCCAGGAGTCCCGAATCGATCAGGCAGATGATGACCAGCCCATGGAGTTTCCCGATTCCCGTTGGGACCCGGAATCGCTCGTCATGAGCGACGAATTGTTCGCCGTCGTCGATGCAGCGATCGGAACCATGAGCGAGAAGCTTCGATCCGTTTTGCTCTTACACGATAGGGAGGACCTGGCATACGAGGAGATCGCCCAGGCGCTGGAACTTCCAGTAGGAACCGTCAAGAGCCGATTATTTCTTGCGAGGGCACATTTACAGCAAGCACTGAACGGCTATATGGATGGCGAGGTGAATCGAAAATGAAGGAACTTTGGCGAAAGGCTCTCCATGACTCCGTGGAAGAGGTTGAACTCGAAGAATCATTGAATTCTCGCGCGCAAGAGTCTATTCGCAGGGTTGTTAGCTCCCTGCCAAAGGACGCCCCAAGTTTGCGATGGCGCAGCTCTTTAAACGAAAGACTTTTCAGTTTGGAGCCGGTTAAGAAAAAGCTGACATTGGCGGCTATCGCATTCCGCACTTTCGCAGGCGCCACCCTTGTTTGTGCGCTTGGCGTTGGGTTTGTGCTTCTTCAGCATCGAACCAGCGCAAACCCGAACATGAGGGTGGCTGATGGGAAAGCCCTTGCGGCCGCTCTCATTTCCGAGCATCGGGACTCCGTGGAATCGAGTGAGATCGCCGGGCCAGGAGTGGGTGTCGGAGACACGGACGGCGCGAATGCGATGGCGGACAGCAATCCAGACTCCAATCCGGATGCATTGTGACCCTAAGGATTCCTGCACTGATATTGATGGGAGGCCTTTCCCTTGCGATCTGCTATGCGCAACCCTCCCCCGGAAGAACTGCCCCCATCTCAGTCGCGGCGGGCGTGCCCATAGCATTCTCCCATGCGGTTGCTGCGGGCGACCATCTTCGCTTTTCAGGTGAGCGTGTTGTTCAGATTCGTCAAGGCGCTGATTTCAAGGTGCACACCGAACTTGTGATTCAGGACGGGCAGAATTCACGCGTATGGTTCACGCCGGATTCGCCCCTCTATGGGCAAGTGATCGTCGAAACGGCGAAGGAAAGGCGCCAGTATTATCCGCGGAGGAACGTGATTGAGGTGTTGCCTCCACGAAACGAGGAAGCCTATCTGCGATTGCGACAGTGGATCCAACATCCGACCCGCAACACCCGGCTCACGACATCCAAGGGCGACCTGGTGGCAGGTAGGCCCACCGATCTCGGCGTGATCAGTGACGCAAGGGGAAACGTGCGGCAACGCCTGTGGATTGACTCTCAAACCGGCATGGTGCTAAGACGCGAGGTCCTTGACGACGTTGGGGACCGGCGAGACTACTTCGAGTTCACCAAGATCAACTACAACCCGGTGGTGCTTCCGGACGACTTCCGAATCAATGTGAAGGGCGCCCGGATCGTAACCCTTGCTGACAAGGTCGGAATCCTTGCAAGGCAGAACCAGATGCTGAACTTGGTATTGCCTCCTTCCACCGGCTTCACCCTTGACGAGGTCAATATGATGAAGCCGGCCAACATCAGCGCTTTGCACGAGTCTTACGTAGGTCCGAGAGGGAAGCTATCTCTCTTCCAGGTCCAGGGAGCGGTGGACCTACAGGCCTTTAGACCTACCAACGCCCGGGGGGTTCAACTCTACCCATGGGAGATGAGCGGAAGGAGTTTTGCCCTCGTTGGAACCTATCCGTTGGACGAGTTAAGGGAACTTGCCCAGGTGCTGAGCGGGCCACGAAACGGTCCTTGACGCTGTTACGTCATAATCTCACGGAATGGCGGCCAAATCAACTGTAGCCGATAAGAAGGTCCAGCCTCGGATCAAGCGGTCCGCCAAAAGGCGGCCGTGGGTTCGCGCGTTCAAATTTGGCGCGGGCGTTATTTTCCTGGGCCTCATTGTCTCGGGCAGCGCGGCCGGGATCGTCTGGATCAATGCCCTAAACTGGGCCGACCAGCAGCTTGATCACGGTTTGCAAGCCAAGTTGACCGTTTTTGCCTCAGGAAAATCCACGAAGATGTTCGCGCGGGATGGCAAAACCGTGCTTTACGAGGCATGCGACCAAACCCGGGACCCGATCGAGCACTTTGAAGATATCCCGACCAATGTGATCCACGCCACGCTCGCTGCCGAGGACCGGCGATTCTTCGATCATAACGGCATCGACTACTATTCGCTTGGGCGCTCGATTGTCACCGACGTTCGAGAACACCGTACCGCTCAAGGCGCCAGTACGATCACAATGCAACTCGTAAAGAATCTGTTTACGAGTCCGGAGAAGAGTTTTTCCCGCAAGCTGCACGACGCCGCTCTGGCAGTTAGCCTTGAAAAGCGGCTCACGAAGCAACAGATCCTGACGGACTATTTGAACCAATCCTACTATGGAGATGGGGCTTACGGATTCAAAGCTGCCTCTGAAGTGTACTTTGGCAAAGCCGATCTCAAATCTCTCACTGTTGGGGAAGCAGCATTGTTGGCCCGGTTGGTTCGCAGGCCTACCGACGAGAACCCGTTCCGGGACCTCCAGAAGTCGATAGATAACCGAAACGATGTGCTGTATGAAGAACTCCAAATGGGTTGGATCACTCAGGATGCGTACAGCAAAGCCTGCGATGAGAAGGTTCACCTCGTGCCAAAGCATTTCGGCAGTGGCGAAACCTTTTACAAGTACAAGTATTTCGTCCACTACGTTCTCGATTGCCTGAAGAAGGATTTTCCCGACATCGACTTTAAAGCCGGCGGATATACGATCGAAACCACCATCGATCCCGCGATGGAAGAAGCCAGCGAGCGCGATCTTAGGCGCGGTATCGAACAAAATCGAGGCTATCGGATCACCACGGGGGCATTTATGCTCATGAATTCGGATGGGCAGATCCTCTCCATGGTCGGCGGTCTCGACTTTGACAAGCACCAATACAACGCGGTGGTCCAAGGCAGAAGGCAGCCAGGTTCCAGCTTCAAGCCGATCGTTTATGCCACTGCGCTGTCCACCGGCGCCATCAGCCCTACCGATACGATTTCGAGCGGCGCCTACACGTATACGGACCCCCAATCAGGCGAGACTTGGTCTCCTCAGAATGACAATGGCTTTGGCGGCAATGTCAGCATTGCCGAAGCGATTGCCGGATCGATCAATACCTGCGCGGCTCGGGTCATGGAAAAGGTCGGGCCCGATACGGTGGTCTCCTACGCGCACGATGTATTTGGTTACACCTCACCTCTTGAGCCGAGAATGGCATTGGCGTTGGGGGCGGGAGCGGTTTCACCGATCGAGCAGGCCCAGGCATACAGCGTTTTTATGCTTCATGGGGATCGAGCCACACCCTATGGAATCACCAAGATATTAGGACCGGACAACTCGGTTGTTCAATCTTATGAGCCAGACATCCACAAGAACATGCTGGACAGCAATGTGGCGGCACAAATGGACATCTACCTTCGCGGCGTCGTGACAGGAGGGACAGCTACAAGAGCCCGGGATGTTGAAGACGCAAGAGGAAAGACGGGAACGACCGACGATAACCGCGACGCCTGGTTCTGCGGATACACGAACAATCTTCTTGGCATTTGCTGGGTCGCCAATGAACAGTCTTCAGGGGGCCATCTCGCCACTTACGAGCCGATGAGCCGCCACAGCTTCGGCGGCATCGTCCCTGCCGAAATCTGGGCATCCATTCTGAAATCGGCTCAGAATAAATACGGCACCGGCGCACCACCCCCTCCTGCCGAAAAGATTGACGCTTCGACGCAAGCTTCAGATGACGAGTCCGATAAGACGCAGACCGATGATTCCGAAAAACCCAAGGATAGGAAGACGGACGCAGACAGCACAGACAACTCGGACAATACAGACAACTCGGACACGACGGATTCCGGCGACAACACAAACACTCCCGTGGACAACCAAGGGGTTAAACGGGACGATCCGCCCGCACCAGTAAGGAAACGAACGCCACCCCCCGCCGACCCCGAGGACAAGCCAACGGAATCCGATAGCCCACCAGTTGCTTCGAGCGCACCGGCTCGCAACTCGAGGGAGACGGTGACCGTGGAGATTTGCGCCGATACCGGGTTGAGAGCAACCGTATACTGTCCTGAGACCGTGCGCAGAACGTTTATTAAGGGTACAGAGCCTAAGCGTTACTGCACGAAGCATCATCAGTAGTTGGGTTTTTGGTTTTAGGTTTTGGGTGTTGGGTTTTGGGTGTTGGGTTTTAGGTTGGCGGTGTCCCGGATCTGGTGGAAATTCTTTACAGCGCGTGCGTCCATTGTTTTGGAACAAACAAGCCCAGGTTAACCCTGGCAAGGAGCACGCGCTATGCAACAGGATACTTTCTCGCTTGAAGACGTCATTCGATTTCAGCTTAGGGATTTCATTCAAGAAATCCTTGAAGAGGAACTTGAGGAAGCGATGGGATCTCGGTATGCCCGCGAGGGCAAGGGTCATCGCAACGGGCACCGGACTCGTGAAGTGACGACAACGTTTGGAACGGTCGATGTGGATGTGCCACGTGCCCGGCTTAGGACCGGGGACGGGAGCTTTGTGGAGTTTCAAAACTCAGTGTTGCCTCATGGGAGAAGATTAACTCCCAAGGCGGAGGCACTCATCACCCGGGCATACCTTTGCGGTTGCAGCGTCCGCAAGGTTTCGTTTGCCCTTGCTCAGGCATTAGGGGGCGGGGTTAGCAGGAGCATGGTAAGCCGTTGTTTAAGACGCCTCAAACCCCAGTGGGAGGCTTGGATGGAGCGTGACCTTTCTGAAGAAGGGATTCTTCGCTTGGTCCTGGACGCTCTGAGTGTGGACGTCCGCATGGACGGAACCTCTCACAAGCTAATGATCCTCGTGGCACTTGGAATCACCGAGGGCGGAGAAAGGATGGTTCTGTCGATGAAGGACATGGGCGGCGAAAGCAAGGAGGCCTGGCTTGAAATCATGCGTGATCTGGTCAGTAGAGGAGTTCCGCAGCCACAAGTTTGCATTGTAGACGGCAACCCCGGCATTGAAGCAGCTCTGGCGCAGACCTGGCCGAACTGCCTTGTCCAGCGCTGCACCGTTCATAAAGAACGCAACATGCTGGGCTACGCCCCGCCGGCCATGCACGAGGAACTCAAAGCCGACTACCAGGCCATGATGTACGCAGATGAGGCCCAGACCGCTTTGCGGCTTAGGAAGGAGTTCATCATCAAGTGGCATTCAAAGTGCCCGAAGGTCGTAAGCAGCTTCAAAGAAGCAGGGGACAGGTTATTTACCTTCCTAAGGTTCCCGCTTCCGCAATGGAAGTCCCTACGCTCAACCAACTCCATCGAGCGGCTTAACGAGGAGTTCCGTAGACGCGTCAAAGTACAAGGCGCCACCCACACAGGGGAAAGTGTATGCCTGCTCTTCTGGGCCATGCTCGCATGCGGCGTAATTACACATCGAAAGGTCCACGGATTTGAGACACTTAACCAACCCATTCAGGAGGATTTGAAGCTCGCCTCGTAATGAGATATGATTTCAATGGAAGCACGCGGACAATTTCCACACGATTTGGGACGTCGCCTTTAGGTTTTGGGTTTTAGGTTTTGGGTTTTAGGTTTTGGGTAGTAGGTTTGTTTTCAACTCCCTTGTTCTCCAACAGCCAATACCTAGCACACAACGCTTAAAGCCCAAATCCAACACCTAAAACCTAAAACCTAAAACCTAAAACCTAAAACCCAACACCCATAACCTAAGCCCAACACCCAAAACCCAACACCCAACTTCATGTCTGTAATCCACATACCGAAAAAACCGGACATCGGGGTTCGACAACTAGCGCCGATTGGGATTCTATTGCTCTCGTTGGTGGCGCTGTTCCTGCGGCTCTGGTATCTGCAAGTTGTGAAAGCGGCCGAGCTTTCCGAAAGGGGGGTGCCATACGACACCAACACGGTTCCCAAACTGGCGCCTAGGGGGCTGATTGTGGATAGAACCGGGGCTCTGCTTGCGGGCGTTCGATCCGAATGGGTTATTACCGCCGTGCCGGACGTTCTCAAGCACAACCCACAGGTTTTGCCACAGGTGGCTGCGATCCTGGGCATCGATACGGTGAAGTTGCAGCAGAAATTGGACTACGACCGAACCAAGAGATTTGTGCCGGTGCCGATCTGCGCCGGCGTTACCGTAGAACAGGCGACTGAGATCGCCGAATCCAAACCGGACCTGCCAGGAGTGGATGCGGAAGAGCAGCCGATTCGATACTACACGGACGATACGGATTTCGCCCATGTGCTCGGCTATGTCTGGACGCCCGACGAACGAGACGTTGAGCGCCTTAAGAAGCAGGGCATCAAACCTCAGGATTATGTCGGCAAAATGGGCTTGGAGGCCTACTATGAGAAGGACCTGATGGGTAAGCCGGGAACCGAGGAGATCGAACTGGACAAAAAGAAGCGCCCATTGCTGGTAATGGCGCGGGACAATCCTGTGCCGGGCTCAAAACTTAGGCTGACCATCGATTCCTCGCTTCAACATCTCGCCATGCAGCAGCTAAAGGCGGTTCAAACCGATTCACCCGATTCGGGAGGTGCGGTTGTGGCGATTGAACCCAAGACGGGCGAGATATTGTGTCTGGCAAGCAACCCAACGTACAGCGCAAACGAGTTTTTGCAGGGGATCAAATCCGCCGATTACGATGAGCTCGTCAAAGACAAGATGAAGCCTCTGTTCAATCGCGCGATTGCGGGAAGCTACTCGCCAGGTTCCACCTTTAAGATCGTGTCAACGCTCGCGGCGGCCGAAGTGGGCACCTTTTCAATGAGTCGTACCGTTTATTGCCCTGGCTATTACAAAGTGGGAGACCGCAAGTTCAAGTGCCTCGGGCATCACGGCGCGATCCAATACGAAACTGCGCTCATCAAGTCCTGTAACACCTATTTTGCCGATCAGGCGGTGCGGACGGGGCCCGAGGCGCTTTGCGCGGAGTCCTTGAAAGTCGGGCTTGGCCATCGCTCAGGGATCGATCTCCCGGGCGAGAGCAAAGCGATCGTTCCGACGGACGATTGGCTTCGGGCGGTGCAGCACAAAACGGCGGATCAAAAGCCGAGTTGGTATCCGGGCGATACAGTGAATCTAGGTATCGGACAAGGTGAGCTTTCGGTGACTCCCCTACAAATGGCTGACCTTGCGTGCCTCGTTGCCAACGAGGGAATCTGTTACCGGCCGCATCTGATCAAGGAAACTGTCAACGGCGATCAGAGCGTACCGAACGAACCCGAGGAGCAGTGGAAGGTCAGCGTGTCAGCAGAAGTTTGGAAGGATTTGCACGAGGCCATGGTCGGCGTCATCGAGAGAGGCACTGGCCGTAGGGCTCAGATCTCAGGTTTGACATGGGCGGGCAAAACCGGTAGTACCGAGCACAGCGGAGTTGGTCAAAAGACTCACAGCTGGTTTGTTGGCTTTGCTCCTGCCGAAGATCCTAAGATCGCTATTGCCGTTCTTGTGGAGCGCTCCGGCCACGGAGGAGAGGTTTCGGCGCCGATCGCCGCCCAGATCGTCAAGGCCTATTTGGACAAGCTGGGCGGAGTTGCCAAGCCGGGTAGTGCGGCTTCGAACGTGCGGTCGGCATTGTCCGCCCATTTGGCATCGTTTTCATCCTTCTCCATCCGGTAGCATTTCGCGAGCGCCCGGGCCGCGGTGATCGCGTCGCTAAGGATGTTCACCGCGTCCTTCGGAGATCCAACCTGGCTTCCACCGGTCGATTCGAATCTGACGATCATGGGGACCGTGGTGTTGGCATACTCCGTCAAGCCCTGCACGGCAGGACGCAACAATGTGATGAGTTTTGCTGGGTCCTTCTCTTGTGTTGCAAGGAAGATTCTTGCCTCGTAGGTTTCCGTGGGAACAACTTCCGGCAGTGCCCGAATGGAAAAATAGGTTGTCTTTTCGACTCCAATCATTCGCTCGGCCGTTTTGACCGCGTCTGCAACGGAAGTTTCCTTTTGGATATCCAGCATGAGCTGGAGGGCGGCCAGGTTGTTTGGATCGAGTTTTAAGCTCGCGTTGAGCTCTCCGATTGCCTCGGTGGGCCGGTTTGCCTCACGAAGGACGATCGCCAAGCGGTGATAGGCGACGACGGTTGGTCCCTGTTCCACCGATTTCTGCGCCAGATTCACCCGGTCTTCCGGGTTCTGGGCCATAGGGACCGAGTAATACCAAACTCTCCAGTCGAAGGGGCACAGGCCTTGGAGGGCAGTTGCCTCGGCCGGCGCGTTCGGCGATCGAGTGGCAATATCGGAAAGGAGGTTCTCGATCTTGATTTGCACCACGCCCGCATAAAGCACGACCAGGGAGCCGACTGCGGCCGCGCCGAGCAGTCCGGCTTTGGATCCGGGCCGCAGGAGCTCAGGAACAATGGCATCCGAACTTAAAGCGAGCCCAACGCCAATTAGGAGGAAGAATGAAAGTCCGGTGCCGGTGAAGTACAGGTCACTGTCCACGCAGTTGTGAACCACCGCCGCGAGGATGGCCGCAAACAGCCCCGCCCGGAATAGATTGGGCTTTTCGGGCAGCTTGCGGCTTCCTTTCACCATTTCGAACGCGCAAAGCGCAAGAAACACGATTAAGGAGATAGAGGCGAGAGGTCCTGCCTCAACCGCAAGTTGCAAAAAGGAGTTATGCGCGAGCTTGGTTTCGGATGTGTTGCCCGGCTTGGCGCTTTGGAACCGATAAGTGCCAATCCCATCGCCGATCACGTTATCTTTGATGAGGGTCAGGCAACCTTTCCAGAGGTTAAAGCGGAAGCTTGCCGACTGCTCCGCGGTGGACATCGGGTTCAGCACGCGGCCGAGAGGAGCGGGCCCTCCAGTTGGAGCCAGAGGAGTCGCCGGATCGCCGCTGGCCTGAGCAACCGGGGCAGCAGTAGGCCCCGGATCCGTGCCAACGGTTTTTTGGATCTTGGTGAGTCCAACAAAGATAATTAGAGCGAGAACGAACGGAGCTGCCAGGTACAAGACCTTGACACCAACTTTTGATTTTGTGTACGCACCAAGGAAGACCAGCAATGCGAACGCTCCCAGGAGGACGCCCTTCAGACCTGCGATGCCTATGGCGAAGCCGAGAACTTTAAGCAGCAACGCAATAGCTACCAGATCGAGGATGAAGAACAGGAATGCCTTCAGCCCAACACTTGAGCGACGGTAGTAAGCTAATAGAAGGAAATAGAAAACGAGGCCGGCCAACACACCGCCCAATCCTCCCTTGGATTGAGTTAGCAGCAGCGTGGAGCCTAGAATTCCGCCTGCAAAACACCAAACAACGGCCACCGGTTTGGAGCTGGCATAACCAAGACCGATGGCGGTGAAGAGGCCAAGAACCAATATGCCGGCCAGAGCATTCGGGTTCTCCCAATGGAACATTACGCGCCATGCAGGGTCTGGTTGAGTCACGTATTCACGCATCGCGCCAAGCGAGGTAACGATGCAGCCCGCCACAAACGCCCCGCACAGTAACTTGGGCCCCTCTTTGCGCCCCACAATGGCCGCAGAGGCCATGAAGGCCACACCATACATGAGCCAATCGGCAAAGCTTATGAGGCTCTGCATTTTGTATTGCGAAAGCCCTAGCGAGAGGGTGATGAAGGCAAGCAGACAGCCGAGGGCCGCAATGACCGGCGTGTGCGGCAATTGGGCGACTTGCCTCCGAACGATGGCGAGCGCGACCGCAGCGGCCACAAGCGCATAGAGAAGCCCGTGGGCGAGCGTGCAGGCATCGTATCCGAAGATGTCCAAGATGCCTGGACTGCCTGCGGCAGAAGCAACGTCGATATAGCCCCCCACCAGAGGCGCCAGGAACGCAGACAGGGCAAGCAGTAGTATGGGAGCCTCGATCCGTTTCATTGCTTCAGTTTTCTTCCCAGGGTATCTAACTTGTTTTTAACGATAAACATCCCCGCCCGCAAGACAAGGGCCAGCCAAGCGAACGCGATGGCAAAGGGCCGCACCACCGAGGGCAGCTTGGAAGCCATGTTCTTTCGGTAGAACCGGAACATGCTGCGATGGAAACCGCCGATCATCCGATTCGGCGCCTTATCGGTGCTCCGGCCGATTGCGTGAGTAATCACGGACTGCGGCTGATAAACGACCATGAATCCGGCATCCCAGCACCGGTAGCACCAGTCCACGTCTTCGGAAAACATGAAATACTTGTCGTCCAGCAAGCCGACCTTGTCGATAAAATCTTTTCGCGCATATAACGCGGCGCCCGAAACCCAGTCAACCTCGCGAGTTTCGTCGTGCGGCAAATCGGACATCAAATAATCTCGGGTGTATTTGTTTTTCGGAAAGAGGCGCCCGATCGGGGTGTTCCGAAACAGGGCAGCGAGCGGGTTGGGAAAACGCCGGCAACTGAACTGCAGCGAGCCGTCCAAGTTCAAGAGCTTGGGACCGAGGATTCCTATTTCCGGATGGGCTTCCGAGTAGCAGATCAAGGTTCGTATGGCGCCGGGATGGACGATAGTGTCCGAGTTCAGGAGCAAGGCGTCCGGTGCTTGCCGCGCCTTAAGGCAAGCATTCTGGCCGCCGGTGAAACCTATATTGACGCTGGACCTAATCAGCCTTACCCAGGGAAACTCGCGTTCCACCATATCGGGGGAGTCATCCGCCAATTGTTGTCATACACGATCACCTCGAAGGGGCCTTCGTTCCTCACTTCTTCCAAGCTTTTGAGGCATGCGCGAAGATCGTCTATCGTATTCCATGAGCAGATCGTGATACTAAGTTTGAAATCCGTCATGTCTGCCCCGAGCTCTGATAAATGCGCCCAAATAGATAACCCCACGCATGAGCGGCAAGAATGGTGCCGTCCAAGGAGTCCGGTAGTGCTTTTCGAAGAAACGCATTAGACTCTTGTGGGATTCCCAGATCATGCTCTTCCGAACTTGCTTGGTGCTCTCTCCTCCCAGATGTTTGATTGAAGCGCCGGGCGTATAGAGACATCGCCAACCCGCTCTGTCGAGCCGATAGAGAAGATCGACTTCATTGAAGAAAATGGGAAACTGTTCGTCAAACGGTTTCTTTGGGTTTCCGACCGCTTCCAGGGCCTCCCGCCGAAAAAGAAGAAATGTCCCCATCGGTTGCGGTGCCGGTTGCTCGAGTTCGTAGTCGAAGTCGGCCAAACGATACGAGTTGAACTTTGTTTTCTTGAACAGTTTTCCTAAGCCGCTGAGGTCGCCGACGACTCCGAGAAAGCTTGGAAAGCCTCGTACCGAGTTTTGAATCGACCCATCCGCTCCAACCTGCTTGATGCCGAGAGCGCCATATTCCGGATACGTCTTTAAGATGCGAAGGGCATTATTCATTGTGCCTTCGACCATCTCGGTATCTGGGTTGAGGGTCAACAGCCATTGCCCGCTCGCCCTCTCAAACGCCAAATTGTTGCCTGCCGCATACCCCGTATTTTTACCAGGATCAATCAACTGGACATCTGGGAAGCGCTCTCGAACCATCTCCGCACTGCCATCCGAGGAGAAGTTATCCACAACAATGACTTCGAGTGGCTCATTTGGCGGAAATTGGCGGATGGATTCTATGCATGCGCGCAATAAATCCTTTGTATTCCAGTTAACGATGAGGACGCTGAGCATAGAGAAGCCAAAACGTTCTCACAGAGTATGGAAGGTATTGCATTTCATCTAGCGAAAATTCGAACCTACTTACCTGGCGCAAATATCGTCTTTAACTACACAAATCTCGAAACAGTCGCCCAGTTTTAGGCGTACGGCAAGCCCGCTATGTTGACAGGGGTCGCCCCACAAGGGTATCATTGCTGGACCGCGAGAGGATACGGACCCGGAGAGCAAAACGCAATTCCGATCCTCTTAAAAACAGGGCCAGAAAGGAGGAAGTCTTGCAAAGCAAGAAATATGCTTTGGGAGTCTGTGTGCTGCTTGCAGCTACGGGGTTCTCGAGCAACAAGACTTATACCGTCCATAAGGGCGATACAGTCGGAACCGTCGCGAAGAAGTTCCACATATCTGAAAAGGCGCTAGCCGGCGAGAACTCGCTGGGACACAAAACGCTTCGCGTTGGCGCTAAACTCGTGATTCCCGGTGCTCCAGTAAAGGCCGCCGAATACACGATTAAGGCTGGCGATAACGATTGGTCTTTGGCCCATCGGCTGGGTGTCAGCATCGCCGAACTGCGCAAAATGAACCCGGATGCCGATTGGCATCATTTGCAAATTGGCGACACCCTAAGAATTTCCCGGAAAGGCAAACCCGGAAGTGCCCAAGTTTAAGGCACGCTACGCCGTGGTCAACAAGGACGAGGCGATCATCCGCCGTGGTCCCAGTCAAGATGAAGACCAGGTGACGCAGGTGGATGCCGGAACCAAGGTGACCGTTCTCAACTACGAGCACGGCTGGTATCAGCTGAAGTTTCCAAAGGGAACCGTGGGCTGGATGCGAGGCGATCTTCTAGAGGCTTCCGCACCGGTTCAGGCAGTGGCCGTCAAAAAGCCGAGCGCGAAAACCAAGGTTGCAAAGTCCGTGAGCAAATCGGTTCATGTGGCGGCAAAGTCTTCTGCCCCGTCCACACCCAAGTTTGTGACGAAGGCGCCCGCCGAAGTTGCCGAGGTTTCATCGGCATCGACCGTCGACGGTAAGGGCGTGCCCCACATGAAAGGTTTGGTCGAGAAGCCTGCCGTCGCTTCGCAGGAAGTGGTTACCACCGCAACTCCTCCTGCTGGCAAGAAGGCGAAAAGGACGAAGACGATTGTGGCGATGAACTACGAGCCCAAGGGTTCGCCAACTACAACCGCCCTTCTCCACAAGGCATACAACTTGAGAGGCACCCGTTATGTGTGGGGTGGTCTCAGTTCCCGAGGCCTGGACTGCTCTGGTTTCACGACCACGGTGTTCAAGTCGGTCGGTATCAAGCTTCCGCGCACCAGCCGGTCGCAATCCACGATCGGCGTACCCGTCGGCCGTGGTGAACTAAGAAAAGGAGACCTCCTGTTCTTCGCAACTCACCACAGCACCCACATCAATCACGTGGCCATGTACATCGGCGAAAACCGGTTCATCCATGCCAGCAGTGGCGCGGGACGTGTTCGGGTCGACAACTTGGCCGGCTACGATGCCAACCGCCTCGTGACGGCACGGCGAGTATCCAATGTTAAGCCTTCGGACGACGCTCCTGAGGCCCTTCCCGTCGATCCTAGGCCAGGACATGGCAGGCATGCTCAAAAGCCAGCCAAAACGGTCGTTGCCACGGTAGCGCCCAAGAAAGATGATCCGGCGCCGGCGGAAGAGAAGATCGCCGACAGCAAGATTGGAGAGAACAGGATCGGAGAGACAAAGGGTGGGGTAGCCCACTCCGAAATCGATCCGTAGTCGATCGGCCGATCGATCCAAGTGTAGAACCCCGGCAATCATGTCGGGGTTTTTCGTTCTTGGGTCTTCAGCAAGAAACCGTGCGTGTCCGCGCAAGCAAATCTGTTCAATCATCCCTCTCGCGATTCACAGTTCACAGTGCACAGCTCACGGTTCAAGCTTCACAAATAGGCCCAAGGCCTTAGCCACGAACCTCTTGGGGCTTTTGTCCTGTACTATCTGAGCGCGAGGCTGCATGCAGTGATAGAACTTACCGATGTCAGAAAGAGCTACGGTTCAAACGTGGCCGTAGATGGTGTGAGCCTCAGTATAGAAAAAGGCGAGATGTTCGGCCTGCTGGGGCCGAACGGAGCAGGAAAATCCACTACCATTGCGATGATGGCCGGCCTGATTCGGCCGGACAGCGGCCTAATTAGGATAGCCGGCTTGGATCCCACCCTTTCTTCAAGTAAAGGCCGTGTTGGACTTGCTCCTCAGGCCTTGGCGATCTATGAAAGATTGAGCTGCGAAGAAAACCTCGTCTTCTTTGCCAGGCTTAAGGATCTTTCGGGCGAGAGGCTCAAGGAACGAGTGGATTGGGCACTCGATCTCTCGGGCTATCGATAGGCGCAATGATATCGTCGACACTTTTTCAGGGGGAATGAAGCGCAGGCTCAATCTCGCATGTGGTTTGGTCCACGCTCCCGAGGTTGTCTTTCTCGACGAGCCTACAGTTGGCGTGGACCCTCAATCGCGCAACTTCATTTTTGATAGCGTAGAGCGCTTACGGGACGAGGGACTAACCGTTCTCTATACGACTCACTACATGGAGGAGGCCGAGCGGCTCTGCGACCGAGTTGCGATCATGGATCACGGGAAGATCCTCGGGCTGGGTGCGGTGCCCGAACTCATCGCCAGGTTTGGGGGCGAGTCCATGATTATCGCGGAGTTCGATCGTCCGCCCGTCAGCTTCAACTTCCCCGGCGCGATCGTTGACGAGGTGAATCTAAAGCTCCCCTCGAAAGAACCTTTCAAAGACGTTGCCAAGCTCGCGGAGACCGGCGCGGGGCTGCGCTCGCTGCTCGTGGAGAGGCCCAATCTGGAATCTGTTTTCCTGAGCCTCACAGGAAGAAGCCTGAGGGATTGACATGCACAAGAGCCTAACGCTAGCTATAAAGGACCTGAGACTGTTGGTACGCGATAAAAGCGCCCTGTTTTGGGTTCTAGCATTTCCCGTCATGATTGCGGTTTTGTTTGGCTACGTCTTTGGCGGCTCGAATGGGCCGTCCAAGATCGACATCGCGATCATCGATCAGGATCAGAGTTCAGTTTCTGAAAACCTGGTCAAGCAGCTTAGGGCCTCCTCCGCCCTGGAGATCGACAAGCCTGATCAGGCGGGTGGGCAGGATGCCTTGGCCGCCGCAAGCGATGCGGTTAGGAAGGGCAACTTGGCCGCTTACGTGCTAATTCCGAGGGGATTGGGAGCGGAGTTCGAAAGCCACTCCTTCACAAAAGGGCCAGGCTTAAAGATCGGGATCGATCCTAAGAAAGGTCCCGAGGCGGGAATGCTCCAAGGGGTCCTGGGCCAGGCGGTTGGAGAGCTGATGAAGAATCAGGCGGTTTCATCTGGATTCGTAAGCGCAAGCAGCGTGCAGGGGCCTGATATCACTGACGCTCCCGTTACGGCGAGCGGAGGTCCGGCTTCACCGTTTGAAATAACGTTCCCGCAAGCCCTCATTTGGGGGCTGCTAGGCGTTATTTCCAGCTTTGTGGTCTCGGTGGTCAAAGAACGCGAGCAAGGGACCTTAACGAGGCTCATGACTTCCATGTCCATGATGGAAGTGTTGATGGGCAAAGCTTTGGCCTGCCTGTTTGCTTCTCTCGGTATGATGACGGCTTTGCTTCTCCTTGGCCATTTCGCATTTGGTGTACGATTGGGTTCGCCGTTGCTGCTGGCAATGGCCCTTCTTTCCGGTTCGATCTGTATTGTGGGAATCATGATGCTTTTGAGCGTTCTTGGAAGAACCGAGCAGTCGGTCTCGGGCTCTTCGTGGGGGATCATGATCACGATGTCTATGTTCGGTGGCGGCATGATTCCAGTGTTCATGATGCCCGGGTGGATGCAGTCGGCAAGCAACGCCAGCCCCCTGAAGTGGACCGTGCTCAGTATCGAGGGCGCGATCTGGCGCGGGTTCTCGGTCCGCGAAATGCTAACCCCGTGCCTGATTCTTTTGGCGATTGGTGCGGTCTGTTTTGGGACCGGTGTGAAGGTTTTCCAGGCGAAAGCCTAGAAATCTCGCCAATTCCATCCATGCATGATGCAACAATGCATATACATGCTAAAAGAGTTCAAAGAGTTCGCAGTCAAGGGGAATATGCTCGATCTCGCCGTTGCCGTCATTATAGGCGGTGCCTTCGGGGCCATTATCACCTCCTTGGTCAAGGACATCATCATGCCACCCATTGGAATGGTGCTTGGTCATGTCGACTTTAAGAACCTGATGGTCGTCCTTCAGCAGGGAACAACCCCGGACCGTACACCGATCCCGACGCGGCGGCGAAGGTCCACGCGGTAACGATCAATTACGGGAACTTCCTAAACCTGATTATCAACTTCCTGATCGTGGCCCTGTCCATTTTCTTCGTCGTGAAGGCAATGAACAAATTCAAGAAGAAGGAAGAGGAAAAGCCTGTCGTTGAGCCGGAACCCACCAAGGAAGAGTTGCTCTTGACCGAAATCCGCGATCTGCTGAAGAGCAAATAGCTCGTTCGGGTACACAAGGCGAATGCCTGCGAATACCGAGTTGCGGCCGGGCTGTCCTGAGGACGTCCCGGTCATTCTGGCTTTAATAACGGAGCTCGCTGAATACGAGCGGCTGCCTCACGAAGTCGTGGCGACAGAAGCGATCTTGAAAGAAACGCTCTTCGGACCGAAAAACTACGCGGAGACGATTCTCGCCTTTTCGGACGGAGAGCCCGTTGGATTCGCGCTTTTCTTTCATAGCTACTCCACCTTCCTCGGCCGGCCAGGAATCTACCTGGAAGACCTTTTCGTGAGGCCCCATGCCGAGGCCAGGGCATCGGCAGAAGGCTCATGGCCGAAGTCGCCAAATTGGCCGTGGACCGACAGTGCGGCCGGTTTGAATGGTCGGTGCTTAAATGGAACGAGCCGTCTATCGTCTTCTATGAGAAGCTCGGCGCTAGGCATCAATCCGATTGGACCGTGATGCGGCTGACAGGCGATGCTCTAGGCCAACTCGCACTCGGTCAGAACCTCTGAACTTGTCCGTCACCAGGAGCCGAATCATCTTTAGAAGAATCCGCCGGAACGGGATCCTGTGAATGTGCCGGATCTTGGCCTTGTCCCCCGTCATCCTGATTGCCTGCGCCGGTGATGATGGTCACGCTCTGCGACGAGTCGCTTCCATTTGAAAGCCTATCCGGCTGCAAACCCCCGGCGATCTGCGGGGCGCCGTTTGAGTTGGATGCCGGGTTGAGGGGCGCAGGGCTGAGGGGTGGATTGATGCGTACGGGCTGGCTGATAGTCTGCTGGGAACCTGGCCAGACGAGAGAAAACTCCAACCGCCTCTCATTGGGCTTCGCGTCCCCGCGATACATCCCTAGGACGACGGTCGACTCTTTGGATCCTGTGGCCGTCAAGTAGGCGAGGTCGTTGCCACTCCACTTAACCGAATAAATCCACGCGTCGGCCACCTTCAGATCATCCTCAAGGGTGTTTAACTCATCAGAGGTTGGTCCGATGATTTGGAATTGTTTTGGATTGAGAATCAGGGAATCGCCTGACACCTGGTAAGGCCCGGAAACTACAAGTTCACCTGCATCGCGGTCGGTGCTTACCGACCATTTCTCAGTGAACTGGCTGTTGTCAAAGCTGACCGAGGCTTGGCCGAGGACGGGAGCGGTGAGTTTCCAGTCTCCTTTGAAAACAGATACCTGCTCTCTTGAGGAATGGCACCCAGTCAAAAAGATGGGCGCCGCAAGCAGCCAAAACAAGGCCCTCGGTGCTGTAAGATTTGCCATCTCACTACTTGGACCGCTTGTCAAAGCAAATCCGCCTACAATTTCGGGCAACTTTTTTTTAAAAATCTCCTGTAAGCGAACGAATAGGGATATCCGGGGAGTCTCCGAGCACCTTAATTATATCGGACGTGAAGGTGGTTCTGCCCAGCGCATGCGTGAGTCCGAGATGGGTCAAAAGTCACGGGCCGCTGCTTCTTATCGGCACAAAGCTGCAAATTGGCGCAACTCAGGGAAATTAAGGTCGGAGATCACCCAGTATTCAAAACCACCAGCCCTCCAGTGGATTTGATTGAAGCCCTGCGTGGTCTGCTCTTCTGGCGGCGAAATGTCCGATCCGGGAGCAATGTAAAGATCGATAACGTGTTTGGCCCGCTTGTAAACCAGAACGGCGGCCCGCCGGCTGTTCAAAAACTCGAGCCGTCCTCCAACTAGGGGAATCCCGCAGTCGCAAAGTCGTTCACCGGAGGCGAAAAATCAATTTTGCCATTGAACCAGGGTTTCACCGTATGTTTGTCGGTGGATATCACGTCGGCGAGGTGATCGGACATCAGGGCCCTAAGGTGGCTTGAAAGAATCTCTGAGCCGTATCCTCGCGGCGCCCCACCATGGCCCGCCCACCAGCCGATGCCCAGCGCCAAGAGGATGCTGGCGGTCATTGCCGCCACTCTGATTGCCGTGGGCCAACCGCTTGCCTGACGGCCCTTGACCGAATCCTGCAGACCCCGGCGCAACGCGTCGGGTGCTCAATAGTAATTCGCGGCACTACGAACGATCCGTTGGGTGTCCTTCAATGTCGCCAGGGCTTTGGCACAATCCGCGCATTCGGCAATGTGGGTGTCAAGCGCCAGTGCGCTTCGAGCGTCAAGTTCGCCGTCCACGTAGGCGCTAAGCAGGGAGCGGACTTCTTTACAATCCAAGTCTTCGCTCCTCCGGTGTCCGATCGGACAGCCGCTGTTGCAATCTGTGTCTGGCGCGATTCAATCTGGACATCACAGTCCCAATCGGCACGCCGACAACGTCGGATATTTCCTTATACGACAGGTCCTCCACATCTCGGAGTACCACCACTTCGCGGAACTCGGTTGGAAGTTCCTCCAGCAGCCGCACCACCACCTCTCTATCCTCGCTCATCAGAAGGGTCTGCTCTGGCGAGAATCCTTGCCATTCGAGGTCTTCGGATTCGTCCGGGAAGGCGCTGGGCTGGTTGCTTTTTCGGTTCAAGTAAGTGAGTCCCGTATTGCGAACGATTGCCATGAGCCAGGCTTTAGCGCTCCCCGCCTTCATCTGGTCAAGGTTTTTGAAGGCTTTGATCATCGCTTCCTGGGTGATGTCGGCGGCGTCGTCTTCATTCCTGGTAAGCCACCTGGCGAGGTTATAGGCGCTGTCCAGGTGTGGCAGCAGGTCGCGATTGAATCGCTCCTTCGCCGAGTCACCCTGAGAACGCCAGAATTTCAAGATCGTTACTTGGAATACATTTTTGGAAGGTGGTTTATTCCCGGGAATAAACGCGAAACTCGCAAAGTCTCCCTTGAAAATGGCATTAGGAGACACAAAATGGACGAGCAATTTGAAGACGGTATCGATCGACGGGGATTTCTAAAATGCATGGCTTGGACAGGAACAGGCGTTCTCTGGTCGCTTTCAGGCGGTGTGCTCAGTGGAGTGAATCTGAGCGATAAAGTAAGCCTTTTATCGGCGCGGCCCTCCGATTTCAGCTTCGTTCAAATCAGCGACAGCCACATCGGCTTCAACAAGCCCGCAAACACAGACGTGACCGCGACCCTTACGGAGGCAGTCGGCAAGTTCAAAGGTCTATCCACTACGCCGGAATTTCTGATCCACACCGGCGACCTTAGCCACCTTTCCAAGCCCGAAGAGTTTGACACCGTAGACCAGGTGCTTAGAGGATCGGTTAAGAAAGCCTTCTTCGTCCCTGGCGAGCATGATTTCTTGGACGATCAGGGCAAACTCTATCTGGACCGATACGGCAAGGGCACGCAGGGGCAGGGGTGGTACAGCTTTGATGTGAGGGGCGTCCACTTCGTGGGCCTCGTGAACGTCGTCAACCTAAAAGCAGGCGGACTCGGGCAACTCGGTCAAGATCAGCTCGATTGGCTGCAAAGGGATTTGGCGCCGCTTTCTACGAGCACGCCAGTTGTAGTTTTCGCTCACATTCCGCTCTGGAGCGTCTACCCGCAGTGGGGTTGGGGTACCGATGACGCAGCCCAGGCCCTGACCTTTTTGAAGCGCTTTGGTTCGGTAACCGTCCTGAATGGCCATATCCACCAAGTTCTTCAGAAGGTGGAGGGCAACATCACTTTTCACACCGCCTGTTCGACCGCCTTTCCCCAGCCTAAGCCGGGCGAAGCTCCCTCGCCGGGCCCTATGAAAGTCGACCCGGGAGTCCTGCGCGATTACTTGGGAATCACGAACGTGAACTTCTCCGCTAAGAACCGGCAGCTTGCGGTAATTGACTCGACCCTGTCCGCCGCGCCCACCGGAGAGATGGTGACGATAGACAACTTCACTTTTTCACCCAGCGAGATAACGGTGAACGTGGGCACAAGCGTGAGTTGGGTAAATAACGACGATATTCCTCACAATATCGTGAGCGTAAATGGCTCGTTTCCCAAATCAAAAGCGCTGGACACCGGCGACAAATACAGCTACAGGTTTGATTCTGCCGGAGTTTACGATTACTTCTGCGGCATTCACCCGATGATGAGGGGGAAGGTAAGGGTCAAGTCTTAGCAAACAGACCAGTCTGCCGCCCGGTCAAATTCGTTCGTGAATTCCATAAAAGCAAAGAACTTGATTGACGGGCAGTGGACGGACACCGCGCAGGATTTTGAGAGTACCAATCCGGCGAACGTCAAGGAGACGGTCGGCACCGCCCCTTTGAGCGGCAAGAAGGATGTTGATGCGGCGGTTGCCGCCGCCAAGAAAGCCTACGAGACGTGGCGGGATTGGAGCTGGGTTCGCCGTGCCGAAGTGATCGACCGGTTTGCCCAGCTTCTAAAGCGGGAAACCGAGGAGATGAGCCGCATCGTGACTCGCGAGTGTGGCAAGCCGCTGAACGAGGGCCGGGCGGACGTGGTTGAGGCCATCCACATGGCGCAGTACATCGCCGGGCTGGGCCGAATGCCGAACGGCTTCACGGTCAGCAGCGAAGTCGCTGCCAAGGATGCCTATATATTGAGAAAGTCCAAGGGCGTGGTGGCCTGTATCACGCCATGGAACTTCCCGGTCGCGATTCCGCTATGGGTGGTTCTTCCGAGCGTGCTGGCGGGCAACACCGTGGTTTTCAAGCCAAGTGAGGAAACCCCCATTTGCGGCCATAAGCTTGCCGGAACTCTTTGTCGAAGCCGGATTCCCGGCCGGCGTGATCAACGTGATCCACGGCACCGGCGCGGATGCGGGCGATCCACTTGTCAAGCACCCTGACGTTTCCGCGATTCTGTTCACCGGCTCGCGCGCGGTTGGTAAATACATCCAGCAGGTCGCCGCTTCCGAGATGTACAAGTTCGTGGCCACCGAAATGGGTGGCAAGAACGCGGTCATTATCCTTGAGGATGCCAACCTTGACATCGCAGTTCCTGCCGCGGTGATGAGTGGTTTCAAAACAACTGGCCAGCGCTGCGTTTCTTCTGGTCGATTGATCGTGGACAAGAAAATTGAGAGGGAGTTTACGAAACGGTTTGTTGAAACTGTTCAGCGAATTACGATCGGCGACGGGCTCGATGAGAACATCTTCATGGGGCCGTTGATCAATCCGGAAGGCGTGGAGAAGTGGAAGCTCCACCGTGAAAAGGCGATCGAGGAAGGCGGGGAAGTGCTGATTGATGGAAAGGAGTTGACCGACAAGGAGCACGAGTGCGGAAACTTCGTGTCTCCGTTTGTTTACCGAATGGACTACCGGCCGAACACCTTTGTCCTACGCGAGGAGGCCTTCAGCCCCCATGTGGCGATCATTCCGGTTGATGGGATGGAGCAGGCGGTTGACGTCTACAACGATACCGATTACGGTCTGTCGATGGCGGTGATCACCGAGGACTACCGCAAATGGCGCTGGGTCCGCGACCATGCGGATTACGGCCTGGGCTACGTAAACCTGCCTTCGATCGGGGCGGAAGTTCACCTTCCGTTTGGCGGAGTCAAGGGCTCCGGCAACGGGCACCCAGGCGCGGAAGGGATCATCGACGCGGTGACCCACCGGGTCGCCTTTACTGTGAACCACGCGATGGAGATCGTGATGGCGCAAGGGCTTAGCACGAAAATCTAAGCCAACTTAGTGTTTGCGGCGTTCAGCGGCGAGCGACTTCAGAAGACTTCTGAGGTTGTCGTCGCTCCCGCCGTTACCGAAGTGAAAGTTTGCGAAACGGAATTTGCCGTTCTCCTTTATAACTTCTGCGGTAACGCTCGGCTTTGAGGCTAGCTTGCCGTTCTCCACCCCAAAGACCTCGACCTCAAACACTTTGCCGCCCCTCGAAGTCACTTTGCCGACTTTGTATTGCTTATCCGGATCTTGGCTATTGAGAAAAGGATCGAAGTCCAAGCCAACTATTTCCTTTGCCTTGGCTTGAGCTGCTTCATCGGCAGCAAGCGCCTTTCGCAAGGGTTCCGTAAAGTCTTCCCTCTTGGACCGGATGGCCACCACGTCGGACGGCGTCGAGCCCTCCCCATTGGCGATTGGCACGTACCAGTCATAGAATCGCTGGGTGAACTGGCGCACCGCGTTAATTTCCGTCGGACTCTGTGCCAGAGCAAGAGAATTCCCACCAAACAGGGCCAGTACATAAACAACCGCACACAACAACCTCTTCATTTGAGCCTGCCATCTTCCAAGCTAAACCCAGTTGGAGTGCCGGAGGCGGAATCCGGCGCGATCCACGCCTGGAACGCTCCAGGTTCGGCAACGAACTTCATTTCCTGGTTCCAAAAAGCAAGATCCTCCCGCTTTAAAACGAACGAAACTGCGGCTGTTTCGCCAGCTTTGAGATGCACGCGCTTGAATCCCTTCAGCTCTCGAACCGGCCGGGCCACGCTACCTACTTTTTGATGAGTGTAAAGCTGGACCACTTCGTCCGCGTCTACCGAGCCGGTGTTGGTCACGTTCGCGCTGACCTCAAAACCATCGCTCCTTGGGGAAACGCGCGTTGCCGAATAGGCGAAGGTGGTGTAGGAGAGCCCATAGCCGAACGGGTATTCGGGCGTCACCGGAATGTCCAGATACTTGGATGTATAGTGGTCGTCCTCGGCAGGCGGGCGGCCCGTGCTCAGGTGGTCGTAATAAAGAGGGATTTGGCCCACCGAACGGGGAAAAGTCACTGGCAGCCTGCCGGAGGGTACGTTGTCGCCAAACAAAGTGTCGACGATAGCGGGACCGGCCATAGGCCCGCCGTGCCAGGTGTAGAGCACGGCGCCCATTTGGGCAGCGGCATTGTGAAAAGTGAGCGGACGGCCCGCCATGACCACGCCGACCACCGGTTTACCCAGCTTGGCAATGGCGGCGACGAGCTCCGCTTGCGCACCGGGAAGATCGATTGAAGACCGCGAACTGGCCTCGCCGGAATCGTCAGCGAGTTCGCCGAGGACGAGCACTGTCACGTCCGCCTGTTTGGCGGCGCTAATTGCATCCGCGAAGCCCGATTGATCTTTGCTTGTCAGGAATCTCGTGATGTTCTCTTCCCAAGGCCCATTCTCATCCCAGGCATATTTGATTCCGGGCGCGTAGAGCACGCGATTTTCTCCAAGCCTGTTCCGCAGTGCGGCCAGGGGCGTAATCGACGTTTTTCCGTCTGCGTGAGCCCATGAGCCGAGTTGGTCGTTTGGTTTATCCGCGAGGGGGCCGATGAGCGCCACCTTGCCGATATCCTCTGGGAGCGGAAGAAGCCTGTTTTCGTTCTTCAGTAGCACAAAACCCTCCTCCGCCAGTTTCTGGCTAAGGGCCAGGGTTTCCGGCGTTGGCTTTATCTGGTCCATCGGCACCGGCTGAGAGCGGCCATCGAATAAGCCGAGCCGGAACTTGGTTCGCAGGATGTTGCGCACCGCGTCGTCGACGTATTTCGGATCGAGCTTGCCTTCGCTGACCAGTTGGGCGCCGAATTTTCGGTAATCGTCGCTGATCATCTCCATGTTAACCCCCGCGGTTATTGCCTTGCGGGCGGCATCCGCCCCGTCCGCCGCGTAGCCATGAGCAATCATTTCATGGGTTGACTCAAAGTCGCTCACCACCAACCCCTTGAAGCCCCACTCGTTTCGCAGTATTTGGCGGAGAGTGAGCCAGTTGCCGCTGGCAGGAACCCCGTTGATGGCGTTGAAGGCAGACATGAAACTGGCAATTCCGGCTTTGGCGGTTGCTTGAAACGGTTTCAGATAGACGTCGCGAAGGAGGTTCTCCGGAATCCAAGTGCTGTTGTAATCTCGGCCGGCTTCTGAGGCGCCGTAGCCCACATAGTGCTTGCCACAAGCGGCGATGGATTCAGGATCGCTGAGAGACGTGCCCTGATAACCCCGAACGGTGGCAACCCCCATCGCGCTCGCCAGAAAGGGGTCCTCGCCGTATCCTTCCGCAATGCGGCCCCAGCGCGGGTCTCTTGCGATGTCCATCATCGGCGAGAAAGTCCAATGCAGCCCCACGCTGCTAGACTCCTTGCCCGAGATCCGGGCGCAGGCTTGAACCAGGTCCGGGTCAAAACTGGCCGCCTGGCCCAGCGGGATGGGAAGACCGGTGACGAAGCCATGAATCACATCGTCGCCAAGAATGAGGGGAATGTGCAATCTGCTCTGCCTTGCCGCTTCCTGCACCTCGGCGCGAGCCCGGGGTGAGGCGCTGCCGTAAAGGGAGCCGTACAAGCCGTTTTTGAGGTCGGCCAGCATGCGGGCGTCCGCGTGCTCGGGAAGTCCGGATTGGCTCATTTGCCCGAGCTTCTCCTCCAGCGTCATTTTGCTGAGGAGTTGGTTGACCCGTGTTTCAATGTCTGCTTGAGGGAGGGGGGCGTGGAGGGCGAGGACGAGAGCGACTAGGGCAATCATGCGAGTAGAGGATATCTGATTAGAGAGTGAGGGATGCTGTGGAATGCGTGATGGGTCCGGAAAGCCGATTGCCTGGCGAAAAGATGCGACTGTCTCATCAAAGACTCAGCGCGTCCCCGCCCCATATGAACCGCACGTTCTCGACAGGACTTAGGCGAAGGCCAAGTAAAACGGAACGATAATGTTGACGAACGGAACCAGCATTAGCAAGCCAACCCATTCCGGCTTGTCCATGGCATCCGCGACGGCCATCCACACCACCACCAAGGCAATGACGTTGGCTAAAGGAATGAAGAAGAGAAGGATCCACCACAGTTCCTTATCCGCGATTTCGAGAAGCAGAACCAGGTTCAAAATGGGAACAAACGCGAACCAGGCGTTCTCGGACCCCGTTTTCTTGCCCATCGTGTAGATGGGCAGGGCAAAAATGACGTAAATGGCGATCGCGGAAATAAGGAAAAGCGACCCAAGAGGCAGCATTTGTCACACCTCGACCTATTTTAGCTATTTTGCAATTGCCAAGAAGGCAAGGAATGGCGATCGACCAAAGGTGTGGTGCGAATCAAAGGTATCGATTTAATGTTTTACGGATAGACGGTTTTACGTAATCACGTAAAAACATTGTATACTAAGAGCGTGACTGCGCAGGAAAGGTCGGACAGGATCGTCGAGATTCTAAAGGGAGCGGCAGAAGAGGGGACCTCGTTGGTCGGCCACTTTGAGATTCTGGATGTCGGAGGACAACCGAGTCGCAATTGGAGCATCTCATGGGACGATGGAGTACGAGACCTTTTCGCGATCCCCTGCGACCAAGTGGCAAATGTCCTCGGAGTTCTTGGTAATGAAGTTCGACTCTCGATTCTACGCGAACTCATGGGCGGGCCGAAGTCTGTTGTCGAGCTCACCGAAACCCTCGGGATGCAAACAACAGGGCAGGCCTACCACCACCTCAAGGAACTGCAGCGCGCAGGGTATGTGGCCAAGAAGTCCGGCAAATACAACCTGAACATGAAACTCGGAAGGATCTACGTGGCCGCGCTTGCCTTGGCTTGGAACGCCGGCGCAAGGAAGGAAGGAAGCTGAAACCTCATGATCAAGACACTCACTCCAATTCTCGCAGCAATGCTCTTTTCGCCGGCGGCAAGTACCCTATGCTCCGCCCCCACACCTCATGGGCTAGGGGTCGAGGACACTTACACGATCACTTCGATCCTGAAGGTGCTGAAACCCTGCAATCCGTCCGTCATGACGGACCCATATCAGGACGTCAAGGTTCTGTCAAGCGATGGAACCAGCATAACGCTCAGCATCACCTATTTCCCTCTCAACGACAAAGTCCGGGCCATGAGAATCCGGACTTACGCGACAAAGCCGGGAGACCTCAAAAGCTATCTCAGGCCAACGGTTACCTGTAACTGGGATCTCGAAATGCGGGCCGAACTCGTCAGGGACCTCAAGATAGACGGAATCGATCCCGCAAAACTCAAGCCCGCCGAACTTGTTTCCAAGGTCGCTCCATGGGCCTTCGAACGCAGCAGGTTTGCTTCCAATTCGGACGCAATGCCCTCTGACTGGTTCATTGACTTCGCCGGCAACGCTCCCCGCGTCTATCCGCCCACTCGCAAGAGCTTTGAAGATTCAAAACCAGACCCACACTGGACAGACCAACAGGTTTTCGATCACCAACTATTCGGCCGCCAGATGTTTGAGGCCCGTTATCACGGGGCATGTACGTCCAGTTCCATCTATCTAGCAACGATCCTTCGAGCTCTAGGGGTGCCAACGAAGATTCTGTATTTCATCCCGCCGTGCGATGCAAATGACTCAGCGCAGTTGAAGGCGCTTTCGGACGCCATTTCCAGACGGGTTACCCGACAAACAATTATGGACGGGGCTACCCTTGCCACCGGATTTGCGAACCACATGTTCAATGAGGTCTGGCTTGACGGAAGGTGGCAGCGCCTGAACTACAGCACGCTGGGGCAAGAGATTGTGGATAAGGACTACCTTGGCCTAATGACCCACATCGACACATGCGCCGATATTTCGGAGACGCACCTCGCCAATACCTGGGGCCTGCGTGCCGAGCGATGGCCAAACGTCCCGGTTAAACTCACCTCCGTTAACCCCTACGAGCTGATCGCGGCAACCGATCATTGGGGAAAGAACGCTGCACATGATGATCCAGCGCCGGCAGACCTCTCTCGGGCGACGGTTATCAGTGTCCTTTGGCCGGATTCGGCAGAGTATCGGGAGTTAATTCCAGATGGAAACGGCTTTCCCAAGACGGATTTTTTGCTTCAAACCAAAGAGTGGGACCCGAACCGGAATTATGTTCAGATGCGCGAGTTTGTGGGCCAAGCGAATCCGCATTTTGTGCTTCGTGCGGTTGGGCATCCGGATGTTCCTTTCTACTACAACGGATTGAACTGCAGCAACTACCATATGCGGGGCTACGCAATGCGCTTTAACGATCCTGCAGCCAAATTGGCGCCCGGAGTCACCTACAGCTTGGTTCCCAGCAACCAGCATGCCGCCCACCTTTGGAAAGTCGCGCCGGGTCTAACGGTGACCGGTCGCTGAATCGGTGCACGTTAACGGAGCAGTTCTCATGGCCGAGGGGGGAGCAACCATCTATCTGTCGAGTAAACAATTTGTTGGCTGAGCCCTCGGTCTAAGGTAGGGACCATCAAAGAGCTTGTGCTCTGATAACGGGGGGAGCCACAGCGGCACGAAAGTGCAGCTTCTGAGCATAGTCGGCGAGAACTTCCTCAACTTCCGCAACATCCCCGGTCGCCCCGAGATAGCCGTCTGGCCGTATCAAGTAGAACCGGCCCTCCTTGTATTCCGAGTCGGGCGCCATCCAAGCGGGAATCGGGCGGATTTCCGCCGAAAGCTCCTGGTTCAACCCTCCAATCTCCGCAGGCATGCCAACCAGGAGGTGGTGGCCGGGCTCACTGAGCGCTTCGTAAAGCCGCATGCTGGATTGGCCAATTCGAATGAGCGAGTCGGGAGCACGGTCACCCGGCTTGAGAGAGTCGTGGGTTCCCTTGTGAGACACGATCGCACTGGACGCATAGCTGATGGAAAGTTTCGCTCACCAAGCCGCGAATCGCCCTCTGCGCGGCTTCCATGTTCAGAATCGCCGGTCCAAAGGCGTCTCTTACCGCTGCGAGGAACCGATTCTGGCCGCCCATGACGTTTGTGACGAACGAAGTTTGGTTAAGAACGCCCCTCTCGACCGGCATGCGTTCCTCCGTGTAACTGGACAGCAAGCTCTCAGCCGCGGTTCCATTAAGGACCAGCGCTAGCTTCCATGCCAGGTTTGTTGCGTCTTGGATCCCGGTGTTCATGCCCTGCGCCAGGGCGGGGCTGTGAATGTGCGCGGCATCGCCGACAAGGAACAGCGCATTGTCCTGCATGCTGCTTACGAGTCGGCTGTGAATGTAGAACCTCGCGCTCCAGCCCATTTTAACAATGTGCGCCCCCGCCGGTCCACGCTCCTCGAGTATCTGTTCGATCTCGTGCATTTCCGGTCCCTCACCGGAACCGTTAAAGATCTGAGCGGGGCCGGATTCTGCTTCGCTGTCCCCTTGCTCTTTTAAGTTGGCGATGATTCGAAACCAGCCGTTCGGCAGCGGGAAAATGGCAAGCAGCCCATCCGGTGACGTGTAAATGTGCGCCTCGTTGTGGGTAAGGGGCCAATCCATGGTCACATCCGCCAGCGCAAAGTGGCCTGGATATTCGCTGCCTTGGAACTCGATTCCCGTTGACTCTCGCACTTTACTGTGCGCGCCGTCGCATCCCACTACAAAGGCGTATTCATTCCTCCCGATTCCTGCCGGGCCGCGGATTTCCGACTGCACTGGCCCTGGGCCGCTGGTAAGCGAGATTAGTTCCGTATTTCGTTCCACCGTCAGGCCTATGGAAGCGGCGTGATCAAGGAGTATTTGCTCGGTTTCGCTTTGGGGGATAGATAGCAAGTAATCGTATCTTGAACCCAAGCCTTCAAAATCGAGATTGAAGAGCAGTTCACCGTCTTCGCGGTACAGGTTGACGCCCTCCATGCGCAGGCCCCGCTCTAAGAACTTGTCGGCAATTCCCCATTGATCGAAGATCTCCAGCGTCCTCGCCTGGATTCCAAGTGCGCGCGACTGCTGCGACTGTCCCGGTCCCCTGTCGATGATTCGCGCCCTGATCGACTGCCGTGCCAATGCAATTGCCATCGCGAGTCCGCTTGGCCCTCCGCCGACAATCAACACATTTTCGCCTTCCATGGGTCTTTTTACGTCTGTTCGCTTACGATCTGCGACGTAAACAACGGTGCTCGAGCGTGATGCGTGCTTCGCGCGCGTCTGGCCGGATCACAAGCTCCCCCTCGATTTCGCGCAGAGGCTCGCCCTCCCTTAACGAAAACCATGCGTACATGCAACGGCGGCAAGGCTGCCGGGGTAAAAGAATGCTATGAGAGATAGGCCCTATACAGTCGGTAACCCGATGCGAGTCATGAGAAGACCCGGAGTTGAGTCCTGGGTGGGCTGCGTTTGATCCGAGCCATTTTCACCGACCTTGGCGGCGTGTGCCTCAGCAACGGCTGGGATTCGGGCACACGAAAAATCGCAGCCAAGCACTTCAAAATCGATTTCACTGAGATGGAAGCACGGCACAACATGATTGCCGGAATCTATGAGGAAGGAAAGCTTTCCATCGATGTGTATCTGGACTTCGTGATTTTTCATAAGGAGCAGGAGTTTCGGCGTGAGACCTTCATCGCGTACATGAAGGCACAGTCCACGCCGTTTCCCGAGATGCTCGATCTCTATCGAAATATCAGAGCGGCGCACGGCACGCGCGTAGTTGCGGTAAGCAACGAGGGCAGAGAACTGGCGGACCACCGGATCAAGAAGTTCGAGCTTTCGACGTTGATAGACACATTTATCGTATCGAGTTACGTTGGGTTTCGAAAACCGGATCCAAATATATTCAAAATGGCCCTTGACATTGCCCAGGTAGCTCCGCAGGAAATCGTCTATATTGACGACCGCCAAATGCTGGCCGAAGCCGCTGCTAAAATGGGCTTGAGGAGCATCTGGCACCGCAGTTACAGTGCCACGAAAACAAAACTGGCCAAGCACGGCCTAAGGGTGGGAAAATGATCGACACAAACGTTGGCGTAAGTGAATTCGGCATGGTTGGCCTGGGAACGATGGGCCGCAACCTGCTTCTCAACATTGCGGACCACGGGCGCTCCGTTTCCGGTTACGATTTGGGGCAAGACAAGGTCGACCTGTTGGCTTCCGAATCCCAAGGCCGTCCGACGCTTGGTTTTACCGATGCAGCCGCGTTTGCGAAGTCCCTGCGCCGCCCGCGCTGCATTACCATGCTGGTACCGGCAGGTTCGCCGGTGGATGCCGTCATTCAGAGCTTTAAGCCATATCTGGAGCCGGGAGATTTGATCATCGACGGGGGCAACTCCTATTTCAAGGATACGGATCGCCGAATAGCCGAGTTGGCACCCACTGGCATCGCGTTTTTCGGTATGGGTATAAGCGGCGGCGAAAGCGGCGCGCGCCACGGCCCCAGCATGATGGCCGGCGGCAGTGCTGTGGACTATTCGAAGGTAAAGGAAGTTTTGGAACTGGTTGCGGCCAAGGCGGAGGACGGACGGCCTTGTGTCGCCCGGGTGGGCAACGGTTCGGCCGGGCACTACGTGAAAATGGTGCACAACGGCATCGAATACGGCATCATGCAGCTCATCGCCGAGACCTATGACTTGATGAAACGCTCCTGGGGCTACTCGAACGATCAAATGGCTGCGATCTATGGAGAATGGGCAAAGTCCGACATTGGCGGCTTCTTGCTGGAGATCACCGAGACCGTTCTGAAATACAAAGATAGCGAAACCGGCCAATACTTGGTGGATTTGATCAGGGACGAGGCGAAAGAGAAGGGAACAGGAAAGTGGACTTCTCAGGACGCGATGGACCTTCGTGTTTCCGTTCCAAGCATCGATGCGGCAGTTTGCGCGCGAGAGCTCTCCGACCTGAAAACGGAGCGGGTGGCCGCTTCCAAGTCTTTAGGAACCCCGGGAGCTCCAGGCGACAAAAATGAAGGCCGGCTTCGGGAAGCCCTTTCCGTAGGCATGATCGCAGCTTATGCTCAAGGCATGGCGCAGTTGAGAGTTGCCTCAACGGAGTACAAGTACGAGGTGCAGATGGAGCCGGTCGCCGCAATCTGGCGCGCGGGGTGTATTATCCGCTCGGCCCTGCTCAAGAACATCATGAGCGCTTACACGGCCAATGCGGATTTGCCGAACTTGCTGGTTGATCCCGACTTGCAGACAATGGTCAAGTCGCGCATTGACTCCCTTCGTTGGCTCGTGAATCAATCGGTGGCAACTCATATCCCGGCGCCGTGTTTCATGGCATCGCTTGGGTATATCGATTCTTATTGCAGCGAGCGGCTTCCGGCGAACCTCATTCAGGGCCAAAGAGACTTCTTCGGCGCGCACACCTACGAACGTATTGACAAGCCGGGCGTGTTTCACACCGAATGGGCTGAGGGAGAATAATGGCAACGAATGGCAACGTGAATCCGGTCATCATCACCATTTTTGGGATCAAGGGTGATCTCGCCATGCGCAAGCTATTGCCGGCGCTGTTCAACCTGTTTCTCGACAAATCCATGCCGGCTCAGTTCCAAATCATTGGAGTTGGGCGGGAGTGTACGGTGGACTATGTTCGGGATGAGATGCGCGGCCGCGTGGACGAGTTCTCGCGCAGGGGCAAGACCACGGATGCGGATTGGGCCAAGTTCGCTCCCTCTTTGGACGCGATCGACGGCGATTTTGCCGATGCCAAGTGCTACCAGGCCATCGCGGACAAGATCCAGCAGACCGAGAAGAAATGGGGCGCCAAGGCAAGCCATATCTACTATCTGTCCGTTCCGCCGACCATCGTGGAAATGATCATTTCGAACCTAGGGAAGGCTCATCTCACCAAAGATGTGAAGCGCGAGCGCGTGGTGGTGGAGAAGCCGTTTGGACGCGACTATGAGTCGGCCGAGAAGCTCAACAAGAACATCATGCAGTGGTTCACGGAGCCCCAGGTTTTCCGCATCGACCACTATCTGGGCAAGGAAACCGTTCAGAATCTTCTCGCCTTCCGCTTTGCGAACGCCCTTTATGAGCCCATCTGGAACCGGCGCTACATCGATCATGTGCAGTTCACGGTCGGAGAAACGGTCGGCGTTGAGGGCCGGGGAAGCTTTTACGAGACTGCGGGCGCGCTTCGTGACATGATTCAGAATCACATGCTTCAGATGATGTGCCTGATCGCGATGGAACCGCCAACCTCCTTTGACGCGGACGAGATTCGAAACAAAAAGGTGGACGTCTTAAGGGCCATTCGGCAAATGGACGGTCCGGATATGTACAAACGGGCGGTGCGCGGCCAATATGGGCCGGGTTGGGTGGATGGACAGAGCGTGCCCGGCTACCGGGATGAACCCGATGTTTCGCCGGATTCCAATACGGAAACGTATGTCGCTCTAAAGCTTCTGGTGGATAACTGGCGTTGGCAGGATGTGCCGTTCTACTTGCGGACCGGCAAGCGCTTGCCGCAAAAGATTTCCCAAGTGTCCATTGAGTTCAAGCCGGTGCCTCACCAGATTTTTCCCTCCAACGCGGTGGAACATTGGGAGCCCAACCGGCTGATTATGAACATTCAGCCCAAAGAGGGTATTCAACTGAGATTCCAGGCCAAGGAACCGGGCAAGCATATGCGTCTGCGCACGGTGAGCATGGACTTTTACTATCAGGACACGTTCAAAACTGAACCACCTGAAGCCTATGAGACGCTGCTTTACGACGTCATGATCGGCGACACCACGCTGTTCATGCGCGCGGATCAGTCCCTTACCGCGTGGCAGTTGCTTGCGCCTGTTTTGGATACTTGGGAGAATGTGCCTTCAGCCGATTTTCCGAACTATGCGGCCGGAAGCTGGGGCCCTGAGCCGGCTGAAGCGTTGATAGCCCGGGACGGGCGAAGCTGGTTTTCGCAGCAGCCGCTACCGACGAAGCAGGGCATTCTGCGGTGATCCGGGTTTTTCCGGATCTTGGCGCGATGAGCGCTGCGGCTGCGGAGACCTTTGTGTCTTTAGCGTCCGCCGCGATTGCGGACAGAGGGCGGTTTGCAGTTGCGCTGGCGGGTGGACAAACGCCCGCTGAGGCTTACAAGCTCTTGTCTACCGAGCCTTTGATTAGCCGCGTGGATTGGTCCAAGGTTCACGCGTTTTGGGGCGACGAGCGGAACGTTCCTAACACCGATAAAGACAGCAACGAGAAGATGGCCCGGGAGACACTTCTGAGCCTGGTGCCGATCTCTGACGAGAATATTCACCCGATGGTTACGGGTGGCTCTAACGTTGAGGCAGCTGCTTCCTACGAGGCCTTTTTGAAGTCTTTCTTTGGAGAAAATGGGCCGCTATTTGACTTGGTGATGCTGGGCATGGGACCGGATGGGCATACACTATCGCTCTTTCCAGGAGCGGGGGATTTGGATTCCGACCGTTGGGTGATCCCGTCCACGACCGACGTTTGGGCGGTTCATGACCGCATCACTCTTACCGCGAGAGCCGTCTCTTTGTCGCGCGCGGTGATGCTGGAAGTCGGAGGCCAAGACAAAGCAAAGATGGTCAAAGAGGTAATTGAGGAAGGCGCAGACTATCCGTTGGCGGTGGTTTTGCGCAGGTGTAAGAACGTGACTTGGCTGCTGGACGAGGGGGCGGCGAGTCTCCTGACAACTGATAACCAGTGAGCCGATCATTATGAAAGCGGAAATGTGAACGATGCATACCTCCTTACCGTTCATGTAAATTGGAAGAATCTTTGTCCTATCTTTGATGTTGAGGAGCGACAATCGTTATGGTTACAGTTCTAGGAATGTTACTGGCTTCTAAATCTTCTTTTGGGCAGATGCAGTTCCTCCAGGAACAGCACACGGGTCGGGGTTCTTGGGCGGAAGACGTCTTCGCAATCAAGTCAGCGCCGAGGAACTATCATCCTTTCTTGCGAATGTACGGCGAAGGCAAATTCATGCTTATAACGCCCGTGGGGCTTATTGCGGACGGCCACTTTGGCGGGGACGACAAGACTGTCACCTTTACTCCCGAATTGGTAGGGGAAATAAACCACGCGGACGCGGACAAACTGCTTGCCGAAGCGGCGCCTCAAGCTAAAAAGCAGTGGACGACGAGCTATGATCGTGCGATGGCCCCCGTTCCAGGAACGTGGTCCGAAGATCATCAGACGCTGACTGTTCAGATATTTGCTGAGGGAATCATGAAGACCTACACACTACATCCTCTCGAATACGGTGACGAAGCGCGACCGAAGTCCACGGATGACACGGATCAGATGTTCCCGAACACTTGGTTCGGACCAGAGCCTCATGCCGAAAGGCTCGATTCCAAGGATCGGTTTCGCTGGGGAGGATTAGATGGCCTCAGGCAGTTTTCCAAGGAAGCGGAGCAGAGCGATGGAAACCAGTTCAACTTGTTGGATCTTAGGCAAGATCGAACCTTCCGCGTTTTTGGGGACGACGGAACGTGGCAGTACAGGGATGACAAACACCAACTTGTTTTGCTTCCTAGTGACGGTAAGCCGATCTACTATGACGTTTCGCCAGACTTCAAATTCCTGTTGCAAGGTGGCACGAAAAGGCTTACGCGGCCCTAACGCTCTCGCTCGAGGAAGCAACTCCGCAAAAGCCCCCAGCCAGGGCTCGTAGCGTTTCCATTTGCCAGCCGAAATCCGTGTACACCGGCTGACGGACTTGCCATGCGCTTGGGGTTCTTACTGTGCGGGAAATAGCTTCGAAGTGCAAGCATTTGTCATCCCATGGCAACTCCAGGAAATCGACGATCGATCGAATCACGCGATCCCGGTCAGAGACCAAGTCTTCGTAAACAACCTCCATCATAGAGGATTCCGGGAGAACGCTGCGGTACAGCTTCATGAGGCGCCGATACTCCTTGTACGCGAAAACAATGTTTTCCCGGTCGTAACCGAACTCAACCGGATGAGAGTTGGGCGTTATGTAGATCGACAGGCAGGTATCGACCGGGTCATTATGCCTGAGGCGACCCAACCCACCGAGGTCAAGAAATCTTAAGGTTTATTGAGCCTTCTACAAAGCACGGCCAACTTGCAGAGCTTTCCGACACGCGGCTGCACATGCGCCGCATGCTGTCGCGCATTGGATACAGTGATCGTGATCGATGTATTGCCCGCATTCGGTAGCGCATGCTTCGCAGCTTTCCGCGCAGCCTTCGCACAATGCGGTTGAGTCTTGGGTGAGTGCGTCCGCGCACGTCGTACAGTCGGTTTCGCAGTCCTCGCACAGGCCAACGCATTTTTCCATGCCTTCCATCTGCAAGCAAGCGTCAGCGCACGTCTGGCAGGCATTCGCGCAGTTGAAACAGGCCTCGATGCAAAGGTCCAATTCCGGTACCACCATGTTTTGTTCTCCTACTCTTGGTTACTCCAAGGGGAGAGGTCATCGGTGAAGGGCCCGAAAACGGGAAAGGCGCTTCGCTTGTAAACATGGGCTTCGCCCGTAAACTGCTTTGCCGTAAGCCGCTACGCTGTAAGCCGCTACGCTGTAAACATGCGCCTTCGGCGCGTAAGCAAGTATCCCGGTTTACGGGCAAGGCCCATGTTTACCGTTCACAGTTCACAGTTCACAGTTCACAGTTCAAGGCCCTGCTCCCATTAAATCGGCCCGCCCGAGTGGGCGGGCCTTTGGGGTTTATGGGGTACTTAATGGAACGAAGCCAGTTTGACGCTGCTAGCGCCCAAAGCCTGGGCTGCGTCGTACATCGCTTGGTTGGTAATACGGTGATAGTTGGCGTCCGCATCTTCGCCGTATTTGGCGTCGATATCGTCCATGACCTGCATATGGATCTTGTGGGTGAGTGCCTTATCCAAGAGGAATCCAATCCAGAACGTGCCATCCTTGTCGAGCCCGGCTTTGACCATGGTGGAAGCCAGCTTCTTGCCCTTGATGTCAGCCATCGGAAGCGTCACACCGGCATCGGTTGCCAACTTCAAGGAGTCCTTGACCGCAAAGTTGAAAACCTCGATCCAGGAGTCGACCTTTTCCTTGCCGTACTGCTTGGTGAGTTTCTCCACTTCAGCTCCCGTGAGCTTGCCTCCAACCATGGAAGTTAACGCGGTGGCGATGCTGAAATCGCTTGCCCCACCCCCCGCGGTAACGAAGGACGCGGTCACCTTGAGTGCCGGCGCCCGTTATAAACGGGTCCCCCATAACGCGACATATTCATTTTCATACCGGAATCCTGCGCAAAGCAGGCGGTCGAGATTGCTGCCACGGCAGCGAGAGCCAAATACTTCATTGTTTCTTTCACCTCATTTCATGTTTGGGACATTCCCCTGGGGCTTTCTACGGAATGTTATCATAAATAGTTAAATGTTTTTTATGTTTATTCCATAATGAATGTGGGTGAGTAAACCGCTATGCTTGTAAACCGCTTCGCTTGAAAACAGTAATCTGTTACCCTTTACCCTCCACCAACCCTCCCCATGAACGCCAACGATCTCCGACAATCACAAAGCACGCGCGGGCGTCTTGTCGCCTTACTGCGGCGTGGGCTTAAGACTGTTCAGGAGTTGGCGGAGGAACTGCAGGTTACGCCTGGCGCGGTACGAGTTCAGTTGGCCAACCTGGAAAGGGATGGGGTCGTGCGGGTCGGGCCGATGCAGCGTGGCTTCAGAAAGCCTTTCCAGACCTATGAGCTCACCGAGGCGGCCGAGCATGCCATGTCCCGAGCCTATCCGCCCGTGCTTGAGGCCCTCGTCACTCTTCTCGAGGAAGGCATGCCTAGCCAGGACTTGGAGGGACTCCTTTGCCAGACGGGTAGGAGTCTTGCCGCTCGCCACGGGGAAGTGGCTCACGGCTCAATTGGCGAACGCGTGCAAAACGCGGTCAATAAGCTGAACTCGCTGGGCGGCAATGCCCAAGTGGAAGAGTTGGAAGACCGGCTGGTGATCCGAACCTCGGTGTGTCCACTCCGGTCGCTCACTGCACGGCATCCGGCTGCTTGCAAGATTGCGACATGTATGTTGGCGGAACTGATCGGCTCGGCCGTTAGCCACGAGTGCGATTGTTCGGGAAGTCCGAAGTGCCAATTCGTAGTGTCGAAAAGCCAAACGGCGTCGAATGACTGGGAAGGGATAGACTAAGGAACTATAAATACTACGAGAGGTAGCGGGTGCGTTGGGTTTCAGTCTATCACCGACCCCGTTCCCGAATCGGTGAACTTCGTCGGGTTCGACGTTCCGTCGTCAAGGACCACTCCGTTTTGGATGGCCACAATGTCGGTCTTGTTGGCGCTGAAGTGCATCGAGTAGCCATGGAGGAACCCGTGGTCCGATGCTTCCACCCCGTTTACACAGTTCGAAATGAGACTGTCGGAAACGTCGATGATCCCGCCTTCAAAGGCCTCGGCGCCGCTCGTATTGCCGGAAGTATTCCCGTCCAGCGTGGAGCCGACCGCCTGAATGACGCCTCCGGTTTGCGCCCATAGGATGCATGAGGGATCGCCGTCTTTGCAAGTGAATCCAGCACCAAAAATGATCGAGCCATCGAGATCCGCTTCCGCAGAGTGGTTTCCAGAAAGGCCGATTGTGCACGAGCCGTCGAGGGTTGCGCTCGCGCCTTGAACCACATGGACCCCGTTGTAGAAAAAGGCGATTTGTACGTTAGAACAGCTAATCGATGCTCCGCTCGCCACGAACAGACCGTCACCATCGCCAATCCCGAGAATCGTGATGTTGGAAAGCGAAGCGATATTATGCCCAGTGTCCAGGTTGAGCCCGTTTTCTACGAATCCCGTAGGACCGCCGAGAAAGATCTTTGAGGCGTCGTCGCCAATGATAGATATCTTTGACCCGGACTGGTGGTCCAGATTGAAGGTGGTGGTGAAGGCGTCTTCAAGATCCCCATGGGCCGTGGATATGCTGAAGTGCAGATACGCGCCGTCCGCGACCCGCGCCTCCAATGCAAAGGCCCATGCATCTTGGAGGCTGGGAAACTGTTGATCGACCCCGATCACGAGCGTGGTATTCGAGCGAATGTAGTTCAGCTCCCAACTGCCGAAGCCGTTGGACGGGTAAGGGCCATGCGCGGCCAGGGCCTTTACCGCGCGATACCAATTCCCTCCATACTGAACGAGGTCTCCCGCCGCGTAAGTCGCGGTTGAGGTCCAGACAGGCGGGTAGCTTTGAGCCCGCGAAAGCGTTGGTAGAGCAATAGAAACAAGGCAAGCAAGGATTGGGGTAAGCGCGCGAAAAAATGGGAGTTTCATAGGGAGTTTCGAACTTAGGTCTTGGCCGCCACAAAGGCCGTGGGTTGCGTCGGTAGGTTTTAAGTATAAACCTACCGCGCATGCAACGACATATATTCTGGCCTGGTTGACAAATCCCTTAGTCGATAACTAAGCGGTGGCGCCGCCCACTCCGCCCCTCAAACTTCTGCGCAAATAAGCCCTCTTCCCGGTTCGATAAAGCAGCCAAAGCAGCCAGCCAAGATTCGTCACCATGCAGGCCGTAGAGACCGCAACCAAGGCAAGCAGCCAGACCATCCTAAAGTCGAGCGGCAGTTGGACGCTCAGTGGCTGCCTCCGAATCCAGTTGAGATAATCGATGCTCCTCTCCCACCGGGCTGCCTCCAAAGGTGAAAGCGTCATGATCACCGTCGCTTCATCCATTCGCTGCTGGTTCGCGCCAACTCCCATGACATACATCTTTGGGCCATTCCAGGCTTCAACAGCTTTATCCCATGAGGGGGTTAGCAGGCTAGGGTTAAGCCTTGCGGGTTGGACTCCGTGAATCACTTCCCGAACACCTTCGGGGAGCAAATAGCGGCCGTTGTATGATAGAGAACCGGGAACTTGAGGGTTTGTATTACTTGCCGCAAAGACTTCCTTTCCCAGGTTCATGAGTTGCCCGACCTCCAACTCATACGAGATGTCCTTGTTGAGTAGCGCCAAGTACTCGCCAGTTTTGGCCCGGTTGACCGGTACAAACCAGGGCGTTTCTGTGCTCGCCGCAGAGTTGAATTCCGCTACCGGGTAACTGGTTGCCGCCACCCAAGTTGTGCCGATTAGTATCCAGCCGAGAGCGATAATCGCGAACTGTCCGAGACTTGGCCTGCGTGCTAGGAATCCCAGGGCTATAAATCCGACTACGGTAAGCGTCCAACAGATGTGTGACCAGAACTGGTAGGTGCCGGTCCAGTGGGAAAGCGGGCCTGGCGCCGACATCAGAAGAGCGGCAACAATCATGAACGCAGCGGGCCATAGGAATTTCCTGGAAGACGCTGCCCGGTCGTACTCGATTGCTATTGATCTTGCCATTGCGCCTTCAGGACCAAACTTCTCCTCGATCCGGCGATAGGCGTCCAGGTTTTGGGGCTGGGCATCCGCGACCATCTCCACCAGATGGGCTTCCGTTTCCGTTGCGATCTCGTCCACCCGCTTCTTGGAAAGACCCTGGATGGTGAGTTCCCGTCTCAGCCTCCAAATGTAGGAACTGATCTCAGACCTAAACATTAGGGATCTCCCTGGCCCCGATCAAAGAGGAAAAGGTGGCCACATAGCGGTTCCATTCCTTTCGGTGAGTCTCCAGTTGAGACAGACCCCCGGCAGTGAGAGAGTAGACCTTGCGGGCCGGCTTTCCTTCCTGAGGCTGCCATTCCGAAACAACCAGGCCCGCGAGTTCCAGCCGGTGGAGCATTGGGTAGATCTGGTTGTCGCCCATTTTCAGTAGTCCTTCGCCTTTCGATTCGATCGATTGAGAAATACGGTAGCCGTGAAGAGGCCCACTTTGGAGTGCGCCAAGAATCAGCGCTTCAAGTTCGAATTTATAACCCATGGACATATTATATATCAAAAAATAATATATAAAATAAAAGATGGAATATATGCGGCCAAAAGGGGCGCCGGTTTTCAACAATCTTCCGATTTTGGGTGGCTTGCGCGTTCTGTTACTGCGAGAGCGGTGGCGAAGCAGGGCTATCGAACTGCGCCTTCACTGTGGGCCGCCCCATCACCAAGATTGTGAAGACTCCGAGCAGCGTTCCCCAGGGCACCTGCAGGCAGTTGATCCCCGAAATCACGTAGATGAGCGTCGACTTTTGCCTACGAACGAGGCAAAGGCCAGTGTAGATAGTCAAACTGCCAAGCACCAGCCCGAACAAGACGATCGCACTCCCTATAACGATAAAGAGCGTTCCGAAAGCCGTAGCCGGGAACGGGTCCTTTTGGTGAGGAGTGTCCATACCACCCGAGGCTGCCACTATCCCAATCAGAACGTAAATGAAACCCGCGCAACCCAACAGCATGTTCATCCCGCCCAGAATGTAATGGAATATGGAAAGCAACTTGATGTGTTCGTCGTCGCGGTAGCTTTGATATTGCGCAAAGTTGGGCGGTAGTTCTGCCATTAATTGAGTGACGTGTTAGGCGTGACGAGTGACGGGGCGGATACGGCGAACGGTTTGGTGAACTTCCGGTGCGTGGGCCCGTGAGAGCCATGAATATCTGTGCAGTGCAAGGCGGGTCACTGACGGATAGACGCAAGTGGCCAACGTTTAACAAGTGACAGGTGACATGCTGGAAAGTTCTAACGAAAGAGTCCCGAGTGTTAAGCCGCGACTTCGGATACTTAACACCCAAAACTCAAAACTCAAAACCCAACACCCAACACCCAACACCCAACACCCACCCTGGTACGTTCCCCTAATCGATTACGGATCCCGAGCCCGAGTCAATGCTAATTTTTGGGGTTGCTCACTCCGTCATCATTCACCACACCGTTTTCTTCGGCGACCAGGTCCGTCATGTTGCCGCTTAAATGCGATTCGGCGGCGTTCACATAGCTATGGTCGTAGGCTCTAACCCCGAAGCTGCAGTTCGAAATTGTGCCTGCGTCCACGTCGATATCGCCTTCCTCGTCAGCGTCCACGCCAATGATGATGTTGCCGTGGCTACCGTCCAAAGTGCAAACTGATGCCTCGATCATCCCGCCAGAGGTGGCATGAAGGATGGCGTCGCCAAAGCTATCGGTAATGCTGATGCCCTGGCAGAAGACGGTGGCGTTCTGGCTTACATCCACCGAGTAGTCCTGAGACAGGGTGATCGCAGTCGTGTTGTCCAAGGTTATGCTTGCGCCCTTACTTGCTTGGACGCCAAATTCAAAGTTGCCGATCGCAATGCCGGTGCAGTTGAGCGTGGCACATCCGGTAGCCGAAAGGCCGGCGCCCGCCCCTAAAGCCCCCTGCCCGATAATCGAAACATTGGAAATCGAGGCGATAGTATGGCCCGAATCGATGTATAAGCCAGTGTTGTAAAAGCCATTCGGTCCGCCAAGGAAGATCTCGGAAGCGTTGTCCCCAATGATCGAGATCTTGGAACCGGACTGATGGTCTAGTGAAAACGCCCCGCTAAAGGTGTCCTCTAACTCGCCCTTGGCGGTGGAAATGGAAAAATGCAGGTAAGCGCCGTCTGCAACCCGGGCTTCCAATGCAAACCCCCACGCGTTTTGAAAGCTCGGAAACTGTTGCCCAACACCGATAACGAGAGTCGTATTAGATCGGACGTAGTTGAGCTCCCAGCTTCCGAAACCGTTGGAAGGATAGGGGCCGTGCGCGCTCAAGGCCTTTACCGCCCGGTACCAGTTGCCGCCGTATTGAACCAAATCGCCGGCCACGTAAGTTGCGGTAGAACTGAACACTGGAGGATAAGACTGAGCGCTGGAAAGGCTCGGCAACGCGAAAGTTACGACGGCCGCAAGGACCAGAAGTTTGAGTTTTTTCATAGGACTGAGGCACGCATGGACAACAATGTGGCGCGCACGCACTATAGAAGTCAAAAGAGAACTTTCTGTTCCCGCTGATGCTATGCGGAAGCGCCAAGTATTGAGTTTTGAGTGTTAAACTAGCAAACTTGATCCCCAAATCTTCAATCCTAACGCCCGAAGCCCAACACATTCCCCCCTAATCGATTACAGATCCGTTGCCGGAGTCAATCTTCGTAGTTGGGCTGGTCACTTCGTCTGCGTTTACTACGCCGTTTTCGTTAGCGACTATGTCTGTTCCGTTGCCGCTATGCGTCGTAACTGCGGCGTTCACATAGCCGTGATCATAAGCTCTTACCCCGTATGTGAAGTTAGAAATCGAGCCGTGGGAGACATGGATCGAACCTCCGGTGTCCGAATCAACCCCGATGATGCTGTCGTTAATGCCGTTCAATGTGCAGCTTGCGGCATCAATTACGCCACCAGATTTGGCGTGCAAGATCGAAGCACCCGACTGGTTAGTAAGGGTGATGCCCTCGCATTGAACGGTGGCGTTTTTGCTTCATCCACAGCGTAACCCTGGGATAGAGAAATTGAAGACGTACTGTCCAGAACAATGCTGCCGCCCAACGATGCCTCTACGCCGACATCAAAGTTTCCGATTTCGATGCCGATGCAGTTAAGCGAGGCGTTTCCGGTGGCGGAAAGACCGTTGCCCTGGCCCGACTGTCCGAAGATCGCGACATTTGAAATAGAGGCGATGGTATGGCCCGAATCGATGTAGAACGCGTTGCCGGCAAAACCATTGCTTCCTCCAAGGAAGATATTGGAGACGTTGTCGCCGATGATCGAGATCTTGGAGCCGGACTGATGGTCCAGATTGAACGCCCCAGAAAACGTGTCAATTAAAATTGGCTTTTGCAGTTGAAATCGAGAAATGGAGATAGGCGCCGTCCGCTACGCGTGCTTCCAGGGCAAATGACCACGCGTCTTGAAGACTCGGAAACTGTTGTCCAACACCCATAACGAGGGTTGTATTGGAGCGGACGTAGTTGAGCTCCAGCTCCCGAAACCGTTGGAAGGATAGGGGCCGTGCGCGCCCAGGGCCTTTACCGCGCGGTACCAGTTTCCGCCGTATTGAACCAGGTCGCCGGCCACGTAAGTTGCGGTGGAACTAAACACGGGAGGGTAAGACTGCGCATTTGAATGGATCGGCAATGAGAAAGTGGCGAGGGCTAAAAGGAAGGGCAAGAATCTAAGTCTCATAGGAATGTGAAGCAATTTGACAGCAAGCAGGCTGTCTTGGTTCGCTGTGGGCTGGTTCCGCTCGCCTTTTCGAGGCCAGCGGAATATCAATAATTACCTGTCCAGATGGGCTCACAAAGAGAACGCGTGGCCCACCTCGGGGCAAATCCAGCGTTCGACGTTCTCGCGAATTCTGTGGCCTTCGTTGGTGGAAATCGAAATCACCGTCACCGATGCCGAAGAGCATGGCCCGTTAAGCCAAGGTACGATTCAGTTCGAATGCTCGCCGCGATTTCCCTTGCCATTAGTTGCCTTGCCAGCCAAAGCCCAATAGTTCTAGGCCATCACCCGGCCCAATACAGCCGGGACGGATTTCTGAACCCCTGGACTTCGTGGACGGATGCCCTGGCGCGGGAAATGGAGTGGTACAAGCATTGCCCCCTGGATCACGGCTATCCCCTTTTCACCACCGTAACTTTCATGGACTCCCATTACGGCGTCATCAAAGACCGGAGCGACAGCATTCCCGCGATGCAGAACGGGGTCGGCATTCTTTCCTACCTCGAATACGATCGGTTCACCCATCACAAAGACCCGAGTTGGGTCCAGACCGCAAGCAAAATGGGGGACTACATTCTTGAGCAGGCGCTGACCCCGGACGAGGGGATTTACCCGAGGTTTCCCCGCTCCACCGGCCGCGTAGGTGAGTGGCCACTTCAAGCCGATTGCGGCTCTCAAGACGACCAACCCTACGAGATCCAGCCCGACAAAGGCGCGATCGCCGGATACGCCCTCGTCAAGCTTTATGAGGCCACGAACGAGACCAAATATTTGGACGAAGCCCTGCATATCGCGCAACTTCTCGCCAAAACCGAGCGAGCCGGCGATGCCGCCCACTCGCCCTGGCCGTTTCGGGCCGATTTCCGAACCGGCGCAACACGGAACGAGGTCAGCGGCGATACCGCGTTTTTCCTTCGGCTTTTCGACGCACTGGCCGAACACGGCCACAAGGAATTTGAAGAGAATCGCTCAACTTTGTGGGCTTGGATTAAGACTTATCAAATCCCCAGCGCGAAGGGCGACGGCATGCTGTTCGTGCAGTTCTTTGAAGACCACCACAACGAGAACAACCGCACCGCCTGGGGTCCTCTGAACCTTGCCCGCTATTTGATAGAAGGGAAGTCAAGCGTAGACCCGGACTGGCAAGGGGATGCCAAAACGCTCATCGAGTTTGTGAACCGAACCTTCACCCACGTGCGTTTCGGGGTTACTATCAGCGGCGAGCAGGACGAAGACCACGACCCATGGGGCGGAATCAACTCGACCTGGGGCGCAGTGCTCGCCATGTACGCAAAGGCAACCGGCACGCCCGAGTATCGCAATCTCGCACGGGAGGCGCTAACCCTGTGCCTATACGCGGTCGCTGACAACGGCTGTCCCCGCGACAGCTTGCACAACCCGGATGATGGCGGCTGGCAAGAAGACGCCCACACGGACAAGGTGCACAACATTGTGGACGCGCTTGAAGCATTTCCGGAATGGGGGAAGTCGAAAATTGAAAAGTGTTAAGTATTAGAATTTTAAGTTATTGAGATCCGGCTCAAGACTCAATACCTAACACTTAACACTTTCGGTCAGACTTCGCACTGAGCGGTGACGACCTTTCCGTCAACCTTCGGCACTTTGCTCCGAACCCAGAGATAGGATCCGCCAACCAGAGCGGCCGCCAGCAATTGGGCGCCGAGGCCCTCCACGTTCGGGAACGTGGCGAACCAAACTCCAGCCCAATCCGGAATCGGAATGTGCAACCTATGCGTCGCGATCCAGCCCACTTGCTGCATTTCTTGAACGCTTTCACCCACCATCACCAGTAAAACCAGCGCAAGCAAACCGCCGGTGTAAATCAGCATTTTCTTGTACGGCAGCCGTCGATGTGCGGCAAAAGTGAGCACGGCGACAATGGCGGAAAGGGCAAGCCCTATGGCCGCCCCCTCATCGATTATCAACAGCTTTTGCGACGGCCTCCATCTTGTTCAACTGCCGTTCGAGTATCTATCCGAGTAGCATCTAACTATGCTCGTTTCCACACTCGCTGCCCTCCTTGCCACCTTCTCGGCGAAGCAGTCCGTAGCAACGGTCACGATTCAAGGCGACCAGCCACTGTACGAGATGCCATTCGATTACGTGGGACTCAGCTATGAGACAATGCAGCTTGCCGATCCCGACTTTTTCTCCCCGTCCAACAAGGGACTGATTGCTCTATTCAAACAGCTGAGCCCGCACGGAGTGCTGCGCTTGGGAGGCAATTCCAGCGAGTTGAGCTGGTGGAAACCGAAGGAAAACACCCCGCTCCCTCCCGAAGTCGCGGCTGCGGTAGCACGAACTGGGCAAGGAACGAACCGAACGCCCTACGCAATCACGCCTAAAGCGATCTACAACCTTAGCGGCTTTCTAAAGAAGAGCGGATGGACTCTGGTTTACGGCCTCAATTTCGGAGCGGGCACTCCGGAGCGTGACTCCGATGAGGCCGACTACGTCGCTCGCAAAGTGGGGAACCGCCTCAAGTCTTTCCAAATCGGCAACGAACCAGACCTCTATACCTCGGCCGAAAACGGAGGCCGCCCTAAGGGTTGGGATTATGGCGATTATGTCAAGGAGTGGAGCGCCATCGCGGATGCGATTATCAACCGCGTTCCAAACGCCCGGTTTGGGGGCCCGGATGTGGCCGGGAATTCCGACTGGATCATGCGGTTCGGCGAATCGATCAAGCCTCAGTTGGGCGACCACCTATCCATGCTCTCCGGCCATTACTACGCCATGGGGCCCGCGGGAGGGAAGGGCATCAACGTCGAGCGCCTGTTAACTCCTCATGCCTGGGTGGGTGAAACCATGGACAAAGTGGAAACGCTCGCCAAGAAGTTGGGCGTCGTCTATCGCATGACGGAAGGCAATTCCTGCTACCGGGGGGGCCAAGCTGGAGTCAGCAATGCACTGGCAGGCGCCTTGTGGGCCGGGGATTACATGCTGGAAATGGCCGCCCATGGCAATTCCGGAGTGAACTTGCATGGAGGGGGCGGCAAGCAGATAGGCCTTTCGTTGGGAGATCATCTTCCCGGCGCCCGGAACGATGCCGATCTCGCTCTCGCCAAGCTGGGATCATTCTACACGCCGATCGCGGGAGACCGCGCCCACGGCTTTAGCGCAAGGGCCGTGTACTACGGAATGATGCTAGCTGAAGAATTTGTAGGCAAGGTGCTGGTTCAAACGAGGATCGATGCCGGAGGCGTCAACGCAAGCGCCTATGCGGCCCGCGATGGAAATGGCTACCTGATGGCGCTTTTCAACAAGGATCCGGCGTTGGATTTAACGGTGGCGCTGGACGGAGTGAACGGGCGCCACGCTGAGTTTGGAGGCTCACCGCCCCATCCATCGATGCAACGGTGGGAATCAGCTTAGGCGGCGCGTCAGTGTACTCAAATGGCAGCTGGCACCCGAACAAGCAAGAGCCAGTCGATCCATCACACATCCGCTTGCCCCACGCCTCGGCCGCTCTTGTCTTCTTGGACTAAGGCACAGGGTCTGCCAATATGGTTCGCGCCATGCATGCAATATTGCTCCTAATAGAGTTTTATTGCAAAATTGATCGAAATATGACGGATACTATTGCGGATGTGTGTCGCAAGAGCCGCTTTTGCAGCCGTATGTTTTTTGGTGCCTGGCATGTGCTCGTTAAGCGTTGCCCAGAATCCCGTTTTGACTCAGGCGAACGATATATTTCGTTCCGGAGTAAATCCTGCCGAAACGATCCTGAACACGGGCAACGTTGCGCCCGGATCGTTCGGGCTGCTTTGTGAGAAGCCGGTTGACGGGCAGATTTACGCTCAGCCGCTCTATGTGCCCGGCATCAAAATGGGGGATGGTCGCGTTCACAACTTGGTGATCGTCGCCACTGAGCACGATTCTGTCTATGCATTCGATGCCGATTCAACTTTACCGTCGCCGCTTTGGCAGACCAGCTTTATCAACCCTGCGGCCGGCGTCACGACGGTCCCGTATCTGGACGCTTCGCCGGCGAACGATATTCATCCCGAGATCGGAATCACCGCCACCCCGGTCATTAGCCTTAATCAAACAGCGTCCGATGGCGTGATTTATGTGACGGCCAAGACGAAAGAGACAGCCGGTAGCACGGTCAACTACTTTTGCAGACTCCACGCCCTGGATCTGATCACCGGGCAGGATCTGCCGAACAGCCCGGGTAATTGTTCCGCATCGGTTTCGGGAACGGGAACAGGCTCCGTGAACGGCACGATCACTTTCAATCCGCTCATTCAAAATCAACGGTCCGCCCTTTTGCTGGATAACGGCACGATCTATATGGCTTTCGCATCTCATGGGGACACCGGAAACTATCACGGCTGGGTATTCGCTTACAACCCGACCACTTTGGCTCAGGTTGGAGTTTGGTGCTCCGATCCTAACGGCGAATCCGGAGGCATTTGGCAAGCCGGCCATGGCCTCGCAGACGATGGGACTGGAAACATCCTTTTCGAGACGGGTAACGGGACCTTCAACGCGCCAACGAACAATTATGGAGACAGCTTTATTCGGCTGTCGCCTGCCGGATCGGGCTTGGAACCGGTTGATTATTTTACGCCGTCGAGCCAGCTCCTTTATGATGCTTTCGACGTGGACTTGGGCAGTTCCGGTCCGCTTGTGCTTCCTTCGCTGGGGCTGGTTATCGGAGGAGGTAAGGACGGCCGGATCTATGCCCTCAACTCGCAATCGTTGGGTGGCTATAGTGGCCTGTTTGACACCAACCCCTTGCAGATCGTGATGTCCGGCAACCAGGAAATGCTCTCCAGCCCCGTTGGACTCATCAACGGGAATGCGGGCTTTATCTACACCGGCATATGTGGCGATCACATCCGGGCTTACGGTATTACCGGTAACCCGCAGCAACCGGTTTCAACAAGCTCGGTGGGTCAGTCATTGACCGCTCCCGCTTCCGGTGCCTTCCTTTCTCTTTCCACCAACAACTACCAGGTGGGAACCTCCGTCCTTTGGGCCTCTATGGCCCTTACAGGCCGAGGTCAGGCGGCTGCGACTCCGGGAGTGCTGCGAGCTTACGATGCGACGACCATGGCCGAACTTTATGACAGCGCGCAGGTTCCTTCTGACAGCCTTGGATGTTACGCGAAGTTCGTATGTCCAACGGTGGCCAACGGAAAAGTCTATCTTCCGGTTTTTCCTCCCGAGGGGGCGTCTGTTGGTGCAGCGTTGGCGTTCTATGGCCCCCTCGGGAGCCTCACCGCAATCACAAACAGTCCCAACAACTTAACCGGGGTATCCGACAACGGCGCGGTCGAGCTGAGTTGGTCGCCTACACCGGGGACGATCACTTACAATGTGTATCGGGGAGCGTCGGGAGGCCCATTGACGTTGCTTCAATCTGGCGTTGCCACCTGCGCTTTCAAGGACTCCCTGGTCTCAAACGGCACAACATATTCTTATGCGGTAACGGCGGTCAACACGGCGGGGGAAAGCGCCCAAAGCAGCACTGTTACCTGTTCGCCGGCAGCGTCCCTAAAGCTATTTGCAAACCAGTGCGGCGGGGGATCGGCCGAGGGCTTCTCCGCAGATGCGAACTATTCAGGCGGCGCGCCTCTTGCCAATCCTTCACCGGCTGCAGTCGGAAGTGTTTACAGCTCGGCTAGAGTCGGCACCTTCACCTATACGGAGTCCGGTATCATTCCTGGGCGTGCCTATTCGCTGACCCTATATTTCGATGAACTCCAATACACCAAGCCGGGGCAAAGACTCATGAGAGTGATTGTAAACGGGTCATCCGTTGTTGCCAATCTTGATCTCGTTAAGCAGGCGGGAGCCGGCGTCGGCTTCTCAAGCACCTATAAAGTCGTAGGGAACCACGAAGGCCAAATCCTTATTACTTGCGAGCCCATGGCAAACAGCCCGGCCCAAGCCGCAACGCTATCCGGTTTCACCGTCAGCGGTTCGGAACTCCTTGTGGCGCCCCTAACCCACGGGATGACTGCTACTCCCTATATTGCGTACAACAGGCTGGTATGGTTTGCTACCCCCGGCGCAACGAGCTACAACTTGTATCGAGGAACCGTATCCGGCCAGGAAAGGCTGTACGAATCGGGACTACACGACGTCACTTTCCTGGACTGGGAAATCAACCTGGGCCAAACCTATTACTATTACGTCACCTCGGTTAATGCGAACGGCGAAGGCGCGCCATCTTCGGAGAAAGCGAGCGCCGCGTTTGATTTCACACCTACCCTCAGTGTGAGTTCGGTCACGGTCCATCGAGGCTCGACCGCGACGTTCACGCTTACTCTGAATTGCGCGGGGAATCCGACGAACAACCCAGCGGTTACACCCTGGTACTTCGACACGAACTTCATCGGCAAGTTCGAATACACGGGGAATAGCTTCCCGGTCAACACGCCGATAACCGTCACGGTGGTTTGTAGCAAGAGCGCAGTTCGGGGACCCTCCAGTGCCCAACTTTGTGTGGTGATGGGGCCGGACATTCAGTGGGTGACGGTTCCGCTGACCATCACCTAGCGGTGGCAACCAAGCGAGTTAGCATTAGTCGATCATTAGTTATTTCGACCTTAGCGAACAAATAGGCCGAATCGGATTTACAATAAACCAATGCGATTCGCTCTTGCTGCTTTTGGACTGTTCAGCCTGATCACCATATCAGCCGCTGATCCTACGTTTACCGTTTTGACTATCCCGAATAAGGGCAGCGCCGAGGGAGTTGGTATCTCAGCAGCGATTTCAAGGGACGGCACGGGCATTATGGTGCCAGGAAGTTGGAGCAGTGGGAATGGGACGATCCTCTACAACGCTTCGGGCTGGCACTTGATCAACGGCTGGGTGGGTCAAGGGGTGTCGGGCGATGGGGCCCGCGTCGCCGGCTATGACGTGGACACAAACACGGACCTCTATTTCCTTTGGTACGGCGGCACAATCGATACGGTCAAGGGAACGATTGACGGTGGCTCACTGACCAACATTTCCGCCAACGGCTACTTGGCAATCGGGTGTTCAGTCAATTACTATGCCTATAACGAGGGATATGAAAACGCGATTATCTATCAGCCTGGGGCGACAAACTTCCAGTTCTTGCCTCACCCGCCCGGCCGGGTCAATTCTTGGGATGAGGCTTATGCATGTAACGGGGACGGGAACTTTATTGTGGGCTGGTCCTATACGGACGACAGCTTTAACGGGCAGATACCGGTCCTTTGGAAGTACGGAACCGCCTTCGACGTGCCCTTCATTCCAGGCCAAACCCGTTGCGCCGCGGTCGCAATTAACGACCAGGGCAATATTTACTTTGCCTTCGAAGGCAACCACGTCGTACGCGTTGCGAACGGAGTTGCTACGGACCTTGGCGGCGGCCAGTCTGAGGGCATTTACGGATCGCCTGAAACATCGATGTCCAACGACGGCAACGTCCTGGTATTCACCGGCCTAGCTGCAGTCTCTCCACGATATTATGCGATCTGGACTCCGCAAACGGGGTTTGTTGATGCCTACCAGTTTCTTGTCAACCACGGCATCGATTTTGGAAAGTATTCGATTTACAACGTGTACTCGGTCTCTGCAGACGGAACGAAGTTTGGCGGCCTGGTTTGGGCTCCCGGCGAGTCCGTCCTCGAACCGTTTATCGCCACCATTGACCCACTTGTCCCAACCCTCAAATCGTTTACCCTCCCCGTTTCGGTGATCGGGGGCGAAAGCGCACTTGGGACGTTCGAGTTTTCCTCGTCATCGAAGGTCAAATTCAATGCGGTGGTATCCAGTTCCGATCATTTGGTTAGCGCCGCTCCCGTAATCCCAGCCAATGCTCTGACCACATCCTGTGCGGTAATGACATCGGGTGTGGCTGCCAAAACTGAGGAGACGGTGGAAGCCACGGTGGGAGGGGTTACGATTTCCAAGACCATCGAACTCCTGCCCGCGAGCCTCACGGGGATCTCCGCAAGCGCGAAGATCTCGGGGGGAGAAGCCAGTTCAGCCTACGTCACCTTCAACGGCAACACGCCGGAGAAGGCAGGATCGGTGACGCTTACTAGCAGCAACCCGGAAGTCGCGACAGTTCCTGCAACCGCGGCTCTCCAGGATAACGTGTCCAAGTCGCCTTTCGTAGTGACCACAAAGGCGGTAAAGGCGGCGATCAACGTTACCCTTTCCGCAACCTACGAAGGCGTAAAGAAGACCGCAGTGATTGTAGTAGAGCCGGCGACTCTCGAGGAAGTCGTGCCTTCGCCGGCCTCTGTCGTAGGGGGCGGCAAAGCATCGATCACAATTTACACGGCCGGCTTGGCTTATACCGGAGGGCTGGTCGTGGACATAAAGTCGAGCGATGCCGCGCTTGCCTCGGCGCCCGCCACCGGTACGATACCTGCCGGTAAGAACTTCGTCGTGCTTCCCGTCACAACCAAGGCCGTCACCAAGAGCACGGCCATCACCTTCACCGTAACCTATGGGGGAGTGACCAAAACGGCGACATTGACTCTGACTCCGTAGAAGTACACAGGGCAGTTGCGATTCACCTCCTTTCGGTTGATGTGTAGACTGTATGGATGCGGCGCAGCCGGGATACGGAACGCGATAACTTCATCGATTACGTTCGCTTGGCACTTGCCCTGTCTGTGTGCCTGATGCATATGGCGCCGAACTACCACTGCTGGCCAACCGGATACGAGGCAGGTTGGGCAGTGCCGGCATTTCTCTCGATTTCCGGTTATTACGTTCTTCAGAGCTACGATCGAAGCGGCACTTGGCAAGCCTTCATCAAGAAACGGGTCCTTCGGATCGTGCCCGCTTTCGTTCTCAGCCTGATTCTTGTCGGATTAGCGGGCGGATTGATCCAGATTTCAAAGGTTCTGATTGATTACTTGGCCGTGGGCTTGGACCGCCGGCCGAATTACAATGACGTGGTTTGGTCTCTGAGCGCGGAGGAGATCGCCTACGGTGTCCTAGCGGTTCTGTTCACCTTGGGTGCGTATCGAAAATTGAAACCGATTTGGGTGCTATTTGCGGTTTCAGTGGTGGTTGCAACCCTGATCGATATGTCCCATTGGGGGGTGCCGAAGAAGCTCGTCCACCTTGCGCCTGCTTTTTTCGCGGGCTCATTGGTTTATCTCTATCGCGACCGGCTGGCAGGGCGGGACTGGCGGGGATCGATCCTGATAGTTGCGGCACTGATTGGCGCGGCTTTTTGGCGAATCGATGCCGTGTCGACGCCTTTGGCTTGGACGCCGGGGACGCTGATGGGCGTGGGCGTTCTCTTGTTACGGGGGGTTAGATTGCCGCAGATCCCCGACCTTTCCTACGGCTGTTACTTGTACCACATGCCACTGTTTTACGTGCTGGGCGCCGGCCCCGGTGTCTACTTCCCGGCGCTTGCCGTGCTGTGCGCCGGCTCGTGGTACTTAGTGGAGCGGCCGTTCTTGCGGCTAAAGCCGAAGTCTGCTCCTCTGGGCTTCCCGCCCGTTCGAGTCGAGGCAGCTGTACTGGAACCTCAAGAGGGCTGAGCAATGTTGCGGCTTTAGCACTCACCAACACCCATCACCCAAAGCCCTAAAACCTACAAGCAAAATTCGAAACTCGATGCCTGCTACTTCTGCTGCTTCCAAAGATGATTCAGAAGCACCGCTTGGCCGCCGTGGTAGGACTCGTGCTGGATCACATGTCCGAACACCCAGCGCATCGTTCGCGGATGGCCATGTAGATCCTTCGCGAAATCCGGCGCCGGCCATTTCTTGATACTCTCGAGCGTTCTCGCCCGAATTCGATCTTGCAACTCAAAATACCAAGAGATGGGCTTCCGAGGAGGCGCCGGCAAATTGCCGTTGTCGATGTCCATCTCGTCCACCATGAGCAGCTTTTGTTCTTCGGGATCGAACGGCAGATCGAGCGCGAACTTTTCAAACCAAAATATCTCGGCCCCCATCATGTGAAGAATCACGGATCCAATGCTATGGGCGCCAGGCTGAGGCTGCCAAACAACCGCGTCCTCGCTGAGGTTTTGGTCTAGCTCCATTCGCCACTCGTTGGTGCCGTCCTGAAGAATGGCGCAAAGGAGGCCGTAAGGCTCTCGATATCCGGCTAAAGGTTCGGCATCAAAAATCATCGTAGAGTTCCTATTATGGGGGGGCTCACATTGCTTTGGCGCAGATTTTGCTTTCCTGAGGCTCGTGCCTAAGCGAAAGTCAAACAGGAAGTTTCTCGTCGCCGTTGCCTTACCAATATTTGCGACAGGATGGTTCGCCATGCTTTCCGGCAGTACGCCGGCAACTCCCAAGTCACCCTCGCCCAGTCCCGAGTTGGTAGCCAGTCTAGGGAAGCAGCTATTCTTCGACGAAACTTTGTCGAACCCGGCCGGTATGTCCTGCGCGACCTGCCACACTCCGGGAGCGGGCTTTGAGTTTCCGATTTCGGCAATCAACGAACACCAGGGGCCGGTTCCAGGAGCGGTCGCTGGCCGCTTTGGCAACCGAAGACCTCCAAGCTTGGCCTACGCCGCCTACCTGCCTCAGGGCGTTCCGACTTTCGATGCCGACCTACACGCTTACGCGGGTGGGTTGTTTTGGGATGGCCGAGCCGCCAACCTTGGCATTCAGGCTGGCATGCCTTTGCTCAACCCGAACGAGATGAACAACGTGGTCAACAACGAGCCAAGCGAGGCATTGGTCGTTCAAAAGGTGGAGAATGGCCGCTTTGCTTCCTTCTTTCAGTTCGTTTATGGCCCCAATGTTTTCAATGAAAGCACTGACCAGGTTTTTCAACTGATTGCCCAAACGATAGCTGCCTACGAGGCATCTCCCGAGGTTTCGCCCTTCTCCTCCAAGTACGATGCATGGCTTGCTGGCCAGGCAAAACTCACCCCCGCAGAGCTTGACGGCCTACGTTTGTTTACCGGCTCCATAAGCGGCCGCCCGGGCGGACCTGGCTACTACAAGAGCGCCGAATGCGTCACATGCCATGGTATTCCTTCCAAGCCCTCGGACGGCCCGGACCTCTTTACGAATGCCGTTTTTGTCAACGTTGGGGTGCCTAAGAATCTGGCGAATCCCTACTACGGCATGACCGATGAGGCGACCGACCCCCTTGGATACAACGCGCTGGGGCCCAACTACGTCGACTTCGGGCTGGGAGATTTTCTTTATCCGCAGCAAGGACTCCCGTCGGGAGACCTGGCGCAGGGCGATCCGCTCCATATCGACGGACTATTCAAAGCGCCCACTCTGCGGAATGTCGACAATCGCCCGTACGCCACCTTTACCAAGGCTTACTATCACAACGGGTTTTTCAAAGACCTGAAGTCCATCGTGCACTTCTACAACACACGAAACCTCACCACCAAGCCCGGAGAAGTTATCGACTTTACGAAAGCGAATCCCTATGCGGGACTCAAGGGAAAGCCGCTTTGGCCGGAACCGGAGATTGTAACGACGTTGATCAACCCGTCAGGATTGCCGAACGGCCCCGCCAACTTAGTTGGCAACTTGGGGTTGACCAATCAGGAAGAGAACGACATCGTCGCCTTTCTCAAAACCTTGACCGACGGATACTTCATTCCCTCTGGAAACTGAGGCCGGGTTATCTTAAGTCTTGGCGACATCCCTTCGCCCTGAGTTTGCGGCATTTGTTTGGATGACAATGTCGATATCCGGTCCGGGCGAAGCAGGAAGTTTAGAAGCCTCTCTGTAAAGAACTCGCTTGACCGGCCGCGAACAAATTTGAACACCTTCCGCAAATCCCTTGCGCCCAAGAAGGTCATCATTAGCGCCCCATTAGTTAGATGCTTTTAACTTGTTTGAGTTCAATAAACTGCCGTTATAATGTCTCTAAGCCTGTGTCCCCAAAAGCAAGGGCATAGCCGGGAGACGCAATGCGCCTAGCTACCTATTCTTTCGCAATAGTTTTGACCTCAACTCTGGCCAGCTTTTCCTCAGCAAAGGGCATGACCCCAAGCTCCGTTACCGAAGCAGCCCTTCAGTCGCAATCCGCAGCCTTCGTGGAGAACAAGGGCCAGTGGGATGCTCAGGCATTATTCCTATCCAGAACCAATGGATTGAACCTCTGGCTGACGGAGCAAGGCATGGTGTTCGATTTCCACCGCTCTGTTTTCACATCAAAGCCTAGCCTGGTAAGACACACGAGCCGAACCGGTTACACCAATGGGCAGGTTGTGAAAATGAGCTTCGTCAATGCTCAGGCATCCACGGTGGAAGGGAAGACCGAACTGTCGGGCAAGTACAACTTTTTCATCGGGTCTGACGAAACCAAGTGGGTGGCCAACGCACGTGGCTTCTCCCAAGCGGTCGCCGACCAGCCATACAAAGGGATCTCCGTTAACTATTCGATCGACAAAGGGCAGCCACGATACGATGTTGTTGTGGCTCCGGGAGCAGACCCCTCCCAGGTTGGGCTCAAACTAGAAGGCGCCGATGCCGCCCAGGTTCTCCCCAATGGGAATCTCTTGCTAAAGACTTCGCTTGGCAATATGGAAGAGCGCGGCCTAACCGCTTACCAGAACTCCCCCAATGGTCCCACCCGAATACCGTGCAACATGGTGTTGGATGGCGGCACGTTGCGGTTTGACGTCGGCAGCTACGACACAAGCAAGGCTCTAATAATAGATCCGTTGGTGTATTCCAGCTATCTTGGGGGAAGCAACGGCAACGATTCGCCACAAGCAGTAGAAACAGACTCCGCCGAAAACATTTACATCGCTGGATCTGCTTCCTCTACCAACTTCCCCACGACAACCGGCGCCTACCAAAAGACGCAAAAAGGCGTTTTCACGCCGAGCGCCTTTGTCACCAAGATGAACCCCACCGAGACCACCCTGGTTTACTCGACGCTAATAGGTGGGTCCCAAGTGAACCAAGCCTATGCGCTTGCAATCGACAAAAACCTGGACGTGTACATTACAGGGAATACCAAATTCCTACGATTATCCAACAACCAAGGGCGCGTTTCAAACCGTGAATGAGGAGTTGAATGACCAAGGCTACGCGGGATTTGTCACAAAATTGAATGCCACGGGATCAGCCCTCGTCTACAGCACGTTCCTGGCGGGCACCGGTGATAACGGCTATGGCGATGACCCATATAGCATCGCAGTGGACACTTCATTAAACGCATATGTAGTGGGCGCCACGTTCTCCACAGACTTCCCGGTCACGTCGGGCGTCCTACCAAAAGACCGACCCCGAAATCGCCAGCGGTAACTTCGCGGCCTTTCTTACGAAGTTAAATCCTACGGGCACAGGGCTTGTATTCAGCACGTTTCTTGGCGGAAAGGGCAACGGGATCTTGAAGGGAGACTCGGCCTTGGGCGTAGCGGTAGACAGTTCAGACGATCCCTATGTCTCAGGCTTTACCTATTGGCCAATTTTCCCGTCACTGCTTCGGCCGTCCAGAAAACAAATAAGGGCATTGCCGCCGCTGTACCAAATGGATTCATCACGAAGTTCAACTCCGCCGGCTCGGCCCTCGCATTCAGCACGTATCTGGGCGGCAGCGGCGGCGACCAAATCAATGCGTTAACCCTTGATTCAACCCACGATGTCGTGGTTACGGGGGACACGAAGTCCTTGGATTTCCCGTCACCCCGGGCGCCTACATGGACTGGGACCCGGAAAGTTATAATCAGTCTCCGAACTTGCCGGCGACCGCCTTTGTTGCCAGGTTGGCGTCCACCGGCTCCGAGTTGGATTACGCAACCTATCTTGGCGGATCGGGAGGGGGTGACTCGGCCGCTGCTCTCAAACTCGATAGCCTTGGCGATGTTATTGTCGTCGGAACTACCGGATCGCCGGACTTTCCCACCACCACAGGTGCCTTTGAGACCACTCTTGAGGACTCTCAAGGGGCTTTTATCACCAAGTTCAATCCAACGGGTACTGCGCTCTTGTACAGCACGTTTCTTGGCGGTTCGGGAGCAACAGGCGGCATAAGCAGTGGCGGGGAGGGGGTGACCCTTAATGGTTCGGACGTGGTCGTCGTGGGTTTCACCGATTCCGATAGTTTTCCGGTGACTTCGGCCGCGTACAATGCCCTTGGGGCGTCGGGTTTTGTATCAACCTTTTCGCTTCCTGCTTCCGCTTTAGCGATCGCCAGCTTTGAGGTCTCACCGAAATCCCTGAGCGGAGGGGATTTGCCGGGAACAGGCGTAATTTCCCTCAATAACAGCACGACCTCGGCGCTTACCTTCACACTTAAGGCAACCGGGCCGATAACGGTCCCTGGGGCGGTTGTTATCCCGGCGGGGGCACTACTGCCACCTTTAGGGTCACCGCTCAGGGAGTGAACGTGACTACCACGGAAAGCATAACTGCGACTTCGGGAACTTTGACTGCAATTGCGAAATTGACCCTTGTGGCGCACTACCCTGAGTGCCTTTGATCTCAACCAGCCCTTGGTCATTGGCGGCCACCCCGCAAGCGGAATTTTGCTACTCAGTGGTCAGGCCGGTTCGCCTGCAACGGATGTAACTCTGAGTTCAAATAGCGCCGCAGCAGTGGTCTCCAGCCCTCTCGTCATCCCGTTCGGAGGGGACTCGGGGCGACCGACGATTCTGACGAAGGCGGTTTCAGCCGATACCACGGTAACTTTGACCGCGACGCTCGGGACCAGCACCGTACACACGACGCTCCTAGTGGCCGCGGCAAGAGTTGCGGTGCTGACCGTCCCTGCTTCCTGTGTTGGCGGGACAACTGTTTCCGGGAAGATCACCCTGAGCAGCCCCGCCGGCCCAACCGGCGACGTGATTACGCTGACATCCGGCAGCACCGACGCAACTGTGCCGAAAACGGTCACCGTGCCTGCAGGCACGACGACCGTTTCTTTCTCAATCGTCTCGAAAGCGGTTACCGCAAACGTGGGCGCCGGTGATTTCGGCGACCTTTGAAAATGAGAAGAAATCGTCAACGTTGCTAGTGGAGAAGTAGGCTTGCACGATTGTCTACCCGATCCGCCAGGGCCCAAACCCATTAACCTGCCCAGTGTATTAGACCACGGCATGCGGAACATACCGACTGAATGGGCCGCGCTTATTCCTTAGTCGTTCTCTCGATCGTTGTTACCTCGGTTGCTTGCGCTCAAGAGGTTCCTTACCGGCTAAAGGAAGGAACGCCGGATGTCCTTGTTCCGTCGACGTCCGTCGACCATCCTGAGTTGGCAGGATGGCGTGTCCACACGAACCACCTCATCTATTTCCCCGGCTATGGGGAAGGCGACCTCCTCTCAGAGGCGATCCATGGTCCGGCCGCGCGAACCGCAAGTTACTATTACACGCCAAAGCAGATTAAGATTGCCTACGGCCTGCCCTCAACCGGCGGCTCGGGAACGATCGCGATCGTCGACGCCTACAACGCACCGAATGCCTTGCACGATTTCAACGTGTTTTCCGGCCAATTCGGGTTGCCCGTAGAGCCTTCCACAAGCGTCACGTCCTCAAAGAATAAGGTCTTCCAGGTCATCTATGCCAATGGGAGCGAACCGGCTAGCAACGGCGGATGGGCGCAAGAGGAATCGCTCGACATCGAGTGGGCCCACGCCATCGCGCCGAACGCCAAGATCGTTCTCGTGGAAGCGGCCGGCGATACCTTCTCAGACCTGATGCAAGCCGAATCCGTGGCCGCGTCCACCGCGGGAGTCAAGGAGGTTTCCAATAGCTGGGGCGGCGGGGAATTCTCGGAAGAGTCTGTCTTTGATGACTACTTCGTTCATCCAGGCGTCGTCTTCTTCGCTTCCGCAGGCGATTCCGGGGGTGCGCGTTCCTGGCCCGCATTATCGCCGAATGTGGTGAACTGCGGGGGAACCTCCCTGTATTTGAACTCGACCGGCGAACGGACCAGTCCTGAAACCTCCTGGAGCGACAGCGGCGGCGGCCCCAGCGCTTTCGAGCCCAGGCCTGCCTACCAAGAAGCCATCGCGTCCCTAGTGGGGAGCGTCCGCGGAGGTCCGGATATCGCGTTTGACGCCAACCCTTATACCGGGGTTCTGGTGTATGACAGTTTTTCCAATGGCGGCATTTCGGGATGGCTCGTTTTCGGAGGCACCAGCGTTTCGTCCCCGTGCCTGGCCGGCGCCGCCAACCTCGCTAACCATCAGCGAACGAGTTCAGCAGATGAGCTAAAGAACTTGATTTACCTGAGCTACGCTTCAGATCGAAGTCGCTACTACGACATCACTAGCGGAAGCGCCGGCTCGTTCCATTGCGAGTCCGGATGGGACTTCGTAACCGGAGTGGGAACCCTACACGGAGACGCGGGAATTTAGCAACGCATGGGAGAGCCCTTACTGTCGAAGACCCTGAGCTTGCCGAAGGGTGCATGAGTCCAGCTTGCTCTTCACGCCTTTACCCGTTTACCCTCTACCAGTTCACAGTTCACAGTTCACAGTTCACAGTTCACAGTTCACAGTTCACCCCTCACTCTGGGCCCGCACCGCCTCCATCGCGAGCTTGAGATTCCGCGCGGTCCGCTCCCGGACTTCTGGCAGCAACCCGGGCCTGTTCAGCAGGTCCTCGTACGCTTGGCAGGCCTCGGCAAATCGAAACGTGTTGTAACAAGCTCCTGCGTATTCCTGATGAGCCCGCCACTTGTAGCAAGCTTGGTCCACGTAAAGAAGGTCGTCGGGCATGGGAATCTGCACCCCTGCCTTGGAATAAAGGTAAGCAAGAGCGTGCTCCTTTCTTGCCCTGCAATAGGCCGCCAAATAAACAAGCGGTTCGGCCCGAATGGGCCGGACCTGGTGCGCGGTCAGATATCGGTACATGACCGTTGCGGCAGGGTGGTTAAGCTGCTCGCCGAGAACCGCCAATTTGGAGCAGGGAATACCACACCTCTTCATCCCAGCCTCCCATTTGGGTTCTTTTCTTGTAGATCTCCAGCGCCGCCTCAAGCTTCTTGGATTGCCAAAGGCTTTGGGCAAGATAAAACGTGTACCGCGTGTTATCCGGTTCCTTTTTGAGTGCGTCTTCGAGAACCGCAACATCTCGTTCGTATTTGGCGGCGACGTCCAGCCCCTGACTGCGCCCTCCGTCAAAATGGATGACCACAACCGGCCCATGGATCTTTTCGCTTCGGTACGGGCGATCGCAGCGCAGATATTCATGAATCACCCCCTCAAAGCGCCAGTTCAAATCAGAGCGAACCAAAATTTCTCTCCAGTATCGGCTCTGGCCCATCCGAAGCATCATCAGGTAAGAGTCCGCATCAAGCGCCGGCCACTGAAAGCCGGAAGGTGTTTCGAAAACATCGTCCGCGTCCATGAAAAGAAGGTAATCCGCCTTTCCTTTCGCAATCTCCATGGCTTCGTTTCGGTTGCTGGCAAAATCGCGCCAGGGACGCTCATGCAACTCCCCCGGAAGATGGTCAAGAATCTCTCGAACAAGGGTCTGAGTCCCATCGGTAGATCCGGTATCCACAATGCACCATGAATCGATGAAGGGAAGAACGGACTCGATGCAGCGCCCAATGACCTTCGATTCGTTCTTGACGATCATGTTGAGGCAGACGGTTTTCGTTTGAGCCTCTGAATTCGGTTGGGCCATTCTCTTGCTCATCAAACGGTACCGATTCTAAGGAAAAGGGCAATCCGTTTAAAGCTAGTTTAGAACGTGGCGAGTGCCAACTGTTTGGAAACTGTCGATCTCTTGGGGGCTCGGTTTGGGCAGATCAGCCCGAGTTTAGGACGAGGTTTCATGAAAAAATCGAAAATGCACTGGAAAATCCTGACGAGTGGCTTACCGGGGCCGATGCGGGCTCAAACGCGTGTCCAATCTGCAAGTACGGGAAGACTCCGGCGGTGCAGATATGGGTAAACGGTGACAAGACGGAGAACATCGCCAAGATCGCGGACTTCCTCGAAGGCGCGATCAAAATGCAAGATGGAGGCGGAGCCTTGGTGGCCTGGACCGTTGGAAGCAGGGTCTATCTGTTTTCAGCGAGAACGGAACGAAATGAGCTTGGCGAAAATAGCGATGAAGGCGCTTGCTTAGAGCATGGATGAGGAGGTGGGAAACTCCTTCCAATAGGCAGTTCACAACGCCTGGTAAATCAGTTTACGGGAGAAATCTTGGGATCGGCCTCGCCCTCAAATAGTAGAATCGAGCAGAGCTGAATATGAGTGGCCGATCAACTTTGAACTGCGACGTTGCCATCATCGGCGGTGGACCCGGTGGTTCGACAACGGCTTCGCTCCTCCGGAAATATGCGCCCGAGAAATCAATATCGGTCTTCGAGCGGAAACATTTCCACGGGATCACGTGGGCGAAAGCCTGCTGCCCGGCGTTTCCTCCGTCCTCCACGAGATGGGGGCATGGGACAAGGTGGAGTTGGCGGGATTTCCGATCAAGCTGGGCGCCATATTGCTTTGGGGACGGTCGAACGATTTGTGGGACTTCGACTTTATCCCTACCTCGCTTTACAAAGACGGGCCGCGGCCCGGGAAGTTCGAAGGACCCAGACGGCAGACCGCTTTTCATGTGGACAGAGCGATCTACGACAAGATTCTCCTCGATCACGCCCGGGAGATGGGAGCGGACGTTCACGAGGGAACCACAGTCCAGTCAATCGAGCGTGAAGGCGACAAGATCAGGTGCTTGCGCCTCGCTGACGGAACCGAAGTCACGGCTAGTCACTACGTGGACGCTTCCGGCAACGCCGCCATTCTCAGGCGGGCGATGGGGGTTGAGACCATCACTCCAACCTCGCTCATGAATGTAGCCTTTTGGGACTACTGGCAAGATGCCGAATGGGCCGTGCGAATTGGAAGGGATGCGACGCGGATCCAGGTAATAAGCGTCAATTACGGGTGGCTTTGGTTCATTCCGATCGGAAAATCGCGGACAAGTGTTGGGCTTGTAGTTCCCGCCTATTACTACAAGGAGTCCGGCTTGCGCCCCGAGGAGCTTTATCGCAAAGCGATCATAGACTGTCCACGGCTGAGCAAACTGCTCGAGAAAGCAACTTCTGAGAATCGCTTTTCCGCGACCAAGGATTGGTCGTTCGTCGCAGAAAGGGCAACCGGTTCCAACTGGTATCTCGTGGGGGAGAGCGCCGGCTTTGCCGACCCGATCCTTTCGGCAGGCTTGACGATCACCCAAACCTCGGCCCGAGAGCTTGCCTACACGCTCAGGGCGATAGACCTTGGGGCCGAGGAAGCACACTGGTTGAAGGAGGAGTACGGGTCTCGGCAAATCACTCGCGTACGGAACCATATCCGGTTCGCGGACTTCTGGTACAGCTCGAACTCCCAACTCCAGGATCTTAAGCGATACACCTCCCAGATCGCGAGCGACGTTGGACTCACTCTCGACCCGGAATCCGCATGGAGATGGATCGCGCTCGGTGGATTAGTCGATATTGACCTCAACGCGGGGACCGGCAGTTTCTCCATCGAGTTCATCAAGAACATGGGCGAGTTCTTACACCAGCTCAAGTTCGAATCCCCTCTTCGCAGCTCCAACACGTTCGATCTCGACATTGAAGGGGCGGAGGAAATCCCCAGGGCACGGTATGAAAACGGAGGGGTCTTTAGAATCCGTTGTTTGAAGCGAGGGGATCGGCTTTTCCCAATCGACGGCGTCTACGGGCTTCTCTTCGACAACCTGAACAAACACCGCCTTCTTCCGGACATTATCAAGCGTCTTGAGCAGGACGTAGAACATTTGCGAAAGACCAACCCTCATCTACGCTCGCTGGTCCTCTTACACTCCTTCCGGGGGTTGGAGGCGCTGATCCATGATGGGTGGGTGAAGGCGAGTTACTGATCTGAGTGTCCCGACCTTGGACGTTCAGAACACCTACAGTGCGCTCCACTGGAACGCTGACGAACCCTAAGTGTCCCTTAATGGGCTCCGTGGTAAAACTCGAGCAGGCCCTGATAGGCCGCGTGAGCGTAGTCTCTGCCGGTTTGCGCGAACACTTCGGTCTCCAGAACCCATGGGCTCGAAGTTTCCGGCCCCTTAATAAGGATGTGGGGTCCCGGGCCGTATACGACGAACCTCCAAAGGTCCTGCCCCAGTTGCTCGCCCCTTCCTTCCTTTCCAAAGCTCCAGTCCAGGGGAACGGATTGGCCATCAACAAGATGAGCGGCAAGGAGTCGCATATAGGTCACACCAGGCGATTCGCCGAGGCTCAAAGAAAATGGCTTTGCAGGGGCGGCGCAGGCGTCCAAACGCACCGCGGTCCATTGGCAGGGTGAGATGCTTGCGCGAGAGGTCTCGGCTCCAACCAAGGTGATTTTGCAAGGCGGCATATGGCGGTACAAACCAAAAGAAATGAGGCCTTCCCATTCCTCCCATAGTTTAGCGATCTCCCCACTATAATCGGTTACGGGCCTCACGCAGATATTGGACATCAGGGTGAACAAACGCTCCGCCATCACACCTTGCGGACCTTTAGATTGGTCCGGGAGCGGATCATGGACAAGCCCCTTTTGTACCTTTTCGCCAAGACGTTCCCAGCGCCCGTTTGTGACGCACCCGAACTGGGCCAAGGCTTCACTTAGCGCGGAGAAATCGCCATCAAGCAATGACTCGAAGCTAATCAATCGTAGCCTCTCAGGACGGATGAACCGCAAAGCGCAGAGGTTGTAGTGAACCCACAGTCCGAGACCGGCTCGGGTTGGAATCGCTTCCCGATTACTTAGGCTGGAGGCTACCGATATCGGACCGCGGACCGGCAGAAGATAACATGCATCGACCTTGGCCTCTGCGAAGGCGCGATGCCAAAATGGAAGCAGACGCGTGGTTCTCGGGATCCTTCCAGCCCGCAAAGACTTGGTCTCGGTAAAGGGACCGAACTAGTGCGGCGGCGTGGTCCACAAGGAGATCAGAGGCGGGGAAGGATTCCCAGTCCAAGGGAAGGCATTGGCATGAAAAATCGCCCAGCCCGAACTGTGCGGTGAGCATGTCGTTGAGTCGCAAGATTCGGGAGTTCTCCCAATATCCTGCTGAATTGAACTCGTCCGCGCTTCGAAGATTTTCCTGCGCGCCAGGATAGTAGCCAAGCTCGTGGAGCGCTTGCGTGAGAGCGGATGAGCCGCTTCTATACATCCCTACGATAATGAGGAGCCGTTGCATGCAGCCTAATTCTGCGAGACCTGAACGATCTGAGATGCCCCGGGCGCGGACAATTCGATGGGAATTCCGTTACTCATGAGCGATGCCCCTGATTCATAAGTGTCAAGGCTTTCTCCGTCCAGGAAATGAAGGCGGTAACGTCCGTTCGCGCGAAGGCCCTTGAGGTTGAAAAGATGCCGGGCGTCTGGGCCCGAGCCCCGGAACGCAATCAGGACGGAACTCTTGCGGCTTTCAGATACAAGCTGGAGCCCGTCCCACCGAACGCCGTCCGGACGATCTGACACGTGGTAGACGAACCCGTTTTGGATGAGGGGCCGAACCTTTGATTTGTAAAATGCGAACTCCTCCTTGGCAGCGCCACGCTGCCCGGATGTCCACTGATTGGGGTCCTGCATCAGGCTGAACCAGCCCATCAGGCCGCTTCGGAGCATCGTCCGGAAGTCGCCTAGCGTCTGGTTGGGCATTGCCATAACATAGCACTCGCACATCGAGAGCGGCATCACGTGGCTGATGTCGTAAATCGCCTGGCGGTTCGACAGGGGTCGTAGGAATCGACGATGCTGAAATAGCTCGCTCTTCTGGCCGCTCCGAAATCAACGTTGCGGCCGCCGTTCACGCAGTTCTCGAACATCAGATTTGGATATTTGCTCCGAAGCCGGTCGTACACGGAATAGTAGCCGAGCGCGGCCCGGTAGGAAATATCGCCGAGGCTTGAAGTGTGAACATGATCGGTCCGGACGCAGTGGTCAACGATCATCTGCTGATCGTGCTCCAGCATATCGATCTTGTTCTCGCGTACAAGACCGTCCAGCAGTGATTCGCACCAATCCGCCGCGGCAGGATCGCCGAGGCAGAGGTTGGCGCCGGTGTAATCGGCAGGTTTCCAGGTATCCGAAATGTCGTCGGCGAACCAATCGGCCCGGCCGGGAGAATGGACGTTGAGAGTTCTTTCCGGATCTTCGGTTTGATCGCCGAGTCCGCCCTGTGTCCAACCGACCCACAGGCCGAATTTTATGCCGAGGGCGTGGGCCTTGTCGGCGATCGGTATCAGGCCCTGGGGAAACTTGGCAGGGTTCGGACGCCAATCGCCAACGGAGCGGAACCACCCGGCATCGATCTGGAACTGCTCGAGGCCGAGATCGGAGCAGGTCGGAAGCATCGCATCGCATGATTCGGCGTTGATGCCCATGTTGCTGCCCCAGCTATCGAAATTAAGGAGCGGAAACCGGCGGTCGTTGTTTTGGGGGCGAAGGTCGCGACCTACCCACCGAGTCATCTGGTTACAACCATCATCCAGGTCGCCGTGAAAACAGCCGACGAAAACGGTCGGGAGCTCGTACCGTTCGCCGGAGCGAACCACGGATTGGAATTCAGGGCTCCCTGCGTCTTCGTCGGCGATACCAAGCGTGGCGTCGTACAAGTCGGTATCGAGCCGGCGGACTTGAAGCGAGACGCGGCCGCTAAATTCGACACCGGCATAGAATCCCGATTCTCTGTTGCTGCTGTAAACGCAAGTCCAGGGAACCTTATCCCTCGACTGCCAATCGGTTGCGTAGGCGTCCTTATCGCTCTCGTAGGGCCTTGATAGGACGGTGAAGTTATGATCCGGGCCAACGTCCAGGTGATGGAAGCCAAAAGGACTGGGCCGGCCCGCCGCCTTTTCAACCCAGTACTGTTCCAAACCGCCGGCCTTGGGGGCCGGGAAGCTCCATTGAAGGGATTTTTGTAGGCCAATCACGGCAGCCGACTTGCCGTTATTGATGAGGGTCAGTGTGTGCTCAAACGGCCCTTTCCCGTTTGATATTCTCCAACGTGACTCTGCTGTAAGATCGGCCCCTTCACACTGAAAATGAAAAATGAGCTGTCTTGGCTCCTGGTCGATCTTCGAGCATGCCCAATGGAGGTTTCGGAGCCTTCCATCAACTTCAGCCACGCCGATAAGGGCGTTGTTGTCCTGGGCCGGGACAGCCCAATCGACATTCCCCTCTTTGTCAGTTATCCTGGTGACCATGACGCCGTGTCCTGCCACCTTTAAGCGTAGAGAAACAGAGCCATTGGACAGACGGTATGTCTTAGGCTGGGCCACTGCCATTTGGCGAAGGAATAAAAGGACAACGAACCAGCCCACACTGCACGGCCTTGCAGTCAAGCAGGCAAAACGGTCTGCCCATTTTCGGTTGTTGCCGAAACAGGCGGGACGCTTCAAAGTCTTAACCTAGTTGCCACCAGGCATGTACTTCTTATCGTCTTTAACGTTCATTCCCCTGTGCTTCATGATGGCATCAAGGTGCTGCTTTGCCACATCCGGTGGTAACTTTTGGTATTCCGAGGAAGTTTGCACCGTTTCCTTCCCACTACAGCCGAAGATGGCGGCGGTGCAAAGCACAGCCGCCATCAACGCGGAGAACAAGCGTAGGATTGATGTTGTTCCTTTCACTCTGTCCTAGGGATACGAGGTCGTAATGTTGGACTGATCGAAGCCGTACGGCTGAACCTCTCTCATTTGAAGCGAGGTTCTGAACTTCGCGTGGCCGTCGAAGTACGAGCAGACGATTCCGGGGGTTCCGTATCGGTATTGGGTGAAGTCCGAGATGCCCCAAGCGCCCCAGTCTGCACCGGGAACGTTGTAGAGCCCGGGGATCTGGCCGGCGGGCACTGACGGTCCGCTGCCACCGAGATCTGGTCCGGGAGTGATCGGGAAGGTCGTGTTCGGGTTCGAAGGCAGCGGAATCGTGCTCGACCAGCCGTCCCACGAGAGACCGACTTGGTAGCCACCCCCCATCCAGAACTTCGTGCCCGCCGACTCGAAGAGTTGAATCTCACCTGCGGGTGCAGGCAGCTGGCTGGCGTTCAGGCCGTCCCCATTGAAGTGGGTAAGGGCATATGCCCAGCCATTCGGCGCGTTATAGTTGTCGGACCAGCCGGTTTCGTTCATCAAATAGCTCATGGAGTAGCCACCGGTGAGGTTGCTGTCCTGAAGGTCTGATCCGGCCCAACCACAGGTGTTGCCGGCCACCGGCCACTCGTTGGCAGGCGTCTGGTAGACAGGTAGGCTAACAACTGCCGCGCTGCCCGGAGCATCCCATATCTGTTTGCTTTTGATATAAGGATTGACTTCCGGCTGGAAGGTGTGATTCGCATCCGACGCCGTGGAATTGCACGTGGTCTGGTCGTAAAAGTCGTTGTAAGGCCATTCGGCGATGAATGTGTCGTCGTAGTCATTTGCGTACATGATCATCGCAAGCTGTTCTTGCTTCATGTTCGAAAGGCTAACGGTCTTCTTTGCGGCGGCTTTCGCCTGGGCAAAGACTGGGAAGAGGATGGCGGCCAGAATCGCTATAATAGCGATCACAACCAAGAGTTCTATAAGCGTAAATGCGCTTCTGCGTCTGACATAATTGCGGCAGTCTCCTTTGACGGATCGGAGTTTTATTTGGGAACAGACTCCTTATCTGGATTATGCGACAGGTTTCCAAATGCGCCAAACGTAAAGTGATTTAGTATTCGAGAAGCCGCCTGAATGCCGGCCCTCGAAAGTAAAGTTGTTTATCAGACCGCGACTTTGCGAATCTCGTCCAGAATGAGCCAATGATCAGCCCAGATTTTCGGCATCCAACCTTCCGCGTGGAGAGTGGGACGATATTTGGAGTGGTACGTCGACGAACCCCTGGTCAAGCGGAATGAATTTCCCTTGATGACACCGGAAGAAGCCGAACTGCCAAGCTTCGAAGCATCGAAACCGCGTCTGCCGCAGCCCTATTTTCCTTCCAAGGCGCTTGCCGTCGACGCCTATTGGAAGGCGTGGGAACTGGCCTGGAAGAATCTGACGACGGCCGGCGCAGGCAAGCGGTTTCGTATCAAACTACGTCGACACCGCCTTTAACGACTGCCTTTTCATGTGGGATTCGGCGTTTATCGTGCAGTTCGGGCGGTACGGCGACCGGGCGTTTCGATTCCAGAACACCTTGAACAATCTGTACGCAAAAACAGCATCAGGACGGCTATATCTGCCGGGAGATCCGGACCGACGACGGAAGCGACCAGTGGCATCGGGCAGTCTCCTTTGGAACCGGCCCCAATATCCTCGCTTGGGCGGAGTGGAACTTCTTTGAGAAATTTTGGAGACTTGGAGAGGCTGCGGCAGGTTTACTGGCCGCTTGCCGCTTATCACCGATGGACGCGCAAAAACCGGACCTGGCCAGATGGCAGCTATTGGACAACCGGCTTGGGTTCTGGAATGGACAATATGGCGCGGGTCTCCGAAGGCGTCGATGCGGCGAAGGAACCGGGATGGATGACATGGACAGACGCAACCTTTCAGGCCTTGTTGAACGCGCAGATACTAACCAAAATGTCGCGGGTTCTAGGCTTGGAAGACGAGGTTCAAACGGAGGAGGAGGCGAAGTTTCTATCCCAATGGGTAAACGATCATCTGTGGGATGAAACCGACTCGTTTTGCTCTGATCGCGACAGGCAAGGCATGTTGCTGAGGGTAAAGTCGGTGGCGGGATACTGGGCTCTGTTGGCGGGCTGTGTTACCGAGGATCGCCTGGACCGGTTCACAGCTCATCTCAAGGACCCGCGAACCTTCAACCGCCACCACCGGGTGCCCACTCTCGCCGCGGACGCCAAACATTATGTTGCGGATGGGGGAGACTACTGGTGCGGCGCAGTTTGGGCGCCGACGAACTACATGGTATTGAGGGGACTCTCAGCGTCCGGCAAAGACGATCTCGCCTACGAGATTGCCTTGAATCACCATGATCGCGTGATGGAGGTATTCGAAGCAACAGGAACGTTCTGGGAGAACTACTCACCGGAAAGCAGCGCGCCGGGTAATCCGGCTAAGGCTGATTTCGTCGGCTGGACGGGGCTTCCGCCAATCGCTGTGTTCCTGGAGTACGTGATTGGCTTGCGCCCCATCGACCCTCTGGCGGGAACCCTGTTGTGGGATATTCGTCATTTGGAAGAGTTTGGCGTGGACCAATATCCTGCTCGGCCCCACGGCTAACATCAGCGTTCGATGCGCGGCCCGGAATTCGGACTCGGATGAGCCGCAAGTGACGGTTCATTCGGACGCGCCGGTCAAGGTTGAGGTCCGATGGAGCCACGGGGCGAAAACTATATCCGCGTAGTTCGGTTTTTTCTGGTCCTCCTCGCGACCCTCCTAGCGAGTCTCGGATTATGTTCAGGGCCGACCGATATCGTGGTTTGGGGGCCGAGCCTGGGAGCCGACAGCAAGGGACTAGAGGCCGCGATTCGTGCGTTCGAAGCCAAGCATCCCGAATATCGCCTAAAACTGCTCAGTCTCGGCGCGGGAGGAATGAACCCCCAAAAGCTGATGACCGCGATCGTGGGCGGTGTGCCTCCAGACGTCATCGATCAGGACCGTCTGGCGATCAACGACTGGGCTGCCCGCGGGGCGTTTCGTTCCTTAGACGACCTCATCCAAAGGGACAAGAGCCGCGATCCGGAGACACCTACTCCCGATAAGTATTTCCCCGCGCCTTGGCACGAGGTCACTTACCAGGGCCACGTTTTCGGGATTCCCACCGGCGCGGACAATCGTGCCCTTTACTGGAATAAATCACTCTTCAGGGAGCGCGCGGGCGAATTGAAAGCCGCAGGCCTCGACCCGAATCGGCCGCCGCGAACATGGTCCGAACTTCTCGCGTACACGAGGGTGCTTACTTTGCGGGACGGCAACGGCGTGATTACCAGACCGGGCTTCATTCCCAACTTCGGAAACTCCTGGCTTTACACGTACGCATTTCAAAACGACGCGCCTTTTCTCTCCCAGGATGGTACGAAGTGCCTTCTTGCAAGTCCGCCGGTAGAGGAAGCCCTGCGTTTCATGCTGAAGACTTATGGCGAGATCGGCGGCTATGCCCGGGGTACCGAGATTGCGGCAGGCTACGGCAAGGACTCGGCCGATCCGTTCGCGAACGGCCGGCTTCCGATGAAGATCGACGGTGACTGGGCCATCAACAACATCATGCAATATGCTCCCGGGCTGAATTACGGGGTTGCCCCCGCCCGATCCCAGACGACCGTTACTACAGGCGGGGACGGTTTGCTAAGGTCAAAGACAGGTTCATCACATGGATCGGCGGATGGAGCCTTGCCATCCCCCGCGGGGCCCGGAACGTGGAAGGCGCGTGGGCCTGGATAAAGTTCTACTTAAGCCCGGAAGGGAAACAGATCGAATGGAACGCGCAACTGGCATGGGAACGTTCTCAAGGTCGCAACTTTGCATAGTCCGGATTTATAGCCGATTCGATTTCATTCAAATATAAACAACCCCATTCGAGTTAATTCGATTCCATTTGCCTATTAAATTTTTATCCTACTCGAATTGGTCTAGCCCTGATGCTCAGTGCTAGACCACGGTGTAGCCGGAGGTTAGTTAAACATGTGGTATTAAATACAATAGTAACTCAAAAAATGAGATCAATTCACAACAGGTTGTCCAAAACCTATGCTGTATATCACGTGTTTAACGAACCTCCGGCTACGCCCGTGGGCGAGCAGCCCTCCCCTACTTTTTTCGCCAGAGGCGAAAAAAGAGGGCCCGCCTCCCCCCGGAGGCCCGGAGGGGAGGGCTTCGGAAGGCCGGAGGGTCGATTTAAAAAAAATCAAAAGAAACAAAGTTAGACACATGGTATTCAATACAAGAGTAACTCCAAAAAATGCGATCAATTCACAACAGGTTGTGTCCTTGTTGCAACGGTCGTCCAAAACCTATGCTGAGTCTCACGTGTTTAACGAACCTCCGGCTACGCCCGTAGGGCGAGTACAGCCCCCTCCCCTACTTTTTCGCCTCTGGCGAAAAAGTAGAGCCCCCGCCTCCCCCGGAGGCCCCAGGAGGGGGAGGGCTCTGAGAGGCCCGAAACCCGGAGGGAGGGCTTGGAGGCCCGAGCCCCCCCCCCCGGAGGGAGGGCTTGGAGGCCGGAGGTTCGTTTAGGAAAATCCTATGCGGAATTTCAGCCCAGAGCCTCCGAGAGGTCTGGCGCAAACTTGCAGTAAGACCTCCATCGGACCCTCCGGCCTCCAAGGGAGGGCTGTCGCCCGTTAGGCATAGCCGGTAGGTGGGCGTGTTTAACTTTGTTTAATTTAATTTTCTTGCAAAGTTAAACACGTGGCATTAATACAGAGTTACATTTAAAAAATGCGATCAGTACACAACCTGTCGTGTACTTTAATCAACTTTCATCCAAATCCTTATCGCAATTTCACGTGTCTAACTTTGTTTGAGAAAATTAAATTAAACAAAGTTAAACACGTGGCGTTTACTACAAGGGATTGCATAAAAAATGCGATCAGTACACAACCTGTCGTGTACTTGTAGCAACGTTTATCCAAATCCTATGCGGAATTTCCACGTGTTTAACTTTGTTTAATTTAATTTTATAAAACAAAGTTAAACACGTGGCGTTTAATACAAGAGATAACTAAAAAATGCGATGAGTACACAACCTGTCGTGTACTTGTAGCAACTTTTATCCAAATCCTATGCGGAATTTCACGTGTTTAACTTCGTTTAATTTAAGTAAACAAAGTTAAACACGTGGTTTCTAATACAAGGGATGCATAAAAAAATGCCATCAATTCACAACCTGTCGTGTACTTGTAACAACGGTCGTCCAAATCCTATCCTCAATTTCACGTGTTTAACTTTGTTTAGGAAATTTAATTTACAAAGTTAAACACCTGGTATTTAATATAAGGGATACATCAAAAAATGCAATCAATTCACAACCTGTCGTGTACCTGCAACAACGGTCATCCAAACCCTATGCTGAATTTCACGTGTTTAACTTCGTTTAGGAAAATTAAATAAACAAGTTAAACACATGGTATCTAATACAAGGGTACCTCAAAAAATGCAATCAATTCACAACAGGTGGTGTCCTTGTGACAACGGTCGTCCAAAACCTATGCTGAATATCACGTGTTTAACGTCGTTTAGGAAAATAAAAGAAACAAAGTTAAACACGCCCACCTTCGGCTACGCCCAACGGGCGAGCAGCCCTTCCCCTACTTTTTTCACCTATAAGGGCTGGTATTTAACACACGGGTAACTCAAAAATGCTCATGGTAACCCACCAAGGGCGGCCGACTCTCCTACGGCTTAGCCAACTCATACCAGGTCGTCTCATTGTGGCAACTGTCGTCCGAAACCTATGCGGAATATCATATGTTTAACGTCGTCTAAAAAAAAAATAAACTAAACGACGTTAAACACGCCCACCTCCAGCTACGCCCAACGGGCGAGCAGCCCTCCCCTACTTTTTCACCAGAGGCCAAAAAAGAGACCGCTCCTCCCCCTGCGGCGTACGCCGCGGCCCGGAGGGAGGGCTTGGAGGGTCCGAGGGAGGGCTTGCGGCTGGACCTCCTTCACTTTTTTTCGCTTGAGGCAAAAAAGAAGCCCGCAGCGTACCTCCCTGGTGACGCTGCAGGGGCCTCCGATGGAGGCGGAGGCCGCCGCGCCACGGACCATACCTCCTCTGCAGCGTCAAACCCACATCGGGGCCGCAGCGTACGCTGCAGAGGGAGGTACGCTGCGGTCCCAGAGGGGGTCTGGCTGACACTTAATGCAATGATAACTCAAAAATGCCATGGGGACCCTCCGGACGTAGCCAAATCACAACAGCTCGTGTCATCGTCGCAATCGTCATCCAAAATCTCCATACACGCCAACCGGGCCTCGCCAACGGGAGTTCCCGCCAAAGTTAACGTGTTAAATACTAGAAATTAAATACGAGTGGTTGTCCAGGGTGCGAGCGGAACAATATCACATGGTGACGTGGCTAAGCAATCATTTGAGATCAGCCAGCCCACATGCCGGGGGTTGGTCTTTCGCTTTTCGGGGTG
>CAWHLK010000059.1:0-140623 GCA_963829965.1 uncultured archaeon | reverse complement strand
AACCGCAACGGCGACTACAGGCTCCGCGTTTTATTTAAGTGACTAGATCCTTTCCAAGGACCTGCATGTGGACGGCGATGTCGGCGAAGCCTTGTAACTCACCGGCCATAGCCATGAACCAATCGATTCGAAACAAGATCAGGCGGCTGACCCTTGGTCCTGTCCTCGCCCTCGGGATCGTCGCGTACGTCGCTTTTGTCTTTCTGACGAGAAACGAAATTTGGCAGCGCACCTCGATGGACGTCCATGCGGCAAAGTCCACGCTGGACACGTTCTTGAATGAGAAACGGGAGCACCTGGAAATCGAGACCAATCTGCTGTCCCAGGAACCGCACTTTGCCGCCTTCGCCAACTCGTCGGATGTGTGGAGACTCGCAGCCGGACCGAAAAACCGCCCAGGCTTCCGTGGACAGCTACGGGTTCAAAGACGGCATGATCCTCGGCGACAAAATCGGGGATCGGAACTCTGGCGTCCTCGGGGGGCCGCTCAAGGGCCTAAACCCGGACACCATCTCGAAACTCGGCTGGAATCAAGCCCAAAATGGCAAGCAGTGGTCTGGCCCTGTATCCCTGCCGCAAGGTTTGTTCCTAGCTGCCGCATCACCCTTCATGGTGAACGGCTATGCGAAGGGAGCGGCCATTTGCTACGCGCCGATGAACGACGCCACGCTCAAGTCGCTCGCGGCCCAGCTCTCGGTCGAAATCGCGTTTGTGTCCGGCAATAAAGTGGAAGCGGCATCCGAGCCTTCCGTGAAGCCCTTTCAGATAACGGAAGGAGGCGCGCCGATCATCACGAGCATCAACGGCCAAGACTACGTCGGCGCGTATTCGCATCTAAGCGCCGCAGGAGCGGGCACCGGTTTCGTCACTTTCCGAAATGCGAACGACATCGTCGGTCCCTCAAAGATCTTTCTGCTCGCGTTCTTTGGCATTTTGGCGCTGGGGACCTTCCTTGCGGTGGGCCTTTCGGAGGCGTTCACCGGGAACCTGGTAAAGCCCCTGGAGGCGCTTGTCCAAGCTGCGTTAAGGTTAAGCCGTGGTGAATATCCGGAACCCTTCCATGCCGAACGCAAAGACGAGATCGGCTTACTGCAGGAGACCTTCGACAAGATGACTTACTCGCTGCAGGAACACGAAGCCAAGCTTCGGGCGATGATCGATGTCGATCCCCTCACCGAACTTGTGAATCATCGTCGCTTTAAGGAACTCCTGACGGTTGCGATGGAAAAGGAAGAGCGACTCTCGATGGTGGTCTTCGACCTCGACCATTTTTCGGATTACAACCGAAACAAGGGCTTTGCGGAAGGCGACGAGATCTTGAAGGCGTGTGCACGGCTCCTCAACGACATGACGCCCGCAGACGGCCAGGTTGCCCGGTACGGTGGCGAAGAGTTCGCCGTCATGCTGCCTGGGCACACGCTGGATAGCGCGGCCAAGTTCGCTAACGGAGTCTTGTGGTCCTTCTCCAACCTGGGATTCGGCTTGACGTTGAGCGCGGGCTGCGCCGAGCGGGGACAGGGAACCGCGCAGGCGGGAAGCATCTGTCTGGCCGCCGATTTGGCCCTTGCCCAAGCCAAGCAGCTCGGCCGCAACCGGGTCACCGACTTTAACGCCATCGCCCAAAACGGCGCCGACCCGTACGAGCTCAACCGCTTCTTGCAGGACGGCACCATCGCCACGATCCAGGCGCTTGCCGCCGCGGTCGACGCCAAGGACTCCTACACCAAAGGCCATTCGCAACGAGTGGCGGAATACGCCGCTGACTTGTGCCGCCATGTGGGTGGTAGCGACGCGGAAGTCGAGTTGGTTTATCGGACAGGAACCCTCCATGACGTTGGAAAAATCGGCGTGCCCGACCACGTTTTGAAAAAGGCAGGTCCGCTAACCCCGGAAGAACGCGCGGTCACGGAAACCCACCCCGCCCTTGGCGAGGCGATCGTCCGGAAGGTGCCCCAGCTTCAAGACACCCTCCCTGGTGTTCGCCACCACCACGAACGATGGGATGGCAAGGGCCTACCCGGATGGCTTAGCCGGTCCTGCAATTCCCTTGCTGGGCCGCATTCTGGCGAAGCGACACCTACGACGCGATGACGAGCGACCGACCCTATCGAAAGGGCCTGCCGCTGGAAGTGGCGCTAGCAGAGATCGCAAAGAACGCGGGCGTGCAGTTCGAGCCAAGGTTGGCCGAGGCATTCGTGCAAATGATGCGCGAAAAGATGTCCCAAGCTGCGTGAGTTGAAAGGGGCGGCGTTGCGGATTTTGGGGGACCGGGGTTGGCATGCTGGCGGGGATTTCGAAAATGAGAGTATTTGAGAGTATTTGAGAGGCTAATTTTTAATTTTCAATTTTTTATTGAACGTTCTAGTTATAAGAAGGCAGAAGCTTGAGGGTTAGGGGCGGTTTTGGTTTCCATTTTTTTGCTGCTTTTGCGCCGACAGGGGTTAGGTTGAACAGGAACAACAACGAATAGTAGACATTCGTTCCAAGGGGGGCCCGATTTTCAGTGTGCGGCCCCAAGCCCCAAACTTAAGACCTAACACCAAACACCTAGCACCAGTTACCCAACACCTGCCCCGGCCCGAGAGTATCCTTCTACCCATGAAACGCGTCGTCATCCTGGGCTCAACCGGCAGCATTGGACGCCAAACCATCGATGTCGCGCTCCAGCACCCGGACCGCATCCAAATCGTCGGTCTCGCCGCCAAATCCAGCTCCCAAGCCCTTAAGGACCAAGGCCAAAGGCTTGGCGTAACCAAACTCGCCCTCTTCAACGAAGACGCCGCCCAAAAAGCCGGGATCCCGGGCGGAATGAACGCCCTCGTCGATCTCGCAACCGGAGATTGCGACTTGGTGGTCGTAAGCGTCGCCGGGTCATCGGCCTGTTGCCAACCATCGAGGCAATCAAGGCGGGGAAGCAAATCGCCCTCGCGAGCAAAGAGGTGCTGGTCGCGGCAGGCGAAGTCGTCATGCCGCTGGTAAGGGAGCACAACACAAGCCTGACCCCCATAGACTCTGAGCACAGCGCCATTTTCCAGTGCCTCCAAGGCTATACGTCCGATCAAGTCCAAGAACCCATCCTGACCGCCAGCGGGGGGCCTTTCCGGGGCAGAAAGAGGGCGGAACTGGAACAAGTATCGGTGGAAAATGCCCTCGCTCACCCGACTTGGAGAATGGGCGGGAAAATCACGATCGATTCCGCAACCCTCATGAACAAGGCCCTCGAAACCATCGAGGCCAAATGGTTGTTTAATCTGGATATTGATCAAGTCAATGTCGTCGTCCATCCTCAAAGTGTCATCCACTCCATGGTCAAGTTCAAGGACGGGAGCGTGCTCGGCCAACTCGGTTGGCCGGATATGAGGCTGCCCATCCAGTACGCCTTGCTGTACCCCGAGCGAAAGGCCAACGCTCTCAAGCCTTGGAATCCGGTGGACACCCCACAGCTGACATTCGAAAGGTTGGACGAAGAGGTTTTTCCCGCCCTCGACACCGCCCGAATTAGCGTAAGGGCGGGAGGAACGATGCCGTGTGTGATGAACGCGGCCAACGAAGAAGCCGCGAACGGATTTATTGACGGTAAGACTTCATTCCTAAGGATCGTAGAAGTTGTGAGAGACGTAATGCAACGTCATCACCCCCTTGAACCGTCCTTGAATAATCTGCTCGAGGCGGACCGATGGGCGCGCGAAGCCGCGAGAAACTTGATGCAGCTTTCACCTGAAAAACTATGAGTTGGGTCCTGAGCATTGTCGTTTTCCTGCTATTGATTTCCGCCCTTGTTGCTGCCCACGAGTACGGACACTTCCTGTTTGCCCGATTGTGCGGGATGGAAGTCGAAGAGTTCGCCATCGGCATGGGCAAGCCGGCGTGGACGTTTCATACCGCTCCCAGCGTCGTTTCGAATGCTCCCATTATTGGCGAGACGCGGGTTGGGAGCTTGGCGGACGGGGCTGCTTTGCAACCCGGAGATGAGATCCTCTCGCTCAACGGAGCCGAGATTTCGTCCTGGGCCGACGTGAAGGAGTTTTCCGTTGCTCAGGGGCCTCTTGAGATCGTTCTTCGGCGTGGTGCGGACACGGTCGCAAAGACCATCGATCTTGAGCAGGTTAGTCTGCCTGTTCCTGCTGCAAGTGAGGCCGGCAAACTCGCGCTCCCCGAGGCGATCGGGATTGGTCCTACGATCAAGAAAGGCACCGAATACAACCTAAGGCCATTTCCGGTAGGCGGATTCGTGCGCATCAAGGGCATGATCCCGCAGGAGGACGGCAGCGAAGTCAATGTTGAAAACGGCTTCTACAGCAAGTCACCGTACAAGAGATTTCTAGTGCTGCTCGCGGGTCCGTTGTTTAGCGTGCTGGCCGGCGTGATTATCCTCACCGGACTCTACACCACCGCGGGTGAGCACGTGAAAGCTCCCGTGCTTGGACAGATGATTCCCGATGAGCCGGCCGCAAAGGCCGGCCTCAAGCCTGGCGACTTGGTCCTTTCGATCAATGGAACCAAGATATCGAGCTGGATTCAGATGCTCAACTACATCCATGCGAGGCCGGATCAAAAAGTTGACATCGTCCTGCGGCGCGGCGACCAAGTGCTGGACAAAGAGCTCACCGTCGGCAAGTCCAATATGCTCACCGAGGTTTTTGACGGGGATGGCAACCCAACGGGAAAGAAAACCTACCCCGGCATGATAGGCGTGGCGCCCTCCGACAAAACGCAGAGGCTAGCCCCGGGGGAGGCTATTACAGAAGCGCTGGTTGCGCCCGTGGATATGGCTAAGGGGTTGGCCACCACCTTTACCCATCCGGCGGTTTTCAGCGAAAACATGGGCGGCCCAATTACGATAGCGGCAGTCACGCATGACGCAAGCACTGAGGGCACCTTAGGGCAAAGGATTTATCAGGTGCTATATTTGGCGTCGGCCTTAAGCATCACCCTCGGCTTCATGAACTTGCTTCCAATCGTGCCGCTGGACGGCGGACAAATCGTCGTGGCGATCGCGGAGATGTTTCGACGCCGGCGGCTCAGCATCCAGATTCAAAGCATTGTCAACTCAGTCGGGTTCGCGTTAGTTTTGACTCTGGTTGTGTGCTGTCTGTGGGCAGACGGGAAGCGTCTGCTCACTCCGGCGGAGGGCATGCCGAGGGTGACGGTGCCAACGATTACGACACCGGCGGGGAACTCCGTTCGAGGCCAGGTCAAGCCCTCCGCCAAGAAGCCGGATGCGGCAATGCATTAGTCCTGTTCCAGAGCCACCATCCAGAACCGTTTCATATTGGCAAGGACGGACGTATTCTGTGAGTTGGTTGTGATCTTGGGTAAAAGGATCTAGACAGGTACGCTTGAATCGTGCCCGACCGAATCTTAACCTATCCCATCAGGGGGCAGAAGTTTTCCTATTCCATCGAGGTGCGAGAGCACCTCTACTCCGGCAAAACCGAGTTCCAGCAGATCGATATCTACGACACCGAGTGTTTCGGCAAGCTGCTAACTCTGGATGGCCATATTCAGCTATCCGACCTGGATGAGTTCGCGTACCACGAGGCTCTTATCCATGTTCCCATGCTGTCCATCCCGGATCCTCGCCGCGCCTTGGTCATCGGCGGGGGTGACGGCGGCGCGCTACGGGAACTTTGCCGCTGGAAATCGCTGGAAACCATCGAGATGGTCGAGATCGACGGTCAAGTGATCGAAGCGAGCAAGAAGTGGCTTCCCGAGCTAAGCGCAGGCGCTTTTGACGACCCCCGGGTGAAGGTCAATATCGCGGATGCTTTTGATTTCCTGGTGAAAATCCAGGAGCCTTATGATTTCATCGTGATGGACATCACTGACGTGTACGAGGAAGAGGAAGGGGAATTGAGCGAAAGCCTGATGACGGCCAAGTTCCTGGGCGACGTCAAGAAGGCCCTTAAACCCACCGGTCTGGCCGTTTCCCAGGCCGATAACCTCGTCTTCTGTCCATATTCACTGGGAAGCCTTTCGAGCGCTCTCAGGGCCGTTTTCGAGAAGTCCGGCAGCTACCACGCGCTCGTGCCCTCGTTCGGGGGGTTCTCCGGCTTCGTGTGGGCAGGAAATCAGACCGAAGTTGTCAGCAGTTGGCCGGGAGCCGGCGATCTCAAGTTGAAGTACCTTAACGAGACCACCTATCGTCTGGCAATTTCGCGACTCCCATTCATGCCCAACGGGCCTGCGATCCCGTGAGGAAATGTCGACCAGCAATTAATCCGGCGGACTGAGGGCCCCGCCCTGCCATTTTTATCGCGGGCCTTCAGCCCGCCCGGAATTGGTGACAATTTGCTAACCAGGGTTGCACGTTCGCTATGTCAACTCGGCCCTTCGGGCCCGGCGCGAACCTGAAACCCGCCCTTTCAGGGCTCTATTTTTTTGCGCGGCCCTTTTACCAGGGCTCCGTGATCCGCCTTGCGGCGGAACACTCCACCCTTCGCTATGGCAAATCGGCCCTTCAGGCCTGCATCGTGTGGGGGCTTTTTACCAGGGCTTCGTGATTCCGCCTTGTGGCGGACCACTCCTCCCTTCGCTATGTCAAATCGGCCCTTTGGGCCTGCACCGTGTTGCGGCTTTTACCAGGGCTCCGTGATCCGCTTTGCGGCGGAACACTTCGCCCTTCGCTATGTCAACTCGGCCCTTCGGGCCTGTATCCTGTTGCGGCTTTTACCAGGGCTTCGTGATTCCGCCTTGCGGCGGAACACTCCACCCTTCGCTATGGCAAATCGGCCCGTTGGGCCTGGCGCGAACCTGAAACCCGCCCTTACAGGGCTCCGTTGAACCGGCGGCGCTTAACCAGGGCTCCGTGTTCCGCCTGCGGCGGAACACTCCACCCTTCGCTATGGCAACTCGGCCCGTTGGGCCTGGCGCGAACCTGAACCCGCCCTTTCAGCGCTACTGTCTAAACGGGCGGCCCTTAACCAGGGCTCCGTGATCCGCCTGCGGCGGAACACTTCGCCCTTCGCTATGTCAACTCGGCCCTTCGGGCCTGTATCCTGTTGCGGCTTTTACCAGGGCTTCGTGATTCCGCCTTGCGGCGGAACACTTCGCCCTTCGCTATGTCAAATCGGCCCTTTGGGCCTACGCGACCCACAATCCGGTGCATCCTCCCCGCTCTACCCACCTATTCAGAACACATAACCATCATCCGAACGTCTTACCATTGGACAGGGGCTACAATAAGATTATGAAAACGGTGCAAAAATTCGCGGGCGCTTTGGTTGTTGTTGCTGCTGCGGGATGCGCCGGCTCGAACAGCAACGGAATCGGCACTACAAGTCCGTACGGTGGCGACACTCTCGGCACTCCACAGGGCCAATTCCAACAGCAGATGGTGTCTAGCGCGACTGCAGCGCTGCAAAAAGGCGATGCCCCTGAAATCACCAAGGGTGAGAACAGCCTCGGTTTTTCGCTGTTTCAAAAGCTCTCGAAAAGCGATCCCAAGACCAACTTGTGCATTTCCCCAATCAGCGTTGGCTCCGTCATGAGCATGCTGTACGACGGAGCCGCCGGAGACACGCGCAAGCAGATCGGACAGGCACTGGAAGTCGGCAAGCTGAGCGGGGACCAGATCAACCAGGCAAACAAAGACCTTCAATCCGTTCTCACCAATCTCGATCCCAAGAAAGTCGATCTGAGCATCGCGAACTCGGTTTGGGCAGATGCAGCTACTCCCCTCTCCAGCGACTTCGTCCAAAAAGACCAACAATTTTATGGCGCGAAGACGACGACCATGGATTTTAAGGCGCCCGAAGCCCCTGCGGAAATCAATGACTGGGTGAAGTCTTCGACCCACGGCAAGATTCCCACGATCGTGGACACGATCCCGGCCGGCGCGCGACTCTACGTGATCGATGCGGTGTATTTCAACGGCACGTGGCAAAAGCCTTTCGACAAGAACAAGACCCAGCCGCAAACCTTCAATCTCGGTGACGGCACGATGGAGCAGGTTCCCATGATGAGCCAAACAGGCTCCTTCGGATATTTCACGAACGGCGAAGCATCCGGCGTGGTTCTGCCTTATGGCTCGGGCCGGCTGGAGATGGACGTTATTTTGCCGCCGGCCGGCCAAACGCTGGCAAACTTCGAGAAAAAGCTCGGCCCCGGCGCGCTCGCCGCTTGGATGAAGTCTGTGAAGCCGACCTCGCTCCAAGTAACCATGCCCACTTTCCAGTTTAGTTTTGCTTCAAACCTGAACGATGTACTGAAAGCAGCCGGCGTGGTCAGCGCTTTCGATCCCACGAACGCGGATTTCAGCGGAATGCTCGACAAGATGGCTCCCGCGGGAACGCAAAAGCTCTACTTGTCTGAAGTCAAACACAAGACTTTTATCGATGTCAATGAGTTGGGCACGGAAGCTGCCGCGGTAACCAGCGGGCAGATCTCAACCATGTCCACTTTGCTGCCTGGCATCAAGTTCACCGCCGACCATCCGTTCGTTTATTTCATAAGAGACAACGTGACCGGCGCGATCCTGTTCGTCGGATCGGTCCAGGATCCCAAAGAGACGACCGAAGACGGCGACCCGAAGAAAGCGGCAACGAAGTCGTAGGGATGGCTACCGGCAGTGTCGCCTACGGCTCAACTGCCGGCTAAGCTCTTTGAGCCTCCGGGGCGTGTTGAAAAATGAATAACTTTCGCCCTTCGGGCGGAGTTTTCGGAACGACTCGGATCCCACTTCCTCAGTCTAAGGCGCGACGCCCGCACCGTTCGGAAGCTGGGCCGGCACTTGATGCACACTGAGATCGGACAGCACCACATTCACCTTTCCGTCCGGATGGTTGGAAGCTACCTTGCTCGATCCCGCAAACCACAGCCCGGCGTCGCAGGTGTCGGGAGTTCCGGCTGCGTCCCAAACGAGCCCAAAAGTAATCTGAGCGGGAACGTCGTTCAGCTTGGCCGGAGCGCCGTTCTTCTCGGTGTAAGCGGGGAAGGCATAGCTCGTGAATTGGTGCCTTATGCCGAGGTAATACTTGCTTTGCCGGCTCACGGGATCGATCGGGCAGAACCAGCTAGGCTCGTCCGTATAAAGGTGAAGCGCGGTTCGAAGAAGCTCAGGCTCGTCGCTGTTCGTGGGCGCCTTTGCGTGGCGCCGAGCCGCTAGTTGGGGCTCGATGTTGGTGTAGGGCGGCAGGGTTCCGTCATGATCGGTGGAGTACTCAACCAGCGCCATGCCGAGAACTCTCACGTTATCCAGGCATTGATGGTTCATCGCCACGCTGTTGGTGCGTCTGGCCACCAAAACAAGGACGCTGGCGCCTACCAGAATCAGGCCAATAACAAGGAGCGTCTCGCGGAACCGGAACCCGGGCGTCCTATCTGTGCTTTGCGGAGTTGATTGACGCATACCGGAGCCAAGACCAATGATACGACATTTGGGCATGCCGTTTCGTTATGGCCAAGAAGTGAGACGGGATGCGAATGGATTGATGTTCCCTGCACTTCCGGCTACGTAGAATGTTAGGGGTTGGGATTTGGGTTTTGGGTTTTGGGTTTTAGGTTTTAGGTTTTGGTTCGGGAGCCTGCAATGCTGACACCCCAAACCAACACTTACCCCAGTAGGGTTGAGTATTAGGGCTCTAATCAGCCAAACTCTACATTCGCTTCGGCCCGGTCGTCTAGTGGTTAGGATGCCGCCCTTTCAAGGCGGAGGTCGCGGGTTCAAGTCCCGTCCGGGCTACCACACCAAGCGCTTTGGGTTCAAGATCCGGCGGCAAATCCTCGCCGCTAAAAGCTAACGTTCAGCCCAACCGAGAATCCGCTCGTTACGGAATCGCCCATTCGGTAGCGTGCTTCCAAGGCGGCTCCGCCTGGTGTAATTCCCAGTTTCATGCCCACGCCTGCCTCCAGCGCAAAGCCGTTGTGCACCGAGAAACTGCCTCCCGAGGCATAGTCGTAAGCAACGGCGCCGATGCCGTAAAAGCTTGTGCCAGGCGCCGCGGCCGTTTTGTAATCCAGGTGGGCCCGGTATAGGTTGCCCGTCGCTCCGCCGCCTGCCGTATCTCCAAACATAATCGATCCCCCGAGGCTCAGCGATCCAAAGATAGGCAAGCTGATAAGGGACTCCTGCGCTCCCACCTCAAACCCACCCAAGTGGGTGGAATTGCCAAACTTGTTGGTGAAGGAGAAGCTTGAAAAATAGCCGCCGTAAACTGAGAAAGGCGTGATGGGATCGGCCGAAGCGACAACAACGAGCAAGCCGCATGCGGCGGCAACGGCGAGGGCCTTCTTCATGATTGTAAGACGATACCTTTTAGGAGATCGTGTCGATGGATTTGGTTTTTGGGTTTTTGGGTTTTGGGTGTTTGGTGTTGGGCGCCGGCAGGCAGACTGGTCGGACATGTTGGACAGCGGGAAGCCCAACACCCAAAACCTAACAAGAATGAACGAATCTTCCTCGTTTGGCCCAGATTTTGCGCGGCTCTTGGGCATGGACCGCAGATACTTCCCGATTGAACAGCAGCTTCAATACCGATCGTACGGACTTATCAAGATCAGCTTTGCTTGGCTCATGGGCTCCTCCGCCCTTTGGTTTTATGCCAACGAGCCGGATTTGCTTCAAGGCTATATCGTGGCCTTCGGAATGTTCCTGGTGGTCACCAAACTCATCGGATTCTCCGGTTGGAAGGACTATGCGCGCAGCAAAGGTTACGGCTGGGGCTACGGGTTTTTCTCGTTCCTCCCGTTCATCGGCCCGGGATTCCTGGTTTTCCTGGATGACCGCTGGCAAGAGCAGGAACTCCCGAAGATCGAAGTCAAGAAGTATAGGTGGTAGGTTTTGGGTGTTGGGTGTTGGGTTTTAGGTTTTGGGTTTTGGGTTTTGGGGTTTGGGATTTGGGTTTTGGGTGTTGGGTGTTGGGTGTTGGGTGTTGGGTGTTGGGTTTTAGGTTTTAGGTTTTAGGTTTTAGGTAGGTGTTGAGGTTACTCCTCAAGCCAGTCCTGGCGAATCACAAACCTCTTGCCGGGGCGCCATTCTTGAGCAGTCATGCGACGGACCTAGATCCCAAACCTACCGCGTGATTCGCCAGCGGCTGATTGGCATCCAGATGAACTCGGATCTTCCAACGATGTCATCGCGGGGTACGAGTCCCCACGCTCGGCCATCGAAGGACTCGTTGCGGTTATCGCCCATCATGAGATAGAAACCGGGGGGGACCTTGGCCGGCGGAAGTTCCCTTATTTTGTCCTGAAGCTTCATATTGTCCCGATCGATGTGGAAAGGTACCGCGGTGTTGTCCGTGCAGTTCACGCCGCCTCCGCTATCGATAGTTACCGGCCAGTACTCCAACTGCTCTTTCGCCGCGGTCTCTTTGGCAACGTCCCAGTAGGTCTTGTCGGATCCCGGCAGCTTGTCCGCAAGGTATTTGTGGTACTCGTCGCATTGGGGCAGCCATGCCAGCCAAGAGGGATCGCTCGTCTGATCGCGGTACTTGACAAGCTTGAAGTCCGTGGTCATCCTGTCTTTCAGATACGGCTCGTCTTGCGCCACGCCGTTGCGATACAGAGTTCCGTTGCGAACTTCCACAACGTCTCCCGGCACACCGATGCATCGTTTGATAAAGTCAACGTTCACGTCGCCGTCGGTGTCGACTTGGGGCGAGGGGTCTTGGGTGCAAGCCCATGCCGGGGGCCGGAACACGACGATGTCCTTGATCTTTGGATTGGAATAGCGGTAAATGGCCTTGTTCGCAACGATGTAATCGCCTACCTGGAGCGTGTTGACCATGGAAGGGGAAGGAATCTTGAACGCCTGGATGCAGAACGGGCGAATGATAAGAAATACAAAGACGCCTGCGTAGATGAGGGCATCAAATCCCTCGTTGGCTGCTTGCGCAATCTTGAAGGCCAGCCCTCGGTTGTGGGATGGCGTTTGCTGAATGAGCGGCGCAATTAGGAGCCGCTCGACCGTGCAGACGGCCGCAAAGACCAGTACATATCCAAGGCGGGTCCTGGCCAGTTGGTCAACCGTGTTGGTGTTCAGGCCCCCGCTATCCAGCACCCACTTGACCATAAAGGCCACCATGCAGACGCCGAAAATGGCCGAAACCCAGGAGAGCACAACTGCAGTTGCGTTAGAGATCTTCAAAATGCGGCTACCCGAGGCGTGATCGCTGCAGGGAAACTGCCAGTTTTGCTAGATTGCGCGAAAATAAGCGACACAGCTTATCGCCGCTCTCTAATCCTTGCGTCTTTTCCGACTTTATCTCGCAAGTAGTAGAGTTTTGCTCGACGGACCATGCCCCGGCGAACCACTTCAAACTTGGCCACATTGGGCGAATGAAGAGGGAAGGTTCGCTCGACGCCAACCCCGCTGCTTATTTTGCGCAAGGTGACGTTCTTGGCGATCCCGCCGTTCTTGACCGCAATCACGGTCCCTTCAAAAATCTGAATTCGCTCTTTACCGGCCTCGCGAACCTTCACGTGTGCGCGCACAGTATCTCCCGCGCGCATCTCCGGCAAGTCCGTTTTTAGGTTCTCCTGAGCAATACTTTCTAAAATCGCTGCTTTCGACATCCGTTTTTTTCTCCAACCGCTTTGCCGGTCGCTCGAATCTAAAAGGATAGCAGATCGAGGTCCCGAGATTCCAGTCTCGCCTTGCAAAACAGGTCCGGGCGGTTCCGTCTAGTAAGCAGCAACGCCTGCTTTCTTTTCCAAGTTTCCACCGCGCCATGATTGCCGGATTTTAGGACTTCCGGCACATCAAGATCAAGGAACTCGTCCGGCCGAGTGTATTGCGGTGAACTCAAAAGCGCGTCATTATGGCTGTCGATCGAAAGGCTTTCGGAGCATCCCAAAACGCCGGGAAGCAGCCGAACAATGCTGTCTGCGATGACAAGGGCGGGCAGCTCGCCCCCGGTCAAAACATAATCCCCGATGCTGAACCGGTGGGTTGCCAGTTTTTGCGCGATTCGCTCGTCAATGCCCTCGTAGTGGCCGCAGATAAAGACGATGTGTTTTTGTTGGGCGAGTTGCTCGGCGTCGGCTTGGGTGTAAAGCGGACCCGTAGGGTCCGGGAAAATCACTGCTGCGTCGTTTTCTACGTTCAGGCTGTTGAATGCCTTGTAGACGGGCTCCGGCTTCATCAGCATGCCGGGGCCGCCCCCATAGGGTTTGTCGTCGACGGTGCGGTGGTTGTCGGTGGTGAACTCCCTGGGGTCCGTGGCCTGGAAGCTCACGATTCCGTCTTGCTCGGCTCTCAGCAGCATGCTGTGGCGGGCGGATGCGAGCACCATTTGGGGGAATAGGGTGATGAAGTCGAACCTGAGCATGCTTATCTCGGATTCCAGGCGAAGAGGTCGATGATGTTGCCGTCGGGATCGATGACTTGGGCATAACGCTGGCCCCAAAATGCGTCCCAAGGCTCTTTGTGAGATCGGTAGCCTTGGCCGATGATGCGCGCGTAAGTGGCATCTACTTCTTCCGGACTTTCGCACAGAAAGGCGAGGCCGATCCTTTGGCCGACTGCCTGGACCCATTCGGGGTCGATTTGCTTGATGAGGGCCAGAGAGTCCCACGCGATTCTTATGCCGTTCGGCAGGGTTGTTTCCACATGATCCTCGTCGCCCGATTCTTCGGGCGCGGGAAGGCCGAGGGCTCGGTAAAAAGCAAGTGACTTATCGATGTCTTCGCAGACAAGTCCGATCAAGTTGAGTTCAATCTTCATGGTTCTCCGAATGGGCTTCGCCCGTCAGGATAGCGCTTCGCCCTGTAAGTATGGGCTTCGCCGGTAAACGTGGCGGTTCGCCCGTAAATATAGCGCTTCGCGCTGTAAACGTGGCGCTACGCGCCGTAAACATAGCGCTTCGCGCTGTAAACATAGCGCTTCGCGCTGTAAACATAGCGCTTCGCGCTGTAACCCTGTAAGCCGCTTCGCTGTAAACATGGGCTTCGCCCGTAAACATAGCGCTTCGCGCTGTAAACCTGTAAGCCGCTTCGCTGTAAACATGGGCTTCGCCCGTAGACCGCTTCGCTTGGAAACATGGGCTTCGCCCATAAGCTCTGTTTACCCGTTTACGGCGCGAAGGGCCATGCTTACGGTGCGAAGCACCAGCTTTACCTGTTTACAGCGCGAAGCGCCTCATAGCTCCAAATCACATCGCGCGCCATCGTCTCCGCCTCGGATTTCGCTTTTGGGCTTTGTTCGGGCCAGGAGACCATGAACGAGTAGTAGCCGGCGTCGGAATACATGGAGCACTCCTCGCCCATGCGCACGTCGCCACGAACCTCGCGGCTCGCGCATTCCCCTATCCATGGTCCCGCCGTGACAAGACCCTTGGCCGGTGGGGAATTCTGAAGCAGGGCGTACCGCTTCCGCTGGGAAGGACCGTACACGTCCGGAAAGACCGATAAGAAAGCGTTGTCCTTGGAAATGAAAACGAACGCCGACTCGCCGGTATTCAACCCCTTCGGCAACCGAACGGATGCGCTGGGAACGCCCCTCCGCCCATAGGGCCCGCCCTCGGGAAGGATATAAGCGGTGGTGTACGAGAGGTCCGGCATGGACCAGTTCAGGGTCGCATCCGGCTTGGAAACCGAAGGCGCCAAAGCATGCTGGGAACAGCCGGCAAGACAGCACAACACGCTCCCCCCGATCAGCGAAAGAACCTTCCTCCGGATGCGCACCACTCTCTTGGCCCGTAAGTATGCGGGCATCCTCTGCGCAATTACCGCGTGGTAATCATGGGAGACAAGTGGCCGTCAGATTTGGTTATCAACTATACAACCACCAATTTAGGGTTTTGCGCCGCCAGAAGCTACCCTCCGCAACAAGTCAATTTGTTCCTTCGAGAAATTTTTTGTGATATCCGATTCCGCAATAATGGAGGGCGTTCCACAAGTCTCGGCAAGGAATTTAATGAACCCAAGTGCACCCAGTGTAATGGAGTCTTCCCCAAGTCTACGCGACCATTCGAGCAAGTCCTCCGGGCCACGGGGAAGAAATATATGAACTCCACCCAGGGGGAGCCGGGTGTTAGTCAAGTTCATGTTACGGAACTCAACAAATTTCAGAGTGCACTTCGACAGATCGCATCCTTCCATAGAGTTTTCTGGCAGATCCGGCCCTCGACTTGAGCGCTTCAGAAACATGAGTTGGTCCAGGGCGCCTTCAAAGACGCAGTCCTTAAAAACAGTGCCGTCTAGTTGGAGCTTTCTAAGCCTCGAGTTTCGGAAGGAGCACGAGTAATACTGCTCAGCGAAGTGAACGGTATCGCGAAGATCCGCGCAGTCAAATGTGCATTCCTTGAACACGTTCGGGCGAGGCTGTTCGCTGCTAAGTGCCCCCCAAACACTGCTCCTCAGATTTGCGTGGTTGAAGTTGCAGCCGGCAAGCCTCACATCCCAAAAGCCTATGTTCTGACAGTTCGCTCTCTCAAAAATGCAATTGGATATCTCGCACCCAACGAACATTGCCTCGCCAAAATCAGACCCTGTAAAATCGATGTCCCGCCACGAAACGCCGGTGAACTCCGGTCGATTCATAATACGCTTAATATCCGGATATCCTTTAACGCTGCCCGTGATGGTCGGCCCAGTGATCTTGGTCTTGCGCATGTCGACTAGGCCGCTTGGCGTCATCTTTTGTTCGAGTTGCCTTTCGGCAACCAGGTCCAGAAAGTCGTTTATCGGCGGATCCTATTCATGGTCCAGTGCCATGCTTTGTGCTCGGGTAGCCGGCCGGTTTCGAGTCTTTCAATTAGCATCGTGTCGTTTATGATTTGACGAATGGGTGAACGCTTCTGGTCTGCCCGGAGCCTGCCCACCCGCGCCTCGCTTTTGCCGTCCCATAGCCACCAGTTGTCGCCTACTTGCCTGGTGTCTTGGTTGGGCCGTTTGAAAGTCGCGAAGCAGTCAATACCAGTAAGGCCACAGGTCCTCGATTCTCGTTAACATGACCGGCTTGAGCCTCGTGTCAACCAAAAACTGAGCGAATCTCGGTTTAGCGAACACAAAGGTAGTGATGACCTGCTCCATTTTGAAAACATCGGGCCACTCGTCAAAGTCGCCCTCAAAATGCAGGCCGGCTTCTTTCGTCCAATGACTGTATCTAATGAATCCGCAGATCGGACACTCGTAGTCGATTTTTACTTCGGATCGCTTCAAGTCTACGGGAACCTTTCCCGTTACGCGCATTTCTACGTATCCCGAAACGGGTTCTCTGCACTTTAGGCCCTTGAAGAGATTGATCGGTCGAAACTCTATTCCACGGAAGCCCTCAGCTGAGATGGTTGGCATAAGGTCCACGCTAACTGCGCACGTGTCGGGATGCCACAGAATGTCAGCATTTCCGCGTCAAATTACGCCAAGTTTATATTCGCTTGGCACGACGTAATCAGATCCATGCTCTGACCAATTTGAACAGGACGGCGGAGTGAATCGTTCATTAATGCAATCGGCTAACTGCAGCGGTTCATCGGACGTCGTTTTAGACACGTAGCTGTAGGCAAGGTCAAAAACTGGTCCTACTTGGAAAAGCGAGCCCTGCGGCAATGTCATGAATTGTATCTTGCCCTCAATTTTGCCATGTAGTCAAAGATCTGCCTCCGAGTTGCCAGACGCAGCCAACCTGGCCCTTGTAGCCTACGGGGTCCTGTGGGCCGTATTCCGGCAATGGCATGCCGCGCGTTCCGACCGACATCAAGACCGACCCTAAGCCATCATAAACGGTTTGGTCCCCGGCCGTTACATATGGCGCGGACCCGTCCGAATTTGGCCCTAGATGGCGCCCAACCCGGTTGCCCATCGGGTCGTAAGTGTAATAAACAACCGTTGGATTGTCCGAACCAGGGCTCACTCGCGCAATGATCCCGGTCGGGCCCCAGATGTAGGCGTACTGCATAACGCCTCCGTTGCTTCCGTTTGGAACGAACTGGGCCAGGAGCTTATCGCCATCGTAGAGAAACGTCTGGTTTGGCAGGTAAGAGGATTCGCCATTGGTTCCCGCGACCCCACCGAACGCCTTTGACGTTCGAAGCCCATCCGCACGGTAGAAGTAGGCCTCCATGACTCCGTGGACTGGGAGGCGTCCTTAACGCGCGCTGGCGCATTATTCGGCGATCAAGCGGCGGTCTTTTCGATGATCGCCAACAGGATCGGCAACATCCGCCATTGGTGTCTGCTTCATTAGAATCCGCACCACGCTCGTGACCTTGCAACCGAACGCCCGCGGAAGCCAAGCTTAATGCCAGGAATTTTGAGTCGGATTTTTCTTCCGGAATGGTGTAGACCACACGCAGATGATCGCCAACAGTTAAGGCAAACCTGTATTCTTAGCTTCCGCAAGGTTGCTGGGGCAAGCCAGCAGGTCTAAGGGGCGATGGTCACAATGGCGCTGGCGGGTGAACGGTTGCGCCAGTTCTGGCATCAAGGAAACTAACTTGAACTTGGCCTCTCGCGACCCTACCGTAGGCATATTTCTTGGGCGTGCGCAACTCGAATGATATGAGACGTTCGGGTGGAACGAGGAACATTTCAGGATTTGATCCGCGCGTGCTGAGTAATCCTATGCTGACAGTCTCATTTCGAACTTGCTCATCGAGTCCGAACTTGAGTCGAAGGGGCTGGTGAGTCAAATTGATAAGGCGAAGGGAAATGCGGCTGCCCTTACCGCTTACACTTACCACGGCCATCTTGGACTGTCGAATCGTGAAGGTCGCTGATGTCGCTAAGTCCTTTTCTTGGAAGGGGGAGTAAGCAACGAGTCGATAGATTGTGCCGGGGGCCGGCAGATAGTAGCCGGGTTGGCCACATGGCCGCCAGTGGTAGACGGCGGTTTTCCTCGGCCCAATGGCCGCTGGCGGTTCAGCTGACGTCCAAGTGGGAGCGAATATGTCGTCCATCCTCTCGAAGTATTTGCCGTCTTCCAGGCTCTCAAGCCTCAGCTTTACTAGAACGCCTGTAGAGCTCTTATTCACCAAGACCAATTCCATGTTAGAGTCCACTGTGTAAGCTGGCTGCAACGGAAAGAATGAGATGGGGTCAAGCCTCGCCGAAAATAAATGTGTAAACAATGCAATAAATATCATGGGTAGCTGCGGGTGCCTAGTACGTTGTGTTGCCCGTGTATCGAACCAAAATATCTATGCTTTTATCCCCACCTTGACGATCTGTCAAGAGCTGCTCAAGCAGCTTGATGCCTCCAACCGTACTTGTTTCGATACAGCCGTGTGAATATCCCTTTGCAGAATCGTGAAAGTATATGTCATCCCTTGAGGAGCTCTTGCCTACGTGTTCGAGGCGCGCTCGGAACCTTCCCCAATTTGGGAAAAACGTGGTCGTGAAGTCGGATTGAGACGGCCGGCGCAATGATATCGCCTGTCCATGTCCGCATAGGTTGGTATCCGCTCAATCCCTTTGCCGGCGGTCGTTTCGTAGAACGTTTTCCCGTTTTCGATCGTTTTAGCCGTTCCGGCTACTCGATTTGGGTCAAGAGTGAGATTTATCCTGTAATGGCCTTCTGGCGCGGGACCCCCGCCCTCGTGATTTACTCCAGAAAACCCCTGCCATGCCGGGGTTTGCATATTCGGAAGGCCTGACGTGCCGGAGGTTTCCCAAAGTTCGTGGGTTCTATCAAGATAATTTCCCGCCCAGTATATAATTCGAGTGCCATTATATTCGAACCAGTCCAGTCCGTCAGGGTCAGCGTTTATTACGGGGTTATTCCCGCAAATTCATACTCGTTTACCCCACGTTCGAGACCGCTAGGGTCCCGCGTCAGCCATCGGCCAAGCAGAGGCGAGTAGTACCGCTGCTGGCAGTAGACCAAACCCGATTCAGGGTCCGTAAAGCAGCCAACCTGGCCTTTGTAGCCAATGGGATCGGTTTGGCCGGAGTCTAGGGGCTGGAATGTCGAGTCGAAATCTGTGTTCTCGGCATCGGCAATCGCAAGGCCATATCCATCGTAAATCGTCTGTGAGTCGGTTAAAGCGTTACTGCCCGAACTAATCGGATGGCGCCCGACTCGGTTTCCCATCAAGTCGTAAGTGAAAAGGATGTTAGGTTGACCCTGCCCCTCCGTTAGCGAGCTCGTAAACTCTCCGGCGATCCCGGTTGGTCCCCACATGTAGGAATATTCCAACTGGCCTGGAAAGCTGGGGTTGTAGATGGCAACCAGCTGGTCGCCATCGTAAAGATAGTAGGCCCCAGGAGACTTATCCGCGCGCAGCCCGTCCGGGTAGTAGTCGTAGGAGAAGGTATTCGGAGCCTGAGTGGAAGGGTTGGTGAAGGATAGAGAGGCGATATTGCTTCCATCTATAGATCCACCCGAGAGGCCGAAGAGATCGTAGCTTACAGTCGGATAGTGGGTGCTTTAGCTATCATTTCGATCAGAGATTGCGTGTCTATAGGCGAGGTCTGCGCAAGTGCATTCACGGCAGTGAGCGCTCGGTCCGACCAAACAGGGTATAGGCGAAGCAATTCGGCAAGGGCGCATTGTGCTCCCTGAGAGTTGCTAGTTCGTTGCTCAAGAATCATGAGATAAATGCGTTCTACCGGGTCAAGATGTCGAGCGTTTGCGAGGTAGTCCCTCATGGAGACCGGCGAATGCATCGAGTCGATGAACGGCAGCAGGTATTCCGAGACCTCTGCCTTCTGCTCCTCATAGGCCTCCTCGCCTCCCGAGTCCCACCACAGTTCTTTCCCATCCCGCAAGCGGCCAGCTCGGATTCTAACTGTGCATTGCCACTCTTTTACGGGTTCAACTTCCGCCGCTCCCCAACAGATTTCGTTGGTGACCGGGTCGAGCACTCCAGCATTAAGGGTCATCGAATACGTGTGACCACTTCTCTGGACATCAATAACGTCGGTATATTCCCCGAAGCGGCGGGTCCAGATGTTGCCGCTTCTCGTGAATCCAGCTGGAAGCAATATTTCATCCAGGCTCTTTGCGGGAGTTTTTACCTTCACGGATTGTAATAGTTTGCCTGAACTTTATCTCTTGATCAACGCGGTTGACATCCCAGGCTCCTCCTGGCTTAAGAGCACGTATGACAGGCGGGCTCTATCAGGGTAATAGAGACGAGATTACCGAAGATCCTCAGTGCGTGCAAGAAGAGTTAAGGGCTAGATGCGTCTTCAGAATCTTGTATGGTCAACTCGGAAGAGGCTCAAAATTCGAACGGAACCACGTCCTCCACCCGTGTTAGCATGACCGGTCTAAGGCCGAGGTCCACGATAAACTGGGCCAGCCTCGGCTTTACAAAGTTCTGAAGGGTCAATCCTTGTTCCATCATAAATGCGTCGGGCCACTTCTCAGGCTCTCCTTCGAAGTGGAGGCCTAATTCTTTCTTCCACTGGCCGTAGCGCTTGTAGCCACAAATAGGGCATTCATAAATAATAGGGATGCCTGACTTATCCATATCGACTGGAACTCGACCGGTTACCCTCATTTCAACATAGCCGCCCACAGGTTCCTTGCACCGCATTCCTTTAAAGAGATGTATTTCTCGAAACTCAAGCCCGGTAAATGCTTCTCTCTCAAAGGCGGCCCGCAGCTCGTCCCGAAGAGCCCGAGTCCGATAATGCCACAGAACGTCAGCGTTGCCCCGGCCGATGATCCCGAGTCTAAAAACGCTAGGAAGCTCGTCGGGAATCTTGGTGTGCAGGTCGTCTTGCGCCACACAAGCCTGTTTTTCGCTATAGTGGGACCACTGCGCGCAGTCTCCCAGGCTACTGATACCAGGGGGCGAATAGGAAGACGTATATGTTGAGCTGCCCAAAAAAATCCGACTGAACTCAAAGGCACTGGATTGGGGAAGTAGATTCATGGAATTCCAAACTCTCCTTTTAAAGAATTAAAAAAGTGTCCCACGTCCGCCGCTTATGGCCGAATTGAACCCATTCACCGCTGCTCCACCAGCCGCCTTTCTTGCAGCAGATGCGCTGGTCATCGCAGACTCTCTTCACGTTGCCCTCCTTCCCAACGATTTTGATCTCGATGTTCTTGACGTAGGGCAACCAATCCTTTTCGAATTCCTGGTACTTCAAATCAAGCGGCTCTTCACGGATTTCGAGTTTGTCGCCGGGTAAAAGGCGGCAAAGTTCGTCCATTTGCGATACAAGGGCCTCTATGTCCGCCCGGCCAGTTGGCAAACGTCCATTCTGCCAATAATAATACTGAACAAATGAGAAAATCGCGCTCTGCGTCTGTGGGCTGTAGCTGTGTTCTTGGCAGCCGAGACAGAGTGCGAGACCGAGGATGGCCGTTCCATTTTAATTGTCGCATTGTTAGGGTCGTTAAGGTCCTGGTGCACTTTCGACCTTGATTTTCAGCCCAGGGGTGGTGCACTCGACCTTGGTCTACACCGAAACTGCCACGGAGTTCAAACCATCGAAAATTCGCCCAAATATCGGCAGTACCAAACACGTGAAGGATAACTTTGGAAGAGGTGAAACATAAAATCGGATCGAGGTGAAAAATTCGTCGGAGTCCGCAGCCGTTCGGGCGGAGTGATTTTGTTCAGTCAGGAAACGGTGCCAGACGACCACGAGCTAAGCGCCTCACCGAGATCGGCATTTCATCTCCTTTGGTGACCATTACGCCCTTCGAAGCCAACAAGCTCAAATCATCCATTGAATAGACGCTAGTGACTTTGAATATAAGGTCTTCCTCCGTATCATGATGAAATGTCAGTCGCCAGGCCACAACAAGTGAGTTGTTCCGTCTATCATGTTCAACGACCTCGCCCGCTCCATCAAGGGACAAATCCTTCGAACGATTCTTCCAATGGACCGCCAACAGACCATGTTGGCCCGTTTGGCCGGTCGGCACAGCCCCGGCCACGCTCAAAAACAAATAGAAGTTCGAGTTTATCGAAGCGTCGTCGGGCATGCCCGAAGGGCCCACAGTGGATAGCAAAGCCCTCATGTGCGGCGGGTTCTTCACATCCGACATATAAAGGTGGAGCATCCTGTACTCCAAAATGGCGCCGCCCGGACGCTTTCCTTTGACCGTAGTTTGGATATCCACGTTGGCGTTCGTGCTTCCCGAGTTGTACGACAGCCGGTAAACGGCAACATGCCTTGTTCTGTAAAGTCTAGTGAGTTCATGGGGATGCCTCGAGAAATTCCCTTGATGCGAAGAAGACATGGCACCTAATAGTGCCGTTGCTAAAAGCATAGGTATCACAAAGCAAATTTACTCATGGAATCCTCTGGTCCAGTAAGGGCCTAACGCCGAGGTAGTAAAACGGGCAGTGCCGGTACTAACACAGGGAGTACGGAACTCAAGTCGCAGTGGAAATATACTGTGCCGAGAAAGTTGTGGAAAACGCTGGGCTTGGTATAGAAGCCGTAGGGTTCTGGCCCGGGATCCACATGAGACTCAAAGCCCCAGACGTCGGTTTTGAAATGGCTAGCAAATGCTCTTGCAAGACTGACCTTTCCACTAGCTAGTGGCAGGCCCGACTGTCGGCCCACATAGTGGTGATCTGCCACTGATGCGGTATCACTGCGCAGCCGTACGGCCCGCCCTCCGGGAGAATGTAGGTGGTGGTTTCCCTGAGATCCGGTTCGGTCCAGTTGAGTGTTGTAGCCGCTTTGGCGACGATTGGCTCTTGAGACGGCTGGGAACAGCCGGCAAGGCAGCACAACACGCTCCCCCGATCAGCGAAAGAACCTCGTTGCGGTTGCGCACCTTTATTGGCACGTCCAGTATGCGGCCAACGTGTGAACAATTACCGCCCAACAATCATGGGAGGCAAGTGGCCGTCAGATTTGATTAGCCGATGCATTTCGTTGAAAGCAGAAGAGGTTCAATGCTGCAGCACCTTGCGACCGTCTGACCTTCTGCATTCAATGCAACCATGCGAATACCCCTTGCCGGTCAATAAAATCACGGAACTCTTCTTCTCCTGGTTTTTGACCGTCGATATTTGACAAGGACGCCGTTGTCGGACCCCTTGATCCTTGGTAGGTGACCAAGGCCCTGGCGCCAACCATCGAAGTTCAGGTTGGTCCCTTAACCCATGCAAAACTCTCGCAGCTTCTCTATCTGCTCCTGGGAGAAAAGCGATTCCAGGTCTCCAACTCCAATGATCGAGGGGCGTCCTGCCCTCGTAATTAGCATATCCACAAACTTCAGATACGATTCCGGAACTGAACCCCCTAGCCAAATTCTTCCAAACCCGGAGATCATCCGGGCCATTCGGCATAAAAATATGATATCGATCAATCGGTAATTTAACATTGGCCAAGTCTATATTCCTAAAATCCACAAACTTTAATCTGCAACGTGAAAAGTCGCAGCCGGATAGACGAGTCTCGGGCAAGTCATAACCGGGCGCTTTTGCCCAAAAGATCACGTCGTCCAGCACCCCCTCGAAGGTGCAGTCTTCAAACCAAGACCTTACGAATTTCAAGCTTTGAAGCTGGGCATTCCGAAAGGTACACAATCGATATTGATCTCCATAATGAACTGTCTCCCGAAGGTCCGCATTGTCGAAACAAACACCTTCGAATTTGTTGGGTTGAGTGTCTCGTTTCTCATAGGAGCCTAAGACACTTCCCCTCAAGTCGGTTGATTTGAAACTGCAGTCTGTAACTTGCACGTTCCAGAAACCAATCTTTTGGCAGTTTGCTTGGTCGAATACGCAATTAACGATCCTGCCATCGCTAAAAGCGGCGTTGCCAAGGTCTGAAGAAGTCAAATCCAGGTCCTGCCAGTCAATATTTGAAAACTCCGGGCGATTCGATATCCTCTTTATTCCCGGATATCCTCTGAAGTTACCAAGAACTCTCGGGCCATCTATCGCGAGCTGCCTAAGATTGATCCGAGAATTGATTCTCTCGCCGCCCTTCTTCGAAAGGTTAAGAATGAGCTTAGAGGTCTCCTTGGGTGTCATTCGACTACCGAGGATACTTTATCCGATATCCCTTGCCCCCGTACTTTGCCACATGCTTGGCCCATTGGCCCTCGGTTGTTAAGTCAAAATATGTCCTGGTCTTTTTGGAAATGTAATCGGGCCGCGGTTTTTTGACCGGTCAAATGCCATTGGCAGCTACCTTCACCTTGGGGCCAATGTCATATGCCGCGCGAACAGCGTCTTCGCCCGCTTGCCCACGCAACACAGGAGCAATCTCTCGAAAAGGTACAGTGGCACCTTCTTTGGAGGCAACCTCAATTGCTCCCTCCTCAACTCCAGTTTCTCGTCAGTAATAATCTGATTTGAGATCGATTTGGCCCGGGGGCATGTTCTCCGTCACCCTCGTCGTGCGTACGAATTGATGACCCTCAACCTGTCCTCTGATGGCAAGGATGCAAACCGCGTCTCCTTTCGGCTTAAAGAAACATTGGGTCAGCCCGCCCAGCCCAAGATGGGGTCTGTGATTGTTGTAGTGATCCTGGAAATCCGCGAGGGCCGCCAGTGGTTCGTAAGAAAGACGCGGCCCCTTCGTGCAGCTTCCCAAGTTCTTGTTGATCCACCAAAACTCACTCTGACTGCTCGGGAAGCCATCCTTTTTCCAGCCAATTAATGAGCAACGTGTCGTTTACGATTGTGCGAGGAGGGAATTTGAGTTGCTCCTGGGAAAGAGCCCCGACCCACCACTCTTTCTCTCCGTCCCAGAGCCACCAATTACGACCCACTTTTTTGTCACCGGGTGAGGTATGCCAGCTTTAAACGTGGGGAATTTGGCATCACCGGCTGGCACAGGAGCGTTTCCAATTCGTTTAAATATCTGCCGAGAAAGAGCTGGACCCAAAGGGAAAAAGACTGCGAACCGCGTGCTTCCTGCAACGAGGTCGTCCAGGTTCGTAGGTCGCGATTCAAAAAAGCCGTCGATTATCCGTATTAGAGCCCCCCATTTCGGATGTTTATGGGTTAGCTGCGCATAGGCCAGCCCCAGGCCAGTAGGAATCTCTATAATATCCCCAATTGCGGTTCGCATTTTTAAAAAGGATACTTAATGCGTTTAAGTAGCTCGTTGCCTCTTTCCAACATCTGCTTATAGCCCAGTCGCTTGGGAGAGATGCTGTTGATCTTATTCAGGAGTGTTCCTCCTCTCTTTTTCAATCCATGCTTAACGATTAGCGCTTGTTCTGCGGATCTGGCATCTGATTTGCTCAGCCCGACGAGACCAGGTATCTCCTCAATGCTGATTCCCTTGTCCCTATAAGTGGCCGTCAGATTTGATTAGCCGATGCTTTTCGTTGAAAGCAGAAGAGTTCAATGCCAGTCAACCACTGTGAAGAAGCTAACATTGCAGCCTTAAAGAGGTTGGAAACAATGTGTATGAAAAAGGCCAGACTTTCAGCCAACCTTAGCGCTTGAAGCGACCCTGCGCAATAGATCAATTTGTTCTTTCGAAAAGTTCATGGATAAATCAGACTCTGCAATTATTGAAGGCGTGCCAGCTCTGCTCGCCATGAGTTCCACATATTCTCGTACACGGTCGTAAGTCTTATGATCGAGTCTTGACAACCATTCCAACCAGTCCCTCGGGCCTCTGGGAAGCAGAATATGCTTGCGATCTGTGGGCAAGCCAATACCGACAAGGTCAATGTTTCGAAAGTCCACATACCTCAATTCGCAATGGGAGAAATCGCACCGCTCTAATTTATTTTCTGGAAGATGAGATGCCCACGGAGCGCTCTTAAGGAAAGTCACATCCTCAAGGAGCCCTTCGAAGACACAATCTCGAAAATATGTGCAGTCAAACATGACGTCCTTGAGCGTTGCTTTGCGGAAATGGCAGTTATCGAATATCTCGGCCGAGTGGATTGAGCCGCGTAGATTTGACCCATCGAAAACTGTGTGTGTGAATATGTTTTGTGTCTTACAATGTTCACCGAATGAACCCAAAACGCTGTCCCGTAAGTCAGCTCCAACAAAGCTGCAGTTTGAAACCTTGACTCCCCAAAAACCGATGTTTCTGCATTTCGCTTTCTCAAAAACACAGTTGCTGATCTCGCCGCCAAGAAACATCGCCTCTCCCAAATCAGATCCTGAGAAATCAATGTCCCGCAATTCAACATTTTTGAATTCCGGCCGGCCCGTGATCCGCTTAACTCCGGGAAGACCCTTAACATTCCCGACGATGCTGGGGCCGGCTATTTTGATCTTGGCCATGTCCAGCAAGGTGCCGGAGTCGGATTTACGAAGGCGGCGCTTCTCGCTAATTAGGCTGACTACTTCGCTGCAAGACATTGGGCTCATGGAATGTATTTTATATGGTGACCAAGCCCCAGTTTTTTATATTTTGCTTGGTGAGCCGGCCACGCCCTGTCCGTCGTAAGATCGAACCACTTGCCTGACGCTTTCGAAATATAATCTGGAGCACCCTTAAAATCTGGCGTGACTTTGAGCGCTTTGGAAAGCACCGAGTCTTTACTAACCAATGCCCGGAGTGCGCGGTGGATATTTGAGCCCTTGTACGCTGCCTTCAGATTCGGATACCTTCCGATGGCGGCCGCTTGTCGTGCGGTGAAGCCAGCCCGATCTGCATCCTCAACTGCTTGCGGTACCAATCTTTGCAATCCCTCTTCAATTGCGGCATCCCCTATTGGTCCAGCATCCTCTCCACCGAACGCTAGGCCCAAGGGATCGGCGTCAAGGGCGAAGAATCGAAAGCTGTAAAAAGCCCATTCCCAGGGGTTCATTTCACCCGGGTTCGTTGCGCCATAGAGCATCATTGCCCCAGAACCATAAACGGGCACCGCTGCGAACTCAGGTGATGGCTTTGGTATGGAGTATTGTACGTGATCCGTTAGTCCAAGGTAACGTCCTATCCACTCCCACCACGAGTATCCTCGGTCGCTGATGAAGGAACCTTGAAGTCCGCTTGGATCGCCAATGTTGGTCGGATTGTTATCGCAGAACTCGTATTCATTAACCCCGCCTTCAAGCCCAGCCGGATCCCGAGTCATCCACCGGCCGAGCAAAGGCGAGTAATACCGTTGCTGGCAATAAACGAGCCCCGATTCCGGGTCCGTAAAGCAGCCAACCTGGCCTTTGTAGCCAATGGGATCGGTTTGGCCGGAGTCTAGGGGCTGGAAGGTCGAGTCGAAATCTGTGTTCTCGGCATCGGCAATCGCAAGGCCGTATCCATCGTAAATCGTCTGTGAGTCGGTTAAAGCGTTACTGCCCGAACTAATCGGATGGCGCCCGACTCGATTTCCCATCAAGTCGTAGGTAAAAAGGATGTTAGGTTGACCCTGCCCCTCCGTTAGCGAGCTCGTAAACTCTCCGGCGATCCCCGTTGGTCCCCACATGTAGGAATATTCCAACTGGCCTGGAAAGCTGGGGTTGTAGATGGCAACCAACTGGTCGCCATCGTAAAGATAGTAGGCCCCAGGAGACTTATCCGCGCGCAGCCCGTCCGGGTAGTAGTCGTAGGAGAAGGTATTCGGAGCCTGAGTGGAAGGGTTGGTGAAGGATAGAGAGGCGATATTGCCTCCATCTATAGATCCGCCCGAGAGGCCGAAGAGATCGTAACTTACGGTAGCGTTCGATATCTCGTACGGGTTTCCACTCTGCGGGCTGAAGCCCGTTGGGATAACGATTGGCGCGCTCGTGGTGTTGCCGAGTAGGCCCTGTGCGTCTACTGCATCATTATAGGCAAGGCTGAAGCCTTGAGGCTGGCTTCCGTTGATCGTGGCGAGAGCGCTCGTAGTTCCTGATAGGAGTTGATCGTTGTTGTCCGAGGCGGTAAACGATTGATTTCTCAGCCCAAGGATATTTCCCGACGTGTCGTAAGAGTGCTGAAGAGATTGGCCTGCGTAGCTTTGGTAATTTTGGAAACTCCATGATTCCGACGTCAATTCGTCTGCCGGATTATAGGTGAAGTTGACCGCGCCATTCGGGTCAGCGGACGAACTGTAGCCGGACCCATCGCAATTCGCCGGCGAAGGAACCGTAAAGGCCATGCTTAGAAGGTTGCCTTTCGCATCGTACATTGGCTGGCCGTTCGATTGACTTGGATCGAAATAGAACCTGGACAGCAACATGACTGCGCTCTTAGAATCCGGGTCCTGGAACGTTGGGTAACTTCCACCGGAAGGCGGAGCAAAGTTTGAGAGGTTGTCAATTTCGATGACACGGCCAAGGCCATCATATTGATAATAAGTGTTCACACCGCTGTCGCCCGAGTTACCGTCCCCGGTTTTGCAAGCGTGGACGCGCCCGTCCGCGTCGTATTCGTAATTAGCCACCATGTCTGGTTCGGCTCCAGATATGGTGTGAGAGACCTGAGTGAGACGGCCATCGTCGTCATACTGGTAACCGAATTCCACGCCTGTGCCAGTGGCGCTGTAGACTTTCATCGCGGACTTTTCACCGTTCATGAAGTACTGATAGGTCACCGTGCCGTTGAATATCGTTCCGTTCGCCCCGATTTGCGTGTTGACGGAGGTCACGTCGTCAAGGTCGTCATAGGTGTAGGTGACCTTCTTTTCGGTCAGGCCATCGCCGTTGTCCTTGTCGATGCTTGAAATTCGCCCGAAGCCATCGTAAACAATGGCCGTTGTGGAAGTCTTTCCGTTGTTTGCGACGTCCGCCTTCGTTGGCCGATCGTCGCCGTCTCCGTTCGTAGCCGTAAGAACTTGCCCCGCGGGGTCGGTGGAAGAGGATAAGCTACCATCCTTATCGACAACGCTCGTCCACTGGCTCGACGGGCTTTTGCCGACCGACACCTTCGTCGTTCTGGAGGCCGGCAGGTACGTGAAGCTGTGCATGGTGATCGAATTTCCGTTTTCGACCGATTGGATCAAGTACTCGGGATTTACTCCTTGCGTTATCGGGTCCGTGTTCCCCGTAGCCGTCGTTCCATCGTATTCGGGGTTGTAGGCATAATTTAGTGTCTTGGCCACGTTTCCGGATGCGTCGAGAACCTGGGCCTGGTTCACCGGTTTCCCGGTTCCACCGTATGTTAGCGCGCTGGACCCGAGAACATTGCCAGCCGAGTCTTTAGCGGTAATGCTTGTAATCTGCCCCTGATCCGCATAAATGTCTGGTGCGGACGGGGTGTAGCCGAGGAGGGTTTGGTTGCCGAGGGGGTCTACGATCCCGCTTATCTGTCCGAGATCGATTGCGTTCGCCTGTAGCTGCGTGACGAGGCCCATCGGATCGGTAACGCTGGTCAAGACGCCATTTGTGTAGGCGAACGTTGTCGTTTCGTTCTGAGTGTTGGCATTCGCGGTGGGCCCGGGCTCAATGATCGACGCCAGCTGGCCGGTGGGGGTGTAAGTGTAGTTGATGGAGATCGACGCCGAAGGGTTCAAAGCATTGCTGGTGCCGGGTGGCGGAAAACTAACGGATTGAACCTTGCCCGCGAAAGCACCTGCCGAAGCGTTCGTCGTTGTGAAATAGGTGAAGCTGATCGGCGCTTTCGAGGAGTTGTCTGAGCCAAACTGCTGTATTTGCGTTAGCAATCCCCTTGGAAAGTTGGAAGGATAGGTCCACTGAAAAGTGGTTTTCGCGACGCTGGTGCTGCCTTGAGCCTGGAAGGCGTGGTCGACTTCGATAACGTTGCCGTGCAAATCCGTATGTGTTTGAGTTGTGGTTTCTTGGGGGTTCGAATCGGTGTTGTCAACGGACGGATTTGTGGAGTCATAGGTGTTGCTGGTAACGTCTCCTGCTGCGTTGGAGCTCCATAAAGAGCGGCCGAAAGTGTCAAAACCGCTAAGCCAGTCGTCGATTTCAGAACCGCTCGCTGTTTGCACGCTAACGCTTGTCGATCCTTGGTTGTACGAGTACAACCTTGTGGCTCCTCCTGTGCCTGAGTTCGCGTCAGCGTCCTCAATGCTGTCGACTTGGCCAGATGAAGGATCGTAAGTGATTGTCGCGGGGCTGCCATTATAGGTTGCGACTGAGTCCAAAAGCATGGCATTGCCCACTAAGGCGTAACCGTAGTTCCATAGGTAATCTTGGAATCCGTCGACTTGATTGTGGGGCAGCGAAGGGGACGAGACGTCCGTCAGAAGAGTTCCATTGGTGAGATTGCCATAGTTGTAGTTGACCTGTCTGCCCATGCCGTCGGCCACCTGCTGCAATAGACCGTTGCCCTGCGATTCCAGGAACCCGGCGTTATAAGTGAAATTAAGCGAAGCACCACCGCTTTCTGATATCGATGCAATGCTTCCGGACACTCCGTAGGCTGGGTTCTCGTATGCGACCGTAAGGGTGTGGTCGTCTTCGGTTTCAAACGTAGTAGGGAAGTAGTTTGAGTTGGAGGCGACCGCCTGTGCGAAAGTAGCCGACGCATCCCCGCCGAAGCTTAAGACGATTGAGCTCCACGAACCGATTGAGCCTTCCATTGGAATACCCGTAACCGTAAATGGTGGCTCTGCATTGTAGGGCGCCGTGGATTGCCCCAAAATGCCCTCTTGCACCGTGAATGTGACCGGGCCGTTTCCTGTTAAGTTGCCATTGCCGTCAGTCGGTGGGATGAGCAGTTCTGAGGCACCGCTTGGATATAAAAGCATAAGCGGGGCCCAGGCAGAGGTATTGGACGGGATAATTTGGTAGGCCCAGTTGTCTGTCCAACCTACTGGAAGGCCCGGTGCTGACAGGCCAGCGAACGCGAGTGCGCTCCGATAGGTTCGTTCGAATGACAGAGCCGGTCCTCCCGAAGGATTGAAAGCCACAATGTCCGGCCCCGAATTAATTTCGGCGCATCCAAATGACAAAGATGTGCTAATGGTTGATGCCGGGCCCGAGCCTGGAGCGTCGCTTACGTCGACCGGTATCGTGTTGACCAGCCAGTCGGGGAAGGTCTGTGGCTGATTCAAGAAGCCATATTGGTTTATCTGAGGATTGATGGGATTTGTGAAATTCTTGTAAGGGGTTGCCGACGCAACGTTGGACATCGGTCCTTGTCCGTTATTGACTGTGAACCCACATACCTCATAGTAGTAAGTGGTTCCTCCGACGACTGCAGTGTCCAGAAACGAGTTGGTGCTCACCTGGGTTAGGGCATTGAACGATCCGTTGTTCGAGCTGGACTTATAGACTACGTAGTAAGAGGCGCCGCTCAGGCTGGTCCAATTCAAGCTGACCTGTTGGACGCCGGGCGTCGCGGTTAAAGTTGGCGCGGCCAGCCCGGAGCTAGTTTGTGCATTTGCCGTTGAGGAGGGGCCATTTCCCGTTGCGTTTGTGGCGTAAACGGAGAAGTAATAGGTCGTGTTGTCCAGTAGCCCGGTGGCCACCTGCGAAAGGCCGGTGACTGTCCAGCTTTCGGTCGGGGTTCCACCAGCTCCGGCAAGCAAATTGACGGTGTAGCTGCTCGCGGAAAGCACAGAGCCCCAAGTTAGCGAAACCTGGGTATCTCCGCCGGTCGCCGTGAAATTGGGGGGAGCGGCGGGCAGAGTGAGGGCGGAAACCGGTCCGGCATAAGTCAGGCTTACAACGCCGTTCGCGGTGGAAGAGTACAGTTCATAATAGTAGGTCGTTCCCGAAGCAAGGCCCGTATCCGTGTAGAAACGGTTTTGGCCACCCCCCGGTGGCGGGACCCCGCCGACTGAGGCTATGAGAGAATAGGGACCCCCCAGCGACGTGCTTCTCCAAATGTTATAGACCGCCGCTCCCGCTCCCGGGGACCAGGCGAGGGTGACGCTATTGAGCCCTCCCGTCGCAGTGAAGTTACTGGGAGGACCGGGAGGGATCGTGGCCGTGGCCACGTTTGAGGGACCGCTCGATCCCGAAACGTTGACCGCTTCAACTTCAAACCAGTATGTCGTTCCTTGATTCCCGGAGTACGTATACGAAGTGGACGAGCTGGTGCCGACGGGGGAAAACGGTCCGGAAGCGCCCGAGGTTGAACACAGAATGGAGTACGAGCTGGCGCCGGTGCTGGCATTCCACGAAAGGGCAATGCTCGTTGTCTCGGCGGTCGCCGTCAACCCGGTAGGAACCGCCGGAATCGTTATCGCGGAGGCGACGCTCGAGAGATGTCCGGGACCGCCGGATCCATTAAATCCGCCAACTTTATAATAGTAGACTGTTCCGGCTACGAGCCCAGTTTGGGTGTAAGTGGTCTGAGTTGTGTTCCCAATTGAAGTGTATGTTCCATTGAGCGAGGCCGACTCGTAAACCCCGTAATAAGTTGCGCTGAGCGCCGCAGACCAATTTAGGGTGACCTGGTTTAGGCCCCCGGTTGCGGTGAGGTTGCCTGGCGCCGGTGGAAAAGTTAGAGCCCACGCTACGTTCGATGGCGCGCTTGAGCCGGACGTATCGTAAGCCTCGACCTCGAAATAGTAAGTGGTTCCATCGGATAGGCCGGTGACCGAATACGTGGTTGTGGTGCTCGTTCCAATTTGTTTAAATGTTCCGCAATTGCCGGTAGGCGATTGAAGAATATAGTAAGCGACTGCGTTCGTACTTGCTGTCCAGCTAAGGGTCGCCGATTCTAAACCGCCTTGGGCGGTTAAACCTGTAGGTGCCGGCGGCACACCATGCTGCTGATCCTGCGTTCCCGCTGTTCCATTGGTTCCAATCGTCCCGCCTCCCCGCGATGGTTCTGCAGAGGACAAAGCGAAAACGATCAGCAGGCCGAAGAAAAGAAATCGGACAGCAGTCTTAAGGGACCGTACGGATTCACGTGGCATATCCTTGCATTATAAAGCAAGCTTGGCTACAATAACGAATACAAAATACGCTTTTTAGGTATTTATGCAGAATGTGCGCTGAGGGGAAATGGGCCCCTAAGATAAAATGTGAACTATCTCCGCCGGTGCCGCCTCTCGGACCAATCCCGCCGCTTCCAGCGCCCTCGGCTGCAGCCAAATCCATAAGACCAGGCGTAGCCGTGGTCGTGGTCGGATTCTTCGCCTTCCGCCAAACTGGGCAAGGGCTCGCCGTTCCGGTGGGCCAGCCACTTTTCGTAGGCCTTCTGCTTGTGCGTAGGATCCAGGAGGCTGCCTACCAAGCTGCCAAGCGCGGGTACGACCCACCAGCCCACAACCCAGATCGGCCAGAAGTAACCCATGCCGGTGAACGCCCAGAGCATGATCCAGATGGAGGCGCCGGAAAAGGCGCCCCAGGCTTGGCTTAATATTTTGCGTCGGTAATAGCGTTCGAACTCGGCCCTTAGTGCCTTATCCTGTTCTGCCCGGGCGGAAGCTTCGCGTTCGGCGACGAGTTGGGACTCGGCTTCTAAAATGCGCTCTTCGGGGATTCCGAGTTCGCCTGCCGCGCGCACGAGCTCTTCGCGGGACATTCCCGAAGTCGGCGTGCTTTGGGCGGCCATTCGCAGAAGCTGCTGGGCCTCATCCTCGCTATAAAAGCGCTGTTCGGACATCTCTCTTTAGTTTACGATACGGCAAGGGAAGGGTTTAGGTCCTTTTGTGTTGGCTGGGTAAAGGGTAGAGGGTGAACGGTGAACGGTGAACAGTGAACGGTGAATGGTTGAATGGTCGAATGGCTGAATGGTGGTGAACGGTGAATGGTGAATGGTTGTGTATTGAATGGTCGAGTGGCTGAATGGTGGTAAACGGTGAATGGTGAACGGCAGTCGGGTAGACGGGTAAGCGGGTAGTGGCGCGAGCGGTAAGGCGGTGTTGGGGGGCCACGGGTTGGATAACATAGAGCAAGTGGAAGCCAAGCTTATCGTCTCCCGAACCATGCCCAAAGATATCAAGATTCGGGGCCTTTTCATTTTGCTGGACGGCAAGGAAGTCGCCAACATCTCTTATGGGAAGACGTTTGAGATGGGCTTGGCGACTGGCAAGCACACTCTGAAGGTTACGAACAACCTTTATTCGAAGGTTGAAACTCTGGACGTCAAGGAAGGTGAGACCTACCGATTTGAAGCGGGAAACCTTCTTTCAGGACTATGGGCGGTGATCATCGGCTGGTCGGGGCTCGCACCTTATAAGGTGGTGCTGACGAGGGTGGAGGGGCCCGATTCTTCGGAAGCAAAGGGTTGATGCCGCGCCCGCTTCGCGGCCCGACATCAACCCTTTGCCGGAAGAAGGGGGGCGGTCTCGTTGCTTCGTCGCGCCGGAGCGCTCCTCGCAATGACAACGCTACGCTATGATGGGCTGCTACGCAGCCGTTTAGATTTCCTGAGCCTATGGTTCGATCTTATGCACTGAACTCCACCGTCGCGGTGCGTGGATTGGCTCGATTTCCGGTAGGGAGCTGGGAACCGTGAAGCCTTCCGTCATTGTCGCCCACGGCTCAACTGCCGGCTAAGCTCTTTGGCCCGGGGCGACCTGGTCCTAAGACGCTTAGAGCAATGAATCTTGTCATGCTGGGAAGTCTTCCTGCTTTAGACAAGGTCCGGCCCGGAGGGCGACTCCGGGTGACAACGCTACGCTATTTGAACCTGGAGTGGCTGGCGCGCATCCCTTGAGCTGCGTCTTGCGGTGGTGTCGCTTGGCTTGATCGCTAGGTACGCTGGCAATACTGCGTCGGTGCAGAGTTCCTCAACCCCCCATCCTTACGCCGCGAAGCGCCTTTCGTATCAAGATTTCGTCAGGATTCGTCTCCACCCGAGTCGATTAGGACCGCAATCCAGTAAGACTAGGTTGGACGACGCGTCGCTTTATGGATCCTGACTCTAGAAGCCATTTAGAATATTTCGCTTTTCTCGCCCTCGTCGTTATCTTGGTGGTCCCGCTCGGTGGCTACATGGCTCGCGTTTTTAATGGCCAAACAACATGGCTTCGGCCCTTGGAACGCCTCATCTACCGCGTGGGCGGCATCGATCCCGAGGAGGAACAGGACTGGAGGGCCTACGCTTTTTCCTTTATTATCTTCAGCCTCATCGGAACCCTTGTCCTCTACGCGATCTTGCGGCTGCAGCAATATCTCCCCTTTTACGACGCCAAGAACATCACCACGCCGATGACGCCCGATCTCGCCGCCAACACGGCAGTGAGTTTTGCCACCACATCGACCTGGCAAGCTTACGGAGGCGAAACCACCATGAGCTACGCAAGCCAAATGCTGGGGCTATGCGCCCAGAACTTCTTGGCCGGCGCGGCCGGCCTCGCAGTGGGGATCGCGTTCATTCGCGGCCTTGCACGGGAGCGCAGCGCCACTTTGGGCAACTTCTGGGTGGACGTCACTCGCGCCATGCTTTACATTTTGCTGCCTCTGAGTCTGGTGGGAGCAGTGGTGCTGATGTTCTGCGGCGTACCGATGAACTTCCTGCCGTACGCGCACCTGACCACGGTCGAAGGCGCAAAGCAGGTGATTGCGAACGGCCCGGTCGCGGCTCTCGAATTCATCAAGAACCTCGGCACGAACGGCGGCGGATTCTACAACGCGAATGCCGCCCACCCGTTTGAAACACCGAACAATGCGGTGAACGTTCTCAGCCTTCTCGCGATCGCGGTTCTGCCCGCCGCGCTCACCAGGACCTTCGGGCTGATGGTTCAGAGGACGCGGGACGGTTGGGTTTTGCTTGGCGTTATGGTCGCACTATTTGTAGGCGGTCTTGTCATCTGCGACCGCGCGGAGCAATCCGTGAATCCTGCAATTGCCGCCGTCCACGTCACCGGAGGCAATTTCGAAGGCAAGGAGACCCGCTTTGGGATCGGCGGATCGGTGCTCGCGGCGATAACGACCTCCAACGGGGCAACCGGGTCCACCAACTCCGCCCATGACAGCTATACGCCGATTGGCGGAATGGCGCCCCTGAGCAACATGCTGTTAGGCGAAATCATCTTCGGCGGACTTGGCACCGGCATCTACAGCATCATCTTCGTCGCGCTTCTCGGCCTTTTCTTATGCGGCCTCATGGTTGGCCGCACCCCCGAATACCTCGGAAAGAAGATCACGAAGTACGAGGTTCAACTCGTGGTGCTCTATACGCTCACGGGTCCGATGCTGGTTTTGTGCCTGACTGCCCTCGCCGTTGCAACATCCCCTGGGCTTGCAGGGCTTACCACGAACACGGGCGCGCACGGCTTCACCGAGATCCTGTTCGGATACACGTCTTCGTTTGCCAACAACGGGCAAACTTTTGGCGGACTTAACGCCAATAGCGCGTTCTATAACATCACAACCGCCATCGCCATGATGGGTGGGCGCTTTTTGCTTGCCGTTCCCGCTTTGGCATTGGCGGGCTCTTTTGCCGTGCAGGGCCGGAAACCCGTCACCAAAGGAACTCTGCCCACCGACGGAATGACCTTTGCGGTAATTCTCGCGGGCACGGTCTTACTTGTCACCGGGTTAAGCTTCTTGCCCGCGCTCGCTCTCGGTCCCATCGTGGAACATATTCAAATGGTCCACGGAACGCTGAAGTAGCGTTGGCTGCGATCAAAGGCATTTTGCCGTTGATGTACACCTAAGCGCGATGCATAGACTCAGGAGTCCCTGAGGCAAGAGCAAGGGCATGATGATCGTGGGGATATCCTGGCTCGAAATTCGAACCTTGACTCCGCGAATCATCGTCGGCGGCGTGATATCGCAGACTCGGCCGTGTTCAGCATGAAACCCCAGCGCGGTTCCGCAAATCATGTTGGCAAGCTCGCAAATGGCGCTCTCCGGCAAGATGTCAAAGATCTTGATCTTCTTGCCGATCATCGTCGAGGCAATGTTGATGGCGGTGGCCATGGACATTCCGAAGATGATATGGCCTTGGGCCGAACCGGTCACCCCGATCACCACATTCACCGGATAGTTGGTCGAACCACTGAGTTCGGCGCACAGTTGCCCGCGTTCCGGGGGCGTGCCCAGCACCGAATTGAGCACCGAGAATGCGCCGGAGACGAAAGGATTGACGAGATCTACGCTAATGGTTTCCATGATGCTAGGGCAAGAACTTGCGGACGCAATCCAGAATGCGTTTGGGCTCGAATGGCTTCACAACGAAATCTTTGGCGCCTGCCTTTACGGCATCGATCACCATTTGCTGCTGGCCCATTGCCGTGCACATGATAATAAGCGCGTTTTGATGCTTGGTTTCTGATGGCTCTCGTCGCCGCGATACCGTCGACCACGGGCATCGTAATATCCATGAAAACGAGATCCGGCTGGTGGACATCGTACTGATCGATCGCCTCCTGCCCATTGGATGCTTCAAAGACTGCGTATTTGTTCTGAATGAGAATTTCCTTCAGCATTAATCTCATGTACATCGCATCATCAGTCACTAGTATTTTCTTTTGCATTAAGCCTCCATTGCCATAGCCCCCGGCTGCAGTCGAGCCGCGGGTTTGCCTCCATGCTTCAAGCATTCAAGGGCATCCATTTCTCCTGCCCTCTTCATCTTCTTCGGGATGCCTTTTGACTCGCCTCAGTCAACGCGGTTTCGTTGCGCCAATTGTCGCAATGAAGGACCTTTGACGACGAGTTTGAACTTGAGTGGGGGCTACATCGGCCTCTACTTGGACTCATTTGAACCTTCATGCCTGTGCGCGTATTGGCGCTGACCTCAGGGATGTTATGAGCCAACGTGTTGCAATTGCAGCAAGAAACCCAATAGTCGCCGGGCCGAAAGAAAGCCGATAAGAATGCGGGGGACCAGGCTCGACATGTATCGAGGAACTTGCGACGAAGGTTTATTTCAACATGACAGAAGTTAAAACGAAAACGAGGAAAAAAACAGGGGAGGTGACGTTGCCGTTGGCGGCCGAAATGTCCAGCTGTGGGGTTGCCAAGTTTCATGCGACTCTGCTCAAGGCAGTACATGATCCGTCAACGGACCGGATTATTTTGGATGCGTCGAAGCTGGCAACGATGAACGCAGGGCTAGTCCAGGTATGCGTGGCGGCCACCAAATGGGCAAGTGAACATAGCAAGAAACTCGAGATAAGGAGCTTTTCCGCGGAAGTTCAGACGCAGTTGGAATCGGCTGGAATCAGCCTTTGAGCCTCTTCTAGGAAACGAGATGACTTTCGGCGAGGAGCAACTGAATGGGGAGGCGGAGGGCCAGGTTCCGGCGACGCCCCGGTCCCTCCATAAGGAGATTCTGCAAGTTGTAAGCGAAGTGGAGCGTGCGATCGAAGATTCAGAATCCGCGGTCGACAATGCGGTAGCCGGGTTCCTGCGTGTTGCGGCCCACGCTGCAGAGTTGGCAAAGCATGCACATGGGGAGGTGGCCGAGGGGGTTGTTATGGAGATCGAGACAGAAATTCAGGCTATCGTGATGGACTTCCAATTTCAGGACCTCTTAAAGCAACGCCTGGCCAAATCGATCAAGACCCTCATGGCTTTAGAAGTTTAGGTTAGCGATAGAGAAATCGAAAGGTTGTAATCAATGGCAAGGACAGCACTGATAGTGGATGATTCGACGAGTATGCGACAGATGGTCGGGTTCAGCTTAAAGCAAGCGGGGTTCGATGTTTTCGAGTGCATCAATGGGCAGGAAGCTTTGACCGCTCTGCAGAAGAACGGCGGCGTCGATGTTATCATCACCGATTTGAACATGCCAGTGATGGACGGCATTACATTCATTCGGAACGCGCGGAGCCTTGAAAGCACGCGATTTACTCCGATCCTGATGCTCACCACGGAGAGCGGGGAAGAGCCAAAAGCACAAGCCAAAGCAGCCGGAGCGACCGGGTGGATCACAAAGCCATTTCGGCCGACCCAACTCTTGGCGGTTATCGATAAGGTGGTGTCCCTATGAGTTTTGACATGACCAGCATCCATGCGGCCTTTTTTGAGGAAGCGGGCGAAATGCTGGACGGTTTCGAAGAGCACCTTCTCAGCCTTGAGAGCGCTCCGGAGGATTCCGAGATCCTCAACTCTATTTTTCGCTGTGCACACTCGATCAAAGGTGGCGCGGCCACCTTTGGCTTTCCTGACCTTGCAAAGTTCACGCACAGTTTGGAGAGCCTCCTTGAAGGGGTGAGGAGTAAAGCGGTTGCCGTAACCCAGGAGCTTTGCCAACTTCTTCTGGAGTCGTTGGATCAAATGAAGCTGCTCCTGGCGGTGGCAAAAGGCGAACCCGTTGATATTCCCCCATCGGATTCCCTTATCGCAAGAATCGACGCGGCTGCGAAAAAGACAGTTAACCGCAGTGAAGCCGAAGGAGAGCAGGGCTGGGGCTTGCTTCAAGAGCCGAAAATCTATGAGCTGACTTTTCGGCCCCACACCGAGCTATCGGAAGAGGGGCACGATCCGCTCCTCGTCATTGGACGCCTCAGCAAAATCGGAAAGATCCTTACGGCCTCTTGCGACACATCGGGTGTTCCCGATATCGAGGATCTAAAACCAGAAACCTGCTATCTCACCTGGTCGATCATGCTGCAGAGCCTTGCTGAGAAGAGCGACATTCTCGCGCTCTTTGCCGACGTCTTGGATCACAGCGAGGTTGTCGTATACCTTCTGGGCGGGGAACCGCCTGCCGAGGTCGAACAGCCAGACGTGGTGGACGCACCTGCCGATCCGGGCAAAACTGTCGCACCTCAATCCGCCCACAAAGACGGCGGCACGATCAAGGTCTCCTCTGAGAAGCTGGACACCCTGATCAATCTGGTCGGTGAACTTGTAATCAGCCAGTCGATGCTGAATTCGGTCACCCAAGATTTCGACACCAGCAAAATGCCGCAGCTGTTAGAGGCCGTCGCCGCGATGGAACGCTCTTCGCGCGAACTTCAGGAACGCGTCATGGGTATTCGGCTCCTCCAGATGAAGATGGCTTTTGGGCGATTCCCGCGATTAGTCCATGATCTTTCTTCTTCGGTTGGCAAACGCATCGACCTTCGCCTGATTGGCGAAGAGACCGAACTGGACAAAAACCTCATCGAGGCCATCGGGGATCCGCTCACGCACCTGGTGCGAAACAGCATTGACCACGGTCTCGAAACTCCGGAGGAGCGGCTGAAATTCAGGCAAGCCGGCTATCGGAGTTTTTCGGTCGGCGCCTCCCACGAGGCAGTTATACGTCATCGAGGTCGCCGACGACGGACGTGGCCTTGACAGAGACAGGATCTTCGCCAAGGCGGTTGAACGAAACTTGGTCTCACCGGACGACAATCTGAGCGAAGAACAGATCTATAACTTGATCTTCCTGCCGGGCTTCTCAACCGCCGAGAAGGTGACAAATCTGTCCGGCCGTGGGGTGGGGATGGATATCGTCAGGCAGGCAATCCTTGGCATCGGCGGCACCATTAAAGTGACTTCGAAAGTTGGGGAAGGAACGCGGACACGGATTAGACTCCCGCTCACCATGGCGATTTTGGAAGGCCAGTCCATGGTCATCGGCGAGGGCGTTATATCGTGCCGCTGACGAGCATCGTCGAGAGCCTGCGGCCAAAGAGCGAGGACATTCACGGATTGGGCGAAAAAGGCGAAGTCGTTTCCGTGCGCGGGGAGTTTGTCGAAGTATTACGCCTTACGAGTCGTTCAATGTCACGCCGCGGGTCAAGGATCCTGCGGAAGCTTCTCTGGTCTTGGTAGAAAGCGAAGGCCGCAAAGTGGCACTGATGGCCGACGACCTGATTGGTCAAGGCCAGGTTGTGATCAAAAGTTTAGAAACCAACTACCGAAAGGTGGATGGAATCGCCGGCGCGACGATCCTCGGCGATGGCCGAGTCGCGCTCATTGTCGACGTCCCTGGCTTGCTCAGGGGCAAGGGAGAGCAAATGGGCGATCAATCGAACGCCGCTTGAAGGAGCCTATGTCAATCCATCAAACAAAACTACCTACGGAAGGAGCTGACTTGGCTGCCCACGTCAACCAATTCCTTACCTTCTGTCTCGCTGATGAGGAATATGGCGTCGATATCTTGAAGGTTCAAGAAATCAAAGGATATGTTCCCACCACGAGCATTCCAAACTCGCCACCCGAAGTCACGGGGGTTCTCAATCTAAGGGGGAACCATCGTGCCTATCGTTGACCTTCGAAAGAAGTTCAATCTAGCGGAGGCGCAATACGATCAGTTTACGGTCATCGTGGTTGTGGTCGTCCAGGACCGCGTTATGGGAATGATCGTGGACTCCGTTTCCGAGGTTATGAACATCCAAGCGGAGGATATCCAACCGCCGCCAAACCTGGGCCGTAACAAGGCCAACGCCCTTAGGGGCCTTGGAAAGGTCGGCGATAAGCTGATCATCCTCCTCGACATTGAAGCAGTGCTGCTCGATGAAGCACTACTTGCCACAGCAGCTTAACGCACACAAGAAAAAGGACTAAGAATCACTATGTCAGCACCAGCACTAAAATCTTCGACACCTGCACCCGCAGCCAAGACTCCGCTCCGGAGCAGCTCCACGGCTCAGAAAAAGGGGCCGCGAAGCCAAACAAGTCTTCACGTCCCAACCTGAAAGTTGTAACCGGACATAACAATGAAGCAGAAGCTTATCGACGAATGGTAAAGGAAATCGCCGACAGTATGGAGTTTCTTACCAAGAACTGTTCGACGGACCTTGCCAATGCAATGGAAGCCCTTGCCAAAGGCGACTTTAGCGTTGAAGTCACCCCAAGAACCCCTCTATTGGAGATTCCTCCTCAGGCTGACCTTGCCGTAATGGCCGAAACGTTCAACGCGCTTCGGAACCAAACGGTGGCAAGTGTCGTGGCGTACAACACCACGAGGGCGGCATTGGCCGTCGCAGCCACCGAAAAAGAGGTCGCTAGAAAAGAGTATGAGTCGGCGGTCAAGATCATCTCCGATCGAATGGAGATGCTGCGAGGTGTCTGCATCACGGGACTGATGGAAGGCATCAATTCGATGGCCGACGGCAATTTGACTGTTGAGATTGAGCCCAAGACGCCGCAGCTTGAAATCCCGCCGCAACCGGATCTGGCCCTTATGGCGAAGACGTTCAATAACATTCAATCTCAAATGGTTGACACGATCGGCGGCTACAACAGGACAAGGGAAGCGCTCAGCGGCCTTATCGCCCAGACGCAGATCGCAGTCACGAACATCACCGATGCCTCGACTGAGGTTATGAACGGTAATGACGATCTCGCCCAGCGAACCGAAGAGCAGGCCGCCAGCCTTGAGGAAACCGCTTCCAGCATGGAAGAGATGACCTCTACGGTCAAGCAAAATGCCGATAACGCCAAGCAGGCCAACCAACTCGCCTCTCAAGCACGCGAATCGGCCGAGAAGGGCGGCCAGGTCGTAGGCAATGCGGTGTCTACGATGGGAGAAATCAACACCGCGAGCAAGCGCATTGCGGACATCATCTCCGTCATCGACGAAATCGCGTTCCAGACCAATCTGCTGGCTCTGAACGCAGCAGTAGAGGCCGCCCGAGTGGGCGAGCAGGGTCGAGGGTTCGCCGTCGTTGCGGCTGAAGTGCGTAACCTCGCCGGACGCAGTGCCACTGCGGCCAAGGAAATCAAGGCGCTCGTTCAGGACAGCGTCCAGAAGGTCCAGGAAGGCAGCGGCCTGGTGAACCAGAGCGGAACCCAACTCGAAGAGATCGTGACCTCGGTTAAAAAGGTCGCGGACATCATCGCCGAGATCGCAGCCGCTGCCCAGGAACAGTCCGCAGGTATCGAGCAGGTGAACAAGGCCATCACTCAGATGGACCAGATCACTCAGCAGAACGCGGCACTCGTGGAGGAGGCCAGCGCGGCAAGTCAGAGCATGAACCAGCAGGCAGGAGATCTCCAGACGGTGATCAAACAGTTCAAGCTGGATTCGACCGTTCTTTCCGAAATGCAAGCCAAGATCCAGGCCGAGCACGCGGCGGCGTCTGCCGAAGCCGCAAGAAAGGCCTCGATCCGAGAGCCGCGCAGCCGGGTTCAGCCTTCGGAGACCAAGCCAATGCGTCGACCGAGCGCACCCGCAGCCACGACGGCGAGCCGTTCCAAAACATCGGACCAGGATGGGTTCGAAGAGTTCTAGCCGGGAACATAAGCTAGAGCCGCCTCGCCGATCGGCGAGGCGGCTCCGCGCAAAAACGACAGCGTTGCTATTTTCAGGGAGTCACTCGAATGGAATTTGCAATTACCGATAGAGAGTTCGAATGCCTTCGTGGCCTCGTTTACGAGTTGACGGGCATCAAACTGGCCGACCAAAAGCGCCAGATGCTTCGAGCGAGACTTTCTCGCCGTTTACGGGCCCTGAATCTCCAAACGTTTCAGGAGTATTACGAAGCTCTTCGGTTCTGCGGGCCGGCGTCACCAGAAATCACCGAATTCATTAACGCGGTCACCACGAACAAGACCGATTTTTATCGGGAGCCCCACCATTTCGAATTTGTCGTGAACGAGGTTCTGCCCGAGATTGAAAAGCGCGAAAAGCCTGGCTCGCGCAGCATCAAAATTTGGCACGCGGGGTGCTCCACCGGAGAAGAGCCCTACACCATGGCCATCGAGCTGCATGAAGCCCTAAAAAATCGCGAACCTTGGCATGTGCGGCAACTGGCAACCGATATCGATAGCTGTGTGCTGGCCCACGCATCCAGGGGACGGTACGAGAAGGAAAAACTCAGCCATGTACCAACGCGTTTGATCCACAAATACTTCTTGAAAGGCAAGAACGAGAACGAGAACTTTGTCCAGGTCAAGCCGGTTCTTGCCGACTGGATATCCTTCCGGCGGTTAAACCTGCTGGATGACCCGTGGCCCCTTCGAAAGAAGGGTTCCTTCGACATTATTTTTTGCCGGAACGTCATGATCTATTTCGACAAGCCTACGCAGCAACGATTGGTCGAACGATTCCGGGAGCACCTGACCCCGGGGGGCTATCTGCTCATCGGCCATTCGGAGAGCCTTTTTGGAATTGCCGAAGGCTTCCGCTGCCTTGGCAAAACGACTTACCGCAGCGAATGCATCGAGGCGGCCGCAGCGTGAGTCATGACGTTTTCGGAGATCGAATAAGGTCATCCATCCACATCGGTGGAATCTGGGCGAGCAGGAGGCCCAGCATCGTCCGAACCATTCTCGGCTCATGCATCGCCGTTTGCCTTCGCGACCCAGTCACGTGCATTGGCGGCATGAACCATTTCATGCTCCCGGATTCCAATGACGACGAAGGAGGAAGCGCCCGATATGGCGTCAACGCCATGGAACTGCTCATCAACCGATGCATGCAAGAGGGGGCGGACAGGACCCGCCTCGAAGCAAAATTATTTGGAGGTGGGCACGTTCTCAAGACCAAATCCCATCATCTGAGCGTTCCCCGAAGAAACATCCGGTTCGCCTTCGGCTTTCTGGAAACGGAGCGCATTCCCATCATCACCCACGACACCGGCGGATACTCGGCGCGATCGGTGTTATTTTTCACCGACACCGGGAAGGTCCTCATGAAGCGCCTGCGGGAAACGGGCGCCGATTCGTCACTTGCCAAAATCGAGCGACTGGAAGAAACGGCTGCGGAGAAGCTTTTGCAGATTGAAGATGAGGGCATCACCCTCTTTTGAAGGAGCCAAATGGCTAGAAAGATTAGAGTACTTGTAGTGGACGACAGCGCCGCGATGCGTCTTTTGCTCACCGAGCTGCTGAACTCCGATCCCCAAATCGAAGTGGTGGCAACCGCTGCGGACCCGATTATTGCCCGGCAGAAGATAAAGGATCTGGAGCCCGATGTTCTCACCCTGGATGTTGAAATGCCCAAGATGGACGGGATCACGTTCCTGGCCAAGCTGATGCGCGGGCATCCCATGCCCGTGGTGATGGTCAGTTCGCTGACTCAAAAAAGCTGTGAAGTCACGCTTCAGGCGTTGGAACTCGGCGCGGTCGACTTTGTGGCGAAGCCCAAAGTGGATACTCTCGCCGGGATCAAGGATTCGGCCGCTGAATTGACCGCGAAGGTCAAATCCGCTTCTTTGGCCCGGATCATCCGGCCTGCGACGGAAGATCACTCCAACAAGGTAATGGCCCATTCGATGGAACTGACCCATCAGCTCATCGCCATCGGAGCTTCAACGGGTGGAACCGAAGCCATCCGAAGTTTGCTGATGAAATTTCCTGCCGATTCCCCCGGAGTCGTCATGGTCCAACATATGCCTCCCGGTTTTACCAAATCGTTCGCCGCCCGGCTAGACGGTTTGTGCATGATCTCGGTTAAGGAAGCCTGCGATGGAGATCGCGTTCTTCCGGGTCAAGCGCTCCTCGCTCCGGGCGGTTTGCATATGGCGGTCCAAAGATCGGGCGCCCAGGCGAGCGTGAGAGTTTTTGAATCCGAACCGGTCAACCTGCACCGGCCCTCGGTGGATGTTTTGTTCGACTCGTGCGCCACTCAAATGGGCCGGAATGTCACCGGAGTCATCCTGACCGGTATGGGAAACGATGGTGCGAAAGGGCTAAGACACATGCGCGACGCCGGAGCAAGAACTATCGCGCAGGATGAAGCTTCATGTGTGGTCTTCGGGATGCCCAAAGAAGCCATTTTGGCGGGAGGGGCAGAAGTGGTCGCTCCGCTCGAAGATATCGCCCGAGTGATAGGCTTTGGTCCCCGCCATAAGGCGGCATGACGGTGAACGGGTAGTCGGTGAACGGTGAACGGTGAAGTGTGAACTGTGAACTGTGAACTGTGAACTGTGAACTGTGAACTGTGAATGTGAACTGTGAACGGGTAGTTGGTGAACGGTGAACGCTGAACGGGTAGTCGGTAAAGCGTGAAGATTGTAAACGGGTAAACGCCTCCCAAGAGCACATAGGCTTCGACCGGTTTAACAAAGTCCTTCCACCGTCTACCGTTCACAGTTCACCGTTCACCGTTCACTGTATTGCCCAGGCTAATCTGAGACATCGGCCCTCTTTTCTCAACTGACGGCCTGCCGTTGTAGCTGCCAGTAGTTTGCCCGAGCTTCAGCTGCGGCTTGGACAAAGTGTTCCCGTTGGGCAAGTGCCGCTTCGGGTTCACCAAGATAGTAGACCATCGGTGGCAGGCCTCGCAACGCGCTGTGGGGTCGGGTGTTGTTGTAGACGCCCGCCCAGCGTGTAAGTTCTTCCTGCGCCTTGGTGTAAGACCAATCTTCGGTCTCTTGTAGAGCTTCCGCCCTGTGGGTGCGATGAAGCCGCTCGATGAGTCCGTTGGACTCTGGGTGATTAATCCTGGTCCGAATGCTTGGCATCCCGTGGTGGGAAGCTAGATCCCGCCAATCCTTGCTCAAGAACTGGCATCCGTTGTCGTGCACGACGATTGGAGCTTTCCCAATCAAGTCCCACTTTTCGAGAGCCTCCTGAACGGTCAGCGTCACGGCGTGAGCCTCCATTGTAGGGTTGAGCGTCCAATGCACCAGGTAGCGGCTGTAGCCGTCGATGATGTCCACAAGATAGAACCATCGCCAGTTCACTCTCAAATACATCAGATCTATATGCCATACCTCGTTCGGAGTCTCGGGCTTCTTCGGACGTCTTAGAGAACCGGGTATGGAAGGTGCGCGAACGCCTAGGAGTCCCTCCTCGCGCAGGACCGTGTAGACCTGGTGAGCCCTCAGGCCGGCCAAGAACTCGTTTTGAAGCAGGTCGGACAGCCGTTTGTATCCCGTTAACGGGTTCAACAGAGCTGCGTCGCGCACCGTCATACGCTCGTGGGGAGTCGGAGGAACGCGGTTTTGAACCCGGCGACGTTTGCAGAGGGTTGGACTTAACCTGTAGCGGTAGTAGCTGGAACGAGAAACGCCAAGAGCCACTAACGCCTCAGATACCGTCAAGCCAAGTGCCTTGGATCCGCGAACAGCCTCCAAAATATGCGCCCTCTGATCTGTGCTCTTATGGCGACGGCACTCTAGGGCCAGAGCCCCTTTTTTATGCGAAGGTTCTCTTCTGCGATCTCGGCGATCACTTCCTTCAGTCTCGTTATCTCCGCTTCTGCCTCCGCAACGGTCCGCTGAGGAGCCTGCGCTTTCCCACGGGGCTGAGTCTGCCTTGCGGTCAAACCCTCCAGGGCGGCTCTGCGAACTTTTCGCTCCCATTGGTAAAACTGCCCAGGAGCAATCTGATGCTTCCGGCAAACCTCGGCCACCGTACTGTCCCCCTTGTGAGCTTCCTCCAATATCGCCAACTTCTGCTGAGCCGTCCAACGACGCTGCTGATTCGACATTCTCTACGCCTTCCTTCATGATAATCTCCTTCAAGGCAAATCATCAGTTTGGAAAAGACGAACCATGTCTCAGACTAGCTTGGGCAATACATTCACCGTTCACCGTTCACCGTTCACCGTTCACCGTTCAAGCAGGACCCAACACCAGTAAACTTCCACCATGCCTAAACTTGCGTGGGTCGGAACCGGCCACATTCACACTCCCGGATTTGTCAATGAAACCCTCAAACGCGGTCTCACTTGCGCGGGCGTTTGGGACCACGATGTCGACCGCGCTTCCATGAACGCGGACAAGCTGGGTGGCATCGTAAAAGCCGTGTCCGAGCTCGTGGCCGATGAAACGGCCGATGCCTACGTCGTGTGCAGCGAAACCGTGCGCCATCTGGATCTTGTGCGCCGACTTGCCACAACGGGCAAACCGATCTTCATCGAGAAACCGATCGGGTTTAGCGGCGCACAATCTGTGGCGATACGGGACGTGCTGGAAGCTTCGAAGTGCGTTTTTCAGACCGGCTACTTTTACCGGGGGAATGGCTCGATCAGGGCGCTGAAGAAGCTCGTCGATGATGGCTTTTTCGGAACGATCACCAAGGTGCGCTCGAGCAACTGCCACTGCGGCGCGCTCAACGGCTGGTTCGACAATGAATGGCGTTGGATGGCGGATCGAAGCCAGGCGGGGGTGGGTGCTTTTGGCGACCTCGGAAACCCACGGTCTGGACCTGCTGATGTGGATGTTTGGACCCGTTTCCTCCGCGACCGGTGCGCTAAGCACCGGCACAAACCGTTATGACGGCTGCGACGAGTTGGGCGAGTCCCTGCTCAAGTTTTCCAGCGGAGTGATCGGAACCCTCACCTCGTCATGGGACGACGTGGCCGACCCGGTGCGTTTGCAGGTCTGCGGAACCAAGGGGCAGGCGACTTTTGGCGCGGATCTGTTGGTCGCCGGTCCGGATGGGAAGTTTTCAATCGCCGACCCGGAGCCGGATGTACCCGGCGGCTTTAACGCCTTTCTCGATTACTTGGAGGGAGCTCAAGTTGAACTCGTTACCCCCCGTGAAGCAGCCGAGCGCGACGTGGTCATGGACGCGATCTATCGGGGCGCGGAGAGCCAAAGCTGGGTGGCCGTCGCGTAATCGACGATGGTCGTGCCTCGAACCCGAGTTGAAGATCGCCGGTTAGGCGAGCGGTATAGTCGGGCATATGTTCCAAGCGCCTCCCGCCCACTTCAACGCTCCTCTGGCAAGGGAGATTATCGCCCGCGCGGCGGAAGACCAGCGTGTAAGGAAGTTGTATTTCGGAACCCCGCCAACCAGCCCGAACTTGAAGGGGTATCTGAAGGACATGGAGCGTGCCGACAAAAGCAACACGGCTCGGATGAAGCAGATCGTAAGCAGGTACGGTTGGCCAGGCAAGTCTCTCCTCGGGGAGGGGGCCGCGAATGACGCATGGCTCATGATCCAGCATGCGGACGCCGATAAGCCGTTTCAGCGAAAGTGCTATCCGCTCGTGTTAAGGGCCCTGGACGAGGGCGACATTAACCGGTCCGATGCGGCGCTCTTTATCGACCGCGTGCTGGTCGGAGAAGGGGAGCCGCAGCTATACGGCTCGCAGTGGAACTTCGAGATAGGCGGCACCCTCAAGCCCTCGCCGATCATGGATCCCGACACAGTAGACCAGCGCCGCAAGGCCATGAACCTGATGCCGCTGGCGGAGTACAAGAAGATGCTGGAGCAGGCTTATAAAGCGCAATTGGCGAAGCCGAAGAAATAGGTTGGGTGTCACAGCCAGATGAACGGAGATGAATATCGTTTGAAGTTCTAGCACACCTCCGGCGTGCCGGAAAATGGGGGGGCGTCTACCCGGCAGTGTCGCCTACGGCTCAACTGCCGGCTAAGCTCTTTAGGCCCGGGGCATCTGTTCAGGAGCCCTCTTTTCCTCCGGGAAGCTCTGAAGAAGGTGAGAGAATTTCTAAGGCCAGGAGTGCAACCGGCTCTCCGAAGCATTCAGCACCGGTGCCCAACCTACCTCTGGTAGCCCTAAAGGGCGTAATGTGCGAACCTATTTAAGGCGCGGGTAGCGCCGCCGTTTACTCTGGGCCGCGAATGAGGGAATGTGCGTCCCTACGCCGGTCCCGTCGACTCCGCGATTCGCTTCAGCGCCTGCCTGCGCTCCGCAAGAAACTCCGCAATATAGCTCTTGAGCACAACCGTGCCCGCCAACCGCCCCAGCGGCCCAAGGGGATGACCGGGGACATAGGGAAGAAGTTGGTAGCGGCGAGTGGATTTGAACCACCGACCCAACGGGTATGAACCGTTTGCTCTGCCACTGAGCTACGCCGCCACGCTATTCGACTAGAGATTTTGACATAATGTCGGCCCCATGTTTTCAACGATGGGGCGAGTGCCTCCCTGAACGAACGATTAACAGGGTCTCCGGCGTCCCTTCCGTTAGTATGGAGAGGAGGATTGGGGAATGTTTTTGACTATCATCGCGACCGCAGCATTGGCGGTTGTACAAGCAGGAGGGAATCCGGCTCAGGTCACTGTTCAGGCGACCATAACCGGGGCAAAGGGAATCGTCGCCGCACCCAGGATCAAAACATTTGACCGAATGCCGGCGGAGATCCGGTTCGACACCGAGGGATATCACAGCTTCAGCATGAAGGTCACGCCGCGGGTGAACTCAGACAGTTCGGTTACTGAGCAGTTGGAACTAAACACCGAGAATTGGACCGATTCAAAAACTCGCAACGAAACGAAAATACAGGCGGTCGTAAGAGCCCAGCCTGGAGTGCCTCTTACTCTTCTGCTCAAAGGGGGTTCGGATCGGACTACCGGCCTTCAGGTCAGCCCAGCATTTAGCCAGCCAATCGCAGACGGCGAATTTCAAATCAAACTCCTTGCAACAGTGGACGGCAAGGCACAACCTGAAACACAAACGGCAGTCCAAGCCCAGGTCTTTTACGAGGTCAAGATCAAGAGCGACGGCGGCGAGGTGAATCCAAGGATCCGCACACTTGCCGGGAGCGCGGCGACGATCAAAGAAGAGCAGGATGGCCACTCGTTGACCTTTACCGTTCTTCCAACTGTGGAGGCCAACGGGAACGTAGCCACCAAGCTAACTTTCAGCGTCGGCGAAGAACTGTCCATCTCCAATGTGTTTCACGGCAAATCGGGTGACTCCTCCAAGTTTGCCTATGTGATCAACGGAACGGATGGCTCGGTCACAAAGCTCGATCCGAACAAGCCCCATAAGGCAGTTCCGGGAGAGATCGTCCTGACAATAACACCGAAGATCGTCTCGGACGGTCCGTAAATCGATCTATGACAGGTGAGGATCGGGCGAAAGAAGCCTTGGAGTGCTACTAAGGGGTCCGCACCATCACGAGCTTGGAATAAAGTGGACTAAAACCGGACCGCTGCATGTTGCGGTGAGATTTGGAACCGGGAATCGCGACCCCTTGTACGAACGCGCCCGGACCGGCGTCGGCGAGACGCCGTTTTGTCAGGGCGCGCTGCAAACCCCGTCCCCGAAACTGAGGCAGCGTGCACGCGCCTCCAAGCGAGAACATGCCATCGAAGCAGACCATGGCCGCCACTGCGGCCGGCGCGCCTTCAACTCGGGCAATGTAACGGCGGGTGGGGGTAGCTGCGCAGCAGCGGGCCAGTACACTGAGTTCCTCGGCAAGATTTTCCTGGTCGGCCCAGCCTGCATCCATCACACGCGCCCACTCGGCAGTGTCCCCGGTTACTTCTTCGATAAGGACATCCGGCAAGTCCTCATTTTGGGTGGGGCCGGCAACTTGGGCCAACACGGATTCGAAGTGATCGGGAACATAGCCATACCGTGTTGCCTCTCGAAAGAGCGCGGGCGAATCAAAGGGGGTAACGATAAGCTCCCAGTTGGCGGTCAGCCCTCCATAAAACTCATCCAAGCCGGCGAGGTCAAAATCCTCCGTCCGATGGGCGATTCCACAAGCTTGGGTAAGGGGCGAACCATCTCCCGCGAACCTCGCGTAACCTGCTCCGACCGCCTCGCCGGCCGCGTTCGGCACTACTGCTTGAAGGGAAGAGATCGACTCTTCCATGGTTCGAATTCGGAAGGAATGAACCCGATCGATCAGGGCCTCGGTGAGAAGCATGCACCATTATGCATGGGGAGCAATTGAAGCCTTTAGGGCTGATTAACCGCGTCATCATCGGCACTTTTCAGTTTTTTTTGTTAAATTTCGGAAAACCCGAGAACGAACGGTTCCGTTTATGGCACTATATCGATTGGAGGTTCGTCTTCCGGCATGATCTAAAGACCACGCCGGTCTGGCTTACCTTCTTTTTTTGTGCCTCCTTTTTCTTCTGTCCTTCCCAAAGCTTCTCGACGTAGAACACGCTTTCGGGGAAATGAGGCGTGCCATCGATTTCGCGCTTGAACCGGCAAATTCAGCCGCCCAAACCCGTTTGCATCCACCAGTTGGGCGATTTCGGGGCGGACGGGTGCGTCCATGCCGATCGAAGGTTGGCGGTGGCACTGAACCAGGCAATAGATGATGATGTCCGCCGCCTGCAAAGGGTAGGAGAGGTCCGATCCGACAAAAAATGGGGTTGGAATCATCCAGTCCGCGTAGATCTTTCCTTTTTCGTGGAGACGGAAAAAGGCTTCCATTTTCCGAAGAAACCGGCGGTCGTCGGTACGGTCGCCCTCATCCAGGGCAATGAGACCCATGGAGTTTCGATCCTCCAGGAAATAGCCGTAGCGCTCGAAGAGGATGAGGATATCGCTCCGCATGTGATGGCCGGGGGCATGGCCGGTTTTTTCAAGCGATTCCTGCGGGATCAAGGACGCAAAAATCCGCGCCTGCGAGCTCACGAGAAGCGAGATGAGGTGCCTTACGAACTTGAGCGACGCCTGGCCAAAAGCACAAAAATGGCGGCGTGTCTTCTTGTCCTGCCTCAAAAACTGGGCACACAGTTGCCGTCGTTCATAGGAAGGGATCTTTTCGAAGTAGGCAGCCCATTCGAAGCGGTTCTTCTCCAGCAAATGGCGGGCCTTGAGCTCGGTGTCGTATTCATGCAGGTGGCATCCAAAGCACTGATATTCAAGATCCCGCATTTTGCAGGTGAATTCCCATACCTTGTCGTCGGGTAGGCAGATTCCGCCCCTCGCCCCGTAAGGCAGGTGCCGGTGGTCGTGGCCGCACTCGTCGATAAAGAGCAGATAACTCAAGCATTTTATTGTATCAAAGGTTGTACCGAGTTCAATTATAAAAGACCCGAAGGCGAAGCCTTCGGGCCGAGTTTTTGCTTGTTGTCCTTTAAATGCGTTAGCCTATCTCGAATGCCAGCCCTGGCGTGTAGACACCGACCGCAACGAGCGGGTTGGAAGCCCACGCGTAGTATCCGTATTCCGGATAGTAGTAGGCCTCATAGTATTGGCCGGTCGTTGGATCCTGAATCCATACGACGTCGTACAGGCTTGGCTGTTCACTCCAGGTGAACCCTGCGTAACAGCTGAAGATGGGCGATACGTAAGCTGGGCCGCCATGCCAACCGCGGCCGGCAAACCAGTCCCTGGGGTGTCCTGTTCCGGTCGGCCGGATGTCACCGCCGCCCCGGCCGCCGATTGGCCGGTAGCCAGGCGAACGCGTCAAACCGAATGTTGAGCTTCGGCTGGAATAGCCGGACCGTCCGTACGTGCCGGTATATCCGGGTCGAGCGGCGGTTCGGTTGTATCCGGTCGAGGACCTCGTATAACCAGCCGATGATCGGCTATTGCTGCTGGACGATCTGGTATAGCTGTGGGACGACCTAGTGTTGTTGCTTGACGGCCTCGCCGCTGCGCGACTGTAACCGCTGGATCGCGGGGCAGCGTGTCCGCCCCCACCGCCACCCCTGCTACGATGGTTTTGCGCCGCGCCCGGAAGCGCAACCGCCACTACCAGCAACCCAAGTAAAAATTTATTCATGTTGCTCTCCTTTAGTCTTCAGACTCCAGAGAGCCCCGGGGGGTGGTGTCCCTTAATTGGGCTACGTTTGCCTGACGCATGCGGCGGGTTTGCTCCAGAGACTATCGCGAAACCCAGCTCTTTTGCTCCGCTTCGCGGAGTGTCAAGCTATCCTTCGACAAGCTCAGGACCTTCGGAAAGCTCGACCTACTTCAGCTTCTAGAAGCTCTTTGCTCCGCTTCGCGGAGTGTCAAGCTAAAGCTCGACCTACTTCAGCTTCCAGAAGCTCTTTGCTCCGCTTCGCGGAGTGTCAAGCTAAAGCTCGACCTACTTCAGCTTCCAGAAGCTCTTTGCTCCGCTTCGCGGAGTGTCAAGCTATCCTTCGACAAGCTCAGGACCTTCGGAAAGCTCGACCTACTACACGCATCCAGGATGGTGATAAAAGCCGATATGGAGAGGCATTGGGAGTTTTGCGATTGCCTCTTCGGGGCACGTTACCGCGGACCTAAAGGAAGCCTACCGATGGCCGTGGCCGCCGTGGCCATGGCCATGATTGCCACGACCGAACGGCTCCCCAACCGGATAATCCTCGTCCGGCCAAATGCTAGGGGCCGCATTGAGTGCGAGAAAAGCCTTCAGGGCGGGGAACAGCACATTTGGTTTTTCCAGCCACTCAAAGTGTCCGCAATGGGGGATGTAGAGCACCTGCGATCCGTAGATAGTGTCGCCGATCTGTTTAGCGGCCTCGTCGCCCACGACATCGTGATCGCCCTGGATGATAAGGGTTGGTCCGTGATAAGCAGTCAGAGGGACTCGGAGGTCGTAGCCGTCCTTAATCAAGCCCCCAAACACAACCACCGGACTTGCCGGACTGACCGGGATCCCCTTGGGCAACTTTGCGGCAAAGGCCATGGCGGCCTCCCGGTCGTAAAAATAGGCGGGCGCGATGGCGGCGAGGGCCATGCTGTTTGCGTGGGCGGGATCCTTGGATACCTCGGCCGGACTCGTCCATCTCATTTCCGCCGCCTTGTCCTCCTCCGTGAGGCGCCCCATCACGATAGGCTCCGCAGCGACGAGTTCCTTTACGTCCAACCCGGGAGAAGACAGCAACACGAGCGAATGGACTCGGTCAGGATATTTCGCGGCATAGGCCATGGCGTAGATCCCGCCCCATGAATGCCCCAGGATATTCAGCTGACCTAGGTGCAGGCTCTTTCGAAGCGCTTCCAAATCTTCCACATAGGTATCCAGTTCGAACGTGGAAGGGCCGATCGAGGCAACCTGCGAGCGGTCGGTTCCGCGCTGCTCCAGAAGGACGCACCGGTTCTGCTCGCTTAGTGGTTTGACCAAATCCACCATGTAACTCACGGGCAGCCCGGGCCCCCCGGCGAGAATGATCAAAGGATCTCCGTGGCCGATAGACGTGTAATGGAGCGTGACATCAGGCCGCTGAACCGTACCGTCCGCAGGTTGGCAGAACGCCAGAGCGGGGAGGAGTGAGAGTAGGAGCAAAACCTGCTTCATATTTTGAATAGTGACACAGGCTTCTTGGGTTCTGCGGCCAATAACCGGTACCCTACGGGAATGAGTCGCCTCTCCAAAAAAGAAATCAAAGCCGCATTGGACAAGCTGAAAGATCATAACGCCCCGAAGGGCAACGCAAACGACAGCCAATACGTTTCCAAGCCTCTGGAAGCAAAGAAGCCGAACAAGAACCGGATCCGCAAGCAGGGCATTTAGACCCCTAGGGCAAGTGTTGGGTGTTGGGTGTTGGGTGTTGGGTATTGGGTATTGGGTATTACAAGGCCTGATCCTTAACGATCAAGACTCAAAACTCAAAACTGAATACTTTCAAGCCTCCCCATATTCTCCGAACCTTCCTCCCCGCAAAAGGCTATACCTTTGTAGGAACGAATGGATCGTGCGGCGGACTTGGAAACGGCGAGAGCGGCAGGAGCAGGGAACCGAACTGCCCTAGAACGGATTGTGCGTGACAACTACGATCAGGTGTATCGCCTGGCGAGGCACCTGAGCGGCAGTTACACGGAAGCCCAGGACCTTGCGCAGAACACGTTCATCAGTGCTTATCGAAACATCAAACGTTTTGACGGCCGGAGCACCTTGCGGGCGTGGCTGGCGGGCATTCTTATGCACGAATGCTCCCATTGGAGGCGAAGCCGGCGACCCGCCGGCTCTTTGCAAGAGCTGTCCTCGCCAGACCCCGTGGGCCAGATCCTGGACCGGGAGATCCTGCTAAACGCCATTCACCGGCTGCCGGAAAAACATTCGTCCACCTTTCTGCTTGTGGAGGTGCATGGCTTTAGCCTGGCCGAGGCCTCAAGCGCTCTGGGAATTCCGGAAGGAACCGTGAAATCCAGGCTCAGCGAAGCCAAATCAAAGCTCCGCAGCTACATTGGCAGCGAAGAGAATTTGTATTCGGAGAAAGTGACTCATGAACATTGAAGAAGCTGTGAAGGAACTCCGGGAGGAGCCGGTTCCTGAGAGGGGAATTGAACAAGTATTGGCAGCCATCGAAAGGCCCAAGTCGCGGAAGCGGTTCATCTTGCTGACACCTTTGGCGGCAACCGCCATCCTCATCGGGCTCGTGCTTTTCCCCTGGCACCGGAGCGATGACGTCTGGGCTCAGGCGGTGAAGGCGCTCAAAGATGCCAAAGCCGTGCATTTGGTGTTTGCAAAGAAGTTGGAGACGGTAGAAGCCTGGGTCAAAGGCGAAAAAACGCGAAGGCTCATGGACGTGCAGGAGACGCGCAATAACGGCTCCCAGTACGCGATCAGAAATGGCAACATGTGGTCCGTTGAGCAGGAAGAACCGGGGACTCGGACAACCGATGGCTTGGAACTGTTCGACGTCGGTTTGTTCCAGGATGCACAAATGAAGCTCTCCGACTCCGGGGGCTCGGGTGCAGGTTTCGCACCATACCATTTTGATGGTTCTCCCAAAAAGCTAACCTTTAACGGGAAGGTGCTCGTTATGTATCAAATAACGGGAGGCACACGTTATTTCGGTGACGGGGACATGAAGACGCCGATTGCGGAGTCTCGTCTCAAAGTGTTTGTCGATCCCGATGCTGAACGGATCGTTCGGATGGAGCAGGATCCCATACCGGTAGACCCCAAGAAGAGCTTGCCGAATTGGTTTGACGGCGATGCGTTCCAAGCCACCATCGACTATCCTGACGACCTTCCCGACTCCATGTTTCGACGTGCCTGCGGGCGCCCTTGCTTACGATTACAAGAAGAGCGGCAAGGATCTGAGTGACTTGCTAAAAGGCCACATCGGTATCGCCGAGGTTAGAAGCCAGAAGGTGGTCCTCAAAGCGCTGCTTTACGACGGCACCGCCGCATACCCGATATGGACCGGCTGCCCCGCGGAATACGGCGACACGCACGGGTTCAAGATTGACGGCGTGACCGAGGCATCGACGTCCTATAACGTGACCGCCAAGGACGGAAAGCCGTTGCTGCCAATGGGCGGATCTTTCGATCCTCGATGCTTGACCTCAGCCAAATGCATGAAGAAGCCTTCCGCAGCATGCCCCTATTGCGCTATGGGCCGCGGAACAACCAAGCCGATTTCCGGAACTGTGAGCCTAACCCTGCCGGTTTACCAGCCGGACCCAACTCGGCCGTTTATGAAATCAGGCAAGGTCATGGGATACCACAGCAAGTATGTGGGGGACGTAACATTTGACAAAGTCCCGGTGACCCTCTCGGGGAGCATTGGGATGTACGAGAGAAGGTTCGGGCTCCTCAATAATTTTGGTAATGGGAGTTGGGTTTTGGGTTTTGGGTTTTGGGTTTTGGGTGTTGTTGGGTGTTGGGTGTTGGGTGTTCGGATTTTGGTGTTGGGTGTTGGACTTGATCCGACTGGTCAGACTTGTCGGACCTGTCGGACGAAGGGTAGCCTAAAGCCTAAAACCTAATACCTAGTACCTAAAACCTAATACCTAAAACCTAACACCTAACACCTAACACCCAATACCCACCACCCACCACCCACCACCCACTAAGGCAGCGTGCCTAGCATGGACGCAATATAGTTGATCTGGCCTTCGTGGTAGCACATGTTCCAGAACGGATAGCCCAGGATCTGGCTTACCGTCATCTTTCCCCAGGGCATGTCGACCTCGATTCCCAAGTCCTCGTCGGGGACGTGCTTGATCGTTTGCACCGCAAATCCGGTGTTCTCGTCCAGCATCGCTTTCAGCGCATCCCAGTCTTGGGCCAGGGCACTTTTCTGTTCGGCAAACTTCTTGAAATCGAAATCCGCTTCGAATTGATGGGTCTTAAGCAGTTTCGCCGTGGACCCATTGAGAATTGCGATTTCAGCCATTTGGTCGATGGCAGACCTCGCGTCGCCCATCGGCTTCCAATCACGCTTGTCCTCGGGGATATTGGCGAAAGCCTTTTGCAGGTCTTCGCCTGCTTTTTCGGTGAGTTGGGAAAAGTGATCTTGAATGCGTAAGGACATGACTCCTACTTTACTATGCGCGCGAATTGCTCTGCAAACCGCGCCCGTTCGCCTGGCGTGCCCACGGTCACCCGGATGCAACGATTCAAGGGCGGTGCGCCCGGCATGCGGATGAAAACTCCGTTGTTTAAGAAACTGCTCAACGTGTCTTTGGCGTTTTCAAAGCTACCCATATCGATGGCCACGAAGTTCGTGGCGGAAGGAATGGTTTTCAATCCCATTTTGTTCGCCATGAGGTAGTAGTCCTGCCGCCCTTCGGCAACCTTGTCCGCCACGTTTGAAACAAAGTGCGGATCGCGCAAGGAGGCGAGCGCTCCCGCTTGAGCCATGAGGTTCACCCCAAAATGCATGCGGATCTTGTTGATCGCAGTAACCGTGTCCTCGTTGGCAATGGCATAACCCACCCTTGCGCCGGCAAGGCCATGCGCTTTTGAGAATGTTCGCAGACGGATGATGCGCGGGTTGCTTGCATCGATTCTAGGAATTGCATCTGAGGGAGCGAAGTCCGAGTAGGCCTCATCCAGCAGCAGAGTAGTTGCTTCGGGCAGTTTTTGCAAGAATGACTCTATCTCAAGAGCGGTGTGCCAGCTTCCGCTCGGGTTATCGGGATTGGCGACGAAGGCGAGCTTCGCGCTTACTCGGTGAGAGGCCGTGGCAATGCCGTCGAGGTCCACATGGTCGTCGACATAAGGAACGAACTCCAGTTTTCCGCCCGCGCCCTGAACGCCGTAGTTGAGCGTGGGGTATCCGCCCAAAGAGTTCACGACATAATCTCCCGGATTCAGGAACGTCCGTGCGATCAGGCTTAGCACGTCATCCAGACCGGCGGAGACCAAGATGTTGTCCCGCGTCACCCCGTGCCGAAGCGCCAACTCCTCGCGAAGTTCGTAGTTCTCCGGATCGCCATACCAGCCCACCCGCTCGACCGCTTTTAGCATCGCCTCCGCGGCATGCGGGGAAATGCCGAAGTTGGATTCGTTGGCGCCCAGCCGGAGATCGATCTTGCGCCCCAAGCTTCGCTCCAGGGCCTCCGGGGCCATGAACGGAATCAGCGAAGGCAGCGACTGGATTATCGAACTGAACTCAGGCACAGCGGAGATTATAACGAGTGACGGGCGACTTGTGGGTTTTGGGTGTTGGGTTTTGGGTGTTGGGTTTTGGGTGTTGGGTTTTGGGTTTTGGGTTTTGGGTGTTGAGGGTTGTAATGCTATGCATCTTGATCTGCTATTTAGTCAGGAATCAAGATGGAATTGAAAAACAGTATTGACATTGCGGGGCCGAAGGTTTTAAACCGTTCATTTGTGAAGGACCCTGGTGAGAAGTTAGCGCTTCAGCGGCTTAAGATTCTCGAGCTCGCTCGCACTCTTGGAAATGTGACGGAGGCGTGTAGGCGCGGTCAGATGGATAGGGGCAGCTTCTATGATTGGAAGCGCCGCTATCAGACGCATGGGCTGGATGGGCTCAAGGATTTGCCACCGGTTCATAAATCCCACCCCCAAACGACTCCTGAGCCCGTAAGGGCCGCGGTGAGGGCGCTTTCATTAGAGCATCCTTCATGGGGGAGCAAGCGGCTTTCAAACGAGCTTGGGAAACAAGGGATGCGAATCAGCAACTTCGCAGTGCATGGCATCCTTCGCAAAGCGGGGCTGGCCACCAGGTTCGACCGTTTCCTTCGCCTGGAAGAAGAAGCTCTCAAAGGTGTGGAACTGCCGGTTGAAGTTCTTCGAAAGATGGAGGCGACCAACCCTGCTTTCAAAGAGAGGCACGTGGAGTCGAAAAGGCCAGGTGAACTCGTATCCTTCGACACCTTTTACGTTGGCCTGTTTAAGGGCGTGGGACGCGTTTACTTGCATACTGCGGTGGACACGTTCGGTTCCTACGCTTTTGGCATGCTTGCTACCGAGCGCAACGCGAAGAGAGCTACAGAGCTTCTCTATGCCCAAGTGCTGCCGTTCTTCGAATCGCACGGCTTGACCCTAGAAGCTATCTTAACCGATAACGGCACCGAGTTCTGCGGCAATGAGGCTCACCCCTTCGAGGCCATCTTGTACAAGCTCGGGATCCAGCACCGTACAACTCAGGTGAAGCGACCGCAAACCAACGGCTTTGTCGAGCGCTTCCACCGAACGATCCTCGACGAGTTCTTCAGAGTCGAACTGCGCAAAAGACCCTTTGAAACACTAGATGATCTTGAACAAGCCCTGCAGGAATGGATCTGCTACTACAATGTAGAACGCTCTCATCAGGGCTATCGCAACTTAGGCAAGACTCCTTACGAAACCGTCGAGAGATTTGCCACGACCGCCGTGCAAGATGCATAGCATTACAAGGGTAAAGGGTAAAGGTCAAAGAGGCCATCGCAAGACCTCTTAGAAGCTCAAAATGGGTTCCTGTCGCAATCCCTAGAGGCTGAAGTAGGTCGAGCTTTAGCTTGACACTCCGCGAAGCGGAGCAAAAAGCTCGTTACCGACCGATAGATTAGGTTTTGCGATAGCCTCTAAAGGATAAAGGTAGGTTAGGTTTTGGGTTCGGAGGGATCATCGCTCACGGAAGGTGTCGGGTATGCGTTGAGGGAAACGTGGCAAAATCAAGCATGGTTCAAAGGAGATTCCACCAGCAAATGCTTTCGCTTTCGGCTGCGGCATCCGCGGCCGTAGCCCTGGCCGCCCCGGCCCTCGGAGAGATCGATTATCACGTCAAGGTGGACCAGGACAAGTCGGTCCTCAGCGTCTCGATTTCGATTCCGGCCAAGAAAGGTCCCGTAAGCGTGCACATGCCTAGCTGGAGCCCGGGCTCCTATTCCTATGGCGACTTCTTCAAGAACGTATCGGACGTAACCGCGACAGATGCGAGCAACGCAAGCCTGAACGTAACCCACCCCGACCAGAACACATGGGCGGTGGATGTACCGTCCGATCAGACCATCAAAATCTCCTACTCGGTGCCGATTCGAGGCCAGCGCCGATTCGCCCAAGCCGACACCAGTTTTCTACAAATCTCGGGCCCGTCAACTTACATGTATGTGGTTGGGCGCAAGCCGGAAGCCTGCAAAATCTCCTTGGACGTTCCCCAAGGGTGGCCGCTCATGCTGAGCCTGGATGAAGACCACGCGCCAAACACTTTCGATGCTCCATCCTACGATGTTTTGGCCGATGCTCCGGTTAGCACGGGTTCCGGCCTTATCATCGAGCAGTACAAGCTCCACGCCAAGGATCATTTCATCGTTATCGAGGGGGCGGCAAGGAACGAGGTCGACAAGGACAAGCTCCTGAAAGACTGTCGTTTTGTCAGCGCGGCGGAAACCGATTTCTTTGGCAGCGTGCCCTATCACAAATATGTCTGGCACTTTTCGGCATACTCATCGCCGGATGGCGCGGGCGGTTTGGAGCATTTGGGAAGCACTCGAAATTTCTCTCGCAAGCGGCCTTGGCCCGCGAAGCGAGAGCGTTCTTGCCCACGAATACTTCCACCTCTGGAATGTAAAGCGGACCCGGGCTAAAGTGCTTGGTCCGTTCGATTATCTCAAGCTTCCTAAAACGGGCGCCCTCTGGTGGCTGGAGGGCGTGACCGATTACTATGCCAGTCTCTTGCCCTATCGGTATCAGGAGTGGAAGCGGGATCAGTTCTTCGATGGCATCGTGCGAAATATGGCGGCCGTTCGAGCGAACCCTGCGCGCCTGGAAATCAGCCCTTACATGGCCAGTTATCGCGTAGACGAGGCGAACAACGGGCGCGGGAACAGTAACGGCTACAAGATCAGCTACTACAATCTCGGCTGGCTTGCCGGCATGTGCCTGGACATCGAGATTCGCAGCAAAACGGGAAACCAGCATTCGCTGGATGACGTAACCCGGGCTCTCTACGACCTTTGCAAGGACAACAAGCCTGGCTTTGAGGAGGACGAGATCCGCAATCAATGCGTCCGGTTTGGAGGGCCCGACCTCGGGCCGTTTTTTGATAAAGTGGTCATGAGCCCCGGCGAACTCCCGATTGAAGAACAGCTCGCAAAAGTCGGACTCTTGATCCAAGATTCCGACCAGGAGTATGCGGATCTGGGCTTTAGCGCCGCGCCGAGCCGGGAAGCGAAGGGAATGTCGATCCTCCGCATCCACGGCGCCGCACAGGGAGTGCTTCAGGATGGCGACGTCCTGACCTCGATCAACGGTAAAGCCACCAATGGCGATTCGCGCTCCAACGCGATCGCGTTTTCGGGCGAGGTTGCTGCCGCGAAGGCCGGCACGCCGATCTCGCTGGAGATTATTCGGGATGGGAACCCAATGACCGTGTCCGTAATGCCGGCATTGGCGACCCGGAAAATACATGCGATCGCGGAGGATCCGGCAGCCTCGCCTCAGGCGGTCAGCCTCAGGGCGGGTTGGCTGGCGACGAAGACGCCGGCCGAACAATAAGTAAAGAACCGAGTTCAAATCGAAGGCTGGAAACCACTATCGGCATCAATAGAACTTTCGCATTCTTAGGGGCAATCAACGGCTTTCTGGCCGTTGGCCTTGGCGCGTTTGGAGCGCATGGCCTGAAAGATAAGATCTCGACCGCCAATATGGCGGTTTACGAAACCGCAGCCCACTATCATTTGGTCCATGCGGTTGCGTTGTTTGCCCTCGCGCTTGTTCCGGGTGGGATCAAGCTGGTCAAAGCCGCGGGCTGGCTTTTCACCGTGGGCATCGTGCTCTTCTCCGGAAGTCTCTATGTGCTTGCGGTGACTGACGTGAAGCTCTGGGGGGCGGTAACTCCGTTCGGGGGCATTGCATTTTTAGCAGGGTGGTTATGCCTTGCCGGTGGTACGCTAAAGAAACCAGAATAAGCTGAGCAGCCGTCGAGCGACCAGGCGGACAAGCCTCGCTTACAAAATCCGAATTTGAGAGAGGTTCGGGAGGATGCGAACATGAATCTGTATAAAAAAGGCATTTGCATAGGTATCGCTGCGGCAGTAGGGGCCGGCTGCAGTTCGTCCAGCAGCTCCTCAGGCACACCCACCACTACCACGACCCCGCCGACCACCGATGCGGTCGTGGTAACAAACAACTTGACCAAGACTCTGCCTTGGTCGTCCTTGTCCGGCAAGACCAATATCAGCGCTTACATTCGGGGTGCGGAGTCGGGCGAAACAGTTGTGCAAAGGCCGATAAAAATCGTGTCCGCCTATAACGAGGCAGGCGAGGATGTTTTCACAATGCCTGCCAATGGCACCGATATCTACGGACCCGGCGACAGCGGCAGCCCAATCGTGATGGCATGACGGCACAGTCATTGGCGCGCTTTTCGCGGGGACGATCCGCAACACGTATACGGCGTATCGATCACGCAAGAAATGACGGCCGCACAAATGCCGCCGACCAAACGCAATTTGGCTCCCGCAAGTTCTACGGCTCCCGCCCCTTGGGGACCCAAACAGTGGTTCTTTGTTGGCCCCTCGGGAGATATGCCGCTCGTGACCAAGAAAACTCCGTTTGCCTTGACGCACTTCATTGGCGCATCCGCAGGTCGTTCCGCGCCGGTGGCGAAACCGACTTCCGCGCCCACCATTATTCCCGGCACCCGTTATGCCAGCGCCATTCTTTATGGTCCGCAGGCCGACCTGTATGTGGCTGCTACCTACAGCTATCAAGTGTCTCCTACTCGCTGGGTAGCCACCGGGCATGCTATTGAAGGCGACGGCCCTGCGCAGTGGCCCGTGTTTCCGGATTATGTCGATTTTATCGAACAGGATGGAACGGTGGAATCGCATCTGAACGGCCCCGCTTTTGGGACCTTGCTTTACGACGGCCCCTATGGCTCGCTGATCGATACTTCGAAGGTCCCAACGGTGCCGCCCGTAACCACGACTATCACGCTCAACGGTACGGCCAACCCTGCGGTCACTCACTACACGATCCTGGATCGTGGCAGCAGCTACGAAGAGGAAGGCGTGGACATTGGAGCAGCGACGCCGGTGGTCACAGCGGTGGGAACGTATGGCGGTGAAGTCACCGGAAACGCCACGATCGTTATTTACCAGGGCGGCCAGCCTACGACCTATCTTTTCCCAAGCAACGGCCTGGGAACGGTCTCAACCGAAGGTCCCGAAAGCCCGGCCACGTTCTACGATGACCTGGAGTTCGCGGTGGATACCGCTTGGGCAACCAACTATACCGGCAATCCGACGACCCAGATTGAGAAGGTGGTGGTAAACGTGAATCTGACTGAGAGCGCTTTCAGCCCGAAGGGGCTTCGCCCGTAAGCCTGGCGCTTCGCCCGTAAACATGGCGCTTCGCGCCGTAAGCCGCTTCGCTGTAAACCGCTTCGCTTGTAAAGCGCTTCGCTTGTAAAGCGCTTCGCTGTATTACCCGTTTAGGGCGCGAAGCGCCGTCGAGCGCCACGTCTATAATAATTGGAGACCGCGGACAACGGAGTTCGGCGCGCGAGCGCCATAGGAGGCAGTTTCGAATGGCCGTTCGAGACCACATAACGCAAGGATTAACAACCTCAGAGTCGCCCTTCATCGAGGAAGAGCGAAGCCACGGGAAACTCTATATCGAGCAGCCGTACGAGTTGTACTCGGAGGAGAATCACGAGGCTTGGCGCAGCTTTTTGCCCGCATGCACCCGAAGTGGGAGAAGTACGCCAACAAGCACTTCAAGCAGGGGATTGAGAACCTCTGCCTGGACCCGAACCGGGTGCCGAGGCTTGCGGACGTCAACAAGTTTCTAAAACCCCTTACGGGGTTTTCCGCCAAAGCAGTGAGCGGGTATGTGCCCGCTTTTCTATTCTTTGACTGCCTTCGCAAACGCGCTTTTCCGACTACGATTACCATTCGTCGCGCGGATAAACTCGACTACCTCCCCGAGCCGGACATCTTTCACGATATTGCAGGGCACGTGCCCATGCACACGGACAAAGCCTTTGCTGACACCCTTGTTCGCTTTGGCGAATGCGCCCACACTGCGGCGGACATCGTGCAAGGAATCAAAGATGAAGACGAGCAAACGCGCCGCCTCACCAGCATCATCAAGGCGATGGCCCGTTTTTTCTGGTTCACCATCGAGTTTGGCCTGATGAAGGGGGAAGGGAAGCAGTTGTTAGCCTACGGCAGTGGGCTATTGAGTTCCTTTGGCGAGTTGGAGCACTGCATCGAGTCGCCCGAGGTCCAGCGATACCCGATTCAAATGGAGTGGGTCATCAACCAGTATTTCGAGATCGACCACTACCAGCCGCTGTTGTTCATCGTAGACTCCTTTGACCACTTGTTCTCACTTGTTGACGAGCTGGAGCAATGGATGAAGGACGGCAAGCTGGACAACGTTTCTCCGGGCGAGCCTTCTGTCAGCGCGGAAGATCTTAAGAGTTTCCTTCACGCGGATATTTCGTGAGGGGCTCTTGGTTAGTGCACGAAAAGGACGGACGAGTAGTATTCGCCTCGAAGAGCGGCTAGACCGTTGTAGGGGTCGGTCGTCCAACTGTCATCAATGTGAAGCGCGTAGTAGTATTTGCCCTTGGGCAATTTGGCCTCCCCGATCCATTCGTCACCCTCGTGCGTAAGCGAAAGCCCGGATGGATCTTGAATGAATGAACCCACGACGGCAACCTTGTTTGCGTAGGTAAATCCCTTTAGCCGAAAAACGACTCTCCCATCGGCTCGGCCCATCAAGTTTGCGTTGTAATCGGCTGGGTTCTGTGCCAGTGCGGCCCTGTAGCACGCCAAAGCCTCTCTTGAACGACCGGCTGCGTTCAAAGCATTGCCCAAACTTGAACTTGAAGAAGCGGTGTGAAATACTCCTTGTGCGACTCGAAATAACCGAACTCCGTCTTCGAGATGCCCGTCCAGCAACAGCATATTGCCGGCTCTTGTAACTTCCTCAGAGCTAAATTGCCCGGCTCTCACCAACTCGAGTGCGTGGCCAAGGCCCGTAGACTTGATAACCTCCATGAGATCCGGAGGGAAAAGGGTCGCCTGGTTTACTGTTCTCACCCCCTTCTTTAGTTCGCTCTGTAGGTTTAGAGTCACCGGATGGTTGTAGCGCCGGTCATTAAAGATCGTCACTTCGCCGTTGGTTAGGTCAACGGCGTCGGAATATAGGGTCGCATTGGAAAGATCCGTCTGGGCGGTCTCGGCACAGATTCGCCCGACAAGGTTGATGTCGTGGATTGGCTCGGCCTCCAACTCATGCAGCGCCAAGTTACGTCTCCAGCAGTTCTCGGGAGAAGCGACATCCAGTCGGTGGTTCGTTAAAGCGAAGTTCTTTGCCGAGCCATTACGGACAACCCAGTTGCCATGGATAATCGCGCAGTCGCCAGTTCGGTCCGCGAGGAAGATTTGAGCCCGATCTTGCCACATGAGATTGAAATGGCTCAAATAGGAAACTGCTTCGGCCACTGACTTGCAACTGCTGAGCACCGGTTCGACCGCGTAACCGTCCAAGTCGGTTCTACCTGGCAGCCGTCGCACGGGGATGGATTGGCCTAAAGCGGCAGCATCAAAGAACAACCCGTGGTCAATCATCCCGCCTTCAGGTCTATCCTCTCGATGCCCCCACAACACGTAACCGATTTTTGGCGAAGGCTTAAACCAAAGGTAGGTTGCTTGGCCTGGAGTATCGTCTTCGTTATTGCCGACGAATACATGCCCGCCTCCCTGGGTGATGAAAATGGTGCACGCTCTACAGGCTGTCCAGCCGCACCCGAGTAAGCAGCATGCAGCGAGTCTGTGAAGGCTCCTTAGGGCGCCCGAGAGGTTTGACGAAGGATTGCCTAAATGCGGGGGCCCACATCATCCCTGCATTATGGACGATCAATTATTTCCCTGAAACCTTTTGACCTACTTGAGTGTTATATACTCATAGGATTGAGTATAAAGGCAGTATGGCGAAGGATTATTATCAGCTTTTGGGAGTGGCACGAAACGCGGACGCGAAGGATATCAAGTCCGCCTACCGCAAATTAGCGCGCAAACTGCACCCGGACGTGAACCCTAACGACAAGGCTGCCGAAGCCAAGTTCAAAGAAGTCAGCGAGGCCTACGAAGTCCTCGGAGATACCGAGAAGCGAAAGCTGTACGATCAATTCGGATCGCAATGGGAGCACGCGCAGAACTTCACGGGCGGTGGCGCCGGCGGCGCAAATATGGGCGACTTCCATTTTCGTGGGAGGGCGCCCGGTGGAGGGGGATTCGAGACGATCTTCGAGCAGATTTTCACCAATATGGGCAGGCAGGGCCACAGCCCCAGCGACTTTGCTGACGTGACGCATCACATGCGCATTCCGGCAAGGGATTTGGAAAAGCCGGTTGAAGTGACAATGGAGGAAATCGATTCCGGCGCCAAACGAACGCTGACTTACCAATCCATGGACGCCTGCAAAACTTGCGACGGGCTCGGCCAGGTTCAACTTAGGACGGAGAAGACCTGTCCCATGTGCGGCGGTACGGGCCAAACCAAAGGCATGCTTGGCATGAGGCAAGTCTGCCAAAACTGCGGTGGCACCGGTTCTACCTCCATGGAGGCTTGCCCGACCTGCAAAGGCTCGGGCACTCTCGCCACCAACAAGAAGGTCGAAGTCAAGATTCCTGCGGGCGTTACCGAAGGGAAGAAGCTTCGGGTTCCTGGCAAAGGCGTGGTTGGCTCGGGCGGGCATGCGGGCGACCTGTATGTGATCATCAAAGAGGCGCCCCATGCCAAGTTTCGCCGCAGCGGCGACAACTTAGAAGTTGACGCGGAGGTCCCATTCACCACCGCCGCCTTGGGCGGCGAAATCAGGGTGCCGACGCTTCGCGGCGCGGTAACGATGAAGATCCCCGAAGGCTCTCAAAGCGGCCAGACTTTCCGGCTTGGAGGGCAGGGCATCACCCGGCTGGGCGGACGCCGCAGCGACCTTATGGCCAAGTTGAAAGTGACGGTTCCCAAGAAGCCGAACGACCGCCAGCGTAAGCTTCTGCAGGAACTGGCAGAGCTTGAGAAGGTGACCGCATGAGAAAGGAAACCCAACCCGTGTACATGATAGGAGTGGCTTCCGAACTCTGTGGAGTCCATCCGCAGACTCTCAGGCAATATGAGCGACTGGGCTTGGTGGTTCCGAGCCGCATGGGCGCCAAGAACCGTCTGTATTCGGAGGCGGATATCTTAAGGGTTCGGCGGATCCAACGACTGACCCAGCAAATGGGCGTAAACCTTGCGGGCGTGGAACTCATCCTTCGCCTGCTGGAAGACATCGACGACATGCGAAGAGATTTCGAACAGCAGATGGTTGAATACGTGCAGGAAGCCGAGCGCAGAATGCAGGCGATGACGATCAACTCGAACGTCCCCATGCGAAAAGACGAGTCCCTGCTGCCGGTTCCCAATATCGTGATCCGGCGAAAAGTCGATCTCTAAGCTTAGTTGGGTTCGGCTGCAGCGGTATCTTCAACAACATGCCCGCCGCCGATTGCCCGGATCGTGAAAATGGAACCCGCGGCCAAGGAATCAAATGGAATTGAGCCGCTTGTATCGGTTACCCCGGATATGGGAACTCCAAGCAAAAGAATCTGAACGGCGTCCGCGTTGGATACATTCCAGGTTACGGTTCCCGTTAAACCCTGATCGTTGGTGCTCGTGGTAGTGACATCAAACTGGTCGATGACAGGGCTTGAGCCAGAAGTTGATGCGCTGCCTCCGTTTGCAGAGGAGCGCTGGCCCACGGCGTGGACAGGTTGGTCCCCGGCACTTAGGCTCGCAACGGACACCGTCGAATGGCGCACCGTCGAATGAAATGTACCCATCGGGTAGCTCTGCGTGATAGGTCCGAGATCGCCAAACGCGGAAGGCCAAGGGATCTCTTGCCGACCCCAAACCGGGAGACCGGATGGCGTCGAAGAGGAAGTCTCGGTTGTCGTTGCGGGAATGTTGATTTCGTCTGACGCGTAAAAATCGCCGTTGCTGCCGGTGTGACCCTGACTGGCGACCACTTGCGATTTGTGCGCTCCCCTTATGCGGGCCACGATGCGCGGACCAAGGAGCAGCGCAACCAGCATAAGAATGCCGGCAGCACCTACTACGTAGTCCCATTGGACGCGATCCAGTACATGGCTGAAGCTGAAGGGCGGTGCATCTTCCGATTCCTCTCGATAAACCACGCCAAGTTTGGCCGCTTCGGCTGGGTCTAAGTCCTTCTGGAAAAGTGACTGAACATACCTGGGGTCGACGTCTCGTAGGGACACGCCAGGATGCGCGGTTGAGAGTTCAGAATTGTAAATTTTGAGCCACTGACTGTAGTCCACGTTGCTCACCCATTCCTATGACGATGCCCAATCGTATTTTAGGCCACAAAAACTTCGTTCTCGTACGAGCTTATCCACTTTTAAGCAAAATATGATCGGATCAGGGGTAGGTCTAACGGTCTAAAGGGCTTGGCGGGCTGATGTACCATAGAAATGACAGCTATGGACCATGCACACTCTCCCAGCGGATTGACACGCGGATTCTATCTTTGGAGTGCCGCGTTCGTGGCGGCACTAGGGGCGACGGCCACGCTTCTTCTTCTGACGGCTTTGGCAGGACATGGCGCCGAACCTGAGCCGGGAGGAATGATGTGCGTTTTCTTCTTGTGCAGCCTGTTTGGCCACCGGCTCAAGAACTACCTGTGGGCCAACCTCGTGGCCATTTCGATCGTGGTGACATGCAGGCTTATCGCCGGTCATCCGGATGGCGGCCAATGGGTTTTGGCGGGTTTGTTATATGTTGCCGGCTTCGTGAACACGAAGGCGATGCTGATTCTACGCGGAAGCATTGCGAGGTTCTAACACCACCTCCGCCTCTACTAAAAACACGCTGACGGCCCCGTCACTTTGTCTTCGCTATGATGTCTTGGCTTTTGGCAATTCCGATGCATAAGAAAGCCCCAGGACGACCGTGGGCCAACCTGGGGCTTTTCGCGAGTTTCGCCGCTACTTATCCACCGTAACTGCAACCCGATCCTTGATCGCCGCTTGCGCTGCGGCAAGCCGCGCGATCGGCACGCGGAACGGAGAGCAGGACACATAGTCCAATCCCAGTTCGTGGCAGAAGTAGATGGACTCCGGATCGCCGCCATGCTCGCCGCAGATGCCGCACTTCAGGTCGTGGCGTGCGCCGCGTCCCTCGTCAACGGCCATCTTCATGAGCCGGCCAACACCGACGCGGTCGATCGTTTCGAACGGATTGGTCGGGAGGATCTTTTGCTCCACGTACCGCTGCAGGAACTTGCCTTCCGCGTCGTCCCGGCTGAAGCCGAAGGTGGTTTGCGTCAGGTCGTTCGTGCCGAAGAGAAGAACTGGGCGTACTCCGCGATCTCTGCCGCCGTGAGGGCTGCGCGAGGCAGCTCGATCATCGTGCCGAACATAAACGGAATGTCAACTCCTTGCTCGGCGACGATCTTCTTGGCTTCCGCCTCAAGCTGATTCTGCACCACGCGCAACTCGTTGACCGTGCTGACGAGGGGAATCATGATCTCCGGTCGCACCTTCTTGCCTGCTTTGATCAGCTTCGCTGCGGCCTGTAGGATCGCCCGCGTTTGCATCAGCACGATGCCGGGGAAGATGATGGAAAGGCGAACTCCGCGCAAACCGAGCATGGGGTTCGATTCCTTCATGGTCTCGACTGCGGCCAGCAAGACTTCCTTCTCCTCAAGATCCTTGGCCAGATGAGTCTGTCCGTGCGAAATGCGCACCTTCAGCTCAGTTGTCTCTCGGATCAGTTCCACAAAGTTCGGCAAGAACTCGTGAAGCGGCGGATCGATAAGGCGGATGGTGACCGGGCGGCCGTCCAACGCTTCAAAGATGCCTTCGAAGTCCTTCTGCTGGGTAACCAGCAGCTTGGCAAGGGCCGCATCGCGAACCTTCTCATCCTTCGTAAGGATCATCTCCTGAACGATCGGCAAACGCTCCGGCTCGAAGAACATGTGCTCCGTTCGGCAGAGACCGATGCCTTCCGCACCGAAATCGACCGCTTGCTTGGCGTCACGGGGGTTGTCCGCGTTGGTGCGCACTCCGAGTTTTCGGCAACTATCCGCCCACTCCATGAGCGTGCCAAAGTCGCCGCTCACGTCCGCGGCAAGAAGTGAGACTTTCCCTTCGTAAACCGTTCCTTTGCTGCCATCGATGGAGATCCAATCGCCTTGGTTGATCGTCACGTCGCCCGCTTGGAACTTTCTTGCCGCCGTGCTGACAGTCAAGGACTCGCAGCCTGCGACGCAGGGGATGCCAAAACCGCGGGCGACTACCGCCGCGTGCGAGGTCTTGCCTCCGCGTGCGGTCAGAATGCCCTGCGATGCAAGCATGCCGTGAACGTCGTCGGGATTGGTCTCGTCGCGAACCAGGATCACCTTCTCGCCCTTCGCGCCGAGTTCAGCCGCGGAGTCCGCGTCAAACACCGCAATGCCAACCGCCGCGCCTGGAGAAGCCGAAAGGCCGGTACCCAGAGGCTTAATGCCCTTGGCATGAAGATCCGCCTCGTCAAAGCGAGGGTGCAGAAGCTGATCCAAATGAGAGCCGCTGATTCGGAGCAATGCCTCTTCTTTGGTGATGAGGCCCTGCTTTACCATTTCAACCGCGATACGCACGGCGGCAGGGCCGGTGCGCTTGCCAACGCGGCACTGCAGCATGAACAGCCGGTTCTTTTCAATGGTGAACTCGAGGTCCATCATGTCTTTGTAGTGGCCCTCAAGCTTACGGCCGATGTCATGAAACTCTTTATAGACGGCCGGATTCTGTTTGTCGAGTTCCGAAATCGGAACCGGGGTCCGAACGCCGGCAACCACGTCCTCGCCTTGTGCGTTCATCAGATACTCGCCGTAAAGGTAATCCTCGCCGGTGGAAGGGTCACGGGTGAAGGCGACGCCGGTGCCGCAATCGTCGCCGAGGTTTCCAAAGACCATCGCCTGGACGTTGACGGCAGTGCCGATCTCGTCCGGGATCTTCTCGGTTCGGCGATAAACGATCGCTCGGTCGTTGTTCCAGCTCCGGAAGACCGCTTCGATGGCGCCCGTGAGCTGCTCGAGCGGCTCGGTTGGGAAGTCCTTGCCCGTCTTCTCCTTGACCAAAGCGAGGAACTTGGCGGTGACTTCCTTCAGGTCTTCCGCCGTTAAGTCGGTGTCTTGCTTCACGCCTTTTGCCTTCTTGGCGGCGTCGAAAACTGCTTCGAAGTGATGCTTCTCGATCTCCAGAACGACGCTCGAATACATCATCACAAAGCGGCGGAAGGAGTCATAGGCAAACCGCTCGCTGCCGCTGGCTTTGATGAGCCCTTCAATCGTCTTGTAGTTGAGTCCTAGGTTGAGAATGGTGTCCATCATGCCCGGCATGGAAAACTTCGCGCCTGAGCGAACGGAAACCAAAAGAGGATCGGACGCATCGCCGAACTTTTTGCCAAGGTCTTTCTCTACATCGGCCAGGGCTGTCTTTACTTCTTCCGCAAGCCCATCGGGCAAGCGCCGGCCCGCGCCGTAGTATTGGGTGCAGACCTCGGTAGTGATGGTGAACCCCGGAGGCACGGGCAGTCCTATGTTGGACATTTCGGCAAGGTTTGCCCCCTTGCCTCCCAAGAGGTCCTTCATGTTTTTGTCGCCTTCGCGGAAAAGATATACGCGCTTGTTAGCCATTAGAATTCAGTTTCTCCAGTTCTAGGTTGCTAGCCGTCGAGGCACGACGCTGTGTAGGGGTGGGCTAGGGTGATAACGGAAGTTTACCCCTCTAACATATCTCCAACCCGCCTTGGCGGGTGGTGAGATTCAATGACATCTTAACCCCGGCGGCGTGGGACTAAGACTTTCTGCTAGCAGCCTTGATCGTGGTGACAGCGTCATCCACCAGGTCCGGATCGACCATCTGCGTGATCGAAACCTGGCTTTGCGCGAGCTCATGGCGTACCTTGGGCGCGGCGATGGCGACCCCGTTTACGACGAGCAAAAGCTGCGTGCCAACCCGGTGCCGGCTGTATTGCCATAGCCGGTCTCGGCCTTCATCGGTCAAGTTGAGCACTAGGTCATAAAGAGTTTTGCCTTGATCCGTTTCCACCGTGTCTTTGTGGGCATCCTGGATGAAATCTTCGTTAAGAATGATTTTCGTCTTGGCAAGCACGCGCTCCGCAGCTTCCGCGTAGCCTTTAACCACGTCGTCGGCTATACGGACCTGGATGGACTTCGCCACGTTTTCCTGCTCCTGCGACTTTCCCTTTTCCTTCTGTGCCTCGGCGAGGTAAAAGCCCTTGATCTCGTCGTTTGTTGGGTTCGGTGTCTTCACCTTCTCGGAAATGCTCTTTTCAACCTTGGTAGTGAATTGGGTTCGGAATGGAACTTGAACGTGGGCCGTCAGAGTCTGCTCGACTCCCTTGACCGCCACCTTTACGGGGACGGGGATATCGATCACGATGCCTGAATAGAGAGCCGTGACATTGATGAAGTCGGCAGGCTTCCCATTGAAGTCTGTGTTGGTGTCGTGGATAAATTTCGTCGTTAAGGCTTTGTCCCCCGCCATGGCCTTCTTTAGGTCGTCCGCGGTCCAGATCACGGGATCGGGTGGGATGTCTTCTCGAGCTTTTCGGAGATCGTCGTTCATCGCAACCACCAATTCACTAAGTGCCTTGCTGTCTCCCTGAAGGCTCTCGATCATTTCCTTGAGCGGAACATGGCGCTTGTCGGTGGCATCGGTTTCATCGTCTCCGCCCATGCCCTGATCCGGCGCATCGAACTTGTCGGAAGAGACTTGAACCAGTTGGGCGATCTCGTTGGAAACGATGATCTTGTATCCCTGGCCGCCGGCATCCACGCCGAGAAGCGTGACTTTGCCAGGCTCGATCTCGGAAAACTTTTTGCCATCGATAACCCGGGAGGCATAGGCCTGGTAGCCAAAATAAGCGCCAAGGATGAGCACAACGAAGGCGATTGCGATTTGGAACGTGCGAATTTTATTCACGGTAAAGCAGTGGACCTTTTATTTTATAACCGCGAGACGTTAATGAACGTGCCCGAAATGGGTGACGAGTGACGTGCGACAAGTGACGCGTAACGGTGAGCGGCTTGTGGCAAGGAAAATGGGACAGTGGGCATCGCTATGCATGGCGATGCGTTCTGAGCGAATCTCACTCGAGCTGCGCCCACCCTGTAAACTAATATCACGTGTTGGCCGCGGGATTCTTGGCTATATTTTTGATGCAAGGGCAGCAATCTTTTATTGACGAGGCCACTCGCGTAACTGCGAATATCCAGAACCAGTTTTGGCTGCCCAAAGTCGGGCATTACGCGGCCTATGTGACGGTCTCGGGCAAAGTGGCTAATCAGCCGGCATTTGCCTGGGACCTGGGAGTTGAACTCTCGGCCCTCGCTGCAGCGATGGGGTCAGACTTAGCCGAATACGGTCCGCTTTTCGACCAAGCCCAAGCAAGTCTCGAAACCTATGGAAGCGAAAACAACGGTGTTTATGGCTACAGTGTGCTGCCAGGCGAGCCAACTCCTGACCGATATTACGACGACAACGAGTGGATCGCCCTCGCCGAGCTGGACGCCTACGACGCAAGCTCGAACGCTCGGTATCTGAACCTGGCCAAACGCACGTTTGCCTTCGTTTTAAGCGGCTCCTCCGACACGTTGGGCGGCGGGATCTTCTGGCGCGAGAAAAAGAAGACGTCCAAGAACGCGTGCTCAAATGCCCCGGCGATGCTTGCGGCCGCGCGCCTCTATTTGGCAACGCGCGAATCCCACTACTTGATCGTGGCCAAGGAGCTGCACGGTTGGCTTCAAAAGCTGAAAGAGCCTTACGATCAACTCCTGTTTGATGATATCGGCCTAAACGGCCACATTGGCGAAACGAAGTGGACTTATAACTCTGCGCTAATGGTGCGCGGCGATTTGGCTCTGTTCAAGGCCACCCATGAGAAACCTTATTTGAAAGAGGCGGTTGCGATCGCGCAGTCCTCGGTCGAGCACTGGGTAGATCCTGAGACCGGCGCGATTCATGACGAAGGCCCTTTCGCCCACCACCTGTCGGAAGCGTTCCTTGCGCTGGCAGCGTATGACCATTCCGAGCCTTGGCGAGAGGTCGCGATCCGGGCCATTCGGTTCGCCTGGGAGAATGGGCAGCAGAAAGGGTTGTTCGGCAAGCGCTGGGACAAGTTTGAGGCGCCGGAGGGACAGTGCACCCTGCTTTACCAGGCAAGCATGGCGAGGGCCCTTTGGATGGCGGGCGAGAAGGGCTGAGGGTGGCTACGAGCGCGAAGCGGCGCCCGCAATACTCTTCGCTCGAACCCAAAGTGCATCCCATTCTTCAGCAGTCAAATCTCGCAGAGGTTTATCGGCCGAGCGCTCCATTTCCTGAAAGCGCTGGGTGAACCGGTTGAGCATCTTTCGCAACGCTTCTTCCGGCTCAACTTTTGCCCAACGGGCAAGATTCACGCAGGTGAAAAGCAAATCGCCCAGCTCGGACTCCGCGTCTTCTTGGCTGCCGCGCGCCATCGCTTCCTTCAACTCGGCTTCCTCTTCATGCAGTTTGTCAAAAACGGATTCCGCGTCCGGCCATTCAAAACCAACGCGTTGCGCCCGCTTGCTGACCTCGTATGCCCGCAGCAGGGAAGCCATACCTGTAGGGACGCCGCTGAGGATCGATTGCGGCTCGCCGCCCTTTTCCGTCTTCTTGATCGCGTCCCAGTTGCGGAGCACTTCGTCGGCGTCGGCGACGTTGACGGCGCCGAAAACATGGGGATGGCGGCGATAGAGCTTGTCCACGATGTCCGTCGCCACATCGTCGATGTCGAAGCTCCCGGAAAGCCTCTTCATTTCCGCATGCATAAACGGCTGAAGCAGGACGTCTCCCAGTTCTTCGCGCATCTTCGCGTCCGAGCCCGTGTCGATCGCATCGAGAAGCTCATAGGACTCTTCCAGGAGGTATCGCTTCAGGGTCTCGTGGGTTTGCGCAATGTCCCACGGGCAGCCGCCTGGTCCCAAGAGCCGTCTCGCGATGTATTCGAGTTCGTAAAGAGATCCGTCCGGGATGAGAACGACGCTGTTGTCAGGAACCTCTCCCTTCGGCAAATCTTGGAGTTCAACTCCGGCAGCTTTGAGAGTTTCACGAATAGAATCTTTAGGCTCAGATAGAAAGCAACGCGCTCCTTTTAGCAGCTCAACATCAAAGGCCCCTTCGAGCAGCTGGACTCTATTAACTCGAAGAAACCGAACCATAGGCGAATGAAGTTTATCCGCCTGTGTGAATGGTCTCGTGATAATACGTTTTCATGAAGATCACGTACGAGGCCGCGTATTCTTTGTTCTTGATGTCGATCTTCGAAGATTGCCGCAAGTCGGACATTTCCTTCTCGACGTTGTTCTTCGGCCGCCCCTTGTCCAACATCATCTTCCTGCGGATCTGCTCTTTCATTTCATCGAAGGGAAGCGGCTTTTCAGGCACCTTCTCCAAGACCAGATATTTGACGTGAAAAACGCTGGCGCTTGGGTCGTCACCGGTCTTTTCGTCAATCCAAGTGCTGGAGTCGCCAACCTTGGTTTTATCGAGAGCTGCGGCAACATCCTTCGGAAGGGCATCGGTGGGTACCGGGCCAAGCTTGCCGCCACTATTGTGAGTGATGTCGGTGCTTCGCGCCTGCGCCACATCCTCAAAAGGCTTTCCCCCTGCGAGGTCGGCATCGACCGCCTTTTGAGCATCCGCGTCGTTGACGCTGATCAACCTGAAGGTGACGGTTCTTGGGGCAACCGTAAGCCCAGGGATCGCTTTGCTATGGTAAAAATCGGACACTTCTTGGTCGGAAACGGTGATCCCTTCGGTTTGAAGTTTGAACTGAGCAAGTAAGACGCGTTCCTGTTCTTTGAGCGCCGCCTCTGGTCTTCCCATAGAAACCCAACGATCGACAAGGTGGGGATCATTGACCATCATTTCCTTGATGAGCGCGTCGACTTCAGCGTCGGTAGGATACAGGTTCTTTTGCTTCGCCAGTTGGATGTAAAGGTGTTGGTTGATCAGGTCCACCAGCGCCAATAGGCCCGGACTGCCGGGAATAAACTGTCCGCTCTCCGCCATGTAGCCGGTGTTCTCCATGAACTCCATCTGGCTGTAATACTCGGCGCCCTTGACGTCATCGCCGTTGACAGTGAAATAGACCTTTGCCGGGTCCACTTGGGCAATGGCAGAAGCTGCGGTAATGGCCAATCCTATGGCTGCGAAAATCCTCAAAATACTTAGTTCTCCTCGCGCGGCATCGCTGCCGCTAATGATTTCAGACGGATGTGAAGGCTGAGTGGGTTAGAAATAAAGCGCAAAATTGCTGTAGTAATGTCAGCGGCCCAGTTTTGCCCTGATCTCTGGGATCGCAACGTACAGATCCGCAACAATGCCGAGATCGGCGTTCTCAAAAATCGGTGCGTCGGGATCCTTGTTGATGGCTACGATAACTTTGCTGTCCTTGATTCCCGCCATGTGCTGCGTTGAACCCGAAATCCCAGCCGCAATGTACAAATCCGGCGCGACGATTTTACCGGTCTGCCCGACTTGCAACTCGTTCGGAGCAATTCCGCTATCCACCGCGGCGCGGGTCGCTCCGACTGCTCCGCCAAGCGCGTCCGCGAGGCCGCCGATTACGGATTCAAAAGTTTGAGAATCCTTCAGGGGCCTTCCGCCGCTAACGATGATTTTTGCCTGAGTCAGGTCCGGGCGCGCGCCTCCGCGGGCGGTCGCCGATAGGCGCTTGGCCTTTGAATCTACGGTCAAGTTAACTGCTACTGTGGTTCCGGTCCCTGAGGCCGGGCTCGTGGCGAATCCGGCCGATCGGAAGGTGACAACGACGGGTTCTGAAAGAGTCTCCACCGTGGCAATGGCAGAACCGGCCACAATGGGGCGCTTGAACCGATTTGGAGCAAGAACGGAAATGGCGTCCGTTACCATGGCCGCGTCCAGTAGCCCGGCGAGGCGTGCCAGCACGTCCTTGCTTTGCATTGAAGATACGGCCGCGATATGGCTATAAGCACCTGAAAGCGCCTGGATGCCGGTCGCCAAGCCATCGGCGGGCGGGATGTCGGCTCAGGTTCGCCTGAAGGATCTTTTCCGCGCCAAGATTTGTATCCGGTTCGCCTAAGAGGGCAAGGAAATCGAAAGGAATGCCAAGCGCATGCCCAAAGCCTGAGGCAGCCGGCGCCTCGTGTGGTGCGAACAGGACGAAAAGACAGCGGCTCAAGCGATGGCCCCCTTGGCCTTGAGTTCGGCCATGAGTTCATCCACGGAGCCAACCTTCTTGCCCGCCGACCTAGGCGACGGCGCTTCCAGCGCTACCGTTTTTGACTTTGGCTGCGATTCAGCGGAAGGGGCTTGTCTTTCTAGTGGTTTGCTGCGAGCCCTGATGATTCCAGGCAAGGCAATGTAGCGTGGTTCATTCAATCTCAAATCGGTGGTGATGACACAAGGGAAGGGAAGTTCCAGCACTTCCTCGCCGGTGTCCGTTTCCCGAGTGACTTGAACGGAGTCGCCGGCAATCTCAACTTTGGAGGCAAAGGTTGCCTGTGGCCAGCCAAGCTTTGCGGCAAGCATTTGGGCGGCCTGATTGTTGTCGTCATCGGTGGCCTGTTTTCCCATGATGATGAAAGTCGGCTGAAGCTGATTTGCGACTGCTGCAAGCTCTTTGGCGATTCCGAGGGAATCGTAGGTCGCCGGCGTTTCAACCAAGATGGCCTTATCCGCGCCGATGGCGAGGGCCTTTCTCAGCTGTTCCTCGCATTCCGTTCCGCCGATAGAAACGGCGATGACCACGGTGTCAGGGGCCTTCTCCTTGATCCTCACCGCCTCTTCGAGGGCGATCTCATCGAAAGGATTGATTTCGAACTTGACGGCTGCAGTGTCGAGGCCTGATCCATCGGGCAGCGGCTTCACTTTGGCGTAGGGATCGATCACGCGCTTAACGGGGACAAGAATGGTCATGCGTATTTTTCCGGCCCGCGCCCGAAACGGCCACGCTGCCAGTTGGAGTGCTTAGAGGTTACCAGGAAGGCTATGACCGGATGTCTACACAGAGCTTGCGACCAAGGCGCCTGGCCCATGGAGCGCTGCTAATACTGGATTGTCAGCCTCCATAGGATCCTCATCGTATAGCTGGAAATCGGCGAACTGACCGGTTTGGAGCGTGCCCATCTGAGTGGATTCCCGGTTTGCCACGGCGCCCATGGCTGTATAGGCGTACAGCGCCTCCGCTCTCGTCAGTTTCTCGTTTTGGTCGAAGCCGTCCGGGCGAGAGACGGCGGCTCGGATGCCGGCCCACGGATTTCCGCCGGTAATCGGATAGTCCGAACTGAAACTTAGCGGGATTGGCGCTTCTAGCACCGAGCGATACCGGTTGAGCCTTGCCGCCCGTTCGGCGCCGAGTTGGCGCTTGTACGCATGCCCAAACTGCAAGAGAGAATTCCGGCTGCATGCAGCAATGGATTCCGAGCCGTTCCATCGACTCGATCTGGGAATCGCTCAGGATCATCGCGTGCTCAATCCGGTGCCGGGTTGGGTCGTCCAGTTCAGAGTAGGCTTCCATCACCATGTCCGTGGAATGATCGCCGATGCTGTGAATGGCGATGGGATAGCCGGCCTCGTGGGCGGATCGAACCATTTGCCGCAGGCGGTCCTGAGAGTAAATCAACTGGCCGTCGACAAAAGCCTCGGTCTCCGGCTTCTCGCTCGTAAGATACTGGCCATAGATTGCGGCCGTAGCTGAAGCGATAGCACCGTCCGCGAATATCTTGATGCCCGAAATCTGGCATCTCTCCGCCTGCATCGCATGTTCCAGATCTTCGATCATTTTGCGGGGAAACGCGCGGGGCCCAAAAACTGCGCCCCACATAAGATAAAGCCGGGTGCGCACCTTGCACCCCTGTTCCGCGGCAATCCTATAGGCCTGCAGCTCGAGACTCAGGTCGAATCGGCCGGTCATCATGTCCGAAGCACAGGCGATACCGTAAGCGGCCATGCGGTCGCCTGCTTTCATGATCGCATCGACCATTTGCTCCAGGGTTGGTGATTTGACCTTGTTCGACACAATTTCGTTGGCATGTTCGAGAAGTACCCCGTTGAGCAAGCCGGAAGCATCGCGCACGAACTTGCCACCTTTTGGATCGGGGGTGGCCTCGTCAATTCCCGCTCGCTCAAGGCAAGCGGTGTTGGCGACACCGGCGTGGCCGTTCGCGTGGCGGAGAAGAATCGGGCGATCGGTGGAAACGGAATCCAAATCGGATCGGGTCAAGTGCTCGCCGTCTTCAAACTTGGTGTGGTCGTACTGGACCGCGAGCAGCCATTCCTCCTCGTCCAGCTCTTTAAGATGATCATGCAGGCGCGCAAGGACGTCATCCCGCGAGTTGCACTCGCCCAAATGCAGCTTTTGAAGGTCAAGCCCTGCGGGCAAGATGTGGCAGTGGGAATCGATGAACGCCGGCAGCAGATACTTGCCGCCAAGGTCAATCGTGTTGCTGTCGATGATATCCGGCGCCAAGTCCAGAGGCTCTCGAAAGACGACTCGCCCGTTATCTTCCAGGAGCGTTTGAGGTTCCCCGTCGAACCCCCACCGAAAATTTCGATATAGGTTACGCACCGAGTACCTCCTCAACTGCGCGCTCGCCGCTTTCAATCGCACCTTCGATGAAGCCGGTTCGAATGCAGGCGTGATCGCCCGCGAAATGGATCCGGCCTTCCGGCGAGCCAATATATTGCATGTATTCCAGAACGTACCCGGGGGCGAGGCTGCAAAACGCGCCTTCGCTAAAGGGATCTCGAATCCAGTCGTGAATCCAGCCCCTGACAAAGTGCTTTCTCGCCTCAGGGAGTATGCGGGAGAGCTCGCTGAGGGATTCGCCAACAGGGTCTGCCATTTTGGTCCATTTCACGGCCTCTTCCCCGCAAACGTAGGCGGCGAGAATGGGCGCCTCGCCTCGCGTGGCATCCCAAAGCTGCTGGAGCGGGCCATCGTAATGGAGCGAGCCGGTCCACCCCTCATCTTTCCACCAGAACGTGTCGAACTCCCAGCAAATCTTGATCGCCCGGCTCATCTTGCAGGCCTCGATCGCGCACCGTTTGGGGCCCGACAAAGCGGGTTCAAAAATGATTTTTTCAAGGGCGGGCGGAGGCAGGGTAAGGATGACTCGATCCACTTCGACTTCGTGAGTATCGAACTCCAGGAAAACGCACTCGGAGTCTTGGCGAACCCGTTCGAGAACGGTGCCGAGGTGGGGCTTCGCAATCAGCCGGTCGGCCATTGCGTCGATCATCGAGCCCATGCCTCCGGGAACTCGATAGGCGCTCATGGAATGCTCCTCGCGATCCAAGTAATGGAGGTAGCCGCAAAGCCAGCCGAGCAAGCTGATATGTTCGGGGTCGTCGCCTTCATCCGACCGGTAGTTGGACCAAACCCACCATAGGCCCCGCTTGGAGCTGGTGTTCTCTCGCAGGAAGTCAGCCAGATTTCGCTTGTCCCACTCTCTTCGATGGCCGTTCTTCCAGGGAACGACATCCAAATCCCTGCACATCTCGCGTGCGGTGGCCTCGACTCGCAAATCGTCTTCCAAGGCCTCGGTCCAAAGCGTGTCGTCGGAACATTCGTGGCCATCGAAGCGCACGCGGCCCGGCCAGCTGGATGCCCGGTCCGGCTCGATTCCCAGCTCCTGCAAGAGCCCGAGCGCCCGGCAATGGTCCGCGTCGAGCCATTCGCCGCCTGCATCGTAGCCGACATTTCCTTCGCGAAAAGTCGAAATGCGCCCTCCCAGGCGCTTGCGGGCCTCGAACAGAGAAACCTGAACGCCGGCTTTTTCAAGCAGCATCGCTGCTCGCAAACCCGCCACACCAAGACCGACGACGGCAACTCTCACGGCTTTTGCTGCCCCTTCACTGCACGCAGAATAAAATCTCCAACTAAACAACCTACCAAAGCAGCTCCGATAACGCCCAGCGTTGCTGGGGGCCATTTTAGCCGAAAGCCGTTTAGGAGAACTCCCATCGCCGCAAAAGCCAGCGCCAGAAAATAAGAACTGGGCCCCCGGGACCGCACCCTTAAGAGCGACACCACAATCATCGCAGCGCAAAGAAAGATCGCACCGCTAAGAAAAATCTGGAATTGTTGGTCGCTCATGGAGCAGATCCTCGAGTCTTGGACGGCCTATTCTGCAAGCTCGGGCCTCGGGCAGTCCGCGCGGTGAGATTACCACGTGATTCTGTTTTGGTCTAAGGTCTAGTTGCGAAGGGCATGGGTCAAAATAACTTTGTGCCGCTGACGATACTCGACCATCCCTTAGCTCTCCACCTTCTTGCCGAACTCCGCGATTCCAATACCCAGCCGGGCGTTTTTAGGAGAGCTTCCAATCAGCTGACCAGCATGTTGGCTCTAGAAGCTACCCGTTCGATTCCAACACGCACACAGATGGTAGAAACGCCGCTGGAATCTTGCGAGCAGCAGGTGCTGGATCAGGGCTTGGCGGTGGTGCCGGTATTGCGCGCAGGGCTCGGTATGCTGGAGCCAATCGTTCAGATGTTTCCCGATGTTGCAGTGGGGTACATCGGCCTGGAGCGAGATCATGCAACCGCCATCGCTAAGGGCTATTACTGCAAACTTCCCGGCCTGGCCAACCGGTTTACGTTGTGCGTGGATCCCATGCTCGCAACGGGCGGCTCCGCTTCGCAGGCGCTATCGCTCATCAAGGAACATGGCGGGAAGAGGGTGGTAATGGTCAGCGTAGTGGCTGCGCCTGAGGGGGTTAGAAGGCTGGAGGCCGACCACCCCGAAGTAGAAATCATAACCGCGGCCCTGGACCGGGAATTGGACTTCAGAAAATATATTCTGCCCGGGTTGGGAGATTTTGGCGATCGCCTCTATGGCACGCCCTGAAAGAACCGCTACCAGCCGCCGGAAGGCGTTGATATCTCGTTGAGCAGGTCTGTGGCCGAGATCACGCGAATAGGCTCGAACTGGGACCTGGCGAGGATCGCGGCGCATTTTTCCAGCAGGGTTTGGTAAGGAAAAATCTTCCCTTGTAGAGGAAACGCGTCCCAGCAGAGAGTGTCGATCGCCTTCGATCGTGACACTTCATCTTCGTTCGCCGGTAAGCGCCGAAGCTTGTCATGACAGAGGCCGGTAATGGCCTCCCGGATGACCTCCGCATCATCAAAAACTGTAACTTGATGCAGCGTGTTCATTGAATAGCTTCTCTCCAAACCCCACTCAACAATATCAATAATCGGTCACTTTCGGCGTTTCTGGATATCAATTTGTACACTATGCCCCTGGGCTATATACTTGAATTTCCGGTTGAGAATAGAAACCTCGGACTCTGCACCTGCAAGGCCGCCGAACCGAGAATTCAAATGAATGCGAAAGGCAACCCGACGCCAGGGATTCACGCTTATCGAGCTCTTGTGCTGCTTGGCTTTTTTGAGCCTTGCGGTTTATCCCATGCTGTCTTGCATTACGTGGAGCATCAAAACCGCGCTCAGACCCAGAACCAGATGTGGGTTGAGGGCGCCGTATTGGACCAAATCGAGACTGAAAGATCCGTCGCGCTGTCCAGCGCACTCACTCCCGGAACGACGGTTTCAACCGTGACGCCAACGGGCATGCCATCCAGCGTGACCCTAACGACGGTCATCGCCAAGGTGAGTGGCTATGGCGATCTCTACTCCGTACAGGTTACGGGTTCCTGGTCCAACGAGTTGGTGAACGGAAATACGACCACCGTAACCGTGACAACCTACATGCGCGCCCCGCATGTATAGGTGCCGCGATAACGAACAGGTGCGCCGAGCTCTGCTTCAGAAGGCCCTTCACCCAAGTTGGAAAGGCTGCGACAACGCCTGCCTTACCGTCACCGGGTATGTAGCGTGGAAGCCGCTGGTCAAGCCCATAACGTTTCAGGAAAGCAGCCGCGAACGACTGGTGCAGGTCGTCCTCATGCAAGACGACAATAGAAATCCTCCTACTCAACGGGGATCTCCGCCTTTGTTGTTGGTTCAGTGTTAAGCCACCCAAGGGTCACGAGCTCGCTAAGTGAAAGGCCCTCGCCATCTTCTTCTTCCCTGACTACTTTTCGTATCACCGTGGGCGAGCTGTGATCATCCCTGGTTAGATAGGAGATCCTCTTAGGTCCCATCGTGTTGATGATCTCCGGGTTGTGGGAGGCAATGATGACTTGCCCGCCGTCAGGACGACCGTCGATCATTTCCATCAGCCACGGCTGAAGTTCCGCAAGTGCGAGGAAGTTGTCCGGCTCATCAAGGATTATTGTCGTTGACTCATGGATGCGCTGGAAGGCCGCAAGCGAATAGAGAGCGACAAGCATCTTCTCTCCGTCGGAAAGCTCTTGAAATTCATAGCTTTGGGGGACAGACTTGCTTCGCGACTGCTTGAATACCAAGCTCAAAATCATGGCTTTGCCTAATGGCTCCAGCCTTAAAGTCACAAACTCGGGCCAAGATTCACTTAACAGCCTAAGAACTTCTCCTTGAAACTTGGCGTTTCCGATGCTTTTTGCCCAATACCAGGCGATCGCATTTTCAAAGTTACGTGTCGGGCGTTGCTCTTGGCTGCGAGGCTCGTTAGACATAAGATGTGGTACAGGCCCTACGACAATCATGCGATCTAAAGCAAGACAGGAATGTATCCACAGCAGTCAATTCGAAGCTGACTCGCAGTGTTAAGAATGCCGACTGCGAAATTCACCAACGAAAAACCCTCATTGCGGGCCTCCGGCACCCTGCGAAAGGAGACCGCCATCTTATCTCTAAGGAATACGGGGCTGTCATTTAGGTGCAATGACTCAAAATGAATTAGAGCCTCGCCAGCTGGCCCGCCGCAATCAAACTCGACCTTGTAGCTAAAAAGCCCGGGATCGGTCTCTAAATCTAATCCAAACTTCACGATCTTGCTGCTGTCCGACCAGCGGGTCAACGACTCCGAGTCGAAGAACTTCTCCGTTTCGTGTTTGTTCAAGCACCAGACGCGGATGAGTTCAAGTGCATCTAGGATCGCTGTCTTCCCAGCGCCGTTCACACCTAGGAGCAGGGACTCGGTCCCCGGCTCCCAGGTGAAGTCCTGTAAGCACCTGTAGTTGTCCACATAGAGACGGCGGATCATGGGCTTAGTTTACAGGCTCGCCGCGATCTTTATGGCGGCATACCTTCTTCAAAGAACGGGTCAGTGCCGGTTGGACTTCAGCCCTGCTACTTCGCTGATACTCCCGTCGGAACCGTTTTTATCGGGAACGGCGGATGCTGCGGAATCGACACCGGCTCTTTCGCCAGTTCGTCCTTCAACACCGCAATCGCCTTGTCCAGCTGTGTGTCACGGCCCGCCATTTCGGAAACCGGATCTTCATCGACTTCGATGTCCGGCGAAGCGCCGTGGCCTTCTACCAGCCATTCGCCTGCAACATAGCCGCCGTAGTTCGGGATATAGATGCTTCCTTGATCGATCAACTCGTATCCGCCGCCGGAACCGACTTCGCCGCCTCCCGTCCGCATTCCGATAACCGGGCCGATTTTCATCCGCTTCCAGGTTTCAACCACGAGCTCGCCGTCGGAGAAGTTGTATTGATTGCATAGCAGGACCTTGTGGCCGATGTTGGCCCAGCCCTCCCTCGTCCAAGGATTGCCGATTCGCGGCTTGAACCAAGCCACCGGCTTTGCTGCGATATCTTGGAGGATTAGCGAAGAAACATATCCGCCCCCGTTGTAGCGCTCGTCATAGACCATCGCTTTTTTGTAGACGTCCGGGTATTGGCCTTTCGCAAAGCCTATAAGTCCGCCCTGGCCCATATCCGGAATATGTACGTAGCCGAAATCGGGCCCCGCGTGATCTTCCACGTACTTGGTGCGGCCGTCCACCCAAGCTTGATATCGAAGTTCGTTTTCCGAATCCAGCGGCTTTACGCGAACGACCTTAGCCCCGTCTCGAGACGGCTTGTCGTTGACAAGAACGGCGACGGTTTCGCCGCGCGTACCAAGCAGCAGGGATTGGATGTCCGTGTCCGGATGAACGGCTTGACCGGCGATCTCAAGAATGTAGTCCCCCTCTATGACGCCCGATCCAGGCGCGGCAAACGGGGATTCGATGTCCGGACTCCAAAGGTCGCCTCGGTAGATTTTTTCGATCTTGGCTGCGTTCTGGCCGGCCTTGTAGCTGACGTCGATGCCCAGGTAACCCATCGTCTGCGCATGGGCGGGCGGGGAGAACGGGCCACCGACGTAGGCGTGACCGATGTTTAGCTCCGAAACCATGTCCTTGAGCATGCGAGTTAGGTCGGCCCGGTCCCCAACGAGTGGGAGCTCGGCTTCATATTTGTGCCGAATCGCATTCCAATCCAAACCGTGCATGTTGGGGTCGTAGAAGAAGTCTCGAGCAATGCGCCAAGATTCCTCGAACACTTCGTGCCACTCAGGGACCGGCTTATAGGTGATCGAATAAGGCGCGATGTTTACCGCGCCGTCGCTCATTTCCGTCGGCCCGGTTGCAGAGGGATGCACGCTGAGACTTCTCCCCGCGACAAAAAGCAGCTTTTTCCCGTCAAACGACTTCTCGAAAGAGCTAATTCCGCTGATGATCGTCGCTGACTTCTGCCCCTCCAAATCGTAGGAGTCCAGAACACCTCCCTCACGGGTGAAGGCGAGGATCTTATTGGGCAGCGAGTCAAGCTCAGTGTAGTTGCCTGCCGGCAGGGGAACCTGGATCACCCGCCGGCTAATGCCGTCCCAATCGATGGTCGAAGCGGGAGGCGGCGGAGGAGTTGTGGGCTTCGGAGTTGCGGCAGGAGCCGGCTTGGACGCATCGGGCGTGGGCGCCTTGACGGTTTCGGGGGTGACGCCCTTGCCCTCGGTTGAACCTTCCTCGTCGTCCTTGGGCAGGAACGGCGACTTGGCGTCCTTGGTAAGGGCGAGCATGTGCACCCGCGTCTGATTCTGGAAGAAGAACTTCCCGTTGATCGCACTGTCCTGGGGGACAAGGGAGTCGTCGGCCAGGTAAATCAGGAACTTGCCGGTGGAGTCGAAGACCGGCCAGTTCACATTCACTCTGGAATCAGTTACCTGCTCGTCTTTGCCGGTGGATATTTCATAGATGTGGGCGGACGCGTTCCAGTTGGTCTCCTGCTTGGAATAGGCCAGCAGCTTGCTGTCCGGGCTGAACGCCACCGAACCGGGAAAGTTATCGTACGCTCCAAGGTTCTGTGTGACATCCACAACCTTGAAGGATCCTGCCTTCGCATCCACCAGCACAACCCGGCCATCGCGATCTTGAAATGCGATATTGGCCCCGTCCGGCGACCAAACCGGTTTGAACATGTTGGCCTTGAGCCCATGAGTGAGCTGAGTTGGCTGATCGCCTCCGGTCGCGTCGCCGATCCAAAACTCATTCTCTCCCGATCGGTCGGAAACAAAGGCGAAATGCTTGCCGTCGGGGGACCACATCGGGAAGCGGGCCCGGGTGCCGGGCTTGTTTTCCAAAACACGCATATCGCCGTTTTCCGCCGCCACGCTGAGGATTTGACCGCGGGCTTCCAGAAGAAGGCGCTTGCCCGTCGGGCCGATGGAGGCGCTATCGCCGCCGCCTACCAATTTGGGAAATGAGGGACACTCTCTGGTCTCTTTCATGGATTCGGTCCGACGAAAGGTTGAAGCCCAAGTCTTCCGCCTTTCCGGTGGCCGGGTCGTAGAGACCCAAGTGCGCGGCGTGCTGGAAGATGACGCGATGGCCGTCCGAAGACGGGTATCGCACCGCGCCGTCGGTGTAGAACGTGCACTGTTTGACTGCCTTGGAATCCGGATCGAGCTCCCAGATGTTGGCCCAGCCGCTTCTTTCCGACACAAAGTAAATCTTGTTGCCGCACCAAACGGGCGTCGTGTCAACACCCTTGGATTCCGTGAGGCGCTTGAAGGACGTGCTTTTCGTGTCCGCCAGCCAAATCTGGTCGTTGGAGCCGCCATGATAGTGGTACCAGTTTGCCCATTCGAAGCTGGTCGGCACGTAGGCGACCCTTCCGTTCGGACCCATGGAGCCAAAATCGGCTCTTGGAATAGGGAGTTCCTTGACCGGTCCCCCGTTTTTTGAAACAACAAAGAGGTGGCGCAAGCTGGGGAAGGTCTGGTTCAAAATTGCCAGATCGCCGCTTCTGCGCGATCGGTACAGGATTTCGGAGCCATCCGGCGTCCAGCCCTGAACTTCAGCCCCTGTGGGATCATAGGTCAGGCGCGTTGGCGCACCTCCGCTGATGGGAATTAGATAAACGTCTAAGCCTCCGTCATACTGGCCGTTAAAGGCGATCCACTCGCCATCCGGCGAGAAGTGCGCGTTGGTTTCCACGCCAGGATCGGACGTTAGACGGCGCGCGCTATGGCCGGAAATGGAGCCCACCCAAAGGTCGCCCTCGGCGGTAAACACGACTTGGTCGCCGTGAATATCAGGCTTGGTTTCGAAGGAAGTCTGAGCTTGGGAGATCGCTGCGAGTCCAAAAACGAAAGAGATTGCGAGAAATGAATATGTTCTTATCCTCATACCGGTTCTTTCGAGCCTAGCACATTCGCAGCAATTTCGGGAGTATCCTTGAAGTAGCGGATGGCGAGAGGGATTTGCCTGATACTGGCATCGTTGTGCATGCTTATAAACAGCGTGGCCGGCTTCGTCGTGTATCAAGGTCCCGAAACCTCTCATGGAAAGGTGGCCACAAAGACCTGCCCAATGTGCGCGATGCAAAAGGCAGGAATCAAATGCAACTGCCCGTGCTGCCAGGGCAGCAAGACGACTACGGTCGCATGCACCTGCTGCGTCGCGCCGAAGCCTGCCCTCCAAGTTCTTGTCTCGGTCTTGCCTCCGATGACGTTCCCGCCCGTGGTTGCATTATCCACGCCTCAGACGATTCCAAGCTGGAATACCCCATTTTGGCATCGTCCATTTGAAGGGGCCTCGCGAGATTGCCCTTATCCTCCTCCTCGTACAGTCTGACCCTGCCGCCCGCCTTTTTCCGCCCGCGGCTTCTGCATTTACACGCCGTCCATGGCCGCTTTTTGCTTGGCCTGGTTTGGGGCGCATCGTCCGATTGGGAGGTTTGTTCAACTTTGAAACGAGGATTTACACTTATCGAATTGCTTGTGGTCATCGCGATCATCGCGATCCTGGCAGCAATTCTCTTTCCGGTTTTTGCCCAGGCCAAGGAGGCCGCCAAGAAAACGGTTTGCTTATCCAACGGCAATCAAATCGGCATCGCGCTGATGCTGTATTTGAACGATTACGATGACACCTACCCTCAGGAGCATCCTTCAAGCAGTAATCCCGCGGTCGACGATTCGAATGCTCAGTTGGAAACCATAGATTACGGATCTCCACTGCTCGACATTCTTCCGTACGTCGCTTCGAAAAACGTTGACAGGACCCAGATCTACTATTGCCCGTCCGATCCGGATCCTCACGGCTTAACTTTGTTGGTGAACGGGAACTGTCCGGGGAATCCCCCTGCGCCGCCCCCTTCGCCTGGCTATCTCACAAGCGTGGTGTTGAACGCTTACTACTTGTTTGGGATGAACCAAAGCCAGGTAACGGAACCCACTCGTTCGGCTTACATCAACGAGCGAAACGACGCCGATTGCGACGTTCACTATCACCCATGGCTTGGAGAAGTTGGAGACGCAAACGGAAACCCCTACACGGCTCCCTTGCCTTCGGCGCCATCTCTGGGCACCCCGGTCTTCGCAATCGCCTCCATACGGCACGGAACCGGTTCGAACGGAACCTATTGCGATGGCCATTCCAAATGGCGACCCTTCTCTGCAATGAGGGCGCCCTTTGAAGGGCACGAGCTTTATGGAGAGTTTCAGGCCTTCTAGAAACTTGTCGGAGGGTGAAGGGAATACGGTCAACGGCAATACAGTGAACGGTGAACGGTGAACGGGTTGTAAGGAGGCCATCGCAAAGCTCTTTTAGAAGCTCAAAGTGGGTTTCTGTCGCAATCCCTAGAGGCTGAAGTAGGTCGAGTTTAAGAGGCAATCGCAAAACCCAATGCGGGCCCGAAGGCACGCATTATTTAGAACAAAGCCACTCCCTCCTTTGAAGGAGGGTTGGGGTGGATGAACTCCAAGTTTCCCACCTCGTAAGGTAGGATTTTAGCTTGAAGTAGGGTGCCAGAAGGCGAATGCCATTTCTCTCAAGCTGCCAAGAGCAATGCGCTAGAGTTCACCCCTCTCAATCTCCCCTCCCTTCGACAGGCTCCAGGCCTCCGGCAAGGGGAGAAGTCGGCTCTGGCGGTTATAAATCGGGCGCTTCGTGGACCGTGTCTGGTTTTGCGATAGCCTCTTTAGCTTGACACTCCGCGAAGCGGAGCAAAAGACTCGTTGCCGACCGACAGATGGTTTTGCGATAGCCTCTAGCGGCTAAGGCGCCACCCTTTCTTTGGAAGCCCTACGGCACGGGTGCGCAGGGCAGCGGTTCCAACCGACCATTAATTCTTGATGGTCGAACCAGTGAGCCCGATCGAGTCGCGCCAGAACGCAATCGGGTTCTTGCGCTTGCTGCTTGCCTCGTTCGTCATTTACTATCACTGCTTTGCCCTGAGCGGCTTACAGGACCCCTCGCACAGCATCCTGTTCGAGATATCCGCTCTCGCGGTCCCGGGCTTTTTCTTTTTGAGCGGAATGCTCATCACGCGCAGTTTCCTGGGAAGCGCCAATTGGAGACATTTTCTCTGGAACCGTGTTTTACGAATCATGCCCGGCTATTGGGTTTGCCTGGTCGTCAGCGCCTTCGGTTTTGGGGCACTTGCTTGCTACCATGAGTTTGGCTCCGTGTCGGCCCTCTTGCGGCCCGGTGTTGACGGGCCATTGAGATACATCTCGCACAATTGGTTCTTGGTTCAGCGGCAGCCCTCGGTCGCGGGGACGTTCGCCCACAACCCATACCCCTTGGCGATGAACGGCTCGCTTTGGACCTTGATCAACGAGTTTGGCTGCTATCTGGTGGTCTGCGGATTGGGAATGGCGGGATTGCTGGCCAAGAGAAGGGAAGTGGTACTTGGGCTGGTGCTGGTCTTGTTCGGCCTATATTTGGTTCCAGCCGGACTCATCCAGCCGCATGTGCCTCATAAACTTGGCGAATACCTTTACCGATACCAACTGCTGCACCAAGGCCTGTATTTCGGCATCGGAGCCATCTGCTGGCTGTATCGAGAGAAGATTTCATTGCGCGTGCCGTTCGCCTTTTATTCGGTGATCGCCTGGCTGGTGGCATTTGAAGTGGGGGGTATTACCGGAAGGCTCCTGGCGCCGGTCGCGGTCTCATATCTCCTGCTTTGGGTCGCCTATCGCGCCTGGCCATTCTTCAACTTTGATCTCAAGCGCGATCTTTCTTACGGCGTCTACATTTACGGCTTCCCAATCCAGCAGACGCTGGTGATGTTCGGCTTTTACCGATTCGGAGTTTGGCCCCTATTTGCCATGAGTCTGGTCGCCACCCTACCATTGGCCTTCCTGAGTTGGACGTTCGTGGAGAAACGCGCGATCGGGCTCAAAAAGGTCCGTTGGAAGTTCCTCGGCGAGACGACAAGATACCGGGCTACCGAAGCCAAACAACCGGAAGCAGTTTAGGAGCGCGTTAGGCCCAACGGGCCGATTTGCCATAGCGAAGGGCGAAGTGTATCCGCCGCAGGCGGAACACTCCACCCTTCGCTATGGCAACTCGGCCCGTTGGGCCTAAATTTAAACTGGCGGCCCTTTTACCAGGGCTTCGTCTCCCGCCTGGCGGCGGGACACTCCACTCTTCGCTATGGCAACTCGGCCCGTTGGGCCTAAAAACTTAAACTGGCGGCCCTTTTACCAGGGCTCCGTCTCCCGCCTGGCGGCGGGACACTCCTCCCTTCGCTATGTCAACTCGGGCCGTTGGGCCTAACGCGAACCTGAAACCCGCCCTTTCAGGGCTCTATTTAATGCGTGGTTCTTTGCCAGGGCTCCGTGTTTCGCCTTACGGCGGAACACTTCGCCCTTCGCTATGACAACTAGGCCCGTTGGGCCACGGGACGTCGGCAAGGGGTTGCGTAGGCAATATCGGCGCCCTTCCTAGGGAAACCTGCACGCGTCGTAGATCCCGAGGGGCGTTTGCCGTGCACCCGCAACGTACCGAGGTCTTTAGGGATGTGGAACACAGAGCGCTGGTAAAGGGCCGAGTTGCCATAGCGAAGGGTGGAGTGTCCCGCCGCCAGGCGGGAGACGGAGCCCTGGAAAAATGCCGCGCGTTTAATAGAGCCCTGTAAGGGCGGGTTTATGGCCGGCGTTTAGAAGTCCCTGCCACAATCCCTATGAGGATCCTTATAAATCAAGTCGATCGACTTCGATAAACTAACGTAAATTAATTGAGGTAGTCGGGCTTTGGCATAGGGCCCAAAAACAATGCATGCTCGAACCATTGACGCGGTAGAGGCCGTTAACCAGTAATGTCCGATATCGAAGAGTTAGCGAGCAGAATCACCGAGCGCGGGCCGATGCGCATTTTCGACGTGCATCAGGCGGCGAAGGCGCGCGGCATGCTCAGCATCTACGTTCATGACGGCCACTACTATCTTCTCCCGCCTCCAGGAATGACCGCGCACGAACTGGACGCACTCTTAAACGAATACAAAAACCGCGGCGTCATCCACTTCACCTTCAACGCGCAGAGCTCCATAGACACGCCCCACAAGCCGGTCCTGCCGATGGACGACTTCGTGAACGAGCATTTCAGCGATCCGCCCGCCGGAGTCGTCAAAGTCACCGCCGTTTCAAAGTCCAAGCTTGCCGATTTGAACGAACTCATCTATGCTTTGAAGCCCGCCTTCGACCCCAAGACTTTCCCCTACGCGGACGACATCGAGCGAACGGACTATCGCCCGCCCGCGGAGGGCACGATGACCAGGCTCACGATAAAGCTGAAGTCAGGCGATTGGAAACTCTTAAGGGATTTGGAAGAGGCCATTCGCAACCACCTTGCGGAGAACAATTTAATTCGAGATATCACGGTGGGCCGCCATTCGGTAAAGGGGATGGACCCGGAAATCTTGCTCAACAGCACCGAGGAAACCACCGAAAAGGGGCAGGCGTTCTTGGCCGCCTTGGCCGAATATTTGCCGGGAACGGAAATCAGGATTCCCGTCGCTCAGCAAGGCGCGGAGGGGTTGTTGGCCGCTCTCTCGAATGCCGAGGAAGAGCGCATGCAGACGAGCCGGAACATGCGTCGGCAGCCCGTGGTACCCGTCATGAGCCCATTGGAACAACGCAGGCTGGCGCTGTCGTCTATCGGAGACACGCTCAAAAACATGGAGGGTTTTAAGGGCCTATCTCAGGCGATGACCGGCAACATGCTTCTGATTCAGTTTCCAAAAGGCATTCTCGGCCTTGGAGGCCACTTCGATACCGAACGCGAAGGCTCGCTCGCAACCGTACACCGAACCGCCCGCTCCAACCCAAGACTGGAAAGCGGCTGGACGGCCCACTACCACTACGACAGGCGATCCCGCGTCCTAAGTATCACCGCGACCGGCGAAGGCGAAGCCGCTCCACCGGGATGGTCGACCCTCTACTAAGATGTCCGCGCACATTGAGCTCAAGGAAATCCGGGAAGAGGATCTCGACATCCTTTATGCGTGCGAGGCCGATGAGTCCGCTGCATTTCAGGCAGCTTTTACTTCTCGCAACATGCCGGACCGGGCCGTTTTCAACGCCCGATGGGAGCGAATGAAGGCTGATCCCGACGTTTGCGTCAAGGCAATCCATTTCAACGGCGTGGTCGTCGGTTCGGTTGGCTCCTATGAGATGGACGGCCATTATGAAGTTTGCTACTGGATCGCCCGCGAATATTGGGGCATGGGAATTGCCACTGCCGCTCTCCAAGCTTATCTGTCGGAGTTTAAGACCCGGCCCGTTCACGCTGCTGCGGCAGGGGACAATGTGGCATCGATCAAAGTCCTCGAAAAGTGCGGGTTCAAGCGCTGCGGAAGGAACGTGGCATACGCAAACGCCCGAAGGACCGATGTGGAAGAGCTGTTGTTCGTCTTGGAGCCCTTCTCAGCACCCACTTAACTCGGCTCTTCCAAGTTGCTTTTGGGAACTTCGACCGCTAGACCTGCCAACCCATCGTTCGTTGTCCGCAACCCTACCTAAAATATCAAGTCAAGATTTTTCGGTACTTGCCGAAAATAGACTTGTGCCACTGCCGAAGGCTTGACCATGAACGGGCGAAACATAGAAGATAACCGACGATACGCGAGATTCGAATTGCTCGAATGCGCCATGCTTTATGTGGGCGAGGACCCTGAACCGGTCCGCGTAATGATCGCCGACATCGGACTTGGAGGAGTTCAGCTTCGTTCGAAAGAACAAGTTCCGGACGACGAACCTCTCGTCCTCCACATCGGCCGCGATGGCAAAGAACCCCTGGTTGTGAAGGGCTCGGTGCTCTACAGCCACGCGGGTGAGCAGAACATGTATGTGACCGGCTTTTCCTTCTGCCCGGAAACGCATGACGAGCGAGTTGCAGTTGCCGAATACGTCCACGGGGTATTCCAGCAGCAATTCGACATCCTCGCCGGTTAACGCCCCAGCATCCAGGCGATTTCCTGCCGAAAGGCCTTCAGCATTCCGCGTCCGACCGCAATTGGCGGAGGCCCGTCGCAGAAGGCGGCCGCAACCGCATACAGAGTCTTGAACGAAAACCGAGGCTCTTTCGCGATCGCGTAAATCGGCTCCCAGAACTCCGGGTGGAATTTGGCTTTGAACCAATCGAGTCCGTCGAAGTTGTAATACCTGCGACCGTGGGACCGGACATAGCGAAGCAAGATCGTCATCCATGCGGGCGTTCCCGGTAAAAACGATAACCGAGTGCTGAGCGGCACCAACCCCATCGTCACGTATTCGGCATTGTCTGCCGCGACCGCGCGCACGGCCGCGTCCATCAAGCATTCCACGGTGCCGTTCGGGGCGGACCGCCCCCGTGGAAACTGCTCGGTGAGCCAGCCGTTGCGCTTGGGAACGGGGGAAAGGACGGTAAAGCCTATCGGCTGCCCCTGCCGAACGGCCACAAATATGCGACGGTCCTCTAAAAAGGAAAGCGTCTCCGGCTCTACCAGGAAGTGCAAGGGCGGAAGCCCCCTTGTGCCAAGCCATTCGTGAAGGCACCGCGCGAGTTCCGGATGGTTGGTTGCACGCTCCGCCGACCACTCTTCGACGCGGACGCCCTTGTTCCGGGCGCGATTGAGCTGAGCCCTAAGCGACGGGTCATTCTCGGTGATTCGTGCCCATGAAGCAGGTGTCCAAACCGGTTGCGCCCCCAGAACGACGGTCGAATATCCGTGATTGTCGCGCAGCAGCCCTTCGATGCGTCCGGCCGCACCGAAATAGCAAACTCGATCGCCCGATGCCGCGCATGCGGCTTCCCACTCCTCCAAGACCTCAGCCAATCGGCTGAGGTCGCAAATCGGCGACCCGGCAATCACGCGAACATGTTTCTTTCGCACGAAGCCAACCACCGCATCGCCGCGTTCGGAAAACCACCAATCGATCCCCGGATTGACGATCTGATAGGAAGTCGCGTTCCAGCCGTAACGCATAACCAATGCGCGAACGCGCTGCAAATCGGCAAGCCGCTCTCCCATAGCTTTATTTTGAAGCCAAGGGCACGTCTATTTTGTGACGAGTTCGCGAAGGTCGGCTTCGCCCACTTCCTTCTTCGTGTCCGCCATCTCCACAAAGTGCGCATAGATGGACTCGAATCGGTCCTCGGTGAAGCTGAAACCAAGTTCTGCCAGCCGGTGGCGCAGGCCATGTCTCCCAGACCGGGCGGTAAGAACGATCTCGCTCTTATCGGCCCCGACGGAAAGCGGATCGATGATCTCGTAGGTGCTGCGCTCTTTCAGCACGCCATCCTGGTGGATGCCGCTGGAATGGGCGTAAGCGTTGGCGCCAACAACCGCCTTGTTTCGTTGGACCATCATGCCGGTCAGCCGGGAAACCAAACGCGAAGCGAGCAGAAGCTGGGTGGAATCCACGTTCGTGTCCGCTTTGTAAATATCCTGGCGGATTCGCAGCGCCATCACCACTTCCTCGAGGGAAGTGTTACCCGCGCGTTCGCCGATGCCGTTCACGGTCACTTCCACCTGCCGTGCTCCGCCGAGCACGCCGGCCAGCGTGTTGGCGGTTGCCATGCCGAGATCGTTGTGGCAGTGGCAGCTAAAGACGGCCTTGTCGCTGTTCGGGACGTTCGAGATGATGCCGCGTATGAGGTTCTCATACTCGTTGGGAGTGGCATAGCCGGTGGTATCGGGAACGTTGATCGTGGTGGCGCCCGCGGCGATGACTTCTTCAACCACGCGGTAAACGTAATCTCGGTCCGCGCGCCCGGAATCCTCCATGAAGTATTCGATGTCGTCCGTGAACTGCTTGGCGCATTTGACCGCCTTGACGCCCATTTCCAGGGCCTGATCGCGGGTCATCTTGAGCTTGTATTCCAAGTGGTTGTCGGAGACGCCGAGTCCGGTGTGGATCCGCTTGCGCTCCGCGGGCTTCAAGGCTTCCGCCGCGCATTCGATGTCTTTTTCACGGGCACGGGTAAGGCCGCAGATGGTGACGCCTTTGAGGTTCTTGGAAAGAGTGTTGACGCTTTCAAAATCGCCGGGCGAACTGATAGGGAAGCCGGCTTCAATGATGTCCACGCCCATGGTTACGAGTTGGTGGGCAATTTCCAGCTTCTCCGGCATCGAAAGCCGCACACCTGGGCTCTGCTCCCCATCGCGCAAAGTCGTATCAAAGACAAGAACTCGGTCGTTCAAAAACACACCTCGGCCATATTCTGGCCCTATGGGGATTATACGATAGGAATCACCTGTCACTAAGGGTCTCTTTTAGCCGATTATTCAATAGGGTCCTATGAGTTCACGAAAGGCGGATTGGCGAAGAAAGCGCGGCTTTACCATGGTCGAAATGATGGTCGCCGTGTCCATCTTCGCCATGATCTTCGGCCTTGCGGGCATGCTCTATGTTCAGTCCACCTTCCGCGCGGCCAACGCGATGGAGATCAACAAGATGACGGGCGAGGTCCGAGACCTGGACCGGTGGCTGGAAACGAGCATCCAAAACGCCACCAGCGTGACCACGGCGACGAGGAGCGGCCTTTCCGGGCTGAGCGCAACCGCGTTGGTCCTCACGATGCCGGCCAACGGCTCGGCTTACGACCAGTTTGGCCTCTTCAACGCCTACACCCCCGCCAGTTGTTCGAACGGCATTGTCCACTGGGGGACCGGCAAGACGCGCTATCTCTATTTCAGCGATTCCACCGGCGCCTACGCAAATGGAGGCGCCGACCTTTGGACGCAGGAAGTTACGACCGGGAGTCCGAGCAGCGGCTATACGCCGTTCACTCTCTATGCCTCCAACTCGAACATCAACAACTGGTATTTGATCGACAGCGTGACCTTCAAGGTGAATACAACGAACAACACGGTGACCTACGTGATCCACGCTTCGGACCTAACCCAAACCGGACAGGTGCTCGGGACTTCGCAGGATACGGCGGACAGCCATACGCTCCAAGTTACGCGCACCGTGTACTGGCGTCACTCCATTACCTAGGGCTTTCGAGAAGCAGACCAGCGCCCCCAAAAATAATCCTGTGCGACAATCGGCCGGAGTTCATTTCCTGGACGCTCAGGCCGTTCCTGAAGCTTCGGAGGCGTGAAAGTGGTTTCATGGGGCCTGGAAGCCCTGGGCAAAACCGATACGGCGAGAACTTCATCGGAAACTTCCGCGACAGCCATTATGGTGTGAGGTTATTTTGCCTTCCAAGTTGATGGGCTGACCAGGGGCGTCTGCGGATTTCTTTGCTAGTATCTGACTTATGCCAAACAAGCTTTAGTTTTCGTTGACCCATCCGAAAGCCTGAATCATGGGGAAGTCCCTTAACTGGCGCGGATTAGGCATGAAAGCCCATCCACCTGGGTCTGTGAACCGACAAATGGAGATACCGCGATAAGAGCGATCGTTTATTGCAGCGTAAAATTTTCCAGTTGGGTCCAAAGTGAAGCCATGAGGCGCCTGAAAAGATCCACTTGGCACGAGGCGTCCCTCTGATACCGAAGCGACCCAAAATTCTTCCCGGTCATCGCCACGTCGGTAGCACACAACTCCAGCGGCGGGTGATGTTGTCTCTAGCGTTCCATCCCCTAGCTTCCGGTAGCAATGTCCAGCGGACAGATCAACCAAATACATTGAAGGGCCCATTCCGGGTTTGTCGCTCTCGAAGGAAATTACGCACTCGTCCGCACCAAGCCATCCCGCACTTAATGCGGCGGAAAAACCTGTCGGCGGCTGGATAACCTGATTGGTATGGCTTGAGGAAGGCGCGGTCGCCCCATCGTCAAGGATCTTGACTATGCCGTCTTGGACATAGAGCAGGCTGCCAGTTGTGCCATTGTACGATGGTGAGGTCGCGTTGCCATAGGCCACCCTACTAACCACGGCGCTTGCGCCTAGCGTGACCCGGTAAATCCCTTTCGGATTATCCGACTCAATAAACAGTGTCTTGGCGGGACCCTCGCAGAACTTAACTGCTCGCAGACCAGGTACAAGCCACTTCTCCCAGCGTTGGCTTGTGAGATCGTGCGTAATGACCTCGGAATCGCGCTTCCCCTTCAAGGCAACAAACACCAGTTTGCCGGTTGGAGGTCCGCCTCTTACGTCGATAACCACTCCTCCTTCCTGAGAAGCAATGGATTGGGCGATTCTAAACGCCTGATCAAGTTTCGAAGGAAAGACAAATATTTCCTGCATTCCTAAATCGGCGTTCGGGGCTGCGGATACGATTCCGTCTTTGTCGAGTTCTGCGAGGATATCGTCTAGACACTTTTCGCCGCCCGGGATGTCAACCTCAACAGAGACGCAGAGCACGAATTTCTCCGGAATATCAACTTGGTGTAGTTTCTGAATCTGGTTTATCAACGATAGGAAGAACAACAAGGCCTTACCCCCCCGAATAGCTCTTAAAGAGTTTTACGCACGCACTGGTGCATTCTTGAGGGTTTCCGGCCACCAATGCTCCCATTGAGAACGACTCGTACATGACATTTGTCGCGACGAAGACCTGCGAGTTGCAGCCATTTGTCACCTGCATACGCTGGCAAAAACAGCAATCGCCAGAGGCGGAACCAATACCTGGTTCACTCAGAAGGGTCTCTTGATGGTCAATATAGGACCATTCGCTCCCCGCATTGCACGGCGTTGTCTGCTGTTGAGGCAGGAACGACGCTCCAGCATTATTGGTATACCATTTGCCAACCGATTCCTTCGCCGATCCACAGCCACTCCACGGGATTCCTCCGTATGAAAGAGTGCTGTAGGGCTGTTGTTCTTGAATCAAAACTGTGGCATAGCCGCCCGGGCCAGTTAAACGATCATATTCTATATTCCAGTTTATGTTATGTCCGACATATGGGGTGCCCTTACTGGTAGTACCATTGATGAGAGGGCCACTAACTATTGATAAGCCTTCAACCTGCGTGCAGCACCCTGGATTCCCGCCGCAGTCCCCCTCCTTGCAGTAGTAAAGGCCAGATGGATCCGTTGACGTTACCGAGGCACCGTCGACGTAACCGTAGGCACTAAGCGTTGGCCAGAGCCTGTCCACTGACGTCCACTGGCTCGTAAACGAGTCGTATTGCCTTGCCCTCACATAGAACGCCGAATAACTCCGCCCCGTGTTGCGATACCCTGAACGTGCCGTTCTAGCCAAACTGGGGATCGGCGGCCGTCCCGGTCTTCTGAATCTGCGTCCCGTATGGCGCTCGGAGATAGGTGTTCTGGGGCGCGCCGTCCGCGTAGGTGGCTACAACGGAGCCGAGAGCGTCCGGCCCGTAAGAGGTGTGAACCCCGTTTGTGGATTCACCAAGAATCATTCCGTCAACTGTGTAATAGTTCGTGGTTGCCATCCGATCGCCTCCTTCAAGTTGGTAAATGTCCCGTCAGGCCGGGACCCTGTGCGCCGCTAAAATGAAAATGCGACCATAACAATGACCCTCCCGGATGCTCAGGGCGCCTGGAAGGATTTGCTTGGTCGCTGATTTCAATATACGCCAAGTCTCGGAGAAATTGTCGCGCGTTGGAAAAAATGGGTCGCCAACGGGCTCGACCGGATAGCCAAGAACTTCTGCGGGGGGACGCGTCTATCGCCCGCAGAAATCCGGATGGCGTAATGTACTTTATAGAGGGCTTATCCGCCAATTTGGATTTGAAATTCTCCAAAATTTGGGTGACAAATTTTCGAAGACTTGGCGTATAGTGGAATCAGCAACCAAGCAAATCTTTCAAGGAGCCTTCCGGCCCTTGGGGGAAACCGCTATGGCTGCATTTTTATTTGCAACGGAAACAAATGGCAAAAGGGCAACCCCTTGCGGGCAGCGGCTGGAGGCTTGCCAATCTTGGACGCCAAGTGTCGGCCCCCGCACAAAGCCTGAGCCTGCCGGCCCTCCCAACGGCCCCCCGCCTCCCGCCCCGCTCGCCGTCGACCAGAAGCCGGTAAAGCGTTTCCGGCATTCGGGCCGCATCGGGGATGTCATTTACTCCCTTCCTGCAGTGAGAGCGCTAGGCGGCGGCGAGCTGTATCTCAAGCCAGAACCACGGCTTGGATTTACCTCGGCGGACACGTTGGCGCTCATTCCGTTGGTTGGCGCCCAGGATTACATCGTGAGGATTAAGACCTGGGTAGACGAGCCCGTCGATTTCGACCTGGATGTTTTCCGAGCGGGAGACCGTTACCTTTCCAATCTTGCAGATGCCCACCTTGGGGCCTTTGGGCTGGCCGTCCAAGAGCGAAATAGGGCTTGGCTAAGCGTGCCTAAACTGAACCGGGCGGCTACGGCGGTTTTCGCACGCTCTCTACCAGGCGGGGGGTTCCAGGATTCTGGGAGACGATCTACGAAGTTCTCGGGCAGGATGCCGTTTTTGTCGGGAGACCCGAGGAACATCAGAGTTTCCAAAATATCTTTGGGCCCATAACCCATGCAAAGACCTCAAACCTTCTTGAACTGGCGGAGCTGATCCAAGGGGCCGACGTCTTCGTGGGCAATCAAAGCGCGCCCTATGCCGTCGCGGAAGGACTCAAAAGGCCAGCCATCCAGGAGACGTATCTTTCGGTTCCTAACTGCATGTTCGAGCGAGAGGATTGCCTCTACTGTCGGAGCCCAAGAGATTTAAACAGGATCCGATCCTTTGCGCAGAGCTTCATGACCAGCCGTGCCCGACAGCCTCGGTGTGCTCCAAGCCCTGTCTCGGCCGAGTCCAGCGCCGCGCATCTAGTCGTGGCCGGCCGCTCCGTCCCCGCGATGGTCAATGAGGGAACCAAGGGCCAGCTCGGAGAGCCCAGCCTGAATGGGGCATCGGTCGTCGTCCTCGCATTCAACTCGGCGGCCAAGATAGGACATTGTCTTCAAAGCGTGATTCCCACCCTGCGGGACAATGACGAACTCATCGTGGTCGATAACGGTTCAGCCGACGGCACGGTGGAAATTGCGACGAGCGCTCTGGCAGAGACGGCTCGCGGGACGTTGATTGAAAACGGTCGAAACCTCGGCTTCTCGGCAGGCTGCAACGCGGGTCTCCGGGTTTCGCGGGGCGCGACCGTGATCCTGCTCAACCCGGATACCACAGTCCGGGCCGGGTGGCTCGAAGGCCTGGAGCGCCGACTGGCGAACCGCGAGATCGGGGCGGCCGGGCCGGTGACCGACAACGTCTGCGGCCTCCAGTTCGTCTCCAACCACCTCGCGCCGAGCGACGGGAGGTTGCTCACCACGGATCAACTTGCAAAGAGGGTGAAGCAGCTTCACGCCGGCCAGTCGGTGGAAACCAAGCTTCTTATCGGATTCTGCATCGCATTTCGCCGCGAAGTGCTTGACAACGTTGGGCTGCTGGACGAGGACCTGTTCCTTGGCGGGGAAGACCTGGAGATTTCCCTCAGGCTTCGGTCGAACGGTTACGCCCTTGTCGTTGCCAGGGACGTTTTCGTCCACCACGCAGGCGGCGCTAGCTTTGCTGCGCTTGACAGGCGTGAGGGCCGGGATCTGCTTGCGGAGAGCACGCGTGTGCTGCACGGAAAGCTCAAAGCGCTTTTCGCACCCGCAGCGATGCCGGATTCCACGGAGCTGTTCGGCACGCCCATATTGCCTCCCGCGCAGCTACCCGAACCAATCGACAAAGCCCCTGAAAAGGAGATTGCTCATGCCATCTAAAACCGCCGTAGCCTACGTCGCCCATGACGATCACCATTACCTCGCCGCCTCCATGAAGTCGTTTCACTGCGGTGCGCCTATCCACCTTTTTCTCAGCGACTGCTCATGGATCGGAGATTCCGGCGACTACGGTGAGGTGGAACGGATCGCCAAAAGCTCCGGCGCCACAGTCATTACCGGGCACTGGCGGAGCGAAGAAGAGCATCGAAACGCCGCTTACGACTGGCTGCGGCACAATGGCTACGACTACGCTGTCACGTGTGACGGGGATGAAATCATAGAGCCCTGTTTGCTTGATTCTATCCTGAGAATTGCCGAGCATAGCCTTGCAGACCTCGTTCATATCGATTGGGACACCTATTGGTTCAGCGAGGAATACGTGATCAGACCGAGGGAACCGTTCCGGCCGGTTATGCTTGCCAGCCTTCACCACGCCAAATACGAGCAGGTCCGCGAGTTTTCGGGCGGTAGGCGGCTATATCTGAACGACAGCTACGGCAAAGTTCACCACCTGTCCTATGGCTCAGGATCGAGAAGCGGCAAGGAATGCCGAATCCTTCGGAAGACCACCTGCTGGGGCCATAGAAATCAGATTAGGCCCGGCTGGTACGAAAATGTTTGGCTCCAGTGGCCGCACGACAAAACCATGCAAAACCTGCACCCAACCCACCCTGAGAACTACGGCTTCGCCGAAAGGATTCGCGTGCCCGAAATACTGCGCAACTGCATCGACCCCGGAAGTAACAATGGTAATTCAACCACTGCTAATAAAGAAATGGCTTCGAGAAAGCGAACGAAAGGCTCTATCCCCAACGTTAATAACACGAAGGCCCCAGCCTCAGGCCCCGAGGGCGCCCGTATAATACTGGTTGCACCGAGCGCTTCCCAAGGGCCGGAGGCCGGCCTTCAGCTCCCCTCCGCCTCGGTTGTTATACCGCTTTATGGCGGAGAAGATGATATAGCCCGCTGCCTACGGAGCTTAGAGGCCATATCCGACCTAGTTATTCAGACGACAGTTGTCGATAACGGTTCTCCGGACAAAGCCGCCGAAGTCACCGAAACTTTTCCCGGCGTGGACCTGGTCCGCCTCGGGGAGAACAAGGGCTTCGCTGCCGCCTGTAATGAGGGCATCAAGCGGGCAAAAGGCGACGTCGTGCTCCTTCTGAATAGCGACACTGTCGTTCCCAGAGCCGGGTTGGTCGAACTCCTGAAGTCCATCTCCAGTTCCGGGTCGATCGCGGCGGCTGGTCCTTACACGAACCAAGCCGGCCACGGCCAGCAGGTTTTCGTGACCTACACTTCGCTCGATACGATGGGCCTCTTCGCCGAGGACTTCGCGGAGCGCGAGGCCGACGACCGCGAGGTCGATATGCTTGTCGGCTTTTGCCTTGCGGTCAAGAAGAGCGCTCTCGACGAAATCGGCCCACTTGACGAAGAATTTCGGCTTCGGGACTTGGGAAGACAATGACATCTGCTACCGCCTGCGCAGGGCGGGCTACAAGCTGATTCTTTCCGGAAAATCCTTCGTTCACCACGAGGCCTCCAAGACCATTCATCGCATGGGCATCGACATTCGTGGCCTGCTGGAAAAGAACCGTCGGTACTTCTTGGAGAAGTGGAAGCTTGACCTTGAGACGGGCTTTGTCAACAGCCTGCCCGGCCTTGGCGAGCCGCTGGTATTCCAGCCCGAAAAGAACCCTGACCTTAGGTGGAAGCAAATCAAGAGACTTCGGGACCGCGCCAACATCTCACTTTGCATGATCGCAAAGAACGAGGAGCGGGTAATCGGCGAATGCCTGGAAAGCATCAAGCCGTTCGTCAAGGAGATGATCCTCGTCGATACAGGCTCAACCGACCGCACTAAAGAGATCGCTCTCGAAAAAGGCGCCAAGGTCTTCGATTTTCCTTGGACGAACAGCTTCAGCGAGGCAAGGAACGAATCGTTGAGGCACGCAACCGGAGATTGGATCTTCTGGCAGGACGCGGACGACGTCATCGACATGGCCAGCGGAGAAGCCTTGCTGAGAAACGCAATCGACGCTATGCCCCACATCGTAGGTTTCGTCGTTCCCGTCCGCTTCGTGGACGATGGCCCGGCCGGAGGCGTTATGGTGGACCATGTAAAGCTATTCCGCAACCTGCCCGGCGCAAAGTTCGAATTTCACATTCACGAACAAGTTATCTCGTCCCTGAAAGTTAAGGGCAGGGAGGTTGCGAGAAGCTCCGCCTACGTCCTCCATAAAGGCTACGACACCTCGCCTGCGGGCCAGCAGCGGAAGAAGGAGCGCGACGACATTTTGCTGGAACTTGATCTCCAAGACCACCCTGATCACCCGTTTGTGCAATTCAATTGCGGCATGACGGCTCATTACCGAAACGATCACGAGGAGGCGGTTAAGTTCCTCTCCAAATGCATCGAGCTCGCCACTCCGGGGGAATCACATGTGCGCAAGGCGTACCCGCTCCTCGCCCGATCGTTGGACCAATTGAACCGAACCGAAGAAGCTGTGGCGAAGCTGGAAGAGGGTCTTACGCTGTTGCCGGACGACCCCGAAATTCACTTCAATCTTGCCCAAATCTATTCCCGCCAAAACCGCTTGCAGGAAGCCCGTGACCATTACACCGCCGTGCTCGGCGCGGATATCTCCGGCCACTACTGCAGCGTCGACCGGGGGATATTCAGCTTCAAATCGCTTCACAACCGGGCCGATATCGATCTCGCGCTCGGTAAGTATGGCCTTGCAAAGGAAGGCTGGTTGGCTGCAATCGAGGCCGCGCCGGCTTTCACCCCGAGCATGTTCTCGCTCTTCCGTGCTTCGCTGAATAACGGCGATCTCTCTGTTGCAAGGCAGATGATCGACAGCGTTCGGGCGGCGGAGGGCTTCTCCGAATCCTGGTGCGCAATGGCCGTCCAGTACGGAGAACTCGTTGCCGGGCCCAAAGACGCGGACGAGCGGCTTTGGCAGGCGGTCAAAGCCGATCCTCGAAGCCTCATGCCTCGCCTAACTCTTGCCCGCCGGTTCCTTGGCCGAGGCGAAACTGAGAGCGCTGCCCGGCTCCTCGATTCCCTCCAGCGAGACGGCGTTGCTGAAGGAGCGTTCCACCTTGGCGTTCTCGCCGAAGGCGCTCATGATTACCAGAGCGCCTTGCGTTGGATGACGAGGGCAGAAGAGCTTAACCCCGGCCATATCGACACGCTCAAGCACTTGGAAATGCTAAGGGAATGTTTGGAGGAAAGCGCATGATCGCCGCTCAATTCATGAACGAAGCTTCAAGCCGCGGCCCGTTAGAGGGCTTCACTCACATGGGTGTTTGCGGAGAGCCAGGCAACGGCGCATTTGTTCAGTTCTGGCTCATCGTCCGGGGCGATCACATTATTGAAAGGTGTCACTACTCAACGCATGGCTGCCTGTGGTCCATCGCGTGCGCCGGCGCCTGTTCGCAGTTGGTGACCGGGCGACTCGTCTCTAAAGCTCTGCTCTTGGAGCCCAAGGACATCGACTTGGTTCTCGGCGGAATCCCGGATGGAAAAGGGGACTGCGCCGACATGGCTGTCAGGGCTCTCAAAGAAGCCCTGGGAGGATATCTAGAAAATGGCAGCGTATGAGACTTCCGGAACCCTTATCGCCACCGGCGCGGGAAACGCACCGGTTCATGGCGGTCCCAACCCCTCAGGACTATGGCTTAGTTCGCTTTCGCCTGGCTTCGTCAACAATCCCGGAAACACGTCGATCTCTCCGCCCCCCGCTCCCGGCACGGCCCCCGGCGGAGCAGGAAACCCCAACCAGGGCGGCGGTATAGGAAACTGCTCGGGCGGCGGTTCTACAGGCTGCCCCGGCGGCAACTGCGGTTCATAAGGAGAAACCCAAATGGAAATACTTAAACCTTATCCAACTATCGAAGACTTTTCCCCGGCGTACAGTTCGGACCTTTCTCCCCTTGGCCGCCCTTGGGACGATCCGTACAGCCCAGCGCCCGATCCTAGAACCGGCGCACTGACGGTTGATCCTGATATCATCTTTCGTTCTAAGAAGTTCAACCTCGAAATCACGAACTACTACTCATCCGTTGCCGGCAAAACCACGCCTTGGGGCCAAAACCGTAACTCCTCGCTCAACCAGTCCCTTGCGTCGAACGCGGGAACCCTGTCCCCCGCGACGATCACGCGGGGTGACTTTTCGATTTATGGTTTTACCGGCTCCGCCGGCGTATACACCGCAGGTACCGCCGGCTGCATCTCAACGCTAAGCTATGCGTCCGCTAATAATTCATTTACCGAATATTTTCCCGACGGTTCGAACCAGCTGTACACTCCAAACCCGCACGCAAACGGCTCGTGGCTGCTTGGAGGCGTCACCGACCCAGCGGGCGTAACCAACACCTACACCTTCCATTCGGCAGGGATCAGCACCTTTGAACTTATCGGGATCCAGCTTCCCGGCGGCAATTTGGTCAGCCTCGTCTACAACGCGGCCGGACTTGTTCAGAACGTCCAGGATTGGTCGGGAAGGTCATGGACTTATCTGTACGATACCAACAAGAATCTCACGACCTATACGACGCCGCTCGGCTGCTCAACCCAATATTCTTACATTGCGGCGGGCTCAGGAGTCTCCTTACTCAGCTCGATCACCGATCCTCGCGGATTCCTCACAACCTACAGCTATGACAGCCTCCTCCGGGTCGTGAGCATGGCCCAGGGTAACGGGATCTGGACCTATTCTTACGATGCAAGCAACGGCTACAGCAATGTCACCGCCCCTTCCGGCGGGGTCACCACTTACAATTACAACTCCACCACCGGCAACCTGAGCACCATTCAGCACCCCGAAGGCTACACCTCGACCCTAACCTACGATTCGGTCAGCGGCTTCAGGACCGGAGAACAGGTCCCAGCGGGCTGGAAAACCAGCATCACTTCCAACAATAACGCTCTCCCGGAGGTCGTCGTCGATGCCTTGGGCAATACGACCACTTATCAATACGACTCGAATCAAAACCTGACGACCGTTACCGACGCTATGGGCGCGGTCACCACTTACGCCTACAACTCAAGCCGTCTTGTGACCCGGATGACCGACCCATTGGGGCGTGTCACTAGCTATGCCTATGATGCATTTGGCCAACTGACAGCCACAACTGATCCTAGAGGCCTGATTACGACCAACAGTTACAGTTCAGTTGGAAACTTGGTTTCAGTCTTGGCCTCTGACGGCGGCATCACAACTTACGGCTACGATTCTCTCAATCGCATGATCACATCGACCGATCCGATTGGCCGGACCACTAGCTACGCCTACGATGCGGCGGACAACCTTCTCGCCACCACCGATCCGACCGGCGCAATCTCTTCGAACATCTATAGTTCCGGGCTCCTCCAAGCAACCATCGATCCGCTTGGAAACCGGACGACCTATGCCTACAACCGCTATGGCCAGATGATATCGGTCCAAAACGCGCTGGGCTATTTCACGACCTATTCTTATGATTCGCTCGGCAATCAGGTCTCGATCATGGACGCCCTGACCCGGGTTACAACCTCGGTTTATAACTCCGCCGCCCAAAAGATCGCGGACAGGACGCGCTTGGAAACCGGACAACCTACTCCTATGATATAAACGCCCGGCTTGTCTCAACGATGAATGCCAGGGGCTACATCAGCACCACCGTTTACGATGCCGACAGCCGGGTGATTGCCGCCGTTGACGCGCTAGGAAATATAACGAGTTCCTGGTCTGCCCCCCAATTTGGAAGACAAAATAACCTCACACTTCCTCGTCTGGAGGAATGATGACCAAATCGAAGTTCACTGAAGAGCAGATCGTTCGGATCTTGCAGGAAGCGGCCGCCGGGCACGACACGATCGAGACGATCTGCCGAAAGCACGGCGTGACCTCGCACACCTTCTACATTTGGCGGCGCAAGTATGCCGGCATGCAGAAGGACGACGTCCATCAGCTCAGGGAGCTCGAAAGGGAGAACTCCCAGCTTAAGAAGCTGCTTGCCGAGCGCGATCTCGAGATAGACGCCATAAAGGCGCTGTTCCGAAAAAACGGCATCGCGCTCCTGAACCCGTCGCGGGGGCGAGATTCCTGATGGAGCGTGGAGTGACGGCCCGCCGGGCCTCAAGCATAACTGGGATTTCTACGGCCTCTCTGTACCGGCCCAAGCCACCAGATCGGAATGCGGAGCTCAGGGAGCGCCTCAGGGCCGTTTGGCGGCCAAATATGGGCTACAGAATGGCGCACGCTATCGTAAGCCGCGAGATGTGTCCCCTCAACGAGAAGCGGGTCCACCGCATCTGGAAGCAGGAGCGCCTGGGGCGAATGAAGCGATACCGAAAGAAGCGCACTGGGAGCTCCATTCCAATTTCGGCTGAGGCGCCAAACAATGTGTGGTGCGTCGATTTTTGCTACGACGCTTGCCTCAACGGAACCAAGCTCAAGGTCCTTGCGATCAAGGACGAGTTCACCAGAGAGTGCCTTGCCTTGGAGGCCGCTACAAGCATAAAATCGCTACGCCTGCAAAGAGTTCTCGAGGGGCTTTTCGAGGCTCGCGGCGCTCCAGGGTTTCTCCGTAGCGACAATGGCCCCGAGTTCATTTCAAGGAGCCTCGCCGTCTTCCTCTCCCTATCGGGAACCGAAAGCAAGTTCATCAAGCCTGGCTCCCCCTGGCAGAATGGATACGCTGAAAGCTTCATCTCGACCCTTCGGAGGGAGTGTCTCGATGTCGAGGTCTTTCACAACCTGGCCGACGCTCAAATCAAGCTTGCGATCTACCGCAGGTTCTACAACGAGCAACGGCCACACTCTTCAATCTGCAACCGCACACCCGCGGAAGCCATGTTAAAATACCAGGAAGTGTGAGTTAGATTTGTCTTCCGGAAAGGGGGCAGACCATTCCAATTATGATAAAGACAGCCGCCTTGTCTCGACCCAGGACGCGCGCGGTTTCTTTACCACGACCGTTTTCAATCTAGCGGGGCAGAGAATTGCTCAAATTGACCAACTCGGCAACCGCTCGACGACCAGCTACGACGCGGACAGCAATCCGGTGACGATGATGAACGCGATCGGCGTCATCACCTCGAACGTGTATTTTTCCAACAGCACGCGCGTTCAAGCGACGGTCAACGGGCTGGGCTATCGAACTACCAACGCTTACGATCAGGCGAGCCAACTCATTTCGGTTCAGAACGCCCGCGGCTACATCACGACTTACGCTTACGACAAGGATGGGCGGAGGACATCGACTCAGGATGCCCTCGGTCATCTCAGCACCAATTCTTACAACCTTCGCGGCAATCTCGTCTCCACGATCAACGCCAATGGCGCGATCAACACCAGCAGCTATGACGCTCTGGGCAGAGTCGTGTCGACGATGAACGCGGTTCATGCTATCTCGACGACCGTATACGACGCCGTCGGAAACACGTTGGCCCGGGTTGATGCCCTCGGGAACCTCTGGACAAGCGTTTACGATAGCGACAACCGAGCTATCGCGAGCATCGATCCACTAAGCTATCGCTCAACGACCTCGTATGACCAGGTTGGCAACTCGGTTTCGATGATGAACGCCCGCGGCTATGTGACGACAATGGCTTACGATGCCTTGAACCGGTTGCTTGCAACGGAAGATGCGTTGGCTTACCGGGTTTCCCTTTCTTACGATGCGGTTGGCAACAAGACGGCTATCCAGGACGCGCGGTCCAACTTCATTAGCATGACTTACGATGGCCGGCAGTCGATGCTCACGATCACCGATCCCGATAAGTTCGCAACTTCTTATGCTTACGACGCGGTTGGCCGGAAATCCACGCGCCAGTTCCCGACCGGGGACCTCACGACCTATTCTTACGATTCGCTGAACCGGGAAATCGGTCGCGCTTACGCCGACGGGTCGCTCTATACCTTCGCCTACGATCCGAACAACAACATGACGACCGCGACCGACTCGGTGGGCTCGATCACCTATGTTTACGATGCGCTCGACCGGCTGACCGGCAAAACCGACCCGGGAAGCTCGAACCAGGCTTATACGCTGGATAAGGTCGGAAACCGGCTGACCCTCCAAGACCCGGACGGCGGAATCCGAACGATGGCCTACGACCTGCAGAACCGCACCGCATCCTTCCTTGGCGCGGATGGGATGTTGGCGACGTTCTCGTATGACCCGCTGAACCGGAAAACGGCGATCCAGCAGTCCAATCCGGGGCTGACGATAACCTATGCGTTCAACGCCCGGGGCGATAATCTGACCGTTCAGCACACGGATGCTTCCGGAGACCTGGATCAGGCTTTCACCTATGTTTACGACGCTGCCCAGAACCGGCTTGGCGTTTCCGATATCCTCGGAAACACGACGACTTACGGCTATGACGCTAAGGAGCGGCTCGTCAGCGCCACGATCACAGGTCCGAACGCGAATGCCTTCACATATTCTTATGACGGCAACGACAACATCCTGACGAACAACGAGAGCGGCTCACCCTTGACGCTCGCCTACGACGCGGCGAACCGCAAGACGACAGGCGTTTCCGCCTCGGGAAGCTACGCCTTCACGTTCGACGCGAACGGCAATACCATCGGTGTTCAAGACTCGGCCGGACTCACCACGATGAGCTATGACAAGGAGAATAGGCTCACGGTCAGCCAAGACTCCGACGGCACCGTCGCAACCTATTCTTACCAGCCTGACAACATGAAAAGGCTGGAACTTGTAAGCGGAACGCCCACAACGCTCGTTTGGGACGGCTCGAACTATCTCCAAGGAAAACAATAACAATGGCAACCACGAACTACTACACAGTAGACGGAATGATTCTCGGCGAATCCACAAGTGGCGTTCACACTTCCTATGGGCCGGACGCACTTGGTTCGGTCATTGCCACCTACGCCGCGGGTGCGCCGCAAAACTCCTATCTCTGGGCGCCTTATGGAACGCGGATCCAGAAGACCGGCTCGGCGTCCGATCCGAGCTTCGGGTGGAACGGGTCGTCGGGCTATCGGAACACTGGTCGGAATTACGCAGGTCTCTACGTCAGGAGGAGGCCTTACGACTATTCAACGGGCCAATGGGTCTCTGCAGACCCGACGTGGCCAAGTCAGCGAGCCTACACTTACTCGCTTTTGAGCCCGGCCACTATCTCGGATCCGTCGGGGCTTTGGTGCCTCATTGGGGGCTGGACTCTAAGTCAACTGAAGTGCAGTGGATATCTCGAAAATGGGACACCCTGGTCTGGAACTTTTCCCCACCCTAACCACAACTTTTCTAATGGATGTATTGGGTCGAATGTGGGGGCCACCATTCTTGCAGTAACCGCCACCATTCAGGCCTATCTCACCCGCGGTGATTACCTTACCAATGATTTATATAAAGAGAACAGCATACAAATTAGCTGCAATGCCAACCCGCAGTACCCACTTGCAACTGCTGCGTGCGGAATCCTTAATAATATCACTAGCTTCGACTTTAGCATTTCATATATAGGGGGCGTTGGCCTTGGTGGGGAGGATATCGCCCGGGGTGCGCTTAATGACATCTCGTCCTATTACCAGGATGCGGCAAGCCGAATCTTCACGCATGCACCTCTAAATGTTCTTCTGCTTCATTGCTTCGGAACGGTAGATGTGAGCTTCGAGGCCCTATCTGTACTCGAAATCGCGCAGCCTACGTTCTCTCAGAACCCGAACCTGAACACCGCGAGCGGTGTCATCGGTACGTGCACGGCCTATGATGACAATGGTGGATGCATAAAAAGTGGAGGCGGAGGGCTCAGACTAGATTGAGTTCACCTGGAGCGTAGTAGCAGGGGTTGCGCAGCTCATGCATACGTGGGTAACCTAGGGCGGACGAAGAAGAATGAACCCATTGATGATTGTGGCGTTGTGTGCTATTCGTGGGCAAAGCCCGGTGGACATTTCCCTGTCTTCATATCCTGCCACAGGTAAAATTGTTCGCGCACTGGCGTTCTGCCCAGAAGTCCAGCGAAACCTACACCTAAGCGGTAGCCAAATCTCTTCCTTTGCGAAATTCTAAGGCGGTTCAAGAAACCAGACGAGATGCCTGCCAATAATAGTAGCCTGGTGATGACCAAGCTCGCAAGAGAGTTGATCCTAAGCCTCAGTCCCGCGCAAAAGCGGCGACTGCTTCAGGTCCTTTACCAGGGCGATCCCCTTACCGCACTCCTCACCGCGAGCGTATATAAAGCCTTACATTTCACAGGCCCACAGCTTGCTGCCATGAAAAAGGTCCAAGTAGAGTTCGATCGGGTCGAATACCCTGCGGGTCCAGTTTTTACCACCAAGGGTGATCACGAAGACATTGATAGAGGAGGTCCCATAATAGATGATTGGGATGCGTCGAATTCGCGTATTGTGTCGCGAGAAGCCCTTCTAATTTCTGACAAAGGGGCAGAAGGCCGAATGGCTGCGGCTCGAGGGCGCCCCTTTTAAGGGCCAATGCCCCTACCTTCAGCGCTATTGGCACCCGAGAAGGAGCCGATGAAGGGCCGGGCCCGGAATCGACCGCATCGCAAATACACTCCTGTCATGAAAACACGGAGGCGCGCACGTCCCGCCGAGCCGACCCGTTTTGACCACGGGTAACCTGAGTCGGAGCCATGTCCCTCCAAAACCTCAGAGAAGAAGTTTGCCGCGCAAACAAAGCGCTTCTAACCGCCGGGCTTGTGACCATGCACAGCGGCAATGCGAGCGGTTACGACCCGGAATCCGGTCTGCTCGTCATCAAGCCTTCGGGCATGGATTACGACAAGATCACGCCTGAAAACCTGGTTGGGGTTCGGCTCGAGGACGGCAAAGTGGAGTTCGGGCAGGGAAGGCCGAGCGTGGACCTACCGCACCACTTGTTCCTGTATCGCAACCTGCCGGATGTGTACGGCATCATTCACACCCACAGCAACTACGCTACAGCTTTTGCGGCCGCCCACCGGCCGATCCCCCTCGTGCTGACCGCGATCGCGGACGAGTTCGGCGCGGAGATCCCTTGCATGCCTTATGTGGATAACGAGGAAGACCATATCGGCCAGGCGATCCTGAAACACCGGGGGCGCGGGCCCGTCATTCTTATGGGAAACCACGGTGTTTTTGCCTGGGGCAAAACGCCGACCGCTGCCCTAAAAGCCGCGGTCATGGTGGAGGACGTGGCGAAAACCGTTCACCTGTCTTTCCAGCTAGGCGGGCCGAAGCCCATTCCGCCCGAAGAAGCGGAGAAGTGGTACGACCGCTACCAGAACCGATACGGACAATATTGAATGATCGCTCTTTTAGCTGCCGTTGCCTTACTTCCTTTGCGGATGCAAGCTCCTGCGAAAACAACCCAAGATGCCCCGGTCGTAACGGACAAGAGAATTTTGGGCCAGTGGGACATGATGCCCCACATCAAGGGCAAGGAGATGATCTACGAGTTCAAAGATGACGGCTCCGCGACCTTCATCATGTCCGCGCAAGTGCCAGGCATCAAGGGGATGGTTTGGCTTGACCGTTCTCGAAGCCTACAAACTGGACGGCGACACCATCGCCATGAAAGGGGCAGACGCCCATTTCTCATGCAGCGACAAGAGCAAAAGAGCCATTCTGGATACCCTGCAACAGCAATATCAAAAGTTGGTGGTGGACGCGCCGCCCGGCAACGGGCCGGTCACCTGGGTGGACAAGGATAACTTCTTTTTCACGATCACCACTCCGGCGACGGATCAAAGAAAGTCGGATTCAAAGCTTGTTGTCCTCAAAAGACGCAAGGCGAAGATGCCGGCGCTGCCCGGGGACGAAAAGAAGGATTCTGACAAGGCTCATTAGCTGGCTAAAATAGACCATGTCCGATCCTTTCCACCTGAAGTCCGGGGACCGCGTTGTCTTTTACGGCGACAGCATCACCGAACAGCAGCTCTACACCGTTTTCGTCGAGGCGTTTGTTCGCACCCGGTTTCCCAAAATGGAAATCGACTGGTTCAATCGGGGGTGGGGCGGGGACACGAGTTGGGGGCAGGGTGAGGGAGGCCCGGTCTCTATTCGGGCAAGTCGCGATGTGGAACCTTTGCGTCCTACCGTGGTCACGGTGATGATGGGCATGAACGACGGGGGGTACACGCCTTACAACACCCATACCGAACAGCTTTTCGCCCGGGAATACGCGAAGATGCTGGCCGAGCTTCAACGCGCGGCTCCATCTGCTGCCTTTACCTTGATGAGGACTTCGCCGTGGGACCAGTACACCGCGGAGCCGCGGCCCGCCTATCCGGGCGCGCCCTATCCGCCCGTTGGCTATAACGATGCCCTGCAGCGCTACGGCGAAGCTGTTTGCGACCTCGCGTCCAAGCACGGTTGTCTTTATGTGGACTTCAACGAGCCGATGGTCGATGCGATGATTCTGGGGAAGAAGCTTGATCCCGCGCTGGCAACCCAGATCGTTCCCGACTGGATACACCCCGGCCCTGCCGGCCACTTGATTATGGCCGCCGAACTCTTGAAAGGTTGGCATGCGCCCGGCCTTGTTTCAGAGGTCGCCCTGGACTTGGATGAGAAGAGGGTGGTCGGCGAAAAGGGAGCAACGGTCTCGGATTGGAAGGGCCTGACCTGGAAGCAGACGGATGAGGCCCTGCCATTTCCAACCATGTCCGAGGACCAGGCAATCGGTTTCGTGAAACGGATTTATCCGTTTAATGAAAGTTTGAACCAGCAGACTTTAACCGTTATCGGCCTTTCCCCCGGTTCCTATGAATTGAGGATCGATGGAGAGGTTTGCGGAGAGTTTTCGGCAGACTCGCTTGAAGAAGGAATCAACCTGGCGGCGTTGGATACGCCGATGACGCGCCAGAGCAGGGAAGTGCTGGACCTCGTTGCCCGCCGAAGCCTTCTGCAAATGACGCGGTGGCGGCAGGTGGAAGTGAAGTACGGCGTGGAAGGCGCCGCCGGCGAAGCCGCGCACGGGTTAGAGGCGATGGAGAAGGAAGTGGCCGGGCAAGCGCGAGACGCGGCGCAGCCGGTAGAGCATGAGTTTGAAGTCTTGAGGGTTTAGAACAAGTGTGTTGTTAGAGGAGGCCGCGAGACGGGCATGAGAGCGGGGTTTGTATCTTCCTCGCTCGGCATTGGCCTCGGAGGTGCCCATCGGTTTTATTTTGTATTCGGTGTCCGTGTACCCGGGCGCTTCCAGCGCGACGACGCCGGCCACAGTCCGAGTCCTCATCGCGTGTTCACGCTTCCTCACTCGGCAAGGTCGCCCCGGCCAAAGAGCTTAGCCGGCAGTTGAGCCGTAGGCGACACTGCCCGGATAAGCGGCTCCCCCTCCATTTTCCGGCACACCGGAGGTGTGCGAGAATACCGACCAATGCCTTCGTCCTAGTTTGCCATTAACTAACATCTCGTTTTAGCACCAATGGCAGGACCCCGTTTAACGAACCGGCTGTATCCTTGGCGGGATTGGGGTCCTTGGTTATGCTTTCCGCACCTCCGGCGTACCGGAAATTTGGGGGTGCCGCTACGGGCGGTGTCGCCTTCGGCTCAACTGCCGGCTAACTCTTTGGCCCCTAGCGAGGGGGCATTTGTAGGGAGGCCTCCAATGTCGCCCCAATCTCACGCGCGGTTAGAACGTTGCCTGAATGGCTATCCCTCGGATACCCATGTGCCCCCGAGCCAGCGGACGGAAAGCCGCTCGGGCGGCTTGGAAAAGCGCAAAGTCACGCCTTCGTTCCATCGCGTCCAGGCCTCGAAGCCTTTCAACCCGCTTTGATTGGTGGGAACATTGTTGGGGTCGTCGGCATCGATGACGATGGCGTCATAGATCAGGCCCTGAACTTCCAGTCGGCATTCATTTCCGCTAAAACTGACCTTAATCTTGGGTTCTCCGAAATTGGGCGTCCTTGGGCTCGGCGAGTAGCTGCCATCGCGTGGTTTCCGGGCTGCCGCTCAAGGAAAACCGCAGCGCGGTTTGGTTCGCCCTGAACCTATCCGTGGCCAGCCAGATTCCGGTGGCCGAGCCCGCAAGCGTGAGCGCTTCAATGAGGCTGCCGTCCACGGTTGAAACCGCCTCCACCAAGACCGGCGCGGCCGCGCCGCAATCGGAGAGAAGAAAAACGGTAAAGCCGCCTTCACCCGGCATCACCGCAATGCTGTCTTGGGCATAGACGCGCCGCAGTTCAAAGCCTGCGGGCTTGAGGAGCCGGCTATATTCCTGAACCGCCCAGCTTTGCACCGGCCAGCAGTCGTTGATCTGCCAGATCAAAGACCCGTCGCAAAAGCCGGACGAGCGGAATCGCTCGATTCCGAACCGGAAAGAGTCCCTTTGATTCAACTGGCTGTAGTAGATCCAGTCTTCCAGGGAGTCGGTGTCCGGGTAGTGGATGGCAACCAACCCCGAAAAGACCTCGAACGGCTTGAGGGTTTTATCGTGCCAGCGGACCGTCCAATCGGTACCTTCTTCGATCTTTCCGTGTGGCAAAACGGTTGAGCCACTGGGCTGCGGAGCAGGAGGAGGCAAAACCGAACTCGGAAACAGACCGGCCGGTGGATTCAACGTAAAACTTCCAGTCGCCGCGGCCATGCCAAACATCCCAGTAATGCTGGTCGCCAATGCCACCGTCGTTTGCCTTGGGGATCCGCCTTCGGCGGCCATGCGCTTACCCGGGCTGCCCCGAATATGAGGAATGGCCGGGCAAATTTCGTCTATGACGCCCGGCAGCACTTTGCGGAAAATGGAGTCTCCGTAGTAGCGCGGCGGGGCCTTCTCCGGATTTCCCCACTTCTGGTCCCACATCATGAGGTTTTCATTGTTCCCGCACCAGAGGGCCAAAGAAGCCCGGTCTTGCACCCGCTTTACATGGTGCTCGGCCTCAATCTTGGCCTCGTCTTGGGCGGCCTCATCATCCGGATAGTAGGAGCAGCCGTAGGGGAAGTCCTGCCAAACGAGGATGCCGCACGCGTCGCAGGCATTGTAAAAGTCGTCAGACTCGTACAGCCCCCCGCCCCAAACCCGAATCATATTGAAATTGAGCTTTTGGCAGAGCTCGATTTGTTCTCGATAGTCCGTTGCCGTCACTTTGGAAGGGAAGGAATCGTTCGGGATCCAGTTTGCGCCCCGCGCCCAAAGGTCTTTTCCATTCACGCGGAACTTAAAGCTCTCTCCATGCGCGTCCGGCTCCCGAACGAGTTCGATCGTTCGAAGGCCGATGCGTTTGGTGATCTTCTGGCCCTCGATTTCGGCGGACGCCTCATACAGGTAAGGCTCTCCTTGGCCGTTCGGCTCCCACAGCCTGGGATTCTCGATGACCAATTCCAGGTCCCCGTCGGTCCCGTGATCTCCAAATCGCGTTTTGGCCTGGGCATCGCCTTCAACGACGGTTCGGGTCCAAACCTTAAAACTGCCATTCTCTTGGCGCTCGTTGTGGACGGTAAAGCTCTTGATCCTCGCCGCGTATTCCAAAAGCTCAACCGGCTTCCAAATCCCGCAGGACACCAGACGCGGCCCCCAGTCCCATCCGTACATGTATTGGGCTTTGCGGACAAAGGCACGCTGGTTCAGGTTTTCGGTATCGCTTGCAAGACCTTCTTGGGCGAAGTACTCCGCCCGGCGCTCCTCGCCGATTCTGATCGCGGAATAGAAAATGAGGCTCGATTCATTTTCACCCTCTTTTGAGCAAGGCGGTAACGTCGAGCTCCAATGGAACGAACATGTTGTTGCTCCGCCCGATCTCTTTACCGTTCAGGGACACTAGGCAGCATGTATCCAGGCCCTCAAACCGCAAAACCTGGCGTGGCATTTCCGGCTTTGCAGACCGGTTGAAAACAAGCCTATATTCCCAATCTTCATAGTCCGCCCATTGGCATCCGGCCTCCTGCTGGCCTTCAAAGGATGGGCAATGACGCCATTCTCCACGAGGTCGAGATGGACATGTCCGGGGACTTCCGCGGGTCGCCAAATATTTTTGGGAGAAACGGGTTGTGGATAAGGATCAGGCGCGGCGACGCGCCGAAACCCCAGCCTTGTTGAGGGTGTTCGTTGCATAGTTTGGAATGCGGAACGCTGGTTCCGCCAAGAGTCTATAGTATCTCAAGTGAAGAACTGGTCGTCAGAACAGCGAGTGCGATGCTATGATTTTTCTTCTGTGGGCTTTTGTCCGTATTCGGGCCGAAGCGGAGAGGATTGTTGCCCTGGCCGAACCGACAATGCTAGGGTGAACACGGAACGTGGTGGCAGATAATGCGCCGATAGCCGTGTCAAAGTGAGGGCGAATTCAGATGCGCCTCAGCTAACAGGCCCACCGTGCCGATAACCGGAACCCCCAGGGAATCTGCCATAAGTCTGGCGTCGATTTCGTCGACTAGGAGCTGAGCATGTTGTCCAATGCTATGGCCAAGGCCGCAGCTTCGCCGTAGTTAAGCGTTGGGAATCGGGAAGCATCGCCAACTTGGACCTCTACCCAGGAAGGCAGATTACTCGCCCAGGTCCGTACTCTTGAATGACCTGCGACGGGACAAGGATAGACCCGAAGAGGTCAGGGAGCACGTTTTGGGCTCCAATAAGGATTAGGTAGTTTAGCGGTGAAGTGTCCGATACGACGAGGGTCACAGTTTCGATTGACGTCGGTGTAGGTCGATCGTCTTGAAATCCTGGTCCAGCATTTCCATCGTGTATTCGTTGAAAAGCTGGTGGCGTTCAAAGAAGTCTTCTCGCGCAGCATAGTCGTCGATGCCGAGAAGCGTGGCATCCTTGTTTCGAGAAATCAAGTGCTGGCGCACTGCTTCGACCACCGCCGCTTCGGTTACCCAAGCGGAAAGCTGCTGATCATCCAGCTTCGCAAGCAGCAGGACACGAAGGTCTTCGGGGATGGGCACCTTTTGGATATGCGCGGATTGCGCCATGTCTACATTGTACAAGACGATGGATGGAAGTTCAATAAACCTCCCTAAAGCGACCCAATGAAGACTAGCCCTAGTAAAATTTACTTTCAAGTCTAGAAACTAGAAATTGCAGGCTGCGCCTCTACCGAATCCGTCGCGGCAAGAAAAATCTCCGAGATCATGCAACAAACCGAGCCGCCGCCCACTCGCTCCATCGTCGGGACCTCGATGGGCACCACCTCGCCGTATTTGCCAAGCGTATGAAGCTGCTCCGCCGTGAAGGCCCGGGCCGCGGTTCCAGACATCGCGATCACGGAGCCGGAGCCGGCGCGAAGCTGCCGAATATTCGCGCACATGGCAGCCATTTGGGCTAGGGATATCTCAAGAACTTCAAAGCGGGAGGGTATGGAATCGGCAACCTTCTGCCGGTCTGCGGGGACGATGACCTCGGGGCACCAAATGAAGAACCCGTCTCCCACATTGATCAGCAAGTCCGTGTGATACAGCGGGTCGTTGCCGTACCAGGTGTCAAAAGTCAAGAAATCGTAGCCCAGCCACTCGCTGAAGGCCTTCACCGCGTTTGGGGCGGTTCGGGCAGAAATCGCCGCATAAACAAACCCCTCAACTCGGTTGATGACCGCGCTGCCGCTGCCTTCCACAAACTCTTTCTTGTCAGTGAATGACGCGGGCATCTCCCAACGCTTGAAAAAGTCCCAATCATAGCCCGCTTCCAGAAAGAGCTTGGCCACGTTCTGTTCTTGCAGCTCCCTGCGCCGCGTTAAGGCTTGAAGGGGATGGATGCAATAGCGCCCGTCCGCGTAAGTGGTGATCCAGTTCGGGAACACCGCGTCCGGCGTTTTCTGATCCTCCGACAGGGCTGGAATGCTCTCGGACACAACCACGCGCACGCCTTTTCGGCCAAGGATATCGACCATGCGCCAGAACTCCAAATTCGCGCTCGTCCAATCTTCATGCACGGTCCGCTGTTCGTGCTGGAAATGGTTGGTAACCGCGGTTTGATCGTTGTAAGCGAAATATCGGGGCTCGACCATGAGCACCGTGTCGGTAAGTTGCTTTGATTCCATGGGTTGGTGGACGGGGCGACGTCTTGCGCGCGCTCGACTACATTGTCGGCAAACGTCTAGTCAGGAACTAGGACGTTGGCTAGGAGAACAGACGCGTCGGGTTTTCCAGATAGCCGCGGACGAGGTTGATAAACTTGGCCCCAACCGCGCCGTCGACCACACGGTGGTCAAAGGAGGCGCTGATGTTCATGCAGCGCCGGATTTCGATCTCATCGTCGTCCGTCACCACTACTTGTTTGCGAACCGTGCTGACCGCGAGAATTCCCGCGTTCGGCTGGTTGATGATGGCAATGAACTCATCCACGTCCAGCATGCCCATATTGGAAATCGTAAAGGTGCTGCCGGACAGCTCGTCCATGCTCAGCTTGTTGTGGCGAGCCTTGTCCGCCAGCTCTTTGGCCTTGTCCGATATCTGGCGTATGGTCATCCCGTGGGCGTTCTTGATGACGGCGACAGTGAGGCCGTCATCGGTCGCAACTGCCATGCCGAGGTTAATTGCCCCGGATTGAAGAATGGTCTGCCCCTGATAGGTTGAGTTCACGACCGGCATCTGCTGCAAAGCGAGCACGCAGGCCCGCATCGCAAAATCGTTCACTGACACCTTGCCGCTCTCCTCGGCCACTAACTGCTCGCGCAGTTTCATCAGCTTTTCCACGTCCACCTGCACGGTCACATAAAAATGCGGCACCTGCTGCTTGGACTGGGAGGTTCGCTGCGCGGTGATTTGGCGGAGCTTATTGAGCGAAATGGATTGGTCGCCCGGCGTGGGCGCGATCGGTACGAACGCGGTTGCCACCGCAGTGGCCGCTGCGGCCGGCGCAGCCGCCGGCTGAGCGGTTCGAACGTCTTTTTCGACGATTCGGCCGTCCGGGCCTGAACCCCTAACCGCAGACAAATCTACGCCAAGTTCGGCAGCGATTTTTCGAGCAAGAGGCGTGGCCTTGATCCTGCCGGCGGGCGCTGAAGACACGGAAGCCGTTGTTCCGTTGCCGGAAGCGTGCCCTTCAGCAGAAGGTTCTTGCTTCGCCTCCGACTTCGAGGCGCCAACCCCTACGGTCTCTTTTCCACCCCAGCCGTTCGGCAGCTTTTCGCCTGCTTTGAGCAAAGCCGCAATGGCCTTGCCGACAGGAACCGTCTCGCCGTCCTTGACGAGGAATCGCGCCCGCGCCGCGGCGCAGAACATGATCCCGACCTCGACCGGAGCGGCGAAGGCCGTGGGCCTCGTGCTGCCGGAGCTCGCCGGCCGGCTCGACGGCGTCGCGATCCGGGTCCGACCGCCAACGTCTCGGTGGTCGACTTCAAATTCGTCGCCAAGCGCGCGACCTCGAAGGACGAGATCAACGGCGCGGTCAGACGCGCCGCCGAGCAGCAGCTCAAGGGCATCCTCGGCTTCACCGACGAGCCGAACGTCTCGAGCGACTTCAACCACGACCCGCATTCGTCGATTTTCCACATGGACCAGACCAAGGTGCTGGACGGCACGCTGGTGCGGGTGATGTCGTGGTACGATAATGAGTGGGGCTTCTCCAATCGCATGATCGACACCGCGGTGGCGATGGGCAAGCTCTCCTGACCGCGCTGCCCGAGATCGACGATGCGACCGCGTCTTCCCAAGTGCTTCCCCAGTAGAAGTGTGATGCCGGCCTTTCGAACGCTCGACGACGTGAACGTCAAAGGAAAGCGCGTCTTGCTGCGCGTCGACCTCAACGTTCCGGTACAGAACGGCCATGTCGCCGACGCCTCGCGCATCGAGCGGCTGGTGCCGACCATCACCGAACTCGCCGACAAGGGCGCCAAGGTCATTCTGGTTTCGCATTACGGCAGGCCCAAGGGTCCGGACCCGAAAGAACTCGCTGAAGCCCGTCGTCGCCGCGGCGGTCGAAGTCATCGGGCGGCCGATCGGTTTCGCCGAGGATTGCATCGGTCCCCTAGCCGAAAAGGCCGTGGCGGCGATGCAGCCGGGCGACATTCTTTGTTTGGAAAATACCCGCTTCCATAAAGGCGAGACCAAAAACGACCCGGAATTCGCGCAAAAGCTTGCCCGGCTCGGCGACATCTATGTGGCCGACGCATTCTCGGTGGCGCACCGCGCGCATGCCTCGGTCGAGGCCATCGCGCATTTGCTGCCGGTCTATGCCGGCCGCGCCGTGCAGGAAGAACTGAGCGCGCTGCGGCGAGCGCTGCTCGATCCGGAGCGTCCCGTCACCGCGATCGTCGGCGGCGCCAAAGTCTCGACCAAGCTCGATCTCCTCAGCAATCTCATCACCAAGGTCGAAACCCTGATCATTGCGGGCGGCATGGCCAATACGTTTCTCGCAGCGCAAGGAAAATCGGTCGGCAAGTCGCTGGTCGAGGCCGATCTGATCCCGACCGCGCGCGAGATTATGGCGAAAGCGAAATCGCTCAAACGCGAGATCGTGCTGCCGGTCGATGCCGTGGTGGCGCAGAAATTCGCGGCGCACGTGCCGTCCCGCGTCGTACCGGTTGATCAAGTCGGCCCCGACGACATGATCCTCGACATCGGACCGCGCAGCGTCGAGCAGGCGATCTCGGTTCTGGCGCGCTCGAAAACGCTGGTGTGGAACGGGCCGTTCGGCGCCTTCGAGCTGGAACCGTTCGACAATGGCACCGTCGAGGTCGCGGAAGCGGCGGCGGAACTCACCGCGGACCGCAGGCTTGTCAGCATAGCGGGCGGCGGCGATACCATGGCGGCGCTCAATCTGGCCGGCGTGACCGAGCGATTCACGTACGTGTCGACCGCCGGCGGCGCCTTCCTCGAATGGCTCGAGGGCAAGGTGCTGCCGGGTATCGAGGTATTGCAGGTCGATCGGACTCCCGCTGCCACCCCGGCTTAGGTTATGAAGACGCTCGATCCGCATCACGCCACACACGAGCCGGACCGCCGGCGCCAAATCTTCAGGAGGGCGCAATGAATCTCAGCGAATTGAACAAGGTCGCCGAAGCCATGGTCGCTCCCGGCCGCGGCATCCTGGCCGCCGACGAATCGAGCGGCACCATCAAAAAACGCTTCGACACGCTCGGCGTCGAATCGACCGCCGATACGCGGCGCGACTATCGCGAAATGCTGTTCCGGTCGGCCGAGGGCATGTCGAAATATATTTCCGGCGTCATCCTTTATGACGAAACCATCCGCCAAAACGCCAAAGACGGCACGCCGCTGGTCAAGCTGATCGAGAAGGCAGGCGCGCTGCCCGGCATCAAGGTCGACAAAGGCACGAAGCCCTTGCCGTTCTGTCCGGGCGAGTTGATCACCGAAGGTCTCGACGGCTTGCGCGAGCGGCTCGTGGAGTATCGCGCTCTGGGCGCGAAGTTCGCCAAATGGCGAGGCGTGATCGATATCGGCGCGGGCATCCCGAGCTACAACTGCATCATGACCAATGCGCATGCGCTGGCGCGTTACGCCGCGCTCTGCCAGGACGAAGGCATCGTGCCGATCGTCGAGCCCGAAGTGCTGATGGACGGCGATCACGACATCGACCGCTGCTATCAGGTGACCGAGATGGTGCTCAAGCTGCAATTCGAGCAACTTTATTATCAGCGCGTCGCGCTCGAAGGCATGGTGCTCAAACCCAACATGATCGTGCCGGGCAAAAAATCAGCCAAGCGCGCCTCGGTCGAGGAAGTCGCCGACAAGACGCTGCGCGTGCTCAAGGCCTGCGTGCCGGCCTCGGTCCCCGGCATCGCATTTTTGTCCGGCGGCCAGTCCGACGAAGAAGCAACCGCGCATCTCGACGCCATGAACCGGATGGGCCCGCTGCCCTGGCAGGTATCGTTCTCCTATGGCCGCGCGCTGCAGGCCGCGCCGCAAAAGACCTGGTCGGGCAAATCCGAAAACGTCGCCGCCGCCCAACGCGCCTTCAATCACCGCGCCATGATGAACAGCCTCGCGGCGCTCGGTCAGTGGAAAGCCGACCTCGAGCGCAAGGCGGCGTGATGCAGCGCGGGTATAAACCCTCCCCTGCAGGGGGAGGGTCGGCTGCGAAGCGGCCGGGGTGGGGTGGCGAGCAAAGTTCAACATTGCCCCCACCCGCCGCGCTCCGCGCGACGACCTCCCGCCTACAGGGGGAGGTGATTGCCGACGATGAACGCTCAGCGCCAGCGCCTTTATCTGTTCACGCCACTGCTGAACGACCCCGCGGCGTTTCTGCCCGAGCTCGACTTGGCGCTTGGCGCCGGCGATGTGGCCGCCGTCTTGGTGCGGCTCGCGCCGGCCGACGAGCACACGCTGATCGCGCGGGCCAAAACCGTCGCCGCCGCCGTGCAGCGGCGCGATGTCGCGGTTCTGCTCGACGGCCATGCCGATCTCGTGGCCCGAGCCGGCGCCGATGGCGCCCATCTCACCGGTGTCGACACCTTCGCGGCAGCGCTTGCGCTGCTCAAGCCGGAGCGGATTGCGGGCGCCGGCGGCCTGCGCAGCCGTCATGATGCCATGCTGGCGGCCGAGACTGGCGCCGACTACGTGATGTTCGGCGAGCCCCCCTCCCCCGCGCGGGGGTGGGCAAAAGTGAAGACTAGGCGGCGACCGCAGGCCATCGCTCGAAGAAACGCTCGACCGGCTTGAGTGGTGGGCGCATTTGGTCGAAATACCCTGCGTCGGCTATGCCGCAAGTCTCGACGAGGTCGCAGCGCTGGCGCAAACCGGCGCCGATTTCATAGCGCTCGGTGACTGGATATGGACGGAGCCACAAGCTGCGGGCCAAGCGACTGGCAAAGCGCGGCCGCCGCGGTCGCGGCAACGGCCGAACATCTGGCGTGAGGGCGGGACCTGCCCTTGCGGCGCTGCTCGCGGTCCTGTGGCTCGGCGCCGTCGGCGCAGCGCCGGCGCCTGCCGCCGAACCGGATGCCGCCTTCGCGGCGTTTCAGCGCGGCGACTTTATTACCGCCTTCCGGCTTGCCACCGACCGCGCCACCAATGGCGACGCCGCGGCGATGACGCTCCTCGGCGAGACTCTATGCCAACGGGCTCGGCGTGCCGCGCGACGATGCGCGGGCCGCGGACTGGTACAAGCTCGCCGCCGACCGCGGCGACAAGAATGCGCTGTTCGCGCTCGGCATGTTCCGCACCAGCGGCCGCGCCGGCCCGCGCGACCGCGAAGCCGGCGCCAAATTGCTCGCCGCCGCCGCCAAGCTCGGCCATCCGCTCGCGGCTTACGACCTCGCGCTCCTCTATATCGAGGGCCAGTTGTTCCCGCAGGATTTCAAGCGCGCCGCCGAATTGTTGCGCCAGGCCGCCCTTGCCGGCAGCCCGGATGCCCAATATGCGCTCGGCACCTTCTACAAAGAGGGCCGCGGCGTGCCGAAGGACATGCATCAGGCGGTGCAATTGTGGTCGCAGGCAGCCCTCGCCGAGAATACCGACGCCGAAGTCGAATATGCGATCGCGCTCTATAACGGCGACGGCATCGCACCGAACCAGGAAGCCGCCGCCGCGATGTTCCGCAAGGCAGCTCTCCACGGCAGCGCCATCGCCCAGGATCGCCTCGCCCGCATTCTCACCAGCGGCAAAGGCGCGCCGGCCAATCCGGTCGAGGCCATGAAGTGGCATCTGATCTCGCGCGCCGCCGGCGAAACCGACCTCGAGCTCGACGGCATCCTGGCAAAACTCACCCCCGACCAGCGCACCGCCGCCGAGAAGGCGGCAAAGCCCTGGCTCGACGCGCTGGAAGCGGCAAGGCAGCAGCAGGCGCAAGCCGCGCCGCAGGCGGCGCCGGCGAAGCCGTGATGAGACCGCGTAGCCTGGATTGAGCGACTGCGAAATCCGGGAGAAAAATTACGCGGCTGCAAGCCGCGCCAATTCCGTTTCGAATTGCGAAGCGCAATTGCGCGCCCTCGTCTTCCGGCAGCCAATTCGTCATCTGCGGGAAGATGGTGCGGTAGAGCGAAAGCGTCGTGGATTCCCACGGCAACTTCTGCGCCGCGCGCGCTTCAGCGAGAATTTTTTCGAGCCGGCGCCGCACCTTGTCGGGATCGGGGCGATAAGCCGGCGTCGGCTGATCGTCGAACAGTTCATCCTGTTCGTCCTGGCCGAACAGGTCGCGTTGGCGAGGGAAGATCATATCCCGCCATCCGGTAGCTGCGACGCCTGTGTCACGAGCTTGTAATCGACCTCAAGCGCACCGCGAAAGTGACTTTGGCCGCACAGAATCTTGCGCTTCTCGTCCGGACGAAGCTGGTCGAGGTCGAGCGTACTTTTGGTTTCCCGAACGAGATAAAGACGGTCTTCGCCCCGCTCCGGGTCTGCCATCACGATGGCCCAGTCGGGATTGTAGTTGCCGATCGGGGTCGCGACCTCGAACCAGCGCGGTAGTTTTATGTAGAGCTTCACATCGCCGCGCTTTTCCAGATCTTGCGCGAACGATTTTTCTGTCTCCGATTCGAATTGCACGCCGTCCCAGAGGTGGGTGCCGCCGACGCCTCCGATTTCTTCACTCGGAACAATGTAGTCCTTCCAAGCGTCGATGATCGCATCCTTGTCGAACAGCGTCTGATCGTACCACTCGTCGATCTTTTCGTATTTGATGCCATCGACGAGTTGATCGGCAAGCTTCGCCTTTGTGATCCCGACCGCTACGGTCGCAAACTCGTGCGGGTTATCCAGCGCGGCATCGCGGATTTTCGTGCGTCGGAAATCTCGAGCAGAGTGCGGCGCGACAGCCGCATCGGCGGCGAGGTATTCTCCATCAGGTTTTCCATAATCTCGACGAGGTTCGGCAGCGGATAGCGCCCGGCGAGATCGATAGCGGTCTTCGCACCGCTCTGGACGATCGGCTCGAAAATATCGGCGGATTGCAGGCGCAGTCCGACCTTGGTGATGGCAACGCGCGGCTTGCGAATGCTCGCTTTATCCAATTCCGAAATGACGTCTGCGATCAGCTTCTCGGTATCTACCTTCACCGCATATTGCGTCTTGTGCTTGATCTTGCCCCACAGCGCCTTGAACTCCGGCCGCAACATGTAGTTTTTTCGTAGCCTGACCTTCGTCCGCTTGCGCTTGTCGGGTGGAGGCGGTGGCACGCCCTCCCTGCCGTATTCGCGTTCGATCTCGCCTTGCTCCTTCAACAAAACGCTTGTAGCTCTCGCTCGCAACCACGGTCAGCACGTTGACCGCCTCGTCGTGCACCCGATCGCCGGATTGATCGACCGGCAGACGGATGCCGCGCCCGACCTGTTGGCGCCGCTCGGTGCTCGGACCCGACTTCGCGCATGGTGCAAATCTGAAACACATTGGGATTGTCCCAGGCTTCGCGCAGAGCGGAATGCGAAAAGATAAAGCTCACCGGCTCCTCAAACGACAGCAGCCGCTCCTTGGCACGCATAATGAGATCGAATGCCGACTCGTCCTCCTTGGTTTTGCCCGACGTATCGAGAAACTCCTGCTCGCCACCTTTGCGTGTCTTGCTGGCGAAGTACGCCGCTTGAACCTGCATCGGATCGGCATCCCGCCACTCCGGATATTTCGTCTTAATTTCGTTGAACGCCTTGATGTAGAGCGTGCGGATAACGCCATCTTCGGCGACGAAGTTGTCGACCTTGTCGATGAAGAACAGCGACAGCACCTTGATCCCGCGTTCGCGCAAGCGGGCTTGGCGCTGAAAGTGCTCCTCGATCGTCGAGCGGATTTGCGCCTCGAAGATCGCCGCTTTCTCCGTACCGACAGTCCCGCCCTTCCTGATTTCAACATTATTGGTGAAGCGGACGAAGCCTGCGCCCCAATTGATCTCATCGACCACAAAGCCTTGGTACTCGGCCCGCCCGGTCTTTTCCTCTAAATCAACCTCCGGCTTGATGGTCAGCACAGTCTCATTAATCGTGCCTGTCCTCATCAGCTTGTGGACCGCAACGCGGGCGGTGAGCGTGCGCTTTTTGGTGATAATGTCGTCAATACGGATGAACGGCAGGTTGGCGTTGTCCTCCTCAACTACCGACGCTACCTCGATCCGCTTCACCAGGCCTTGCCGGTAGGCGTCGAACGGCGTGAGGCGATAGATCGTGTTGTAAGGATTGCGGTGCGTGGCGCTGTAGCGCAGCGCAAATAGCGGGTCGAGCGCAGCAAGCGCCCGCACCCGGTTCTCGCTCTCCATGTTCTGCGGCTCGTCGAGAATCAGCACCGGCCGCACCGCCTGAATCAGGTGGATCGGCTTCTCGCCCTGCAACCTGTCGGTCGCCGCCTTGATGACGTTCTCGGCGCGCGCAAAGGCGTCGATCGTCATCACCATCAATTCCAGCCCGTCCGAAAGTGCGAAGGTACGCACTTGGGACAAGTTCGCCGAATCATAGACGCTGAAGCGATAGGGCGGATTGCCGTAAAGCTCTTTCAGGTGCTTCTCGGTAAGGCGCAACGTGCTCAGCACGCCCTCGCGCACCGCGATAGACGGCACCACCACGATGAATTTGCGCAGACCGAAGCTGCGGAACAATTCCTGCGCCGTGCGCAAATAGACATAGGTCTTGCCGGTTCCCGTTTCCATCTCCACGGAGAAATTCGGAAACCGAGCTTGCGTTAAGCCGGAGACATCTCGATTTCGGCTTCGATCGCCTCCAGCTTGAAATCCGGTGCGATAGCGTGCTCGGTTTGAACCTTGTTCAGGTTGGCGAGGATGGCGACTTCGTCGAGTTCAAGTCGATTGGCGATAGCCTGGAATGATGCGCCCTTGGGCACCACAAGTTGGCTCGGTATATTCGGCTGGCCTTCGAACAGCCCGCACGCGGCGGCGATGGCGCTGAGTTGATATTCTTGGGTCGCATCGAATTTGAATTCCATGGCGGCTCAGTGCCTCGACGCAAGCGACAGCCTTCTTCCGTCACCCTGAGGTGCGCGCCGGAGGCGCGCCTCGAAGGGCGACAGCCACAGCGCCGTGACCGCATCCTTCGAGGCTCGCTGCGCTCGCGCCTCAGGATGACGGACCGAGAGCATCACAACACCTTCAGCCGGCATTGCAGCGCCAGATTCGCCGACAGCGTGTCGTCCAATGCAGTGTCGCGGCAGATGAACAGCGATTTTCCTGAGCTTGAGCGCGCGGACCGCATCAAGCGTCAGCGTGTCGTCGAGGCAGATGACGAAGGACTGCTCACGGTCCGGATCGCTCACGCGCCAGAAATTCTGCTTGTCTGTCTTCGCAATCTTCTCGACGCGCGATGTTAGGCTATAGCCCTCTCGCAGCGCCGTTTCCCAGATAACGCTCTCGGGCCTCCAGCCGGAGACGAGAGAGTTGGAAAAAGCCTCGATTTGAGTTGCCAAACTGTCGGAATCCTTATCCGCAACACCAACCCAATTTCGGAAATTCGACATTGAAAGTTTGAACATGCGAACGGCGACGGAGGCGCCATTGCCGTTACTGCCAATATACTGCTTCGCAGCTTCCTTTATTCTGTGCTTTCCGATCTCTGCGAGACTGGGGAAGCCACGTTTAGCTGTCTCACTTTGAGCAGGAAGTTTTTCCGGTAGCTGAACACACACATATCTTCTCTGTCTGCCATCGCGGCGGTTCTGCTCCATCACTGCCTGCGCTGTCGGACATGAACCAGCGAAAAAATCTAATACTACGTCGCCATCGCCAGACAATTGCTCCACAAAGCGCCGCAACAACTCGGACGGCTTTGGAAAATCAAATGCCTGAAAACCAAATATCTTTCGTATCTCTTCGGTTCCGTCCGACGTATGCACATCATCAATTATCGTAGGAATCGCCATAAATTCATTTTGAAGATCAGCCATAAACTTTTTTTCGCGAGGCCGCCCCTCCGGCTTGGCCGGGAATAGAATGCATCCGGTCTCAATAAGGGTTGCCATGCGAGCTGTGCCGTAGCGCCAACCAGTCTCTGCTGGGGGCCAATAATCGATTTTTGTCTTCGGATCGGTAATTTTAAAATGTAAATTTGGACGTTGTTCTGCTGTAGCCAAGCCAAGAATGCTGCGGCTCATCCAGGCGCCGCGCGCATCGTTGTCAGGATTCTCGTATTTCGCTTCGTCGCGCTCTACGCCGCGAAATTGTGCTTCGGCGCTGCGTCGATAGGTAACGAGGTATTCGTGATCAACAGAGACCTGCTTCGTACTTCGCGAATCCGGGAACTTTCTGCTTTTCCAAATAAACTGAGCGACAAACGATTCCTCCCCAAATACTTGGTCCAGCAATAGCCGAAGATTTGGCAATTCGTGATCCGAAATGCTTACGCAAATGACACCGGCGTCTGAGAGAAACTGCCGCGCCAGCGCTAGCCGTGGATACATCATGCTGAGCCACGCCGAGTGGATGCGTCCGTTCTTGTCTACCTGTGACGTAGTGTAGTCGCCGCTACCGTTTTTCTGCCCGGTGACGTACAGATAGTGATCGAGCGGATCGGCGAAATCGTCGGAATAGATGAAATCGTTGCCGGTATTGTAGGGTGGGTCGATGTAGATCATCTTCACCCGCCCGAAATAGGAGCGGTAGAGGACCTTGAGCACTTCCAGGTTCTCGCCCTCGATGAAAACGTGTTGCGCCTCGTCGAAGTTCACGCTCTTTTCACGGTCAGGCACGAGCGTCGCACGGGTCGGCAGTTGCAGCATGGCGATGGCATCGCGCTTGCCGGCCCACGAGAAGCTGTAGCGTTCGGGGCCGGCATCGCCGTTCTCGCCGAGCAATGCCCTCAGCTTGCCGGCATCCAGCTTGCCTTCGGCGAAGGCCTCCGGGACCAGCGCGCGCAATTGCTCGCGCACCGCCGCCCGCATATCGGGGAACTCGGCGGCGATCCGTTCGACTTGGAGCTTGTCCGGCTTTTTCGGCATCTCTTTCGACACGCAACTACCCTTGCGAGATTCGGCAGCCGAACGCGAGGCCGCTAAATCATAGCCACTGGTTGTTTTACCTGGCAAGAACAAAATAGGAACAATCAACAGGCCTGATCGTGTCCAAGTGATACTATATCGATTCTGATATAGAACACACCACGTTGAAATCTTGGGCGGATTGATCGAATGCCACGGCAGAAATTCGCAAGCGTCTGGGACGCCCTCGAAGATACCGCGGCGGAAGCCGCCAATATGCGGGCGCGTTCGGAGCTGATGATCGCGGTGCGCGGCAAGATCGAAAGCTGGAAGCTCAGCCAGACTGAGGCGGCGAAGCGCCTGGGACTGACGCAGCCGCGATTGAACGATTTGATGCGGGGCCGCATCGACAAGTTCAGCCTCGACGCGCTGATCAATCTCGCCGGACCGGCCGGGCTTGCGGTGCGCATCGAAATCGGCGAAGCGGCGTAGCACAGCGATTGCCGCCGCAATAACGAGAACCGCCCGGCAGCGGGCCAGGTCTCCCTCTCCCGTTCCGGGAGAGGTCGGCACGCGCCGAAGGCGCGGGCCGGTTGAGGGGAAGTGTTGCGAAGGGAAGTGTTGGCCGGCACAGGCCCTCACCCGACCATTCGCTGCGCTCATGGTCGTCCTCTCCCGGAACGGGAGAGGGATGGTTATTCCGACGCGCCGGGCCCGACCTCCTTCGAGGCGCGCCCTTGGCGCGCACCTCAGGATGACGGAAAAGGCCTCGTCACAATCTTGGTTACAAACCCCCTTGACATTTGTCACCATTTCCGTTACGAACTGGCGAATCACGCTCCGCAAGGACCGCCGGCCGGTGACACGGCCGGCGGGGAGCGCGAGCGGTTCCCGCGGGCGGGGGCTTGTCACCTCCGCTCCCGGGCGGTTCCGGGGATACGCCCGGCCGGCATCATGACCGGTCTGCGGCTTTGCCGCTGGACTGGGACAGGCGGGGGCGGATAACGCCCGCTCCTTAGCCGCGTCCCAGGAAGTGCGTCTGGAACTGAGCGGCGGCGTTGGCTCGCTTCCGCAAGTGCCGCGGTGGAACGCCGACAGGCGAGCGCGCTCCGATGAGCGCGAGCCGCGCCCGTATGGCGCGGAGCTTGGGCTACGCGTCTGTCGGCGTTCCGCCTTCCTTTTTATTTCGTCGTAGCCCGGATGGAGCGCAGCGTAATCCGGGAGCGGCATTGAAGCGTCACGGTCGTACCCGGATTGCGCTTCGCTCCATCCGGGCTACGGTTTCGTGTTCACCCAACTCGGGCGCCCAGGCGCGCCGCGAGAAGGAAGACGCTTGCCCTTTTCACCCGACAAGAGAGGCAACCGATGCCAAAACCCCGTAACAAGGAACCGAACCAGCAGGATTTCACCAAGCGACGCACCGTCGAACAGGGCCTGCGGCTCGCCGATGCCGCGCATGAGGCGGTGTGGCGGCTCTACTGCGAGGTTTTCGCGTTCTGGCGCGGCTGCCGGAAAAAGCCGTGCCGCCGGCACCGGCGCTGCCTCGGCGAGCCGGCCGGCTGCCTGATGCGCGGTCTGCCTTCCGTCCCGCCCGCCCAGCGCACGGCAGCGGCCAAAGAGGTAATGGCGGGCGGTCCGCGGCGCATCCCCCCAGCGAGCCATCTCGAACACATCGTGCGCGGCGAGCCGCTGCCGATGCTGACGAAATGGCGCACCGGCAGCGGACATCCGCCCCCGCGCAGCGGGGGCGGATGAACAGTGGATGAACACTTGGCTTGCACCCGACCCCTATGAAGGCTACGCGAAGCGCCATGCTCCATTCCGCAGTGCTCAATGTCATGGTCAAGGCGGCGCATCGCGCCGGCCGCAGCCTCAAGCGCGATCTCGGCGAGGTCGAGAATTTGCAGGTTTCGGTGAAAGGCCCGCGCAATTTCGTCACCGCCGCCGACCGCCGCGCCGAAGAAATCGTGCGCGAGGAACTCGGCAAAGCGCGGCCCAATTACGGCTTCCTCGGCGAGGAAGGCGGCGCCATCGAGGGCTCCGACAAAAGTCACCGCTGGATCGTCGACCCGCTCGACGGCACCACCAATTTCCTGCACGGCATCCCGCATTTCGCGGTGTCGATCGGGCTCGAGCGGAACGGCGCCATCGTCGCCGGCCTCGTCTACAATCCGGCGAATGACGACACCTTCCTCGCCGAGCGCGGCAAGGGCGCCTATCTCAACGACAAGCGCATCCGGGTCGCGGGCCGGCTGAAACTCGCCGAGGCCGTCGTCGCCTGCGGCCTGCCGCATTACGGGCGCGGCGATCTCGCGCTGGCGCGCCATGAAATCGCGGCCGCGCAACAGAACTTCGCCGGATTGCGCCGCTATGGCGCAGCCGCGCTTGATCTCGCCTGGGTCGCGTGCGGACGGCTCGACGCCTATTGGGAGCGCGACCTGTCGCCCTGGGATATCGCGGCGGGATCATTGCTGGTGCGCGAAGCCGGCGGCTTCGTCACCGATCTCGACGGCGGCGACGCGATTTTCACCAAGAACCAGGTCGTCGCCGGCAACGACACCATGCACCACGAATTGCTGCGGCTGTTGAAGGAAGCCGGACGCGAGGCGGGCAAAGAGTTCAACCAGCAAGCCATCAGCGAAGCGGCGCCGTAAGACGGTGCGCTCGGCGTTCATTTCTGCTATGATGTTCAAATGAACAAGGTTGTCGAAACACTTCTGGAACGCATCGCCGATTGGCCGGAAGAAGCGCAGGCCGAATTGGTGCAGTCGATCGTCGATATCGAAACCAAGCATTTCGGCATCTATAAGGTCAGCGCCGAGGAGCGTGCCGCGATCGAGCACGCGCTCGAGGAAATGCGTCAGGGCAAACTTGCCAGCGACGAGGCTGTCGCCGAGGTGTTCAATCGCTACCGTTCATGAAGGTACGCTACACCGATACCGCGCTTCATGAGCTGGATGAAATTTTCGCCTATATCGCAAAGAACAATCGTGCCGCGGCGGCGTCCGTCATTGGTCGCGTCGAGAGCTTGATCGCACAAGTCGCTGAATTTCCTTTGATGGCACAAGAGACCGACGTGCCAGGCGTACGCAAGTTCCCTCTCGGCCGATTTCCCTACGTTATTTATTACACCCTCGAACGAAACGAGGTTGTCGTTCTTCACGTTCGCCATGGCGCGCGGCGCCCTCCAACTTTGCCATGATAGACCTGGGTTTTACTGGGTTCGCTGCCGTTACAGCTCCGGCGTTATGGCCCCGGCGACGAAGACGCCGCGATCGCGCTGTGGCTGCGAACCTGGCAGGCGGCTTATCCGGACATCGATTTCGCCGCGCGGCTCGATTGGTGGCGCGACCGCTTACGCAACGAGCTTGCCCCGAGCACCACGATCATTATCGCCGAAACGGACGGCATCATGATCGGCTTCGTCACCGTCGATCCGCGCACGCTTTATCTCGATCAGCTCGTGGTCGCGCCGGAGCATTGGGGCGCGGACATCGGCGCGGCGCTCGTCGCCGAGGCGAAGCGCTTTTCACCGAGCGGACTCGATCTCGACGTCAACACCGATAATGCCCGCGCCATTCGCTTTTATCAGAAATGCGGATTTGTCATTTCGGGCGCGGGCAAAAATCCGCTCAGCCGCAAACCTGTTCACCGCATGAGCTGGCGGCCGTGACGTCGTTGCGGGCGGAGCGAAGCCATCCAGAGCGGAGCCCGGACGCTGGATTGCTTCGTCGCGTTGCTCCTCGCAATGACGTGCGGTTAGGTCCCCTGGAACTGCAGCTTCGCGAGCCGCGCGTAGAGCCCGCCCGCGGCGACGAGCGTCTGATGCGTGCCTTCCTCGACGATGCGGCCCTCGTCCAGCACCAGGATGCGGTCGCAGGATTGCACGGTGGCGAGCCGATGGGCGATGACGATCGAGGTGCGCTCGCGCATCAGATCGGCGAGTGCCGCTGCGACCTGCGTCTCGCTTTCGGCATCGAGCGACGAGGTCGCCTCGTCGAGCAGAAGGAGCGGCGCGTCGCGCAAAATGGCGCGCGCGATGGCGATGCGCTGGCGCTGGCCGCCCGACAGCGTCACGCCGCGCTCGCCGACCTGGGTGTCAAAGCCTTGCGGCAGCGCGGCGATGAAGCCCGCGGCATGGGCATGCTCGGCCGCGCGCGCGACGTCGGCATCCGAAGCCTCGGACCGGCCGAAACGGATATTGTCGCGCACGCTGGCGGCGAACATCACGCTGTCCTGCGGCACGAGCGCGATGCGGGAGCGCAAATCCGCCGGATCGAGATCGGTCGAGCCCGACGCCGTCGAGCGTGACGCGGCCCGATATGGGATCGTAAAAGCGCAGCAACAGATGAAAGATCGTGCTCTTGCCGGCGCCCGAGGGGCCGACGATCGCGAGCTTCTCGCCCTGGCGTACGCGAAACGACACGGCTTTGAGCGCCGAGACGTTGGTCCGTGTCGCATAGGAGAATTCCACATTCTCGAATGCCGCCTCGCCGCGCGCCGGCAGCGGCAGTTTGAGCGGATGCGCCGGCGCAAGAATCGCGGGCTTGATCGACAGGATCTCGAACAGGCGTTCGGCGGCGCCGGAGGCCGCCGCGATCTCGCCGCCGACTTCCGACAGCGAGCCCAAGGCGCCCGACGCAAACACCGCATAGAGGATGAATTGGCCGAGCCGGCCGGGCGTGATGCGGTCGCTCAACACGTCCTGGGCGCCGACCCAGAGCACGATGACGACGCTCGTCGTCACGAGAAAAATGGCAAAGGCGGTCAGCAGCGCGCGGGCGCGGATCGAATGGCGCGCCGCTTCGAAGGCGCCCTCCACCGCGCCGCGAAACCGCGCGATGCCGAGCCGCTCATTGGTGAAGGCCTGCAGAATACGAATGGCGCCGATCAATTCGGATGCATAGGCCGAGGCGTCGGCAAGCGTGTCTTGCGCGAAGCGCGAGCGGCGGCGCACCGCGCGGCCGAAAGCATACAGCGGCAGGACGATGATCGGAATCGCGCCGAGCACGAAGGCCGACAATCGCGGGCTCGTCACCACCATCATGGCGCTGGCGCCGAGGAACAGCACGAGATTGCGCAACGCCACCGAAACGGAGGAGCCGACGCTGGCCTTGATTTGCGTGGTGTCGGCGGTGAGGCGCGAGATCATCTCGCCGGTCTTGGCGGCGTCGAAAAAGGACGCGGAGAGCGACGTCAGATGGGCGAATACGTCGCCGCGCAGGTCGGCGACGATGCGCTCGCCGAGCGTGGTGACGAGGTAGTAACGCGACGCGCTGGCGAAGGCGAGCACCGCCGCAACCGCGATCATGACCAGGAAATAGCTGTTGATCAGTTCGATGCCGCGCGCCGTAAAGCCGAAATCGATCATCCGCCGCACCGCGATCGGCACGACCAGCGTCGTCAAGGCGGCGAGGATCAAAGCGCCGAGCGCCGCGAGCGCGCGGCCGCGGTAGCGGTCGACATAGGGCAAAAGCGAGGCGAGCGGCCGCAGCTTGACTTTGCGGCTTTGCGGCGCAGCGATTGCGGCTGCAGCCGCGGCAGCCACCTCGTGCGGCGCAGCCGTCGGTGCCGCGATCTCGTCCTGGGCACGCAAATTCATGTCGGATTCTTGCAAACTCTTGCTGGATTCTCGCGCCGCAACGCCTTTTTTCCGCCCCCGGCCGAATTGCGCCGGACAATGCCCCTAGAAGGCGGCGCTGGCAACGTGTCGAAGGAGCGCTCCGGCCTCGACTTGTCGCGCCGGCCTTATCGCGTTATACAGCCGCCAAATTTCCCCGAACCGAGATCCGCGAACACAGCCATGAAACCCGATACCCATCCCGATTACCACCAGATCAAGGTGGTCATGACCGACGGCACCGAATTCACCACCCGCACCACCTGGGGCAAGCCCGGCGACGTGCTGCATCTCGACATCGACCCGAAATCGCACCCGGCCTGGACCGGCGGCACGCAGCAATTGCTCGACCGCGGCGGCCGGCTGTCGCGCTTCAATAAGAAGTTCGAAGGCTTCCTCAAGAAATAGCCTTTTCTTCGGGGAGTAGCGCCGGGGCGGTGGGCCATGACGGTCTTCAAAGTCGGCAAGGCAACCGTCACCCGCATCGAGGAAACCTATCTGGCGATCTATCCGCCGGACGAGATTTTTCCCGGCTTCACCGAGGCTCATCTCAAAGAGCACGGTCACTGGCTCGCGCCCGATCACTACGATCCACAAACGCGCAAGCTCAAGCTCAGCGTCCATAGCTGGCTCCTTCAGCTCGACGGCCGCAAGATTCTGATCGACGCCTGCTGCGGCAATCAGAAATCCCGCCCGTCGCGGCCGTGGTGGAACATGCTCGATACGCCGTGGCTCGACCGGCTGGCGGCGGCCGGCGCGCGGCCCGACGAGATCGACATGGTGATGTGCACCCACCTGCACCACGATCATCTGGGCTGGAACACGCAGCTGAAAGACGGCCGCTGGCAGCCGACCTTTGCCAACGCGCGCTATGTCTTCTCGAAGCCGGATTTCGACTATTTCCACGCCATGGATCGCGATCCGGCGACCGCACCGGCGGAATTCGGCACGTTTCGCGATTGCGTCTTGCCCGTGGTCGAAGCCGGCCGCGCCGATCTCGTCACCGGACCGCATCGCCTCGACGAATTTATTGAAATCCTGCCGGCGCCCGGCCACTCGCCCGGCCATTTCGTGTTCAAGCTCGATATCGGCGGCAGCCACGCCATGCTGACCGGCGACGTGTTCCATCATCTGTTGCAGGTGTTCTATCCGGATTGGAATTTTCCGAAGAATTCGAACGTCGACGAGGCCCGCACCAGCCGCCGCCGCGTGCTGGAAGCGTGCGCGGCGAGTGGCGCGCTGGTATTCCCCGGGCACGTCGGTGCGCCGTTTGCCGGCCATATCGAGAAAACCGGCGCGGGATTTGTGCCGCGGTTCTGAAAGCTTAGGCGTCGGATTCGAACGCGGCTTTCAATAGCCCCCATTGGCGCTCGACGGGATTATCGGCCGGCATTTTCGGCGCAACCGGCGCATGCATGGTGGCGTCGAGCCGGCGCACTTCCGTCTGCAGCTTGGTCGAGCGCGCGATCAGTTCCTGCAGTTTCGCCGGCAGCAGCACCAGCGATTTCGCGTCGCCGGGCTCGCAAGCCGCGAGCCGCACTTTGCTTTTTTCCTTGTTGGCCTGGGCGAGCGTCATCTCGCCCTCCTTCACCGCGCGATGCAGCAGGAGCCATGAGGCGAGCTGCATCAGCCGGGTTGTCAGCCGCATGCTTTCGGTAGCGTAGATCAGGCTGGCGCTGCGCTCGAGCTTCTTGGATTCCTGGCGGCCGGAGCCGTCGAGATAGCTCGCCGTCTCCTCGACCAGCGCCATGCCGTCGCGAAAAAGCGTCGCAAATACCTGGGAACTCGCCAGCCGCTCGCTGAACGAGACCGCACCGGCCTCCATCATACGCTTCTCGGACATGTACGCCTCACACCTCCGCTAGCATCGCGCGCGGCGTGCGCGCTGTCCAGCGGTCAGCCCAGTGAAGCTTCGAACATAGTTGAGAGACGTGACGGCCAATAAAAAAGAGCCGCCGTTGCCGGCGGCTCAAGGTGATAACAGGGAGGCGTCAAACAGAGTGGACAGGAGCCACTCAATGTCCAGAAGATGGACAGCCTCTGTAATGAACGAGAAAGCTTAATCAAAGGTTAAGGAACCGCAGAGACTTGCCGAAAGAGTCTCATCAGTAGCACTAGCTAGCCACGCCCGACTGTCCCGCTAACATCTTGAAAACGCTTATTTTTTAAAGAACATGTCGGCGGCGGATTTATGCGCCTGCTTCTTCGACCGATCGGCTTCGAGCCGCGCGATCTCCTCCTTCAGGAGGGCGATGCGGTCGGTAATCTCGCCGGCCGACAATAGCGTCAGATCCTGCCCGATCTCGTGGGCAAGCTTCTTCTTTGGCTTATCGTCGTCGTCGACGGCGGGCATCGGTATGGCTCCTCGAGCGCAATTTTACCGGCCGCACCGGCGCTTGTCACACCGACCGCCTGCCGCCGGAACCCGACCGCGGCGCTCGCGCGAAAACCGTGCGAAGCGCCCGCCGCCCGGCCGGCAACCACGTTGGCGGAATTGTCCTGACCCTTTGAAAGTACACAGGAAATATCCTTGCTCCGCAGCCCGCCAGCGGTTACTAACTCACTCGGCTCAATCGCTTGCGACGGAAGCCGCCGCCGCGACCGCTGGTTCAAGTCGGCGAGGCGGTCGCGAATTCGGCGCAAAGCCCGTTAGGTAATCTCGCTAAAGCCTTTGCGGGGGACTTCGCGGGGACTTCGATTGTGGCGCAAAGGGCGCCGGCTGCCGGCCTCGGAGGTCGTTTCTTGGTATTTTTGCGCGCCGCCCGTTCGAGCGCCCGCATCACATGCGCGCTCCTCGCCGCCGCATGGATGGTGCTCGCCGGCGCGCCGGCGGCGCATGCCGTCGAAGCCGTCAATGTCCGCAACGACGCCGCCGCGATCGACCTGACCGACGCGGTCGAGTTCCGCCATGCCGACGGCGATCGCATTCAGGTTTCGACCGCGCCAGGCCCCGACGGCATCATCCGCCGCATCGAGGTGCGCGCCCGCGAAGCCGGCAGCAATTGGGCGGTCTTTGCGCTCGCCAATGACGGCGACGAGCAGATCGACCGGCTGATCGTGGCGCCGCATTACCGCATGGTCGGTTCCGGCCTGATCTGGCCCGACCTCGGGCTGTCGCGCATCGTCTACATCACGCCGTCGTCGGGCGATCCGCCGGAACGGCAGGAAAACGCCTCGGCGGACGTCTACCGCATTACGCTCGACCCCGGCACGGTGATCACCTTCGTCGCCGAATTGCGCACCGACAATCTGCCGCAGCTCTATCTGTGGGAGCCCGACGCCTACAAGGACAAGGTCAATTCGCTGACGTTGTACCAGGGCATCGTCATCGGCATCGCCGGCCTCCTGGCGCTGTTCCTAACCATTTTGTTCGTGGTCAAGGGCAGCGTGATGTTTCCGGCCGCGGCCGCGCTCGGCTGGGCGGTGCTGATCTATATCGGCATCGACTTCGGATTTTGGCCAAAAGTTTTCGACATGTCGTCCGGCGCCGAGCGCATCTGGCGCGCCTCGGGCGAAGCGATCCTGGCCGCAACGCTCCTGGTTTTCTTGTTCGCCTATCTCAATCTCAATCGCTGGCATGTGCGCTATGCGCATATCACCCTCGTCTGGCTCCTCTTCCTCGGCGCGCTGGTTGCGCTTGCGCTGTTCTCGCCGGCGGTCGCATCGGGTATCGCGCGCATCTCGCTGTTTTTTGTCGCCGTACTCGGCTTCGCGCTAGTCGTCTATCTTTCCACCCACGATTTCGACCGCGCCGTGATGCTGATACCGACCTGGCTCCTTCTCGTCGTCTGGGTCATTACCGCCGCGGCCACGGTCTTGGGTTTCCTGACCAACGATATTGTCGGCCCCGCGCTCCTCGGCGGTCTCGTTCTGATCGTCATGCTGATCGGTTTCACCGTCATGCAACATGCCTTTGCGGGCGGCACCACGAGTGGCATCGTCTCCGACGTCGAGCGCCGCGCGCTGGCGCTGACCGGCGCCGGCGACATGATTTGGGACTGGGACGTTTCGTCCGACAAGGTGTTCACCAGCCCCGAAACCGAGACCGCGCTTGGGTTGAAGCACGGGACGCTCGAGGGTTCGGCGGCGAAGTGGCTGGAAGTTCTGCACCAGCTCGATCGCGACCGTTTTCGCGCGACGCTCGATAGCGTGCTCGAACAGCGGCGCGGCCGCGTGGCGCAGGATTTCCGCATGCGCACCGCAGACGGGCATTACCTTTGGTTCGCATTACGGGCGCGACCGGTGGTCGGCTCCGATGGCGAGGTGGTGCGGCTCGTCGGCACACTGACCGACGTGACCGAATTCAAGACCGCCGAAGAACGCATGCTGCACGACGCGGTGCATGACAATCTCACCGGCCTGCCCAACCGCGAATTGTTCCTCGACCGGCTGGAAGCGGTGCTCAATTTCGCCAAGGCAGACCCGGCTATCCGTCCGACCGTCATGGTGATCGATCTCGACCGCTTCAAACAGGTCAACGATTCCGTCGGCATGGCGGTGGTAATTCCATCCTGCTCACTTTGGCGCGCCGCGTCGGACGCCTGATCAAGCCGCAAGATACGCTCGCGCGGCTCTCAGGCGACCAATTCGGCCTGATTTTGCTGTCCGAGCGTGATTCAGCGCGCATCACCGCCTTCGCCGAAACCATGCGCAAGACAATCCGCGCGCCGATCACGTTCAAGGACCGCGAGATATTCCTGACGACATCGATCGGGTTGACGCTCGGCGACACCGAACCGCAACGCGGCGAGGAAATTCTCAAAGACGCCGAGCTCGCGATGTATCACGCCAAGCGCGGCGGC
>CAWHLK010000058.1:0-181730 GCA_963829965.1 uncultured archaeon | reverse complement strand
AACAGTTCGTGCCTCGGTCGATTGAAACTCCCAGCATGTACAAACTGGTTTCATCGGTTGCGTCAGGCTCGGATAGCGACGATTATGAAACCCCGTTCGGCATACGAACCCTGAAGTTCGACGTGGACAAGGGCTTTTTCTTGAACGGCAAGCGGGTGGAAATCCAAGGCGTCTGCAACCATCAGGATCACGCGGGAGTTGGATCGGCCATTCCGGATCGGCTGAACGAATATCGAATCGAGAAGCTGAAGGATATCGGCTGCAACGCCTACCGAACCTCACACAACCCGCCAACGCCGGAAGTTTTGGACGCCTGTGACAAACATGGGATGTTGGTGATGGACGAAAACCGCCTGATCGGATCCGCGCCCTGGATCACCGGCCAGTTGGAGCGGCAGATCAAGCGGGACCGCAACCATCCGAGCGTTTTCCTTTGGTCGATCGGCAATGAAGAGAATGAGGGCAGTTCGGATCGCGGCGAGCGCATCGCCAAAACGATGGTTGCCCTGTGCCACCGGATCGACCCCACGCGTCCCACAACTTACGCCGGAAACAACGGGGACGATTACAAGGGCGTGAACAGCCAGGTGGACATTCGCGGTTGGAACTACATGCGTCAGGGCGACATCGACAAGTATCACAAAGCTCACCCCAAGCAGCCGATGATCGGGAGCGAGGAGGCGAGCACGGTTTCAACCCGAGGCGAATATTCTAACGATAAATCCAGGGGGTATGTGGCCGCCTACGATACGGAGAAACCGTCCTGGGGCGCAACCGCGGAGGAGTGGTGGAACTTCTTCTCCCAGCGGCCGTTCTTGGAGGGCGCCTTCGTTTGGACCGGCTTTGACTACCGCGGCGAACCCACGCCGTATGGGTGGCCCTGCATCAGCTCGCACTTTGGGATTCTCGACACCTGCGGCTTCATGAAAGACAACGCGTGGTACTACAAGGCGTGGTGGTCGGGTGAGGACGTGGTGCACATTCTGCCCCACTGGAACTGGGCGGGCAAAGAGGGCCAGAACGTTAATGTGTGGGTTTATAGCAACCTGGATGAGGTCGAGCTTTCCTTAAACGGCAAGAGCCTGGGCCGAAAGCCGATGCCCCGCAATGGGCACCTGGAATGGGCGATCGCCTATCAGCCGGGCACTTTGCTCGCGGAGGGATACCGAGCCGGCAAGCTGGTCAAGAGCAAGAAAGTGGAGACCACCGGCGGTGCCTCCGCGCTGGCGTTGACCCCGGATCGCACGGCCATCAACGCGGACGGTGAAGACGTTGCTATTTATACGGTGTCGGCAGTCGATGACAAGGGCCGGGTGGTGCCGGTGGCTGATAACGACGTGAGTTTTGCGGTGACGGGAGGCCATATCTTGGGCGTCGGAAACGGTGACCCGAGCAGCCACGAAAACGACAAATACCTTCCGAACGACCAGACCATCTCCTCCTATGATTGGCGGATCAACACTTCGGTGCCGGAAGACGTGAGTCCCATTCTCGCCGATGGCTACGACTATTCGGATTGGCGTCAGATCAATATTTCGGGAGCGGCGGATCAGCTGCAGGCAAAGGGCTCCGCGATTTTCATGGGTGGCATCGATCTACCCGGTATTGAGAAAGACAGCAAGGTGACTCTGGCGATCGGCCACGTGGGCGACCATGCGGACGTGTACGTGAACGGCGCCCGCGCGGGCGGCGCCACCGATGGCCTCAGGGGCTACGCGTTCGACGTGAACACCCTGGTTCATCCGGGGCACAACATCATCACGGTCGTGGTGAAGAACACCGGCTGGGCAGGCGGACTGGGCGGAGGAGTTTTCGTCCACATCACTGGCGCGCCTCCGGTCTGGCATCGGCACGTTTTCCACGGCTTGGCCCAACTCATCGTGCAGAGCGACGTGTCGCCCGGGCAGATTAAGGTGACGGCGACTTCGCCGGGCCTCAAGCAGGCGGATTCGACGGTCGAAGCAAAGAAGGCGGAGTTTAGGGGCTACTAATCCGGTAAACGCTTACCCTTCGTCTCCGGCGCAAAGATGAGCGCCACCAACCCAATAACCGGAACAAAGGCGGTCAACCCCACAGCCGCCCCAATCGAGTTGGAGTGTCCAACCAAAGCCGCGGTAGCAAGCGGGATCCCCGCTGCCAGAATCCGGCTTGTGTTGTAGGCGAACCCGATGCCGGTTGCGCGTAGCGCGGTGGGAAAGAGCTCGGGGAAATACAAAACAAACGCGGCGCTCAGCCCTATAGTGAAGAAGGCCATGAGCGGTGCGAGCAGCTCCAAACGAGCAAAGGAAGATGTCGCGGTTGCCAGGCCCACTGAAAGCGGGCTCAATACGAGGAAGAGCAAAAGCGCGCGCTTGCGGCCAACTTTGTCGCACAGCCAAGGCATCACCAAAACCCCAAGGAGGGTGCCGATATGCATGATCAGTGTTACATGACTAACCCGGCTTTGAACCGCGTCCGCCGAAAAGCCGGCGCTTGACCATTTGGTTAGATTGGGCAGCCAGTAGCTGATGTTGTTAGAGGCGGCGATGACGCTCACACCCAGCAATAAGGCAATAAGCGCATGGCGATTCCACGGCTTCTCGGTCAGTAAGCGTTTAACCGGCGCAAGTGCGCTTTCTTGCTTTGCGGCCGTTCTCCAGCGTTCCGGCTCCTTGATCCAGAGTCGCAAGATCACGGTTAGCGCCGCCGGCAAATTTCCGACAAGGAAGAGAACCCGCCATTCGGCGGCGGGCACGAAGAGGTTGATAAGCGCTGCGAACCAGGGGCCAAACGCCGCCGCGCTTTGGAGCAGAGCCGCGCCTCCGGCCCGGGCCCTGTCGGGAAATGTTTCCGCAAGCAGGGCGGCGCCCGCAGCCCACTCGCCGCCAATGCCCAACGCGGTGATAAATCGGATAACCGCTACCTCTTGCCATGTGTGGCATAGGGCGGTCGCGCCGGTGAACAGGCAGTAAATGAGCACGGTGACGGTGAGGGTTCGAACCCGGCCCCAACGGTCCGCAAGGACGCCAAATAGAAGCCCGCCAACCGACCATCCAATCAACAGCAAGGTGAGGAATGCGGCGTCAACCTTGGCGCGCTCGGCTTCGGTCCCGTGGAATAGCTCCTGAAGCATCGGCGCCTTGGCGAAGTTGAAAAGCGCGGTGTCCATCACGTCGAACACCCAACCCAACCAGGCGGCACAAAGAACTAGCCATTGATAGCGCGTGAGGGTTCGCCACCAGGGCAGTTCGCGCGCGATGGGTTCATTCACTCGCCGAACGGCACCCAGATGTTCTTGACTTGAGTCGCGTGGCGAAGGAAGTATGCGCCTTCGGTCACCGCATCCGCCCAATCGGGCGGCTCAGGCGTCCAGGTTTGTTTCAAGTTTCCGACGGAGAGCTTCTCTGCTTTAGCCCGGGCCTCGGCGTCGCCGAAGTGCCAGATGGCGTCCACCCCATCGTGTTCGGCGAGAACGGCCTCCATTTCGGAGTGAAGCCCGGTGAGGATGTTGATCACACCGCTAGGAACGTCGCTAGCCTCCAGCACTCGGTAGAGTTCCACGGCCGGCAAGGGGCTGTTTTCTGAAGGAATGAGGACTACGGTGTTGCCCATGGCAACCGCAGGCAGTAGCAGGCTCATGAGTCCCAGAAGGGGCGCGTTTTCGTCGCAGACAATGCCGATCACGCCGATCGCTTCGTTCAGGGTGTACGTCAGGCCCCGAAGGGGCGTGCCATGAACCTGGCCCTCAAATTTGTCCGCCCAAGCGGCGTAGCTGAAACATCGCTCGATGGAAGCCTCGACTTCGTTCTCATCGCCGCCGGACCGGGAGACGGCATGTTTCATGTCTTCGGCAACGCCGGATAGGTTTTCCGCCAAATAGTAAAGGATCTGAGCACGTGCATGGCCGGTCATGGCCGCCCAGCCGGGCTGGGCGTTCTTTGCTGCTTCAACCGCGTTGCGGACATCCTTTCGGTTGCCGCGGGCCACCTCTTCTTGCGTGCCGTCCTGCAAGTTGAGGGTGACACTGTATCCACCATCTGGTCGCGCCTGCTTGCCGCCTACGTATTGCTTGTGGGTTCTGTCAACGGAGTGAACTGTGAACTGTGAGCTGTGAACTGCCGGATTGGTTTTTTTGGCGACCCTTGTTTTTACTCCGTGAAGCGACGGCTTGACATACTCGTAAAGGCCTTCTTTGCCGCCCTCCCTGCCGTAACCACTTTCGCGGTAGCCACCGAAGCCGCTGGCCGCGTCGAACATGTTCGTGCAGTTCACCCAAACCGTGCCTGCCTTAATCTTCGAGGCAACATCTAGGCAGAGATTCACGTTCTCGCTCCAGACGCTGGCGGCGAGGCCGTAGGTTGTGTTGTTGGCAAGGGCCACTGCCTCGGCCGGAGTTCTAAATGTCATCGAAACCAGCACCGGCCCGAAGATCTCCACCTGCGCAACCGTCGAGGATGGAGACACATTGGAAAGGAGAGTTGGCGGGTAGAACCATCCTTCCTTCGGGCATGCCCAGCTAGGCTGAAACATTGAAGCGCCCTCTTCGCAGCCTAGTTTAACCAGTTGGTTAATACGTTCTAGTTGAACCGGTGCGATGATGGCGCCGATATCGACCGCTTTATCGAGCGGGTCGCCCACGCGTAGGTTTTCCATTCGGCGCTGGATCTTGGCCAGCGCTTTTACGGCAATTCCCTCCTGAACCAATAGCCGCGAACCCGCACAGCAGACTTGGCCCTGGTTGAACCAGATCGCGTCGACGAGGCCCTCCACCGCGCTATCCAGGTCGGCATCCTCAAAAACGACGAAGGGCGATTTGCCGCCGAGCTCCAGACTGAGCTTCTTGCCGGTTCCTGCGGTTGCGGTTCTCAGGATCCGCCCGACCTCGGTCGAGCCGGTAAAGGCGATCTTCTGAATGCCGGGATGCTCGACGATCAGTTTGCCGGTCGCACCATCGCCGGTGACGATGTTCACCACTCCAGGCGGCAGCCCGATCTGCTCACAGATCTCCGCAAAAAGCAGCGCGGTCAGCGGCGTGTACTCGGCTGGTTTAAGGATAACGGCATTGCCCATCGCCAGCGCAGGCGCGATTTTCCAGGCAAGCATCAGGAGCGGAAACTTCCAAGGGATGATCTGGCCGCAAACGCCGAGGGGCTCGTAGCCGGCAAGCTCGGAAGACATGAGCTTAGCCCAGCCCGCATGGTAGTAAAAGTGCCGCGCGACGAGAGGGATATCGATATCGCGGGTTTCCCTGATAGGCTTGCCATTGTCCAGTGTTTCCAGAACCGCGAACAGCCTTGAGTGCTTTTGGATTTGGCGCGCGATGGCGTAGAGATAGCGAGCCCGCTCAAAGCCGGATAGCTTCGCCCATTTTCTCTGGCCCTCAGTCGCGGCCGCCACGGCAGCGTTTATTTCTTCTGCGCCGGCTTGCGAGACCTTGGCGATTGGCTTACCGTTAGCCGGGTTGAAAGTCTCGAACAAACCAGCAGACTTCCGCCAATCGCCACCGATGTAGGAGCCAAACTCCCTCCCATGTCCATCGAGCCACGCGTCCGCAATGTCCCGCCCTTCCGGAGCAGGGCCATATTCCATGGTTTCAAAGATCTCAGTAATGCTCACTGGCTTAAGCGCATTTTACTGTGTTAGCTGCATGGATCCGTCGGTCCAAAGGGTCGCAACGTTATAGCGAAGGCGTTTACGCCTGGATAAGCCGGCACAGATTTCCTCCGGCACAGTAGGTGCGCAACTCCGCGAATAACTAATCGGGGCTAAGTGTCTTGGAATGGAAGATATTTAGCCTCCTCAAGGATCGGGATAAATCAAAACCCGCCTTTCCAAGCGGATTGGAAAGGCGGGTTCAAATGTTAGCTCTACGACCCTAGGCAGTAACCAGCGTCTTCAAACCCTTCTTCACGAGGAACGTGCAGAGGTCGGCGACGCGGCAGCTGTAGCCCCATTCATTGTCGTACCAGGCGATGACCTTCACCAAGTTGCCCAGGCTTAGGGTGTCCACCGCGCTGAAGATCGAGGAATAAGAGTTGCCGATAAGGTCGCTGCTGACGAGTTCCTCGTCGCTGTACTCCAATATCCCTTTCATCGACCCGTTGGCATATTCTTTCATCGCCGCGTTGATTTCCTCAACGGACGCGTCCTTCGTGAGCAAAGCGGTAAAGTCCACCACGCTGACCGTTCGGGTCGGGATTCGGAAGGCCATACCTGTGAACTTGCCTTTGAGTTCGGGAATAACCAAACCAACCGCCTTGGCTGCGCCGGTGCTGCTGGGAACGATGTTCTCGGCGGCTGCGCGCGAATCCCTCAAGTCCTTGGAGGCGGTGTCGACAGTCATCTGCGAGTTCGTGTAGGAGTGAACGGTGGTGAGAAAGCCTTTCTCGATGCCGAACTTGTCATGCAAGACCTTGGCCACCGGGGCAAGGCCATTGGTGGTGCAGGACGCGTTTGAAATCACGTTGTGCTTGGCGGGGTCGTACATGTCATCGTTAACACCGAGCACGATGGTCAAATCCTCATTTTTTGCCGGCGCGCTGATGATCACTTTCTGACGCTGCCGCCCAAATGGGCACTGGCTTTCGTGGCGTCCGTAAAGCGGCCCGTGCTCTCAATCACGATTTCGGTGCCCACTGAATCCCACGGAATGGCGGCCGGTCTTCTGGCAAAAACCTTGATCTTGTCTCCGTTGACGGTAATCGAAGTCTGGTCACGCTCGACCGTTCCTTTGAACTTGCCGTACGTGGTGTCATATTTGAAAAAGGTGAGCGTTTGTTTTGGTGTCGGTTAGGTCATTGATGCCCCCCACAACATCGAACTCGCCTGCTGATATCGCTCCTGGATCGCGCGGAGCGTAAGCCTTCCGATTCTTCCGAAGCCGTTGATTCCGAGTTTTGTAGCCATTTCGATAAAAGTTTACTCCCTGTGATAGAGGCGACATGTGCCGCTTTTAGTGGACAAGATGCTGGGTTAGCCAGCTCGAAGTGCCTTAGGATTATCATCGGCAAAAATACCGGCTGCCCCCTGTCTGATTCTACGACTCTGGGGCTTTAGGAGTAGCGTCTTTGGCTGTTCCATCTGGCCCAAACTCACCCAAAGAATCGATAAGAGGATTGCCCGACGGCTCGACAACGGGCAACGGCTTCGGTTTGTCTTGGAGGATCCGCATACCTACAATCCCAGCCGGAAGTTATGCAGATCGCGCAGCCGAGGAACGGCGAGTAGCGCCCAAAGTGGTGCCCGTAGTGCTGAAGCTGCTCATAGCAGATGCCTCCGATGGGCGCGCCAATGATCGCGCCGATGCCTTGGGCGGCCATAACCGCCCCAAGGTTTGCCGCGCGTTTGTTGGGGTTGGCATCACTGACGCTCGCCATCCAGGCGGGGATGGCAAGCAAAAACCCAAAGCCGACCGGAATGCCTCCGATCGCCATCGCGAGCGGAGTTCTAAAGAAGGGGAAGAATGCCCCCAGGGAAATGAAGAGCATCCCGAATGAGCAGAGGCCCATACCAAGGTGAACTGCGGTCGCCCGGCCCAGCTTCTCGCCGAATTGGACATCGGGACGCTGAAAATCGCCATGGACAGCGCGGCAGGCAGCACCAACAAGCCAAACGCCGACTCGCTCATCTTGAATTCGTCGAAGGCAAAGATCTTGATGATGGTCATCGGGAACCCGATGCCCATGAACGTCACGATAGCGAGGATCAGATATTGGGGGATCTCACGGGCGAGCCGGACCATTTCTCCAATGTTGGTTTCACCCTCCATCGGTTCGGCGGACACGACCTTGTTATCGTTTGGCAAGAACCGCCAACTTGTGTAAACCACCGCGCAGAACAGGCCGGTTGCGAGCAGGAGGCTGGGGGAGTGGGGCAGCAAGTGGTCATTGATGAAGGAAATTTTGCTGCAGATATCGTTGACAATGCCGCCGAGGGGAAGCGCCAGCGCGACGCCGAGCAGGTAACAGACGTTGAGCAGCGACATCGCCTGTTGGCGCTGACAGTCCTCGACGGCGTCGCCCATGCTGGCGAACGCGCCCGGCCACAACATGGCCGCGCCAATGCCATCCAGCACGCGAAGCATCATGAAGATGAGCACCTCCAGCCAGTGCGGCTGCCACGGGACCGCAAAAGACAGCAGCGACGTCCCGATGGTGAGCATCGGGCCGAACGTCATCAGCCGCTTGCGGCCGTATTTGTCGGCCAAATGGCCCATGGGGCTTTTGAAGAGGGCTTCGCTTAGAAGGAACGCGGTGATAACCAGGGAGACCGAAGTGGTGCCAAGTCCTCTTGTCTCCTTAAGGTACAGCGGCATCGTCGAGATATTGAGAACCGCGTACCCAACCTCCGCGCAAAGGGCGATTACCAATAGGTGGAGAACCTGGGGCTTCTTCCAGAGAGGCTGCAGAACTGCAACGGCTGGCGTATCGGGCATGGGCTCTCTTTCGACCGTGTTCATCAATGACACGAACTCACGCTCGCGTGAGACCTAAGAAATAATACACCTGATTGGCAAATAGGGTGGCGTTTTGAACCTGGCAAATGATCTTGAAAGGCGTGAACGGTGAACTGTGAACTGTGAACGGTTGGGGCCAATCTCTATTTCCGACCTATGAGGCTACTCTGGATTAGGCTTGGCGGATTGAAAGGTACTGCCGGATTGTCTTCTGTTCACAGTTCACGTCCAAAGTAGAATGGCCGTATGGCAGCCAGACAAGTTGGGTTTCTCACGAGCCGGATTCTGGCGGTCGTCGCATTCCTTTATTTGGCGCGATACTCTGCTGGGATTCGACGGTCCGCTCGGACAATAATCCGTTCACGGGTAAACCGATAAACCTGGGGACCGTAGACGACGAATACCAAGTCGACGAGCCGCAAAACGACTAAATGATCTCGAGATAATCCCTATCCGGCAGCGAAGGAAACGCGCCGTGCGGTTCGGCTTGATACCAATATGCTACCGAGGCAATGTCGTCCTGCAGGGGCAGATACTTGCCTCCCGCGCGCCATCCTAGCGCCTGGATCGTGACACGCAATTCTTTTTCGAACCGGATCGGGTCCATGATGTGCCATCTGTACATCCCAAACCGCTGCTGAACGACGTAATGGCCGTCGCCTCGGATCACCTGCGGCAAGCCGGCGTAGGGCGTGGTGAACTCCTCGTATTCCCCATGCTCCACCCCAGGCGCATCGATCTGCTTTACTCCAAAATCGTACGAACCGCAGAAGTAGTCCTCGGTTCCCGTGCCGCAGATCGTGGGATATTCATCGTCCCCATCCATGAAGAACTTGATTTCGCCTTCGCCCCACCAGCCGTTGTTATTCACCCCCCAAGCCATATAGGTGCCCACGTAATGCCCCTGGCCGGAAACGTTTTCAAGGATCGTGTAATCCTGCTTGTAGGGTTGCGGGTTCACCCGCCGGAACTGGGCGTGAAAATAGGCTGCATCGTCGGGGACCTCGGTCAACACGTAGTTGATCTGATAGTAGAGGATCATGTCCTCACCTCGGTTTTCCATCGTGATGCGGCAGTGCTTCCGAAAGGGCATTTCCCAGTAGCAGTTGAAAGCGCTTCCCGGATTCACGCACACCGCGAGCGATGGAATTTGCGCATATTTCCCCCAGCCGCAAGCAAAGAAATCGCCCACTGGACACTCGACCGAAGGAGTTTCCTCCCCGTCCCAATAGAATCGCAAAATCGAATCCCGCCAGGTTCCTGTCGGAGTCATCCAAATCTGCTGAATGGCGCCAGGGCCGTCGATGTTTGCCAGTTCAAAAACCGTTCCGGACAAGATCCTTACACTTGGCGAGACCTTCCAGCCTTTGCCCAAATCGCGCGCGCATTGAGCGCCGGTGCCCTCGGTGGCCATTCCGCCCTTCCCCTTTTCGCCGGTGAAGTTCTCGGGACTGATAGATCGGGTTTTTGCTTTTGAAAGTCGGGGCAGGTTGCCGAGATGAAGGCCGAGGCCATTGAATTGGGACATGCGATTCACATTATGCGTGAGGCAAACCAGGAACTACAACCTGGCAATCCGGAAGAGCATAGAAACACGTTGTATACTCGCAGCGCATCATGAGTAACGCGCTTTCGCCACGGCTTCCATGGTCCCTCGTCTTGGCTTGCGTAACTGCACTCGCGGCTCAGCGCGGCGCAGGATCTGGAGCAACTGACGCACCTGAAAGAAGGGCGAAATTTCCGCACATCCTCCACGAATGCGGATTGGAAGACGTCCAACGTCGACTTCGTGCCGATTCTTCCCGGCAAGACGCTGACCTTGGCAGATGTCAAGGGCCCGGGAACGCTTCGGCGTATATGGATGACGGTGCTCCCTTCGGAGCCCGGGTACTCCCGGCTGATGACGCTGAGAATCTACTGGGACGGCGAAAAGGCCCCAAGCGTGCAATGTCCTATCGGCGACTTTTTCGGCGTGGGGCACGGCGTGGATGCGGTCGTCAATTCATTGCCGGTTCGGGCCTCCGCGGACGGCAGGGCAAGATCCTGCTATTGGGTGATGCCGTTTCGCAAGTCCGCGCGAGTCACGGTCACCAACGATGGCCAACTCGCGACCTGGGGATTTTATTTCCAAGTCGATGGCATTCACGAGGCGGTAGCTCGTGATGCTCCTTATTTCCACGCGATGTACCGGCAGGAGTTTCCTTGCAAGCCTGGCAACTATGTCATCGCGGACATCAAAGGTCGTGGCCACTACGTGGGCACGGTGCTAAGCGTTCGTTCGACTTCCGAAGGGTGGTTCGGAGAAGGGAACGACTATTTCTACATCGACGGTGAAACTGAGCCAAGCCTCCGCGGCACCGGCTTTGAGGATTATTTCGGGGAAGCATGGGCGCTTCGCGTCACCAATGGCTCCTATGCCGGATGTCCGCTTTTTGAGGGCGGCTATGTCGGCGCCCGCGCTTCATGCTACCGGTGGCATATTCCCGACCCCGTAAGATTCGAGCGTAGCCTGCGGGTGGAGATCCAGCATATGGGGGTTGGACAAAATGCGAAGGGCGACTGGGGAAACAATTTTGAGCGGCCTGACGAATATTCATCGGTTGGATTCTGGTACCAAACCGGCGATCATGCGCCGTATCCGGACATGCCTGCAGGCCCGGACCGCCTTCCCTTTGACTATCGCAATTTCATCGAGGCGGAAACTTTGAAGATGGCTCCGCCCGATTCGGGAAAAACCGCAGTAGTCAAGGCAAACGGCCTGCACGGAAACGCCGATCTTGAGTGGACGGGCGCGGATACCGGAGCGGAATTGAACTTTCCCTTCACAGTGCCAAGCAAGGGCCAGTATCAGATCATGGTGTTGGTTGCCAAAGGGTCCGACGGCGGCATCGGGCGGTTCCTGCTCGACGGAAACGTCCTGTCCGACCCAATCTCGTTCTACAACCCGGACTACGAGATGACCCAGGAAATTGCATTGGAGATGCGAGCTCTGGAAGCCGGCAAACACACTCTGACCCTGAGGTGCCTCGGAAAGCCCAAAGAAGCGGACGATGGCAGGCGGTTCGCGATCGACGGGTTCATCGTTCAGCCGCTGCGAAAGCCGATGTAAACATAGTGATTCTCTTGTGCATACATAATGGCTTTTGTAGATATAATAAAGTGAAATGAGCCAGAAGGGAAGGAGCTATCAATCCATTGCGGACGAACTGCGCGAGCAGATCCGTTCGGGTTCGTATCTTCCCGGCGCATTCCTCCCAACCGAGAAAGACCTTCAGGCAACGTTCCAAGTAAGCCGAAGCACGGTGCGCCGTGCGCTTGCAGCCCTCGCCGATAGCGGCTGGGCGGAAGTTAAACCCAAGCGGGGGGTTGCCGCATGTCTTGGGCCGGCCACCGTGCTCTCCGGTAGAGTCGCCTTCATCGATCATGCGGATCTGGTCAACGAGCGCGTGTTCTTCGGAATAAGTCGAATCCTGCACGGAACCGGGCTGCACTTGAGCCATGTGGACTCGCGGATCTACGGCGTGGAGGGCGCGATCGAGTATGCCGCGAACAATGGCTTCGTCGCCGCCTTTGTCTGGTCCAAGGAGGGCTTCCCCGATGTTGCCCGGATTGAGGCTGCGCGCAGCCGGCTCCCGCTGATCGCGGTGGATCACCGGATCGGGGCAGTGAAGACTGATTTGATCGCGGAAGACAACTTCAACGGCGCCGCAGCGGTTGTGCGGCACCTGGCTAAGCAGGGGCGCAGACGTATCGCAGTGAGCGGCATGATGGACATGCTCGAGGTGAACCACGATCGGTTTTCGGGCTACCTCAAAGGGCTCTTTGACAGCGGGCACACACCGCACTCGGTCGAATTTCTGTTCTGCGTAACAAGCGGCGGGGGGCCCGAAGAAACTTCGCTCCTTTCCCGCAGACTCATGGACGAAGATCGCCCCGACGCGATCTTCGTGCTCCAAGACATGTGCGTTCCGCCCGTCGTGGAGGCGGTTTTCGAGGCCGGTTTGAACGTGCCCGACGATATCGCCGTCGCCGCATTCGGTGGTGAAGCGCCGAATCGAAATTGACACCGTAGGCCTCACTTCCATGATGGTTGACTGGCCCCAGTTCGCTCAAGAATGCGTGAACGTTCTGGTACAGCGCCTGCAGCGGCCAATGGAACCCTATGCCGAAGTTTTAATTCCTACGACGTTGGTCGTTCGCGGCTCTTGCGGATCCTCGATCGACACTTTGACTAATCCACCATCCTCTGCCGGGGTAGAGATTCGTATTGGACCACGTTGGAAGGTTCAGCAGGATTATCTGCAGATCCGTTCCGACTCCTCGAGGCAATCTCCGGTTACTCCAGAAAATCCAAGGAGCCAGCTCCAATGAAGAAGCAATCCATACATGCGTTTACACTTATCGAAACTCTTGGTCGTCATCGCAATCATTGCGATTCTCGCGGCCATTCTCTTCCCTGTCTTTGCCCAAGCCAAGCTTGCGGCCAAGACGACCGTCACCCTGTCGAACCTAAAGGAAACTGGTTTGGCCGCACTCATTTACGTGAATGACTACGATGACGGGTACGTCTTGACGAACTACACCGACGACGATACCGGAGCGGGAATCGGGAATGACCTCCAATCTCAATGGCCCCACCTTCTAGCTCCGTACACCAAGAACGATGGCATCTATTGGGACGCGGGCCAGCCTGCGGCCCCGCTGAACACCAACTATACGTCTCCTGGTTACAACTACGATTGGTCTTCCTTGACCACTCTGACGATAAACGATTCGGGCGTTGCCGGCTACTATCCGGGAACCGACGTTTGCGGTTGGCCTTCCACTGCATACTCGTGGGGCCGCGTGCTTAGCATTCAAGACGAACCCTCTCTGCGCGCTGCGTTTACCACCAACGTCAATATCGGCGCTCCCTATGGCTGGTATTGGGAAGCGAACTACGAATCATCTTGGGCGGAAGAGACGACGGACACGGACCCGGGTTCCAGCGGTTGGAACCAGGTGTGGTCTTCAAGGCTCTATTCCTCCGGTCAGCAGATTCCCGTGATCTATCTGGATGGCCACGCCGGCAAGGTGAATAGCTCAAAGTTCGTGTCTTGGGCGGAAGCTCCGGACCGCACAACCTACTGTAACGACATGACCAACCGGAACCTATTCACGTTCTGGGGAGAGTGGTGGGCGAACGAATAAGGAGCATGATCGCCGCCGGGCTAGTGGCGGTGGCGATCATGCTCCTTGCAGGCTGCTCAAGTGGGCAACCGACACCCATTACGGGCAAGCCGGGACCTCCGACGGTGAGCGGGCATCCGCCGGGCTTTACTCCGCCGTCAAGTCCTACGCACGCTCCTAAGTAACGGCTTGCGTTTGATAGGGCGACCGGCGCGTCACGCGCCGGTCGCCCAACTGACTCAGGTTTGCAAAGGTCATTCAGTCAAGCCGGGCAGGATCTGCCCACACTTCCGGCCGATTAATTACCAAGTTTGATATGGTCAAGAAAACACGCTTCATGTCTTCGGTTTCCGCAATACTCTTGGGCTTTTCCGCTCTCGGGGTTTGTGCCTGGTTCGTATACGATCCGGCTCCCGCCCATCCGAGTGGCCCAATGAAATCGTATTTTGCCCATCCGGTGCATGAGGACAGATACGGCGTCATCGCGCCCTGGTATCAAGGGCTGAACGGCCAGGTCGATGAGAGGGCCTCCATTGCAGTCAACGTTTATAAGCGCTATCCCTGGGTGAACAAGCCGAAGGCAGTGATGCCGGCTCCGGACTTTGTCTACAATTCTCATTGGAGCATCAGCCCGGAAGGCGAAATCGCGATACCGCCCACAACGGATTGGATGTGCGGCGACCTAAGCCAACGGGCCTGGAGCATCATCAAGGGGCTCACCGCCTACTACCAATACAGCGGCGATCCCATCGCCTTCTTATATATCCCGCTGACCGTCGATTACATCCTCGATTACGCACAAACTGACGACAAAAACCCGTGGCCCAGGTTTCCGATCAGCACGCCGACGAAGGGCAAAGCCTACGGAAAATGCGACCCTACCGGACGCAACCAACTCGATCTATGCGCGATCACCGGCACCGAAGTGTTGCGAGCCTATAAGCTAACCGGCAACCCGAGATATTTGGCCGCGGTGGAGCATTGGGGAGACGTCTTCGCCGCCAAATGCAACTACAAAACGAAGCTCTCACCGTGGAACCGCTATGTGGACCCGTCGGTGGTGGGCTGGTCCGATGTTCTTACCGGGACGACCGCGATCATCACCGACTTTCTGGATGACCTGATCAACGTCGGTTATCAAGGCAAAAACGGGATGATTGTCAAAGCCCGCGACCGGGGACGAGCATTCCTCAACGACCAGATGCTGCCCGCCTGGATCGACAACGACACCTGGGGCCGAACCTATTGGGATTGGGACAATCCCGTGATTTGCGGGACGATGTCCATGTGTGCCGACCACATCATGAAATATCCCAAGGCCTATCCTACTTGGAAGCGGGATCTGCGAAACATCATGGCGCTGATCTTCAACCGCAACAGCGCGGATCAAAACTCGATGGGCGACATGTACAGCGGGGCGTGGGCGTTTCCCGAGTCCAGCGTTTGTTGCGGAACATCGCTGAGTTATTGCCAATATACGGCGGCGCCGTCGTTCATTCGCTACGGGGTCTTGGCCAACGATCCGTGGGCCAAAGAAATTGGCCGCCGGATGATGCTGATGGCCACCTACGACAGCGACGAGAAAGGTGTAGTGAAGGACGGGTTGCTTGGCGATTCGGTCGCGACCGGCGAGTGGTCCAACTTGGCCCATCCCTGGCCCCTGTGCCAAGTCATGGAGTCGCTGGCGTGGATGCCCAAGGAACTTGGCGCGAATCGCGAGAACCACATCATGCGGTCTTCGTCGATCGTGAATACCGTTCAATACAACGTCGGCAAGATCGAGTATTCGACCTTCGATGCGAAGAGTCCCGCCGTTGACGTCCTCCGCCTCGCATTTGTCCCCACGTCGATCACCGCCGACGGCGTGAACCTGGGCAGCGGTGGCTCGAAGAACGGCTATTCAATCGAGAAACTGCCCAACGGAGATGCGATCGTCACCATTCGCCACGATGGGAAAAAGCACATTACGGTCACGGGCAATGACCCGCAAAGGCAGGTTGGCGCCGCCGCGCTTTCGTTTACGGGACCTTGGAAAGCAGCGAAGGATGGCAGCCGGAGCAGTTCGAGCCAAGGCGCGGAGATGACCTACCGTTTTGTGGGTAACCAGGTTCGGGTTCTCGGCACAGTGAACTCGAACGGCGGCTGGGCCGACGCGTACATCGATGGAGACAAGCAGTTGACCGTTGTCGAATGCTGGAACCCCCGCGCTCGCTATCTGCAGCCCATCTTCATCAAGAAGGGGCTGACGAACGGTTCCCACGAAATCAGGATCACAGTTAGAGGAGCGAAGAACACAATATCCAGCGGAGATGCGATTTCCATCGCCGGGATCCAAACGTCTTCGGCCGAAGGCGATGCGGGCTTCGGCTCGGGCGAAGGCCCACGCAACGCGCAGCGCATGGTCTTTGGCTATACCGGGCGCGACGACATCGAGGACCACGCCGGCCACGCCTGGAAGCCGGCGACCGAATGGGTGGTTCGGTCCGGGTTTTCGAATGACACCGTCGACAAGGCCTGGTGGACGAAGCGCCGGAGCATGTACATCGGAAAAACCCAGGATGAAGAACTGTACCGCTATGGTGCGCACGGCAAAGAGTTTTGGGTAAATCTCACCGTTGCGCCAGGAACCTATAATCTCCGCTTGAAGTTCGCGGACACGCCGTTGACCGCCTGGATGGAGCGAGAAGACAAATTGGCAAAGGGTGCTGCACAGCGTACAGGTGGATGTCAACGGCAAGGAAGCGATTCCTCCCATGAGTATTTCCGAGGCGGCGGGAGACATCTTCACCGCGGTTGACCGAGAGGTAAAGGGCGTGGAAGCGCAGCATGGCATGATCCGTGTGCATTTCGTCGGCCCCGGCACCAAAGAGGCAACCGTTCAAGCCTTGGAAGTTGTCCCAACCCAGTGAGCATGGAGTCTCTGCCCCAACTTCGAATGATCCACCGGCTAGAAGCCGTACCACCGCGTCCGGCTCTTCCAGCCGGTTACCGGTTGCGTCAAGTCAGACCGGCGGATACAGAACCACTTGCATGTCTGCTTTCCCGGGCTTTTCAAGAGCGATGGGATCCAAAGAGGGTCAACGAGGTCCTCTTGCAGAACGACGAAGTCCTTGCAACCTGGGTTGTGGAATTGTCCGGATACATCGTTGCCACCGCATCCCTTCAATTCATGCCGGAGTTTCCTGATACCGGTTGGATCCATTACGTAGGGGCGGATACCGATCACTCGGGCAAGGGCCTCGGTTATGCCATGGCTTGGACCGTGCTCGACTCGGCCGCGAAAAACGGCAATCGAGACGCGATGCTGACCACCGACGACTTTCGCCTCGCCGCCATCAAGACCTATTTGAAGCTTGGCTTTAAGCCGGACTCCTGGCACGCCTCACATCAAGCGCGGTGGCAGGCAGTGTTGAGGCAGTTTGAACCTGTTGGGATAAGAGCATGATGCTCATCGCCGCCATCGCATTTGCCCTGTCGTCACAACCTATTCACCTCGCGGCGGCAGATGCCATCCTCGACGGACCCCATCTGGCAACCTCCAGAAGGGGTTATTCAGGAAAGGGCTACATTACCGATCTCACCAAGGAGGGAGCGCGAATCACCTGGCATTTTAAAGCAGATCGGGGCATCTACGATCTAAAAGTCGCCTACTCGGCAAGTGGCGCCAAGGGGTTCCAAATGCGGGTGAACGGATGCGGGGTTAGCGGAATGCTGCCTGCAACCGGCGATGGTTTCGGCGTACGCGACGCGGGCAAGGTGAACCTGAAACCAGGAGAGAATGAGGTCTCGTTCGAACGGGGCTGGGGCTATTTCGACGTCAACTGCGTCGATCTCGTGCCTGCGGGTCCCCCTCCCCGCTTGAAACCGTTGAAACCGGTTCTTGTCGACCCGAAGGCCACTCCGGAAGCTAGAAAGCTCTTTGCGCGTTTGCTGTCCCGCTACGGCAAAGTAACTTTCTCCGGCCAATATGAGCCGGACGAGTGTGCGTTCGTCCAGAAGGAAACAGGCAAAACACCGGCGATTTTGGGCGGAGATCTCATCGATTATTCGCCTTCGCGTATTGAGAGGATGAAGCCTCCTGCCGCAGACGACGTCCCCGGCTGGATTGCCGCCACAAAGCGGGGGCAAGTGCTGACGCTATCCTGGCATTGGAATGCGCCGACCGATCTGATCGACGAAAAGAAGCACAAGATGCCAGACGGGCGGATCGAAGATGCTTCCTGGGACCGCGGCTTTTATACGGTGGCAACCACGTTCGACGTTCGAAAGGCACTCTCAGACCCAAGCGGTGAGGACTACAAGTTGATCCTGCGGGATATCGATGCGATAGCCGTACAGCTCAAACGCTTGCAAGACGCCCACGTTCCTGTTCTGTGGCGGCCGCTCCACGAGGCGGAAGGCGGTTGGTTTTGGTGGGGAGCAAAGGGACCGGACGTCTGCAAGAAGCTGTGGCGGCTCCTCTTTGACCGCCTCACGAAATATCACGGGTTGCACAATTTGATTTGGGTGTGGAACAGCCCCTCGCTCGATTGGAGCCCGGGCGAAGACGCGTTTGACATCATGAGCCTCGACGAATACCCGGACGAGCCACGCGACGCCCTTTCCCCCCAATGGGAGGACCAGCTCGCCCTCTACAATGGACGAAAGCCCCTGGCCCTCGCCGAGTTTCCCGGCGCACCCGATATCGAGCGGATGCGCATGCTTGGCGTGAGATGGCTCTACTTCGTATCTTGGAGCGGAAGCGTCGGCCCGAAATCGACGCCGCCAGACATTCTTCGCTCAACCTATAGATCGAAAAATGTCGTTGACGGGCCGGGAACCGAATAGAGAAACGAGCGGCCGCCGACTCCAATTTCATTAAAGTGCCGCGTCCTCCTGCCTTACGACTTGGAGGTTTTGCTTGTTGTCACGCATTTGTCACACGGGCGTCGCACAATCCTTTTCGATCGGTTCGAGTGCTTTCAGGGCGCGCGCTTGGGCCGCGCAATAGGGGCATTGTCTCCCCAACAGGGAAACAAGACCTCGGGAGTATCAAGTGTTTAAGCAAGCGTCACTCGTAGCCATTTCGGCACTCTTCGTTCTGTCCGCATCGAGTTATGCCAGTCCGCAGAATAAGGCGGAATCCAGCGCTACGGGAAACGGGTCCTTCATTGAAAATCGAGGTCAGTGGGACGCGCGCGGCCAGTTTCTCTCCCAAATGCCGGGAGTGAACGTTTGGGTTACCAGCGATGGCATGCTGCTCGACTTTCACAAATTCACCCGAACAAACAAGGTCGACCCCAGCCCCAAGTTGGACCGGCCGGAGGGCGTTCTTCAGGGTCAAGTCGTAAAGGTCAGCTTCGCAGGTGGATCTCGCCGCAACGCCGCAGGCGTGAGCCAAGAAATAGCTCCCTACAACTACATTCGCAAGACCCGCACATTCAAGAACGTTCGCCGCTTTGACGAAGTGTGGAGTCAGGATATTTACAGCGGCATTTCTGCCCGTTACTACCAAGACCAGGGTTCGCCCCGCTACGATCTTGTGGTAAAGCCCGGAGCCGACCCCAGCCAGATCGCCTTGAACGTGGAAGGCGCGGATAACATCGCCGTCCTTCCCGATGGCAACCTCGGGATCCAAACGAACCTCGGTACGATCGAAGAAAGAGGCCTGGCCGTCTACCAAGGCCAAGATGCGGACCGCAAGCAAATACCGGCAGCGATGAGCTTGGAAGGTCACACCCTTCACTTCCATCTGGGTGCCTACGACCCCGCCCAGAGCTTGGTTATCGATCCGTTACTTTACAGTTCCTACATAGGCGGAAGCTCATTCGGGGCTACCGACCGGGCCCTGGCAATGACCGCCTCCGCGGGGCTCAATTCCGGCTATGCCCAATACCTGGGCGGCATCGCCGTTTCGGCGGACTTCCCCACTACGACGGGAGCCTATCAAACCACTATGCAGCAAGGTGCCCAAGGTTGGCTTGCGCAGATCAATTCCCAGACCGGCCAACTCAATTGGTGCACTTTCATCCAGGGGACGAGCCTGAGCAGCAGTGCCCTAGTGGAGATCACCTGCATGCTTCCGGACTCTAGCAATAACGCGATTATCGGCGGTTATGTCACCGAAGAAGACTTCCCCACTACAGAAGGAGCATTTCAAACCACCAACTCCCTGACGAGCGGCTTTCAGGGCTTCGTCGCCAAGGTCAGTTCTGATGGAACCGCCCTCCTCGACAGCACTTTCATAGGCGGTACCACCTCAGACACCGTGATCACCGGTATGGGCATGCAGAGCACCGGCGTAATTCTGGTGACCGGCCGAACGAAAGCAACCGACTTTCCCATCGTGAACCCTGCTTGGCAATTCGTGAACGGCAGCGCCAACGACGGGCAAGGCGGCATAGCGTTCGCTACCGGTATCAATCCGGATTTTGCGTCACTTCACTGCAGTAGTCTTATTGGCGGATCGGCGACCAACATCGGGTACGGCATCAGCGCCGGCTACGGCGATCAGATCGCGATCGCCGGCCAAACCACCTCGTCCGACTTTCCGACTCCCGTAGGGTTTGACTCCACCTATTATTCACAAGGAGGAATGGGCTTCATTGCAAACATGACCTCTGACGCCGGGCAACTCTTCGGGGGGAACATTCTTTGGCGGATCGTCTTCGGACACTATCTTCGCGGTCTACGCTGACGGCTTAAGCACTTGGGTTGCCGGCAGTACAACTTCGAGCGATCTGCCGGTGGCTGCCGGCTGCTTTCAAGCGCAACTTAACGGAACCGAAAATGGGTTCATCGCTTTGTTCGACCAGGCCCTAGATGGCTTGCAGGGCTGTACCTATTTTGGAGGATCAGGGGTTGATGCCATCTATGCAATACACGACGATTATATTGGCGGTCTGTGGGTGGCTGGCACCACGACCTCACCTGATTTCCCTACCACGCAAGGTTGCTATCAGTTGCCCGTTCCCGGCCACGCCTGCGCGTTTGTCGCTACCACGGATATGAGCACGGTCGCCTATTGCACTTGCTTCGGAACCGGCACGAACGCCTATGCTGTCGCTCCGGATAATAACGGCGATCCTATGATTGCCGGCTCGGCAGGTTTTATACCCATTACGCCCGGTGCGTTCCAGTCGCAGACCAATACCACGGACGGGACCAATGCGTTCTACGCGGACTTCTCCCAATCGTCGGAGTCCATCACGGTCGCCGCGCCTGCTTCTTTGACCGGGGGACAGTCCGGCTCCGGAGCCGTGACACTCTCAAGCGTCGCGAATGCAGGTGGCGTTACGGCGGAGCTTCAGAGTAGCAGCAGCTCACTAAGTGTTCAGGCGAGCACCTTCATCAGCACAGACTCACTCAAGGGCGGCTTCACGTTGTCCACATCGCCGGTAAGCGTCTCAACGCCGGTAACCATCACGGCCACCGCCGGCGCTTACTCCGCGACCACCATCGTAAATCTATTGCCATACCATGTCAAGTCGGCCGTATTTGCTCCGACCAGCGTGATCGGCGGCGCCGAAGCCGTGTGCACGGTTACGCTTGGCGGCCCCGCGGGAACCGTTCCCGAGACACTAACTCTCACATCAAGCGTTCCTGTCGCCTTGACCGTCCCCGCAACGTCAACGATCGCGGCGGAAAAGACTACGGGCACGTTCGTCGTGAAAAGCTCGCCGGTGAACGCTTCCACAGCCGTCACAGTCAAGGTCGCGAACCAATCCGGCGGCTTCGCAAGCGCAGTTATCACTGTGACTCCCCCTGATGCGACGTTTGTCTCCTGCAGTCCATCCGCCGTTGTTGGTGGCTCAAGTGCAACTGGAACCGTTTCTTTGAACGGATATGCCGGCTCTGCGGGAGCGACGGTTGCGCTCGTTAGTAGTGCACCTGCCGCGGCAGCGGTCCCGACATCGATCAAGGTCCCCGCGGGGAAGAGTTCCGTGACCTTCCCAATCAGGACCAGTCCCGTGAACGCCGACCAATCGGTGAAAATATCGGCAACCTACAACTCGACTACGGCAAGTGGAAGTGTCGCGGTAGACTCCGCGCCGCTCTCAAGTGTTTCAGTGAGTCCGAGTCCCGAGACCGGCGGTCTCATAGCCACGGGAACGGTCACAATGGCCTCTGCAGTTGGTTCCAGCGGGATGACGATCACGCTAAGCAGCGCGAACCACGCCCTGGCTACAGTTCCTACGGCGGTCAAGGTTGCAGGCGGTAGGACAACGGCCACGTTCCCTGTCACATCCTATCAGGTCTTGACCAACTCGTCGGTCGTCATCAGTGCGGTTCTTGGGTCAACTACCAAGACGGCGGCGCTTAGCCTGATCCCGATCGCGCTTTCATCTTTTAGCGCGGCTCCTCAAGCGGTAACCGGTGGCGCTACCGTATCGGGAATCCTAACCATGACCGCTTCAATTGGGAGCTCTTCGCTCTTTGTGACGGTCGTGAGCTCGAACACTGCAGTGGCGAAGCCGGAGTTCTCCTCGGTGGACGTAGGAACGCCGGGCAGCGCAACCGCCCAGGTGCCAATCAACACTTTCGCAGTCAATGCCTCCACGTCCTTGACCCTGACTGCTTCCTACGGAAGCGTGAGCAAAATGCAATCGATCACGGTGAATCCTGCCGCATTTTCGGCGATCTCACTAAATCCGGCCAGCGTCGTTGGTGGCAAACCGAGTACTGGAACAGTGACCTTCACGGGGCCTGCCGGTTCTTCTACGCTTGTCGTGAACCTGTCCAGTAACAACGCGGCGGTAAAGGTGCCCGCATCGGTGACCGTTCCCGCCGGCAGTTCCAGCAAAACGTTCCCTATCGCCACATCCGCGGTTACTAAGAGCACAACCGTGACGATTACAGGCAAGTGGAACACCCTCACGAAATCAGTGACGATTACTCTGACGCCATGATATGGTAGAGAGATGGAAATCGGAATACTGGAAAAGCGCAGGGCGCAGGCGGAGGTAATCAAGCCGATTTACGAGAATCTGAAGGAGCGCTTTGGCGTGGAGGTCGCTCAATCGGTTATCGGGGATGCGGTTAAGCAAGCGGCGATCGAGGAGGGCCGGCGGTTTGCCTCTTTAGAGCACGTCGTTCCCGATCTATCACGCTTTTCCGCGCTTATTCCCCTGTGGCAGAAGGACGACGCCTTGAAGATATTTGAACTTAAGAAGACCGCGGCGGAGTACGCGTTTAATGTCACCCGTTGCCGGTACGCGGAAATGTACAAGGAAATGGGACTGGAGGAGATCGGGCATCTCCTCTCGTGCAACCGCGATGCCGCTTTTTCCGAAGGTTACAACCCCCGGATCGAGCTAACTCGGACTCAGACGATCATGCAGGGCGCGAGCCATTGCGACTTCCGATACAAGCTGGTTGAATAGGGTGCGGCATTTGGCAATTAGCGGCGCTTACGCGCTTACTGGATGCAACCTAAAGGTCGCGCTACTACGGGTGTCAAGAATTTGATGGCGGGGGGCCGATTCTGCCGTGTTGGACGATTTTAGGACGTCTCTAAATATCGCGCTACTACGACCGTCCGAAACCCCATTTGAAGGCGGCCGAATGCCTTAACTTCGCTGTAAAGATAGGAGCCAGCCTAGGATCCAAGAGGGTTCTTGAGTTTGATCCAGGAGTACCGCGAGCCCCACCCCCCGGTCACGGGGAACTCGATCCTCAGAATGGCAGTTCTCCGATCCGACGAAAGTCCACCAAGACCAGCCCACTGATCGCTGTTGATTTTGAGTCCAGCTTTCCTCATAAGACCATCCACTTCTTGCAAGCCGCCTGCCTTGGTCCAAATATAGAAAATATTGTGTCGCTGACCGGGCATCGATGCCACTCCCCACAACCAAGATGCATCTTCAGAGATTCCTCGAACTGAGTCGAAGCCTTTAGCTTGATTTGTTCCGGCTAACTCCTGAAAGCCATAACGTTGTGTCCAAGAGTAGAGTTCTCTGTCAACGGCTAGGATGACCGCTTTTCCGTCAGGAGTCACGGCAAGTCCCCAACTATTACTGTGGCCTTTGGGAAGCAGCTTTCTCGCGACTCCCCTTTGGTTCCAAACCATGGCGACTCGGACACCCTTGCTGAAGGCCCTCGTCCCAACAACTACCCGGCCGTTGGAGGATATAGCGGCGCCTCTGGAACAACTCTCTTCGCCGGCAAAGTACCGCTTGTGGCGAAACAGCCATTGTGTATGGCCGTACCTCACGCACCCAATTCCGCTTTCCGAAAGGAAAAGCACGACCCCGTTATCGGATACAGCTGTAAGGCTATAATCCTCAGACCTCGGCATTCCCTTGAGATGAACAATGCCTGATTTTCTGCGCCACACAAATGGTTGGGAGCGATTTGTGGGCGATTGGTATCTACCAACTAATACCGAGTCGTTGGGCGACCGGCATTCTACGTAGCCGTAACGACAGCGCTCAGGAAGCCTTAACAGCGTAATGCTCTCGCTGTTCCATATTGCTGGACGCTCCTCACACCTGCCGGCAATCTTCGTGCCATCTTCGGAAAGGGCATTGGTGTCGAAAGCCGGCAAGAAATTGGCTAGCTCACGGTTGCAAACAACCTGGCTAGGCGCCTGATTCTGCCAGAGCAGGAAAAGTGCGACGATCACGGTAAGTTCGCTGTCCCCTCGTAACTATAACTGATAAATCAACGGGGCTACGGCTTACCTTCTACGCGCAAAAAAGGGCAGAGAGTCTTACCCTCTGCCGAATGCCTCATTACTCGGCCCGCAAAAGCCTTAGCGCTTAACGAACTGGAAGCCACGTCGTGCCTTCTTGCGGCCGTACTTCTTGCTTTCCTTGATTCGCGAGTCGCGGGTCAAAAATCCTGCCGCCTTTAAGGGCTTGCGGAACTCCGAATCAAGCTCAAGAAGCGCCCGGCAGATGCCGAGCTTCAAAGCGCCGGCCTGGCCGGTGATGCCGCCGCCGGTGGCTGTGGCTCGAACATCGTAGCGGCCAGTGAGGTTCAGCTCCTCAAAGGGGCTCTGCACCAAGATCTCCAACACAGGCCGGCCGAGATATTCTTTGAACTCCCGTCCGTTGACCGTGATCTTGCCTTCGCCTGGGGTAAGCCAAACGCGTGCGATGGCGCACTTTCTGCGCCCGGTGCCGTAATTCTCTGCTACTTTTGCTTTTCTAGCCATGCGTTAATCCTTCGTAACTTTCAGCGGCGTGGGATTCTGCGCCGTGTGGGGATGTTCTGTTCCCCGATAGACTTTCAACTTCGTGTAAATCTGTTTTCCAAGCTTGGTCTTGGGCAGCATGCCCCAGATGCATTTGGAGACCAGCCGCTCGGGGTTGTCTTCCAGCAGTTTGCCGCGCTCGACATTGCGAAGACCGCCCGGCCAGCCGGTGTGCCAGTAGATAAGCTCGTCCTTCTTGTTGCCGGTCAGCACGACCTTCTCCGCGTTGATGACAATCACGAAGTCGCCGCAATCCGCGTTGTACGCGAAGGTCGGCTTGTGCTTGCCTCGCAACACCTGAGCCACCTGAGCCGCCAACCTTCCGACCGGAATGCCCGTGGCATCGACCACGTACCAGTTGCGCTCGATGCTTCCTGCTTTTACTGTATAGGTTCTATTCATTTTCTTTCGCGGCCCTTCGGCCGTAAATCGTCTCTAGTCTTCAATCTCTAAAAGCTGTTCTTTGCGTTCCCTCGAATCCGAAGGGTGTCTGCCGTATCTTATTTTCATCAGCGTCAGCCCGCGCGCGGGCAAAACAACCGGCAGATGCATCCCGGACCATTTGGTCAGAATCTTCTCCGCATCCGACACCGGCCTGGCGCTCCGCCCAATCTCGAAAAGCACGCCGGATATCCGGCGCATCATGCCTCTCAAAAACGCGGTTGCTACTACGTCCACCCAAACCTCGTCTCGGTATCGCTTCACTTCGCAGCTAAAAACCCGTCGCATCGTGTTTTCGACGCTGGGATCCAGCTCTTCCGTGTATCCGCGAAAATCGTGCAGCCCAACCAGCTTCCCTGCCGACTCGCCCATCGCTTCTAGGTTCAAAGGCTCCCAGTGAAAATGGGTGAATCTGGCTCTCATCGGGTCCCGGGTTCCGAGTAGGAACCGGTATCGGTAAAACCGGTCGACGGCGCAGAACCTGCTGTTAAAGCTCTCCTTAACAAATGAAGCCGAAACCACGCTCAGGTCCAGGGGAAGCACTTTGTTCAAGGCCATCACCCAGCGGTCTTGCCGAATCGGCACCGAAGTGTCGAAGTGGCAGACCTGCCCTTTGGCGTGCGCTCCGCTATCAGTTCGGCTCGCGCCCACGATCTCGCAATCCTCGCCCGAGACTCGGCGAACAGCTTCTGTCAATGTGCTCTGGACTGTTCTCAGCCCAGTTTGCGCGGCCCAGCCGCGAAAATCGGTGCCGTCGTACGAAACGACGAGCATTACTCTTCTAGTCAACCAACTCTAAAACGGCTGCCGGCGCACCATCGCCTCGGCGGGGGGCAAGCTTGGTGAGCCGGGTATAGCCGCCTTTACGCTCCGTATATCTCGGGGCGACGTTGGCAAACAAATGGTGGACGAGATCTTCTCCGTTGAGCATGCTGCGCTTGATCCGGATCTGCTGCTTCTCGAAATCGGTCTTACCGATGAGATCCTTGGTGGGGCGGCTGCTGCTGGAGTGGCCTACGAGGATTGCGCGGGCCCGTCGTCGTGCGGCAAGGCTATCTTCCTTGCTGGTGGTGATGAGCTTCTCCACGATGCGCTGCAGTTCCTTGGCGCGGCCAAACGTGGTTTGCACGTAGCCGTGGCGGATGAACTGACGCGTGAGGTTGTTCAGCAACGCGCGTCGCTGATCGCTCGGCAATCCTAGCTTTCTGTGGTCGATTCTGTGATTCATGTTCGGTTCTTAGAAATCGTCGTCGTCTTCGTCGTCGAGCATATCGATAGCTCGGTACCCACCCTTGGGCGGCTTGAGCTCAAGTCCGTGCTCGTGAAGTTTGTCCCTAACTTCCACCAGCGACTTCTTGCCGAAGCCTCTAATGCTCGTGAGGTCTGACTCCGTAGCCGTCGCAAGCGCCCGCAAAGTAAGCAAGCCCGCACGGCGAAGGCAGTTGAAGGTGCGCTGCGAGAAGTCGAGCTCTTCGATGCGCATCTCGGGGATGTTCGCCAGTTCTGGCGGCACTTCGTCGCCGTCGGAGAAATCGGCATCGAAGCCGGCCTCGCCGAGGTCGAAGAACATCTTGAAATACTTGTCCAGGATGTGGGCGGACTGGGAAACCGCGTCGTTCGGGGTTACCGCGCCGTTGGTCCAAACTTCGAGCACCAGGCGCTCATAGTCGGTTCGCATTCCCACACGGGTCTGCTCGACGATATAGTTGACCTTCTTGACGGGGGTGAACTGCGATCCGGTGGGGATCACGCCGATCATGCCCTTGTATTTTTCCTGCTTCTCGGGAAGAACGTAGCCGCTTCCCCAACCCACGTAAAGCTCCATGGTGAGGCTGGACTTGGGGTCGCTGATACTGGCAACATAAACTTCGGGGTTGACGATCTCCACGCCTTCGGGGCAAGAGATGTCCGCGCCGGTGACGCGGCCCGGGCCTTTCACGTCGATGCGGATCGTCTTGTCTTCCTGGGGGGGGCCATCCTCGTTTTCAAAGCGGATCGCGAGGTCCTTCAGGTTGATCAAAAGCTGAGTGGTGTCTTCCTTCACACCGGGAATCGGGGCGAACTCGTGGAAGACCTTATCGATTCGGACCGCGCTGACTGCGGCGCCGTAGATGGAGCTAAGCAGCACGCGGCGAAGCGCGTTGCCAATCGTTTGGCCGTAGCCCCGCTCCAGGGGCTCCAGCACGAACTTGCCGTACTCGGATGATAGTTCCAGCGTTGTGATGTGTGGCATTGGTTCTTAAACTCTTCTCCTTTTAGGTGGGCGGCAGCCGTTGTGGGGGATGGGGGTGTGGTCGGCAATGGACATCACCTCAAGGCCGGAGGCCTGAAGCGAGCGAATAGCGGTCTCTCTTCCTGAGCCGGGGCCCATAATCTGAACGTCGATGCGCTTGAGGCCGTGCTCCTGCGCTTTCCGTGAAGCGTTTTCCGCCGCGACCTGCGCGGCGAACGGGGTGCCCTTTCGGCTTCCTTTGAAGTTCACCGAGCCGGCGCTTGCCCAGCTGAGCACATTGCCCTGCGGGTCCGTGATGCAAACCAGCGTGTTGTTGAAAGAAGCGTGAATGTGAGCCACGCCCACCGGCACGTTCTTCTTTTCTTTTTGTTTTCCCTTTTGAACTTGCTTTCTTGCCATGCGTTACTTCTTCGCCTTCTTCTTACCGGCAACCGTCTTCTTGGGACCCTTGCGTTGGCGGGCGTTGCTGCGGGTGTTTTGGCCTCTCGTGGGAAGACCCCTTCGGTGCCGAAGGCCGCGATACGAGTTGATGTCGATGAGTCGACGAATGTTGGACTGAACCTCTCGGCGCAGGTCTCCTTCTACTTGGTATTCGCGATCGATGATTTCTCTGAGCCTGGAAACTTCCGTTTCGCTGAGGTCTTTGATTTTCTTGGTGGGGTCCAGTTCGGCCTTTTTCACCACTTCGGTCGCGTTGTGCTTCCCAATCCCATAGATCAGGGGAAGCGCGTAAAGAACGCTCTTTTCTCTCGGTAGATCGACGCCTGCAATACGTGCCATTTAGTTCGCTGATGCTCCTTCTGGTGAACTGTGAACCGTGAACCGTGAACTGTTTGCACCTTCTCCGATTCCTGAATCCAAGTTCATACTAATTCCTTCTTTTCTTATTCTTAATCTCTTTCCGAACTGTTCACTGTTCACTGTTCACAGTTCACAGGCCTTCGGCCCTAGCCCTGCCGTTGCTTGTGCTTGGCGTTGACGCACAGGACGCGCACCACGCCTTTACGCTTGATGATCTTGCACTTGTCGCACATCTTCTTAACACTTGCTCTAACTTTCATCGGGCTTTAATTTTCCTTTGCCAAATCGTCCGTCTCGCCCGTCTGTACACACAAGACAGCCTAAGGGGCGTGTACTCACGCACGCCAAGGCGGGGCGCAAGCTCTGATTATACCGCCAGGTTGGTCTAACTGTCCATGGTTTTCTCTGTTTTCCGCGTCCAGGCGAGTGCTCCCCTCGATGGCCGTGAAGAGAAAGGTCTTTAAGCACAGGTGTAGTTACGCCAATTGCCATTGGGAGACCGGGGTGAGAACTGCGCTAAACGCCAACCGGAAAAACACCGAGTGTCTTTCCGGTTGCCTTCATCCAATGTGTCTCACTCAAAGGGCCTGGGTCATTCTCCGCGCTTAATCGTATCCGACCGGGCCCGGAAGCCGTCGAACGAGCCGTCTGCGTAGTCCATGTCCATTCGGGTGCTTATGGAAGCAGTGTTCACATAAAATACATCGCCGACAAATGGTGAAATCTATCGGCGAGTTTAAACCAAACGGCCACACAATCCACTAGGGGCCAATGAACGAAGTAGCGCGAGATTCATCTTGCGTCCGGTTCACCGGCGCATGATCGAGGCAATAGCTAACGCTGTCACTGGCCCAACGTGACCTACTGAAGGTTGTAACGCGGATCTCTTTGATCCGTATCGCAGTGCCTTCAGCAGGCCCTTAATTGAGGCTACGATTCGGCTAGATCAACTCAGCAGATGACCGGGTCGAAGTGACGCCTGCCTGGGGATAGGTCGTCACCACGCCGTTGTATTTCACGATGATCCCTTCGATCGTCGCGTAGTCGATGTCCTCATCGGTCGGTGATGCGGTAAGCAAAGCGCCGCCGCTCTCCAAATGCTTGTCGTAGTTTACGGCCGCCTGTTCGGGAACTCCCTGATCTTTCAGCAGGCCGGTAACACCTCCGGCAACGGCTCCCGCGGCCGTTGCGCCCGCGGCTCCGCCAATCGCGATGGCAAGCGCGCCGCCGCCGATCACCAACCCGAAGCCAGGAACAAAAATGGCGGCCAAGCCGGCGAGGATTCCTAAGCCGAGCCCAATTTCCGCGCCTTCGGCTGCCGCATGGCCCGCGTCGGCGGAAGTCGTAGTCGTTATGCCGCCCTCTGCCCTGTCTTGGACATCGGTGGCACTGCCTTTGCCTCCTGGGGTGTAGCCCTCGGGAAACACGATGGCGAGGTCTTCGGAACGTAGGCCATGGTCGAGCAACGCCCCACCTGCTTTCTCGGCCATGGACGGATCGATAAATGTTGCGTAAATGCTGTTCATAAAAAGTGGTTCTCCTTCTCTAACCCTTCTTACTCCGCAACTGATCTGCCTAATCGAACCTGCCTGTCCATAAAAAGATGACATGCAATTGCGATTGCCAAACATGGGCACAAATGCCCAACCTCGTCAAAACCCCAGTCCACCCCACACCCAAACTGCGGTATCAGCAAAACGGAATGGTTGAAGGATTGAAAGTAAGAGACCGAAGGCGAAACAACGGTCCAAGTCCTATTGGCGTTGGACTCGGACGGTTGCTCCCTAAGCGCTGTAGGCACACGGCAACGGTTCTCTATGCGGGTTTGGTTCAGGAGGAGCCATGCTTTTGCGTCGTCTACTTATCCCAATCGCCGCCGTTCTTGCCGCTCAAGCGGCGTTTGGCCAAAATTACGGTAGCCACCTCGGTCCAGCAGCCGTTTACCGCGCCTGCGATGTCGGCGTCTCACCACAAGCCTGCCGTTGGCGCGTTTTACTACATCTGGTTTACCGGCCAATGGGGCTGTAACCTCGATATGTATCCTCAACTTGGCGAATATCGAAGCTTCAACCCAACCATCATCGCTCAGCATATGGCGTGGATGAAGCAAGCGGGAATCGACAACGTCATCATCTCTTGGTGGGGAATGAACAGCAGCAATGGCACGACCATCGATGCGGAAGTCCCCGCAATCATGAATGCGGCGAACCAGGCCGGCCTCAAGGTGATGTTCATGATCGACGAGTACCCAGGCCGCACACCCCAAACCGTGCAAAGTGACGTAGCGTACCTGATGTCCAAATACAGCAGCTCACCCGCCTTCTACACGTCTACGCGCGTCTCGCCCACCTTCGACAACGCTTCGGCCAAGCCCGTCTTCTACGTGTATTACTCCGGCAGCGACACCGGGCTCTCGCCGGCCGCCTGGCCCGCGGTTAACACTGCGATCCACAAACAGTACAACGCGGTCATGCTGGTCCACTACGATTACGACCCCACCTGGGTCACGACCGGTCTGTTCAACGGCATGTTCGGATACGGAGTTGAAGCCGACCCTGCCGAGCGAACTCTCGCGCAGAGCCTGCCACGGCACGCCTGGTACGTTCCCTCCGCCATTCCCGGATTCAACGCCTACGTCAGCAAAGGCTGGACGGGCATCATAACCCGGGACAACGGCACGACGTACGATCAGAGCTGGCAAACGGAGATGGACCTAGGTGTGGACGTCGCCCAATATAGCATCACCTCTTTCAACGAGTGGTCGGAGACCACTCAGATCGAGCCCTGTTCGCAAGGGGATTCGGGCTACGAGGACTACGGAACGGTCGGCGCGAATGGCTACCTGGCCAGAACCGCCACGTGGGTTCCCCAGGTCCATAACTACGAGTTTGACGACTACTCTCTCGAGCCTTGGGTTTACACCGTGCCAGGCACGCCGTCAAAGGACAAAGGCCTATGGCAGGTAAGTTGGGGAACCGTTTCCCAAAGCGAAGTCACTCTCGCGGGTACCGAGCCCGCCAGCACATGTCCATCCGGAAGCTACCTGCTCAACTATCAGGTAGCCCAGATTTTCCGGGTGGCGGCGCCGACATCCTACACGATTCGAGCCGACTACTATGATTCGGGAACGGAGTTCCGCCTTGCCGTGAACAGCACCGCAACCGCAACCGTTCACACCTACTCCGCCTGGGTGGTTCCAGGAAATACGGGGACGTGGAAGACAGCTGTCTTTACCGTGCCGGCCGCCGTATTTAACGGTGCGTTTGGCGGAGGCAGCGACTTCCGGTTCGAAACTCCCTCGGGCGGGAACATGTATATCGGAACGGTCGTGGTCACGAAGGGGACAAGCAGCTCTGCCTTAAAGAGGTAGGCACGGCATCGCTGTCTCCCAAGATTGCTCAAGGAATGGCAGAAAATGATCCAAGGCGCGACTCTTCGCATTCGCGCGGAGTAACATCATAAAGGTTGCTTAAGAAAGAAAAATTAAGCAACCTTGCTGCTTGTGTGTGTGGGTGTGGGCTTCGAAAAGGAGACCCCCATGTTGTTCCGCCGCTTGCTCGCTCCATTTGCCGCCGCTTTCGCTGCCACTGCAGCCTTCGGCCAGATAACCGTCAGCACATCCGCCCAACAGGCCTTTACACCCCCTGCCATGTCCGCTTCTCACCACAAACCCGGGGTGAGCGCGTTTTACTATATTTGGTACACGGGCAAGTGGGGCACTCTGTTGGACATGGTCCCTGAACTAGGCGAATACTTAAGCAGCAACCCAACCGTCATCGCGCAGCACATGCAATGGATGAAGCAAGCGGGGCTGGACAACATCATCGTTTCGTGGTGGGGAACCAATACCAGCCAAGGCACGACCATCGATGCCGAGGTCCCGGCAATCCTTGCCGCGGCGAACAACGTGGGTTTAAAGGTGCTCTTCATGATCGACGAATACCCCGGACGAACTCCCCAGACGGTGGAGGGCGATGTGGCCTATCTGATGTCTAAGTACAGCACCTCTCCGGCGTTCTACACATCCACGCGCGTTTCGCCCACTTTCGACAATGCCAATCCGAAACCGGTCTTTCTCGTCTATTACTCAAGCCGGGACACCTCGCCAACTCCAAGCGCCTGGCCCGCGGTCAATAAGGCCATTCACACCAACAACGGAGCAGTCATGCTCGTGCATTATGACTACGACCCCACCTGGGTAAGCACGGGACTCTTTGACGGCATGTTCGGTTACGGCGTGGAAGCCAATCCGGGAGAGCGGGTTCTTGCCCAGAGTCTGCCCCGCCACTCCTGGTACATCCCTTCCACGATGCCCGGGTTCAACGCCTACCGAAGCAAAGGCTGGACGCCGATCACGCCTCGCAACGATGGCGAAACTTACGACGCGAGTTGGGAGACGGAACTCGGACTTGGCATCGATGCCGCCATGTTCAGCGTGACCAGCTTCAACGAGTGGTCCGAGACAACCCAGATTGAGCCCTGCGGCGAAGGGACCGACACCGATGGATTTGTCTTCGAAGATTACGGATCCCTGGGCCCCAACGGTTATCTGACAAAAACGGCCGGTTGGGTGCCCAGCGCCCACAACTATGAGTTTGACGACTATTCCCTCAAGCCCAGTGTTTACACCGAACCGGGCACGCCATCGGTTACCAAGGGGTTGTGGCAGGTTAGCTGGGGAACGGTTTCGCAGAGCGAGATAACAACTCTCGGCGGTGAGTCGGCTGTCACTTGCCCTTCCGGCAGCTATTTGCTGAACTACCAGGTTGCAGTCGTGTACCGGGTGGCCACGCCTACGGCATACACGATTCGCGCCGACTACTTTGATTCTGGAACGGAGTTCCGGCTTGCCGTAAACAGCACGGCAACGGCAACCGTTCACACCTATTCGCCATGGATCGTGCCGGGCAACACGGACACGTGGAAGACCGCGGTCTTTACCGTCCCCGCGGCAGTCTTCAACGGCGCGTTCGGGGGCGGGAGCGATTTCCGTTTCGAAACGCCAAGCGGAGGAGATATGGCACTCGGGACGGTGGAAGTTACGAAGAGCTGATGTGCCCGAAAGATCGCCAGGGAACTGCGGAATACGCCGGTTCCCTGTGCGAATTATTCTAAGTTCTAAGAAAGCGACGCGCCGCCTGCCCCAGCCGTAACAAGAAGTAAGAGTGTGAGGCAGGAGACCTAGAATGAAAAGGTTGATGCTATTAGTCGTTGCGGCTATATTTCTGATCCTAGCTGGTGGTTGCAGCAAGATCGAGAACGGACCGTTCGGACAGGGAGTTGCGTTATCTCCGCAGGCATCCAGCGGCACAGAAGAATCGGCCCCAGCGGCCCCCTCGGGCGGCCCCATCAGCGGACCTCCCGGACAAAGGATCGGCGGCGGCTCCGGCGGACCGACCGATTATCCCTGGTAAGCCCGATGGGTCGAGACGGGAAAGTCTAGGTTCACCGAGGAGCGGCCCGGGTTGCGTCGCCAACCCGGTCGGGAGCGCTGTAGGTGGAGACGTTTTCGATTCCAAACGAGGCAAGCCATGTGCCGGCTTAACGTCACCTTAATTAAGACAGCGCCAATCTCATGTACTATTGCCAGCGTGGGAGTTGCATTCCTTCTCCTGCCGCTAAGTAGTATTTGATATCTATGCTGCCTGACCAACTCGCCCTTTGGGACCGGATAAAGAGCTACGATCTGGACGCGGTCGGCGCCGCTATTCCGCTTTCAACCAAGCTGGCTCGCGAGAACGGCTGGCATCAAAGCTACGCCCAGCGCGTTCTGGAAGAATACAAACGGTTTTGCTTCCTGGCGATTGTCGCCGGGCATCCGGTTTCGCCCTCGGACCAGGTGGATCAAGCATGGCATTTGCATTTGATGTACACGGAGAACTATTGGGGGCCGTTTTGCAGGGGAGTTTTGGGCAAGCCGTTCCACCACGGACCCTCAAAAGGCGGAGCCGCGGAGCATGCCAAGTTTGAAGATTGGTACGAACGCACGCTGGAAAGTTATCGCCGGTTCTTTCAAGAGGAACCGCCGGAGGACATCTGGCCGATACCCGAAGCCAAAAGCAAAGCGAAGCCCAAATTCACGCGGGTGGACAAAAGCGCCCATTGGGTGATTCCAAAACCCCGGTTCACCCTCCGAACCGGCCAACTTCTATTAGCATCCGTAGCCGTGGTTGCCATCGGATGCACCGGCGCAGAGTCAGGCGGACCGCTGGGCATGATCGGCCCAGACTTTCTTGGCCTTTATTTCTGCCTCTACGCGGCATTATTCATGGGCGCCCTCGCTCTGCGTTGGTGGCTGCGGAAACCGAGGCCAACGAGCCCGTTGCCAACCCACGGGCTCGGCGTGTACCAGGTCGCCTATCTGCACGGGGGCAGAAGCCTAACTCTAAAGGTTGCCCTCGCGGATCTCATCAGTCAAGGCATCTTGCAGCCCGGACCACAAGTGGGCTGCGTCACCTGTGTAGGCGGAACGCCAAGGTTTGATAACGGCCTGACCCAGCAGATCATGAATTCGATGTCTGTGATCAAAACCGCACGGGTCGATGCCCTTATGATGAACATGCGGCCATCGCTTGACCTTATCGGGGCTTCACTCAAGCAAAAGAGCCTCTATGTCCCTGATTCCCAAGCACCGCTGGCCGTTGCCTTACCCCTCATTCTGTCCATGTTCACGCCCGTTCTTGGAATCGCAAAGATCTTCATAGGCGTAAGCCGTGATCGTCCGGTTGGCTTCCTTGTTCCTCTCGTGATCGTGTCGATCATCGTCAATCTACTCGTTTTCGCAAGATCGCCGGGCCGCAGCCGTTTGGGAGACGAGGTGCTTAGAGCATTACGCTCCAAGAATCGGGGGCTTGCCCACTTCGGAACGGCGCACATACCGGCAGATGAAATGACGGCGGCCATCGCACTGTTTGGCTTGGGCGCGTTGGCGGGCACCGCCATGGCGAGCGCCATGACCTATCTTCAGGCCCAGCAAACGTCCTACCGAGGCGGCTACGGCAGCTGTGGCGGGATTGTCGGAGGCAGTTGCGGAGGGGGCGGATGCAGCGGGGGCGGTTCAAGCTGTGGTGGAGGCGGTGGCTGCGGAGGCGGGGGCGGCTGCGGCGGCTGCGGAAGCTAGTGGACTCTTAACACCCGTGAACATATTTGACGCAAACTTCCTGAACCACTCGTTGAAACTCGAAAAAGTCCATCGGCTTGACCAAATACTCTGTACAGCCAAGTTCAGCGCATTCGCGCTGGTCTTCCTCAACACCCGATGACGTGAAAATCACGATCGGAGTTTCAGCGAGGGCGTTGCTGGCGCGGGCGCTTCTCAACACGTCCGTTCCGGAGGCATACGGCAGTTTGAGATCAAGCAGAATGAGTGCAGGAGCTTCATGTTCGCCCCGCTCAATCGCGGACACCAGGGCCAAGGCTTCTCTTCCGTCCACGGCTCGCTCAAGCCTCAAGCCGCAAGTCAGCCTGCCAATGCTGCGGGCCACCGCCCTCGCATCGCCGTCTTCATCTTCAACATGCAAAACAAGCGCATCTTCTGGCAGTTGTTCAGTATGGGGTCTCTCTCGGTCTATCAATTCCAAAATCCAAGGTTATGCCTGAGGGGCTCTGGAAACCCCATTTATTGTACTTGGCACTAAATCTTCTGTGGATGGAATCGTGAAGTAGAAGACCGCGCCTCTTCCAGGGTGGGATTCGGCCCAAATCTCGCCGCCATGTTTAGCGAACACACGCCGAGCGTTGGCAAGGCCAATGCCCGTGCCTGGATATTCCGACTGGCGATGCAGTCGTTCGAATGGCCGAAAATTCTTTCGGCATAAGTCATTTCAAAGCCAATTCCGTTGTCGCGAATGAAGTAAACGGGGCTGCCCTCCGCGGACTGAGATCCAATTTCCACGCTGGGCTTTTCGCTCTTTTGGGAGTACTTCACCGCATTCGACATCAAGTTCTCGAGCGCCAAACGAATGAGGCCTTCATCTCCATGAGCTTTCATGCCCTCCTGAATGGTCCAGTCCGTCGGTCCAAGTTCCTTCAGCGAAGCTCCGTGAGCGATTTCCTTGGCGATTGCAGTGAGATCGATGGGATGGGAGTTCACTTCGCTTCTGCTGAGCCTCGAATAGGCAAGCAGGTCGTCGATCAAGTTGCCCAGATACGAAGCGGATTGCGAGATCTGTTCCAACTCGACGCGGCCGTCTTCCGGAAGCTGGGGCCCCAGGTCTTCCAAAACGATGTGCGCCGCTCCAATGATGTTCCTCAATGGAGCTCGAAGATCGTGCGCAACCGAGTAGCAAAAACCTTCAAGCTCCTCGTTGGCGCGCCGCAGCTGGTTTTCGTGGTCTCGCTGGGTGCTCAGGTCGGTTACAGTTATCGCGATCGTCTCGGGCCCCTCCGATTCAATGGCGGAAAACGAAACCTGAACGGGAAGTTCTTTGCCCGTTTGGAGCACAATCATTTCCGCCCTCGTCGATTGGAATCCGAGGCTCGCTCGAATCTGTTCGAAACTCTCTCCCTCACGCCCAAATAGGAGGCGATCGATAGGGCTTCCGATGACCTTCTCCAAAACGAGGCCGGTCATCTGGGCGAAGCTTTGATTGCAATAGAGGATGGTGCCGTCACCCGAGAGAGTGACCGCTCCCTCCTGCATGTTTTCGACAAAGATCCGATAAGGCTCGTCCGCGCCCTTGAGCGTATAGACTTTTTCGCCTTGCTCGCCGTAAACCACCAATGCGTCCACGTCCCCGGAGCGGATCGCCTCCAGAGTCTGTTCGGCCTCATTGAGCTTGGCTCGCAGTTCGTTGAACTCGAGAAGGATCTCCCGCGAGGATTTCTTAAGCGCATTGATCGCCGGATCTCCACTCATAGGACCTCGATGTTCAGGCTAAAGAGGACTCTGTCCTCGTCAGACATATCGCCCACCATTTTTCGGATGGGCGCCGGAAGCTCTTTGACTAGAGTAGGCGCGACCACCACCTGCTCCTTGATGGCCATTTCCGGCCTCTGGTAAAGGTCGATGACTTCAAGGTCGTACCGGCCGGCCAAATGTTCCTCACACATGGCTCGAACGTTGGAAATGGCTTTGGCCGAGCGCGGGCTGGTTCCACACACGTAGAGGCGCAGCTTGACGGTGCCTTCACCGCTCGCCTTGGCCGCACGCTCCAGCTCCTCTAGATCTTCGCCGAACTGTTCTCTCATTCTTCACGACCGCGAATCTCCATCGCAACAAGGGTCTTTTCCGTGTTCGAGAGATCCCCGATCAACTTTCTCATGGGTACGGGCAAACGGCGAACAAGGGTGGGCAGAGCTAGAATTTGCGTGTTCTCGGGCCAATTCGGGATGCTTCAAGAGGTCGATGACCTCAATGCTGTACCGGCCCTGCAAATAGCTCTCGCAGATCTTCTTCAGGTTTGAGAAGGCAGCGAGGGACTTCGGCGTTTGACCCGCCACATATAGAACCAACGTGTACCGTTCGCTGCCGTCAATCTGCGCTTCTTCTTCTTCTTCTTTCAATTGATTCATTCCTAATGACCTTTCGTTCCGCCGGCGCTGGCCCTTCTGCTCTTGGCCATCTCGGCTCTCTCTTCGATCTCCTTTTGTTGTCTGATTTTCTCGACGTCCATTTCTTGCAATAGCGCCAACTCTTCCGCTTCAATCTCTGCCTGAAGTGCGGCAACCTGTGCCTCTAACGAGCGTTTCTTGCGCTCAAAAATGGCTGACCTGCGCTTGGCATCGGTGTTTGCCGCATCCTGACGCTCTCTATCCCGCGCCTCTTGGGCGAGCCTTGCAGAGCCGGTCAAAACGCCTTCGGAGCCCAAATAGACATCTTTCAGCTTCACTCCTTGGTGTGTGATCAGGAACTCCCGAATCTGATTGGAGTGTTTCATGCCCCGCGATTTCAGCACGTATATGCCACGGTTGCGCTCACCGTTGATCTCAATGTCCCGAAGCAATATCCAAGTGTCCATCACCGAGGACATGCCGGATTCCGTAGCCTCCAGGACACTGCCGCCGCTGCTCAAATAGAGAAATAAACCGGTAATGTAGTTCGCCTTTAGGAAGTCCACCAACCGGATCAGCATCGCCGAGATGTCAAACCGCCCGCCGATCGAGTTGAGATTGGATATCGGATCGATCACGACCGCGGAAGGCATCTCGCGCTTGATCATCCGTTGCATGGTGGCAAGATGCATCTCCAAACCGTAGTGCATAGGCCTCGTGGCATGTACCTTCAAGAGCCCTTTATCGATCCATTTCTGCAAGTCCACGCCCAGGGAGTGCATGTTCCGCACGATTTGCGCTTCGGACTCTTCAAAAGCGAAGTAGAGACATTTTTCTCCCTCTGTGCAGCGCGCATCGGCGAATATCGCGCCCAGAGACGTTTTTCCGGTCCCCGCCGTGCCGGAAATCAAAATGCTGCTGCCTCGGAAATAGCCCCTGCCGTCCAACATCTCGTCCAACTCTGTCACCCCGGAGGAAACCCGCTCCGCGCTCGCGCCGTGCTGAAGAGAGATGCTTGTGACCGGCAGGACGCTGAACCCGCTCTTGTCAATCAGAAACGGATATTCGTTGGTCCCGTGGAGGCTGCCCCGATACTTGACAATCCGTAGCCGGCGGGTGCTCACCTGGTCCACGATCCGGTGGTCGAGGAGAATCACGCAGTCCGAAACATACTCCTCAAGCCCTTGGCGAGTAAGTTGGCCCTCGCCACGCTCACCCGTAATGACGGCGGTGACCCCTCTTTCCTTGAGCCAATAGAATAGGCGTCTCAATTCGTTTCTGAGTACAGCCTGGTTTTCGAAACTCGCGAAGATCGTCTCAATCGTATCGAGCACGACTCGCCTCGCTCCAATCTGGTCGATCAGATAGCCGAGACGGATGAAAAGGCCTTCGAGGTCATAGTCACCCGCTTCCTCGATTTCCGATCGATCGACCACAACATGATCCATCCTGAGCAGATTGCGTTCTTGGAGATCTTCCAAATCGAAGCCGAGGGAGGCGACGTTCTTCGCCAGATCGGACGGGTTCTCCTCAAAGGCAACAAAAACTCCCGGTTCCCCGTACTCCAGCGCCCCGCGCACGAGGAATTCAACCGAGAACACGGTTTTGCCGCACCCCGCTGAGCCGCAGACCAGGGTGGGTCTTCCCTTCGGCAAACCGCCGTTCGTGATGTCGTCGAAACCGTCTATCCCGCTGGGTGCCTTTTCTAGGTGCTCTAGCTTGGTCGCTACTTTGGAAGCCTTGGCCAATTCCCTTTCAACTCTCCTGCGCCTTAATGTAACAAGTCTGCAATGCAGCGTCCCAATCCAGGCACGTCAGGTATTAATACTCCACAGGCTGCGGGGAACTGCGAATTTTTCGCCCATGCATTTGGGTTTTTTAATAGAGGTCCGGATACTCCGCTTTCAGCCTGGTAGCCAAGAGCTCGCTAAAGAGCTTCGAACCCTCCGCGTTGAGATGGGCCGCATCCCTGTAAAGTGTCTTGTCCTTTAGCTGCGGATATTCGTTTTCGTCCATCGGCCAAAACTCGGCGCCCGCGGAAACAACCGTTTGGCGGATGTCGGCGACAGCGTCGTCTTCAAGCGTAGTTACTGGCTTGACGCGAAAATGCGGCCCCTCCAGGCAAACCACGCGGATCCCGGCCGCCTTGGCTGACTTCACAAAATAGCCGAAGGTATCCAATGCCGAAAGATCGAGCTTGGCCCCTTGCGGCGGCGCCAGCGGGTCGGCGTTCGTATCGAGCTTTTCCGGCAAGTGGCCGAAAAGCGGCAAATAGCCCTTGAAGTCCTCTTCCGGTCGGGAAAGAAATCGCAGCATGGGAAGAACCAGCGAGTTATAGCGATACGTTACCGACCACAGCTTAACCGTGTCCCCCCAGTCCCTTACCAGCAGTTTATCGACCTCGGGCGTATCGTGCAGGAAGGGGGCGAACATGGAGGGCTTATGCTGCAGACCGGCGAACAGATCGTTGACATTAAACACGAGAACGAAGACCTTGGCTTTGGTTCCGCGCTTCAGGATCATGGATTCCAGCATGGCCGCGTAATCGATCCCCATACCGTTAACCGCTACATTGTAGGAGTTGATCTTCAGTCCGGCGTCGAGAACCCGGGGATCGATGTGGTGGCGCGCACGAGACGAGCCGAAAACGATCAGATCGCTGTCTCGGTGCTGAGGCTCCAACGCGGCATTGATCTTGCCCACGCCTTCGCCCGTATTCACTCGCATCATCATCTGATGCAACACAAGGCCGATGCCTCGGTCAAGCACGAACAAAATCGCGAGGAACAGCGCGATTCTGGACGGATGCTTGGAATAGGGCCTCATTAGAACTGGAAGTAGATGAACTGGGGCCGTTTTCAACACCGATCAAAGTGATCGCAAAGATGGTCGCGTAGTAGCATGCCCATCTGAGGGTAACAGGAGCGCGGAGCCAATCCAAGCGAAAATTTCGGCCGCCGAACGTAGCAGACCTCGACCAGAAGCAGAACCGCAATTCCCGCCATTCCGCAGAAAAGCGAGACCGGGTCGATAAAGGGCCGGCCAAACTGCAGGTGGCCGAACGAGTTAAGAATCGTAAGCGTGTCCGCCCATGAGGAAGACCGAAAGAAAATCCAGGCAAAACAAACCAGGTTGAAGGTGATGAAGATCTTCAGCCCCTTGACCCACCAGGCCTGGCAGTCAATTTCCGCCGTCGAGAGCCGGCTTCCCCGTGAGCCGCAGAGCAAAATCCCATGAATACCGCCCCACGCCACGAAGTTCCAACTCGCGCCGTGCCAAAGCCCTCCAAGCAGCATGGTCACCAGGAGGTTCTTATAAGTGTTGAACTTGCCGTTTCTGCTTCCGCCGAGGGGAATATAGAGGTAGTCCCGCAGCCATGTGGAGAGCGAAATATGCCACCGCCGCCAAAACTCTTGAATGCTCCGGGAGAAATACGGCGCATAGAAGTTCTTCATCAAATCGATGCCAAGAATCCGGGCCGAGCCGATGGCGATGTCCGAGTAGCCCGAAAAATCGCAATAGATCTGAAACGCAAAAAGGTAGGTCGCCAGCGCGTAATCGGTGGCGTTGTGGCGGGGAACATTGTTGTAAACCGCGTCCACGAACAAGGACAGCCGGTCCGCAATTACGACCTTCTTGAACAATCCCCAGAGAATGAGTTCCAAACCGCTTGCAACCCGAGCCCAATCCCATGGGTGGTCCGCCCGGAACTGAGGAAGAAGATGGCCACCGCGCTCGATCGGACCAGCAACCATCTGTGGAAAGAACGCCTTGTACAGGCCGAGGTAACCGAGGTGCCGTTCGGCTTTGATCTTGCCTCGGTACACGTCGAACGTGTAGCTCATCGATTGGAACGTGAAGAAAGAGATGCCAACGGGAAGAAGCACGTCCAGATCCGGGACCGGCCACCGCCAATGCAGGGCCCCGAATAACCCGGTCATGGAGTGGTTGATGAAGCGCCAATACTTGAACACCACGAGAATCGAGAGGTTCACCACCACGCTGGCGGCAAGCGCCAACTTCTTCTTTCGGTGGTCCTGCGTGCTATCGCAAACCAAACCTGCAAAATAGGCGATAAGGGTGGACGCCACCAGCAAAAGCGCGTACGCTGCGTTCCAGCACATGTAAAAGAAATAGCTGGCAGCCAGCAGCCACATCCACCGAAACCGGTTGGGCAGCAGAAAAGTGACACCGACGACTACGGGCAGAAAAACGAGATAGCCGACGGAGTTGAACAGCATTGTTGGATGACGGGTTGGACGCCCATGCTATTATCCCGCGCCGAAGGCGCTGTGGAGTGCGGCTATCCTTCGCCGCCATGAATCCGGCGACGTTTCGGTGCGAACTGCAGCCGGAGCGCGCTCGAAATTGGTCGGCGGCAAATGGATTTCCCGCCCATAAAAAGCGGCGAAGGAAATCGCCGCACTTGTCCACAGCGCTCCGCGCGGGTTCCGCTTAATCCGCCGTTTGCATCCCTTTCCGCCTTTGACGTTTCAGCTTCTCGACAAATAGAGCCAGACCGTAGGCAGCCAGGTTGATGAGGAAGAAGTACAAAAACTCGTCGAAGAAATGAAGAGCGTGGGTCCAGGTGGCCAGACCAAGTCTCCGCATGCTGGTTTCCTTCTCTTCGGCAGTCATCGCGGCAAGTGTTGATTGGGTGTCTTGGCTTTCGGCCCCGATCGCCTGTCTGGCCTTGGCTAGAATCGAGGGCTTCCAAAAGGACGCCGCATTCTTGAGTCCAAGAACTTTCTGTTTTTGGAAGTCCGGATCCGGATCGCCTTCACCGCCGTATTGTTTCGCGTACCCCACATATTTGCCTGGCAACGGATATTCCCGAAGTTCATCATTGGGTGAGGCATGAGCTTCGGCGGCTGAAATAACCGCCGCCTCAGAGTCCAGGCCGGACCTGGCCTCTTCATATTTAGCAAGAGTCTCCCGCGCAACCGCTTCGACGCTTTTGAGGTCGCGATCGGGCACGAACACATATCGAATGTCTGGAAACAATACCGAAAATCCCGCCCTTGCGCGCACCACTCCGGAAGAGAGCGAACGACCCGCGCCTGGGTGTCTCTCTCCAAAATAAACTTGTGTATCCACCGCAACTTTTGGCGCGTCCACCCCAATCCTGAACAAGCAAACCACGAGTGCAAGAAGCGCGAGTTGCAAAGGGAAGAGTTGCTTCGCCCGGTAGCACGCAAAGGCAAACGCAAAGGGGAGTGCCCAAATGACGTAGATTCCAGCATCCATCGAGCTGAATGGAGTGCGGATCGGTCCAAGCACTCGTGATATCAAAATGGCGAGCACCGTCCCACCGACGAGCACGCCAATCGGCCAAGCCGACGCCTTCCACGTGTTCACCTTATTGCGGTCCTTCAGGATGCTCTCGGCTAAACTCTCGACTGCGCCAAACTTGGCAATCGCCAACTCTTCCGTTCCTAACTCCTCCCTTAGCTCGGAAAGGTGGTCTCCGGTTTCTTGCACGAGAGATTCGATCTGGTCTCTCGGCAATAGGCCTTCCAGCCGTTCCTTCAACTCGCGAAGATAATCGATGATAGATTTAGCCACGGCTCGCCTCCAAAGTGACGCCCAGAACTGCGCTCATAGCGCTTGCATGGCTGGCCCAGTCCTTCCGGAACTTTGCCAGCTTGCCTTTACCGGTTTCGGTGAGCTTGTAGGTTTTGCGGGGCGGCTTGTTTTCTTGCGGCTGCCACTCGGCCTCCACAAACTCCTCCCGCTCCAAACGGTGGAGGGTCGGGTAGAGCTGGTTTTCACCAACTTTCAGTGCTTCCCCGCTCTGATTCTCAATCGCCTTCGCAATCGCGTAACCATGAAGCGGGCCATCTTTCAACGCTCCTAAAACCATGGCCTCCAAATTGCCTTTGAACTTCATTATCTACCTCTTGTAGATACTATACATCATTTTATGATGCCTAGTTGCATGATAGGGAAAAATAGCCACTGCAGTCTTTGGCGGGGTGGCAGCTAAAATGGATGAATGCTCGCCTTAGATGAGGCCATCGAAGTGTTTGTCCAAGCATATTGCCATCAACGGAGCGCGAGCCATCCCTACTTAGCGTCCAAACACGGCGATCTGTGGGTGATGCAAGATGCGCCCGGCCGCAAGCGCGGCCCTCGCAAGATCGAGGTCGTCGCCCGCATTCCATCACCGGAAGACACGGTTTCGCAAATTCGAGCTGTGGACCTCGGATGGCACTTCATCTCTTATTTGCATCCGGATTCCCAACTCGCAGAAGTAAAAGCGGAGTTCAAGAGGCTGGGCTACCGGGCGATGTCAACGGAGTGGCTCTTCGTCCACGACTTGGACGATATCCCCCAATTTCACTGCGACCCACCGGTTAGGTTGATCGAAACCGCGGAACAAATGGCCGCCATCCCTCAATCGGTGAAGCAGCCGCGCAAGTTCAGGGAAGGCGTGAGGCGGTACGCGGTTTGGGACGATAAGGAAGACATCGGATGGGTCACCAGCATCCCGTATAACGGCAACGCCTGGACGGCAGCCCTCTATGTGCACGGGAAGTTTCGTCGCCAGGGTTATGGAAGGGCGTTAATGTCACGGTTACTGCAGGACGACAAGAACGCAGGCTACGCCAACACCGTGCTCCTGGCGAGTTCAGCCGGTGCCCAGCTTTATCCCTTGCTTGGGTTTCGTAGAGAGGCAACATTGCAAATCTTCTGTCCCATGCGTGGCGATTGAATCGACACGGGGAGGCTTAGTGGCTAACCAAATGGTTAATGCTTAAGTTTAAGGTTTAAGGTTCTAGGTTTTGGGTTTTGGGTTTTAGGTTTTGGGTTTTAGGTTCTAGGTTTTAGGTTGCGGCGACTCTCGATATCCATTTCCTAGGCTCAGAAGTAATCGCAATCCAACAGCCTCGCCGTCAGGCCGCCGTCGATCATGAGATTGACGCCGTTGATGTATTCGGCCAAGGGGCTAGCGAGGAAAGCAACGAGCGAGCCAACGTCCTCCGGCGTGCCAATCCGGCCCATCGGATGAAGCTTCTTGGTCTTCGCGAGCAGAGCCGCAGGATCGGGGGAGCCGTCGAGCCACTGGCGGATCAAGGGAGTATCCACATAGCCTGGTGAAACGCTCAAAGCGCGTATACCCAGAGGCCCAAGATCCTGGCACATGCTGCGAACCATCGAAACCTGCCCCCCTTTGGCCGCCGCATAGGCCGAGCAGTTCGGGGTAGTCGCCTGCGCGTGCACGGAAGAGATAAAGATCACCGCCGCGCCGTTGGCCGCCTTCAAACTTGGCAGCAAGAGCTGTACCATGTCGTAGGGGCCGCTGAGCATCACCTCATGGAGCCTCTTGAAGGCCGCCATGTCAGTCTCGCCCACCGGCGTGTAAAGATCATAGCCCGCGTTGTGTACCAGAACGTGAAGGGGGCCTCTCGCAAGAACGGTATCGAGCCACCAGCCGGGTTCGGCAACGTCGCCCACCAACGCGTGGCCGCCAACCTCGTCGGCGACCGCCTGAGCGCGATCTTTATCCAAGTCATTGACGAAAACAAACGCTCCGGCACTGGCTAAAGCAAACGCGCAACCACGGCCGATTCCGCTTCCCGCTCCGGTTACCAGGGCTGTCTTGTTGGCCAGTTCTATCTGCATGCGTTCACCCTGGCCAACAGTATATTGCGATTATGCCTGGGGCGGAGGACCCTCTTGGGGACCGCGAAAATAGGGACTCGGCCCGTTTGCGCCCCCGCCGCCCATCATCCTGAGCCGCTGTTCGATTGGCCATTCCGCGAACGCGAACCAAATGAGCATGATGAAGTTGGCGCATGGAACGAGCATTAAAAGACTCAATGCTCCGTTAAAGCCTGCTTTGGAGATTATTTTCCAATAGATGAAGACAAAGAAGGCCGCAATGGCGATCCAAAAAATCAAGTAAGCGCCAAAAAAGGCGGCAAGAACGCCACCGTTCACCTGGTTGGTAGTGTTAGGGTTCATAGATCCTCCCATGGCAGCGCTTCAAAGCGCTCCATTAAACTTGCAAGACGAAATTCATGGGGGCAAGGAGTTTAGTTTTTAAATCTGGTTTAAGGCGACTTTAACGAAGCCTGGGGCGACAAAAGATATTCCAATCCCGCCACCATTCGATGCCGCCAGGCTGTCCAAGTGTGACCCTCGGGCGTCACCAGCGAACTCGCTGTCACGCCTTCCTGCCTCAAAGCCTTGAGAGCGTCCTGGTTGGACTTTGTCAGTTCTCGCTCGTACGTCCCGTAATCCAGGAAGAGTCGAATTCCCTTTGTCATGCGGTCCAGCACGGTCAGGTCCAGGTCAGCCGGTTCAACCCAAAAGGCGCCGGATTGCGAATGGATCCCGCCGGCGACCTTGTCCGGGTAATCCTCCGCAAGCCGAAGGGCAAATACTCCGCCGAGGCTGGAACCGCCCACGAAAAGGTCCGCCGCGTTTGAACTGGCGGGAGCGTGTTCCCGAGCCCAAGGCAGAATCTCGTTTATCAACACCGCTTCGGCCGGTTTGGAATCATGCCAGTAGTCTTGTTCTCTATCCTTCGGTGCAACCAGAAGAAGCACCACGTGCCGGATCTTGCCTTGTTCAGCAAGGTTCTCAACCACGTTCTGAACCTTACCGATGCTCTCGTAAGTGTTGCCGTCCGCATAGGCGAGGATCGGCAGGTCCTTCAGACTTCTGTCAGCCGGCTGAAATAAGACGGTCTTGTAACCCTCGATCACGGTTTCCGATCTCATCATGGGGGACTGGGGATCACCGTCCGGAATCTCAAACTTGTATTTCGGGCCCTGCCAATAGCTGTTTTGCGACCCCAAGCCGTTATCGCACTTCTGCGCGTTGGGATCGAGGGTCCAGTTTCCGTCCACGACAAACTTGTATTCCACCCGCGCGTCCGGCGGAAGCCCCGCTTTATAGGTCCAGTTGCCGCCCTTCTTTTCCATCTTCGCCGGATGATCCCAACTGGTTAAGTCTCCAACGTAGAGAACGGTTTTGGCGGTTGGGTTCGCGAGCAGAAAAGTTACGGCAGCGGCAGCGAGCATGTCTCTATCATGGCCCACCGCAGCCAACCCGCGGTGATCGAGCTAATCCTCAAGCTGAGCAGCATGCGGATAGTCATGGTGCCGGAAAATGGGGTTGAGTTGTTCCGGGTAATCCTGAAAGGGCGAGCACAGATTATTCGCCGCATTCCTGGCGGTACTCTAACTTCGTGGTGCAAAAGCCGCCGATGCCTAAACGCCCGGTTCCGATCGTTTCGATCGGTGCGGGCGGAATCGTGCGCAACGCGCACTACCCGGCGTATCGGCTCGCCAACTTTGAAGTTGCCGGCGTTTACGACACGCGGCCCGAGATTGCCCAATCCATCGCCGCCGACTTTCACGTGCCGTGCGTTTATGGAACCCTCGACGAGGCGATTAACCAGGCGCCTAAGGAGTGCGTTTTCGATCTCGCCACGCCCGCTTGCAATATCGCCGAAATCCTTGCAAAGCTGCCCGTCGGCGCAGCCGTGCTCATTCAAAAACCATTTGGTGAAAACCTGGACCAAGGGGAAAGGCTCCGCGCCATTTGCAAAGAAAAGTGCCTCGTCGCGGCGATCAATTTTCAGCTTCGCTACGCGCCCTATGTGCTGGCCGCCAAATCGCTCATCCAAGAGGGCGTGATCGGCGAACTGCACGATATTGACGTCAAAGTAAACGTTCTCACCCCTTGGGCGCTATGGGACTTCTTGGAAAAGGCGCCGAGGATGGAGATCGTCTATCACAGCATCCACTACGTGGACCTGATTCGAGACCTAATGGGGGAGCCGCAGGGCGTTTACGCAAAAACGATTAAGAGCCTTGCTTCGCCCAAATTGCACTCCTCCCGCTCGGCGATCATTTTCGATTACGGAGAGTGGAAGCGGGCCACCATCCATACCAACCACGCCCACGATTTTGGCCCGGACGAACAAGAAAGCTACGTAAAGCTGGAAGGCTCAGAAGGAGCGATCAAGTTCCAAATGGGGCTGAATATGGACTACCCGCGCGGGGGCCCAGACTATCTGCGCTATGCCCGTCTGGGCGACCGGTCATGGAAGAATGTGCCGCTCGAGGGCAGCTGGTTTCCCCACGCGTTCATCGGGCCCATGGCCTCGGTGATGCGAGCGTTGGAAGGAGCCGGGGAGCCGCCAACCAACCCCGAGGACGCCTACAAAACCATGGCGTTGGTGGAGGACGCCTATCGCTCGAGCGAGACTCATGAATGAGCGTCGCGAACCGAGAGATCGGAAAACCTTCAAGTCCGACGGCACGTTATAGGTCCCTCGACGCACTGCGCGGTTTCGCGATTCTGGGCATGGCGTTCGCAGGCCTGATTCCCAACTCCCTCCCGCCGTGGATGTTCCACGCCCAGATGCCGCCTCCCGACCACGTGTTCAGCCCTAACATTTTTGGTATCACCTGGGTGGATCTGGTGTTCCCGTTCTTCCTCTTTTCGATGGGCGCGGCGATTCCGCTCTCGTTAACCAAACGGTTAGAATCGGGTGCTTCCGCTTGGCGATCCATTAGTTGGCTTGCCGCGCGTGGTCTCCTGTTGGCCGTGTTTGCGCTGTTGGTCGAGCACTTGCGCCCGTTCGATCTCAAGAGCCAGCCAGATCGGGCTACCTGGCTTCTCGCCTTCTCCGGGTTTGTGCTCATCACCCTCGTCTTCCTCCGATGGCCGCCCAAGACGCCAAAGTGGGTCCGAGCCCTGGTTCCCAGTCTCGCCTGGGTGTGCGCAGCCCTGATCATCGTTACCCACCCGTATCCGGATGGCCTTCGCGGGTTCGAGAACTACCGGATCGATATCATCTTGATCGTTCTCGCCAATGTCGCGTTCTCAGGGGGATTCATTTGGCTTCTCACTCGGTGCAGACCGTTGATCCGGTTTGGAGTTATGGCAGCGGTGGCTCTCATCTGCATTTCCTTCGATGCGCCGGGTAGCCTCTCCAAAGCGATCTGGGACTTCGCGCCGAGCCAGTTCTTCGACTTGGGCCATTGGCAGTACGGCCGCTTCGTGCCCATCCTCTATCACTTCGAATATCACAAGTATCTGCTAGTCGTTCTGCCCGGAACCTTCTGCGGGGATCTGGTCCTTAGGGCCCCCAAAAGCGACTCTGAAACTGGCAGGGCTTGGAGCTGGTGGCGGGCTTGGCTCTTGTTCCTAATAGGAATCGCCATGCCGATCCTGGCATGCTGGGGCCTTTATGCTCGCGTCATCTTGCCCACAAGCTCCAGCCTGATCTTGCTCTGCGCGATAGCAATAGGGCTGGCGAAGCCCAACAATGGTCAAGAAAGGCTCATATCCGGCATGGTTCGCTTTGGAAGTGCTTTCCTCATTCTCGGCTTGCTCGCAGAACCCATTGGCGGCGGAATCCGCAAGGATTCGCCCACTCTCAGCTACTACTTCGTGACTGCGGGTCTCGCCTTCTTTTTTCTCTGCTCGCTCCAAATCTTGTATGAGATTCTTCGCGGCGGCAAGATCCTCAAGCCAGTTCAAATGGCAGGCGAGAACCCCATGCTCGCCTATATCGCGATCACCAATCTCGCGATGCCTCTGGGCGCGATCACCGGTTATTCCGATTGGCTCGGCGCAATTTTGCCCAAAGCCCGTGGGCGCTAGCCTTCGCCGATGGCGGCGTGAAGACCGCGCTAGTCTGTCTGGTTGCCGCCACATTCACGAGATTCCGATTGTTTCTGAGGACCTGAGCTTTCGGGTAGAACTGCCCCATGAAAGGTCTTCATACAATCTGGTGCCAGGTGTCGGACATGAACCGCTCGGTCGCGTTCTACCGCGATGTGGTGGGCCTCAAGCTGGAGTTCACCAGCCCCTACTGGAGCCAGTTTGATATCAACGGGGCCAAGATCGGCCTTCATCCCAAGCTGGAGGGCTTTACCGAGCCGTTGGGCGCCTACGGCCGCGGCTGGTTCCTCGGCCTAGAAACCGAAGACATTAAGGCTTTCCGAGCAACCCTGGAATCCAACAACGTCGCCCTCCACGGAGACTATCACGATGTCCCTGGCGGGGTGGTTCTAGATTTCGCGGATCCGGATGGGAACGTGATCGAGGCATACCAAACCGGCATCACTTCAAAGCAGCTGACGCCTGAACAGGGGTAAGCCATCAGGGCTCACGAGTGGTTGGCAAGCCGGAGAAGCTGAACTGCAAGTGCTTGACACCTGGGCCATCGGCGCGAAAGCCTTGGACGATCAGAAAGTTCGCCTTCGCGTCGACGGGGGTTAGCTCGAGGTGGCGCTTATCGATTGAGTTTTCGAAGTCCCCTCCATGTTCGTCAAAGCGGTAGGGCCGCCCATGGTCGTCGGTGATTCGGTAGTCCATGCGGTCGTCCCAACGACCGGTCCAAGTGGTGGACAAATCGCAGGCGAGCGCCCGGCGAGTGCCGTCCATAGCCTCGGTCCAGTAGATCACTGCCTGAGTTTTTTGGTGGAGAGAGCTCACAGGGGCGGGCCTGGACCGGTCGGAATCTATCGGGATTGGGAGACGGAAGGAGATATCCGGCTTAGAAAAGCCCGGAATATCGATCGTAAGTGAATAGCTTCGAGCCCATTCGGGCGTGAACGGGGTCATAGAATAGGTGTTGTCTTCAGCATCGAACCGGTGACGGTTGGGCGGCCAAAAGTGGACGTCTACAAACCGGCCCATGGAAGCCTGGACTTCGGAATGATCCATATCCAGAGCGGATTCGGGTTGCCCTCCCCCCAGGAGAGTCAATCGAAACTGGTGGTTCGAAAGAAGCTTGAGTGTCACGCCGTCCACCGTCTCGGACCTCGGGAAACCGGCGCTCGGAGGGATCAGGGCTGGACTAAAAACCGCCCCCAGCGTCGCCAAAAGAACGCCGCCCACCACGTATTGGCGGGCGATAAGAGTTCCTAAGATGAGGATCAGGGCTGCCAAACCCATCCAGCCCCACGGAAAATCGTGAAAGCTTCGGTAGTAGCCGGCGACCGCTTGCGACCCGTTGAGGATCGCCCAACACATGGCGATACCCGCGACAATGTGGACTCTGCGACCTATTTCGCGGACGGAAGATCGCACCGCGACACCAAACGCAGCAGCGGCCAAGAATGCTGTCCAAATCCACTGAGGCTGAACTTCGGGCGGCCACTGCGCTCCGAAATCGGCAGGCACCAAGAAAAGGAAGCATAGCAAATTGACAAGCATTGCCATCCAGGCAAGGTCAGTCTTGCTTCTTCGACTGCCTTCTTGCGGAAGCGTGGCTTGCTGAGCCGGTGTCATCTTCTTACACTATAGAACGAATTGGATCGCGAGGGGCTGGGGATCCTGAAAGGAATCCGCCAATGCAGGCCCAAGGGGCCAAGGAGCATTATGCCAAGAGCGCAGCCCTGGTAGAAGGCGGAAAGCTTATTCCCAGGCGGGCTGAAGGTCCGCGACGGCTTAGGAGCGTTCACCTGCCAACGCAAACACCAGGTTCTGCTCTAAAATGAACTCAATGCGAACCCTCCTTTACTCCGACTGGGAAACTCTCGTGCTTCAAGATATGCCCAAGCCCGAACCCGGCGAAGGCGAGGTTCTGATCAAAGTCCAAGCCGCGGGAATCTGCGGTTCAGAACTCGAGGCCGTAAAGAAGCGAAGCCCAAGGCGCAAGCCACCCCTCATTCTTGGTCATGAGTTCACCGGCGTCATCGTCGGAACAGGGCAAGGAGTAATAGACTGGAAAGAGGGCGACACCGTGGTCAGCAACGCGGTGATCTCGGACGGAACCTGCCCCGCGTGCAAGCGCGGCCAACCCCATTTATGCGCCAATCGGCAACTTTTCGGCATGCACAGGCCGGGCGCGTTTGCCGAGTTCGTGACCGCGCCAACCACATCGCTAATTCCCCGATGCAAGGAAACCAGCCCCGCCAGTGCCGCCCTCAGCGAACCCCTCGCCAATGGAGTTCATATTTCCAACTTGCTGAGAGCCGATAGGCCCCAATACGTAGCCGTTTTTGGAGCGGGCCCCATCGGCCTGCTGGCGCTGCAGGCCCTCAAGGTGGCTCACGGCTGTAAGGTTGCGGTAATCGATTTGAACGAGGCCCGCCTCGAGATCGCCAAGAAGCTTGGCGCGGACGCCGTTTCCACACCCGAGCACATTCACGGCCTGCAAAGCCTCCACGGGCGGGATGGTTTTGATGCAACGGTGGACGCAGTGGGCGCGGACGAGACCAAGGCCGCCTCAGTGACCGCGTTGCACGCGGGAGGGGTCGCGGTCTGGATCGGCCTTCACGAAAACACGTCCAACTTCAACGCGTACGACGTGATTCTTCCGGAAAAGCGAGTCTTCGGCAGCTACGCCTGCACCCAAGATGAACTCGCCCACGCGCTGAACTGGATCGAAGAGGGCAAGGTCGACGTCACCTCTTGGACTACCAGTTTTCCGCTTGATCAAGCGGATGTGGCGTTCCAAACCATGCTTCATCCGGGGCCGGGAGACATCAAGGGCGTTATTGTCATGAGCTGAGATTTGGCTTGGCCGGCTCGCGCCGAAGGCGCTTCGCGTCATGCCGCACCAGGCCAGAATCAGTCATAGTAAATCCATGAAACTGGCAAGACTGGCTTTTTCCGACGGCCCCCGATGGGCATCCTACCGAGGCGGCGAATACCACACGGTCACCTGGACCGACGGCATCCCCAAAGAAGCAGGGGGAACCCTCCCGGAAGCGCCGCTGCTCGCCCCGGTCGAGCCACCCGCCATTCTTGCCATCGGCCAGAACTACCGCCGACATGCCGCCGAGAGCGGCGCGGAGATTGGCCAGTATCCGGTCCTCTTCATGAAGGGGCAAAACACTCTCAGCAACCCGGGGGACGAGATCGTCCTCCCCAGAATGCTCAGAAGCGACAAGGTGGACTACGAGGGCGAACTCGCCTTCGTGATCTCCAAGAGGGCCAAAAACGTCTCCAAGGAGAACGCCATGGACTATGTCCTCGGCTTCACCATCGCCAACGATGTGAGCGCGCGGGACTGGCAGCGCGAATGGGGCGGCACGCAGTGGATCAAGGGCAAATCGTTTGACACGTTTTGCCCGATGGGGCCTTACTTGGTAACCCTCGACGAATTCAACGATTGGCAAAAACTGAAACTCACGACCACCGTGAGCGGAGAGATTCTTCAGGATTGGTACACGGACGATCTAATTTTCGATATCCCAACCCTCATCGAGTTCCTCAGCGGAAGCACCACGCTCCTGCCGGGAACGGTGGTGCTTACGGGCACTCCGCACGGGGTTGGCATGGCGCGAAACCCGCCGCGCTGGCTCCAGGCGGGAGACACGGTGGAAGTCGAGATCGAAGGCATCGGCGTCCTCAAAAACACGGTCACCGAAGAACAGGTTTAGATTCAAAAAAGGGAACGGGGCGTCGTAACGGGCCGTGGTAAGACCTATGAAAGAGAGAACAGTTACGATGCCTCAAATCGGCATGATCGCAGTTACTCGAACTCTCCTGGGAGCGGGAGTGGGGATGTTGGTCGCCGACAGGATCGGCAAAGACAAGGTCAAAAAGATCGGCATTCCGCTTATGGCCCTCGGCGCAATAAGCACGATTCCGCTTTTTATGAGCGTTCTCCACGGCGACAAGGTTCCCGACGTCGGCCCATAGACGCGCCGCATCGACTGACCACCCACATGGGGCGCGTCATTAGCCGCGCCCCTTTTTGCGGTTAAACTTTGAGGCTTGGAAAACGGTTATCGACTGATGCGGTTGGACACCCTGGAGCCTCGTGAACTCGCTACATTGTGTCAGCTGAGCCTCGCCGAAGGCTTTTCGCACGTGGATCGTCTTGCTTCCGAGTATTTGAAGGGCAACCGGGAGTTCGATGTCCCGGGTGCTTTTGGATACGGATGGTATCTCGGTTCGGAGCTTGTAGCCATCGGCGGCTTGACCCTAGACCCATACATCACCGAAAGGGCCGGAAGAATACGAAGAGTCTACGTCCACCCCGAACACCGGCGCCGTGGGTTGGCCCGCAAGCTCGTTGAGAAGATTTTGGAAGAAGGCCGCCAGAACTACACGTTCTTCACCCTCCGCAGCGCAACCCCGGAAGCTTCCGCCCTCTATGTTTCGTTAGGCTTCGTGCCATCCACGCTTCCCAATGTTACGCACGAGCTGCAGATATAGAAGCGGAAAAAAAGGTGCTCGCCGAGGAAGCGCAGCGACCGAGGCGAGCACAACTTTTTTTCCGGGCGACGCGTCGTCGAACTTGTTCGCACGACCGTCGCCCCAAGGCAACCCTATATCGTCTTTGCCATGATAATCGCTTCCGCGACTTCCTTCATGGTTTTCCGAAGGTTCATGGATTGAAGTTGGATCCGGCGGTAGGCCTCGGCTTCCGTGATCTTGTGCTCTTCCATCAAAATTCCCTTCGCGCGATCCACGAGTTTTCGGGCCTCCAAGCGGTCTTGGAGTGTCTGGACCTCGTTGTTCAAGGTCAGGTTCTGCTCATAGCGGCTTCGGGCGACCTCGATGGCAGGAGGCAGATCGCTCGGCTTGAAAGGCTTGACAAGATAGGCGAAAACGCCCGCATCTTTGGCCCGGGAGACCAAGTCCCGGTCGCTATAAGCGGTGAGCAAGATGGCAGGTGCAATGTTCTCTTCGGTGAGGATACAAACTGCGTCGATGCCGTCCATTACCGGCATTTTAACATCGAGGATGCAGATGTCCGGGTTGGTTTCACGCGCAAGCTGCACGGCTTGCTGCCCGTCGCCGGCCTCGGCCACGACGTCGTAATCCAGATTTTCCAGCATCTGCTTTAAATCCAGCCGGATGATCGAGTCGTCATCCGCGATAAGAACACGCAATTTTCCCATTATTTCACTGTCTGAGGAAGCTGGAAGAGCCTATCGGTACTGGAGCGCTAAGCGCCTTTACCCTTTACCCTTTACCCTCAACCCTTGAATCAAGATACCCTGTCACGCGCGAGCCGCTTTTGGGGTGCTATAACTAGATGTTCTACGTTACTTAACCGTTGAAGTCGCACGTTGGGAAAGCGAACAAACCTCCATGGCTATGTCGTCGGAATAAAGGGGAAGTCCTCCCATGGTCGTGTCTGACACGATCTTGCCAAGCAATCTATACATTCTTTTTTCGAAGCTATGATCAAATGTCCGAAATGTAACAACACGCTCGTCGCAAGCACCATGAAGTGCCAGTTTTGCGGCACTGACGTTTCAACTGTTCCCCGCCCGGTCATCAAAGAGACCGAAAAGCAAGCCTACAAAATGCTCTCTAAAGGCACGTTGCGGGGCTTTTACTTTGTTTGTGCCCTCCAGATCATGCTGGGGGTATTCCAGATACTGCTCGGTAGCGGCGTGTTCGGCAACCCTGGAGACATGTTGAAGACCTGCTACATTGTTTATGGGGCGGTGGTGGCCCTCGTGGGCCTCGGGCTGATGTTCCGGCTGACCGCGATCTATGCGTTTTCAACCGGCTTCTGCGGGCTTGAAGTGATCCTGGGAGTGGTGTTTATCATCGCCTCGGTAATGACGATTCCGGTTCCCGCGCTTAAATGGGGCGTTATCGTGATGGGCTGTGTGCAACTTCTGATCGCCGGATTCTTGTTCTACTTTGCGGAAGAAACGGCTTTGGGAGTTGTGAGCGCTTGACCGCCCGTTGCGGCGAGGCTGATTCTGTATGCTATTAACATCAGTTGCGATCAGCCTTGCCCTGCTCGCCCAGGGTCGTTTGCATCCGGGACGCGTCACCGCGCCGCCTGTCCAACTTGGAAACGGAACGGCGTACACCTGGATCCAATACTCGAACAACACCCAGAAGATCCAATCGGTGGGGATCACCTTTTCGGAGGCTGCCCTCGACAGCCTGCCACCGGCCAAGGATCTTCCGGGCAAATATCCGAAAAAAATGTGGATGCTCGAACTGCCAAAGCCAATTTTTGGCCAGCCGTTCGACCACGTTGAAATCGACTGGAACCCGATTGGCCACCCGCCGCTTGCCTACTACAACAAGCCGCACTTCGACTTCCATTTTTTCACGATTTCGATGGATCAGCTGATGAGCATCACCGCAACCGGTGACGACATCGCCCGATGCATGAAAAGACCGCCTGACGATTTCATCCCCCAAGGCTACATTTTGTTGGACCATGTCACTCCGCTACCGCAAATGGGTGTGCACTGGACCGACTCCTCCGCACCCGAGATCAAAGGCGCCGAGTTCACCTCGACTTTTGTTTACGGCACCTACAACGGCAAGACCGCCTTTTGGGAGCCGATGATCACGCTGAAATACCTGCTCACGAAGCCTGAATTGCATCAGCCGGTGCCTCAGCCGAAGGCTTTTGATGAAACCGGCTATTACCCAACCGCCTATTCGCTCTCGTATGACGAGAAAAAGCACGAGTACACGGTGGAGCTGGATGGTTTGGTATATCATAAAGCTGAACAGTGATTCAGATGCCGGCGTTCCAGCGGGCGGCGTCCGACTACTTCGCCACACATTCGCTGCCTACCAAAGCTTCTTCCCCTCGGGCACAGAACCACGCTAATTGTCCGGAGGCCCAACGGGCCGGCAGAATTTAGCGAAGGGTAAGCGCAGCCTACGAAGCGAAGCGGAGTCGGCAAGCGCAGCCCTGGTAAGCGGCGGCCACCTATTTTCCGGCCGAAGGCGGCGTAACGGGTCCCCAGGACCCTTATCGCTGCCTTCGGCCGGTGCCGGAGAAGCCCTACTGAGAATACAACTGGCTTGCCGGCACGATCTGGCGATCCATTCCAGGCGACGACCAGAGGAACTGCAACCGGCCAAGCCCCTTGCCTTGCGCCCGCTCGATGCGGATCGAATACTTGCGCCCGGCAACCATGCTCACCGGCCTTGAGCTGTCAAGGGACAGGGAATGCGGATCCCAGCGGTCAATCACCTTCTCGCCGTTGATCCAGACTCGAACGCCGCCATCGGAGTTGGTGGAGAACGTGTAATTGGTCGAGCAAGTCGGCTGAATAGAACCTTCCCACACCCCCGACCAGTTCTTATCGGCGATGCCGTTGCAGGGCTTTGCGCCGTTCCAGTCGTAGTCAACCGTCGGGGCAAGTTCGCTTGCCACCGGGCTGCCATGCGGATCGGCACTCGCGAAATACTTGCCCGCCAGGCCCTTGCCGGTTCCCGGAACCGCCCCTATTTGGTAGTTGGCGGCCAAAACGCCGCTCGGCGAAGCGCCGGCCGAAAACGCGCGCACCCGCAGAGTCGTGTTCTTGGAGATATCGATAGGCCCGGTATAGGCCTTGGAAGACTGAGTCGGCTCGCTGCCGTTCAGCGTGTAATAGATCTTCGCCTTGGGATCGATGTCAGAGATCTTGACCGCAACCGCATCCCGATACGTTCCGCTCGCGGTCTCAATCGAGGGAGAAGTGGTGAAGTTGCCAAGCCCGAACACGTCCAACTCGCTCTGCGTGCCGACATAAACATGTCCGCCCTCCACCAAAGGCGTCACGAATTTGACCGCCGTTCCCATCACATCGCGCCCATTGGAATTGGCGGAACTGTAAAGGGTGCTGCCCAGGTTCGAGGCATCATAGGCCCAGAGCTGTGCCGGGCCTGGGTTGCTGGAACCCTCGTAGGCGCTGGAGTCAACTGCCCAAACAATGCCGCCAGAGTTGCCATTGGAGGAAACCGCCGGGGTTGGGCCAGGATAGCCGTAACTGTTCCCGCCTGTGCTCTGGATGCTGGCCGGAGTGATTTGGCTGCCAGAAACCTTGAAACTACAGACCGGCTGACTGGCCGGACCGTAAAAAATCGTGCCATTGTAGTAGGCCGGGTTGCCCCAGAGATCGCCCATCGCGCCGTTGATCTCTTCGTACACGTCGTCCTGGTTCGGGTTGTAATGCCCTAGGTTTCGCTCGTCGATGAGGTAAAGGTTTCCGCGCTTGGTGGTCTGAACCATGATCTGCTTGGAAGGGTTGTAAACCGGGTCCTGGGGAATGACCATCACGCCGCTCGCGCCAAGGTCGCCGTCGGTGGTGTCAAGCGTGTACTCGTCCGAGGGAGCGAAGTAGTCCAGCACACTCAAACCGGGAGAAAGCCTCAACACCGCATCACCCCAAGCGCCGGTCGAGGGATCAAAAACGCCGTTGCCGGTGGCCGCGAAAATGCTGTTGCCATCGCAGCTTAGGCCGCCGCCGCTCTGCCAAATGCCTCCGCCCGCCGGGGTGTTGTCGTTCTCGCTCGCCGTCGCGTTCGGCGTATCGTTGAAAACGGCGATCTGCTTGAGGCTGATCGCATCGTAAGCCATGACCCAGCCGTGAAAGGGGCCATTGTCTCCGTGCGAAGCCCAGGCGATGTAAATGTTGTTTGTTTTCCCGTTGTTCAAATAGAGCAGCGCCGAACGGTTGTGCTGGATCAACGAGTTGAAGGGGAGGTTGCCGTTTCCGTCGCTGCCATCGCCGGTGCCCGCCACGGTGGCGGAAATGACGACCGGAGAGTTGGTCATTTCATCGCCGTTGGTAATGTTGAGCGCATGCAGGCGCTGGACGTACACGGTGTTGCCATCCGAGGTCTCTTTGGTTTTAGCGACGAGATAGATGTAGCCTTTGCCTGGAGAATTGGTGAGCCGAATGACCGGCGTGCCGGAAATGCCGATGATCGGCTGAATGTCCCCCGAGCCTGTATCGCCATTCGGTACGGAAGGCCCAAGGTTTACATGCCAAACCGGCGAAGTGGCCGCCGATTGACCCGCGCTAAACGCGTAAACCGAGTTGTTCTCAGTGACGACGAAGATGAGATCGACGTTGCCCATGCCCTTAACCGGCACACCCGCAACCGAAAGCGGCTCACCAACGATCGCGCCATCTACCGGAAGCCGGTAAAGAAGCCCAAAGGTGTTCTCGCTCACCGTCGTCGGCGTAAGCGCGGTCTCCTGGCTGTTGAGACCGGTTCGAAAGTTGTCGTTGTGGTAGGTGAGGACATTGACTTGCCCCTCTGCCACGGTTGACAATGAAAGCGCGGCGATTAGAGAAAGGCTGGTAAGCCTGATGCTGTCGTGTAATTTCACGCGAATTTTCCCCCAGACGGATTTCAAGGGAAAATCCAGGCCACTAAAATCCCCCCTTTCTATAGCTTAACTCCTAAAATCCCGGTGTTGTAGCGCCTAAAGGTCGTAATTAACCGTGTGTTAGCAAATATTTTTCGCTAGTGAGGATGTTCCCGCTGCTTGTGCTGGTGACGGCGATGCCGCACCGCACGATGGGTTCTCGAAATTTAGGAGCCGGCTACCGGTGCATTTCGCCGGAAACGCCGAAGTGCGGCGAAAACGGAACATGCTCGTCGATGAACGAGCGCAGCAGCATGCTCTGCGTGTCCGCAATGAACTCGCCTTCCTTTGCTTCATCCGCCGAGTTCCAGCCGGGCTGCAAACTGCCGCGAACCCCGTGGAACGTCGCCCGGACTCCGCCCATCACCATGGAGGGCCGAACAAACCGGACCAAGTCCGCAACCGCGACCTTGGCGATTCCAAATTGTCCAAGCGTCGAATCCACGCTGGAGTTAACTTCTTCCACGTCCTTCGGGCTTGCGATTTCTAGAGCACGCTGGCTCGGAGACCAAACGCTTAGCGTGAATCCTGGATCATGAACCTTTCCATGCTTGCGTCTGATCCTCCGCGAGCGCCAATGGCGTGTCACAGCCTGGGATTGATCGCCAAAAGAAACGGTCCACCAGTGGCCCAGCCGGGTTTGGCTATAAGTCGTTTCCGGCGAAACCAGGGCGGAATGCCCGCCGGTGACCGTGATATCGTCGGAACTGCGCCATCTGCGGTAGTTAAGCAGCGTGCCGCCGGATCGGTTACCATGGTGTCGATGAGCGTAATGATGATGTCGGTGGTGTCGGTGATGGTGAGTTTTGGCTCCAAGCACAACACCGCTCAGCAAGGTCAACAGCAAAACGCCCAACGTTAGGCTAAAAATCCGACGCATAAACCCATGTTACGCCCGAACATAGGTTCAAATACACATAACTTGTACCAGAACCAGTACAATTACGAGTCTACAAGCCCGGTCGAGGGCCTCTCAGATATAATCCTCCCGTGCCCGCCCGGGTGGCGGAATGGTAGACGCAGCGGACTTAAAATCCGTTGATCGCAAGATCGTGCGGGTTCAAGTCCCGCCCTGGGCACCAGGTTTTTAGGTTCAACAGAGGCTCAAGAATTGCCCTTGGCATAAGAAAGCCCGCCATTAGCGGGCTGGTTGACGACTACTTTGACGACTACCCGGGCCGATCAAGCCTGTTTCAAGGCCCTATCCATGGTGTTCGCCGCGTCCTTCATAACGCTTGGCAGGGCATGGCTGTAGACGTTCATTGTCATGGCTATGGTGCTGTGTCCTAGAATCTCCATGACTATTCTTGGGTGGGTGCCGTTTGCCAGTAGGATCGTTGCGCACGAGTGGCGCAGGTCGTGGAGTCGCATCTTGGGCAGCTCCGCGTCTTTGAGTAGCTGGTGAAACTCTCGAAGGACATTCCAGTTCATGGCGGGCGCCCGTGCTCGTCACAGAATACGCGTCCGCTCCATTGCCACTTATCGCCGGCCGCCTTACAGTCTTCGCGCAGTTGGCGGTTGCGATGCTTCTCTAGGGCTGCGACTGTCATGGTGGGTAGGTCGAGAACTCGCTCCGATTTGCGCGTTTTGGTGTCAAGCAACACGGTTTCGCCGCCTATCACCTGCTGCTGTCTCCGAATGGTAACGCGGGCGGTTGTTAGGTCGATGTCGGACCAGGACAGACCGAGCATTTCGCCCATTCTCAGGCCGGTTGTTAGCGCGAGGGTAATTAACGCCTCAAGCCTATGTCCCTTCACCTGTTTGAGCAAGGTCATTGCTTGCTCATCAGTAAGGAAGACGGCTTCGTACCGCTCGGTCTTCGGCGGGCTTGCGAGGGCCGCGGCGTTTCTGGTTACGATGCCGAATCGAAGAGCTTGGTTGAGTGCGCTCCGCAGGACGGCTCGAACCTGCACGACGGTCCGCGCAGAAAGGGGTTTGGATATCTTTGCAAGTTGGTTCTGGACTTGCTGGGGAGACAAACGCGCGACCGGATATCTGCCAAGGTCCGGGATGATGTGGAGCTTCATTAGCTCGGTGTAGCGCTGGTGCGTTCGAGCCCGCAACTTTGCCTTAGCCGCACCTTCTAACCATTGGGTTAAAAATGCCTCGACGGTTAGCTTTTCGTTCGGCAGTTCTTGTCCCTTGCGGGTTAGAGCCAGTGCCGCGCTCATCTTGTCGGCAACGTCTTGGCGTGTCTTGCCGTAGATGCACTTTCGAAGCTGTTTGGTGCCTCGGTACCCGACTGTGATTCGAGCTTCCCATCTGCCGTCTTTGCGTTGCGTTATGCAACCCTCGTTGTTTCCTCTAGCCATTTGATTTCTCCTTGATTCGCTTGCGATATGCCTTGAAATTGCAACTGTCGGAGCAGTAAATCGTTCTTGCGCTCTTTGGGAAAAAGAGCTTCTCACAGAATGCGCATTTGCGAGGGGTCGCCACTTGGCCGATTACCTCCTTTGCGAAGTGCACATATAAGGCTCCCTGAAGGTCCTTCGGAATAAGCGAGATCGATCCGCCATCGCGGATATCGATTGCTGCCTTCGCCCCGCTTTCTAACTCCCAGTTGATGTGTTCGCGAAGAAGAACCCTCGCCACCCTTTTCCCGATTACTGCCTCGGGCGTGTCGTCTGGAACGTTGCTAACTGGGATTTCTAAATATCCGAAGGGGTAATCGGTCTTGGCGGTGAACTCTGGGGGAAGGTGAAAGTCGGCAATCATGTTCCGCCAAACGCGGATGTATCCGCCCAGCGTCTCAAACTTCCTTTGCTGCAGAAGGTCCCAGACGTGAATGAGGAATCGAAGATTACGGATTTCTGTTCGCCAGTCATCCATGGACTCGCCCCAATATGCGCGGACCCCATCTTTATCGAGCCTGCCTAGAGTTCGCCCCAAAAAGCCGTAAGTGTTGGCGAATTCCGTTATTGATTTGGCGTCAGTTGCGAGATTTGCAAAAGTGCGATGAAGGCCGGCTTTTTCCAGCGGGTCATATCTATAATATTCGTCGTCATCATTTGGGTCAATGTATGGATCCTTCATAACGATCCAACCATTGTCGGATTCTGCTACAAGGTGCCTGTCTGGGAATGTCCATTGCTCTTGCCCTTTAATGTTCGTGCTGAACTTTACGAGTTCGTCTGCTGCTTCTATGCTGGGGCTTGATGCGATCCATTCAAGTTCAACCTGGGGAACCCACCATAGGGAAAAAAAAGCGTCGGCTCTTCGCAACTTACTTCGGTGTTCGCTATTCATACGCTATTGTAAATAGATGGAACGCTATGGCTATTTACGATTTATAATAGCACAGTATGGAGCAAATAACAAAACGTTTTTATCGTGTAAGCGAGGTTGCGCAAGTGATCGGTATGGGCAAATCGATGACCTACAAGTTGGTTGCCTCTGGCGAGATCCCATCGGTGTGGCTTGCCGGCTTGCGTTCTAGGCGCGTACCGGCTGAGGCGCTGGATAAATGGGTCGCAGCTCAAGCCACAAGACTCGCTGAACCGAACGAAGCAAGGTAGCTCTGACAAACTCACTTTGAACGCTGAGTAAAGCCATGAAGAAGATGCCGGGACCGTACGGCTATATTCAGCGGCGGGTTCTCAGTATGGTTAGCCCCAGGGCTGCTGTGGTGTACATGGACCTCTGCATCTACGAGCGCCCTGGTGGCCTGGTGTTTCCGGCGATAAAGACCATTGCTCAGAATTGTGGAGCGTCGGAGTCGTCGGTAAAGCGGGCGCTGAAAGAGTTGGAGGCTGCTAACTTGTTGGTGATACAGCACCGCAAAAAGCCAAATCGGTCGTTTTACTCGAACACTTACACGGTCATTCGCCCGCAGGAAGAAATCTCTAAACAACAGTTCAAATTTGGACCCAGGTGGGTTCAGCCCGGACCCAATAACTAGACAACAGAACTGTAATCGGAGTGAACATGAAAGGGATAATCACGAAGCGCACAAGAAAACGAATCGGGGCAAATATCCACGAGCCAAGTTGGCGTTACCAGTGCAGACAAGGAAAGGTTCAGATCGGTCCTCGCTAGGCTAAGAAACGTGCATGGCCCGCGCGAACTCACGAAGTCCGCAAGATGCCCGGCGCACGACGACCAGGAAAACAGCCTTTCGGTGACGCTTTTCAACACGGGCAAGATAGGAATGAAATGCCATGCCGGATGCAGTTTCGAAGAGGTTCGCAGCGCTCTTGGCTTAGAACCCCGATTGTTTTTCCCTCCCTTTCAAGCGCATTTCAAGACGAGGGAAGGCAACGATGTTTACACTTACCGCGATAAAGACTCTAACCCGGTCTTGCGAGTGGGCAGACATCCGAAGGGCCGGCAGCCCAAGCGAGAGTCATGGGCCGAACATTATGAAGACGGAAAATGGGTGAGAGGCAGGGGGGACAAGTTGCGAATTTATAATCTGCCGGAGATTGTCGCAGCCATCGGCGGGGGGTTGGAGGTGGCCATTTGCGAGGGAGAGAAAGACGCTCTTACTGCGGTAAAGATGGGATTTGCTGCAGCAACAACTAACCCCTTTGGTGCGGGCAAATGGCGATCGGAATTCAATGCTTGGTTCAAAGATGCGAGGGTCGTAATCATCCCCGATTAGGATTGGAAGGGAATGCAACACGCGAGCCATGTTGTTCGGAGCCTCGAAAGCGTTGCCACGTCATTGAGGATTTTGAATGTGGCCAGTGGGTGTATTGATCTGACCGACCATTTCGAAAAGGGATATAGCGCTGCTGAGTTGCGACGTCCCGACGAGCGCCGTTATGAGGGGCAGGCTGAGACCCGTTTATGAACGGAGCGCGAACACGCGCGCGCGGTACAAGCCTAATACCGCGATAGTAATTGAGCCTAAAAATGACGGAACTTTGAAGTCGTCGGACCGATCGCAATGAACTGAACGCGGGTGCCGATAACGTCCGGCGCTTTCATTAGGGGATTATTTCATACTTATGCGTAGTGTTGCGTGTGCCCTTGAACCTGGGCGGTGCCCATATTGCGGCATCTTGCGGCGTGCTTTGAACCTGATGAACTGGGGTGCCTCTGAGCCTGGCGAGATTTATTTGCGTAGTATTGCGTGGGACCTTGAACCTGGGCAGTACGCATCTCGCGGCATCTTGCGGCGTGCTTTGAACCTGGACGTTGCGGTTATTAGGGGTTTTTCGGGGTGCCTCCAAGCGAGTGGTTTTTAGTGTGTGCTTGAACTTAGGCCGCAAAAGGAGGCTTTAACGCCGCTTTCGTCCTCCCAGTTCGCCTGCTCGCGCAGCTTTCAAAGTGACTTTTTGAAAGCATCGTTTGCTGCACGTTGCAGGTTCAAAGTGTGCATCTGATTTGCGGCGTTTTAGGGAGCCGCTTGAGGATATTCTTTGAGTTCAATTCCTGCGCATTTTCGCGACGCGCATTTGGATCTGACTTCTTACGCGTTTAGCATCAAAACCCGACAGCACAATCCGCTGCTTTTTCTGCTCGCTTTGGCATCCAAATATCTGCTTCTCGGACTACGGTTTTGCGGGTTCGCAACCCGCACTTCGTGTTAGGTTATGCACAGCTTTTTGCGCCTTGGGTGATGTAGCCGACCGATCCCAATGAATCGTAATCGAGCCGCGGGAATTGCGCCTCAAGAACGAGCGTAATTTTGGAATCGATTTCCCGATGTGTCTTGGTGGCCGAAACGTGCTAGGGCGAACCGTCTTTGGCGTGTTGAGCCCGTCGCGGAGCCGTCGAATCTAGGTTCAAATGAATACGCGTGCGTGGTCAGAACAAAGGATACAGTCGGGCAATCTTGGTCAGGTTTGCATGTCCCGCTAGGGCAGCAAACGGGGAAGCTGACACATATCTAACCCGCTTCGACTATCGCTTCAGGCACGACCTCCGCAATCTTTACAGCATCCAGCTTCGACCGCAGCGTGGCTATCTCTGCTCTTGTGTTGTCTAGGTCTGCCTGCGCAAGTGTGATCTGATTCTGGAGATTGGTCGCTTGAGCGCGCAGGTCTTCGTACTGTCTGCGGTAGTTATTTGCCTTTTTGAGCCAGCTCCCGGATTTCAGCCCTAGACCAAGGCTCTCAAGTCCTGAGCCAATGCTCCCCGGTTGTTGGTTTAGTTGCTCAATCTGCCGCTGTAGGCTGTTGTATTGCGCAACAGCATCGTTGTAGTTTTCCGCTGCCGTATTTGCGTCCGAGATCGTTGAGTTAAGCGAGGTTGTACACGACGCTATGTTGTTGGTCTGTTCCTCGGTTCGGGCGTTTTTGCTTTCGATTTCGTGGGTGAATTCGGATTCCTGGTTCCTCAAGGTTTCGAGGTCCTGCTTTGCCTTTGCGAGCCGGTCGTCGTGCTCCTTCTTCGCCGCATCGGCTGCCGCGCTTGCGGCTGCTGCCTTTTGCGCCAAATCGTCTGCTTCCCGTTTAGCGTCTTCATCCGCCTTCTTACCGTCCTGAAACACCGCGCTAATAAGTTCGGACGGTTTTTCGAGCAGCCTATGTATTGGCGGGTCAGCGACTGCTAAATTTAGCGCTTGGCCTTGCGTAAAGTTGAAGGATACTAGGCCCACCACTTCGCCAGCGGAGTCGATGACAGGTCCCCCGCTGCATCCGGGGCTGACTGCCGCAGTGAACTGGACAAGTTCCGTGTCCTGATCGATACGCCTGGCGCTAAGGATGCCGCTTGAGACCGAGTCGGTAAGAAAGCCAAGGGGATTTGCGATCACGGTGACCTCAGAACCTGGCTTAAGGCCGCTGAAGTCGGCAAGGTGGATTGGCTTTCGCCCCGTGGGCTTCGTTAGGTGGAGGATTGCGACATCTGCTTGTGAGTCTGTTTGGCAGGAGTCGACATACCAGTTCTCCCCCCTTGTCCCATGGACGATTAGGGACGTTGCCCCTCCAAGCACGTGATCAGCGGTCACGACAGTTTGGCCGTCGCGAATGAAGAAGCCAGTGCCAGATTTCTTGTCGGTCTCGATCTTGACTACCGAATCGTGGAAGCGCTCATATACCTCCTGCGGACTCAAGTGGGGGGCTTGTTGAGACTTATCGGGGGTCTGAGCGCCTGCCAGAGCAAGTAGAAAGGACGTTCCTACCACGGTGCTTATTTTGCTCTTCATGCTTGTTACTATATCACGGCGTCGCTGTGGGTGGTCAACGCGACCCGTGTTTGACGGTGGATGGTCCGATTTGTGTGGCTGGTGATAGAATCGTGTTATGCTGACGAAAATCTGTCCCGGCTGTAAGGCCCCGAGCCCAATAAACGCGGCCTTTTGTCAGAACTGCGGGCACAGATTTAGAACGAGCTTCGCGCAGCATAGTGCCGCCAACCAGGGATCGTCGTCTACATCGAAAGCTAAAACGGCCCTTTTGCTGTGGGTCTGGGTAGCACTTGCCGCCTTGGGGCTCTTCGTTCTTGCTGGCTATGCGTTGGGCCGCCAGTCTCACCCTCAAGAGGCCCAACACGTCGAGCTGACGCCTTCGCAGGAAGTAGCCCCGGCAGGACCTTTCGAGACCCCACCTGAGAGGGCCGCAAGAATCGCAAGGGAGCGAGCCGAGCAGCTACCCGAGCCGGTCAGGGAATATATGGATGAAAATCACGTAAAAACGTTAACTGGACCTGACGGACGGGTCATATATTCGGAACCATAGGGGCGCTTTTTTGCCATGTTAAAATAGCGGTATGACGCCGGGCCAAAGGCTCAAGGTATGTCCACGCTGCAAAGCGCATTCGCCTATTTACGCCCAGTTCTGCCAGTATTGTGGGCACCACTATTCGACCCAGTTTGGGCCCCAAGTTCAACCGCCTATTCACGCCATTCCCGTGCCTTCTAACGGACAGCAGGTCAAGAGGCCATTTAATCCGTTGTGGCTGTTGTTAGTTCTGCCAGGGGCATGCGTGTTGTTTTGCGGCTTTTTTGGACTGCTTGGGTCCTTTTCTCATGGTGATAAAGCATCGACCAGTCATGCTGACAACCCCGCGGTCCTTGCAATCGCAAGACAGATACATAAACACGACGCGAAGACGTTTGTGGACACGTTAGCTGGGACCGAGGGGGAAAGATTTCTTTGGAAGGGCCAAACCTACAGCGATTTCGGCCGCGACACGGAGAACGGCCGGCCCACTTCCACTTTTTTTTATCGAATCACTAAGAACATGTATCCAGATGATGACGACGGTGAACTAATGGTTGTTTATTATGCCGATGATGCGACAGTCTGTATGACAGCACCTGATCCGAACGACACGACACACGCTAGGTAAACCGGGTGGTGCCATAAAAACGGGGAACGAGGCAATTGCCGCTAAGGAAAAGGTGCTGGCCTGCTCAGTTGGGCCTTGGTTGCACGGAACGCTACGGAAAATGGCGTCTGTGGGCGGCGCTCGACGTTTTAGGGGCTCGGGTGTCTTGGAAGACGTCCAAGCGGGCAATCTCTCGCCAGCGGACACACAGGCCCCCGGAACAGGCATTTGTCTCGCAACGGTGAGTGGCGGTGGAGTGGCCCCCCCGGGCCGGGCGGTAAGCGATCAGAGGGATTGCGGTAGCTGCTCGGCCTCTTTCCTTTCCTGAATTTCGTTACAATCCCTCTATGGGCAAGATCGGATGGTTCTTCTTTTTGGCGGGCGTCGTCGTTTGCGGCTACGCGTTTTCCATGAATGTCGGCATTCCGGTGCCGTATTCTAGTCAAGCTGTGCTTGGCGGGGATTTCCCGAAGGTGCTTGCCAACAGTGACCTGATGGCCCAACCACAGATGGTGCTTTCTACTGGGCTCGTAGGCGCGCTGATCGGCGCATTGTTGATCGTTGGCTACGAAATCTGTCTCGCGATCCGTGGCCGCGAGCCCGGCATCGTCGTCTAACGGAAGCGTTGGTGTTTGGTGGTGGCTTGGGCAGCGGTGGTCGTAGACGGGAAATAAACCTAATCGTCGGATTTAATGGCCATGACCAGACCGGCGGGTGTACAACTCGGCCCTGTTGGTATTGGGTCCGTTTGAAATGCTTGTGTCACTTCAGGCATTTGGATACGGTCCAACCTTCCTCACCTTTACGCGGCCCTGACTCGATGCGAATGTCGTCAAAGTTGTCGCCCGCAAGCCACTGAACGGAGATGTCCAGTAGTTTGACCTTCGTTCCATCGTCGGCATACCACAGCTTTCCTTCAGCGATGAGTTCGTTTATTCCTACCCTGTCTTTGGCCGATACATATTTAGCGGCGGCCTTTAGGTCATCTTCCGAATCCGCGACCGGCGCATTTTCGAGATGACCCTCGTAGCCAATCTGATTCTGAGGCTTTTCCGATGCCAATTTTGAATCTGCGTGTTTGGAATCGCTTGACCAGCACGAGGCATTCCAAATTAAATATGCAGGGACAATGACCAGGAGCAGCGTAAGGGCTGCCTCCCACGGTTTTTGTTCGGCCACACTTCGATTCTAACACAACAGCTTCCCGAAGGTTCGCTACCATAATGGTGATCTTCTTGAATCCGTAAGCAAGCATAAAACCTATAGTAAAACCGATGGCATGATTGAAGCGGTGCTCTTGAACGAGGGATTGGGAGCGCTGTGACGAACGAAAGGCCACGCTGGACGGAAGGGAGGGCATGGACGACCGACCGACAGCGTCCGAGAAGACTGGACGTGAGGGCCGTGGGCCCGTCTGCCATGGATGGCAAGCACGTGCAGGCTGCGAGGTCAAGCCATGGATGGCGCACCGGGCGGTAGGCGATCAGAGGGATTGCGGTAGCTGGTCATGAGCCCGTAGGAGTTAAACCCAAACAGCATGGACGCTGTTTGACCTTTTTATAGTGCGTAGCGCGTATGGTGGCCGACCAGCTTGGCGGGGGAAATACTTGTTCCGATTCATGGCAAGCCGACCAGCAGGGATGTGCTGATGCCTAGCGGTTGGCCTGTAAGCTGTTCCTTGGTCTGGAAGGTAGTCGCTCCAACTGCTAGGTATCGGCGCTCCCGTGGGGTTTGCTTCCTTACAGGTGAAGGATTATTTGCCCTTTCCACGAACGCGTAGCGACCCGAAGGGGATTCGTGGAAAGGGCATCAATCCGAACCGGTCTGGTAGGTCATACAGGGCGATCTTTGCGGGGGTCCAGCGCGAAGCGCTCGACATGGCGAGTGGTCCGCGAAGCGGGCCCGAGCCATGGCGTTTCACAAGAGACCTATCAAGGCGACGCCGTAGGCGGAGCAAGGCCTTCTCGGTTGCCCATCTTGGTGGGAAGCGGCCACGCCCCTCATGCTTTCTTCTATTTCGTAAAACTGGATGCGAACCTGTTGGAGGTGCGGGTTTTTGACCGCCAGGTAAAGCGTGCGGCATACGCTAAGCAGACCCAAGAAGCCGAGGTCAAGGGCGAGTCCAACTGCCCGTTCTATATCCCGGACATCAGGCTTTCGTTCTCTTCTTCCATTCGCTAGCTCCTGGACGACTGATCCGAACGGGCTGCTTGGCCACGAAATAGGGATTGTCTGCATCGTCGAACTCCATGGTAAGTTTCTTAACTTTTACGAGTCTGCGGACTTCAAGCGAGGCGACATGAATATTAAAGAGCGCCAGGTTGTGGCCGGGGCCTAGCGAACTGCGATACGCTATGCCGTCATATCCCAGTTCTCGAAAATATTCAGCGATAAGCTGCGTCGGAGCATAATCGGCCACGTCATCGGAACGTTCTACAGGCCTTGCGAAGGCTTTGTCAATGCTTGCCCATACCGCCTTGCACTTGATTTCATCGCTTGGCTCATTGCGGAAGAGGCCGTATTCTCTTTCTGTCGTCAAATTGACTACCCGCAGTTTCTTGCTAAGCTTGAAATGGCCAAGCGATACGAACCCACCGAGCCAAGGGCGTGACTCGGCGACAGCCGTGCCCTCATGGGTGGCTAGGTACAGGACGGGTATTCCCTTGGGGTTCGCTCGACCTTCCTGGGCTCGATCCTGGAGCGGTTTCATTCTCTCTTCGCCGTATGGGCATTCGACCTTGTAACTGCTGCCTCTGTCGTCTTCTTCGCTCCTCCAGTCGTGCCCAAGCTGAGAGCGGTACATGATGGTCCTAGCTTTCAGAGTTTCGATCTTGTCTGCAATCGTGTCGCGCAAGTTCGTCAGGAACTCTTCTTGCGCCGGAGTGCGAATGTAGCGCGACCTGGCCTTAACAGAAGCAGCGAAGAACCAGTAGCTTCTATACGATTCAAACACGAACCTGGAGCGTACCCAAGGCCGGAACGGTATGGAAGATGCCGTCCGTGGCCCGGCTTGCACGAATTTAGGGGCTTGGGTATTGGAAGACGTGCAGTTGAGCAATCTCTCGCCTGTGACGGCACCGCGTCACGGAGCGGGGTCGTTTCAGCGGACAGGCCCGCCGGTCGCAACGACGGGCCAAGTCAGGGGGGTGACTGGGCTCGGGTTACTAGCAGGCTCGACACGCACAGCGCGATTCAACGTAATATCGGATTCACTAATGAGCCAGGGCTGTAGCCCGTTAGCCTTTGGTACAGTGTGAGCGCTTGGTCTTCGACCAGGCCGCTAACGATGTCGGTTGCCACCCTGGTGGCAGGCTGCCCGGCATCGAGCAGCTCTTTCGCCCAGACCGGCGTAAGCCTCCTTTGGTCTTTTGCGTCGCGGTAAAGGATGTCAAATAATGTGGTCACTATTTGTCTTTGACCATACTGAATCCCCGCCATTCCGGCTCCCTCGATCACGTAAACCCACGTACATTCCTTCAGCACATCGAGTTCGACTTTGGCTTGTGGGGTTACGTTGACGCACTTGCCGTCTGGATGCTTCTGTGGGTCACATAGTTGTAGTGCTTGCACGTATTGGCCAATTAGGATGCTTGTATAAGTGCGGAGGGCCGCTCGATGTCGTTGACCGCCGTTGTAATGCTCGCTTGGAGCCAGGGCAAGCACAGCGAATACCTTGCGCATGGATTCTATCGTGTGCTCTTTTTTGATTCCTGCCGCGGCCCACCTCTGTTGGAGGGCCCCAAGGAAAATCTCAAACTCGTGCTTAGACTGGGAGAGTTGGTCGAGGGGGATTAGACCGGCGCGGGCGAAATCATACAGATCGTGGACGGCGTAGGCGATTTCGTCGGCCCAGTCCATGATCTCCGCTTCTGCGCTGCGGTAATCGGTGGGGTAACCCGTTCGCACTTGGTCAAAGATGGGTTCCTCGGTGTCGTAGCAGGCGAACTTCTTGTATCGTTTGCCGTCAACGGCAAAGTCGCGTTTCCACGGATACTTCAGCACGCCATTGAGAGTTGCAACCGTCAGGTTAGTCCGCGAAAGCTCTCGTTCCTAACAGCAAGCTGGGTAAGTATGCGAAACGTTTGGGCGTTACCCTCAAAGCCGTACCGATCCAGAGCGGAATCCTCCGAGGGTCCCTTCAGGGTGAGTAGTTGGTCGAGGGCCGTTTCTCCGGTGTGTCCGAAGGGCGGGTGCCCTAGATCGTGGGCCAGCGCAGCAGCCTCGACAACGTCGGCGTCCAGACCACCGATTGCGCGAACCAACGAGGGCTGTTCGCGCAGCCTTAGTTCGGCAATCCGCCTGGCGATTTGGGCGACCTCGAGGGTGTGCGTCAAGCGGTTGTGAAACTGATGGCCTTCCGAAGCGGAAGCAACTTGGAAGTCCCGGCTAGCCGGCGAAACGCCCCTGTATACAAAATACGATCCCGATCTCTTTGGAAGAGAAGGCGATTGTCGTCGGGCCTGTCTGCTGTGTGCAGTCGAACCTCTCGAAGATCATCAGTCATGGGTGACGGTCCACCCGTCTATGTTATCTTAGTTTTAAGATGCGAGCTTCAATTTGCGGTCCCGAAGCAAAGTGTTATTCGCCGGAACCGAGCATACCGATGATGACCTGCTTAGCCTCGTCTTCGCCTATTCCGTTGCTTCTCAGAAAAGCTAATAACTCCTCGGGGTCAATCTCGCCGGACTTCAAGTGGTCCAGTATCAGGTCTTTGGGGCTTGAGGCGGTGGTTGGCATTCGTGGTTCAGTACTCCGTTGCGTTTCAGGCTGTCCCATAATCCTCCATGAAGAAACAGTCAATGAATAGAGGACGATGGCACTTCTCGTTTAGCGGCAGACTTATTGTATACACGAAACGCATAAATTGCTACGGCGATTGTGGACGATTTTTCCGCATTTTCAGTTTTTGCTTTTGAAAATTTAATGCGTTGCCTAATAAGAGCAGCCGCCCGTTTTTCGCACGATTTGGTGACGGCTTGTTTGACGACTACCGACGCGCGGGGGTATGGCGTGGTATGGAGAAAACGCGGCGCTGACCTGACCGGCTAGGTTCGGTATGGCGGGCTATCATGGGCTATGGAATGGGCCTATTCGGACTTAAAATCCGTTGGCCGCAAGGCCGTGCGGGTTCGAGTCCCGCCCTGGGCACCAAGGTTCCAGGTTCAAGTCGGCCGTCTAATATGCCACTGGCATGAAAGAGCCTTCCTAAAACAGGCGGAATCCACCCGAGTAGTCGTCAACGAACTCGTTTAGGTCTCGATCCATTGTGTTCGCCGAGTCCTTCATTAGCGAAGGGGGCGTTGTTGTAGCCGTGGCCGGGGCATGGGCTGCCCAGACGCCTCGAGAATCCCCTCGCATGTAGCACTATAATGATTCGTGAACCGACGAGGCTGTTGCGGGTGCCTATTCTTCCTAGCAATCATGGTTGTTGCGGGATTTGCCGTGAGATACTTCCTGCATTCTCACCAAGAGCAGGCGTTTTCAGGCATAAAGCCCGAAAACCACAGCCTGGAGGAAATGATCTCGCCGGGCCAACTCTGGGCCCTCCGGATGGACACGAAACGCTTCGCCAGGGACGTCCTGCTTAATACCGAGGTCCAGATAATAAACGAGAAGCTCACAGACCTTTCGAAGCTCTCACCGGCCGATCAGAGATCGGCGATCGTGGCCTACATCGCCGAGTGCAGGACCGAAGCGGCACAAGCCAAGAATCAAACGGACGCCTTAGCGCAAGCCATGAAATACGAACCTAAGGGCCCTCGCTACCAGTTCGACGCGGCAAAGCTGGATTTCCTCGCCGTCTCCGCCGGACAAACCCCACCGTTCGATACGTTGGCGATGCTGAAGAGTGCTGGGATGAGCTATTCCAGCAGAAAGTTCGAACTCTCCAAGGAGTTCATTTATTTCGGCGCAGCAGGCGCATGGAAGCCAATCCTTCCGGTCACGGACCCTAAACAACTCGACAAAGCCGAGTCCCTGGCCAAATCAGGCTTCTTCGATTTAAAGCCCAGCTAGTCAGGCCAGCTCCCGCTATCTCAAAGGGTGGCCGGGCTTCCAGCTTCAGCAATGCCGGTAGCGTCTCTTCAAGTCCTGCCTCCCACCTGGTGCATGGAGCGTTGCTTTGGGGTCACGAGACTTCAACCTTAGCCGTTGAGCCGTAGCTACGGCGTTACTTTGAGAGTTACCGTTACCTGCTACCCAAAATCCGAATAATGGGCTCCTGAATTAAGCAGCTGCGAATTGAACTAAAATTACATCTGTATTCATACTGCGTAAACGATACATGCATTTTGACGTTGCGATCATCGGTGGTGGGCCAGCAGGCTCCACAACCGCCGCATTTCTCAAAAAGTACGGCGGAGATATCACAGTGGGCGTTTTCGAGCGTGAAAAATTCCCACGCGAGCACGTCGGCGAAAGCCAGCTTCCGGCCGTCTCCCAAATCCTGCATGAAATGGGGTGCTGGGACAAGGTGGAGGCTGCCAACTTTCCGATTAAAATCGGCGCTAGTTCCGCTGGGGAATTTCCGAGGATCTTTGGTTCTTTAACTTTCTGAATCAGGAGTTCAAAGAGGAACCGCGCCCAGCTAAGTTCGAAGGCCACCGCCGGTCCACGGCTATGCAAGTGGAGCGGGCGGTATACGACGACATTCTGTTGCGACACGCCGAGGAACTCGGCGCGGAAGTGTACGAGGAGAAAGCCGTCCTCAAAGTTCATCGAGACGGAGACCGGGTCACGGCTTTAGAGCTCAAGGACGGCGCCCAAATTACGGCTCGATGGTACGTCGATGCTACGGGCCACATCGGCACGCTCCGACGCGCGATGGATGTGCCGGTTGAGTATCCCACTAATCTGCAAAACGTCGCCTTCTGGGACTACTGGCAGAATGCCACCTGGGCGGAGACGATCGCAAAATCCGGCACGCGTGTTCAAGTCATGAGCGTGGGTTACGGTTGGCTTTGGTTTATTCCCATAAGCACGACTCGGACTAGCGTGGGACTCGTGATACCGGCTGAGCACTTCAAGAGCTCGGGCCTAAAACCAGAAGAGATTTACGCTAAGGCGCTCATAGAAGAAAAGCGGATCGCTGAGCTCCTGGTCGGGGCGACCAGCGAAGGCAAGTTTCAAGGTACCAAGGATTGGTCCTTCGTCGCTGGGCGGCAATGCGGTGAGAATTGGTTTCTTTCCGGAGAGAGTTCCGGCTTTGCCGATCCGGTCTTGGCCGCCGGAATGACAATCACGCACACCGCCGCTCGAGAAGTCGCCTTTTCAATTCTCGAGATCGACCGAGGAGAATTTGATCCGGCGTGGATTAAAGAGTCTTACTCGCGCCGACTTGACAAGCGCATCCGCAACCACATTCGTTTTGCAGACTATTGGTACACAGCGAATGAACAGTTTTCCGATCTCAAAGACTTCACTCGGCAGATAGCTCAGGACAATGGCCTAGACATGTCGCCCGACCAGGCTTGGAAGTGGCTCGCGCAGGGCGGATTCATCGACGAGGATCTCTACATCGGTAATGGAGGCATCGAGATCGCGGGTATTCGCGACTTCGCCGAGTTTCTCTATGGCGACACACCTTCCAATCCGCTTAGCCAGAACAACGTGTTCGAGCTGGATACGGAAGGGCGCCATTCCTTACGACCGCGCCGTATACGTTGAGGGCCGGGTGCGAAGGCGCCCTGCCTACTGCGCGGAAACAAACTTCTGCCTCTGAAAACGCCTTCTTCTTCTGGTGCGAGGTGCTTAAGAGGGATTCCGAGCTTGCGGCATCTTAAGCCTGTGGCAACTTATCCGCGACAATCATAAGGAAGATCCGGACTTCAAGTCGGTTGTGGACTTCACAGATGACCGCAACGCTCGAGGCGATGATTCTGGACGGTTGGGTGAAAGCGTCCTACAACCCGAATTGCCTTTGATCCCTGTGGGATTCAGGCACAGCCACCACATGAAGTCGAGTCGAAAGGAAGCGACCCAGTCAACCCATAGTGCGGATGATTCTTATCCGCGAGCGTTGGAGATAACGTACGAGTCGTCGGTAAAGCCCCTTGGGTGACATGTTCAGGCGATGAAGAGGGATATCGACTATTGAACGGCCGAGGCGGTCATGTTCCCGCGCTCTTTTCGGCTTATGCCTTAAGAAATCGACATGTGGAGTGGCTCTACTCGGACTTAAGATCCGTTGGCCGCAAGGCCGCGCGGGTTTGACTCCCGCCCTGGGCACCAGGGCTTACGTCTCACGACTCCAAAATGACTTGCGAGAAAGCAGCCGCAAAAGCTACCGGCGAAGTCGGGCCGGAGCAGTTGAACACCATGCCGGTGAGGTCCATCTTGCTGAGTATCTCAAACAGGTTCTGGCCGCTATAAATCAGCGGCTGCAGCTGAGAGGCGCCCTAGCAGAGGCTTCCTCCAGGAACGCGTCGCAGGCATCCTCGGCCGTGAACACCGCGGCGAGAGCCCTCCCCGCTTGATCGGGCGCCATTACCAATCGGTTATCGACCAAGTTCACGACGACCCTGTATGCCGGGTAATCCCGGACGCGCTCGCACGCGCCGTCGCTGGAGTTGCCTTCGCGTAGTTGGGTGAGATCTTCCTCGATCTCGATCGCGGCCGCCAATTCGCGGAACCTCTCGAAATGCTCTTTTCCATAAAAGATCGCTTCCGGCTGAGCGGGATCGATCCACACTTCGTCAATTTCCTCAAACGGCAGCTGGAAAACCCACGTTCCCTTCGTCTGTAGATAATACTGATCTGCCTGAGAGTCGGCTGTGTACGCCTTCAAGCTCTCGTGGCTCGAAAAAACAGGCAGCCTCTTTTTCCCATCCGGGCCCACGTTGTACTGAAACCGCGTCGCAGAATTGGATGCAGTGTTTCGGCCACCGCAGCTTCGGAAAGCATTACCAGCCAATCGGGATAGGACACGAGCCCCCGCATGAGCGCGGTGCCGGACACCCGTTTACTTCGCCACGCATCGATGAGGTCCAATGGCGCCGGCATCGTCATAACGCAAAAGTATATCAGCCAATAAAATTCACATGGCTGGCCACCACTGTTTATTCTTTGACCGAAACCCGAAACTTCTTCTTCTCCACGCCGTTCGTGTTCGATCCGGCGAGGCTGGCCTGGTAAACCATATCCCCAACCACCGTGGCAGACGGGATCTCAAAAATCAGGGCGGAGCCGAAGGAAGCGCCGGGGAGCAGATCGACGCCCCTGCTTCGCGATATCCGCACTCATTCCTAAAAATGGACTGTAAGACTGTCCTTGATCATCCGTCAGCGCCGTATCGCTGCCCGGGTACATCACGGTTACGCTGTTCTTCAGCCCATTGGAAACCTTGCAGACGGCCACGAAAAGATCGTGCCCCTGATCAGGGGTAATCACTTTGTCGTCTCCCGTGAACTGGCGCGTGTAGCTCTTGGTCCGAATCACCTTCACGATCTGGAAGCGTATATAGCCGTTCCAAAGCACGTCGCCAACTTTTCCGGTAATGCCCGAAACCTGGTTCGCGCCGCCGGCATCGGCAAGCTCGATCCCGCGCGAGGTCTTCGTGATCGTAAGCTTCAGCGCTGAAGCCACGTCTCGAACGGGAACGTATTCCGAGCCGTCATGCATGATCACGCCGCTGGAGGCGAGATTGCCGTTGATATAGAGGTTGGAGGACAGCCGGGCCCAGGCAAAGGAAACGGCCGCCACTCCCGCGATCGCAATCCAAACAAGAAATCTTTTCATGCAGTATTGTGGCCGCTTTTTACTTGTCAGGTTCGTCCCAGCTGGCACCTGCGTTAGCGCTAGGGAGTCACCGTTAGCGATCCGAACACGTCTTGGGTTCCCAGCTTCGCGGTAAGCGTAACCACCGTGTTCTTAGCCACCGTATGAGCGGTGAGGGTAACGATCGCCGTGGTCTTTCCTCGCCCGATAGAAACCGATGCCGGCAACGTCAATGCGCTAGGATCATTCGAACTCAACAAGATCGTCTTGCCTGCTGAGCCGGCCGCGCCGTTCAAGGTAATCGTTGCGGTAGTGGTTTTGCCGGACGCCACCGACGTTGCCGTTGGCTTAATGGACGCAAGCTTCGCTGTTTGAACCGCAATCGTGCTGAAACGCCTCACGCCAAAGAGGCTCTCGGTCGAAGTGATCGATACCACCGTGTCCGCATTCACAGGGAAGGTCGTAAAGCTGATGGGCGTACTTACACTTGCGAGCTTGACCAGCGCAGGTGGTTCGACGATGCTCGGGAAGTTAGAAGAGTTGGTCACTCCAACGGAAGCCCCGGGCGTCTCCGTCAACACAAAATCTGCCGAAATCGAGGTGCCTCCAACGACGGAAGTGGGTAAGACGACCTTGCTTAAATGGTAGCCATAAATCAATTTGGCGATCACCGCTTTCGAACTCGTGCCGCCGGTAGTGCCAATGTAGGTCGCGTCAGCCCCGCCTCCACAAATAAGCTGGCCTTCGTCGCCGGCGGACGCCGTTGGAATCGCTTGGCCCGAGAGCCAGGCGCCGTTCATGCTCGAGTAGTTCAGCACTTCGAAGGCGTTTGCAGAAGAACTGTAGAGCCCAACAAGCGGCCCGTACATGTTGAAAGTAAGTTGATCTGCCTTCTGATTGATCGTCCAGTTCACCGTTCCCGGTGTGAGGCCGCTGCTTGTCGTGTAGAGGGCTTCAAGCTGACCAGTATTTAACGCCAAGTAGACATTTCCGCCATCTGCCGTAGCTAACTGCACATTGCCAGTTGTGCTCGAATACATCCATTGATCTGAAGCGCCATTGTTGGGATCGATGGCCTCAACTTGATAAGCGATGGAACCCACCTCAATCCCGTTTCCGTTGGTGATGAGGTAACCAATGCCGTCCGGATCTTCGATGAAGTTCGCGAAGTATGTGCCCGTCTCCTCGTTATGGTTGTAGCTGCGAGTCCAAAGTTCTTGGCCGTATTCGGTGTAGAAGGTCACGTTTTCCGTGAAGTTGCCCAGGTTCTTTTCGATGGACTGCACGACGAGAATATCTCCCTCGGAATCGACGACCGCTTTTGATGCTGCGTAGGGCAAGGTAAACCCGGAGGTCCCATTATCGGGATAGGGGTCATCCTCGATTCTGGTAACCCCGTTGGAAGAGTCGGAAACAACGATTACCGCCTTTCCGGCATTATCGTCGCTGAAAGCCAGAACCGTACCTCCGAACGATTCGTCGCTTTGAGCTCCGTTCCAGTAGTAGGAAACAACTCCGGAAGCCAGTGAAACGAAGGCCGTACCGCTATAGAAGTCGACCGACAAACCCGTCGGCGTAAAGCTCAGCGGTATCGAGTTGATAAGGTCGCCCAGTGGATCATAGATGGTCAAGATTGCCTTCGAACCCGATGTATATTCGATTGCGTAAGTGTCCCCAAGAGCATCGGACTGAACAAACTTTCCTTGGTTCCCCGCGTTCTGAAGGAGCTCCCAGGAAACCTCTTCGGCCTGCCCTGCGGCCAAACTGCACATGCCCAAAAGCATAAGAGCGGCAGCCAATGATATCCAGCTTTTCATAGATTTCATCATTTCCTTATGGCGTGACCGTGATAGAGCCAAACGCATCGTTGGTTCCGATCTTGGCGGTAAGAGTCACCACCGTGCTCTTGGCGACCGCATGGGCGGTGAGGGTAACGACCGCACTGGAATTCCCGGCGCCGATCGAGACGGTTGCCGGCAAGCTCAAAGCAGATGGATCATTCGAACTCAGAGTGACTGTTTTTCCGGAAGGGCCCGCCGGACCTGTCAGAGTGATGGTCGCCGTCGTTGTCTTCCCAGATACCACCGAGGTAGCGGCAGGCTTGATCGAAGCTGGCTTCGCCGTGGCGACCGTTGTCGTGCTAAAGCGCCGCACGTCTGAACCCTCCTCCGTAGACGTGAATGAAACCACAGTGTCGGCATCGACGGCCACCGTTGGAATGCTTATAACCGTACTCAGGTTAAAGAGCTGAACCAATGAGGGTGGGCTCGCGATCTTGGGGAAATTCAAAGTTCACGCTCACATCCACACCATCGTTAAGCAGTGCGGTAACTGTGAAATCGGCCGGGATCGAGCTGCCGCCCACAACTGAGCTCGGCAAAATGACTTTGCTTAAATGCGGGTTGGTAGATCAGTTTGGCTACAACTTCCTCAGAGTTTGTCCCTCCAGTAGCCCCAACATAGGTAGTGTAGACTCCGCCTCCAACCAAGGAGCCCTCGTCGCTCGCGGAGGCAGCAGGCACCGTTTGACTGGAGGCCAACTGGCCCGAGCCAAACGCATAGTTCAGGACTTCGAAGGCGTTTGCGGTCGCGCTATAGACTCCGATAATCGCCCCAGACCCACCAGCTGAAGTCAGTTGATCTGCAGGTTGGTTAATCGTCCAGGCAACGGTTCCGCCCACCTGGTTGTTTACTGACGTTTCCAGCGCTACCAGTTGTCCGGTGGTTAGTTCGCAGTAAACGTTGAGATCATCCGTTGCGCCGAGTTTTATGTTTCCGGTGGCAGTCGAAGATTCCCATAAGTCCGAAGCTCCATTGGTCGGGTCGATTGCTTCGACATGGAAGTCTGTCGTGGACGGGTGGTGAAACCCATTGATAAGGAGGTAGCCATCGAAAAAGCTGTCCTCCACAAAGCCTGCGAAATACTGACCTTCTAGGAGAGTCTCAGCATAGGATCGAGTCCAAAGTTGGCTGCCCGATTCGGAGTAGAGGGTGACGATTTCGTTGCCGTTCTGCGGCGTGCCGGTGTGCTGCACGAGCAACACGTTCCCTTCGGAATCAACTTGAGCTGCGGTTGCCAAGTATGACACTGACCACTTGCCGCCGATATTGAACCCATCCGGGTAAGTAACAATATTGGTGACGCCATCAGCCGAGTCGGCAAAAGCTATAACCACCCGCCCGCCTGCATCGCAACCGTAGTTGAGCAACGCGCCTGTACCGGACTCTGTCCAAACGAAGCCGTCCCAGTAGTAGGCGTGGATGCTTGTGCCATCCGAAACGAATGCCGTGCCGGCGAAATAATCCACAAGCAATCCAACGGGTATATAGCCAAGGGGCGTTGTCCTGACGAGATCGCCAAATACGTCGTAGACGTTCAAGCTCGATATTGAGTTGGCGTTGCTCTGAACAACATAGGTGTAGCCCTGCTCATCGGTTTGGACGAACTCGCCCTTTCCGCCCGCGTTGTTCTGCAGCTCCCAGGCAACCTCTACTGGCTGAGCGGCTGCGAATCTGCAGAGGCAGAACATCAGCAAAGCAACTGCAATATAGAACTTCCCCCTCATTTTTCTATCTTAACGCAGATTTCCTTAGAATGCGAATTGCTCACGGTGTTGCGAGGGCTGAGAAGCAGAAGCAGCAGAGCGGTTACCAGGTTTGCTCGCCATGTCCAGATATCACAGCAACCGTTTTTAGATGCAAACCGATTGCGATGCACGCGCAGTAGCCGAAATTAATCCCTTCGTTGAACGTCAGTTCCTAAGGGTGATGACTTCACGATGATCGGTTTGGCTTTATTAGCGGGTGTGGCTTACCGGGGCGCAATGTTCAAGGTCGATGTTCGAGCTTGGGAAGATGGGCGGGACCTCTTGGTCCTCTCCGGAAAGAGCCTGCACTGGGTGCACGAGTCATACGCAATCCCGGGTGTGCAGGAAGGCCACCACGATCCAACCCGGGTAACCGTCAGTTGGGGAAAGCAGAGCAGGGAAATGGCCTGGTATCCTACTTGGCCGCATGGAACCGGCAACGGGGCGGTTTCCAGCTCCTTCAATGGCCTGCCGAAATCGTTGGGTAACGCAGCGCTGGTGGATTTCAAGATCATCCATGCCCGCGAGTCGGCCGCAATCGCGCAGCTTCCCGTACCAAGCAACGGTTTTGAAACGGTTGCGGAACTGGACGACAGCGGCATCTTTGGCGCGGACAACTATGAGATCGAACTCACCTATGTCACCTTGTCCAAGCGAAAGTTACGCGCACTGTATGGCCCTGGCTACGCGAAGGCAAAGCCGGTAAAACCTGCTCCGACATTAAGTCCCCAGGATCAGGACCGCTAAAGCCCAGGCGGTGCTTTCGTTTTGATGAAACGAAGCCTACCGGTGGGCGTGATGATCTAGCATCTGTTTCGATTTCGGAACGAGAATGCCAAGAAAGAAGCCAGCCCCGACCCCCAGAATCAAAAACAGCCAGCCCTTGGCCCAAATGGCTATCTTGCTTGTCAGATCGTCGTTTAGGCGCATGGGAATAAAGGTAGAGCCCAAAGATTTAGAAAGCAGTTAGAACCGGGTAAGACTCAGCAAAGAGAGTCGGATCTGGGAGGATGTCGAACTGAATTTTGGACAGGCGCCATGTGACAAGGCGGCAATTTCGGGTTCGGGTTGCCCGCCCCAAACGCCAAACCACAGCGCTTGGGTGCTGACCGCAGCTATCTTGGGCTCAAGCATGGCCTTTATCGACGGCACCGCCGTCAATATCGCCTTGCCCGCTCTCCAAGGTTCGCTGAAGGCTTCCTTGGTGGACTTGCAATGGGTGGTGGAGGCTTACACCTTATTCCTTGGCGCGCTGCTCCTCACCGGTGGATCGCTTGGCGATTTGTTTGGTCCGCGCAATATCTTTGCCGCAGGAACGGTGGTTTTCGCAGCCGCTTCCACCTGGTGCGGGAATTGCTCCGGACGTGCATCAGCTGGTCTTTGCCAGGTGCGTACAGGGCGTAGGCGCCGCGCTGCTTGTGCCAAACAGCCTGGCCCTCCTCGGAGTTTCGTTCTCAAGAAAGGACCTGGGAGGAGCGATCGGTATCTGGTCGGGGGCTACGTCGATCACTTCGGCTCTGGGGCCCTTGCTTGGAGGCTGGCTCACGCAGCACGCATCCTGGCGATGGGTGTTCGCGATCAATGTTCCCATCGCTCTGATCGTGGTCGCCTTGGCCCTATGGAAGATCCCCGGGAGCGCACCGAGGACTGACAAGGCAAAAATAGACTGGACCGGAACCGCATTGGCGACGTTCGGCCTCGGCGGCCTGGTTTATGGGCTGCTCCAGTCGTCGTGGCCTGTCGGCTTGTGCGGTCTGGCCGCGCTGGCGGCGTTCTTCTACGCCGAGTTGCGGGAGAAATCCCCGATGCTGCCGCTTTCCCTTTTCGCATCGTCCGATTTCAGCGGTACGACGCTGGTCACGCTATTCCTCTACGGCGCGCTCAGCGGCGCCCTTTTCTTTCTGCCACTGGACCTGGTGGAGATTCAAGCGTATCCCGAAACCCAGGCAGGGCTGGCCCTCCTTCCGTTCATCCTCCTTATGGCCTTTTTGTCCCGCTGGTCCGCACGCCTTCTCGACCGCTTCGAGGCACGCCTACTCCTAACGATCGGGCCGCTGGTGGCGGCCGCAGGCTTTGCCCTGTTCGCCGCGCCGGGGATTGGCGGCTCCTATTGGACCACCTTCTTCCCGGCGGTCTTGGTTCTCGGGTTTGGGATGGCAATTACCGTTGCGCCATTAACCACAACGGTCATGAACTCGGTCGACAAGTCCCGGTCGGGCATCGCCTCCGGCGTAAACAACGCCATATCGCGAATCGCCGGGCTTGTGTCGCTTGCCTTGTTCGGGCTGGTTTTGAAGGCGGTATTCGACCGGCACTACGCTGCGGTGAGCCCCGGAGTGACTGCCAAAGACATCGGAGCGCAGTGGTCGCTGCTGGGCGCAAAAACAGCCGGAGTCCTTGCAAAGCAGTCGTTCGTGACCGGATTTCGAGCGGTGATGTGGCTCTCGGTGGCCCTCTGCGTAGTGGGGGCCCTCACATCGGCGGCGTTTATCAAGAGGGGCGTTGAAGTCCAAAACCGAAATATTGATCCTGGGTAATCCAATCATAAATCGGTAATCCCTCGCAGCTCTTCCTTGCCTTATCGAACCTTATCCCTTATACTGTAGGGAACCGAGAGCTCGCAAGGACGCCTGCTTATTGGGGGAGCAACTCGTTCGTGTCCATTCAGTTTAAAGCCTCGTCGTGGCCCTTAAGGGCGGTCGGCGCTTTCTCCGCCGTACTTGCTTTCGCGCCCTTCGCTCGAGCGTCGTACCCTAACATCTACCCAGACGGCGCCTGCGACCTGAACTACGCGTGGGAGCACGGCCAGAGTTCGTCGTGGTACATCGAGCTTCAGCGCCAAGGTGATTACGCGATCCTTCAAGGGATTCAGACCGAAAACGACACCTTCATCCAGGAAGGCCTTACCGCCATTCAGTGGGCTCTGAAACATCAAGCATCGGACGGGTCCTGGGCGGGAACCGGAGATGCCTTTCACAGCACCTGCCTGTTTGTGGAAGGCACCGCAAACGCCATGATCGCACTGCGGGAATACCACCCGGTGACGTACTCCAAGAGCTATGCGGCCACGGTCCAGGAGTATCTGCCCATGCTTCAGAAGGGTTCCGCTTGGTTGACTTCTCCTTCGATCCTGTCTGCGGGGCTCATCAGCGATGCGTCCTTTAACCATCGCCGTTATTTATTGGGCGACGCGGTTGCGGAGACCGCTTACCTCGCGGGCGACGAGGCGTCGATGGCGAACTCGGTCCAGTTCATCAAAGACGGCCTCGCCGAACAGTGGCTGAACGGCGTGGACCCTGAATCGGGCGGCTACGACGTTGGCTACGAAATCGTGTCCACCATGTTCGCCCAACACTATCTGCCGATGACGAGCGACCCAACCCTTACCGCCGAGCTGCTTCGGATGATCTCGAGGAGCCTGGTTTGGGAGTGCGGTCGGGTGAACTCGGCCGGCGACATCGACATCAGCGGAAGCACCCGGACCGGGCGCGAAACCAACCGCGACGGTGTCGTGAAGCAGATCGCGCGAGAGCAAGTCATGACGGTCTTCCAAGCCGGATACCAGGAGCTGAAAGACTCCCGTTTCCTTTGCGGGGAATGCGAGATCCGGCAAGCCACCTATCCAAGCGAGCAAACTGCCGTGAGCGTGAACGGCGCGGTGGGAACGAACTCCGCATTCGACGCCGGAACCCCATCCAAGTACGATTTGAGCCTTCAAGGCGCGGGCGCGGATTGGCTGGAAAATGGAATGAGCGTCCAGAATGAGTCCGTCGCAGACAAAGGGCAATTGATTTTGTCATGGGGGCAGAGCCGGATGGTGGATTCCCTGGATTCTGCCGTGCACGCTGCCTATGGCGTGGCAAAGTTCTCGGAGGGCCTCCTGAGATCGAAAGGCAACCTGGCCCTCTTCGCGCCGGTTATCCCGCTCCGCCCCACGATTCTGAACTATTATGTTGGCCTGGGCTCTTCCGCGATTTTCGGCGCTACTTGGCTTACGGGTTCGGCTGCGACAAAGATAGAAGCAGCTGAAGACGCCCAGTACACGAGCCACCAGTGGCTCTTTGCCGCCGTTTGCGCCAGAGCGGCCGCCCTTGAAAACGATGCCGGGCTCGCCGCTGCCGCGAATGCCTTCGCGGAGAAGGCGATGGCCTTGCAGCTTTCAAACGGAGAAAATCCTGAGAACTCCGCCGCAAGCGGAAACAACCAGGCTCTCGGCATCCTCTATGCGGCCGAATTCTTCTGACGCCTGCACCGATGAGACTCTCAAGACTCGGGTATCGCAATCCATTTCGGCTGCCGCCGTTTGGGAATTCTCGCTTCTCAGTCCCGCGGGAACCATCAACCAAACAGACGGCAGCGCCTTCGACTACGCGGACATCGATGCCTCGATGGCCGCTGCCTATCGCATCGTCGGCAACCCCAGGTTCAGCCTCGGCTATTATTGGATCTATTACGTTCGCGACACGTTGCCGTATTGGATCCCAGCCAACGATGCACAAATGACGCCCGTCGCCAACGGCACCATCTAGAAAGGGTAACCCCCCACCAAACCGGCTGAAGGTAGTCTCTCGTCATTGCCAACTAGAATCCTACAACAACTCCTCCTGTCCCTTACCATAATGCTGGGCATAACCGCAACCGCGAATGGCCAACTCAAAGTCGTCAACGGCGACTTTAGCGACCTCACAGGTCTAAAACAGGGCAGCGACGGCTGGTATTCAGGCTTACCCAACGGCTGGTCCGGCACTGCCGGCGATTACGCCGTCAACGTCCAGGAGAACGGCGCTTCAATGTGCAATCCATCCAGAATTCCCGGTCTTAACCAAATGGTTGGAAAGCTGACAAGAACGTCCGACGTCGTTCTAACGTTCGATGTCTCCGACGTCTTCAACGGCGAAACCGTCCTCAAAGCCGCCATCCTAAATCAAGATCGAAAGCAACTGGCAACCGGCCTATTCACGGACGGCGCCAAAAAAACACTGGTGGCAAAAAGCGCCCCTAAGGGAACAACCATCACCATCCTATTCCAGGCAGCAGAATCCACCCCCGGCCTCGCCCATGTCTCCGTGGCGGCCGTAAAACCGGGATACATAGGAACCAAGGAAATCAAAAGCGCAAAGATCACCGTCGCCGCATACTACTATCCGGGCACCCACCCGGACCCCCGCTGGGACAAGAACAAGTATCCCGGATTCACCGAATGGGACGAGATCAAGGCGGCCAAGCCGCGTTTTCCCGGCCATTACCAGCCCAACCCGCCAACCTGGGGCTATCAAGACGAGGCTAAACCCGAAGTGATGGCCCAAAAAATCAAGGCCGCCGCCGACTACGGCGTGAACGCGTTCATCTTCGACTGGTACTACTACAACGACGGCCCGTATCTGGACGACGCCCTCGACAAGGGCTTCCTCCACGCCCCCAATAACTCGCGCGTAAAGTTCGCTATCATGTGGGCTAACCATGACTGGTATGACATTCAAGGCTACAACCCAGCCAGCCGCAACCTGAAGCTGCTCTATCCCGGGAAGGTCACGCCCGAGACGTGGGACAAGATTTGCGATCTCGTCATCGCCAAATACTTCAAGCACCCCAGCTACTGGAAGATCGACGGGAAGCCCTACTTTTCAATTTATGAGATGAGCCAGTTCCTGGATTCGTTTGGTTCCATCGAAAACGCCCGCGCCGCCCTCGACAAGTTCCGCGCGAAGGTTCGCGCCGCCGGCCTTCCCGGCCTCCACGTCAACGCCATTGTTTGGGGCGAGCCCAATCTCCCCGGCGGCAAAACGCCCCCAGGCTGGCCCAAGCTCTGCAAAGATCTCGCCCTGGACAGCCTAACCAGTTACACCTGGGTCCATCACGGCGCGCTGGACTACGACACTTTCCCGGTCTCCGACTATGTTTGGGGCCGCAAGAAGTATCTCTCCTTTTGGGCCCGCGCTCTCACCAAGTATTCGATCCCCTACTTCCCCAACGCGATGATCAACTGGGACAACAGCCCCCGCGCCGCTTCCGGCGCGGATTGGAGCAAGCCGGCCGAAGCTGTCGTAAACCCGGTCGTCACCGGCAATACCCCCGCCGCGTTCAAAGCATCGCTCGAGATCATAAAGCAAAGACTCCTAGCAGCCCCAACCGAACCCAAGATCCTGACAATCAACGCCTGGAACGAGTGGCCGGAAGGAAGCTGTCTGGAGCCGGCGAAACATTACGGATACGGCTATCTGGAAGCCATCAAGTCGGTTTTCGGGGCATCCCGGCAAGTGCGATGACACGTTTGGTCCCACTTCAGAGGCTCAACACTCAATATCCAACACTAAGCACTTCTTCCCGTGTACGATAACAAATGATGGACGCCGAAGATGCCGCCCAAACCAAGCTAACGAAACCGGAGCGCTCACTCGGAACCGCGATCCGCTGGTACCGGCCAAAGCTTCCCAAAGAAATTCTCGCGGAGTTGAACCGCAAAAGCGACGCGAAAGGCTTCGCTCAAACCGTCGGTTACCTGGCCGTTCTCTGCGCCACCGGAACGCTTTTCGTAATCCTCGCCCTGAGGCATTCTTGGCTCGCAATTCCCGCCCTCTTCCTCCACGGCGCTTGCTGCGCCTTCCTCATCAACGGCTTTCACGAACTCGTCCACGATTCCGTTTTTAAGACCAAAGGATTGAACCGTTTCTTCCTCCAGATACTAAGCTTTCTCGGTTGGTACAACCACATCGGCTTCTGGGCGAGCCATTCGGAGCACCACCGCTTCGCTCTCCATCCGCCCGATGACTTGGAAGTCGTTCTCCCCCAGCAGGCAAGCCTCAAGGAGATCCTCGAAATTCGGAATCATCGATGTCCGCGGCCTCTGGTACCTCATTCCGGGAACGCTGAAGTCAGCGAGAGGAAACCTCAACGGCGAGTGGGAAACCTACTTGTTTACCAAGAAGAAACCGGAAATGAGGCCCGCGCTCCACCGTTGGGCGCAGATCGTGCTCGGCGGCCACACCGCCATCGCGGTGGTCAGCATCGCCACCGGCTACTGGCCGGTGTGCATCGCGGTGAGCCTGGGGAGGTTCTTCGGATCCGGTCTCCAGTTCCTTTGCAACGCGACTCAGCACATCGGCCTCGTGGACGAGTTTCCGGATTTCCGGCTCTGCTGCCGCACGTTCTATCTAAACCCTGTCCTCCGGTTCCTCTACTGGGACATGAACTACCACACGGAGCACCACATGTTCGCGGGCGTTCCTTGTTACAACCTTGTCCGCCTCCATCGGCTGATCAAGGATGAGATGCCGGAAAGCACGAACGGCCTAATTGCCACTTGGCGCCAGATCAGCGAGATACTGAAACGCCAGAAACAGGACCCAACCTATCAGTTCGTTCCGAAACTGCCCGCGAGTCAGGTTGAACGCCAGACAGTTGCCAAGGGCTGAAACCCTGAGACTAACACCGAGGGGCTCTAACTTACGCCTCTCTAGAGTATGATCCTCCCGTAATTCTTGGAGGTAGGCCCATGCTCAGATTTATATCCGCGTCCCTAGCAGCAGTTTGCGCAGCGGCGGTTTTCGCCCAGGACCCAACCGTGGCCGAAATCGACCGGTTTGGCAACCAGTTTCTTCAGGAGCCGAACGCGGTGGGAGTCGCGGTAGGCGTAATCAAGGATGGAAAGGTCTACGATCGCTTCTTTGGGACCGTCCGTAAAGGCGAAGACGTCAAACCGGACGGCAAGACGCTCTTCCAGCTTGCTTCGGTAACCAAATCCTTCACTGCCGCCCTGCTCGCGAAAAGCGTTCAGGATGGGGTGGTCCAACTGAACGATCCGGTGGTCAAATACCTGCCGGCCGGCACGCAGATGCCGGGCGGTGCGCCGATTACGCTTCTCGATCTCGCGACCCACTCTTCTGGCCTGCCGCGACTCCCACGTGTCACGGGGAGGTCCACCAGCTATGAGGAAGTCTTTCAACAACTTCCGACCTACCGGTTGGCGTTTGAGCCTGGTGACGGCTATCTCTATTCAAATCTGGCGTTTGGGCTCTTGGGCTTCGCTCTCGCTCGCGCGAATGCTGCCCCCAACTGGCAAGAGCTGGTGAAACAGAGAATCATGGCCCCCCTCGGTATGGTGGATACGACGGTCTTTTTGACACCCGATCAAAAGGCCCGGGTCGCTTCGGGCTATTCCAAGAACGGCGAGCTTAGCCACTGGACCAATCCCGCCTTTCCCGCGGTGAACCCGGCGGGAGCGCTCTATTCGGATATGGACGACATGATGAAGTATCTGGACTGGATGATGGGTAGTGGACCTTCGGAGTTGAACGGCCTGCGCGAAATCATGCTGCAACCTTATAAGCCGATGAAGAAGCCCTCGATGAAACAGGGGCTCGCCTGGGCGTTGACCCGGATGCCGGACGGGCGAACGTTCGTGGACAAAGATGGCGCCCTGCAAGCCTTTGTTTCCTACATTTGCTGGATCAAGGAAGCGCACGTTGGGGTGGTGGTTCTTGCGAATTCGCGATGTAAGATCCAGGGCCCCGCGCGGCAGCTCATCGCGCAATTGGCGAAGTCCGGCCAAGCGCCGGACAGCGAGGATTCCGGCGAAGATCCCAACTAGGGGGCTCTCACCGCTTGCGAAGCAGAATTTGTCGAAGGTTAATCGCTTTCCAGTGGGCCGCATCTTTGGGAGCTGCGTGGAAAGCCACGCGCCCGGGTTTGCTGATCGTAATAGATCCAGCCGAAATCTCCTGAAAAGCTCCCCAGCCGCCGGATGTTGGCACCGTAAGGTTGATCTCGGATCCATCCACGCCCAAACTCAAAACAGAGCCGGTCTGTTCGCTGGCGACGATCAAGGAAACGTAATAAGTGCCCGGAGCGGGCACCTCCAGGTTCCAACTGGCGAAATCGGATGGCGAGTCCCAGAAGCCCAGATTTACAAGGCCATCCCGAGTCTCGGTATGCAGACCGTCGCCATGGACTTCGGCGGCGTCCGCCGTTAGGGTGAAGTTACCGGATACATCCGGTTTCACAACGGTTACAACCGGTTGCGGGACGGGGAAGCTGCGCAGATTTCGGCCTCGGATCTTCAAAACCGAGGCGATGGAGCTGAAGGTTGCAGCGGGCAGAGTGACGTGAAGGCCGTCCGCCTGCCAACTCCATCCAACCTTCGCCGTAGAACCTAACAACTCGACGCTTGAGATCAGAGCGGTGTCGATCGTGGGAAGCATCTTGAAAACGTAGTCCCGAGAAGTCGGCTGTCCCATCAGGGTTGCGTAGAGAGTTGAGTCGCCCTTGGAGGCATAGCGAATATCCTCGGCCGTGTAGGCGAAGTCCTCCTGGAACGAACCACCGCCTGCCCTTACCGGCCCTTCGCCGAAAATGACCCACGGCCGGGTTCCGTAAATGGACTCGCTGTTCACCCGCATCCAGGCGGCCATATCGGTAAGCACTTGCTCGGCTTCCGGATCGAGGCTGCCGTCCGGTCTCTGAACCACGTTCAGGAGCAGGTTTCCGTTCTTGCTCACCACGTCCACCAGCGTCTTGATCACCCAGTCTGCGTGCCGGTATTTCCAATCCTTGTTATAGAACCAGTCCCCGATCGAAGTGTCCGTTTGCCAAGGATAGGGCTGAATATGTCCGGCCTCGCCGCGCTCAAAATCCTGCACAAACTGCCCCTTGCTGGGCTCCTTGCAGGTGTAAACGACTTCCTGCCTGCCCCTATTCTTGGCGCTGCTTTCAGAGTAAAAATGCGCGACCAGATCTTGACCGAAATGGCCAAACGGCATCGGGCCGTCTGAGTACAGCAGATCGGGACGGTAGTTGTCGACGAGGTCCGAGATACGCCGAAACCACTCGGCTTGGAAGCGCGGGTCGTTCGTATACCAGCCGCTGTCTCCCGGCAAAGACTTGGCATGGTAGAGGGTCTCGTAGGCAGGGTCGTTTCCATCATAGGGAACGCTCTTATACGGTCCGCTTGGATCGGAACCGCGGCTGGTTTGGAACCAAAGGAAGCTCGCGCCCAAGTGCTCCGAAACGCCAAAATGCAATCCTTCCTTTTTGGCCACCCTTTGCCATGTGCCAACTACGTCCCGCTTCGGCCCCATCTTGGTGGCGTTCCACGGATTGTATTTCGAGTTCCAGAGATCGAAATTGTCGTGGTGGACGCCCATGCTCACGAAGTACTTGGCGCCCGCCGCCTTGTAGAGCTTCATGAGGCGTTCGGGGTCCCATTTCTCGGCTTTCCAAAGGGGGATGATGTCCTTGTAGCCGAATTTGGACGGGTGCCCGAAGCGCGCAACGTGGTCCAAATACTGCGGGTGCCCGAAAACATACATGTTACGGGCGTACCAATCCCCCCGCATGGGAACGCTCTGCGGCCCCCAATGCGCCCAGATCCCCAACTTGCCATCGCGAAACCAATCGGGGTAGGTGTTCTGGCGGATGATTTCGGCCGAGGTTTGGGTCGTGCCAGGGTTGGCGGCAATGGCTGCGAGGAGTAAGGGAAGAAAAATCATGAGTCTTGGGTTTTGGGTTTTGGGTTTTAGGGTTGTTGGTTTTGGGTGTGTAATGCTATGCATCTTGCACGGCGGTCGTGGCAAATCTCTCGACGGTTTCGTAAGGAGTCTTGCCTAAGTTGCGATAGCCCTGATGAGAGCGTTCTACATTGTAGTAGCAGATCCATTCCTGCAGGGCTTGTTCAAGATCATCTAGTGTTTCAAAGGGTCTTTTGCGCAGTTCGACTCTGAAGAACTCGTCGAGGATCGTTCGGTGGAAGCGCTCGACAAAGCCGTTGGTTTGCGGTCGCTTCACCTGAGTTGTACGGTGCTGGATCCCGAGCTTGTACAAGATGGCCTCGAAGGGGTGAGCCTCATTGCCGCAGAACTCGGTGCCGTTATCGGTTAAGATAGCTTCTAGGGTCAAGCCGTGCGATTCGAAGAACGGCAGCACTTGGGCATAGAGAAGCTCTGTAGCTCTCTTCGCGTTGCGCTCGGTAGCAAGCATGCCAAAAGCGTAGGAACCGAACGTGTCCACCGCAGTATGCAAGTAAACGCGTCCCACGCCCTTAAACAGGCCAACGTAAAAGGTGTCGAAGGATACGAGTTCACCTGGCCTTTTCGACTCCACGTGCCTCTCTTTGAAAGCAGGGTTGGTCGCCTCCATCTTTCGAAGAACTTCGACCGGCAGTTCCACACCTTTGAGAGCTTCTTCTTCCAGGCGAAGGAAACGGTCGAACCTGGTGGCCAGCCCCGCTTTGCGAAGGATGCCATGCACTGCGAAGTTGCTGATTCGCATCCCTTGTTTCCCAAGCTCGTTTGAAAGCCGCTTGCTCCCCCATGAAGGATGCTCTAATGAAAGCGCCCTCACCGCGGCCCTTACGGGCTCAGGAGTCGTTTGGGGGTGGGATTTATGAACCGGTGGCAAATCCTTGAGCCCATCCAGCCCATGCGTCTGATAGCGGCGCTTCCAATCATAGAAGCTGCCCCTATCCATCTGACCGCGCCTACACGCCTCCGTCACATTTCCAAGAGTGCGAGCGAGCTCGAGAATCTTAAGCCGCTGAAGCGCTAACTTCTCACCAGGGTCCTTCACAAATGAACGGTTTAAAACCTTCGGCCCCGCAATGTCAATACTGTTTTTCAATTCCATCTTGATTCCTGACTAAATAGCAGATCAAGATGCATAGCATTACAGGGTGATGGGTAGAAGGTGGAGGGTCGAGGGGGAATTGCCGTGCACTTGAAGCTTCTGGTGGCCCGGAGGGTCTCAATGTTATTTCAGGCCAGGGAATGGTCTCCCCGCCTTCTTCCGGGGGGACCGGTAGGGACCAAATTTTGTTTGAACGTTAAGTGAAACAGCTATGGTGTATGCGATGACGGTTTTATCCTAGCTTAGTCATAGGCTTCGCGTCTTGGGGAATCGCAAAACCCCTCACAGGCGCGAAGCGCAGGCATCAATTAGGACAAGGCTACCCCCTCCTTTGAGGAGGGTTGGGGTGGATGAACTCCAGGTTCCCAACTTCGTGTGGTCGGCTTTAGCTGCGTTCAAGGACAGGAACGCGAACGGCAGTTTGGCTCGCTGGCCTTTGGCCAGAAGATCCTGGACTTCAGCCAGGTTTCCTGCTTTCACCGCCTTGAAAAATGCCTTCTCGCGCATATCCTAATTATTCACCTTGGCCGATATTGATGCTCAGGATGCCTTCCACGACAATCCGCTTCTCGGGATCCTTCGTTCTGTAGCGCGGGCCCTTCGATCGCCATCATGCCGTCAACGGTTCGGCCCCCGAGGACCACCGCGGGCGCGTCCAGCGGCGAGATACGTGCGACGCAAGGCTCAAGTCGCTCCGCCAAAGTCGCGCCTCTCGGAATCTTGGGCGCCTTGTTGGCCGGGTTGTGGAGCAAAACAACGTTTGGATCGGGGTGATTTCCGTCAGTTCCGTAGCCAACAACCGCAACCCAGTGTCCGTTGTTGCGCCGATACGCTTCCCGTTTCGCACCCAGTTTGTAGTAGCCAACATTGAGGAGAACGATGGAATGCGGGTGGTTCACTGCCTGCCTGAGAAGGTCAAAATCGGGCATTTCCGAGACCACATGGCAGGGGTCCTTGAGCTGTCCAAAGTTGACACCCGCGTAGTTGACGACCTTGACCGAATAGCCGAGAGACTCGACATACTTTCGCACGCCCTCCACCACGCCGATGGTTCGGGTGCCGGATTTTCCGCTCGTATCCATGAAGTCGGCGGAGCCCAGCTGCTCGATCAAGTCCAGGTAACCCTCGTGCTTCGTAGCGTCTTCCGGCAGCAGCTTCCCGAACCCCTGTTGGACCAGAAAGGAGAACTCCATGGCAGTGGAAGTTGGCGCGCAGAACATCTCGCCATCACCCATGAACTTGGGATTGTGCTGGTCCAGATAAATCGTGTGGAGCGCGCGCTCGAAGGAGAACTCGGGCGCCTTGTCGGCATCTTGCCCTTGAGCGAGGATGGCCAAAGCCAGGGTGGAAAGAGCAAAGAAGCGTTTCACTGGTTCTGTGGATTCTGAAGGATGGGTGGGCGCCGATGCAAGAAGTTCTGGCATTGGGCAACGGATGAACGCTAGTGCGGGTTCGGCGCATACTAGGACAGGAGCGCCCTTCAACCCATGTGTTTAACTTCCTTTACTCGTCGTTTTGTGGCTGGCTTAATCGCCTTTTTCTTGGCCGTGGTGGCGTTCGCTTCTCCACCCGCGGTGAGCAGAAAGACCAATGCGGTTGGATCTTCGGCCTTCATCGAAAACGCCGGCCAGTGGGATTCCCGAGCTCAGTTTCTCTCAAGAACGGGAGGCTTGAACCTGTGGATCACCGAGGAGGGGCCAGTTTTTGAGTTCAACAAGTTCGTGCCCACAGGGGTGGTCCGAACTTCAGTGCGCAATCCCAAAAAGCAGCAGGTGAAAGGCTACGTAAAGGGCCAAGTAGTGAAGTTGAGCTTTGTGAACGCCAACAGCTCTGCTACATCCGGTCAGAACGAGCAGAAATCCAAGTTCAGCTACTTCCTGGGAAACGATAAATCCAAGTGGGTTTCCGGCGCCAAGAGCTACGGCGCAGTCACCGCCGAGCGACTCTACAGCGGTGTTTCCGTCAACTACTCTATCGATCAAGGCACGCCTCGTTACGACGTCATCGTCAAGCCGGGCGCCGATGCCTCGCAGGTTGGGATAAGGATCGAAGGCGCGGACGACGCGAGAGTTCTTCCCAATGGCAATCTTGCGCTCAAGACCTCGCTCGGCGAGGTTGAAGAGCGGGGACTCACCGCCTATCAGGAGACCGGGATTGGCCGCGTGCAGGTCCCTTGCCGAATGACGATGGAGGGCAACACCATGCACTTCGACACTGGCAGTTACGACACCGCGAAGCCGCTGATTATCGACCCCTTGATTGCGTCCACTTTTCTGGGCGGCAGTAGCAACCAGGGAATTTCCGGGTGCGCCCTGGACTCCGCAAACAACATCTATGTGACGGGCAACACGACCTCGGCATACTTCCCAACCTCGGTTGGCGCGTACCAGACGGATGCTACAAGCCCCGGTTATATTTCCAAGCTTCATCCCACCGAGTCCACCCTTGTTTACTCGGCGACTTTCGGAGGTTCCGCATCCAACCAATCAATTGCCATTTCGGTCGACAGTTCAGGCAACGCATTCGTAGGAGGGCAAACCACTTCGAGCGACTTTCCCACGACAACGGGCGCTTTTGCGACAACCAACCCCGCGCCCGATAGCTATGCAGGGTTCGTCACCGAACTGAACCCTTCGGGAACGAGCTTGGTTTATTCCACCTTCCTTGGGTGCTCCACCGGGGGGACGACCGTTGCCGCTATTGCGGTTGACTCGTCCGACGAATCTGTCGTGACCGGCTATACCTACGGGGCCAACTTTCCGGTCAGCCCCACTGCCTTCCAAACGACGAACTTCGAATTGAACGGCGGCACGGGGTTCGTGACTAAGTTCGACTCTTCGGGATCGGCCCTGGCTTACAGCACTTATTTGGGCGGGAGTGGTAACGCCGGTTTGGGAGAGGTTGTGAATGGCGTCGTCCTCGACGGATCAGGAAATGCGGTTGTTTGTGGTCAAACTGCGTCCACCAATTTTCCGGTCACTGCGGGTTCCTATCAACGAGTCAACAATTTGCAGGAATCGGACCAATACACGGGCTTCGTTACGAAGCTGAATTCCGCGGGCACAAGTCTCATTTTCAGCACGTATCTTGGCGGCGCCGGAATTCTCACAATGGACAGGGGGATATTCCGAATGCTGTTACCCTTGATTCCTCGGGCAATGTCACCGTTGTGGGGCAAACCAACTCAGCCAATTTTCCTATCAGTGCTGGCGCCTACCTAACCACGAACCCAGAGACGGCGACGAACGGAGTTTGTTCCTTTGTCACCAGACTGAACCCAACAGGGACAGGGCTGATCTACTCCAGCTTTCTGGGCGGCAGCGGATCCTCCGATTCCGCCGCCGCGGTGGCCTCGGATCAGGCGGGAGACGCCTTCGTTATGGGAGGAACCTACGAATCGAACTTTCCAACAACGGCTGGATGCCTTCAATCGGAAAATTTGGCGCAAGGTGGGCCAACCCTTTACATATCCGAACTAAACAGCAATGGAACCGGGCTCATTTACAGTTCGCTGCTTGGCGGCAGCGACTATGACTTTGGCTACGGGATGCGATTGAATGCTGCAGGGGCAGCTGTCATCGCCGGGACGACCGCTTCCTCGGATTTTCCGGTGACTATCGGCGCGCTGGAACCGGTCATTCCCGGCACAACCTCCGGGTTTGTGACAACCTTGAACTTTACGTTGCCAACCAGTTTCACCATTTCTCCGAACCCGGTGGTAGGTGGTGCGACGTGTACGGGAACCATCACAATCCCGACCGTTCCACTTGGAGAGGATCAGAATATCTCACTGTCTTCAGCTAGCTCACTGGTTACCGTGCCGTCGATAGTGGGGATTAACGGCGGAGAAACCACGGACACGTTCACCGTGTCGACTTCAGCCGTGACCACAACCACCCAAGTAGCAGTCACCGCGAATACAGGCAGTCTTTATGTCTTTACCTTGACGTTGATACCTGCGGCCTTGGCGAGCGTGCAGGTCAACCCCGGCTCGGTAGTAGGCGGCACCTCCGCTACGGGAACCGTTCAACTCAACATTTCGCCCAGTGCCGGCAACATACAGGTTTTGCTGAATTCGAACGCTTTGGCCGTAAAGGTGCCCGCGCAGGTCATGGTTACTCACGGAAACACCTCGGCATCGTTCCCGATCACCACGACCGGGGTGAACTCAACGACGCAGGCGACGATCATGGCGACCTACCAGGGGTCGACTGTGGAAATCGTACAAACCACGCTGGCCGTGAACCCTCCAACGGTTTCTGCGGTGAGCGTTGCGCCAACGACGGTGACGGGCGGGACGAGTTCCACGGGAACCGTTACTCTGAACGGTCAAGCGGGGCCGTCCGGCGCGGTCGTGAATTTGAGTTCCACAACGAGTGAAGCGACGGTGCCTGCCACGGTGACGGTCGAGCCGGGAGCGTCCTCGGCTACGTTTACGGTGAGCACAACCTCGGTTTCTTCGAGCGGCGTGGCAACGATTGGCGCTTCTTACAACAGTTCCTCTGAGAGCGCGGGGCTCACGTTGAGCCCAGCCTCCCTGTCTGGGCTGACGACTTCGGTGCCTTTGCTTTTGGGAGGAACGACTGCAACGGGAACCGTGCACCTTGGAAGCCCTGCCGGGCCGTATGGTGACGTGGTGAAGCTCTTTTCCAGCACCACGGAAGCGGGTGTTCCCGCAACGGTCAAGGTTCTGGCGGGGGCGAGTACGGCTACGTTCCCGATCACCACGACCGCAGTTTCCTCCGACTCGGTGGCCACGTTCACCGCAACCTATGGGTTGACTTCTGAGAAAGCGCAGCTCATTCTTCTGCCTGCGCCGCTTTCCAGCATTTCCGTGAGCCCAACTTCCCTGGTGGCTGGAACGAATGCGACGGTGACCGTCACTTTGGCGAACATCGCCGGTCCCTACGGGAATGTGATCAAGTTCTCCACAAGTTCGGCGGAGGTCACGATCCCCTCGACGGTTACGGTTCCTGCGGGGAAGTCCTCCTACTCGTTCAGCGCTCCAACTTCTGCAGTGTCTTCCGCTTCGGTGATCACCATCACGGACACCTTCTTCGTGTATTCGCAGAAGACGACCCTGACCCTGACGCCCGCTCCTCTAACCAGTCTGAGCTTCAATCCCAACCCTGTGGTTGGCGGCCAAACCACCACCGCTACAATCCAGCTAAACGGCAAAGCCGGCCCTGGCGGAGACGTGGTGAAGCTCTCTTCCAACAGCGCGGATGCCACGGTGTCTGCCACGGTAACGGTGCTCCCGGGCCAATCCTCAGTGACGTTTACTGTTCACACGCTTGCGGTTGCGTCAAACCGGTCGGCGACTATAACCGCGACCTTGGGGACCTCAACGGTGAGTTCGAACCTCACGATTTCGCCCTGAGCCGGTCACCTTTACAGATGACTTTAACAGTGAGGGCCGAACAGCTAACCGCGTATCCCAGTTCTAGTTGTTAACTTCGGAGGCCCTTCATATATCAGCATGCATTAATTTGATAAAATGGCGTTGACTCTTTGAGGTCCTCACCGGGTTCATTCAGACCGCGCGGGAAGTGACAACAAAAGGTCGGAGGATTATCAATGTTCAAAGCACTCGCAGCGCTGGCAGTTTTTGCCGCAGGCGCTACAATGACGTTCGCGACAACAACCATTTCCGGGAGCTTCATATTCGTTTCCGGAACCTCAACTACCACCATCACGCCCAAGGCTGCTGCTCAAACAATCACCCTAAAAGTTGGGTCAACGAATGAAACGTTTTCAGGCGTGATCGTAACCGGGAGCACCGCGGCGCCGATTATGGCGGGAACTCCGTTTGAGATCCTTGAAAAGGGCAGCCAACCGTTTGCCGCTAGCTACACATCAACCGACCTCCTAGCCAACCCTACGGATCTTTCCGGTATCTCTGGGAGGCGGACCATTCCAATGACCACTGCAGGTGTGCTTTCCGATAGTATTGGCTTTCCGGTTGGAGAGTTCGATATTAACATTGTGAGCCTTTTTCTCCCCCCATGCACGTTGGGTTCCTTCGAATTCAAGAATGGAATTGACTGCATCTTCTCCGGCGAGGTGAAGAGCTACAGCATCCAGGTGCCAACCTCAACCGCAGTAGGCACTTTGGGAACAGCGGAGTATCCACTCACCGTGGACCCCCTTGAAAGCTTCAGCTTCACGGCGTCCGGAAACGGGGCGATAACCGTTAACGGTTCAGGAACATCGAGCGCCGCGAGCAGCTATCAATATCTTTATCTCGCGGGACTCATTTCTGGTTCGCCCACATTCTTCACCGCGGCGACTCTGAACGTAAGCTTGCCTGGCAGCCAGTGAGGGTAACTTCTCACTTACAAATGAATGCAAAGGCCACACGGAAACGTGTGGCTTCTTTATGCCGCGCGGCGCGCGCGCGCCCTTAAAACCTGGGAGAGCCTTGCGTGCTCGGTTTGGAGGCGGGAGAATATGAGCGGCGCACTTTCAAGTTCGCCGCTGCTCCCCATTTTTTCCAGGTCGAGACACAGCAAACTCATGGATTGGGCGCCCACCACGAGAGAACTGCCTTTCAGCCCGTGCGCAGCCGAGCGTAACTCAGGTGCATCGCATGTCTGGATAGCGTTGGAGATAGCAGAGATTGCTTGCCGGGCATCGTGCAGAAATGCGGCGATGATCTCGCCTTCCACCCCTGGATCGCCTAGAGAGGAGGCTTCCAAGGCTTCCGGATCAAAGAGGACAGGATCTTGAGTTGCACTCTCTGATTGGGGGCTTAGCGATCGCGCTCCCGGCGCCGATACCCATCGCTGGATCATTTCATGGAGCACCGGAGACTTCACCGGCTTGGCGATGTAATCGTCCATTCCTGCTTGAATGCACTTTTCGTGGTCGCCTTCCATCGCATGTGCGGTCATTGCTAAAATAGGCAGCTTGCGCCCCTCTTTGCGCATGATCGAAGTGGCTTCCAAGCCGTCCATGAGCGGCATTTGGACGTCCATCAAAACGATGTCGAACTCAGACTTCCTAAGCGCCTCAACCGCGTCCTTGCCGTTGCCCACGATCTCGAACTGGCAGTTCCAACGGCTCAACAAGTTGCTGATAACCTTTTGGTTAACAAGATTGTCTTCCGCAACCAGCACACGGGTAGAGCCCAGACTTTCACCGATCTCGGGTTGAGGTTCAACCTTCTCCACAACTTGGGCAATGTCGGGGCAGAGAATTCTGTAAACCGTTTCCAGCAGGTGGGATTGGCGTACGGGCTTGGTGAGGATTGCGTCAAAGAGGCCATCCAGCCGATTGGGGTCGTCCGAACGAATCGTCGCACGGAAGAAAGAAGCACCACCGGCAGCTTTGCGGTTTTCCATTGATCCCGAATAAGGCGGGTTGTCTCTTCGCCATCGATCTCAGGCATCTGAAGGTCCATGAGAACAAGTTGGTAATCGCCCGATTTACCGCCGAGCAGCTTTAGCGCCTTCTTGCCGTTTTCCGCTTCCTCTGGAACGCAGCCCCATGCAGATAGTTGGCGGCTCAGAATCCGGCGGTTCGTCGCGTTGTCGTCAACGATCAGAACCCTCACGCCGGCGAGTTCGGTTTGAGGTTGGAGAGGCACGTACGGCTTGGACTGCTTCGGAAGGTCAATCTCAATCCAGAAGGTGCTTCCTTTTCGCACCATACTCTCGACCCCAATTCGGCCACCCATGAGCTGAACCAGTTGCCGGCTGATGGTAAGGCCAAGCCCGGTACCGCCAAAGCGGCGGGTTGTGCTGCCATCGGCCTGCGTAAAACTTTCAAAAATCGCCTGCTGCCTAGCCTTTGGAATGCCGATTCCTGTGTCTTTCACTGCGAAACGCAACCCGACTTGCGAATCCGTTTCCGATAGGACGGCCGCTTCGATAGTGACCTCGCCTTTGGTGGTGAACTTGATCGCGTTGCCCACAAGGTTCATCAGAACCTGACGAATGCGGCCTGGATCACCGACGAGCATCTCGGGAACGTCATCTTCCATGACGTAAGCCAGTTCGACGCCCTTTTCGTAGGCTCGCGGCGCGAGAAGTTCGGCAACTTCTTCCATCGTGGTCCTCAAGTTGAAGTCTGTGTGAGTGACCAACATTTTTCCTGCTTCTATCTTGGAAAAGTCAAGAATGTCGTTGATGACCGAAAGCAACGAGTCGGCGCTTCGGTGAACGGTCAGGGCGAACTCCCGCTGTTCTGCGTTGAGTTGGGTTTCCAAAAGCAGTTCGGTCATGCCCATGATCCCGTTCATGGGGGTGCGTATCTCGTGGCTCATGTTCGCAAGGAATTCACTCTTTGCCCTGGTTGCGCTTAGAGCCTGATCTCGCGCCTCCACCAGGTCCAGGGCTTGCGCTTTCAGAGCTTCTTCAGCACGTTGCCTAACCACAAGTTCATCCTGAGCGGCTTTGAACAGCCGGGCATTCTGGATCGCGATCGCTGCCTGCTGGCCGAACGAAAGCAAGGGCTCGATTTCTTTGGGAGTAATAGGATCGCCGCTGAAATAGTTGTCGAGGCTTATGTAGCCGACCCACTCACCAAACGCCTGCATGGGAATCGTCGCTCCGGTGATTTCGCGCTGAATGCCGTAGGAGGTGGGAATGGGATCAAAGAACTTGGAAATCAAATAGGGGAGTTTGTTCGCAAGGAGAAGACGGACATTTTCGGGAGCCTCTGAATAAGGAAAAACCTGGTCATGCTCATCTTTGAGTTCTCCGGTTTCCGTCGTGCCCCAGGTGCCGCAAATATTTCCGTTCTCAAGGTAGAAGACGCCTACTCGGTCCGGACCGCTGGATTCGATGACCGCGTTGCGGACCATTTTGAAAATGACGTCCAGGTCCTGATTCGCGCTAACCGCTGCCGAAAGCTCCATGAGTCGTTTTTGGCTAGCGTTTACCTGGTCCCGCTCCACGAGCAGACGCGCCTTTTGAATCGCGAAAGCGACTTGCGTCGCAAAAGGCACGAGGTCTACAAGGTCGGACTCACGGATCTTGCGGCAGGACATCAGCGTGTCGATGCTGATCAGTCCTACCCATTCCAAGCCTGCTCGAAGGGAAAGAACCGCGCAGGGCACATTGGTGCGAATCTCGCCGTTAGGCATGGTGACCGGATTTTTGAGAGTTGAAATGAAATGGGTTCTTTTGCCCTCAACAATCTCTGTAACCTGGGCAGGAGCCTGCTCCAGGAATTCTTCCAAGGTGTGGTATTCGTCATGCTCATCGATGGGCTGGCCGGCCGCATCCGTTCCCCAAGTGCCACGCACTAGCCCTTTTTCGAATATCCAGATCCCGGCGCGGTCGGCTACGCCAACATCACAAAACGCGTCCCTGACCATCCGGAAGACGAGATCGAGGTCCTCGTTGGCGGACACGGCGGCGGAAAGCTCCATGAGCTTGCTCAACAACGATCTCTCCCGTTTGTTCCCCATGGCTTATATTTGCGTAACGACCGAATAACTAAGACGGCGCATAGAGTCCCCGGTAAATTTCATCGGCTAAGGGGCTTCAGTCTTAGAGGGAAGAAAAAGGGATTTAGCTTAGGGTAGTCCACACTGCTAATCTGCCGGCATGTTAATTAATTCCAAGCCCCTAAAAAAAATTTGAACCTGCCATAATCCGTTAGGCATGCGAAAGCCCTCGCCGATTCTCGGCATCGCGCTCACCGTTTTCTTCGATCTGCTCAGTTTCGGCCTCGTCATTCCGGACATTCAACTTCGAGGCGAATCGCTGCACGCGGCAGGCTTTGTGCTGGGCCTCACTATTGCCTGCTTCAGCCTCGCGCAGTTCATCGTTTCGCCGATCCTTGGCCGATTGAGCGACCACGTGGGCCGTCGCCGCATTCTCCTCGTAACAACAACGCTTTCAACGGCTTCGTACCTCATGTACAGCCACGCCACCTTCCTGTGGATCATGATCGTGGCCCGCTTGCTGAATGGAATGGGCGGAGCCAATATCGGGGTCGCCTACGCTTACATCGCGGATATCACGAGCACGGAAAACCGTGGTAAGGCGATGGGTCTTATCGGTGCGGCCTTCGGAATGGGGTTCATTTTCGGTCCCCCCCTGGGCGCCTACCTCGTCAAGCTGGGCAACCATACTCCCCTCGTTTTGGGTTACACGGCGGCCTGTTTATCGGCCCTCAATTTTCTTTACGTTTACTTTGTTCTGCCGGAAAGCATTAAGCCGGGAACTCAGCCGCCGACGCAGAGGATTAGCACGGTCGAGGCATACCGTCAGGCATTCAGAGCGCCGGGACTTTGGCTGCTCCTTGCGATGTTCTTTGCAACCACGTTTGGATTCTCCAACCTTGAAGCAACCTTTTTCCGGCTCTGCGAGCACAACTTCGGCATGGATCAAATGCATACAGCTCTTGCATTGTGCCTCGTGGGGATTACCAGCGCGATCATGCAGGGAGGCGTGATCCGGATCGTGCTTCCGCTTTTCGGCGAGGTGAACCTCCTGCGCTTTGCCTACTTTGTCCAGGTGCCCGGCCTTTTGCTCGTCCCCTGGGGGAACCCGGTTCTTCCCATGGCCATCCTCATTATTTTGCTGGGCATCGGCGGTGGACTTTCGCAGCCCAGCATGTCCAGCCTGATCTCTCAGACCGCGCCAGCCAGCATGCAGGGCAGCATTTTCGGCGTGACTCAGTCCTTGGGCGCGCTGGCCAGAATCCTTGGTCCCGTCGTTGGAAACTCACTTTTCGACCAGGGGTCGACGTTGTTCGGCCGCCAGCACTGGCTCCCTTATGCGTTCGGAGCTTGCGTAGTGTTTATCCCACTATTGGGGTCCTGGAAACTGAAAATGCCGGACAAGCATCGAGAGCCGGTCGCCGTTTTAAGCGGCTAGGCAAGCAAATTCGCCTGTTCCAAACGTATAAAGAAGAAGGATAAAGATAAAAGAGAACACCGATCTCTTTACAAAACGTCCCATTGTAGGTAACAAAATTCTAAGCGCTCGACCCGGTTGCCACGAAGCGGAGTTGTAAAGCGATAAACTAGAATTCGTTGGCTCCGGTCATGGATGACCGGAAAGATGGTTTAGCCGCTCTATCAGAGCTAAGGACAGGTTGACGGAAATCGGCAAAAATTCGGCGTCGGAGCGTGAAATAATTCACCGCCTTCAACGGGGTGGGATTCCCGGCATGGTGCTTGGATTGCTGGGATTCTTTGGGGGCCTTGCGCTCTTGGTCTTCACCTTCAAACTCGCATTTACGATGTTCGGCTCAGATCCGTACGCCCTGTTTGGCATCGGGAAAGGCAAGGTTCTTGATCTCAATACTGCGGCCGCAACGTTGATGGCGGTGGTTGTGAAAATACTGCTTCTCATAGTCATGGCTGCAGTTGGCGGGGTTATCGCCAAGCACGGAATCCATCTTTATGCGGATTCCCGAAGTTCACCGCAATTAATTGCGATCCATAAGCGCGATTCTGAACCCACCGAACCTCGTAGAACTCAAGAAGACGAGCTTGCCGAGCGCTCCCGCCGCGAGCGAATGGGCTAGGGAGTAAGTTTTGGTCAAAAGACGTCTATAATTGACGACACGAATGCTTCCGTTTCTGCCCGCCCTTTTGCTGCTGATTTTGAGGGGGCCCTCCGCGTTGGAGAGGCCGCTTCCGAATGGCGCTTTGCCGGGCAGCGAGGCAATTTATCAAAATGTTGCCCAACGCGGCGGATTCTTTGCCTCACGGAGCCACCAGGTTCTCCACCAGGTGGTCGCCCAGCTTATGCTGTGGATGCCCTGCGCGGTGGAGTGCTCCCGGAATACCGGAATCGACGAGCCCTTGGCCGTCGATTCCAAGATCAATGAAAGCTCGGCGCGTAACCTACGCGCTGGATTCATCGAATGCGAGCGTAGTCGCGACGGCCCGAACGCCGTCTAAATTCCCGCCTCTCGCCCTTTTGCCCGCCCGTGTGCGCGCCCAGACCGAAATGGAATTTTAGACGATGAAATTTTTACGCAAGCTTTTTGATACCAGTAAGCGCGATGTTGATTCGCTGCTGCCGTTGGTTAATCAAATTAACGACCTCGAACCCGAATTGGCCGCCCTGTCCGATGAGCAGCTAAAGGCCAAGACCCCCTATTTTAAGGAAAAGCTGGCCGCAGGAGCCACGCTGGACCAGATCGCCCCGGAGGCATTTGCCCTCGTGCGCGAAGTGAGCAAGCGCACCCTCGGAATGAGGCATTTCGACGTGCAACATGTCGGTGGACTGGTTCTGCATCAGGGCCGGATCGCTGAGATGAGAACCGGTGAAGGAAAGACGCTTGTTGCGGTTGCGCCGCTCTATCTCAATGCCCTTACCGGCAAGGGCGCCCACCTCGTAACCGTCAACGACTACCTTGCCCGGCGCGACGCCGTTTGGATGGGGCCCATCTACCACTTCCTTGGAATGACGGTAGGCATTATCCAGGGCCAGTCCGCGGACTCGGATGAGCTTGGAGGCTCCTACCAATATGTCCCCGGCGCCCCTCACGAAGATCCCCGCTATGTGAACCTGGTTCCCATTAGCCGCCGCCAGGCCTATCTTTGCGATATCACGTACGGCACGAACCACGAGTTCGGATTTGACTACCTTCGCGACAACATGGCGTTCAGCGTGGAGGATCTCTCCATGCGCGAACTCCACTACGCTCTGATCGACGAGGTGGACTCCATTTTGGTGGACGAAGCCCGAACCCCGCACATTATCAGCGGTCCCTCCAATGAGGATGTTTCCGTGTACCGCAAGGTCGATGAGATCGTCCGGCAATTGACAAAGGAAGAGCACTGGACTGCGGATAAAAAGAACCACTCGGCCAGCCTTACGGAAGAGGGCATGGACAAGGTCGAGGAGCTTCTGGGCATCGACAATATCGCCTCCGACCCTCGGCTGTTCCACCATGTGAGCGCGTCGGTGAAAGCCTACGCCCTTTTTGATAAGGACGTGGACTACGTCGTTCGAAATGGCGAAGTGGTGCTTGTTGACGAGAACACCGGCCGCATGATGTTCGGCCGCCGGCTTTCAGATGGCCTGCATCAGGCTCTGGAAGCCAAGGAACGGGTTACCGTTCAGCGAGAGAGCCAAACCGTTGCGGTTATCACGTTCCAGAACCTGTTCCGCCTCTATGACAAGCTGTCCGGCATGACCGGTACCGCAAAAACGGAAGAAGACGAGTTCCGCAAGATCTATGGCCTGGACGTGGTTTGCGTATCCACTCACCGAACCATGATCCGCGACGACCAAGCGGATACGATCTTCAAGACCGAGGAAGCGAAGTTTAGGACTATTGCGTGGGATATTCTGCGCCTCTACACCAAGCAGCAGCCGGTTCTCGTAGGAACCCGGTCCATCGAAATGACCGAAAAAGTATCTCACCGTTTGAGCGCGGACATGCTGCAAAAGCTGCTCCTCATAACGCGCTTGAGGGACATGACCGAGATTTCCAAGACCCTGCCCAAGGAACTCCGAAAGGAGGCAACGGAAATCGTGAACTCGACTCTGAAGGATCTGTCTCGCCAAGACATCTCAGCTCTGCTGTCGAAGGCGGGCGCTAAAGGCGATCCTCTTGATCCTGAGAACATGAACTGGGCAATCGGCATGTTCGAACTGACATCCGACAACCTTGAATTTCTCGAGGAAGCGCTGAAGCATGGCATTCCGCACAACGTTCTGAACGCGAAGTACCACGAAAAGGAAGCCCTGATCGTTGCCGAAGCAGGTCGCAAGGGCCAAGTCACCATCGCCACGAATATGGCCGGACGTGGCGTGGACATCTTGCTCGGAGGCCGCATCGCAGACGATATTGTCGAACAGGCCCGCACCACCGAAGACAATACGGATTGGGGCGAAAACGACGAATACAGCGGCACGTTCGTGAGCTACCGGCGTGGCGGAAAGGAGCGTGCTGCCCCCCCGCTTCCACTCGACGATACCGAGCGCCGCGAAAAGGCCGAAGAAGTTCGTGCCCTTGGTGGACTTTACATTCTAGGTACCGAACGCCATGAGAGCCGCCGAATCGACAACCAGCTTCGAGGCCGATCCGGCCGCCAGGGCGATCCTGGAACGAGCAAGTACTACGTCTCACTCGAAGACATGCTCTGGAAGATCTTCAATGCCAACATGCTCGAGAACCCGATGCTCAAAGCTTGGCCCGAGATGGAAGAAGTCAACGCCAAGTTCCTCAGCCGGATGATCGAGAAGACTCAGGAGCGGATTGAGAACCACTATTTCGAGTCTCGAAAAAACACCCTGGAATACGACGACGTTCTCAACGCGCAACGTGAGCATATTTATGGAATGCGCCGAGACATCTTGCTTGGCAAGCATGTCCGAGACGACCTCAAAGCCCAGGTTGATGCGCTCATGGAAGACAAGGTGGGAGACGCGTGGGCACTGGACGAGCACGACCAGAGAGTCTACGATTACGACCTACTTTATGAAGACCTGAACGAGATGTTCCCGATTGTGGACTTCGCCAAGGTCACCGACCTTCAGAAATATCCTCCCGGGCCAGATTTGGTCGCCTACGTTCAGGAACTGGCTCACCAGGCCTACGATGCCAAAGCGGAGCACATGGGCGATGAGGTCATGCAGAAGCTGGAGCAGATGGTCATGCTCACTGCCGTGAATGACAAGTGGATGGAGCACCTGCAGACGGTTGAGTACATCCGAGAAGGCATCGGGCTTCGAGGCTACGGCCAGATCGATCCGCTTGTGGCTTACAAGCAAGAAACCTTCAACGTGTTCCAAAACACTTTGAAAGAAATTCGCCAAAGGGCGGTTAAGATGATCTACCAGGCCGAACTTCGACGCCACGAAGAAGAGCCGATGCAGATGTCGAGGATCGAGGACGAAGCGCCGGTTCCCGCGGGCGTTGCCGCCGGCGGCGGAGCAGCTTTGGCCGTGAAAGGCCAACCGGCTGCCGCCCCCGCAAACGTGGATTGGAAACACGTCGGCAGGAACGAAATGTGTCCGTGCGGCAGCGGCAAGAAGTTCAAGTCCTGTCACTATCCGGAGCTAAGAGCGCAGGGCGTGATTTAGCTCCGGTCATCCGGCAACAACGATCTTCGAGAAATCCCCTGCTTCCCTCAGGATCAGGTTCACGCTGTGGAGCAGCGTGAGCCGGGCGCTGCGCGTTGCCTCATCGTCCGCCATGACCATGGCGGCGTCAAAAAAGGCGTTAATGGGCTTGGAAAGAGACTGGAGATGGCGAATAAGCTCCTCAATGTTTTCTTCGCTCACCGCCAGCTTGACTGCGGCGTCGACCGACTTTACCGCGGTCGCAAGCGCTTCGCCCTCTTTGGAATCCAAAGCCGCTAAATCAAGGGTGGCCAGGGGTTCGAGGAATGTGAACCCGATGCCCTTGTTTACCGCCGCAGTCACGATGTTCTGGGGCCTTGTCGCGGTTTGAACGAAGCCGATATCTCCCGCCAGTTTCTCTAGAACCGAGATACGGAAACGCACCCTCTGGGGCCGGAGCTCCTCCGCCTGTCCCAAGTAATCGTTCAATAGAGCGGCATCCACCAAGTCGTAGCGAGTGAAAGCAAAAACGGAGGCGTATCTGGAGCGGAAAACCTCGGCCACCTGGGCTGGCGAAAAAGAAAGGTCAAAGCCCTGTTCGCGATAGCACTGCTGAGCCCGTTCGAAGAGTGGCCCCATGTCCGGGAACTTGCCCGGCCATCGCAGGGCGGCCTCGATCAGCAGGTTTGCAGCCCGGCGAAGACCATAAGGGTCACTTGAACCGGAGGGCATGTGCCCAATCCCAAGGTAGCCGGCAAGTTTATCCATTTGGTCGGCAACGATGAGCCTCACCGCAGTTCTCGCTCCGTCGCTGACGATGTGTGGATTGAGGGATAAATCATATTGGGTGGCGATCGCCCAGCAGACAGGATCGGGAAAATGCTCGCGTTTGGCGTACTCGGCGCCTATTTGGCCCTGGAGGGCGGGGAGTTCACTAACCAGTCCAGTGCTTAGGTCAGCCTTGGCGAATTGGCCGGCGGTTTGTGCCCACTCCGTTTCTTCAGCGGTTGCGCTGGTACCTTTTGCAACTTCACTCGCCAGTTCCGAAAGCCGGTAGGCCCGCTGGTGAACCGTTCCCAGTTTGTCTTGGAAAACAATCCCCTTGGTCTTTTCAAGGAACTCGGATAGCGTGTGCGAGATGTCTTCATCATAGAAGAATTTGGCGTCGTTGAAGCGCGCGTTCATGACCCATGCGTTTCCCGCCGCAACCACTTCGTCTACCCCTCCGTTGCGTACCGAAACAAACCGGTTCGTGAGCTTGCCGGTTTCATCCCGAACCGGAAAAAACTTCTCATGTTTCGCCATGGCGGTTACGAGAACCGGTGACGGCAGTTGCAGAAACTCTTCGCGAAACCGCCCTTCGACGCACGTTGGCCACTCCGTGAGATACACGTTTTCGTCGACCAAAGCGTCCGTCAGTTCTGGTTTGCCGCTGGCGGCCTTGGCCGCGCCCTCCCGAATTCTCTTCTCCCTTCTTGCGGGGTCTGGCTCGACTTGGCGGGCTCTAAGCTCACTCACCAAACGGTTAAAGTCGGTTGCTTCGAAACCTTCCGGATGGTTGAAGCGATGTCCACGGCTCTCTAGGCCGGCTTCAATGCCATCAATATCAAACTTTACGGCTTTGCCGTTGAATGCGGCGAGGATCCAGCGAATCGGCCTTGCGAACCGCATACGCAAACTGCCCCAGCGCATCGCCTTATCAAAGCTCAGCCCCCTAATGCTGTCGGGGAGGATCTGAGCAAGCACTTCCGCTGTTGGCTTTCCGACGATGGATTGGGTGATCCAAACGTGCTCTCCTTCTTTATCGATCTTGCTCGGGTCAATCCCCTGGCCTCTGCAAAAGCCCTCCAGGGCTTTGGTCGGCGCCCCACTCGCGTCAAAGGCAGCCGTTATCGCTGGACCGCGAACGCGTTTCTCGCTGTCGGGCTGCCGCTCAACCACGTCTTCCACCTGAATAATGACTCGCCGCGGGGTTCCTAGGCTCGTGGACTGCGCAAAGCGAATGCCCGCCTCTTGCAGCCGTGTGGTGATGGCGCTTTCAAGGTCGGCGCAGGCTTTGCGGACGAAGGAAGCGGGCAGTTCCTCGCATCCTAGTTCCAGGAGTAGTTCAGGCATGGACTTAGGATTTTACCGCTCGGGTTCGAACGGCGGGAACAGCGCAACTGCTGCAGCCCCATATAGTCCGGCATCCGCGCCAAACGGGCTGCGAACCACCGGCACGTTTGGCCAGCCTTCTTTCGGCTCAAGTTCCAAGTTCAGCCACGGCTGCATTCCTACCGTTCCGCAGATGACCACGACGTCCGGGAAAAGGAAGGTGGAAACCATGCGTATGGCGTGGTGGATCGCCTCGTTGGCTTCCTGCTTGAGTTCCTCGCTCGGCTCCTTGGAAAGAAAGAAACCGCCTAGCAACTGTTCGAAGGTCTTCCCATTGGGCCCGGGAAGGTCATTGAGTCTTGAATACATACCCTCCGGCCCCGTCACGATCTTGCCTTCCCTTACATGGCCAAAGCCGAGTCCGGTGCCGATCGCCAGAACCACGATGTCTTTTCCTGCGAAATCAGGATGGCAAGCATGCGCCCATGCGCTCGCGTGCCCATCGCCCACTACGATGAGGCCGTATTCATCCCCGCCGCTTAGGAATTGACGGAAAACGTTGTAGTCCGTGCCTTGGTTCTCGGGGATGAACTTCTTGGAGAGGGTGACCCGATTCTGCCAGATCACGCCTGCAGAGCTTATGCCAATTCGCTTTGGGTTCATTTGTGCGATCACAGAACCCAGCTTGCCTAGTCGTTCCGCCCGGGTCGGTGGTAAGGGTATCCGCGTGACCTCGTGCTCAAATAACCTGTTCGACGACAAATGCCAAGAGCGCATTTCCGCAACCCGGATCCAAGTGCCGCCGATGTCGATTGCGACCACAGAGTCTGGGGCCGCAACAGGCATCAACCGGCGCGTATTCTTTACAGGATCGTTTATCGCGCCCCCGATGGTCACCGCTTCGGCACCTGCTCGCAGGGCAGCATCCACTTGCCAGCGGTGCTCATAACGCCCCTCGGCAATTAGGTTGCAACGGCGCGAATAGGTAATCCTGGTCGGCCGAACGGCTGCACGTTTGACAAGTTCTTCAACGAACCCCCTGAGAATCGCGGGCGAGCGTTCGTCAACTTCAACCTCGGATTCTCTTTCCACCAGTTTCAATGCCTTAGCGGCTTCGCGGACGAAATCTAAATCGGGACCAACTGTTAGACCGCGTGCGTCCGTATAACCGGCTAACGTAGTCCCAACTACATCGGCGCCCGCTTTGAACGCGGCGACTGCTGAGTCCACAGAATCGCAATCCGCCATTGCGACCTTGCCTCCGAGAATGATCAGCTCGATAAGCTCGGCCAGACTCGACCCATCGGGCCTGGGTCGAGTAGTCCCGTCCAACGCGATCACCTCGCAGCCCGTCTCCAAGAGTTTTTTAACCTCTTCGCGTGTCGGCGTGATGTAAACCTCACTCCCCTCATACTGCTTTTTAATGAGGCCGATCACGATAGCGCCAGTCACCGCCTTAACATGGTTAATCGCCTCAATGCCTTCTAAGCGCAACGCTACAACCCCTTGGATAAGGCTCGCTTGGGCCAAGCGAAGCAAAGTCTCGGGGTCGGACAGTTCAGGGGTGGAAGCTTGCACGGAAGCCACAAGGCTCCCGAAATCGGGGCACTCGTTCTCAACAACATGCACCGAACCAGGGTGTGGAGTGATGTGATAGATCGTCAAAACAGTGCCTTGGGAGACTCCTCATCGATGGCTGCCGACGATGCCTTCAACTCCCCATATCGGCCTTCCTTCTCCACCAACTTCTGTGCCGCGCCCCACGCCTTGGCGATATCCCCGACCAACAACGAATAACCCCCATCCCCCGAGATGTTCTGCTGTCGCAGAATATACGCCGGGTGCAAAGTCGCCAAGACACATTTCGCCATATCGCATGGAAAATAGGTGCCCCGCTCCCTCGTGATCTGGAAGTTCTTTCGAATCAGGTTCTTCGCGCTCGGCGCACCCACGCACAAAATCACCTTCGGCTGAATGGTCTCAAGTTGAGGAATCAGCCATTGCCGGCAAGTGGCAACCTCATCTTCGGTCGGCGGCCGGTTCACGGGTTTGCCGGTGGACCAGTCACACGCCCGGCACTTCAACGTGTTGCAAATGTAAACGTCCTCCCGCGTCAAACCGTTGTCCAACAGGGCGCGATCGAGGAGTTGCCCGGCGCGCCCAACGAAAGGCCTTCCCGTTGCGTCTTCAGTATCTCCAGGCCCTTCCCCGACCAGCACGAGTGGCGACCGAGGATTTCCCTCGCCGAAAACAACATTCCGACGCCGTTGCGATAACGCGCAAGCAGTGCACCCACTGCACTGACGGGCCAGTTTCTCAAGCGTCACTGTCGATAACCTTCTTTAATTTGTCGTAACTCTCGCCGAGCGATTGAGGCAGGACACGCACGTCGCCAATGACCGCCATGTAGTTGGTATCCCCCTCCCAACGGGGAACGATATGCCAGTGAATATGGGTGGGAATGCCGGCGCCCGCCGCACTGCCGAGGTTGACCCCAATGTTGAATCCGTCCGGCTTGTAGGCTGCTCTGAGCCAGCCGACCGCCTGCGAAACAAGCTGGTTGATTTCCAGAAGCTCTTTCTCGTCCAACTCGGTGATGTCCGCCGTGTGCTTGAACGGAGCCACCATCAGGTGCCCATTCGTGTAGGGGAAGCCGTTCAGCATCACAAACGCAGTCTTGCCCCGGAAGAGGATTAGGTTTTCGCGATCATTGTTCTGGGCAGGCAGATCCACAAAAATGCACCCTCCCTTTGGAGTGGCATTCTCGATGTAGTGGAACCGCCAAGGCGCCCAGAGTCGCTCGGACATAGATGAGTTAGTTATACACGTTCCGGGCGCTTCGAAATGTGGGGCACGAAGCGAAAAAGGAGCGAGGTTAAATTTGATGCTGGGTAACCGTATCGCCTCCGTGCAGCACAACCGCGAGCCCGCCTATGACCACGTAATCAACATCGTGCTTTGCCAACACGTCCGCAATCCTTTGAACGTTCTGAAAATTTCCAGACACGCTTGGCTCTCCTGATCTGACTCATGAAAGCCTCGTGGCGTTCTAGACGCTCAGCCGGTGAGAGCTTCAGATTCTCACGAATGCGATCTTGGTGGGCTGCTTCCGGATCGAGAAAGGCAATGGAGAGGCCCTCCCAGTCATATCGGTTTGCCTTGATGATATCGGCGAAATGCTCAAGCACGTTCATTCCGATCTCCCCACCGGGAGGCATTGGATTCTTGGTCAAGAACCGTGCCGCGAGTTGAATGCCGGCTTGTGGCGAAATTGCGCGTACGCCCTCAACCAAATAGGAGAAAGCTCCAAACCGTATTGCTTTAACCGCTGATTCCTCTGCGGCCGAGGGCAATTCGTTGCTCAGTCTCGGATAGAAGGGCCGGAGGCACATCCGCGCAAGTGACCTCCTTGGCTTCGGCAGCGGTCAACATGTGGATCGAATTTCTCCGCCATTTACTACAGGACGGACCAGCTCAGACTAATAGTCCGGGGCCGAATCAATCGTCGCCCGAACTTCCCCGAACCCAACCCTAAACCCGTCGCCTTGGCCATAGCCGGACATGATCACAGTGTCCCCATCCGCAAGAAAGGCGCGGGTCTCGCCCGTTTCTTCCATAACCAATGGGTGCTGGCCGCGCCAGCTCAGCTCCAAGAGAGAGCCAAAAGATCCTGGCTCTACGCCGCTGATCGTTCCGCTCGCGTACAGGTCGCCATATTCGATTGGTGTTCCGTTGGAGGTCTGGTGGGCAAGCTGCTGGGCGAAATTCCAATAGAGGTTCTTCGCGTTGGTCCGGCAAACCACTTGCGGCTTTTTCATGTGCTCGGTTTGGATCGCAACTTCGAGCGTGATATCAAAATGCCCGGGCTTGCGCGGTTGGAGATGATTCAAAACTGGCGGCTCCTGTCTCTCCCCCTCAACCCTAAAATAGTCCAAAGCGTCGAGCGTCACAACCCACGGGCTTATGGAAGTGGCAAAACTCTTGGCCAAAAAAGGCCCGAGGGGCTGGTACTCCCATCGCTGCATATCCCGGGCGGACCAGTCGTTCACGAGCACGAGGCCGAGCATGTAGTCCTCCGCTTCCTGGATCGGGATCGGCGTGCCCATATCGTTTTCCCGAATGGTCAGGAAGCCGAGCTCCAGTTCAAAATCCAGTTCCTCGGAAGGGCCAAAGTTGGGCTGGTCCTCGTTTGGATTCTTGGTTTGCCCATTGGGCCGGGTGATGGATTCGCCGGAAACCACCACGCTCGAGCCGCGCCCGTTGTAGGCCACCGGCAAATGGCGGTAATTCGGCAGCAGAGGCGGCTGATCGGGCCGGAACATCTTTCCCACGTTGCTTGCGTGGTTGATGCCCGAGTAGAAATCCACAAAGGCGCCGATATGCATCGGCAATACCGATTCGCAGTCCTCTTCGCCAAACAACACCCGCCGCTGCATCTTTTGGTCTTCCCGCAGCAGAGCGTTGGACTCGACCAGCAGGCGGTAGGCCGCCTCACGGAGATTGTAAAAGGACTCGGGCCCGGAATCCTCAATCAATGTCTCCATGTCGATCAGAACGTCAGCATCGAAGTCGATCAACTCTGCTTCGGCGGCGGCCCTGAAATCGAAAACCTTGTCGCCGATGCGGGTCGCAAGGCTGGTTTCCTCGTTCCGCAAAACGATGCCAAACGGTAAGTTTTGAATTGGAAAATGGGAGTCTTGTGGAACAGATACCCAGCTTTTGGCCTGTTTAGGAACCACGAACTTCAACCGCGCACACCCTCCAGGAGTTGCATCGCCTGCAACTCGGCAACCGGTTCGCGCACCGAGCAGGAACCGTAGCTGATGAACAGGCCGCGCGTGTCTTCGATGGCATCCAAGCCTGCTTCCCAATCCCCCCAAGCCACTGCGTCCTGAGTGAAACTGAATCCGGAGAGTTCTGATTCGTCCAGCATACGAACCACTTCCTTGCGGGTCAACTCGTTTTCATCGGCAATCGCCGCGGCTGCCAGCACGTTCAAAAAGCCGTGTTGGGTCACGTTGAGCTCTGAATCAAAAGTCCGGATCGGATGGTGCAGACCAGCGGTCAGCTTGAACATTAGGTTCAGGCTCAGGCATTCGTGAATGAATCCAGCGAGCTTCTCCGAGCTGGGAAATGCGGCTGCGTCCAGCCCGCCCGTGCGCGCTTTAGCTCCGATCCAATCGGTTTCCGCCAGAGAATGGAGGTTGTCATGGAGGGAATCGTTCCACGGCAACTCCATAAAGAACTTCCAGTTCTCGAAAGGGTCCTAGCGCTCGCATTGCAGCCTTGAACTCGATCTCGGGCGCCTTGACCTCATAGGCTTCGATCATACAGATGTCCGAGCATCGGCCGGTAAACACCGCGAGGTTGCTTGCATCTTGCACCACCCCTCGTGCAAACGTTGCCGCGTCCGTGCCGCCCGTTCCGATCACGGAAACCCCGAAGCCGATCTCCGCTTTCTGCGACTCAAGCTCGTCCGCAAGTTCTTCAAGCCGGGCGGAGGGACAAATGAAGCGGCTCACCAGCCAACTGTCCTCGCCGTTCAGCAAGTCCAGGTATTCGGCAAGGGCCGCCTCCATCGAAAGGCGGGCGGGTGGAAACAAACCGGCGTAGTCGATAACGCCTTCAAGCAAGGTATTGAGCGCTCGGCTCATATATAGAGTGTATCGCGATATGGCATGCGAACGTGCCGAACTGTCGAAGATTGGCGGATTGGTCATCGGATTTGCAGCGATTTTGAGTTTAGTTTTCTAATACGCCGGACATTTCAAGGCGCGCGAAATGTGCTCATGCCAATGCTCCATCAGCTCCGAATAGTGGTCTTTGTGGGCCCGGCCTAACTCATTGCCTTTCTCTGCAAGGCCGGTGATTCTGTAAGTGACTTCGACATGGGTTTTGCCGCCCGAACTTAGGCAAAGAACAGTGATCTGGGTTACGTCGTGGCCGGGCGTCACCACGTTGTACTCGATCTTCCTGTTTTTCTCGTACCGGCAGATGGTCCAGATGGATGGGACACCCTTCTTGCCAAGGGTTTCAAACACGGTGCCTACGTTCGGCTCTATGTCGTCCGGGTAAATCGGCTTTGGATCCCACCCTTCCGCCCATCGCTTCTCGCCGATAGGCTCGAACATTGGAAAGGCGTCCGTAACCGGACAATTCAAATCGAACGAACCGGTTGCGACGAACTGCTCAGGCCTAAAAGTCTGAGTTGATAAAAGAATGGCCGCGAGGCTCAAGAATGCAAAGGTGCTCATCGGATTCCAGCATGCGGTGACGGACTGGGACATGTCAATTACGGTACAACGCTGTGCGTATGGCGCGGGACGAATCAGCCGAGTTGGTTTGGTGGGCAGTGGAGATCTTTAGGGACCGCTGGTTCGTGCTGGTTTTACACCAGTTGCTTCTCGGACCGCAAAGGCAGGCGAACATGCTGCGCTCGATTGAGGGGATTTCCCAGAGAATGCTGACCCGCACCCTCCGGCACATGGAAAGGGACGGCTTGGTGGAGCGGAGGACGGTGAAACTGAAACCGCTTCACGTTGATTATGAGTTGACTGAACTTGGCCGGTCGCTAAAACCGGTATTGGAAGCCGTCCTTCATTGGGCGAGGGAAAACCATGACGGCGTCGAGGCTCTTAGAGAAACGGCGTCCGAAGATTGACTTCGAACGCCGCCTCCCAATGGTGCCGCGGGCTACCTCGTGAATGGAGGAGGGCCGCTGACTGCGCCATGCATCTCCATCCATCTTTCCCTCTTACTTGCGGAGAGATGGCTGCCTCGAATGATGCTGAAAACGATGAGGTTTAGAATGTGCAAGCCACCGAGAACAAGAATGACGAAGCCGAGCTTCGTGGAGAGGGACTCGATGGACATCCGCAGATCTTTGATCGGCCCCTCGATCGCCAGGTTAAGCGATACAAATCCCAGGTTAAGCAGATAAAAGCCGACCACCAGCAGGTGGTTCACCGACTCCGCAAGGTCCTCGTCTCCGAAGACCTCGACAAGAAAGACCTTGCCATTCTTGAACAGGGTACGCGCGACCCAGATGGTGAGCGCAATGCTGATGAAAAGGTAGGTGCCGTAAGTTTGAACGATGATCATTTGACTACTCCTTCGAAAGTGAACGCGTTCATAATGAACATGTTCATTTATATATTACGGCCCAGTTCTGGAAATGTCAAGGGTAAAATGAACGTGTTCACTATTTCTTTATGAATTCACCGCAGAATAAGACTTCCAAAGCGCAAAACACCAAAGAGCGCATTTACAACACCGCCCTCAACCTGTTTGCCCAGAAGGGGTATGCAGAAACCACTCTTCGAGACATCGCTAAGGAATCCGGTGTTTCGTTGGGCCTCGCCTACCGGTACTTCGCAAGCAAGGAAGAGCTGTTGCTGGAGCTTTATAACCGGCTCACCGAGGATTGCGCAGCGGAAATAAAAGCTTTGCCCCGCGGTCCGATGGGGGTGCGCTTTGCCGAGGCCATGAACGGAACCATTCAACGGCTTCAACCTTATCGGGACACTTTGGGCTCACTTTTCGCGGTTGGGCTAACCGCCAAGTCCGAAATGGCAGTCCTTGGCGATCGGGCTTCGGATGTGCGGTCCCGCATGTGGCGGCTGTTTTACGAAGTGGTGGAGGGGTCTTCGGACGCGCCGAAGGAGAAGCAGCGCGAGCAGATGGCAACCCTCCTCTACTCGGCCCACTTGTTGATCATTTTGTTCTGGCTGCAAGATCGTAGCGAGGAACAAGCTAAGACGCAGCAGCTTCTGGCATTTGCTCAAAAACTGTTTAAGCGGCTCCGCACGGCGATGAAGCTGCCGGCTTTTGGGGGACTGGTCAAAGAGCTTAGCGAGGTCCTGGCGCCGATGTTTGGGCCACTGGGAGCCGCAGCAGATTAGCCAAGCTCTTCAGCTAGACGGCGCGCTCTTTCCACCAAAGGGGGCATAAACTGCAACTCGCCTTCGATCACGAATGGCATAACCAATCGTAGCGCTTGCCCCTTTTCCGATTCCTCCCGGCGAACCGGCCGCCTAGACGACTGCCAGCTATAATTTCCACGCAATGCCCCCAGCCAACTTCAGCCCAAATCAACAGGAGATCTGGGAGCGGGCTCAGGCGGCTTTCCAAGCCAGAGACGTGGCGGGGGCCGAGAGACTCGCCGAGGCTCTGCCCAAATCGGCCGAGGTCCTCGCCTTTCTGGGTCGGGTCCAGGCGATCACCGGACGCCTAAAATTGGCGGCCGACAACTTCCATAAGGCCCTGACTCTAGATCCGCAAAATGCTCAGGTTTTGGCTGCACTGTTTTCGCTCTATTCCAAACAAAACGCGCTTGAGCCCGCGATTGCGATTGCTAAGAAGCAAACCAGCCTCCAACCTCAAGAAACGACGGTGTGGGCGAACCTCTGCGATGTTCTTCTCCGGGCAGGCAGATTTCAGGAGGCACTGGATGCTCTCAATGGCGCCCTGAACTCCGGCGCGAATGTGGCAGATATTCGCTACCTTCTCGGCATTGCCTACTTTCAAATGCATCGGCTGGATGAGGCGCGAGACCAACTGAGGATAGCGGTTGATCTTGCACCGGAACGTGCCGAGTTTTGGGAGATGTTGGGGCGTTTGTACGTTGAAATGCGCAACGCCTCGGCTGCCCATTGCTTCGAAAAGGCTGCCGAAGTCACCCCGCCCGGTTTGGCCAGGGAGATGTTACGGCAGAAAGCCTCAAAGTTTGGCTTCGAAACCCTGGAGCAGGCCGAGTCTTGGGCGAGGCAGGTGATCGAGAAAAACCCGGACAAGCCGGGCGGCTATGGATTGCTCTCCCTGATTCAGCAGCAATCCGGCAAGTTCGACGATGCTGCGAAGAGCCTCGAAAAGGTGATTGAGACGGACCCCGAAACCGCCAACTCCTATTTTTCGCTAGTCAATTGCCGTAAGTTCACCAAATCGGACCAGTCGCTGTTCGACCGAATCAACGCCATGCTGTTGAGGCCGGGTCTAGCCTTGCAAGACCGGATGACGTTGCTGTTCGCACGGGGCAAAGCCCTGAACGACCTTGGCGAATACCAGCAAGGCCTTGAGACGTTTCGCAAGGCGAACCAACTTGCCGCAGAGTTTTACAATGCCAGTTTCGACAGGAATCTGCTTTCGACCACCGTCGACCACCTAATCAAAATATTCACGCGGGACCGACTTGAACAGGCTGCCGGCTTGGCAAGCGAACTGCCCGTTCTCGTCACCGGCATGATGCGGTCTGGCACCACGCTCGCCGATCGCATACTCAGCGCCCACCCCCAGGTGAGTGCCGCCGGCGAACTGAGGTATTGGCGAGAAAGAATCGGAGACGTCCGGACTTTTGAGATCGACCCAAGTATCCTTGCACAGTTCGGGCACGAATACTTGCAGATACTGTCCAAACTTGGTCCGGGCGCAAAGCGCGTAACCGACAAGAATCCGGCAAACCGCCGCTATCTCGGGCACTTCATGCTCGCGTTCCCCAAGGGCCGAATCGTTCATATGCGGCGTCACCCGGTGGACAACTGCCTTTCCCTCTTTATGACTCCGATGGGAGATCCTTCTCCGTACATGTTCGACTTGGACGATTTAGTCTTCGCCTACCGCGAATTTGATCGATTAATGCACCACTGGAAAGCGGTGTTGCCGCCGGACCGGTTCTTGGAGGTGAGTTACGAGAATTTGGTCGCAAACACCGAAACCGAGGCACGCCGGATCGTGGAATTCTGCGGACTGCCGTGGGACGATGCTTGCCTCCGCCCCGAGGAAAACCGGCAGGAGATTCGCACCGCCAGCCTTTGGCAGGCGAGGCAACCGGTTTACATCAGTTCGCTTGATCGTTGGAGGCGTTACGAGCCGTGGCTTGGAGCACTTCGCGAGCTACTTCCACCGGCAGAGTAAGGCACTGCCAGTTGCAGTTACGAGAAAGTGATACTATACACTAATGCTTCCAAGCTGCCCATTTCGATTAGTCCTTGTCATTTTTATTGCAGCACTTAGCTTGTGCGAAGCTGCTCAAGCGCAAAGTTACCCCCCGGCTTGGAATAACACTTCCCATTACGTGCCTGGCGACATGGTAACAGACTACGGAAATGTTTACCGATGCTTGACCGCCGTCACCAAGCCTTACCTCGACCCTTCAAAGACCTATGCGGACTGGGAACTCAGCTATGTGAGGAACAACACTAGCGTTCTCATCGGCATGGGTGAACCGTTTCCAAACCTGTTCACAGCTTGGAATTACGTTAGGAATGCAAGGGTTGCCGGCGCCGCCTTTCTCCATCTTAATATTGTGACAACTGGCGGGAATCTCAACGAAACTTTTTCGGCGCCCCTATCTCTGGACCACGAGTCCGGAGGACAAATATCGATAGTCGGGGATAACGTGAATAATATTCAACTTTCTTTTCCTAACGGTAATGCGCTCACGATCGATTCTGGACACAATTTTTCGAGCATCTCAAACCTTACGCTTACGGGCTCGTTGAACAGTGCTATTTTTGCCAGGACGAACGCTTCCATCTCGAATTTAGATCACATCACCATCACGGGGTTCAATTATCAAATCGAAGCGATGGAATCTTCGCAATTGACATTTGGAGCGGGCATCGTAATGACAGGATGCTACAACTATGGCTGCTATGTCGATAGCTCCTCCTTGTTGTTCAACAGTGGCGTTGATTTTACGGGTAGTGCTGGCTATGGCGGTTGCTTTTATGCCGCGCACGGCGGAAGAATCGTTGCTGCGTCATCGAAGATACAGTCGACCGCCGTAGGCGCAGCCGCCTACTACAACTCTATGGTCGACGTGGAAGGATCCATATTCTCGAACTGCGATTATGGCTGCAGATCGAGTTTCAACAGCACGGTGGGAGCAATCGACTGTGCCTTTAGCGAGGACAATGCTTACGACCTGTACGCCACGCACAATGGAATCATCGACGCAACTGCAGATTCTAATGTCACCGCTTCCACTAGTTCCGGCGGAGCTATCTTCTACTCCTAACCAGAACGCACTACAGCGCGCCGGCCTTCTCAAGCTTCTTATAGAGAATGAGGGAATACAGCACCGGGTAAAGGATCAGGACCATGAAAATCGTGAACCCCGCTATCACCGGAACGCCGACCCACAATGAAATCGCGCATGCGAAGCCACCAAAGGTCATGAGCCGTGCGCCAAGCCGGTGAGTTGCGACCCAGACCTTATCGCTTGCCAACGTCCAAGGGGTTCGAATACCCACGTAAAAGTTCCTCTGCACCTTGCCCATGAAGTTGCCTAGCAGACCGATAAACAGCATCAGTCCGCTGAAGAGTGGCTTCGTAAGTTCCCAGTGAGGATTGATCGTGGCGTAGGCGATCACGATTCCCATATAGCCGAACAGGCAGGCGACTACGACCATGATGTAGTTGAAGGTCTCGCGAAACGTGTCGATTCTAAAATTTTTCGGCGACAGCCACGGCAACCCAACCAAAAGCAGCAGAGCAAAGAGCGGCATAGTGGGCCACACAAGCATCGTGCTCTTCGATCCGTAACCATCGATCTTGCCCGCCGCGTTCCAGTGAATAGGGATCGTAGCCGGAGCGTTTAAATAGGCTGGGATCACGTAGGCGCACAGGCCAAGGGTCATCAAAATGCACAGCGCGACCGCTGTCATGGTTTTCATTTCTCGGTTTTCTCCAGGGTTTCAAGCTTCGGAAAGATGTCGAAAAGAAGAGTGAGCACATCTTGAAAGACCGTGGTGTTCAAGGAGTAATAGAGCTGCTGCCCGTCTCTCCGAACGAACACGAGGTCCGCGTTCTTGAGGATGTTAAAGTGATGGGACATCGAAGGTGCGCTGATGCTGAAGTTGCCGGCCAGCTGGCCGGCCGTCATCTCCCCCTTTCCGAGGAGGTGAAGGATCTTACGCCGCGTCGGGTCCGCCAACGCCTTAAACACTTGATCACTCGCCATTTAGGTATTTAGACAACTTTCTAAATATACCTTACTGGGAACGATCAAGAAGGGTTGCAGCCAACTTGAGGATTCTGAGGTCTTGCATGACATAATGTCATCGTGAAGCTCCGACTAGGAACAGCATGTGACTTTGCAACAGAGGAGGGCAACGATAAGCTCACATTGGTGGGGATGTTCAGCCGCTTGGAGCAAGAACACATTCCTAGTACAGTTGGTAGGTTCTTTGTGGCGCTAGTGTTTGTCGCAGATAGAGATGACTACGGAAAGCCTTGGCATCTTCGAACGGACATGCTAGACCCAGACGGGCAACCCACTAGCCTTACAATGCAGTCAGACATGCCGCCGTTCTTAGAGCCGGCAGATCAGGACGGCCTAACTGAGGCTGATCTCATTATAGAGGTCACCGACATGGTTTTTGAAAAATACGGGATGTATCGCCTGAACGTGATTGCGAACGACAGTAAAATTGGGGAAGTACCAATTGGCATTCGCCGCCGCGCACGTGGGCTGGAGCAGTCGACGAAGAAATGAGAGCAACGCTTCGAAAGGCAGTAACCATCGAGACTCGCCCCACCATTCGAGTCGTCGAAGGGGGCAAACCATCAGGTTTTGGCGATGTCACGTTTTTGAAATGGGAAAGCGCCGGACCTAAGTCGGATGGAGCAGTCGCTAAAATTGTGTTCTTAGGCCAGGCAGTCGAAAAGCACCCGCTATTGGAGCTCTTTGATAAGTGGGACTCCGAGCCTGATTCGCAAACTGCGGAAGACTGGGAGAATTTAAAGAAACTACTAGACGAGGATCGGCCCTCAGGCCGAAAGCTGTTCCCTGGTGCGAACCCTCCTACTTGATACCGGTCCCCTCGGTTTGGTGGTGCACCGTAACCGACTGGAACGGGAACCCATCATCAGGTGGCTTAGGCTATTGATAAGCGACGGAGTGCAAGTGCGGATTCCTGGAATCTGCGACTATGAATTGCGCCGCGAACTGATCCGAATTAACTCTTTCGCCAGCCTCAGAGCGCTGGACGAACTGGTCCGGACTACAGACTATTTATCGATATCGCAAGAGGTCACCCATAAAGCGGCGGAACTGTGGGCCGACGCTCGAAAATCTGGGAGGCCCTCTGCGCGCGATGATTCTCTGGACGGCGATATGTTGCTTTGCGCGCATGCCCTAATTGATTGCGGAGGCGACTGCATCATTGCCACAACGAATCCGGGCCACCTAACGCGATATGCGGCCGCAATGCTCTGGGAGACAATCACGCTTTCCGATCTGGCATCGGACTGATAAGTCTGCGTCGAGCAAGGGAGTATTTGGGGACAGTCGGCCCGGCTAGAATGTGCCCGAATTTGTTTTGTTCTGTTCCGCCCCAGGCCACCTTCAGCAGTTCCTTAAGATTTGCCAAGAGCTCAACTCGGCTGGCCCCCCAAGAACGGCAAGCCGGCAACGTGGGCACGCTGCCTATATGAACGCCATTCTCGCCAGGCTCTATCACGACCTCAATCTGCTGAGCGTTTATTCGGTACGGTGCGAAATGCCACGCTTATCGTTTACTCCACGTCACCCGTCACCCGTTTACTTCAAATATTTCTCCCACCACTTCAAAATCTCTTGAAGCCGGTGGATGCGTAAATCGGAGGGTCCGCCGCGGCTCATGCCGTGCGAAGTGCTCTGCGGATACCGCACAAACCGCGTGTCCACGCCTTGATGGTGTAAGGCAGCGAAAACCTGCTCGCTTTGTTCGACATTGCAGCGAAGATCCCCTTCGCTGTGAATGATCAGAGTCGGCGTTTTCACGTTCTTGAAGTAGGCGATGGGAGAATCCTTCCAAAGCTTCTCGATATCTCCAAAGAAGACGCCCTTCCAGTAGGAATCTTCCTGAGAGACAAAGTCGGAAGACCCACCCATTGAGATCAAGTTGGATACGCATCGATCAGTAACCGCGCCGGCAAAATCGTTCGTGTGGCCGATCACCCAGTTTGTCATGTAGCCGCCGTAGCTTCCTCCCATGACGCCCATCTGGCCGGGATGGATGAAGGGCTGGTGTTGCATCCAGCGGGTGACGGTCTGGATGTCTTCCCAGTCTTTATTTCCCCAGTCGCCGCGAATCGCGGCGGTAAAGTCCTCGCCGTAACCTTTGGAACCGCGCGGGTTGGAATACACGACTACGTAGCCTGCTGCCGCCAAAACTTGGAACTCGTGGAAGAACGTCCAGCCATATTGTCCGTGAGGACCGCCGTGAATTTCCAAAACCGCCGGATAGCGCTTGGGTGCGAGGTAGCCGAAGGGCTTAATGACCCATGCTTGAATCTTCACGCCGTCGGTCGAGTCGAGCCAAACCTCTTCCGGCTCGCTGACCTTGATCTCGCTCAAAAGCTCCTTGTTGAAGTGGGTGAGCACTTGGGGCGAGTGCTTGTGCTTATCGATATCGTAGACTCCGATTTCGTTGAGCCGAAGACTGTCGCAATAGGCGCAAGCGATCTTCTCACCGTCACGAGATAGATTTCCAAGGCTGACAGCATGGTTGCCTTTGGTAAGCAGGTGCGGAGTGCCCGGTTTGCCAATCTCAACAAAGCCAATCTGGACCTCGCCGTGCCAAGACACGCTTACATAAATCGCCTTGCTGTCAGGAGACCATTCGAGCGGGCCGCTGAACGAAGTTTCCCGGGTGTCGCTAAGAGTGCCAACCGCGAGGCAGTAGTCGTCGTCCGGTGTAAGGCATTTCGGCTTTCCGCCGCCCGCGGCAACCATCCAAAGCCGGTTATTGCGCACGCCCCAAGGGTCTTTTTCATCGGTATGGCCGATGTAGCCGAGATGCTTGCCGTCGGGCGACCAGCGGACCGAGCCCTTCGGGCCCTTGGGCAGGCCATCAAGTTGCCAGGCTTGGCCTTCCATATCCACGCGCCAAATCTGCTCGTTGTCCGGCTCGAACATCGGTCGTTTGTTGGCGGTATGCAGGATGGCAAGTTCATCCGACTTTGGGGACCAGTCGAACTCGTACATTCCCATTGGAGAGGCATCATAAAGCTTCTTGGATTCGCCGCTGGCAACGTCCACCACGTAAACGGCATAGCGCTGAGGGCCGAAATAGCCGTCTCCGTCAAGCCGATACCAAATGTCGTCGAGTTCTCTCGGCGGCGTGCTCAGGCCCTTTTCTTCCCGTTCCTTTTTGGCCTTTTCGGTCCAGTCTGGATGCTGCTCTCTAAAAGTAAAGGCGATTTTCTTGCTGTTGGGGGACCACTTGAAGCCACTGATGGAACCCTCGGGAAGACTGGTCAGCTTTTTTGCCTCGCCACCCGATGTGGAAAGAACAAAAATCTGAGGGCTGGGCTTTTCGCGGCCGCTGATGAAGGCAATGGAATGCCCGTCCGACGACCAGCGCCCATGCCCGTCGCCGCCTTCGCCCTGCGTCCATTGCTGGATCTTGCCATCAAGGTCGACCGTGAACAGGTTGGAAATGTTCTTGTTCTTCTCGTTCGTATGCTTTTTGGTGAAGAGGATGCGTGTTCCGTCCGGGCTTATCTGAGGATCGGAAACATGTTGAAATCTTATGAGGTCTTCGGGCGTCATCGCGCGCTTCGGCATGCCGGGAGATTACCTGCGGGCGCAGGGCGCGTGACGCGTGACATATTGACCCGACGGAAGTGTGCAACGCCAAGAGCAACTGAGTGGGTTAACCAGATTCGGGAGCGAAACGTTCGGAGTGGCCGGACCCGTCACTCGTCACGCGGCCGAAGGCCGGAGGCCGCCAAATAATCCATTACCTGCTTCGTGTGATAGGCATCGTGCCCCATGATGATCATGACCTGCTGATCCATCCTAACCGGCCCGAGACCTTCACGAACGGCCATGCGATCCCAATCGGTTGGCCTAATCGTTTTCACCAAGTCAACCAACTGGTGCCGCGTATGCATAAAGCAAGCGAGATTCTCGACCGGATTGCTTGTTGCGTAGCACCGATCAATCGCAATCTGCCCTTCGTCGGCATCGGGCAGCAAGGGGTTTTCTTCCTTTAAGGAGGTTTCGATCCGCTCGCAGTAGATGGAGTTCCAGTCCGCAATGTGGGCGATGGCTTCGCGAAGGGTGAAGCGCTCAGGCGAAGGGCGGTAGTCCCAAATCGGATCGTCGGCTTTGAATCCGCTAAGAAGCTGATCGAGGAGAACAGGAGTGTTTGCCAGCGCAACGGTGGCATAGAGCATCAAATAGTTGTGAACCTTCTCGTCCAGTGCCATTTGGGTAACGATACCTGGGTGGGGTGTAGATTGCTGGGTTCTAAGTATTGAGGGTTGAGTGGTCAGGAGGTGCTCCTTTCTGGCCCGTCACGCCCGCAGAGACATGTAAACTCGCGTGATGCACGCTTGGCCCGTTTTTCCGCAGGACTGGCCGGCGATGGTGGTCCTGCTTGTTGTCGGGGCGATTGCGTCGGGCATTAACGCGGTTGCCGGCGGCGGCTCCCTCATCTCTTTTCCCACTCTCACCGGAATGTCTATCGGTGGCGTTCATGTGGGCTATGCGGTGCCCATGCGCACCGCCAACGCTACCAACTCCGCGGGCTTGTGGCCGGGTTCGCTGAGCGGGGCTCTTGGCTTTTGGAACCTTATTCCCAAGACGGCTCATTATCTGAAGCGTCTCTGGTTTCCGACCATTGCCGGCTCCATTTGCGGCGCGCTGCTCCTCATATACACGCGAGAAAGCATTTTCGAAAAGGTCGTTCCTGCCCTGATTCTGATTGCCACCACGCTTCTGGCCTTTCAGCCACGGATCAAAGCCTGGGCGAACCACCACCAGCACCAAATATCCCACGGCGGAGCTTTCTTTTTGCAGTTCTTGGTTTCCGTTTATGGCGGCTATTTCGGCGCGGGCATGGGGATCATGATGCTTGCCGTTTTCACAATCTACATGGAGGGAAACATCCATGAGCTGAATGCGGTGAAAGCGTGGCTGGGTCTGATCATCAACTTCGTCTGCTCGGGAGTGTTTTTGCTCAGCGGACTGATCTTGCTTTGGCCGTTTCTCGCTTTAACCGTTGGCTCGCTGATCGGCGGCTATTATGCGGCGAAGTATTCGCAAAGGGTAGACCCCAATAGGCTGCGGATTGCCATCGCATGCTACGGGTTTCTCACCGCCGGATATTTTGCATACAGGAATTGGTTCTGACCGGGGAGTGAACTGTGAGTCGTGAACGGTGAGTTGCATCGGACCCATGGCCGTTTTGAAGGCGGCAGTAGGTCACATTCTAATGTGATTCCGGACACTGTGCCGATACATGGCGTCGCGGGCTACTATCTAAGAGCATGTTCACAGGAATTATTCAGCACCCTGCTCGGGTTCGAAAGTGCTCATCCAACTCGTTGGTGATTGAGATTCACGATTATTCTCGTGAGTTCGAGGACGACCCAATCGGGATCGGCGAGAGCATCGCCGTGAACGGATGTTGCCTAACCGTGGTTTCGGCAAAGCCTTCCGAAAGGCCAGACATTTTGCCACTTCCCGGTGTCAGCGAAGAACTCAAGCAGAGGATCATCAAGGTCTCGAACACGATCTCAAGCTTCGTCATCGAAGTTGAGTTCGAGCTAAGTGAAGAGACGCTGAAGCGCACCTCCTTTTCCGAGTTGTCTACAGTTCCTCTGGGAAAGCAGATTTGCCTCGTGAATGTTGAACGCGCGATGAAAGCCGGCGACCGGTTCGGCGGCCACATCGTGCAAGGCCATGTCGACGGAACGGGCTCGCTCCTTTCCCTTAAGGAAACCGAGCAGGCCCACGTCATGCGGTTCTCCTACCCGGCCGAAATGGCGAAATATGTGGTCGATAAAGGCTCGATCACGGTGGACGGCATCAGTCTCACCGCAGTCGGGCCGACCGAATTCGGAGTTCGAAGTTTGGATTATTCCTCACACCTGGGCGCACACCAATTTGGGCTTAATGAAGATTAACCAAAAGGTTAACCTGGAGTTCGACATGATCGCGAAGTATGTCGAACGGCAGATGTCCGGGTTCCGCGGGAGCTAGCGGGGAAAGGGCGGGAGCCAAGCTCTGAGCAAGCCAAGGTGGTCGGGGTAGCGAATTTGCGCGTCGAGCCTAGGCTGCAATGGCGAACCTTTAGCCCGCGGGATGGATGGTTTTTGCCTACCAGGGCTGCGCCCTTCGCCCAATTCTTCTCGCCCCGTTGGGGTTGCGCTTTGTTGCGCGGGGGCAACTGCCGCGGCTCGCTCTTCTCCTCTGGATATCCGGCCAGGGACGCCCATGACAAAGCGCGGCAGGCCCGGGCACTCCAAACGGGCTCACACCTTATTTCGAATGTGCAACAAGTCCCCGTCCTTAACCACGTAGTCCTTCCCCTCCAGCGACATCTTGCCGGCGGAGTACGCTGCGTCCAAAGAGCCCGCCGCAAGGTAGTCCTCGTAATGCACAACCTCGGCCCGAATAAAGCCTTTGGCGATGTCGGTGTGGATCACACCGGCGGCTTTCACCGCGTTGGCGCCGCGGCGCAGGGGCCAGGCGCGGGTCTCGTTTTCGCCTGCGGTAAAGAACGTGTGCAACCCAAGTGCTTCGTAGACCGCGCGAATCATCTTCGCGCTGGCTGGCTCGGTTAGACCGAGCGATTGCAAAAACTCCGGCTGGTCCGCAGGGTCCAAGGCCGCGATTTCTTCTTCCAAAGTGGCGCAAACGGAAAAGGCAGGAGTCGCTTTAGTGGCCAACTCGGCAGTGCGCTTCTCTAAAGCGGGATCCAAGGAAGCGGCCGCGTCCTCGCCAACGTTAAAAGCCACCACCATCGGTTTACCGCTCAGGAATTGATAGTTGCGGACAACGGTCTGGCCATCCTCGTCCAAATCCAGCGCTCTGATCGGCGTGCCATCTTCCAGAGCCGGTTTCAGCAGCTCGAAAACCATTTTCTCGATATAATCCGTCGAGCCCGGGTTCTTGGCAGTCTGAGACTTCTGCAACCGTTCCAACCGGTTTTCCACGATCTGGAGGTCGGCCAAGACCAGTTCGACTTCAATCGCTTCCTGATCGCGCAGCGGGCTCACCGAATCGAAGTAGGGCGCTACCGGAGAGTCAAAGGCCCGAACCACGTGGAGCAAGACTTCCATCTTCCGAGCTTCGTCCAGAAACCGTTGCGAAAAGGTTTTTCCGCTCCCGCCTTGGGCGCTCTCGATATTGTCGTTGAGAACCACAGTTGCGGGGGTGATCTTTTTGGGTTTAACCTGGCGGACGATCGTGTCGAACCGCTCGTCCGGAACGGGCACAGCAGTGACGTCGCCTTTCGCCGCTCCGCGAGCGGCGGCGCGATAAAGGGTGCTCTTTCCAGAGCTCGAATAGCCGATGATGCCAACTTTCATTTAGACGGCTTTTCGAAATCCACTTGGACGGGGCCGGTGTGCTTGGCGACGAGGGGCAAGCCCCAAAACAAGATTAGGCTAAGAAGGAGGCAGATGACCGCCAACCACGGCGCCGCCGGTTTTTTCTTGGTGACCTTCTTGCCGTTAGGCGAAGCCACCTCGGCAATGGGAAGTTGAACGCTCACAGGGCTGAAGTATATCTGAGGTTGCGGTATCGTAAGCTTCGATGGCGTACATGGCGAGTAAACCAATCACCAAGCATGTCGATAATTTCTTGACATTCGTTGGCGAAATGGCGATTCTCGGGCTGGACACGCTCCGGAGGCTGTTCACCAGCCGGTTGGAAGTTAGCGAAACCATCGCCCAAATGGCGTTCATCGGTGTCGCGTCCGTGCCCATCGTGGTTATGACCAACTTTTGCTCGGGCGCGGTGCTCGCGCTTTACACCAGCCAATTTCTGAACGAATACGGGGGAAGCAGTTTTGTAGGCGCGACCGTGGTGATGGCGGTGACGCGCGAGTTAGGGCCGGTGATCACCGGCATCATGGTTGCCGCGCGGTGCGGCTCCGCGGGCGCTGCGCAGATCGGAACGATGGCGGTTACGGAACAAATCGACGCCCTGAGAATGCTATCGGTAAACCCAACAAGCTATCTCGTCATCCCCCGCGTGATCGCGGCGATTTTTATGGTCCCGATTCTCACTCTCCTAGGTATCTTCGCTGGCGGCATTGGCGGGATCCTCGTCGCCGGCAGTAACGGAATTGCCACATCGACGTTCATGAATTCCGTGCAATCCTACGTCCGCCCTTGGGATTTGACAGGCGGAATACTGAAAGGACCGTTCTTCGGGCTGATCATCGCGCTCGTCGCGTGCCAGCAGGGGCTAAGAACCAAGAACGGCGCAGTGGGCGTCGGTCGCGCAACTACCAACACCGTCGTGATTTCGATGGTGCTCATCTACGTGATGAACTTCGTTTTGGCGCAGATGCTTTTCCGAGGGTGAACGTGTCGCTTCGCGCCGTAACAGAGTAAACATGCGCCGCCGGACCGTAAGGCTCCTCGCTGTAAACATGGAAACGGAATAGACTGCGAACATGAAGTCTCCCGTCCTCGATCTTTACCCAACCCAGTTGGCATTAGGAATGTATGAAGTGGACGCCAAGATCAGGTCTTTCGAGGCCATGGGACACCATGAACTGGCGGACTACTTGGAGAAGCACCCTGTCCCCGTCGTCCTCGGTCCGAAACAGCGCTACTTTCTGGTGGATCATCATCACCTCGTACGCGCCTGCTGGGAGTCCAAGATCGACATAGTTCATCTTTCGCAACTAGACGACCTCTCGGAGTTGAGCGAAGAAGCCTTTTGGAAGAAGCTGGCAGTCAAGAACTGGTGCCACCTGTACGACCCGTTTGGCGGAGGCCCTCACTCCTACAAGAACCTACCGGACTCAGTTCGGGGTCTGGGGGACGACCCGTTTCGCAGCCTGGCCTGGCTGGTACGCGAAGCGGGCGGCTACCTTAAGAGCGAAGCGCCCTTCGCGGAGTTCCAGTGGGCGAACTACTTCCGCGCCCACCTTTGCAAGCATCCCGTCGTTGACGATTTCGACGAAGCCCGGCAGGAAGCGCTAGAAATCTGCAAGTTGCCTGCAGCAAAAGGTTTGCCTGGATATCAGGCGTGAACCGTTAACTGTGAACCGTGAACTGTTGTAGCCCGGATCAGTCAGTTCACCGTTCACCGTTCACCGTTCACGCCTTTTTAAACTTGATCTCAACTCCGCGCTTCTGAAGCTCTTCCAACATCTTCGTACTTTTCATTGCGGTTTCGTACCTCAGGCAACCCTTCTCGGTTTGCCCCTCGGCGATTTCGATGGCGTAGATCGCGCAGGAAAACCCGGTCAACCGCTCCATGGAAGTGAATCCGGTTTTCTCGTCTTCCTTATCGAAGATATCGATCTGCCATTGGGCATCTTTCCCATCTTTCTTCCCTACACCGATTCCGCGGACAACCGCCAAATCCTGGTCCACGAACGTGGCCAGAGCGTCTCCCATCAGCTTGTGCCAGAGCATTCGGGGCTTTACAACCACTCCATCTACCGCAATGTCTTCCAGGCTCCAAAATCCGCAGTCCTTAAAGATCTTCATTCGCTCGCAGTGGCCGGGGAAGCGAATGGTCTTGTAGCAGTAATTGTCCACGCGGCCCTTGAGCGTGTAGGGTGCGGTGCTGGTGCCTCCACTGGTGGTGAACGCCTCCATTTTGCCAAGCTGCTGGATGGTGATCTCTTCTAGCTCTTCCAGAGTGGGAACGAGGCGGATCTCGCCATCGGTCAGAGTCACTGCCTGATCCTCATATTCGGCAACCAGGCCTTCCACGTTAAAGGTCAGCTTGTAGTTGAATGGCGGCTTGGGATGCTGAGGCAGAACCCCGCAATAGAGCCGAATGCTATCGACCGAGTCCATGTTCTCAACGAAGTAGTAGCCAAGGTTATTGACCAACCCGGGCGCAAGGCCGGTATCAGGAATGAGCGTCACTCCCGCCGCTTTCGCCGCATCGTTCATCTTCAGCGTCTGCATGGAAACGTCGGTGTTGCCACCGAGATCGACCATGTTCGTCGCAGTCGCGATAGCGACCTCCGCGATCTGCGGGTGCATCCAGTAGGGCACGCAACTTAGAACAACGTCCACGTCTTCCAAGAACTTGCCGAGGGATTCTTTGTCCAGGGCATCTACGGCAAAGGGCTCGCAAATTGCCCTTCCCACGAGTTCGTTTACACGTCGTGAATTTTTTGCCGCGTGCTCAAGATGCCGGTCGCACATTTTGATTGTGGCGGGGGATCCGAACTGGGCGAGATCAAAAGCTGCGGCAGTGCCTTGCATGCCTGCGCCAAGGATAGCGAAGGATTTATTCATAGGTGGAAATCTCCGGGACGCCGTTGTCACGAGCTGGTCCGCTAGGTTCATCTTACCCGGGGGGAGGACCCCATTTGCGGGGTGCATGGGGAGCTAAACTGGTGAGGTTGAACCACGCCCGACTGGTCGATCTTGGACACTTGGACTACACACCTGCGTGCGACTTCCAACGCCAAGCCATGGAAGCCTTAATAGCCGGCGAAGGTCCGAACACGCTGTTTTTTGTGGAGCATTCACCGGTGCTAACCCTTGGTGCGGCCTTTCATCAAGAGAACCTCCTGTTGCCGCGCGAGGAATACGAGAGGCTCGGAATCGAGGTCCTGCCAACGGAAAGAGGCGGGGACGTGACGTTTCACGGCCCCAACCAATTGGTGAGTTATCCGGTTTTTAATGTGGCTGAGTTCGGGAAGGACTTGCACCGGTGGATGCGCGATCTGGAAGAGGTGATTATTCGGGCCATTGCTCCGCTGGGCCTGAACGGCGAGCGGTCAAAAATCAACACCGGCGTGTGGCTGAACGATAAGAAAGTCGCCGCGATAGGAGTCAAAATACGGCGTTGGGTCTCCATGCACGGAATTGCGCTGAACTGCGACAATGATTTGCGTCCATTCCATTACATCGTGCCCTGCGGGATACAAACTCACGGCGTGACCAGTCTCTCTCTTGAACTTGGCCGTCCGGTCACGGTCGAGGAAATGAAGCCTTTGGTGAGAGCCGCATTCGAGGATGTCTTTGATTTGAAGTTCGATGCCAAGTGAAACTCGAGTCTTGAGGAAAAAGAAGCTGATCCGCCTAAAAAGCTTCCCGGTGTTGCCGGTCTGGATGAAGCCGGCAGAGGCCCGCTCGCGGGCCCTGTTTATGCGGCTGCCGTAGTGCTTCCGCTGGGCCTAAAAATCAAGGGCCTCAACGACTCCAAGCAGCTCGACGCGAAAACCCGCGAATCGCTGGCCGTGGAGATCAAGAGGAAGGCGATTTGGGCGATTGCCTGGGCCGAGGTTGAGGAGATCGATACAATCAACATTTTGTGGGCGTCCATGGCCGCCATGTGCAGAGCGCTGCGGGCCCTGCCGGAAATCCCGCCAAAGGCGCTGATCGACGGCAATATTTACCCGCGGGATTTGCCTTGCGACGCGGAGACCGTCATCGGCGGCGACGGCAAGGTCGCGTGCATCGCGGCCGCTTCCATCCTTGCCAAGACGGAGCGGGACCGGAGGATGCGAGAGTTGGCCGAGCGATATCCCGAATACGGCTTTGAACGCCACTTCGGATATTCCACGCCCGAGCATCTTGAAGCCCTTGAGCGGCTGGGGCCTTGCGCAATCCACCGCCGCAGTTTTGCCCGCTGCCGGCCGGACGAACAGCTATGTCTAACCTTCGCCGAGTAGGCACAGAAGCGGAAGACCGCGCGGCGGCTCATTTACTTGAGAAGGGGTATTCCATCATCACCAGGCGTTACCACGGAAGGTTCGGGGAGATCGATATCATCGCTTTGGACGGCGAAACCTTGGTGTTTGTTGAAGTTAAGGAAAGGCGAGTCACGGGGATGTCGCCGGAAGGAGCGGTCAGCTCCGCCAAGGTCTCCAAGATGGCAAAGGCAGCGGCCCGGTTTCGTCAAGAAACCGGCGACGAGCGCACTTTCCGCTTCGATCTGGTAGCGATCGACAATGCCGGCCTAAGGCATTACCCGGGCTGTTTCGAGCCGGGCGGAGAAGAAACACCCACTTCATATTCTCAGGATTGATGCCGTTGCCTACCAATATCGTGAAGCGGCACACGGGTACTTGGCGTAGGAACGCGGAGTAGGCCCTCGGGCCTTCCGTATGGAGGTTCATCAATGTTCTCAAAAGCTTTCACTACAATCGCCGTTCTCGGCCTTGGCGCCGCCATGACATTCGCTACCGGGACTATTTCAGGGACGTTTACTTACGCATCCGGGACGACGGTGGCAAGCGTGACACCGAGCGCCTGGGCTAAGACCGTAGTTCTCAAAGTCGGCGCGACGAACGAGTCGTTTACGGACGTGGTGGTGACCGGTTCAACGAGCAGCCCCATTCCATCTGGCACGTCGTTTGAGATCCTCGAAAAAGGCAGCCAGCCTTTCAACGCAGCCTTTGCTTTGGACAACGTTCTAGTCGGTCCCACTGACCTTTCCGGCGTTCTCGGGCGAAGGACGGTTCCGATGTCGTCCACCGGCGTCCTCACGGACAGCATCGGCTTTCCGGTGGGGCCGTTGGATATCAACACACTGATCCTCTACTATCCGGCTTGTACCGTGGGCGGGGGGACGTATTCCTTCAAGAACGGCCTGACCGCCGAGTTCACGTCCGAAGTGAAGGGTTACAGTATCAACATCCCGACGTCGTCGGCAACTGCCACGCTGGGAACGGTGGACTTCCCCTTAAGCCAAGATCCCGTTGAGAGTTTTAGCTTTGTCGCCGCGGGAAATGGCACCTTGACGATGCAGGGCGGCGGACGTTGCGAAGTCGGCAGCATCGAACAAGCGCTCTACCTCACGGGGGTTATCGTCGGCACACCGGATTTCTTTACTTCGGCGACCTTGATCGTCAATGGGACGTCGACATTCTGACCCGGTGATTGGGCCATAGGGGCCAGTGTTGAGTGTTGAGTCTTAAGTTTCGGCTTCTAGACTCAGCACTCTGACGTCCACAGGGGCGTTTTCGAACAAACCTCTACTTCATGTTTTCAGGGTTGAGGCCTGCAAGTTCGGGCAACACCAAACAATCCGTCTTTTCTAATCAGCTTTCCATCGAAATAAATCTCGCCGCCGCCGTACTCCGGCCGCTGGATGCAGACGATATCCCAGTGAATGGCCGATTTGTTGCCATTGCCGCCCGGGAGGGTCATAAGCGTTGCCGGGAGTGAGGTGGAAGGAGCCCGCGATCTTTTCGTCGAACCGGGTGTCCTTCATCGGATGCAGAACGTGGGGATTGAAGCCTAGCGACCATTCTCCAAAATATCGCCCGCCTTCGTCGGTGTCCAAAATCTCATTGAGACGGGCGGTTTGGGTTCCCGCGCAGGCGTCCACGATTTTGCCGTTCTTGCAGGTGAAACTTCGCCATCGGTAAATTCGGTGCCCTGGTAAAGGGAAACCGTGTTGTACTGAACGGTTCCGTTCGCGGACTCTCGAACCGGTGCACGAAGCATTCGCCGTCGGGAATGTTTCGTTGGCCCCAGCAGGAAACCGCGCCAATATCTTTGATCGAGAACTCGAAATTGGTGCCCGGACCTGTGATCTTCACCCGATCCGTTCTGTTCATGAGGTCTTCCAGCGGTTCGCATGCCTTTCGCATACCCGGGTAGTCCACCGTGCACACGTTGAAATAAAAGTTCTCAAACGCGTTCGTCGAGGTGTTGGCCATCTGCGCCATGGAGAAGTTGGGCCATCGTAAAGCGACCCATTTGGTTTTCGGAATGCGCGTTCCAAAGACGACGGGAATGCTGTAAACCTTCTGCCACATAGCCTGGATGTTGGCGGGCACATCGCTCTGCTCAGCGGAGTTATTGGCGCCGCGAATGCTGATGTAGGCAGTCATGCGCTCCATCTCGTGCTTTTCAATGTCCGCAATGGTAGCCGCGTTCTCTTCAGTCATGCCGAGCATCAGCTGCCGCCGCACGACATTGCTCTCCAGCCTAACGGCAACTTGAGCGCCCTTATCCTGGGCAACCCGGGCAACTTCGGCGACGACTTCGTCGGGAACATCAAAGGCGTGAATCAGTACGGCGTCTTTCGATCCCAATTCGCAAGAATGGTTGCAAAGCAGTTCGGCGAGCTTCGTTACTCGAGGGTCAATCATTTCGAGGTAGGTTACCTGCGGGTGGGTAAAGGCTGACGCGTAAACGGGCAAAGGCCGAATTTATAGTAGGAGTTGCGATTCGTCGCTGCTCTCCTGGATACTGATCGGGGCGCGAACGATTACGTATTTTGATCAATTTAACGTCCGCCTTACTTTTCTGACGATTGGCCAAGCATCTCGTGCATATCTTGCCGGACCGTCGTTAAACAGGAACTAACATGCAAAAACTTCTGGCACTTGTCCTATGCGCTGCTGTGGTTGGTTCGGTCGCCGCCCAAAAGCCGCCTCCTCCCATTTATTCATTGGCCAGGATAGAACTACCAAAAGGTGACCCTGGCGAGTTCATTTATGTCAGCCGTAACGGCAGTTTTTACACGATCCAGGATAGCGTCACGGACGACTACTACCTCTACCGAGCAGGCCAGAAAGACCCGGTGATCGATCTCAGCGCCGCTTTTCCCGGATACGCGTTTGGGCCGGTGAACGATAAGGCGGTCGTGGTCATCTCGAAGGGCAACAATTTTTATTTCTATAACCCAGACTTCGGCACTGTTACCCCATACCGGGGCCTCACGGATCCCAGTTACAGCTTCTACTATCCGGTCGTGCTTAACGATCGAGGAAACGTTGCTGGTCGGGAGGCGGCGCAAGGCTACGAGCGAGCCACTCGATGGTCGTCAACCACCAACAAGGTGATCTGGCCCGGATCCGTGGGAGAAACCGTGTCCTATGCGCCGACCGATCTTACAAACGACGACTACGAGGTTGGAATCGGCCAACCCGGCTTTGGTCATCCCAATTCCTATGTTTGGGTTTATTCCGGGGGCACCCCCACAATTCTCTCAAATTCCAGGAGCGGGAGTGACGCCCTACGCAATCAGCGACAACCATGTTGTGGCGGGGGAGGCGGATTTTGGCGCGGGCACGCAGGGCTTTCTCTGGTCAGGTCGCGCGGTAAAATACCTCACTTCCGAGTATGCGGGAGACGCCACGATGGCCAACGGCGTGGATGCTGCGGGCAGATCATTCGGCAACGGATTGCATGGGTTCTTGTTCTGGGACGCAGCGCAGCACCCCTATGATCTGGATTTGGAGATCGTGCCGCCAAACGACCTGAACGCAAAGATCATTGGCTGGCAGTATATGGCCCAGAACGGCCAGATATTTGGCTACTGCTTTGACAGTAGCTATAAAATCTTCCCGCTGATCCTGACGCCGGCTGCTTCCGGTTAATGCAACGGATTCGTGTAGCGAGAGGGCGCAATCCCTGCGCCTCTGTCCTTCAGCCCTTCTCTTTCAGCGCAACGTCAAGATAGGGTAAGACGACTATGCCGTGAATGCCCGAACGCCGATGCTCCAGCAGTACTTCCAAGCCAAGGAAGAGCACCCCGGCGTGCTGCTCGCTATGCGCGTGGGTGACTTTTACGAGTTCTATGGTGAGGACGCGGAGACCGCTGCGGCGGCTCTTGAAATAACCCTTACCGGCCGCGAAGACGGCTCGAATGGCCGCATTCCCATGGCGGGGGTGCCGTTTCATTCGGTTGAGAAGTACCTCGCCAAACTCCTTTCCGCCGGCCTCAAAGTCGCCCTCTGCGATCAGCTTGAAGATCCCAAAACCGCCAAAGGTTTGGTGAAGCGCGGGGTTACAAGGGTGCTCACCCCCGGCACGCTGATGGACGACAACATGCTCGCGGCCGGGCAAAACAATTTCCTCGCCGCGATTTGCGTGATGGACGGGCGGGCGGGGCTTGCAACTTTGGACCCTTCGACCGGTGAGTTTGTGGTTACCGAAATCGAGGGCGAGCAACTGGAAGACCGGCTCCTGCAAGAACTGGCGAGGCTCAGACCCTCCGAACTTCTGGTGGGGCCGAAAGCCGAGTCTTATGGCGAAGTAGCAAAAGCGGGGCTCGGCTCCTCAATAACCGACGCGACGCCCTTGTCGCCGGAGCGAGCGGCAAGAAAACTCCTCGAGCAGTTTGAGGTTAAGAACCTGCAAGGCTTTGGCGTTCACGACAAGCCGAGCGCGATTATCGCCGCTTCCATGATCCTCGGCTATGCCGAAAAAAACCGGCTTTCCTTGGCCCATGTCGACTCGTTGACCAGCTACTCGGTGGACGGTTTCATGGGGCTCGACCTTGCAACCCGGCGCAGCCTCGAACTCGCCGAGAACATGGCCGACGGGAGCCGCAAGTACACGCTGCTCTCCGTGCTCGACGAAACCAAAACCGCCATGGGCTCGCGTCTCATGCGGAAATGGGTGGAACAGCCGTTGCTTGAGCTCAAGGCCATTCAAAACCGGCTGGACGCTGTAGATCGGTTGGTGAACAGCGGCATGGTTCGGGGCGAAATCAGGGAGGGCCTCAAGAGCGTCAGCGATATCGAACGGCTCGTTTCAAGGGCTGCAACCGGGCTCGCGGGACCGCGGGATTTGGCCGCTCTAAAGACGTCGCTTTTCGCGATTCCCGCGCTTGCCGATCCTCTGCGAAAGGTGGGCCTTGGGCGGATCCAAGACCTTCGGGAGAAGATCGGCGATCACAGCGAAATCGCCCTTCGGATCGACCGCGCACTGATGAACGAACCCCCGCACACCATTCGCGAAGGCGGGCTGATCAAAGAAGGCTACGATATCGAGCTTGACGAACTGAAAGAGCTTAGTAAGAACGGGCGCGAGTACATTGCCAAGCTGGAGCGTGAGGAACGCGAGCGAACCGGCATCAACACACTCAAAGTCGGCTACAACGCGGTGTTCGGCTACTACCTGGAGGTCACCCGCTCCCAGCTCGAAAAAGTGCCCGAAAACTACGTTCGCAAGCAGACCACCGCAAACGCAGAGCGCTACATCACAACCGAGCTGAAGGATCACGAATCTCGCGTGATGAGCGCGCAGGACAAGTCGGTCGCCCTTGAGGCGGACCTTTTTTATAGGTTGAGAACAAGAGTTACCGAGCACACCCACGCCCTTCTGCAAACTGCAAGGGCCCTTGCCGAACTTGATGTGCTTTGCAGCCTCGCGGAGGTCGCCGCGTTTCGCGGATACTGCAAGCCGGAGTTGCTGGAACAGGACTCGATGGAAATCGAGATGGGGCGGCATCCGGTAGTGGAGGCGAGCACAACCCGCTTTGTACCCAATGATCTGGCAATGGATCCTGAGAAGCGCTGCATCATTCTCACGGGGCCGAACATGAGCGGCAAGTCCACCTTTCTGCGCCAGACCGCGCTTATCGTTCTCATGGCGCAAATCGGCAGCTTCGTGCCCGCCAAAAAATGTCGTCTAGGTCTATGCGACCGCATTTTCGCGCGTATCGGCGCGAAGGACGAGTTGGCGCTCGGACAAAGCACATTCATGGTGGAAATGGTGGAAAGCGCCAACATCCTCAACCACGCAACCGCGCGCAGCTTGGTGATTTTGGACGAGGTGGGAAGGGGCACGAGCACTTACGATGGCCTCGCCATCGCTTGGGCGATGGTCGAATACTTGGCCGCAGTGGCGTGCAAGACCATGTTCGCCACCCACTACCATCAGCTGAACGCCTTGTCAGAACAGATCCCCACCATTGCGAACTACCGGGTAAGCGTTGAGGAGATCGGGGACGAAGTGGTTTGGACGCACCGGGTTCTTGCCGGCGGCACGGACCGCAGCTACGGAATCCATGTGGCGCGAATGGCCGGCATCCCCGGTGTGGTCCTCAAACGCTCGGCCGAGATTCTTGCCGAGCTTGAAAAGAAATCGGCTGCCCCCACAGCTTCTCCGCCCCAAACCCTCCAGCTAACGCTGTTTGAACTTGAGGAGACGCCGGTAATGAAGGAGTTGCAAGAGTTGGACGTGAACCAACTCACGCCTCTCCAGGCACTCCGCCTACTCGATGAATGGAAACAAAAAATCCGCAACATTTCACCTTAAGGTGGAAAAGTTTGCGGGTCCTTTAAGGGTCCACAAGGCGTCATTAAGAGCGGCCAACGGATTGGCGGGCGCAAAGGCCAGGAGGGCCATTTTTCTTTAGCCGGCGCTCTCGGGTTGCAATCGAGGATATCAGAGGTCCGAATTGCGTAAGCTCTAAAGAGCAACCCATGAAGAACAAGATTTTTACTGTGGCGCTTGGCGCCGCACTTGCCGCTATGAGTGTCTCCGCATTTGCGGGTGACAACTCCAAGTTCACGCATTACGGGCTCATCGATGCCGCTTCAGGAAAGCCCACTTCCTTGGCCGCCCTAAAGGGAAAGTACAAGGCGATCTATATCGACTTCTTTGCCAAGTGGTGCGGCCCCTGCCAAGCCGAGATCACGAAGGTGATTGCCCTGCACAACCAGTTCGCCGGAAAGGGCGTTGGTTTTGTGGGCATTGATATCTGGGAATCCGTGAAGGACATGAAACAGGACATGCAGAAGAAGGGCATCAACTACACGGTGATGCATGACAACGCACCCTCCGGCAAAGGGATTTTGCCGATTTTAGGCCTGCAAGAAATCCCGGTCGTGGTGATCCTGGACGGCAAAACCCTCGCTCAAAAACAAGTTTGGAAGGACGGGCTGGATCCAACGGGCAAAGCCGAAGCCCAGCAGGTCGCGCTATTGAAGGCGATGGGAGTTCGTTAGGGATTTAACTGTAAACCGTGAACCGTAAACGGTCGGACCCTCAGAATGATGTGCTCAATGTAGTGATTATCTACCTGGTCGCCGCTACGCGTTTCGGCATTTCACCGTTCACCGTTCACCGTTCACGCTAACTCCATGGATAGCTTGCCCCTCCTCATCGTCGACGGCGATAACCTCGCCCACCGGGCATATCACTCCACGCCGAAAACGGTGAAAGCCCCCGACGGTACCCCGATCAACGCGATCGTCGGCTTCTTCAGCATGCTCCTCACCATTTGGACAAAAGAAACACCGAGAGGAATTTTCGTGGCCTGGGACACCCTTGGCGTAGACACATACCGAAGCGAGCTTTGGCCTCCGTACCAAACCGGCCGTGTGTTCGATCGCGAGATTGTTCTCCAACTGAACATGCTGCCGGATGTGTGCCGGGCGTTCGGCCTCGGAGTTGGCAAACAGAGCGGTTATGAGGCGGACGATCTCATGGCATCCGCCGCTCTACTTGAAACCGAAGCGGGCGGCTCAAGCCTGCTCTTAACCACCGATCGTGACTCCTACCAATTGGTGAACGAATCGGTGACCGTCCTTGCCCCCCAACGCGGGGGCTTGCCGCCGGAAAGAGTTGGCCCTCATCAGGTGGTGGAACGCATGGGTGTGCTGCCGGAGCAGGTTCCGGATTCAAGGCATTGAGCGGCGATGCGTCGGATAAGATTCCCGGCCTCAAGGGGATCGGCCCTAAATCGGCGGCAGCTTTGTTGCTGCAGCATGCGAGTCTCGAGAACGTCCTACAGATATTGGTCCCGGCCTGAGGAGATCGAGTTAGCCCTTCGATTTCAGAGAAGTGGTGACGATGCGGCCGGATTGCGTCGTCGACCTTCCGGAAGGCCCTCCGGATTGGGCTGCAGGAGCTGCAGCGCTGAGGGTACTCGGAGCCGAAAGACTGGCGGAACGCGTGTCTGCTCTCGCGACCTAGTGAACGGTGATCTCGTCCACGAAGACCCAGGGCTTTCCGCCTGCCGCGCTATGCCAGGCGGGAAGTCCTTTCATCGTATCGAAATGAAAGCGCAGGAAGCGAATGCCGCTCTGCGCCCATCGGAAGGAGAAGTTCTTGATCAGTGGCTCGTCGCGCTGATCGCCGTCCACCGATTCAGATCCCGCTTCTTCAAAGTTCTGGCCATCAGCAGAAACGAAACAGGTCACCCTGGTCGGATGCAGTATCCAGCTTCTCTGCATGTAAATAGTGTCGAGCGAGGCGCTGTGCCCGGCGGCGCCAGCGCCAAGATCGAGGCTTACGTCGAAGTCCTCGCCCTCCCAGCCAAGCCACTGAACTTTAAAGTCGCTGCCTCCGAGCACGCCGTTCGTTAGGAGGCCTACATCTCCGTGGCCATATTTGGGTGATGGCGGCGGAACCGCCACGGCCGGTCTGCCGAACGCGAGATTGCCCTCGATCTGCAGGTTAAGAAGCTGCTTGGTCGCCTGATAGTAGGCATCCGGAGTCAAGCCGCTCTCGTTCAGTGTCTTCACATGGTTCAGCCCGCAGGTTTCGTGAAATTCATCCAGAACCTTCACCATTTCAGGGCGGAGTTCCTTTTTGCCTCCGGAGTTGGAATAGAAGCCACGGGGGCCTGAAATGTCGTCGGACGCGATCTGGATCATCGCGTATTCCAGCGGCAGGCGCGCCGTTTTCACTCTCTGCAGAAGCATCTGGTCTTGCCCTACCGCTGCCTCGGCCTTATCGAAAAGATCGTTGTAGGCTCGGACGTTGTTGAGGGAAAGAAAGTCAGCTGCGTGGGCGGTTGGCGGTTCGTAGATATCCAGCCGGGTGCCGGCGCGCTCCAGTTCCTGATGCAGCATCTCGATGTAGGATCGAAGGAACGGCGCGGCTTTGCCGTAATACCCGCTCAAAAAGTCGTCGATGATCTGCTTGGCGTCTGCGTTTGGATTCCAAAGCAAATGGGCGATGAGATAGCTCTTGAGCTCGGAGAACTCATGGCCTACGCCGGTGTTCGACTGCTGAAACTGCTTGTGGGCCCCGTTCTTCCCGAAGAACTGAAGGTTCGGCTGCAAGACCTGAATATTCGGAAAGGGGGACACGAAGTGGTTGAAATCGACGGTGTAATCCCATAGGTAAATGTTGTCGCAGATGCGTCCCCAATCCTCGATATCCCTCACGAAATCCTGGCTCGAGGGATCGGTTGCAATCGGTTTGCTGCGATTCAGCTCTATCGTGCAAAGCATGACCATCACGTTCTTGGCCGGGCGCGTCAGCTTTGGAGCGGCCCGCGAGAACTGATAGGCAAGCGTGGCGATCGTCTTATCAGGAAACTGGGCAGCCACTTTATTCACCAAACGGATAATAGGTCCGGCCGGCGAGCCTTCCTCCTGGATCACCTTTTCGCAATCCGGGCATTGACAGTAGGTTTGGTTGTCGTTTTGGCTCACACACCACACTTTTTTGTCCGGTTGAGCCGCCATCTCCTGCTTGAGCTTTGCAACAATTAGGTCGACAACTTCCGGGTTGCTGGGGCATAGTTGTTCTTGGTGGCGCTTCCCGTCCACCAGCGCGAAATACTCCGGATGAGCGGCAAAGTACGTGCTTGGCGGCACGAGCTTGCCAAACGTGTGAACGTAGTAGCCGTTCGCGTAAATCTCGTTGACGGTGTTGAGGCGCATCCAGTCCAAGTAGTCCTGGTCCTGCTCGAAATCACCGTTAATGCAGCGAAAGCTGTTGGCCGGGTTCTCTTCCTCCTTGATTGGCTGCACCTGCAGGTTCTTATGGGCGGGAAAAAGCTCTGCCGTCGGACTGAACTTGCGGCAGCCGAACTGTTTCTCCAGCAGCTGGACCACCCCATAAACAGAACCCTTGCCGCCGCCGGACACGATGTACAGGTTGTTGCCATTGCTCGCCAAATAGAAGCCGTCTTCGATCGGACGCGAGTCCGGTTTGAGGTTGGCTGGAAGCTTATTTGGGTCGAATCCGATCCAAATCGTAGGCGTTCCATTGACGGCGCTCGTAATCACGGGCAGGGTTGCGCCGGTCATTTTGTGGATGGAAGATTCGAGGATATCGGCGGCCCTGGTGTCGGCAGCGCTAGGGTTCGCTGGAAGCACAAGTTGAGCTGTGGGCTTGCCTCCTTCAACCAGCGTGAGCGAACCCGCCGCCGATGCGGAATTCAAAAGTCCACAAACCAGAAGGAGGGTTGCACAAGTGTGCCCGAAGTCAACCATGACTTGAGCATATCGCATTGCCTATTAGCTCGGCCTCTCGAATACGCGCCGGAGCCATTCCAACGTGTTCGCATCGCTAAGGCATCCTGAAAGCTCTGGCACCGAAGCGCACCAGCCATCTTCTTCAGGGAGAACCAGGCACTCTATTCGCCACTCACTTACTTATTCAAAGCAAACTTTTGAATCTTGCGCGCGTAGTCCAGCACCATCTCGTTGCTGCCGATTTGATCTGTGGATTCCGCGTAAACGTGGAACATGGGTTCCACCGCATCCGGCAGGACCAACACCCAGCCGTGCGTGTTGAATATCTTGATGCCGTCCAGCAGTTCCATCCGCGAGGCTTCCGGCTGCTCCTCCGTGATGCGGCGCATGACTTTGCCTTTCTCCTCCCACGGGCAAAGGACCTGCTCATAGGCAAGTTGAAAATTGGGCACCATTTCTACAACCTGACTTAATGTCAAGTTGCAAACGCGCAACATGCTGATGACCTTGGCGAGGGCAAAGCCTGCATCGTATCCAGGGTGGAAATCAGGGAAAATGAAGCCGCCGTGGTCGTCGCCCGCGAAATGCACGCCCGCGTCCAAGGCAGTATTCATCATGGAAGCGGTGTCCGACTTGCTGCGAATGACGTTCGCGCCGTTTTCCCTCAGAAGCTCTTCCAACCGCGAGGGCGCGGTGACGCTGATGCAAATCGCCGCATTCTCTTCCGTTTTGGCGACGAGCAAACAGAGCGCTGCCAGCAGCGTGTTCCCGCTTAAAAGCCCCGAAGCGCCGTCCACCAAGGTTAGGCGCTCGCCCTCGTTCGTGAATAACACTCCAATGTCGTAGCGGAGGGTTTTCACAATCTGTTCCAAGTTGTCGACGTGTCTCTGAACTTCGGAGGGTGAGCGTGGTGACTGCTTGGCATCATTGAAACCGTTGATGCTGATCGATTCGACGCCAACCCGCGCAAGCATGGCGGGAAAATAGCCGGCCATTGCCGAATAGCCGTAGTCGCAAACCACCCGCAGAGGTGCGCCGGTAGAACCCGATTTCAAAAGGTGGAAGAAGTCTGCCTGGTACTCCTCAATCGCGCGGCTGGCAAAATCGATCACCCCAAGATCGTCGGGATCTGTGCGTTTGAAGTCCTCCCGGAAAAAGGCGTTCTCAATCTTCCTCTGGGTCTCGCGTGAAATGTAGGCGCCGCGCGAATCGAACATCTCGATAAGGCTCACTCGGGAGTTGCCGGGCAGCTTGCGTACGTGCATTGCTCCGGTCGCGCCGCTCGTCTTAATGTAATGCCTCGCCACGGGAACCGCGCTGCTGCGCATGTCCAGAACGTCGCACCCAACGCTGAGCAGCGAAGCAATAATCGCCCGTTTGAGCATGCGGGAACTCCGTGTGCTGTCCCGGCTTGTGATAACTTTCGCTCGGCCAGGTAAACATGACCCAAAAGCGGAGCCCAGACGGGTGGCAAAATCCGGAGTGATCTCCAGATTGCTGAGTCCGGCCACGCCAAGATCGCGGAACAGCGAACCGCGCCACTTATTGCCCCAGATGAGGGACATCGTGACGATGGAGCCGCGCTCGATGACCTTGTCCGGCCAGATTTTTACTCGGGGCCTTATCACGCAGCCAACGTCGATGAGGCATCGATCCCCGATCACCGCGTCTTCACCAACCAGGGTGTCGCGCTTGATGGTTACCCGGGAACCCACCAGGGCGCCCTCAACCTTCACGTTCGGCCCGATGTAGGCGCTGTCCCAGATCACTGAGCGCTCAATCGTCGCGGCTGCTTCGACGATGCTGTTGTCACCGATTACGGTGTAAGGTCCAACCACCGCGCCTTCGCGGATCTTGCAGTTTTGGCCGATGCACACGGGAGGAACGAGGGCCGCGCCGGATTCGATAATCGAGTTGCCTTCCATCGACACCGAATCCGGCCCGATGTTGAAGTCGTCCAGTTTGACTTTGCCCGCCAGCATGTGCTCCTGGGCTTCCTTGTACTGCACGTGAGAGCCCACATCCGCCCAATAGCCCTCCATGATGTAGCCGTACATGGGCAGCTCACGCCGCAGGATTTCTGGGAATACATCCTGGCTCCAATCGCACACCTCGGCCTCGGGGATGAAGTCAAAGATCTCCGGCTCCAGAATATAGATGCCGGTGTTCACGGTGTCGCTGAACACCTCGGACCAGCCCGGCTTCTCCAAGAACCTCTCGACCTTGCCTTCCTGGTCGGTAATGACGATGCCGAAATCTAACGGATGAGGCACCCGGTACAACACAAGAGTGGCAAGCGATTTCTTCTCACGGTGGTAAGCGATCGCGGCCGTCAGGTCGCAATCTGTAAGCGCGTCGCCGGAGATGATAAGGAATGTGCCCTCTTGAAGCTCCTTTTGGGCCTGCTTGACGCTCCCCGCCGTGCCCAGCGGCGCATCTTCGGTGCTGTAAGCGATCTGGACTCCGAAGTCCGCTCCGTCGCCAAAATAAGATTGAATCTGGTCGCCAAGGTAGTGGAGCGTTGCAACAATGTCGGTGATGCCATGCCGGACGAGGAGCGAAAGTATGTGCTCCATGATCGGCTTGTTGCAAATAGGTACAAGCGGTTTGGGACGGGCAAGCGTTAAGGGGCGGAGCCTCGATCCTTCCCCACCTGCCATCACAACGGCTTTCATACTTTGCGCCCTTCTTCTCTATTATGCGGGGCGGGGGGACATTTGTTGCAAGGTTTCGGATTATGGTGCTTCGGGTGAGGCCCGATGGCGGTCTTTTAATCCGCTAGATGACCGCAATATAATGGACTTATGGGCGCGCCACGTTTTTCTCTTTCGGGCATCGTATCCGTTGCCGTCTTCTTGTTTGCCGGCCGGGCCATCGGCTCGCCAACGCACACGTCTGAAATGGAGTTAGCGGGACGGGGCCAGTGCTTCATCGAGAACAAGGGGCAGTGGGATGCGCGGGCGCAGTTTATGGCGCAGAGCGGCGGCATTGATTCCTGGATCACCGAGGAGGGGGTGGTCTACGATTTCCATAAGTTTGTTCCCGTCCCCAATCAGCCAAGCAGGCTGGGGCGCAGGCGGCCGCCCAAAGGCACGAGGATTGGGCAGGTAGTGAAGATAAGCTTCGCAAACGCTCGGCCGGGGGTTGCAACGGCAAGCGGGGAGCTCGGGGGCAAGCTCAACTATTTCCTTGGCAACGATAAGAGCCAGTGGGCGACGGGGGTAAGAAGGTTCAGCGAGGCCAGGTCTCAGGAGATTTACGACGGCATTTCCGTTCCCACGAGCGTGAACCTGGCTCCGGCAGCGATCTCTTCGGTTTCCTTTGCGTCTTCGCCGGTAAATGGGGGCTCCGTGGCTACGGGAACGGTGGCTCTTTTGGGGTAACGGTTCCCCCCATTTCCAACCTATCGCTCACCAGCTCTTCGGTGACGGGAACGGCGGGAACCACCGGCACGGTGACGCTTGGCGGCCTTGCAGCAGGCGCGGGCGACGTTATCAAGCTGAGCTCGAACAACGCCCATGCGACGGTCCCCGCCACGATTGCGGTTGGCGCGGGAACCAGTTCCAAGCAGTTTGCGATCACTACCACCGCGGTCACTGCGGCAACGACAGTGACGATCACCGCAACCTACGGGACTTCGGTAAAAACGGTGACGTTGACGCTGACTACGTGAAGCGCGTACCGGCATGGCTGAGTGCTTCGCCGATCTTGGATCTCGTCAGGCTAGTCACGGTCGACGGACTCCATTCCGGTGTTATCCCGATTTCCGCGTACTCCGCTATAATTTAGGCATGGACGCCGATCAAGTCCGGCAGAAGCTTGTGGATCTGCGCGAAGAGTTGGCAGGGCTTCACGTTATCTCCCTATCGCTGTTTGGTTCTGCGTCCCGTGGGCAGGCGGTCGCCGGTAGCGATCTTGACTTTTTGGTCGAGTTCGAGGGCATGGCCACTTTTGACCGGTACATGGACCTTAAGGAGCTTTTAGAGCGCACCTTCGGTGTGCCCATCGATTTGGTTACGGTCCGCGCCCTGAAGCCTCTTCTGCGGGATCAAATTCTGAGCGAGGCTATCAGGGTTGCGTAGAGCCAACCTGTAGGCCCATCGGGCCGAGAACCCTTAGCGAAGGCAGCAGCTGAGCCGACGTAGTCGGCGGAGCGGAGGCCTGGTAGTCGCCGCCCGAGATTGACGATTTGAATGTGACGTAACGGGTCCGCAGGACCCTTATCGTTACCTTCAAATCGTCCGGAGGGAGGGGGTGGGGACGCGCATACCAGGGCGTTGCCCTTCGCTAAGGATTCTCGCCCCGTTGGGGCTGCCCCAGAATCTGCGCGCCGACCCAAGGCTGCGACACATTCGCTAAGGATTCTCGGCCCGTTGGGCCTGCAATCCGTAACAATCACCTTCGCGCGTTACAAAGAGGCTTGGGGCCTCCTTTCGCACAGCCCAATCTAACCACCTTGCTTGATCGGAACCAGCTTTATCGCCGCCAACGCGGCATCCGAAGATGGCCCCGTGTTAATAATCCGCAAATACCGGAACCGCCGCGCAGGGCCGTGGTAGGCGACGGCTACGCCGCTTGCAACTGGCGTTGGCCGGTTGCGGACCGACCAGTTCCAGTCCAGTTCATGCGCCCACGGCAACGCCTCGGTTGGTTTCTGAGCGGTTTCATAGGTTTGCAGGTCGAAGCTCTTCCAAAAGGGGCCGCCCTTGCTTACCAGTTGAACCTCGCCCACCGTCAGGTCGCGCCCAAGGTCAATTTCGACCCAGGAGCCCTTATCTTTCGGCAAAGGGACGTCGGCGGATGCCTTGCCATCCAGCAAGCTGGTGAGCTGCAAACCATTCTCGGAAGAGGAAATGGATTTGCCAACCGCAACATCGGTCCCGCTATCCAGTGGATTGCTCGGCAAATTGAAATACATGCGCAAAAGAGCGATCTTCTGGCCACGATGGGTTGCGTCCACCAATTGCCAAAGCTTCAGGGGCGTCCAGGCCGTGCAGCCGTTCGCCACTGCCTTCACCAGGAAGACGCTGTTCATGCCCCGAGAATCGATGCGCCCGAACGGGTTGGAGGTCAACGTATGGCCGGTAGCGATCTTGTCGTCTCCGCCGGTCAAGGGATCACGCTTGAATAAGGAACCACGCCGTCCTCGTTCGTGGTGAGACTGAATGCTCGGCTCGAAGCCGAAAACTGTCCTCCCGCCATTTGATAGAACGTAAGCTGCGCCTTGGAAACCGGATTGCCGGTGTAATCGAGTACCGAAACCATCGCGAGCGGCGGCGTGTCGTAAAGGAAATCGCCTAGGAAGCCGCGCCGCTTGCCCATGTCCGTTGTGAACTCGGAAACAGAGCTTGCCGAAAGCAGGTCAGTGCTCTGCAATCCCGCCTGGGTCATAACCTCGTCTTGGACCGGCTGGTACGGAATGGACAGGGATAGAGGGATCGGCGCGTCGTCCCGTGTGTCACCCCCACCCATAATGCCCGGATATAAATCTTCAAGTCCACATGGGACGGTTCCGTCTTTGCCAACGGCGGCGAGCCGGGGGTCGCCGGCAGGAAAAGTGACGGCGCTGAAATCCACGTCTCCAAGCTGAACCAGCAAGCGCTTCAACAAAGGCACATCCACCGAGTTGCTGATTGCGGCCAGGTCCGCGGTATCCGTGGCCGGGAATTCAAGTTGCGCATCGTAAGCAAGGTTTGGCTTCGCTCCTTGTAGGCTGCCGTCCGGGACAATCTCGATATGGTCGATTCGAACCCGCTCCAACACGCCATCTTTGGCAAAGGAAAAACGGCTGTAGGGGAAATAAACGTCGTTGAGCAGCGAAACCTGGCCTTGGATCCATTTCTCGAAGCCTCCCTGGCTCGCCGCATGGTCGTAAAACGACTTCTCCACGCTCACTCCGATTGCCAACGCATCCTGCTGGATCTCAAGTCCCTTGTCAGGCCCGGAGTTGTCGACCGAAGACGGATTAACGCGGAAGGCAACCGGATAAAGACGGTGATCCAAATCGTTGTTTTTGAACGGCACCCGCAGCGGGAACAAAGCCTCCTCTCCAGGCTGCAGCGCCTGCCCGGCTTGAGCCGGACCTGACGGCTTTTCATCCACATAGGGCTGAACGGAAAACCCACCCGATGCCGCTGAGCCCAGGTTCTTGACGTGGGCCACATAAATCACTTCTGCGCCTTCGGAGGGCCACTTTTGCGCAGTGTCATTGAGTGCGTGATCCAAGACAGAAACCGGTGCCCCATCCTGGGCCTCCGTCTTTGCGCCCCCTTCGTGGTCGTACCGGTCGAAATTTTCTTTTCGTTCGATGAACGTCACCGCAAGATCGGGACCTGAAGCGGGCGCGGCATCGGCAAGTTCAAGCACCAGCTTCGGCCGGGAACGAGGCGCCTCAGCGCTGAAAAAAGATACCGGCGCCTTGAACTGGAGCAGGAAGCCGTTGTTGTCGAGCGGGGAATCCAGCATGTTTTGAATGACTCGGGGCCAAATTGTCGATTTCGTAATGATCCTGATCGGGTTGGCTGGTGGTCGTTCCGGTGATTGGCTTTGAGTCCTCATCTCCAAGCGCGCCGGTATGAGCCCAGTTCGCCCTGCCTAGTCGGCGCGCACGCCATGTTGCGGAGCCCACGGCGCCTACTACTGCCGTGTTGTCAGGGTTCATCTCCAGGATGTTTCGAACAGGACCCTGGTTCCATGGCTCGAGAACGCGGTTGAACGCCGTAAGTTCAACCTTGTCCCCCGAGGCAACCGTGAGAACGAGCGAGGCCTTCGCTACTTTCTTGTTCGGACCGATCACCCGGTCCAACCCCTTGAACTGGATCAGGATCGTCTTGCCATCGCCACCATAAAGCTCTGTTTGCCACCCTTGGTTCATGTCGGCTGCAGTGGAGTCCAGCGTCGTGTCCTCTGTTTCCCAATATCGCGGGGTTAGGCCGGCAATAGTCGCTCCGCGATAGAGTTCGATGGTCTGCGGGGTCTGACCAATCACAAGGTGCAAGGCGAGCGGAAAAAACACAAGGACGAGTTTACCAACGAGCGGGCCAGGCTAGAACTTAACGCCCAAGTCAAGGAATAGCTGGTTTTGCCCACCGTTGGGAGGAACCGTCCCTCCGTTCGAGATGTGCAGAAACCTAAATCCCACGGTAACCGGATTGCGTCCATTCGGGATCATCAGGCCAAAGTCCAGAAAAGGAGTTGAGTTCAAGCGGCTGGGCAAGTCCTCGGTCCGGTGGGTGTCATAAAAAAGGCCCACTCCGATGTCACCATAGATCTTGTAAGCTCCGCGAAGTCCCCAGAGATAGCGCGCCCCGAACAAATATCCTGCGGCATCGTACTGCGCCGGTAGATTGCCGTAATAACCGGAGCCTCCTTTGCTTCCGCTGTGTTCGTAATAGAGCTCTTGAAAGAGCTCGCCGCTGCGCTTGCCAATGCGAAGATGCTTCTCCGGTTTGATGTATTGCAGCCCGACGAGGAAGTTGTTCCGGAGATCTGAGTCGCCAAGGAACGGAATGAGCGAGCGTCCGGCGGCAAGGTGAAGCGACCAAAAAGAATCGGCAGGTGGCGTACCGGAATCTTGACTTTGAGAAATTTGAGCAAAAGATGACTGGGCAAGCATAGCCAGCCCTAGCGCCGTTACCCGAAACCCCCACACGGCATGCATTGTACATGACGACTTAGCCTCATTGCTGAACCTATAGGGTAGCATCAACGTATCCCCATGAGCGCCAAGCTGCCCGTCGTCGTGATTGTAGGCCGGCCAAACGTCGGAAAGAGCACACTTTTCAACCGTTTGGTGGGCCGCCGCGTTGCGGTGGTGGAGGATACGCCTGGCGTCACGAGAGACCGTTTATACGGCGAGGCCGAGTGGAACGGGCGAACATTTACGGTGGTGGATACCGGCGGAATCCTCTTCGCAGATGAAGATCCTCTCATCGAGCAGATAAGGGTCCAAGCCGAAGTGGCTCTTGCCGAAGCCGATGCCGTACTCTTTCTAACCGATTTAACTGCAGGCCCAACGCCTGACGATTGGGACCTTGCGAATAGACTTCGCGGATTTAAGAAACCTGTATACATCCTTGTCAACAAAGCGGACAACCCCCAGCGAGAATCCCTCGCCAACGAATTCACGAGTTTGGCCTCGGAGAAATTTGGCCAATTTCAAGTTTGCATGGCAGAGGTGTCGCGGATGTGCTCGACCGTGCGGTCGGAGAGCTGCCGGAAACCGGTGACCTGGCCGAAAAAGCCGATGAAATAAGGCTTGCGATCATCGGCCGCCCCAACGTTGGCAAGTCCTCGATGCTCAACGCGTTCGTGGGCGAGCAGCGAGCGATCGTTTCCAATATTCCCGGCACCACTCGAGATGCGATCGACACGCTTCTGGAATACAAAGGGCAAAGTTTCCGGCTGATAGACACCGCCGGCCTTAGGCGAAAAGGCAGATCCAAGGAACCATCGAGTATTACATGGCCATGCGGGCGACCCGCGCAGTCGAGCGAGCGGACTGTGCACTCGTGGTGATCGACGGAACCGAGGGCCTCACCGATGGAGACAAGCGTATCGCCAAAGTTGCCCATGACGCCGGCAAAGCCTGCGTGTTTGTGGTCAACAAATGGGACCAAAAAGAGCCGCCGGACGGCCTGCCAAGCAAACCGAGCCTTCTAAAGAAAGATTTCCTCAAAATCATCAAGGACGAAGTTCCGGAATTGAACTACGCGACCGTCGCGTTCACGAGCGCCAAAGAATCGGCGGGGCTTAAGCCGGTTCTAGAAAAGGTGCTGACCTCGGTCGAGAACTACAACTTCCGCATCTCGACCGGTGTTTTGAACCGGATCATCCAGGACGCGATGTTCAGCAAGCCGTATACCAGCAAGGGACGGGCTTTCAAGGTGTACTACGCGACCCAAGTGAGCACCCGGCCGCCCACCTTTGTGTTGTTCTGCAACAACCCGGACCTCATGCACTTTTCCTATAAGCGGTATCTGGAAAACCAGATACGCAAAGCGCATCCCTTACCGGGCACGCCGATTAGGTTGCATGCTAGATCTTCCCACGCGCCGAAAGACAAGTAGGTTTTGGGTCTTAGGTTTTGGGTCCTAGGCAAGCTCTATGAAGTGTAAATGTAAGACCCGTCCATGGAGCCATTGGCATTTTCGGTGGGAGAGGTTACGCCCTTCGCATCAATCGTAGATCCATCGGCAGCTGCAAGGTCAAATCCAGAGTCCTCGGATACTGATGCAAATTCAGCATCAATATGACTCGATCCAGTCGCAAAACATCCGAAGTTGTTACTGCTGATATTTGCTTTCTCTACGTTGATTACTCCTTGATGCTGGGCCTCAGCTCCAATATTGAATCCCGTAAGGGTGCATGCGGGAGCGCTGATGGATCCAGCGTATCCTGCGTAAAGCCCCGTCGTGCTCCCTCCGTTTCCTGAGAAGCTGGTGCCCGCGCAGTAGATCGTTCCTCCAAAAGTAGCCATACAGGCGTCCGTCGAGTTTGCAACGGAAGACAGACCGTCGATGCTAAGCGACCCATTTTGTGTTGCCACAAGTCCGTATTCGAAATCTATCACATTGCATAGTTCAATCTGGCTGATTGAACCGCCGGTTGCCGTGATCCCATTGGCGGTCGAGCCAGAATTTGTGTTGATATCTAGGTTCGAAAGGGTGCCGAAGGCGTGGCCCGTATCAATAACGAATCCTCCGCAATGGTTGAAAATAAGCGATGTATGGAGCACGTTGTCCGCAATGATGGACATCAGGGCTCCTGAACCGTGATCCAAGGAAAACGGCGCGGTAAATGTCTCCGCGAAATCGGCTTTCGTGGTAACGATGCTGAAGTGGACATAAGCGGCGTCGGCAATTCGCGCGTTGCGGGCGAACTGCCAGGCGTAAATCAAGTTGCCAAAGGCTTGTCCCGACCCAACGGTGAGAGTCGTGTTAGACCGAACGTAATTGAGCTCCCAACTTCCATAGGCGTAGCTGGGGAAGGGCCCGCCTGCGCTTAGGGCCTTCATCGCCCGGTACCAGTTGCCCCCGTAGTTGACAATATCGCCCGCAGCGTAGGTTGACGTGGACTTCCAAACCGGTGGAAAGGATTGCGCCCTGGCGGACATTGGCAGCGTGGCCATGAGAATTCCGATAGCGACTAGGAGGAGGGGTTTGATTTGCTTCATCTTAAACTCAATCCTAAGATGATAGTCGAAATTTATATGCAGAATCAGCATATTTGCTAATTTAGCCACTGCCTAAATTTGATTTGCAACTGAGGGGACAATCTCCGAACATACGCATGCATTTGGGGACAAGAGTGCTTTGGGGCAACGATAGATTTCCGGCATTTATGCCGCGGCGGATTGGCGCGCCGGGCACATTCTCAGCTCGATCTGGGTCTTCGGATGCACGTCGAGCACAATCATGTTGAACTGGCAGCCATAACGCTCGACAGTCTCCACGTGAATTTCCTTGCTGCGAGCGGTTGCTGAGAGCTTGGGACCATTGATGAGAATGGCCAATCCCGGCAAATCCGCGTCGCTTGCAATCACAAGTGTGCCCTCGTCCTCCAGTAGCTTCTGAGTGACGCGAAGTTGGCGCCTGCCACGCTCGAATCGATGCACCAATTTCGGGGAGGACGAACTCCATCTTCTGGTGCTTGCATGTTGAGAGGAAGCGCCGCAAAGAGCCGGCTGCTTCTGGTTCGGCAATCGCGTTCGAAGCGCAAGTCGTGTGCAACAGCCCATAGCGCAACATCGTTTGCTGAGAGATCTTCTCGCAGACTGCATCCGGGGTAACCAAGCCTGGGTTATAGATCGTGTAGGGAATCTCCGTTACCAGCGACGTGGCGCCGTCTTTTCGGGTTGGCACAAACGGATGGGATGTCCCGAAAAGGAATCCGCTGGTTCCTGGTTGGCGGCCGCCCTTGCTCAAAGAAGTGCGCGCGCCTCCTACCTCGCACATGTCGTAAAAGTTCTTCCAACCCTTCCACCGGCCGTCATAAGCTCGGGTGGACATGAGGTTGGGATGTGCGGACAGCCTCGATAGGGCCGACCACTGGATTTTGAATTTTTCTTCGTTCCAGCCCGTGTTGTCGTCGGTTAGGTACAGCAGGCCAACCTCGTGTTCCCAGGCTTTCATTGCACGGTAAACATCCACCGAGTATCCCGGCAGGGCAACCATCCAGGTTGCGGGAGCACCGAACATGGAGAGCATCCGCCGAAGCGTGTCTACATGCTCACGCTCGAACTCTTGGCAGTCAACGGTAAGCATGGCCGCTGACCGAGCGCCACGTGGCCAGTGCCAGAAGAGAGGAGTCGAAAGACCGCGGGCCTCCACCGTTTGCAGGATCGCGCGGATGAGCATTTCTCGAATGGCGTCGCTATGCGGGTATCCGAAGAACTTGTGTTTTGAACCGTCGGCCGCGCACCGGTCGGTTTCGTAGTCGAGAACCGTTCCGTCCTCCGCCCTCAGGATTCCGTTGTCGAGAACCGCGGAGCCGTCAGAAGGGCCAATGGAGTCGCACTCAACGCTCTTGCCATACTGCATCAACGCGATGGTCTGGCCGACATGAGGCGCAAGAAAGATGGCATGAGTACGCCCCGATTTGCGCCTTCCGATTGCGACAAAGTCGCCTGCCTTGGCAAGGACTTCGCAGTTCTCGTTTCGCTTGCCGGCGCCACCAAAGAACCGAACATGAGCCGCGCCTTCGGGCCAGATCCGATCAGCTTTGCCGGACTCGATTACCGCCGAAGAGAGGTGAACCGTCTCCGCCTGAAGTCCCAAGAGGTTCTCCATTCCCCAAGCGCTCCCGCTGCAGATAAGCGAGTTTCCCTTGGCCATCCATTCCACGACGGATGTTGCCTCGCCATGGTTTAGGCGGTCGGTCCCACAAAGGACGAGCAGATGGAAGCGAGCAATATCCCTGGCTGAAATCTCGTCGATGACTTCGTACCGCAGGCCGGCATGGTCCAGCGCCTCCCGATAACCTGGCGCATAGGGATCGTTCTTGGCATAATATACGGCGATCTTAGCCCAGCCAAAATTCTGCATGTTTGGGAGTGTTTCCTATTAAATCATAGGGTTCCTTGAACCATATCCGCAGATGTACGGGGTGCTTTGCTAGATTCCGAGAAGCCGGTAGACTTCCCTCTATGAAATTGAAGTTGGGTCTTCCGAAGGGCAGCCTTCAGGAAGCCACGTTTGCTTTGTTCGAAAGAGCGGGTTTTAAGTTCAAAATGACCGCCCGCTCCTACCAGCCGGTTGTCAACGATCCTGACTTGGAACCCATACTGCTCCGCCCCCAGGAGATTCCGCAATATGTGGCGGATGGAGTGATTGACGCAGGCCTTACGGGCCATGACTGGGTCACGGATTGCGGTGTAGACGTTCATGAAGTTTGCGAGTTGCGATACTCCAAGCTCACCAACAACCCGATCAGGGTCGTTTTGGCGGTTTCGGAGGACTCTCCGATCGATTCAGTGAAGGACCTGCAGGGCAAGCGGATCGCTACGGAATATGTGCGGCTCACCGAGCGTTTTTTTGGCCCAGAACAACGTTAACGCCACTGTTGAATTCAGTTGGGGCGCATGCGAGGTAAAGGTCCCGGAAGGTTTAGTGGACGCGATTGTCGTGAACACGGAAACCGGCTCATCTCTGCGCGCGCACAACCTTAAGATCATTGAGACATTGTTGACTTCCACCACCCGCTTGGTCGCCAACCACGGGGCTTGGAAGGACAAGTGGAAGCAGCAGAAACTGGAATCCCTGGAGATCCTCCTGACCGGCGCAATGAACGCGGCCAAATTGGTCGGTCTAAAAATGAACATCCCGGTAGCCAAGAAGAACGAGATTCTGTCCTTGTTGCCGGCCCTGAAGAATCCAACGATCTCGCCCCTGGCGGACAGTCAATGGGTTGCCGCAGAGGTCATTTTGGACGAACTTCAAGTTCGTGACTTGATACCCGTTCTGAAAAAGGGCGGCGCGACCGGCATCGTCGAATATCCTCTCAATAAGGTCATTTTTTAGGTTTTAGGTTAGGTTGGGTTAGGTTTTAGGTTTTAGGTTTTAGGTGTTGGGGAGAATAGCCGGACATGTCAGAGCTGTCCCACAAGTCTGACGGCGCTGAGTTACCACTTAAAGCCCAACACCAAACACCCAAAACCCAAACCTAAACCCAAACACACACACAAAACCCCAACACCCAAAACCCGAAACCTAAAACCCGAAACCTAAAACCCCAACCCCCAACCATGACGCTTACCGAAGACGAAGCCCGGTCGATCATCCTCACCCGCCATGGCCTAACTCACGGCGGGCGATACCCGGATGCGGCTTCCGCGATGAAAGCGCTCGTTGCTGTTCAAACCCAGTATCCGGCCAGCCTCGCCCCCGCTCTGGCGGCCCGGGCTGAGAAAGTCACCGCGCGCAGCGTTGAACAGGCGCTCTCGAAGAACAAGATCTTCCTAAAGGGCTGGAATCTTCGATGCACGGTTCACACTTCCTTGGCCGAGGATCACATGCTGATGCTCCGCGCCGGAGGCGCATACTTCGCGTCGCGGCATGCGGCATGGATCGGAAGCCACGGCATCGACCAACCTAGAATAGACGAGCTTCACGGCCGGATCCTCAATGAACTTTCTCAGGGGCCGCTGCCGCGCCGTGTATTACATGAACGGATCGACTTCTACAAGGCGCTGCCTATGGTCGGCTGGGGGCTTGACGTCATGGGAGTCGCTCTGGAAGGCAAGGTCGTCTTCTCCCACCAAGCGGCGGCCAGAACCGAGTTTGCCCGCGTCGATCAATGGGCGCCTCACGTTTCCCTGTGCGAGCTCTCGGATTTTGAAGCAAAGAAGGAGCTGATGCGCCGCTATTTTGCTTCCTATGGTCCCGCCACGTTCGCCGACTTCCTCTATTGGACAGGCATGAAGACCATGAATGCGAAGGCCGCTTTCGAGGAAGCTCGAGAGGAGTTGACGGAAGTGAAGATCGAAGGCCGCAAGAGCGCCCATTTTGTGTACGGCTCGCTTCCAAAACCCGCCAAACCAGCGGTTCGCCTGCTGCCAAAGTTCGATCCTCTGATGATGGGCCACCGGGACAAGACCCTGTTCGTGCCGGAGACAATCCGCGATCGGGTATTTCGAAAAGCGGGCCAAGTGGAGGCGGTGGTTTTGGCGGAGGGCCGGGTCCAGGCGGGTTGGCGCACAGTGCGGCGTGGCTCGATCTTGGAGTTCGTCATCGAGCCGTTCGGGCCGATGAAGAAGAGTTGGCTGCCTGCGATAGAGAGGGAGGCGCTACGGACGGCGAAGTCTTTGGGATTCAAGGAAGCTATCGTTAAAGTCAAGGAGTGAAGTATTCGAGTGACTTCGACGTTATCTTGAGAGGCGGCGTCGCCTATGGGAGACCTGGATGGATTGGAGGCGAGTCAGGAAACAGACACAGCGGGCCGCCTCATCATGCCTTGCGCTCAGAGCTATCATCGTTCGTGTACCACAGTTATAGTGCCTTAAAATCAAGAGGTTCCAATTGGCACTCTGGCCTCCATAATCCGACAAAGCCAGCTGCCACGAAGCCTTTTTGAATGAATATCAAGGCGCGCCGAGCACGCCTTCGCTGATCAGAATCAGCTCCATTTGCTCCGCCGTGTTCTGCGAATGGTCGATCCAATACGCCTTCCAACCGCGCTCAAGCGCGGCTTCCACATTCTCTTCCAAATCGTCGAAAAACAGAATCTCGCCCGGCAGCGCGGAGACCAATTTCTCAAATGCCTCATAAATCGAGGATTCCGGCTTATGAAGCCGCATCTCGTGGGAGACACCCGTGAACTGAAGCGAAGTGATGTTCGGGAAACGGCCAGACTTCATGACCACCCAATGGGGCTCATTGGTGTTCGAAAGGCACGCGGTCACAACGCCGCGGTCATTAAGCTCCTGAATCAGCTCAAGCGTGCCCGGATAGGGTTCCTTGAGGATCCGATTGTGTACCTCGAGCGCCTTGTCCGCGTCCTCAACGTGCAAGAACTGCCGCAAAGCCTCAAGGTATTCCGCTTGGCTCATGGCGCCGCGCTGAAAATCCTCAATCTGGGGGAAAAACATCAGGTTCCCGAAAACACCGTTTCGGATTCCAGCTTCATGCAGCGCATCTTCCCAGTTGCGATTGATCTTTACCAAAACGCCGCCGATATCAAAAACGACTACTCGAAGCTGGATTGGGCGGTGTTCGTTGATCTGGTCGATAAGACTCATTGGCGAGCGGCTTGGGAGGAAGCGCGATGAACCGCCGCGTTCGTCGTCCCGTACTCTCCTTCTTCCTTATTTTGTCCGATAACTGGACCGACCGGTAAATTGAGCTTGTGAGACTTATTGAAGCCTTAAGGGAACCGTTTCTCATCGGGGACGGAGCGAACGGCACTTGCCTGGCGGCGAAGGGTTTCACGCGCCAGCCTTACGACCTGGCAAATCTGGAAGCTCCCGATGTGGTTGTCGGCATCCACCAAAGCTACTATGATGCTGGCGCCCATTTTGTGGAGACAAACACGTTTTCCGCAAACGAGTTTAAGCTCGGCCCGTTTCAGGTAGACGTGTCCGCCATAAACCTGGCTGGAGCGAAGCTCGCTCGGCGGGCCGCAGGGGCGGAGCGCCTTGTGTTGGGGGCGATCGGTCCTATCGGCAAACCCATGGCCCCAATCGGCCATGTAAGCGCCGAGGATGTTAAAGCCTCGGTCAAGAAGCAGGGGCTCGCTCTTGCCGAAGGCGGCGTGGACGGCTTCATCCTCGAAACCTTCATTGATCTCGCGGAACTCAAGGCCACGGTGGAAGCGCTCTGTTCTGTCTGCGATCTTCCAATCATCGTCAGCAAAGCCTTCATCGAGGACAGCGAAATGTTGGCCGAAGGCTTGCCGGGGCGGATTGCCATCGCGATGGCGGAGATGGGCGTAAGCGCGGTCGGCGCCAACTGCATCGTCGGTCCCCAGCGCATGCTGGACCTCGTGCGGTCCATGACGGAAGCGACCGAGCTTCCCATCCTTGCCTTTCCCACCCCCGGGATGCCTCAGCTTCTCAAAGGTGTGATCGCCTACGACACCTCGCCCGAATATTTCGCGAAAGCCACGTTGAGGCTTGTGGAAGAGGGGGCAAAAATCGTAGGAGGGTGCTGCGGGACAACACCCGAACACATCCGCCGGGCTCAGCCTTTTGCTCAGAGGAGGTCCGGTCAAGGTCAAGAGAAGGCATTCGGTGTCTGCTCAAACCAAGGAGCGCGCGCCGCTCGCAGAAAGCCGCCCAAGCGAGCTTTCTCAAAAGATCGGCCGGAAGTTCATCACCGCGGTCGAAATGGACCTGCCGCGCGGCCTCAATATAGAGAAATTGCTCGCAGGCGCCCGCGCACTAAAGATTGCCGGCGTGGATGTGATCGACATCTCGGACGGCGCCCGTGCGCGCCTTCGCATGAACCCGGTCGCGGCCTGCACGCTGCTTCAACGAGATGTGGGCGTGGATACGACCATGCACTTTTCCTGCCGGGACCGAAATCTGCTCGCCGTGCAGGCCGACCTTCTCGGCTGTCATGCGCTCGGCATCCGAAACATCCTCGCGGTAACCGGCGACCCCGCAAACATCGGCGATTATCCCTCCGCTACCAGCGTTTTCGATGTGGATGCCATCGGCCTCATCCGCATCCTATCAAGGTTCAACGAAGGCATCGATCTGGCCGGTTACTCGGTGGGCGTCAAGTGTGCCTTCACTAACTGCTGCGCATTCAACCCGCGCTCTCTCGACGACGATCTGGAAATGGACCGCCTTGCCCGCAAAGTAGATGCCGGCGCTCATATCATCTACACCCAGCCCGTATTCGACCAAGAATCGGCGGAAAGGTGCGTGGAGGTGGCCAGCAAGTTCAAGCTGCCCGTTTTTGTGGGCCTGTTGCCGCTAAGATCGCAGCGCCACATGGAGTTCATGCACAACGAGGTCCCCGGCATGCACGTTCCCGATTGGCTTCGCACCCGGATTTCAGAAGCCGTGGACGACGCCGACGCGCTCAAGATCGGAATCGAAGAATCGCAAAAGCTCGCGAAAATCATTCGGCTCGTGGCTCAAGGGCTTTATCTCATGCCCCCGGCGGAGCTCATCATATCGCCGAGTGCGTTTTGGAAGCTTTGTGATAGCTAGTCGCTACTCCCTAGCTGCACGCTGCATTCCAGTCGTATTGTTCTTGGTTACCGATTCAGGGCGGCTTTTGATTTACACTAAGGGACATGAGGGGCCATGTATTTGCAATCCTGATGATCTTTTCTTTTGATCAACTTGGGCTGCTCCCATCACAAAATAAATCTGGTGGGCTCTTACATAGAAAAGACCACGGTGGTCGGTGAAGGAGTGTTCAGGGAAGATGACATACGCGCGGCAGATCTCGCGAACGCGAAGAAGTTCCGCCTTATACTCAAACCCAATTTCATCTATTCGATCGATATGGGGACGAAACATCTCACCGGAGGCAAGTGGCATCAAGACGATAATAAAGTAACTCTCATGCCGTCAAATGACTCCAAAGTCGACTTAAGATTGCTGCAACCGAACGTGTTTAAGATCGAGTCCGACGGAAGCCTGTTCCTTGTGACCAAGTCGCTAAGGTCGCTGTGGTTCCAAGCCACTGGCGAAGGCGAAGACGACCACTTCCAAGTCACCTACGAACGAGATAGTAGATGACGCTGCCCTCGGCATTTCAAGCGGACCCACTACCCATACTTACCAATGTGGCGAAACTGGTAAACTCCAAAATTCAAACGGCAAGGATGCCGCATGAAAGGGAAGGTGGAAAATGTGTCATGGATGGCGCAATTCAACTCACATCGCGCACGCCTGCATGATTCCTGCTGTTACCATTAGGGTGAGGCGTTTTTCAATTTGGGAAAGCTGACTAGGCGGCAATTCGTGAAGACTCTCGGCATCGGCGCGCTTACCGGCGCGGTGTCCGCCTCGTACATGGGTGACGATGCCAACTGGCTGGAGCTCAAGCGCCGAGAACTCAAACTGCCGAAATGGGACGCGGAAGGCTTCAAGGTCGCTCTTGTGGCGGATCTTCACACGAACAGCCAATCCCAAATGGTTCGCGCTCGCAAGGCGATTGCCATGGCGGTCAAAGAAAAGCCGGACCTCCTCGTGATTGCCGGAGATTTCATCAACTACACGTCTCCCACCATCCTCGATTTCATCACCCAAACCATAGAGCCGCTGAACGACGCGAAGTGCCCCTGTCTGGCCGTGCTCGGCAATCACGACTACTTTTGCCCCCGGCCCGATCTCATCATGGACCGGCTCAAGAGATCCCCCGTCAAGCTCCTGAGAAACGAGATCTTCGATTACCAGGGCATCAGCGTGGCGGGTGTGGACGACGCCACCGAGGGCCTTCAGGACTACAGCTTCTTCCCCGAAGGCAGCGTTTCCAAGAGTTGTTTGGTCGTCCTCCACGAGCCTGATTATGTGACCCACATGCCGGCGCATGGAAGCCTTCAGATTTCCGGCCACACCCATGGAGGGCAAGTTTGCTTGCCCTTTGGCTACGCCATGCACTGTCCGCGCGGTGGGCGAAAATATATCGCCGGTTGGTTCCCTCACACCCAAATTCCCCTTTATGTGACGAGGGGCGTGGGCACCGTTGGGGTGGATGTGAGGCTTTTCTGCCGTCCCGAGGTCTCGATCCTCACCCTGAGGTCCGCGTAACTTGCGTCTTTGGCCTTGGGCAGCGCCGTTCACCGCTGCGTGCGTGGGCACCCTGGTCTACGGTGTGGTCGGCCCCGCCAATCAGTTGGTTTTGGAGAAGCGGGCGCTTCGACTGCCCAAATGGCCGAAACGGCTTAATGGCTACCGAATAGGCCTGCTTGCCGATCTTCACGTTCGGGACGAGTTCTCGGTCAAGCTTTGCCGTCGCGCGGTCGAGGCCGTTCTCAACGAGAATCCGGACATTGTGGTGATCGCCGGTGATTTTGTGGCCCATTACAAGCCCTCCAGCCCTTGGCTGTTGCAGGAGGTTCTGGCGCCGTTCCGTGAACGGCCGGGCTATGCGATCGGCGTTCCCGGAAACCACGATTATTGGGACGGCGACCCCCGCCTCCTCAAGCCGGTCCTGGAAAACTTGGGCATCGTGCTACTTAGAAACGAAGTTCATCGAGCGGACGGCATCGCCTTTGTCGGAATCGATTCCGCCAACGCCTTGGCTTCCGATCCGTTTACTGCGATGAAAGCCGCGGTCGGCGAATCGCCCATCGTGGCGATCTGGCACGAGCCGGATATGGTGCAGTACCTGCCGGAAGGCGCCGCCCTGATGTTAAGCGGACACAGCCACGGCGGGCAGTTCCGTTTCCCATGGGGATGGACGCCGATGCACACATCGAACGGAGAGAGGTACGTTGAAGGCTACTATCCGGATGCACCTACGCCGCTTTACGTGTCGCGGGGAATCGGCACGACAGGGCCGCCGGCCAGGTTAGGAGTGCTGCCGGAAGTGACGATACTGGAGTTAATGTCGGCAGACTAGCCTTCGATGCACCCTTCGGACTTAAGCTGCTTTGGCCAAGTGCTTGGCATGAGGCGCGGTCTTCGTATCCACCGCGATCGTGATTTCCTTCTCCAGATGAGCACCCACGATCTCGCTGAGATAGGCCCGGCTGATCTCCGGCTCCTTCAATAACCGGTTCAAAAAAAGCGCCAGATCCTGGGCTTCTTCAATTGTAAGAGAGATGCAGATGTCCCTCAATGTCTGGCCCTTTTCATAGTCCGTTATTCTCATGGTCTTCCTGAAGGAAAGGGACGCAATCCTTGCGACCCAGATATTTTTTCGGTGTTTCAACATTGCTTCTGAAGGGCGGCATGGGTCCAAAGACCGGATGTTTGGGATTTGCTTAACCCATCGCTCGAGTCTGCGCGGAAATATGGAAGCGTCGTGCCGTTATATACTATTGAAGGAACCACCATGCGGTTAGAAGTCACCATCCCGGATCGGCTCTTTAGCGAAGCGGAGCAAGCTGCGTCGTCGAATGGATTGAGTATTGAAAAGTATCTTGTTGGAGCTCTCAAACGGCGATTGAATGACGAGGAGCCTAAGGTCAAGCTCAGTCCCGAACAGATTGCATTGGTGAAGGAAGCGCAGGCCGAGATAAAAGCCGGCCAATTCATAACCATGGAAGAGTCCAAGAAGCTTTCCGAGGCGAGCAGAGCCGCATGGCTAAGAGAAAATCGCCAAAGCTAGCCGTCGTTTTATCACGCAGCGCACAAATCTCGTTGCAAGAAATCTGGAACTATAACTCGATGCGGCGGAGCGTTCGTGAGGCTGACGCTTACGACGCCTTTCTTCGAAATAACATAGATGGCTTGGCCAAGAATTACCCCAACGGTAAAGAAGTCGAAGGGGTTCCTGACGTTAGGGCTCTCACAGTAAAAAAACGACGGAGTGGCGACGGCCACGTTGTGATTTTTGACATTGACGGTGCAGGCGGCGTGGTTAATGTCCTTCAAATCTTTCACACGAAAATGGACATCCCTGGCAGGCTAGCGGACTGATAGCCGCTTCGTTTTCATTCGGCACCTTTAGCTTGCCGGCCGAGGCCCCATAGAAGTGGTTGGCGCAAGCAGAATGGCCCGACGATAGCCTGATACCTCGTTTTTCTTCGGGAACAAGTCATTCACTGGTCTCTCAATCCATGTTTTCAGGAACAAGGCAACGATGCGTGGATGCCTGGATGGATTGCTGTTATCGGACGCGGACTCCGACGGCAAAGTTTTGCAAGTCTTGAAGCCTCTTTTTCCCGATCTGGATATTTCCTTTTTCCGAAGAGCATCCCGGAGACCAACACGAGTTGCAGTTTTGGTCCACGCAAAGAGATCAGAACTCTTATTCGCATTTACCATCTCTAGAGGGGCTCTTCAATCCCCGGTCTTCCAAGAGGAACTTCGCCGCACGGTTCGGATTGAGCCTATCTAGGTCGAGTCACCCGTCACCCGTTGTCAACCGGAATCGTCGTCGTTAACGTCTGCCCATGAACGTAGGCGGAAAGAACAACCGACTCCGGCTTGTCCGCGTGTAGCAGTCCGCCCTGGTCGATCCAGCCGCCGCCCGAGGCGGACCACAGGATCTCAGCGTCCGGCACATGTTCGCCGTTCGACTTGACCACCGACACTTCAACTTTGTCGCCAACCTTTAGCCGGGTCGGGGCATGGATCTCCAGTGCCACGCTTTCTTTCGGAGATGGAGGTCCATAGAACAAAATCGCATTGGCGAGTTCTCGCTCCACGCCGTCACTTGGGCGGCTTACGGTCACGCCGAAGGCATTCATCGTGGTGCTTCCGCCGCCATCCAGATTGATCGCATCGCGGCAGCCAAGACGAAGCATAATCGCGGCCATTTCTTCCAGGGTAGCGCCCACGCTTTCCGAAAGCTGGCCATCCACCGAGACCAGCCAAAGATCGCCATGGGCATCCATGCCGACTGCAGTTCTAGGGTGCCGTTTGAGTGAGAATTCCCTGGTTGAACCCTTCTGCCGACCAATCCAAAACGGCAACACCGTTCTTAAGCAGCACCGGCCCGCCACAAACCACGTTGGTCACCTTGTTCCAGTCAAAACCATCGATGTGGACGGCAATATTGACCCGGTCACCGGGCTTCAAGGCGCCAACCGTCCCTGCCACCGTCCCCGCTCCCATCAGCACCGCATCCCCTTTAGGGATTGCCATCTTCGTGATGTTGGGATTGACCTCCACTACTTCGCCCTCCAACTGGCCATTGGCCGTGAGCTTCTCTTCACCCATCTTAAGGACCGCGCAGGTTCCGGGCGTCGACTTGGCCAAAGCCCAGCCGCACGTATCCGTGTCGAAGGAGATGGAATCGGGCTTGGTTTCCTCATTGATCGTGTCGATCGCCACGGGATCCCCGCCTCCCGCCTTAAAAGAGGCAGAGAATCCGGAGAGTGAGATCTTGGCCGGCTCATTCAAGCCCCAACCGACTTCGGGCCGGTTCTTATAGGGCGAGCTGATAAGCTCCCCGTCCCGAACCATGAGCCCCACCGGCCTGCCGGTATAGGGGAAATAGGAGGCGTTCACGCCGGCAATGGCACTGAAGTTCTTGACCATCGCGGAAACCGTGGCCCGTCCCTTCGTTTTGTCGTCGTTATAAACCTTGCCTTGTCCCAACTCCGGAACGGCGTGTACCGCGTCCGAATGGATATTGAACCGCAAGGCATGGATCGTGCGCGGAAGATCGGGATCAACCTCCATGCGGTAAGTGAGGCCGGGCGCCAGATACTTTTCCCAAACCTGGGCATGCGAGTGCGCGGCGAGCAACCCAACCCAAACCACTGCGCATGCAGTTAAGCCATTTCGATAGCGAGGCATTCGGCAAAGTTTACAGCCTATTGGCCTCCTGCAACGTCCCTATCGCAAACATGGCCAGGGCCATTTCCCTTCTCCTTTTCTTGATGCTCGCCGGGCCGGGCAGGCTTGTTCGTGCTCCGCTGGAAGTCTCCTTTTGGTATTGGCACACGCCGTTTCAACTCAGCTCCTCGGACATCATCCAACTTAAAGAAATCGGTGTCAAAAGGCTCTTTGTTCGCGCCGGCACTTTTTCTCATGAATACAAGCTGACCGTCCCCCAAGAATGGTCATCCTCGGGTGCGCCCTTTTCGGTTTCGCTGGTTTACAACTTCGACCCAGGTCTTCTTCGGCATTTTGAAGAGCTGAATATAGATGAAGCCTCCAACGAAATGGCAAGGGCGATCAACGCATCTGCGGGCAAGGCAAAAAAAGCAGGGGCTCAAATCGAAGGTGTGCAACTCGACATCGACTGCCCGACCAGGCTGCTCCCCAAATATGCTGAACTTCTCGCCGCAATAAGACCCAAGATCGACCTCAACAAGCCCTGGAAGCTGTCGGTCACCGGCCTTTCGAGTTGGCTTGGAACCCGCGGCCTTAAAGAAGTCGCGGACAAGGTTGATTTTCTGCGCGCCCCAGTTCTATGAAAGCGACCTCGCTTTTGACGAAAACCAGGTTCGAACCATTGGCGATCTCGATGCCATAAAGCACGGTCTCCCCAAGACTGCCTCTTTGAATAAGCCAATTTTCGCCGGCATCGCCACCTACGGGAGAGCCCTTCTTTACGATCCGCAAGGCCATCTGGCAGGTATCTATCGCAGTCTCTCGCCCGAAGACGCGGTGAGGCATCCCTACCTGAAATACATCTCCCTTCAACCGCTGGGCTCGCACGACATCGCTAAGGGCCAAGAAGATTACGCGGGGGAAGACCAGCTCACGTTTGTCGCCTTGGGACCGGACGAGGAGGCACGCGGCTACCGGCTCGTTTACGATCTGCCAACCCCTCAACTCCTCGCCCGGGAAATTAAAGCCGTGCAGAAAGCAGCCCCTGACAACTGCCAAGGCATCATCCTCTACCGAATGCCGCAAGAAGAAGATGGCATGGCCCTCCTCCTCCCATCGGTAGCGTCGGTTCTCCGAGGGGATATCCCGAAAAGCAATATCGCCCTTAGGGTCAGTTCCAGCTCCAACCCGTGGCGATTGGTGGACGCACAAAGCAAGCAGGTCTCTTCCGATATCAAAGTCGAAGCCACGAACATTGGCGACGGCCCCACCGGGATCGGCCCTCACGCGGTTCAGGTTCTTATAAGGTGGCCCGGTAAGGGGCTCATCAGCGCTCAGACGGGGGATTTCGACTCGATCCACCCAGGATACTGCGATGCCAAGACCGGCGACTTCGAACCGTGTCCTCCTGGAGAAGCGAACGCCGCCCTTCTTTCCCGATCCCGCATCCTTTCCGGCCAACATTGTGAAAGCGGCCTTGTCGAAGTACAAGGGCCGGCCAAGGCCGAAGCGGTTTTGAGCGCCCTTACTCCCGGGGATTTCAGTAGCCAATCCTCCCACGCAGTTTCCGTTGATCACCTGCCATGAAACCTAAACCCCTCATCTATGTTCTCGCCGGCGCCGGCGTTCTCGCCGCGACCGTCACGGTTGGCCTGACTTGCAGCATCGGCATTCTCTCCGGCGTACACTTCCGTAGCAACAATATCGATTTCGGCTCGCCACCGCCTAGGTATTCGGCGGAGAGATTCTTCGATTGGGCAAGGCCCGCCGACTTCCGCCCGGGCACGATTCAGCTGAACGCAAGTGATTACCAAGCCGATCCGGACGATGCGAAAAAAACCCTCGATGCCCAACTCCAGAAGGCCGGTGAACAGGAACAGGCGGGAGACTACCAATCGGCGATCGCTATCTACCGCAACCTTAACCGGCATGGCGCCGGTCTCACTGGATTCTTCACGCGCCGGGTCCAACTGCTTGAAGTGGCGGAACAGAACCCCGCCATTCCGGAACTGAAAGCGTTCCTCGCCGCTGCCCCGCCCTCCGGCGAAACCCAGCAGTTGCCTAGAGAAGAGGACGCCCCCGCGCCGCTCAAGCCTTTTATCGCCTATGAAATCGCTTCGCGGCTTTATGACGCGCAGGACTACAACAAGGCGGCCAAGGCTTACCAGGCATGCGCGCACACCTACCCGACTTCCGTGCTTTGCGAACCGGCAATGATCATGGGGGCCAGGTGCCTTTTGTTAGACTCACCCGCCCGCGATTACGATTCGGCAACCATTAACCAGGCGCGTGGAATCCTCTTGGCCTTCCTAAGCGAGTTTCCACACTCGAGGTTTCGAGAAAACGCCCAAGGCTGGCTTGCCCGCTGCGCCTTCCTGGAGAACAAGTTCTCGGAAGCCGCGCAGTTTTACGAAAAGATGGCAAAGGCGGCAACCACGCCTGAGGCTCGCGACAGCGCTCTTCAATCGCTGACCCAGTGCTACCAAGGCATGGAGCGGCCGGACCTGGTCGCAACCGCTTGGCTCCGCGACTTCGGGAACTGGCAGAACGATGTAAGCCACGCTTACATCGCCACCCGCTTCTTCCTTGCTGAAATGCACACTCTTAAACCGGAGCAGGCAAAGCAGTTCCGCGAAAACCTGATCGACGATCCGAACCTTGCCTCAACCTACCTGACGGTTCGCCTCGACCTCATGAATACGACCAAGGCCGACCGCCAAGACCTAACCGCCCTGGCCAACGAGGTCGTTCAACGCCATCCGCAGGCAGGCCCCGTGTGGGCGAGGCTTGCTGAAATCGCATACTTCGACGCTGACTATGAAACTGCGCAAGCCAACGGCCGGCACGCCGTTCAAGTTCTAGGCCTACTCGACCCGAGTTGGGCGCTCGCCGAATACATAATCGCCTCCGCCAACATGCACATGGGCCGTGACTCCGAAGCGGGAGTCCAGTACAACGCGGTCTGCAACACAAACAGCTTCCTCGCCAACAGCGCCCACGAAGCCCTCGCGTTCATGTATGACCGTGACGGCAATTTGGATTCAGCGCTTAACCAATACTACATTCTCCATGCAAAGTCCAAGACAGACGAAAACGAATACCAGGGCGATTACAGCGAGGACATCGCTTACCTTGTGGACGTCAAGATGACGCCCGCCGAACTCATTGCTCTCTCCAACAATCACCCGGATTCCCCCCATCGCCAAGAGTGGATCTATTCGCTCGGCTTGAGATACCTCAGGAAAGAGCAGTTCGCCCAGGCGGAAGCCACCTTCAAGCGTTTGCCTGACGCAGTAAGAAGAAGCTTCGCTGGAATCTCAAAAACCAACAGTACGGACCAGGATGACCCGCTCCAAGACCCCCTGCAAACCACGAAGGACTTGGCCCAGCTCACGTACGACGGCCAGCACGGATCTTACGAGGCGCGCGCCAAGGCCCTTTACCAAAAGGCGAGCTATTACTACACGCGCAGGGGCCTTTTGCTCTATAACGCCATCGAATGGCAGTATGCAAGGGTTATGTCGATTGACGATGCCTGGAACTCCGACATCGCGTCCGCCCGCGACAACACTGCGCTAACCGAACATCAGTTCGATCACGAATGCCTGACTCATGCGGCAAAGATCTGTGCCGATTTGGTCGCGCAATACCCGCACTCGTCCGTGGCGCCTTCAGCGCTCTACCGCGAGGCTTGCGCCACTGAGCGTCTGGGCAACGAAAACGAGTGGTGGCGTTGGGAGGGTGGCCGTACCCACACCGCGCTGCAAGCGTCCAAGATCATGCTGCAAATCCCCAGGCTCTACCCTCACAGCGCGTTGTCCAAGGTCGCCAAGAAATATGCGGAAGCGTTTCATGATGAGGATGTAAGCGTTCACAACGAGCGACTCCTCAACAAGTGGCCCTCTACTTATAAAGTTGGGTGGTATGGGGGCTAGTCGTCTCGATACCGGCCGCTAAGAGCTGGCCAGTCCGCAAACGCGAACCCAGATGAGAAGAATCGTATTGATGCCGGGCACAAACGCCAGGCAGCCACCCCGGCACGGCCATCTTCAACTACCGTCCGGATATCCGCCTCGATGCAGAACCATCGGAAAGTGCGGCAAGCAAGTTGGTTTGCGAATGGCCGCACGCCAGTTGTCCGGATACGGTTCCATGCCTTTGAATAGGGGCGACGAGTCTGGTCCCGCAAATAGCAAAAGCAACTCCCGCAACTTGTCCGAGTCAAAGCGCTGGCGCCAATCGTTTTCAATCGCCTCAATGGCTGACAAGTAGTGTTCCCGTTCCTTCAGCCCGGCTGCGTTCAATCGCAAAATACGCCCGGTTTCCTCGCTGGCGAAGCGGTGCCTCACCAAAAACCCTGTTGCCATTGCGATCGACTCTTTGGAAACGCCACTCAGCCCAGGTAGATCCCGGATGGCTGTTCCAGCCGGATCGGTTACCCGCAAAACGTTGGCGGCAATGGCAAGAGAAACCGTCGAATTAGCTTCGTAATCGCGGGCGAAGGCTAGGAGGACTTTCGCCAGGAGAGCGGGCAGTGCCAAGTCGGTTGGCAACTCGGTTTCCGCCGTGTTGAGCTCAGAAGTCTTCGCCCCAGGATCCCTTGTGCAAAACAGTCCGTAGCCCAGGATAGGCATGCAATCCGGGAATGCGATGCCATATTGGCAAGCGAGTTTCCTTAGCAGTTCTCGCAATCGGTCGATCTCATTCGAGCCGAACCGCGCTCTCCAACGCTCCTCGATTTCGCCGAAGAGTGGCGCCCAAACCTCCTTGGACTTCTTCCCTGGATGCGTTAGACGAACCGTTGCGTTCAGCTTAATCGCGTTCGCCGCAGGCGTGACTGGCCTCGGTTCGATCTTCACGAATCCCCATCGAATCATCCCCGGCAGATTCGTTTTCGTGCGCGCAAGACTTTCCATCTCGCGAACCGTAATGCCCTCATCCGGCACAAATCGAAGGCAGTTCCACCACATCGCCATCGAAGTCAGCCATGGCAGATCTTTGGACTTTCGCCTACCATTCTCATTGGTGGTGAAATGAGGCATACGGTGCTCCGCCTCGTTGTCGATTTCGATGGCAAGGGCAACAGAGGTTTGGGATAAAAGCGCGGACAAATTGGGCGAATCGCTTCTCATTTCTTTGCTCTGGTTCTATGTCAAAGGCCAAGCTTTGGCCACAGCCCATCGACCTTTCGTTTCACGTCCTCGCTCATCTTGATGAGCTTCGGATAGTCCCGGTTGAAGCCGTTCTCGCCCGGCAGCTTGTGCGTGCAATCGAAGCCGATCTTTCCACCAAAGCCCATCGCTTGTGCCGCGTGATCCAGTTGGTCCACCGGGCCCTTCGTGTGCCAGCGAATCCCGCCCCGGGTCGCAATTCGCGCCAATGCGAAACAGCACCTCGCCAAAATCTTGTACGTCGCAATCGGCGTCAAAGATAAACACGAACTTGGTAAAGGCCAGCCCGCCCAGGCCCCAAATCGCGTTCATCACCTTATACGCGTGCCCAGGATAGCGTTTGTTGATGGAAACGAACGCCACGTTGTGGAAGCAAGCTTCCACCGGAAGGTTCATGTCCACGATCTCCGGCACGGTGAGCTGGATTAGCGGCAAGAAGATCCTCTCAACCGCCTTGCCCATCCACCCGTCTTCCATCGGCGGAATGCCAACGATGGTGGCCGGATAAACCGGCTTCTGACGCATCGTGATGCAGGTGACGTGCAAAACCGGAAACTGATCGGCAAGTGAGTAATAACCTGTGTGGTCGCCAAAAGGACCCTCCAACTGACGCTCTAGCGGGTCAACATAGCCTTCGATCACGATTTCCGCGTCGGCGAGCACATTCAATCCTACAGTTTTCGCGGGAACAAGGTGCGCGCTTTCCCGCCTTAGAAAGCCGGCGAACATCATCTCATCGATTCCGGGCGGGAGCGGAGAAATCGCGCTGAATGTGTAGGCCGGATCGCCGCCCAGGCAAACCGCGACCTCGATGTTTTGGCGGTTCTCCTCCGCCCGTTTCATGTGCTCCTGGCCCACCTTGTGCATTTGCCAATGCATGCCGCATGTGTTCCTGGAGAAAACTTGCATGCGGTACATACCCACGTTGCGCTTGCCCGTATTGGGGTCGTGAGTAAAAACGAGAGGCAAGGTGATAAAGGGGCCGGCATCTTCGGGCCAGCAGGTAAGGATCGGCAGCTTCGTAAGGTCGACGTCGTCGCCCTTCAGGACCACCTCCTGGCTTATTCCGCGGTGGCTTGTTTTCGGGATCGCCGGTTTTATCTCAGACAAAAGATGGGGCAGTTTCTTAAGGGCGGCGCCCAAACCTTTGGGAATCTCCGGCTTGAGCAGCTCTCGAAGCCTGTCGGTATGTTCCTCGAAATCTTCACAAGAGAGGGCCATGGACATGCGCTTCCGCGAACCCATCGTGTTGATCGCCACCGGATAGTCATATTTCGCGCCCGACGTCGGCACCGCCGACGGATGAATGGAAAGATGCCCCATCACTGCGCTCATGGGGTCGGGCGTGCCAAGCCGGTGCCCGAGGCCGCGAACGTCCTCAAACAGGAGCGCGGGACCGCCGGTCTTCATCACCCGGTCCGCGATTTCCGTGATTTCCAGATAGGGGCTCACCGGCTCACGGATCTTCTTCAGCTCCCCGGCCGATTCGAGCTTGGAGAGGAAATCTTGAAAGTCGCGATAAGCCATTTGCTGAAGGGATTATGAACGAGCCACTCGCGGTAACCTAACCTCATGGTGGGTTTGCCGGTTTTGGCCGCTCTTGCCGCAGTGCAGGGTTCAGCTGTTTTCGCCCAGCGGGCAAAAGACTGGCGAATCGGCGCCGTCGTTTATCAGGTGTTCGTAGATCGCTTTGCGCCGACCGCCGATATCGACGCCAAAAAGAAGATAATTCTTCCGCCAAGGCAGCTTATGCCGTGGTCGGTAACGCCCAAGGCAAGCAAATTTGATCCCGCCACCGGCCAGTATCCGCACACCATCCAGTTCTGGGGCGGGGATTTGGCCAGCTTGCACGCCAAGCTCGGCTATATCCAGGAAATTGGGGCGGACGTCCTTTACCTGAACCCGATATTCAAGGCGTTCTCCAACCACAAGTACGACACGGACGACTATATGGAGATCGACCCGGAGTACGGATCCAAGGCCGATCTGCTGCGGCTCATCGACGATCTCCACGCCAACAACATGCGCCTGGTGCTGGATGGCGTTTTCAACCACATGGGCTACCGCTCGCCCGCATTTCAATCCGCGCTGAAAGACCCCAAGAGCCCCTACCGCAACTGGTTCACCTTCGATAAATCATTGCCCAACGGCTATCTGGGATGGGTTGGCATTCCCGGACTGCCGGTGCTGAACCTCGCGAATCCTGCTGTCGAGAACTACCTATGGGCGGGGGAAAACTCGGTGGTCAAATCCTATTTGAAAGACGGCATCGACGGCTGGCGGCTCGACGTGGGCTTTGACATCGGCCCCAAGTATCTTTCCGGCATAACCCATGCCGCCCATGAGGAAAAGCCAGGCAGTTTGGTCGTGGGCGAGATCTCCGGCTACCCCTCGGACTGGTTTGATGCTGTGGATGGCGTGTTCAACTTCCACTCCCTCACCGTAGCGGAATCCATGCTTCGCGGGGAGCTCACTGGCGGTCAAGTGGGGAGAATGCTGGATCAAGTCGCGAAAGATGCAGGGCTTGAGAACCTGATGCGGTCTTGGCTTTTGATAGACAATCACGACACGCCCCGCGCAGCGGATATTGTGCCCGACTTTGAGAATCGGCGGCTGGTGGAAGCCCTCCAGTTCACCCTCCCCGGCTCGCCGGTTATTTACTACGGCTCCGAACTCGGCATGAAGGGTGCAGGCGATCCTGAAGATCGAGCGCCCATGCGGTGGGATCTCGCAAACGCTCAAAACCCGGAGCTGAAATGGATGAAAGCGATGGTCAAGATCCATCAAACCCATCCCGCATTAAAATATGGCGATTTCAGAGTCTTGGAAACGGACCAGCTTCTGGCGTTTGCCCGCACAACGGACAAGGTCGGCGACACTTTCATCGTGGTGATGAACCCAACCAACAACGATGTCACCGAGATCATGCCCACGCGCGTGGGCCGCCTGATGAGCTGGGGCGGGCTCCGGGATTTGCTCTCCCCAACCACAACACGATCCATCGAAGGCCTGATGAAATTGGAAGTGAAGGCGAAGACGGTCATGTTCCTCGTGCCCGACATTTCAAAATCTGGCGGATATTCTCCATACGACCGGATTCCCTGAAACCCGATCTCGCATAATAGGCGAATGCGTCACTACGTGTGCCACCGCGCAACGTCGCTCGTCGAAATCGACGGCGATCTCACTAAAGCGGTGTGGGGCTCGGCCCCGTGGTCCGAAGAGTTTGTAGATATCGAGGGCGATCTCAAGCCAAAGCCGCGCTTCAAAACCAGGGTGAAAATGCTCTGGGACGACAAGTTCTTTTATCTCGGCGCCGAACTCGAAGAGCCGCAAGTCTGGGCCACCCTCACCGAGCGGGACAGTATCATCTTCTTCGACAACGACTTCGAGCTGTTCCTCGATCCGGATGGCGATAACCACAACTATGTGGAATTGGAGATCAATGCATTCGGCACGATTTGGGACTTGCTGATGTCCAAGCCATATCGCGATGGCGGCATGCCGATGACGGGCTGGCTGTTCAAAAACATGCTCTCGGCGGTGAAGGTAAAGGGCCCAATGAACGCCCCGGATTCGAAGTCCGAAGGCTGGATGGTTGAGATCGCGATTCCGTGGTCCTCGATCAAAGAGGTTTGTCGATGTGCCTGCCCTCCCAAGGAAGGCGACATGTGGCGGGCAAACTTCTCCCGCGTCGAATGGCCGGTTGAAGTGGTGGATGGCCGCTATCGCAAGGTTGAAGGCAAGCCCGAGGAGAACTGGTGCTGGTCTCCCCAAGGAGTAGTCGACCTGCACAGGCCCGAGCATTGGGGCGTGATCCAGTTCACTTGTTTGGAGGGTCCACAGCCGGCTTTGCCCGATCCCTCCCGCACCCCGCGCGAACTCTTGCACCGGCTCTACTACGCTCAACGCGATTTTAGAAATGCCAATGGCCGGTGGGCTACGAGTTTGTGCGAGTTGGAGTTTGAGTCACTGCGGCCAATCGAGCTTCACGCAACGCCGAATTACTTTGAAGCGATCTACCACGACGGCGGCAAGGATTGGCACATCGGAAGCGACAGCCATTTCTGGCAAGGCGAGAGCTATGAGTCCCGCTGCGTGCGCGGCGAAACGGAATTTCGCCCCGATTTCGGCGCGCCAAATATTGATTTCAAGTAAGTTTAAAGCAGAACCGCTCAAAATCCTCCGGCTTGCTAATCCCCTCCACCGCTGCCGCAAAACAAACCCACAGCACAATTCCTTTCGAATTCACCGCTGCCGCCGCCACTAAAGCCTTGATCGCCACCCACGCGCTCACCACGTCCGCAGGAATATATTTCACGATCCTGTCCGAATAGTATCCACATCGCTGCCCGTCCCACCAGCGGCTTGGTATCGGGTGCTACGGATCCGAAGCTCATTTACTCTCCTCCTTGAGCAAAATGGTTACAGATATTGCTGAATTCGTTCCAAAATCGGTCCCATTAAAATGCCTTCGCGAATACTCCCAAAAGCGCGCGCTTGCTGAGCGTGATGCAGCGCCACCACTTTCCAATCGTCGCTGAAACACGGCGAACCGCTGGAACCTCCCGCCGCGGTTGTTACATATTGAATCAGGCCTTTTTCCTGGTAAGTCCCCGTCACGCCGTTGCCGCTCAGAGACAACTTCATCGGGCCGCCCTGCGGATGATGCAGGATGTTGAGTGCCGATTTCGCCCCGGGAATCTGCGGGTCCAGTGGAGCAGGCACAATCGACTCCTCCGCATTGATCTTGTCCTCCACCTTCAGCAGCACGAAATCCAATTCCGGGATCGGGCTTTGAGCGACTACCTTTTCTCCCGCTAATTTAAAGGTCTGCCCCATCTCTTCATCATCGCCTGAGAGAGAAAACGCACCGAAACGTAGCGTAGCTTTGCCGGCGTTCGCTTGCAGGTCCTCCCCATCCGTCTCTTTCAGCACATGGAAGTTGGTCAGAACCAGGCCCCGGCCGACCAGAAATCCAGTCCCACTTCTCTGCCCGATTTCCACCCGGCAGACTGAGGCTGCGCGCTTCATCGCCCGCTTTAGAAAACCCACATCCAGCCAGTCCGGTCCGGGATGAAAGAAGCTTTGCAACTCCAGGTCGGAGGATGGTCCCATCCACGCAATGGCCGGCCCGTAACCAGCGCCCGCATCGGCCGTCGCAGGTACCGGAACCATGTAGCGCGCCGCAATATTCTGCAGCGCGGCCGAATCCAGTACGAGCTGGTACCCAACCAGAACCGCGACCAGCATTCGCGCATCATCCGGCGACGGATCCTGCTTTAACAGTGCAACCACCAGCGAACCCAGCACCGTATATTGCGGCTCCTGCGGGTTAATCTTCAATCCGATCGCCAGATCCAGCAACCGGCGGGCGTCGAAGTCGGGATGCCCGCTAAACCCCCCGCTCACATTCCGCACGACATATTCGGGAAGGTGCGCGCTCGCGACAAGATTCCGGAAGAACTCCTGTTCGGTCCCGAATAGTCCCAACGACGCGCGCCGCGCCAGAAACTCCACGATGTCGTCTTTATGGCTCGGTTTGATTTGCAGGTTCATGGCTGGTGACGCGGCACGTCAGGGTCAGACGCCTCCGTCCTCAAATTGGAGACGATCGCCGCATCCTCGATTAGCGCATGGTCTACTACAATCCGCGCCAGAATTACCTTATCCTCGCTCGATATCGTTTGATCATGCAGAGCCTTGAGCAGCCATCCCAACATCGACTGCCCTTTTCTCGGATGATTCTGTGGATAGGCAAGATGGTCGTCTTTCGCCCACTTGAGCAGGCGCAGTGAATTCGAGTTCGGATCGCCAGACCAGCTCCCCGAAAAGTTACCCGCATCGGGAAAGTCGGCGGCTAATACCAGGTTCTGCATCGCAGCTTGCGGTGTCAGATTAAACGCGCCTGACGCGTACGCGGACATGATCCGTAGAATGTCGTCCCGCTCTGCATCCGTGATAGGCCCGGCTGCCTGCGATACAGGCTTGTCACACGGTTCGAGTTTGAAGATCAGCTGGAACTTCTGAAACCGCGTCTCCGAATCGTTTTCGCGCAGCAGCGCGGCGATGTGCTTCCACGGTATAACGACGGCGCTGATCTTCTTGAACTGCTCCCATTGCTCGATGATGGAATCAAAACCCAGATCCGGTACATCGAGATCGCGCGAAATGATTCGAACCTTGCTCGATGCCCCAAACAAATAAAGCAGCGTATTAAAGGCCGAAAAGGTCACATCCGTGAACTCCCCCAGCACGCATTTATCGACTGCGATCACGTACAGCGAGGACCCGCCGTTTTTCGCCAGCGTCAGTTTCCGGCTCATCCCCGTCGGATCACGAACCGCGTCCAGCACGATGCGAAATCCCGCCTGTTCAAACAGAGGCGTAAACGTCTTCACTAATTCCGCGTCAATTTCCAGCGATCTTAGAGCGAGAAATGGATCTTTCTTCTCGGGCTCGCCCGCCAGCTTCTCGGTGATGAAAGTCGCGGTCTGCTGGATGATCATGCCGGCGACTCCGTAGCCAGCCCCGGCGGCGCCTGCTGCATGACGTAGGAATCCAGATTCAGTTCCAGATACTCCCGGGCGAACATCCGCATCTGTTCCGGAGAGAATTGCCCCTTGGCGATTCCCTCCAGAGGAGCGGTTTCCGGCAGCACGACGAGTCCAATCGACTCCGATTTGCAGAATTCCACAAGGCTGGCGTCCGCGGTTCTACCGAAAAGAATCAGCAGCGGCTGAATGCTCGCCATCTTAACCTTCTGTTTTTCCGCACCCTTGTAGATCGCCCAAATCGCCGTCCGCAACGAACTCGCCACGGTCCAGGTCAACGGCTTGTCTCGTTCACCCTCGGACGTGGGATATTCGCTCGATATCGATTTGGAAGCGGAAGTGGAGGCAACGGCAGCATCGACGCCCGATGCAGAAGTCTTGAACACGATCGCCAGAGCGTGCCCTTCCTTATGAGCCACCAGATCGAAGACGGCAATCAGACGATCCAGTGCCACTTCCCCTGTCTGCAGCCTCTCCGCAATCACGTATCCGCTGGCGTTGAGCAGCGCTTTGATGGCCTCCAGCGGCGGCGGACTCGCCGTAGTTCGAACCTTCTGTCGATCAAAGGCCGTCGAGACGGGTGCACTTACGATCATCAGGACTAAGATGATCGCGAGATAAGCGTAAGGCCACGCGACCCGTCCCAAATATGCTAACAACACGATCGTCAAGACGCCCGCAACGCTCTGCCACGCAACTTTCGGCCATGCGAAACCAGGGAACAACGACGCGTTTCCCACGCCAGTCTTGGGAAAGAAAGCTTCCAAAAGTGCTGGTCCAGCCGTCAGCAGGGCACTCAGCAGAAAAAAACAGACATTGGCAATCGCTACACCCCAAAGGATGCGCATGAAGAGACTCGACCAGGCCAACCAGGAAGCCAGCACTTTGACCAGTATGAATCCCCACGCGGCTACAAAGGCGATCGCGGAGTTTCCGAAGAGGCTGGCCACCACCACCAGAAATCTCTCCAGGTTCGTTACCGGACGTGCCGGCCGCGACCGCGCCTCCGTCAGACTCGAGATCGAGAAGACCAGGCAAGCTGCCAGGATCCCAAAGGTCCACCAGGGCCGCTGAATAAAAAGTAAGATGGGGACGAAAGGTATCGCGATCGACAGAAAAAAAAGAAACACAAACAGCGCCCGCGGAACGAACTGAGAAGAGGGCGTACCGTAATATTCCATAACTACATCCCGCCGACCGCCAATTAAGCAGTTGCGGCAGAGTCTACAACAACTTGTACCGGCACGGAAAAATTTATTTCAGTTTTGTTAATAAGAAACAAGGTAGGAATAAGCAATCGGGAACTTACCCTAAGCCAAGGTCGGCACGCAAAAAGGCAGCCCACGCATCGAAGTTATTTTTCTTTAGCGACGGTCAGACGAGTCTCCGCGCGTTGCAACGAATCTTCCGCCCGCGTGAAGTCAACCTGCGGATCATTGCTCTTAAGCCGCTCTTCGGCTCTCCCTTTCGCTTTTTCCGCACGCGGAACGTCAATTTCCTGCGGATGCTCGGCCGCCTCCGCCAGGATCGTAACTTTGTCGGGCAACACTTCCGCAAATCCCCAAGCCACCGCCAACGTATGAGTCGCGCCACTCGCCTTGTACGTAATGGCTCCCACCCCTAACTCGGTGATCAGCGGCGCGTGCCCCGGAAGAATTCCCAGGTATCCACTAGCCCCGGGAATCTGCGCTTCCTCCGCAGTATCCTTCACCAACAACTTCGTTGGGGTCACGATCTCGAGTTGAAAAGTGTCAGCCATTTTGGTTCGTCGTTACTCTTAGTCGTTAGTCGTTCGCTTCCGTTGCGTCGTCCGCCGATTCTGCCGAACGACTACCGACTAGCGACCGACGACCGTTCCTACGCTGCGCCCTTCATCTTATCCGCCGTCTCCAGCACTTCCTCGATCGTTCCCTTCATATAAAACGCCTGCTCGGGAATGTCGTCGTACTTCCCTTCCACGATGCCGCGGAACCCCTTCACCGTGTCGGCGATCTTCACGTACCGTCCCGGAGTTCCCGTAAACTGCTCCGCCACAAAGAATGGCTGCGACAGGAACTTCTGGATTTTCCTGGCCCGCGCCACCGTCACTTTCTGATCTTCACTCAATTCGTCGATACCCAGAATCGCGATGATGTCTTGCAAATCTTTATAAGTCTGCAGCGTCTTCTTCACCATCTGCGCCACATCGTAATGTTCTTGCCCCACGATTCGCGGATCAAGAATTCGCGATGTCGACGCCAGCGGATCAACCGCCGGATAAATTCCGATCTCTGTCAACGCGCGCGAAAGCACCGTCGTCGCATCCAGGTGCGCAAACGTCGTCGCCGGAGCCGGATCCGTCAAATCGTCAGCCGGCACGTAAATCGCCTGCACTGACGTAACCGATCCCTTCTTCGTCGACGTAATCCGCTCCTGCAACTCGCCCATCTCCGTCGCCAGGTTCGGTTGATACCCGACAGCGCTCGGCATGCGGCCCAACAAAGCCGAAACTTCGCTGCCCGCCTGCGTAAATCGGAAAATGTTATCGATAAAGAGCAATGTGTCGCTGCCCTCTTCATCGCGGAAAAATTCAGCCACGGTCAACGCCGTCAGAGCGACGCGTAGACGCGCTCCCGGCGGCTCCGTCATCTGTCCATAAATTAGCGCTGCTTTCGACTCGTCAGGCTTGCCCGGCTTGATCACTCCCGACTCGCTCATTTCGAGCCAGAGGTCATTGCCTTCTCTCGTGCGCTCGCCCACTCCCGCGAACACCGAGAATCCACCATGCTGCTTGGCGACGTTGTTAATCAACTCCATGATGACGACCGTCTTGCCCACGCCGGCGCCACCGAACAGGCCGATCTTGCCGCCCTTCAAAAACGGCTGAATCAAATCGACCACTTTCACGCCGGTTTCAAACATCTCCGCCGTCGTCGATTGCTCGTCGAACGCCGGAGCCAGACGATGAATCGGCATCCGTTTCGTGCAAGCAATCGGGCCCAGGTTATCGACCGGCTCGCCGATCACGTTCATTACGCGCCCTAGCGTTCCGCGTCCCACCGGAGCCGAAATCGGCCCACCCTGATCGATGGCCTTCATCCCGCGCACCATGCCGTCGGTCGCTTCCATGGCAACGCAGCGCACGCGCCCTTCCCCAAGATGCTGCTGCACTTCGAGAATGACGTTGATAGGCGAGGGTACAGTGAAGCCATCGCTGACAACCCGCAGCGCCTCGTAAATGGGAGGCATCGAGCCTTCGACAAACTGCACATCGACAGCCGGTCCCGCGATCTGAATTACGTGCCCAATATTTTCTGACATAAAATCCGCTTTTTTAGCTCCTGGCTCTTCGCTCTTAGCCTCTCGGTTGTTGGCCCACGTTCGGTTTCCGCCAATAGCCAAGAGCCAAAAGCTTCTTTACTGTGCCGCCGCTCCGCTTACGATTTCGATAATCTCTTTCGTGATCTTCGCCTGCCGTGCTCGATTCATGATGAGCGTCAACGAGTCGATCATGTCGCTCGCATTGCTGGTCGCCGAGTCCATCGCGGTCATACGCGCCGCATGCTCCGCCGCTACCGACTCCATCAGCGCATGGAAAATCTGTATGCCGATATACTTCGGCAATATCCCCTGGAAAAGCTCCTGCGGCGGTTGCTCGTAAATGTAGTCCACCGAAGCCGTGCCGAACTTGGCCGCAGCTTCGTCCGTTTCCTTCGTGTCCGGAGCGCGCAGACCGACGTGCGCCGTCTTCGCCGCTTCGAAGCGCTTCTTCTTTTCCTCGTCCGACAATTCTTCCGCCATCTGGATATCGACTTCGCCGATCTCTTTAATTGGCAGTAACCGCTCCGCCACCAGACGCTGCGCGATCACCGACTTGAATTCGTTGAACAGAAGATAGACGGCGTCGATTTCTTCGTTCACGTAACGGGCCACGATTCGCTCGCTCAGCGTATTCGCAAAGCTGAACTCAACCTTGCCCAGAACGCCTACGTGTTCCCCTACAATCTGCACCCGCCCCGCGCGTTCTTGCACCACACCCTCGGCGTGCGCGGGCGACGTCTCCGTCGCTCCCTGATCTTTCTCGCTACCCTCACTAGCCTCATCCCGTCGCTGCGGCGCCATCGGATAGCGTCTCCGCATGAAATCCCGGCCTTTTCTTCCGATACATTCAATATCAATATTCTGCTCCGGCTTCGATTGGATGAACTTCGACGCCATCTTCAAAATATTGGTATTGAACGCCCCAGCCAACCCCTTATCTCCGGTAACGACGATCAGCAAAATATTCTTTTCAGGACGCTCGGCCAACAGCGGGTGAATCGGCAGCCCCGTCGCCGGATCATAGATGTCAGCGCGCTCGACCAGCGACTTCAAAACATTCGTCAACATCTGCGAATACGGACGCGCAGCCATGGCAGCCTCTTGTGCGCGGCGCAACTTCGCCGCTGAGACCGTCTTCATCGCCTTGGTGATCTGCCGCGTGTTAACCACGCTGCGGATCCGCCGCCGTATATCGAGAATGTTTGCCATGAAAAGTTCTCGGCTCTCAGTTGTCAGTTCTCAGTTTCAGTCTCCCGAATTCCGCCGGTTAGCTGAGAGCTGAAAACTTAGGACTGAGAACTATTTCTACTTCGCTACCGCTTGCCGCGAATCTACAAACTGCTGCTTCGCTTCCTTAATCACCCGCGACATTTCCGCCTTCAGATTGTCATCCAGAACTTTCTTCTCCATGATCGTGTTCAACAGCCCCGGATTGGTCGTGTCGACGTACTTATACAGTTCCTTTTCAAAATCCCGCACCTGCTCCACCGGCATGTCGTCGAGCACGCCGC
>CAWHLK010000057.1:0-225292 GCA_963829965.1 uncultured archaeon | reverse complement strand
TCGTGAAAAACACGGTGGGCCACTCGGAGGGCGCACTCAAAGTTAACTTCGAAGGCGAGGTACCGATTTCAGGCGCCCCTGCCGTGCCGCAAGTCGACTTCACCCCAGATTCCGAGCCGCCTGTGGACAAAGTCCAACCCATCCAAGGCGACATGCTAACGGTAGCGCAAGCCTCTTCAAAGGGCCAAAGCGACACTGACCCAATCGGCACCGCGCTGTTCCAAAACAAGGGGACCCTGCTGGAAGTTGAAGACGGAATCATCGCCTCGAACCGCTTTATCGACCAGAATCAGAACTCCGAGGAGGTCATGCAACTGCTTCGAATGGTCGCGCCACCAGGAGCGCATCTCGTGCTTCCGGAAGCGGTTTTCGGCAACGTCTCCGACCCCAGCGTTTTAGAACTTGTGGGCAACTGGGCGATTGCCGCGTGGTGGCAGATCCTGCTCCTGTTCGGGATCATCGTGTACACGCTCGGAAAGCCCTTCGGCTACCCGGATGAGGAACGGCCGCGACAGCTCGGCGCCAGGGATTTGGTGGAAGCCATTGCGACCACCTACAGGAGATCCAGGGCAACCCACATTTCACTCAAGTGGATTCACGATTCCGCCGACCGAGAGATACGAAGGAAGCTGAAGCTTCCCTCCGACACCCACGAGTTGGAGCGAAATCGACTCATCCCGGGTGAGTTGGCGATGGCCCTTGCCCAGGTGAAGATGGCTTCTTTCGGCAAGATCCACCCTCGCGACGCCGCGAAGCTGGCGGCGGATTTGGATGATAAGATGGCGATTTTCATGGGCCAGGCCATTCGGGCTAGGAAGAAGAAGAAGTTTCGGTAGGGGCAGGCGTAAGTCAACTTACGCTCCTTTCGGAAGCAAAAGGTCGATGTTCGGGCCGCTCTCGCGGCCCGAACATGAACTTTTGCCGGAAGAAGAAGGGGAAGGTTTCGATCCCTCGGTCGAGCCCGAGGGCCTCGCTCGGGATGACAACGCTTCGCTATTAAGGGCTGCTTCGCAGCCGTTTAGTATCTGGATCGCGGCCTTTGGAATGGCACCACATTTATCACAGAGGGGCTCGTCCCTCGGTCGGCCCGAGGGCCTCGCTCGGGATGACAACGCTTCGCTATTAAGGGCTGCTGCGCAGCCGTCTGGTATCTGGATCGCGGCCTTTGGAATGGCACCACATTTACCGCGTCCTTCGGTGGGCCCGGAGGCCTCGCTCGGGATGACTACGCTGCGCTATTAAGGGCTGCTGCGCAGCCGTCTGGTATCCGGATCGCGGCCTTTGGAAGGACGCCACATTACCGCAGAGGGGCTCGTCCCTCGGTCGGCCCGAGGGCCTCGCTCGGGATGACAACGCTTCGCTTTTAAGGGCTGCTGCGCAGCCGTCTGGTATCCGGATCGCGGGATTTCGCTGGGGCACCACATCTACCGATAAGGGGTTTTGTCCTTCGATGGGCCCGGAGGCCTCGTTCGGGATGACAACGTTTCGCTATTAAGGGCTGCTACGCAGCCGTCTAGTATCTGGATCGCGGGCTTTGGAAGGGCACCACATTTTACCGACAAGGGGGCTCGTCCCTCGGTCGGCCCGAGGGCCTCGCTCGGGATGACAACGCTTCGCTATTAAGGGCTGCTGCGCAGCCGTCTGGTATCTGGATCGCGGCCTTTGGAATGGCACCACATTTACCGCGTCCTTCGGTGGGCCCGGAGGCCTCGTTCGGGACGACAACGTTTCGCTATTAAGTTCTGCTACTCAGCCGTCTAGTATCTGGACCGCGGCCTTTGGAATGGCACCACATTTACCGCGTCCTTCGGTGGGCCCGGAGGCCTCGTTCGGGACGACAACGTTTCGCTATTAAGTTCTGCTACTCAGCCGTCTAGTATCTGGACCGCGGCCTTTGGAAGGGCACCACATTTACCGCAGAGGGGCTCGTCCCTCGGTCGGCCCGGGGCCTCGCTCGGGATGACAACGTTTCGCTATTAAGGGCTGCTGCGCAGCCGTCTGGTATCTGGTGACCTCGTTTCGCTCAACCACCGGCTCCCCGGGTTTGATGCCTTCGGCATGGGGAAGCCAAGTTCAGTATAACTGGCCGAGTTCATTGCCTCGCTACTCGACCCCAAACAGCGCCTCGGCCGCCATTACGACGGTTTCCTTCCCTTCTACTTGGGCCAGTAGCGAACCATCGTCGCCGACGCGCTTGGCGATCGCGACGCGGCCGTCCGCGAGCTTGTAATGCTTGCCGGGAGTGGCATCCCGCTCGTCCCACAGGGGTTTCAAGTCGCCAAAATCGTTCGGTTCCGGCATCTCTCCGATTTTTTGGATCAGGGCCAACGCCAGGGCTGAAGGATCGAGGATTTGTTTTGTTTGCTGCAGAACGCTCACCGCGTTCGGCAATTCGGGCGGGAATGAGGTCTGGAGCAGGTTGATGCCGATTCCCACGATCGGAATCCGGCTGCCCCTGGGATCTTCGTGGATCTCGGAAAGCAGGCCTCCCGTTTTGAGCGGCCCGTAGGTTAAGTCGTTGGGCCAGCGTACGTTGCAATCCAAGAGCTCCGCTGCCGCCAGCGAAACTGCCATGCCGAGAAGCCAAGGCTTGGGCCAGTTCGGATATTCCCAGAAGATGAAGGTGATGGTGAGGGACTGCCCTCGCCTGCTTTCCCACGACCTTCCCAGACGCCCTTTCCCGCGAGTCTGGTCGTGGGCAAAGACCGCCGAATAAGTCCGATCCCCCTTTTGGATGAATTCTGAAGCCACGTCCTGGGTGGATTCCACCTCATCCAGTTCAAAAATGTCTTTGGACAACTTCATTGGCTCTTCAACCTCCCCTTCGGCCCTTTGGGCCTCTCATATACTGAAGTGCACGCCACCCGCAACTTCAGGTGCGCAGCCTCTCACTACGATTCTGGGCTCTTTACGGCTTGCCACGCCCGGTTCCCCATTGCAGATCAATCTTATGAGATCTCCATGTGAAACGCCATTGCCGGAGCGGAATGGGTGAGCGAGCCCACTGAAATAAGGTCGACCCCCGTTTGCGCGACGCCCCGTACGGTGTCCAACGAAATGCCTCCGCTGGCCTCGAACATCACTTTGTCGCCATGTTTTTTAACGCACTCCCTCATCATGAACGGGTCCATGTTGTCCAGAAGCACGATGTCCACGCCTGCGCGAACCGCCTCGTCGACCATCTCCGCCGATTCGCACTCCACCTCGACCTTGATCATGTGCGAGGCGTAGGATCGGATACATTCCACTGCCTTGCGGATGCTTCCGACGGCAGCAATGTGGTTGTCCTTGATGAGAACACCATCGAACAAACCCATTCGGTGGTTGGAGCCTCCGCCGCAGCGGACGGCGTATTTTTGCAGAGGTCTTAGGCCGGGGAGGGTTTTGCGGGTGTCCACGATTTTTGCCTTTGTTTCGCTCACACGCTGGACGAAGGCGCTTGTGAGAGTGGAAACCCCACTCAAGTGCATCAAGAAGTTGAGCACCGTTCGTTCAGCCATCATCACCCGCCGGCCGGGGAGGGCGCCCTCCACAATTCGGTCACCGCGCTCGATGCGGTCGCCGTCTGCATGGTGGAGCACTAGCTTTGCGTCCTCGGGGTCGCTGCCGTAGGGTGAAAGCAAGTATTCGGCGATCCCGACGCCGCAGAGCACACCCGCCTCCTGGGCTTCGATGTACCAATCCACTTGGAGATCGGGATCCAGGCAGCCGCTGGTCACGTCGCCTGAGCCCACGTCCTCCATCACCGCATCGTCGACGATATTCCACCAATTGGCAGGTTCAGGTTGAAGCCAAGCGCCCATGTATGAAGGCTAGTTTTGCATATGAAAGCCAGTTCGCGACGGTCGTGTGAGCTGGCGCTCAACGCCGCGTCGTCCGGAATTAGTCGTGCTCGCCTTTTTTATTTACCGGACATCCAACTCGGTCACGCCGCCTGCTCGACTTCCACGTTGCACCGGGCTGCCAACTCATCCAGCAACGTCTCATAGGGGACTTCCAGTCCATTCCTCGCCCAGCCAACGGGCACTTTGAGACGGCCGGAGAGAATGTAGGCGTGGGGCCTTATCACCACGCTCCCCTGTGAGAACGCAACCGTGGCTTTGTCGCCGTGGAGCTTGATCGACTTTACGGCCGCATATTTGATGGACTTCACGCGGCCAGATGCCAAGATCTCGAAGGCATCTTCCTGCAGCACGTATTCGGAAGCTTCCGCCTGGCGGTGCAGCAGGTCCGCGAGTGCGCCCTTCCCCATGCCGACGAGCACGCCGGCGACATCCCGAACATCCTGCCCCAGGTTGCGGTCGCCTTCGCGCTTCATCAGGCTCTTGCCTTGGCGTTTGGCGTTGCGCTTCATGTCCTGGGCGCCTATTTCGAGCCATCGAATGGCTTCTCCCGGTTTATATCGTACAAGTTCCAATGTCAACGGTTCAAACGTTAAAAGGTCCCCGTGGGTTTCGGGGACCTAGGAAAGCCTTCCAGCGCTACAAGATTTGCCTCATCCAGTCCAAGTCTAAGCGGCTTCAAAAAGCCGCTCTCCCACAGGGGACAGGTTTTGAGGACCCTTGCCTAATGCTTTCGGGCCAAGTCGTCTCGAAGGACTTGGATGATCCCCGCTCGATCGTTGCTGTTGAGATGGGACCAAGTCTTCGTCCATCGATTGGATTCTTCGGTCGACATACGGACTCTCACGTTCGCAAGAACCTTGTCGGTTGACAACGGCTCTCCCGGAAAGATATCGCGGGAAGCTTCGCGGTTGCGAACGACGGCGGTGTAAACCATCCATCGATCCTCATCGCTCTTGCCCCTGACCGCCTGGTCGATCCTTTGTACATCGGCTCCGCTGAGGCCGTAGCTCCAGTTGTAGGCGATTCCTGCAGTGGGCGCCCTTTTCGTCGGCATTTCCCGCTGCGCCATGGCGGCTGATGTGATTGCCAATGCGGCACAAACACCCGCGATGATTTTGTTGTTTGCTAACATTTTGTTTCTCTCCTCTTAGTTGCTTCGCTTCAAACGATCTGCTAACTCTGTGAAGTTTCCTACGTCCAATTTGTTTCCGAGGGTCCTAATTGGTCCTAGTGAACAGGTTCGAATGCGGGGTGCGAGGGTGAGTGGCGGCGACTACCAGGGCTTTGCCCTTTCGCCCCCTTGGGGCCGCCCCGTGAACCTGTTTCCGGACGCAAGCTAAAGCTCGCGCTACTTCGGTATCCAGAATTAGGGATGCAAGCGCCTAGTCGAGGGCGTTGGACAGCTTTGTCTCGTCTTCTCTCCCTCAGATGGCCTTAAGAACACAACTGTAAACTAATCAGTAGAACCTTTCATGAAAACTCTTCACCGATGGGCGGCGGTCTTGGCTTTGGCTTGCCTTGCCGCAATGAACTTTGCCCAGACTCAACCGCAGCCGCAAGCACCCGCGCAAGCCCCTGCCCCGGCACAGGCGGCGGCGCCTACCCTGCATATCGGCGATCCGGCGCCGCCTTTGGCGGTTGGGAAATGGATCAAGGGCCCGGCGATTGCCGGCTTCTCGCCCAACCAAACCTACGTGGTCGTTTTCTGGTCCACTTGGTGCGCGGCTTTTCAGCCTGCGATCAGCCACTTGGACGAGCTGGAGGGCCAGCTGAACCACCAAATTACCGTCGCGGCGATCAGCGTTTTTGAGAGCAACACGGGCACGCTTTATGACTACGTGAACAAGATGGCCTACAAAATGGATTTCGCGGTGGCGTCCGACAATGTGACTTCGGACAAGCAGCATGGGCTGGACGGCACGATGGCGAACTCTTGGCTGGTGGCTTCCCGCCAAATGGGGCTGCCGATTGCGTTCATCGTGGACCGGTCGGGCAAGATTGCTTGGATCGGCTCGCCGGTTGGGAACTCGATGGACCAGCCGCTTCGCAAGATTGCGGACGGGTCCTGGGACACAGCCGCTTTTGCGGACCAGTTGAATTCGGACCTTCAGCGACAAGTCAAATCGAACGCGATCGGGCAGGAGATCGCCCAGGCGATTGCGGCCAAAAAGTGGGACGATGCGTTCAAGAGCAGCGACGAACTGACCCCCTTCGACGCCGACGCTGCCGCGGTCGCTCGCTATTTCATCATGCTAGAGAAGAAGGACTACGCGGGCGCCTACGATTTTTGCAAGCAGCTTGAGCAGGGGCCTTTCGCGCGGGACGCGCGCGGCCTTTACAGCCTGGGCTGGATCACGGTCAACCCCGCCGCCCAATTCGAGAAAAAGGATTACGACCTCGGCATCGAGACGCTCAAGAAGGCTGCGGACTTAACCTATCGCAAGGATCCCGAGATTCTGGACGCGCTCGCGTGGGCGTACTTCCAAAAGGGCGACAAGGACGACGCGGTGGAATACGAGCAAGTGGCGATCACGGTGGCGCGTGAAGACCAGTTGGGACGTCTTAACCAGAACCTCGCCACCTTCAAGAAAAAGTAGATGGAACGCAAGCCAACCCTCAGCCCCAGCAAGATCACCACCTATCTTGCCTGTCCGGCGAAGTTCGGCTGGACCTACATGAAGCCGCGCGGCCGGTGGTACATGCGGGCCAAGAGCTATTACAGCTTCGGGAGCTCGCTGCATAAGGTGCTCGAGCGCTTCCACGACACCGGCGATACCGGAGTCGAGACCACCCACGAGGCACTGGCCGCCCTGGAGGAAAGCTGGATCGACGCCGGCTTCAGCAGCGCGGACGAAATGGCGGACGCCTATGGCGAAGGCAAGAACATCATCGAGCGCTACGTGGAAGAACACGAAGTCGCCCGCGCGGGGGTTGATACTCTCTTCGTGGAGAAGATGCTGAAGAAGGATATGGGCGACTTTATGCTTGTCGGCCGGCTGGATCGCATCGACGAGCACAAGGACGGGACGATTGAGGTCGTGGACTACAAATCCGGCCGCGGCGATGTGAGCGTCGAGGACGTGGCGACCGACGTGGCGATGGGGTGTTACCAGCTTCTGCTTCGGGAGGCTTATCCGGACCGGCCTTTAAAGGCCACGATTGTTTGTTTACGCTCCGGTGAGCAGGCAAGCTACAGCATGCAGGGTGAAGAGATGGCCGAGTTTGAGTTCGCCGTGGGCGAACTGGGCCGCAAGATATTGGCGCACGACTACTTTGAGCTGGAGCCGGTGTATAAGAGGCTGTGCGGCGAGTGCGATTTTGTGACGCTGTGCCGAACGCATCCGGAGTTTGATGAGCCGACGAGAGAGTGTGCGCTGTAGGGTTTGGGGTTTATTTTCCTCCGTGGATCACGCCGCCTTGAGCCGATGTCACGAGGTCGGTTGCCATCTTCTTGAGGTCGTCCAGGCTTACTGCGCGCATTTGATTCAGCAATTTTGCGCCGTCCCAGGTCTCGCCCATTTTCTCGGTCCAGTAGGCATTCAAAAACAGCGCGTCGTCGAATCCAAACCCGACTGGGCTCGCGCCGTCGAAATAGAGCGGCGTCGCTATCGCCTGGTTTTTCAGAAACGCCTGGGCCATGCCGAGGGCGCGTTGGCGGGTTGCTTCGTCCCAGTTCGCCACATCCGCTAGGAGGGCGGTTCGCATGGTGTCGACCAAGCCGGTCTCATCTTCCGACGGTTTCACCACCATGACCATGTGGGTTTGAAACCCGCCGGGGGTTGGCGCTACGATGGCCTGCTGCACGTAGCTGAGCGACATCTTTTCTCTCAGAATGCGAAACATGGCGGAACCCTTTCCAACCCCAATAGCGGTGGCGACCAGGAGATTGGCGGCAAAATCGGGCGCGCTTTTGCCATATTCGGGGCCGTAGAGTTCGACCGTGGTTACGGGAAAGGCGTGACGGGCCAGGAGGGGCGGGGGCGAGGTTTCCACTTTCCTGATGTGGTATTTGGGCTGGGGCGGCGCGGTCCAGCCGTCCAAGAACTTCGCCATCTGCTCTTGGCACTCCCCTTTGTCGAAGTCCCCGCCGACCGCGATCGTGGTGTTCTCGGGCGTGAAGGTCTTGTGATAGAAGGTGACCACGTCCTCCTGCTTGATCCGTCGATAGTCCAGCTGATAGGGCTGCAGCAGCTCGCTCCAATAGGAAACGGGGCGGTGCGCGGCGGCGACGAGATCGGCCTGAACCACATCGTCCGCGAAGCGGGCGTGCATCAACAGCTCGGACGTGAGTTCGGCGGCCAGCGCCATCTGCCCTTTGGGCACCGCGAGCTGAACTCGGAAATGATCTCCGGAGAGCGTGCAAGTGAGCGGCTCGCCTGCCATGGTTGTGTACTGCCAAATCTGGTCCTCGTTGTAGTTCTCGGTAGCGTCCGTGAGAGTATCGTCGATGACTTGGGCAAAAGCTTGCTCTTTCCCGCTCAGCGCGCCGAGACGCACCACCGCTTGAACGGTGATGTACGGGACGGCGGGGTCCGGATATTCCAGCACATTTGGCATGGAAAGCAGCGCGGCGGCAACGAGAGCGATCATCGGATTCCCACCGCGATATCCGCCTGGTCTTTGCCGAACAAGGCAACGGCCTGTTGAAACTGGGGCCATGTCATTTGGTCGATGGCGGCAATCATGGACTCCGGCTGGTAAGACGGGCCCTGGCAAAAGAGCAGGCCCCTCAGGGCCGCCGAACTGGAGGGATTTTCCAGCTGTCTTTGAATCCACCGCTTGGCGAGGATCTTCCCTATCGGAAAGAGCCCGGACAGGTCGCCCGGCTCCATTTCGTCGAGCTTGGTGCCCAGCCCCGTGTTTGAATCGGTTTTGCCGAGGATAACGAGCCCGTTGCCGCCGCTTGGCGTGTAGGTTACGAACACGGGGCCAAGCTGGGTGGCGAGGGCAAGCCCGGCGGCAAGCACCCATGCGGTTTTGTCCTCCTTGAAGCCGCCCACGCGGGCCGCTCGGGCCTCGCCGTAGGCATCGGGCACTTCTACACGCCCGCGCACTCCGTCCGGCCTCGGCGCGGATTCATCCGGGTTTTGAGTCGTGAACTTGTTGAGAAAGGCAACTCCCTCCTTGCTTTCGGTTTCCACATCGATGGGGCCGGAAATGACAAGCACGAGGTTATTGGCGGCAAACAACTGGGATTGGAAGGCCTTCAAGTCATCCGGTGTCGCCGCGGCCATCACGGTCAAGTCCCCGAAAGGATCGAGCCCGTGGTCCCCGTAGGCCAGGGTCCACTCCGCGGCGGAAAGCCGCTGCGAATCCGATTGCAGCGCCTGCTCCTGCTTCATGACGACGATCTCTTTGGCAATGTCCTTGTCCGTGGTTTGGAGCGGTTCCATGAGCGTGTTCAAGCTTTCGATCGCGATGCCAATTTGGCTTGGCGAGCAGGTGAACTCGATCTGCATGGCATCCCGCAAAGTCCGGCCGGTGAAAAAGATGCCCTGGGTCTCCATCTTCATGTCGAGGTCCTTGTTCGGACCTTTCAGAAGCAGGTGCTCCAGCAAATGCTTGAATCCGTGGTTTGTGGGGGTATCGGGGAATCTCAGGCTGGAGGCGAACAGTTGCACCGAGACGATCTTGGCGTTCGGCATGTTCTCGACAAGGCAAATGGAGCCGTTGGGCAGGAGCGTGCGCAGGCGGGGGGGCTCGATTTGGGCGCTTGCGGTTAAGGTGAGCGCGAGGAGCGACAGGGCAAGGAGGCAACGGGAGATCATCGACACATCCTAGATATTCTGACAGGGTGGGGTCGGTGGTTTGATCGGATGAACGTGGAGTTCAGAACACGCTTCGCCCGTTTGGGGCTCCGAGATCTTCGCCCTTTCCGTTGCGAAGCCCCTATTGAGTCTGGATACCTTGCTGCTGCCCGGTTGGGCAGTGACGGAACAGTGTGCTCTGCATCATGAATTGTCAGCCGAAATCTCTCCCATGCCCGTCTTTGGCATAAGTATTGCGGATTCAATGTTCGGGCGGCTGTACCACCCTCGAATCCGGTCCAAAAAACGAATCCCCGTAAAAAACTAAAAAAAATGCTTGTGGGGTCTAAAGAAGGCAAGCATCATTACCGATAACCAAGGTAGACACATAGCGTTACGCGACAGAAAAGGGCACGGCGGAGGCGACTCCGACCACGCAAAGCCTAGGATCTCGAGCCTTCGCCGGCTGAATAGTTTGATGGTTGAACAGCAGGATTGATTGCTGATTTGGCAGAAAGCTAAGAGCTGGAGGGTGAAGAGGAGAGACAGCCGGGATGCCTGTCTGAGAATGCGCGGTCGTAAGGAGACTTACATGCGAATATCAGACGAACAAGTAAAAAAAGTGCTAAGCCAACGAGAAGCTCTCGTGGACGAGATTCGGGACATGGATTTGGAGCTGGAGCCATCTCCCAAGCCAACCGACGGTCCCCTCATCAAAGAGGTCACCCAGGCCGTGGTTGAAATGCCGGACCGAGAGGACCGCATTGCCGAAGTAAAGGCGCAAATCGAGGCGGGAACCTATAACCCCACCGGCGATGAAATCGCCGACGCGATGATTCGGCGGTCGATCGCGGATAAGATTCGGTGACGGATATTGGGTGTTGGGTTTTGGGTGTTGGGTGTTGGGTTTTGGGTTTTGGGTTTTGGGTTTTGGGTGTTGGGTGTTGGGTTTTGAGGGCCGAACTCGTTGGCTCTACGATCTCAGGTCTTAACACTCAACACTCAACACTCAACACTCAATACCCAACGCTCACTCCTCTTCCGGCTCTATTCTTAGCCTATAGCCCACCCCGGGCTCGGTGATCAATAGCTGAGGCTTGGCGGGCTCGGCTTCTATTTTGTGGCGAAGCTGAGTCATGTACACGCGCAGATATTGGGTTTCCGTGTCGTAAGCCGGCCCCCATACTTCGTGCAATAACAGCTTGTGGGTGAGCACCAGCCCGGCGTGCTTTACTAGCAAAGCCAGCAGCTTGTACTCGATAGGTGTAAGTTTGATCTCCAAACCCCTCACAAAAACCTGCCTTGAAGTGAGATCTACTTTTAGCGGGCCGCTCAGAAACAGCGGCTCGGGGGTTTCGCCGCTTGTCTGCGCGTGCCTTAGCGCCACGCGGATTCTTGCCAGCAGTTCCGCGATGCCAAAGGGCTTTGTGAGATAGTCGTCCGCACCGGCATCCAGGGCCGCAACCTTGTCATTTTCCTGGCCTCGGGCCGAGAGGACGATGATCGGGATGTTGGACCACTCCCTTACCCGCTTGGTAACGTCCAAGCCATCGATGTCCGGCAGGCCCAGGTCGAGCAGGAGCACGTCCGGGCGTTCGGTGGCTACCACTCTCATTCCGTCTTCCCCGTTTTCGGCCTCCAGCAGTTCAAAATCCGTTGCCGGGAGGCTGGCCCGCAGGAACCGGCGGATCGCGGTTTCATCGTCAATTACCAATAGGCGCGGTCTATTCATCAGATTTCACATTCGGAGGTTCGTCTGCCTTCAGTTCGAAAACGAACTGGGCGCCCCCGTTTGGCCTATGGCGCGCCCATATCTGCGAACCGTGCGCTTTCAGGACTCCGCGGCAAATGGCAAGACCCAGGCCGAACCCCCCGCTTGCGGCGCTCTTGCCCCGGTGGAACTTCTCAAAAATCAGCTCTTCTTCCCCGGTTGGAACACCGGGGCCGTTGTCGGATATCTCAAACCGCACAAACCCGCCGCTTCGCGTGGCTTTGACCTCAACCTTGGTTCCGTTGGGACTGTGCCTTGCCGCATTTTCGAGAAGATTGATGAGCACCTGCTCGATCAATGGGCCGTCCACTTTTAGCAGCGGGAGGTCCCTTTCCACGGTGACTGCGACTTCGTGTTTGGCGAGGATATCTTCGGTCCTGCGGACGGCGGAGCCCACGAGTTCTTCGGCCGATTCCCACTCGCGGTTTAGCTGGAGTTCCCCGGATTCCAGCCTCGTCATATCGAGCAGATTTCGGACGAGGCGGTTGAGCCGGTCCGACTCTTCATAGATCGTGGTGGCAAGCTCCTTCTGCTGCTCGGATCCGAGCGGCGCGTTGAGCAAGGTGCTTGCGGCGCCGGCAATGGAGGTGAGCGGCGTTCTCAAATCATGAGAAACCGAGCTTAGCAACGTGTTTCGAAGGCGCTCGGACTCCACTTGCAGTCTGATGTTGTGCGATTCCTTGGCGAGGTTCGCACGCTCCAAAGCCAAGGCGGATTGGTTGCCGAGGGATTGGAGAAGGTCCATTTGGGACACTTCGATCACCTCCTCGCCTTTTGGCAATACCACCAAGACGCCAACCGGATCGCCGCTGCCTTTGAGGGGGAGATAGAGCGCCTCCGACCCCGGCAAGGTGGTGGTTCCCTTGCCGGCCGGCTCACCATGCTTGAACGCCCATTCGGCAACCGCAGGATCAAATACGGGGCGATGGTCATCGTGGCCGGACCACCCGGAAGGCATCAATCGCCCGCTGTCATCCGGCAGCATGACGACCGATTCAAACTCCAGAATATCGTGCACGCTCATCGCCATCGCCTTGGATATTTCCTTCTTGCTCCGGCTCTTGACCAGTTGGCGACTGAGGGCATAGAGGGCGGCGGTGCGCCTTTCTCTTCTGCTTGCGGACTCCGCGTTCGCCCGCATGCGCTGGGACAGCGTGCCGATCAAAATCGAGACTCCGAACATGACGGCAAACGTAAACAGGTTTCCAGGCTCTTCGATGGAGAAGCTGAAACGAGGCTTCACGAAGAAGAAGTCGTAGCTCATGACGCTGAGCAGCGAACCTAGGATAGCCTCCTCTTGCCCATACCGGCTGGAAATAAACGCCGAGCCGAGAACATAGATCATGACGATGTCTGACGAATAGGGCCGCTGGGGAGAGTAGATCAGAAAGCCAAAGGCGGTGGCGAAGGCCACGAAGGCAACCGTCATCGCATAGCTTCTGGGGGTTCCGCTGCGCTTGCGGCTGATTTGCATCGGGGGCGCTTCGCCCGTTTTCTCGCCGGTGATGACGTGGATGTTGATGTCTCCACTGTTGCGAACGAGCTCATCGACCACTGAGCCCATGATCAGCTCTCGCCAGCGAGCTTTGATCGGCTTGCCAACCACGATTTGGGTGACATTTCGCCTTTGGGCCAAGTGCAAGACTTCGGAAACGATATCGTGCCCGCTGAGAAGCACCACTTCCATATTCAGTTCTTCCGCGAGGTGCAGCGCCTGCTGGACGCTGGCTCGATCCTGGGGAGAGCGGTGGCTCTGCCGATCGCTCTCGACGTAGACGCAAAGGACGCCGGCGTGGAGCGATTCGGACATTCTGCGGGCAACGCGGACAAGGCGGGTGGAAAGCTTGTTTGGCGCGATACAAACGAGAATTCTCTCGCGCGCAGCCCACAGGCCCTGGATGGACTGCTCAGAGCGATAGCTCTCCATTTGCGCATCCACGCGGTCGGCGGTTCGGCGGAGGGCGAGTTCGCGAAGGGCAATGAGGTTTCCCTCTTTGAAGAAACCGTCCATCGCTCTCTCGACTTGCTCGGGAACGTAGACCTTTCCTTCTTTGAGCCTTTGGATCAGGGTTTTTGGCGGTATATCAACCAGCTCCACTTCGTCCGCGAGATCGAAGATGGAATCGGGGATGGTTTCGCGAACCATGATGCCGGTGATCTGGGCGACCACATCGTTCAGGCTCTCCAGGTGCTGGATATTGATCGAAGTGTAAACGTCGATTCCCGACCTCAGCAGTTCTTCAACGTCCAAATAGCGCTTGGGATGGCGGCAGCCGGGGGCGTTGGTGTGGGCGAGTTCATCCACCAGCAACAGCTGTGGGCGGCGCTTGAGGGCAAGGTCGATATCGAACTCTTTGAGCTTGACCCCTTTATGCTCGATGATCTTGAGCGGTATCTGTTCCAAGCCCACGGTCAGGGCGTCGGTTTCCTTGCGCCCGTGAGTTTCAACGTAGCCGATTACCACGTCCCGCCCCCGGGTGAGCTCCTCATGAGCCTCGGAAAGCATGGAGTAGGTTTTGCCGACCCCCGCGGAGGCGCCAAGGAAAACTTTGAGTTTTCCTCGTTCCGCTTGTTCTTCCGCCCTCTGCACGTTTCTGAGCAGTTCGTCGGGATCGGGTCGGCGCTGTGCCATGTCTCTTTACTTTAGCTCAGGGGGTTTGGGTTTTGGGCTTCTTGGGTTTTGGGTATTGGGTTTTGGGTATTGGGTATTGGGTTTTGGGTATTGGGTATTGGGTTTTGGGTTTTGGGCTTCTTGGGTTTTGGGTTTTGGGTTTTGGGCTTCTTGGGTTTTAGGTTTTGGGTATTGGGTTTTGGGTATTGGGTCTTGGGGTTTGCATTACAGGCGGCGGCCTTTAATTCTTAACTGCTGTGAATCGGAGTGTAACGGAGTAAACCGGAGTGCCTTTTTTCTGTTGCAATTATTTTTTGGAGGGCGGGTTTTGAGAGTTGGGAGGGGTGCGGGGGTTATAAGGATGAGAGAAAATGAGAGGAAATGAGAGACATTTTTATTTTTGACAACTAGTCGAGCGGCGAGCGACAGTTTTTTCGTTTCTTTTTTTTCAGTCTAAGGCGGTTCGTGGTTGGTTGCTTTGGCTCTATTTGTTCAGCGATCGGTCGGGGATCCGGGATATGGCTTCCCACGCAATTGAACAAGAAATAGTAGACATGCGTTCCAAGGCCCGGGGCACAGGTGAGTTGCTCGGAACGCCCATTAGCCGGGTCATCGAACCGTTTACTCTTGGACGGTTCTCACGGCCCGCCCATGGCTGCGTTGCCTTGCATTTTTTGATAGTCAAGACGATTGCGAAAATTTGCGTAATCCCGAAGGCAGTTCAACTTTAGGCTGTTCGCAGCCAGCTTATCTCCCTTCTCATTTAGTGCTCCTTCAGGTGCGGGGACTTCATCATACGGCTTTCTTCGGGAAGTGTTGGGAGGTATTTCCCGTCCTCGGCCGTCTCATACGGAATGGAGCCATTTTCGACCGGGCCGTAGACTCCCGTCAACCCAATTAAAAGGCCTTCAAATCCAAAGGAATACTCGGCGTACAGTCCTCCGTATCCTAAGACCTTCTTTTGGGCAACCGTGAGTTGCCTGGGAAGCAGTTGGCCCTCCTTAGCGAAGACAACTGCCAAAGTGCCGTCATTCTTGAACCCCAAATACCCAGCAGAATTGTTCGAAAGTTGTTGGTCAAACTTGAGTGGAAGAACCCAATCCCGGGTTACTGTGTTTCCTTTTCTCGAATACATGGTCAACTGATACTTGCGCCATGTAGCCCCTACGACGAACATCATATCCGATCGGCCAAGCGGGAAGAAAATGTCCCCGGTCATCGTGTCCCCGGGCCATGAACTCCAAACCTTGCCCTTGACTGGGTAGGTACTCACGCATCGAAGAAGAAGGTCGTAGCGGCCGCGAGCCAGCGCGTCTCGAATAAGATGTTGGGCTAGGGTCAATGCAACGGGTGCGCCCGTCATCCTTCTCGCACCTTCGTGGAAGAGCCATATGGCCCCTGGCCGCAATAGTCTAATGGGTCACTGGTATAAGCTGTCATCGGCCAATAATCTGACGTGGCGAGCTGTTGACGCCGTGCAATGCCGCCCGCACTTTCAATGCTTTGCGGTACCACAGTGCGTAATTACGGAGCTGCCGATCCTGCCCATGTATTGCTGCGTCGAGGATTCTATCCCGGTTGGGGCCTTCTAGTAGGTAGTACTCGGATAGGGCTGATTCCTTCTCTTCCTCCAATGGGGAGCTCATCATCCGGGTAGCGACCTGCAGGGCATAGGCGCGCAACGCCGTGTGCCCCAAATCGTGCAGAAACCCTTCCGCATCGAGCCTCGAAAACTTGTTCCTTGAGTTCAGGGCTCCTTTAATGAGTCGCCAATGCTGTGGTGAGGGGCGCCCCAATTGGGAAACGTCCTCGTTAATGTGAAAAAGTGCCTCTTCCAGCGCGACCGAGACGTGGTCCTTTTTTGCGTCCCGTTCAATCTCTGAGTTCGCCAATTTGGGCTCGCCCGAATGGCTGTATTGACTAGCTTGAGCTGGGAAGGCCCAGATGCCCATGAGCGCCACACCTATGCTTATCCGGATAGCGGCCGCCAGCGCCCGGCCCGCTGGGTTAACGGGACCCAATGTCGGCGCGAAGGGGGACGACCGATGCAACGACAGCCTTGGCTTAAGGTACAAGGCGATCAGCATCATAAAACACAATAGCACACCTCCCTTGCTAATAGTTCGCCCCGTCCCAAACGAGAATTGTCGGCGTGTCGCTTACTATTAGAGCTTCATGCCAAGTGAGGTTCTTCCCCAATTTGGTCCTTAGTTTAGATGATATATCGAATAGGGCCAAAAGTTCAAACGTAAAATGGATTTCGCGGTAACGGGTGCCAAGGGGGCGTGTTTGATTTCGGTGGAAGGGCGGCGTATTTGGGAGCGGTTTTTTCGGCGGATCCGTCCGACTTGGCGGGAGTGTCGATGGGCTCCGAGTTTTAACGCGGGACCTACAGCCCCGCCGGAATTATTTTGGTGGCTCTGTTCCAGGGTTCCGCTTTCCGCCCTTGCCTACGGCTGCGGCGGATGCGCTCCCCCCTTCGCTATGACAACTAGGCCCGTTGGGCCCGGCGCGAACCTGAAACCCGCCCTTTCAGGGCTCTATTGAACGGGCGGTCCTTTACCAGGGCTGCGTGATCCGCCTTACGGCGGAACACTTCGCCCTTCGCTATGACAACTAGGCCCGTTGGGCCACCGGACGTCGGCAAGGGTTGCGTAAGCAATATCGACGCCCTGAAAAGGGAGGTTCATGGCCGGCTTCGTGTTTCGCCTTTCGGCGGGAGATTCAACATTCGCTATGGCAACTAGGCCCGTTGGGCCCGGCGCGAACCTGAAACCCGCCCTTTCAGGGCTCTATTAAACGGGCGGTCCTTTACCAGGGCTGCGTGATCCGCCTTACGGCGGAACACTTCGCCCTTCGCTATGACAACTAGGCCCGTTGGGCCACCGGGCGTCGGCAACGGGTTGCGTGGCAATATCGGCGCCCTGAAAGGGAGGTTCATGGCCGGCTTCGTGTTTCGCCTTTCGGCGGGAGATTCAACCTTCGCTATCACAACTAGGCCCTTACCCCTTCGACAAGCTCAGGAACCGGGCTTCCGGAGGAAGATGGGCGGCGGTACCAGGGCTTCGCCTTCCGCCTTCGTTTGCACTCGCCGGAATCTCGCTTCGCTCGGCTTCGCTATAATCTGTCGCCCCGTTGGGGCTGAGCGGCCGTTAGTTCTCGGTTGGGCGGGCGGTGGAGCGGTCTACTACCAGATTCGGGCACTTGAGGGATTCGATCCGGTTCACGAACTTTCTAAGTTTCAGCTTTTGAGTCGTACGCTCGGGAAAGGATGTGCATTGGCGGCAGAGGACGTGAAGGCTAAAGGTGGACTTGGGTCGGACGGTGGCCATGGTTGAAACAAAATCCACGGCGAACGACGGGTCTTCGTGGCTTCCACCTACAATCAGTATCTTGTAGGGCCAGCCCTCCTCGGGCTCAACGGTTTCGATCCACCATTTCTTGAGGGAGGTGAACTCGTTGGAATTGCCGCCATAGAAGATCGTGATCGCTTCCGCGCCTTTGTTCCATGTCCCTTCAAGCTCGGCGGCGATCGACGGATCGAAACCAAAAAGGACTTGGACAGGAACGGTGGTTTGAGCGAGCGTTGGTTCTTCCATTTGGATTCTCGGGATCATATGATTAGGCCGCCGGTGAGCGTCCATCGAGTCTTCGGCGCCGCTACTGTCACTGCGGCATTAAACGCATGCTCCCAGCGCTACTGCTAGAACGATTGCCTCCAGCAAAGCCTGTGCTCCGAATGTTACGGGATTCCGCATAAAGCATGTGTTAAGCCATTTGGGCACAGTATAAAAATTTTGCTAAGGTTTGCTCCGGGGCCTTCTTAATGAAATCTTTACAGGCAGGATGCCCCCCTCTTATGCGCCCTTTACGGGCATTTGGCGTAGGATTTGGGGTGGTCTTGATTAAGCGGGACCGGAATAGGTGATTGGCTTTGGCTGACGCGATTTATATTCTTCTCACGATCTTATTCTTTCTACTCTCGGCATGGTACGTGCACGGGTGCGACAAGCTGCATGGTGATTCGAATGATTGATTACATTTGGACAGGCATCATCGCCCTCGGGCTCATTGTCTACCTGCTCTACGCTCTGCTCAAGCCGGAGAAATTTTAATCAATGAACGCTCACGGCATATTGCAGATCGTTGTTTTCTTCCTGATCATTCTGGCCCTGACGAAGCCGATCGGCGGGTTCATGGCCAAGGTGTTCGATGGTCAACGCACTTTCCTCCACCCTGTTTTAGGGTGGTTTGAGAAGCTCATCTATAAGGTTTGCGGCATCGATCCGGCAGAGGATCAGAAGTGGACCACTTACGCGCTGGCCATGCTGGCCTTCAGCTTGGTAGGGATGGTTCTCAGCTACGCTCTCTTGCGGCTCCAAGGTTTCCTACCGTTCAACCCTCAGCATTTCGGCGCGAAGGAAATGACTCCGGACCTTGCGTTCAACACGGCGGGCTCGTTCACCACGAATACGAACTGGCAGAGCTACACGCCTGAGAGCACCATCAGCTATTTCTCAAACGCGGTTTCCCTTGCCATTCATAACTGGATGTCGGCCGCTACCGGTATCGCGATTGCGGTCGCGGTGATCCGCGGTTTCGCCAGGAAGTCGGCGAAAGGGATCGGGAGCTTTTGGGTGGACACCGTTCGTGCGACGCTCTACGTGCTCTTTCCCCTGTGCGTACTGGGCGCCGTTCTCATGATGGCGGGCGGTGTCCCCCAAAACCTCCTTCCCTACACGAGCGGAACCACGCTCGAGGGTGCGAAACAATCCATCCCGTTCGGTTTAGTGGCGTCCCAAGAGATCATCAAAATGCTGGGCACCAACGGCGGAGGGCTTTTCAACGCGAACTCCGCTCACCCGTTTGAGAACCCAAGCAACTTCACGAATCTGCTTCAGATCATTTGCATTTTCATCATTCCCGCGGGGTTGACCTACACCTTCGGAAAGATGGTCGGCAATACCCGGCAGGGTTGGGCGATCTTCGCTGCGATGAGCGTGATGTTCCTGGGCGGCGCCTTCGTCTGCACCTTTGCGGAGCAGGCCGGCACCCCCCAACTGGCCAAGGCAGGCGTGCAAACCGTTGTCGGCCCCGGCCAACCAGGCGGCAACATGGAGGGCAAGGAAACCCGCTATGGCATTGGCGCGTCCACGCTGTTTGCCACGGTCACGACCGACGCGTCCTGCGGCGCGGTCAACTCCATGCACGACTCCTTTACCCCGATCGGCGGCTTTGTACCTTTATTCAACCTGCTGACCGGCGAAGTGATCTTCGGCGGAGTTGGCGCAGGGCTCTACGGGATGCTGATGTTTGCGGTGATCACGGTGTTCATCGCGGGCCTCATGGTGGGCCGGACGCCGGAATATATCGGAAAGCGCATTCAGAAGTTCGAAGTTCAAATGTCGATGCTGGCATGCCTAATTTTGGCGGCGAATATCCTTGGTTGGACGGCGCTTAGCGTCAACATGCACTACCCGCCGGGCGATGCGAAGACATTCACCAAGGACCAGGCAACCGACGAATCCAAACTGCCTTTGCTTGCAATGGCGAACCACGTCGGCAACAGCGACCCCAGCAACTACGAGGGCGACACGATCAACAACATGAACAACAGCGGATCCCACGGATTCTCTGAAGTGTTCTATGCCTACTCTTCCGCGGTTGGCAACAACGGCTCGGCGTTCGCGGGCATCACGGCCAACACACCCCATTACAACGTCACGCTTGTTATCGCCATGCTTTTCGGCAGGTTCTTTATGATCCTTCCTCTGCTTGCGATGGCAGGGAGTTTGGCGGCCAAAAAGGCGGTGCCGGCAAGCGCAGGCACGTTCCCGACGGACTCGGGAACGTTCGTGGGGATTCTGATCGCGGTCGTGATTATCGTCAACGCTCTCACGTTCTTCCCCGCTTTGTCCCTGGGACCGATCGTGGAGCAATTCCAGATGCTTGCAGGAAGAGTATTTTGAGTACCGGGTTTTGGGTGTTGGGTATTGGGTCTTGGGTTTTGGGTGTTGGGTGTTGGGTCCGGAAGATGGCCTGGCAGTCACCCCGCACCCGACGCCTAACCCCTAATACCCAACACCCAACACCTAACACCCACTAATTCGATGGTTAACACACCTGTACCTACACCAACAGCAGCCGAGCCGATGGGCTCGATGAGGCCGAAGAACGCGCCTCGTTCTTTGTTCGAGCCGACGATCGTGAAACGGGCGATCGTGGATTCGTTCCGCAAGCTCGATCCGCGGCACGTGGCCAAGAACCCGGTCATGTTCGTGGTCGAAGTCGGCAGCGTCATGACGAGCTACTTCTTCTTCCGAGATCTCTTCACCGGGGCGCGGGGCGAGGAGACGCTATTTGTTGGCCAGGTCACGTTCTGGCTGTGGTTCACGGTTATCTTCGCGAACTTCGCCGAGGCGATGGCCGAAGGCCGGGGCAAGGCCCAGGCGGATGCGCTCCGCAAAACGAAGACCGACACCATTGCCCGCAAGCTGGTGAACAATCACGAGGAGCAGACTCCGGCGATCGAGTTGAGGCGTGGCGACAAGTTCGTTTGCGAAGCAATGGATATGATCCCGGCCGATGGCGAGATCGTAGAAGGCGTGGCAAGCGTGGACGAGTCTGCGATCACCGGTGAGTCCGCCCCTGTTATCCGTGAAGCGGGGGGCGACCGAAGCGCGGTTACGGGTGGCACGAGGGTGCTGTCCGATAGGATTGTCGTGGTGGTTTCCGCGAACCCGGGCGAATCGTTCCTGGACCGCATGATCGCCTTGGTTGAGGGCGCGCAGCGGCAGAAGACGCCGAACGAGATTGCCCTGAGCATTCTGCTCGCAGGTCTCACCCTTATTTTCATGTTCGCGACGGTGACCTTGCTTCCGTTCGCAAGCTACAGCGTGAATGCGGCGAAGGCGGGAGAGGTGCCCAGCATCACCGTGCTGGTCGCCCTGCTCGTCTGTTTGATCCCAACCACGATCGGCGGATTGCTGAGCGCAATCGGCATCGCGGGTATGGACCGGGTGATGCAGCATAACGTTTTGGCGATGTCCGGACGCGCGGTGGAGGCGGCGGGAGACGTGAACACGCTGCTGCTCGACAAGACGGGAACCATCACCCTCGGCAACCGGCAAGCGACCGCTTTTCACTGCGCTCCCGGCGTAAGCGACTCTGAAATGGCGGATGCGGCCCAGCTCGCTTCACTCGCCGACGAAACGCCTGAGGGCCGCAGCATCGTTGTTCTCGCCAAAGAGCAATACGGTTTACGCGAGCGGGATATCCATGCCCTGGGCGCAGAGTTCGTCCCCTTCTCCGCCCAAACACGAATGAGCGGCGTGAACTTGGAGGGCCGGGAAGTACGCAAGGGCGCGACGGATGCCGTGCGCAAGTTCGTGGCGGAAAAGGGCGGATCGATGCCTCCGGAGATCGAGACGATCGTGGAGAGCGTTTCCAAGGCGGGCGGAACGCCGCTGGTTGTTGCCGAAGCGGGGCGCGTCCTCGGAGTCATCCAACTCAAGGACATCGTGAAGGGGGGCATGAAGTCGCGCTTTGCCCAGCTTCGCGAAATGGGTATCAAGACGGTAATGATCACGGGCGACAACCCGCTGACGGCGGCTTCGATTGCCGCGGAAGCCGGCGTGGACGACTTCCTTGCGGAAGCAACGCCCGAAATGAAGCTTGCCTACATTCGCCAGGAGCAGAGCGGTGGGCGCATGGTGGCGATGACGGGAGACGGCACCAACGACGCCCCTGCCCTGGCGCAGGCCGACGTGGGCGTGGCGATGAACTCGGGAACCCAGGCCGCGAAAGAGGCGGGCAATATGGTGGACCTGGATTCCAACCCCACCAAGCTGATCGAAGTGGTTGAGATCGGCAAGCAGCTCTTGATCACGCGCGGATCGCTGACGACTTTCAGTATCGCGAACGACGTCGCCAAATACTTTGCGATCATCCCTGCGATGTTCTTCCTCACCTATCCCGAGTTGAAGGCCTTGAACATCATCGGGCTGCACAGCCCGCACTCGGCCATTCTCGCAGCGGTCATTTTCAATGCCCTGATCATTGTCGCGTTGATCCCGCTTGCCTTGCGCGGCGTGCACTACAGGCCGATGGGCGCGGCGGCGATCCTTCGCCGCAACATGCTCATCTATGGCGTCGGCGGCATCCTCATTCCGTTCCCCGGCATCTGGCTACTCGACTGGCTTCTCGTCCTTTGCCATTTGGCGCCAGGAGCGCCGAAGTAAATCATGCTCAAGCAACTTAGACCTGCGATCCTTCTTACTCTCGCTTTTGTCGTTCTCGGCGGCGGAGTGTTCCCTGCCCTGATTTGGGCCATCGGCCAGACCGCCTTTAAAGACCAGGCAAACGGCAGTATGGTGAAAGACTCCAAGGGGAACGTGGTGGGCTCTGCGCTGATCGCGCAAGGCTTTACCAAGCCGGAGTATTTCCACCCGCGGCCTTCGGCGGCCGGCAACGGTTACGATCCGACCAGTTCGGGAGGCACGAACCTGGGACCCACCAGCGACAAGCTGATCAACGGCATCCACAAGAAAACGGCGGACGGCAAAGACGATCCGAACAACTTTGACGGCGTGAAGGATCTTGTTGCGGCGTATCGAAAGGAGAACAACCTGGACGAGAACACGCCGGTGCCGGCGGACGCGGTAACGCGTTCGGCGAGCGGTTTGGATCCCGATATCAGCCCCGCGAATGCCGACATCCAATCCAAGCGGGTTGCGGATGCGCGGCATATGCCGCTGGATAAAGTGAAGGAGCTGATCAAGGCGAACACGACCGAGCCGTTTTTAGGGCTTTTCGGAGACCCGGCGGTTAATGTGTTGAAGCTGAATCTGGCCTTAGACGCGGCGAAGTAATCGCCAGCAGGATGGCAGCTCAGAAATGGTCCTGCTATATGTGGCGGATGCGCAAGCTGTTCTTGGAGATGACGCTGAAGGCGTGGGCCATCTCAGAGCCGTGATCCCTAACCGCTGTCGAGACCAGTTCTGCTTTTTCAAGAGCTGACGCGCCAGCCAATCGGATTAGCAATATCCCGCCGGCAGCTAGTTTCTGCCGAAAGACGAGCTCACCAAAATCCTTATCCTGCGTGACGAGAATAGCTTGGCCAACAGTTGCCGTTCTCAAGACCTGTTCGTCCGTAACCCCTTTTTGCATTTCCGCAACATACGAAACCTCATGGCCGTCACCTCTGAGGCGCTCAACTATGTCTCGGTCCACCCCTTCATCCGCGAAAAGGGTCACTGGCGTTGGCTGGCCACAGGATAGACGACGTCAGCACGCAAGGCGCTAGCCGCAAAGCCGATGGCCTGCCGTACCGCCTCGCCTGTCAGCCTCGGATGAGCGCGCAGGATCTGCTCCTCAGTTTCGCCTGCGCTCAGCTTTTCTAAAATGGACTCGACGGTGATGCGTGTCCCAGCGACGACGGGCTTGCCCATCATCACCTTCGGGTCACTGGTGATTAAATTCTTAGCCATCTAATTATGATGATCGATCCGTTCGAGTTGCGGCTGCGTTGGTGAGCTTGCTTACCAACCAGCACACGTATTCCTTTCCCAATTTAGCGTAAGTAACGTAGAATTCAGCTATGGTAGGTTCGTTGTCTCAAATCTTTAAGAAAGCCTTTATGCTCCCAAAGGAGGAGCAGGAACCTCTGGCGGCGATTATCGCCGAAGAACTGCGCGACGAGGAACTTTGGGAACAATACATTCGCCTCATCGCAGGACAAGCTCCGACAGATGGCTGAGAATGTCGCAAAGGCTAGCTAAAACCATAATAATGTTATGGAACCCGTGCGAAAGCAAATCGTTTACGACGACAATCAGCGGCCAGTCCATGTTCTGATTCCTTTATGACGACTGGCCGAGAATCGAGGCGAGGCTGCAAGACTCCGAACCATCCAATGCCAAGGCATTGATGGAATTCCTTGGGAGAATAGACTTCTAAGGTGACGCTGTGGCCAATCAGCGTCGGATGCGTTCACAATGGCCCGACGAATTAAGGCGCGCGGGTACCCTCTGAAATTCAATGCTGAAGTTGCCTCCTCATAACCGCGCAGGGGGCTTTTGGCAGCGAGCCGAGTCCGAAAGGGAAAGTTGTGCAGCCTTTAACAGCGTCGCCGTGCTTCGATGGTATGACGGTTACGAGCTGTGGGGCCGCCCAGGCCGCGATTTGGGAGCGATCTACCTGTTCGGGTACTGCGTTGAGGTTACCCTGAAATCGGCGTACGCCGAACTTGTGGGCGTTAGCCTCGATGATCCATTTCTTCAGGCGTTGGCTGCGATACCCGGGCAACCGGATTTGAGAACCCATGACCTTGCCGCAATCGCAAGGAGACTGTTCGATGAAAGGCGTGCGCGCGGGCTTCCAATAAGAGGCGCGTTCGAAGGCGCAATGATGCTTTACGCCGGCCGTGCACACAGCCATTGGAAGGAGGAGCTTCGGTACAAGACAATCCAGCCGGAGCCGAACGAGGTTTTGGAAGTCGCCGAAGCTGCCAACTGGTTCATAATAAACAGGAAGGAGTTGGTAAAGTAATGCCTCGCTTTGTTCGAAGTCATCCTGAACACTATGGCCACCTGGTCGAAGCGTTGGCAGCCGAATTTGCGCAGCCGGCGCAACAGCTCGCTGTTGGAGAACAGTTGCCGCTGCAAGACGAGATTGTCATTGAGGAAACGTCGGGCTATGGTGGAGGACGCTATATGCTTTCCGTGATTTGGAAAGCCTGGAGAGACGTGCCGGCCGAAGAGCGCGGCCGCATTATTCTGGACGCCGTCGCCCGTGCCCGTGGCGAGGATCACCGGCTACGGGTTGGACTTGCTCTAGGATTAACTCCAGAAGAATATCAGCGAATCCGCTCAGCGGGCGGTTATCCGTTGGCGGGCTGAACACTTGGATACTCACGGCGATTTCTGGCTGTAGAACTGACACCGTCGAATAGCATGCGTCCAAGAAGCCGATCTTCAGAGACGCGGCGGGTCTCAAGCGGTGGAATGGTAAGCCGCCTGAACTCCTTCGATGGGACCGCAGTACTATTAGCCTCGCAACCTGTTAGCTCGGGTCTATAAGGATCTCGAAAGGTATAACGAGTTAGGCACAAATGAAGCTGCGCGTCCCCTTGCTTTTCCGGCACGCCGTTTATAACCTGCAAGGCGGATTCCTGGTTAGGCCGCTGATTATTGCGGTTGCGCTCGGCTTGGCGGGCGGCTTGCTTTCCACCTTGGAAACGGCCGAGCCTGAGATTGCCCGTTGGGTGCCGTTCGCTCTCTTTCCTTCGCGGTCCGACCCTCAAGTTGCGCAGATCATCCTCGGCGATATCGCAGGCGCGGTGATGACGGTTGTTTCGATCGTTTTCGCGATTCTGCTGATGACGCTGACGCTGGCATCCATGCAGTTTTCACCGCGGATCATTGTCAGCTTTGCGAAGGACCACGTCACCCAGTGGACGCTGGGGATCTTCTTGGGAACGTTTTCCTATTGCATCGCGGCGCTGCCCACCGCGCATCTTCGGCCGCATCCGACCGAGCCGGTCCTGACGGTGATGGGCGCCATGTTCCTGGCCTTGGCCTGCGTGGCCTGGCTTCTGTTTTTCATCCACCACATTTCGGAAGCGATCAGCGTCAACCATATCGTCAACCGGATTGCGAACGAGACGGAAGCGGTCATCGACAGCATCATGCCCTACCCGATTAGGGAAGCGGCACGACACGTGAAGATGCACCTGGCCCCGCCCGGCCAGGATGAGGTCCCCATTCTCAGCGAAGTCGCAGGCTACATCCGGTTTTCCGATGCGAATCTGCTTCTGCGGCTCGCGAAAGAGCATCGGATTTGTATTCGGGTTTTGCGCCGGGTCGGACACTTTGTGCCCGCCGGAGTGCCGCTCCTCATGATCGAAAAGGGCGAGCGTGTGGCTCCCGAGGGCAATGCCCGCTTGTTGGGCGCGTTTGACATCGGGCCTACGAGAACCTTGCAGCAAGATGTTGAATTTGGAGTGCTCCAGATAGTGGATATCGCGCTTAAGGCGATTTCCCCGGCCGTCAACGATCCGACGACCGCCATCGCGTGTATCGACCAACTGAGCCGGATCATGATTCGTTTCGGAATGAGAGACCTGCCGGATGCGCTGCTGTACGATCCGCCCGGGAAGCTGCGGCTCAGCATTCCTTGGGTTGACTTCGATGGTCTGATGGATTCGGCGTTTGAACAGATCCGGCTCTACGCGAGAGGCGATTTGGCGGTCAGCATGAGGATCTTGCGGGCTTACAGCGACATCGCGGCGACCATTCCGGATGAGGACGTGCGAAAAACTCTGTATGCGCGCGGGCTGCTGGTGGCTGAGGGCTGCGCGACACGGCTTCCGGAAAAGGAGATGGCGGAGTTGAACCACCGGTTGGCAGAGCTGCAACAGACGACTCTCCTCAAGGGATGACGCGTGGATCATGGAGGAGCGACCGTGCCCCATCGAGAGAAATTGGGGTCCCAAGAACGAAACGAAGGGCCTGAATTCGGCGTTAGAAAATATGACGCATATCCTCCTTCCCTCTCCGGGGACAGTTTCGACCAACAGTTGAAACTGGGAAAAAATCGCCTCCAGTGTAAAAGCTGGGGGCGATTCGATTTGGGGGGGAGTTGGAGCGTGAACTGTGAACTGTGAACGGTGAACTGGGAACTGGGAACTGGGAACTGTGAACTGTGAACTGGGAACTGGGAACTGGGAACTGGGAACTGGGAACGGTGAATGGTGAACGGTGAACTGTGAACTGGGAACTGGGAACTGGGAACTGGGAACTGGGAACGGGGAACGGTGAATGGTGAACTGTGAACTGGGAACTGGGAACTGGGAACTGGGAACGGAGAACTGTGAACTGTGAACTGTGAACTGTGAACTGGAAACAGGGAACGGTGAACGGTGAACGGGTGACGGGTCGGGTGACTTCGGCTAGGCTTTTATTTGGACTGGTTCTTCAAAGCGCAGCCTCAGAACATAGCCTGGCGTGGAGGGCGCGGAATCTAGGACCCAGCCGAACACGCGGCCGGTTTCCGGTAGGTCGATCGCGGCGCGTTCGCCTTTCTTGAGGGGGTCGCCGGTTACTAGCCTTACGCCGCCTGAGGAAAGGTCCACGAGGGTAGCCGCCCTACCCTCGATAGACGCGTTGGGGTTCAGAAACTTGTCTACTCGTTCCGACTGACGCCGCTCCACGACGGTCATTCTGGTTGGAGGTTTGACCGTCAACTCGTGGGTGCGGATGTCTCGGTGGGTCACTACGGTTTCAAAGTGCCGCAAGCCATGTTCGGTAGGCATCAGAATGGCGAGCTTTTCGCCGGGACGGATCGGAACGTAGGCGTCTCGGTTGAGTGGCGCGTGAATCACCCAGCCGTCTGCGGTTTCCCGGGCGAAACGGGAGCGATGCATCGCGGTTCCGGATCGAATTTGGAGAACGCCGTTCTCCAATGGCTTGGGTACGGCCCGCTTTAGCTTGAACGTCACGAAGACGTAGCTTGCGGCAACGGAGACTGCAAAGACTATGGCGAACATTCCGCATAGCTCTAGAATCTCCTTCATTTCGATTTATCCCGTGTCGCTTTCCCCCGAGAAAGTTGTCTTCACCTGGTCCAGGTCCTTTAGGCCTTCTCCCAAGGTGATCGTCGCGTCGCCGATGAGGTCTTCCGTGGGCGATTTGATGTAGTCTTCGAGGTCGCTGTAGCACTGTATGAGCAATTTCAATGCCAACAGCCTTACGTCATTTGAATGTTTGTGAACATCGGGGACGGTGATGAGGCTGAGAAAGGCCACTTCTGCGTTGGCCTTGTTCAACAGACTCTCGTTGTCCGACGAGACGCTAGGGTCGTTTGGCTTGGCCTTTGCGTGCTGGAGCAGGGTTCTGGATCGGTCGCCGTAATCCTGATCGGTCTTGTCGAACAGGTGCTCCACATCGGCAAAGCGGCGCGCCTCCCTATCCGGCGTGATGACGAGGCCGCTCTTTTTTTGCCTCATCGTAGTCCTTTGAGGCGCCATCCGCGTCTCCGCTGAGGCACTTTGCCAAAGCGCGGTCGTAATAGACGTCCCCGCTTGGCTCTTTGGAAATCACAAAGTCGAACTGGGTGAGCGCATCGGTCAGATTAAGTTTCGATAAATCGATCTCGCCCAGGAGCATGCGGGTTTGGGTGCCGTTAGGGTCGTGGGCGACTGCCTCTTTCAAATCGCTCATCGCCTCGTCCGACTGGCCGGCGTCGAGAAAGTTCTTGGCCGCAAGCACCCGGAACTCCAGTTTGTCCGGCAAAATCGCGGCAGCACGGCGAGCTTCCTGCGCGGCCATGAGCGGCTGGCCGGTTTGGCTAAGCGTGTTGATCAGGGCGCGCCTTCGCTCGACGTCGAGGGGGGCGAGATCCACCGCGTCCCGCAGCATGCTGATCGCTTCCGCATTTTTGTGATCGGCCAGCAGCTTCATGGCGCTCGTAAGCAGGTCCTTGCTGTCCGTTTTTTGAGCAGGTGGCGGGGGCGGGTTGACAACAATCGGTTTAGGGCCCGAATCGATCACCGGGGGCGGCACGGGGGGGTGGGCATCCAGCTTCTTGAAGATGGAGTCGGCCAAGCTTGCGACCCAAGTTCGCGCCATGGAATGGAGTTCGTTGTCTTGGTCCTGCCCCGAGTTGCCGATCTTGATCTCCCGGGCATTCACGATGTCCATATCCGGGGCCTGCTTTTTCTTTTTCCTGGCTTGGATCACCGCATTCTTTTCATTCTGCAAGGCGGTTTGATATCCCGTATCGTTCTCCGGAGGGTCGCGCCAAATCGACTGCCCGTTTCTGTAAAGATAAGCGACCGCCATCATCTTGCCTTGGTCGTCCCAAACGGTGACTCCCATCACATATTCGATCCGCAACTGGTCCGCGACCCGAAAGGCGTCCTTAAGGCTGGGATGATCGTTCTGCCTGATCTTTCCCGAATCGACGGCAATCCGGAAATAGGGATCGGTCATGCTCCAGGCAATCGGATGCAAACGCCCGTCGTTATCGAACTCTTGAGCAACGAACTCAATCAAGCCGCTGCCAAGATCGGTCACGTTCTGCGACTGCTTCTTGACGTGAGGCGGAGTCAAGGGCACGATGAGGATCTGCGGCGCGGCCCAACAGGTGGCGACCATGACGCCGAACAATAAAACGGTGGCGAAACGAAAATAGCGCAAGCTACCCCTTAAGCAGTTTCAGCGCCTGCTTGCACGCGTCCAGACCCGATTTGAGACGTTTGCTGTCGCCGGTGCCCGCGTTGAGGGCTCCCTGGTAGGAGGCGATTGCCCGTGTGTAGGCGACAGCCGCATCATCGGTTTTGCCGAGTTTCTCGTAACACATGCCAATTCGCTGATTGATCGGAGCGGATTCGCCGCCGGCCATGATCGCCCGTTCGTAGGTTTTGGCGGCATTCTCGTAGTGCCCCAACATGAACTCGTTTCGGGCGGTTTTCAGCAGTGCTTGAAGTTCGTTCACACTAGTGTCGGAATCCCCTCCCGAACTGGGCGCGCCGCCCGCTGCGCTGGAGCGGTGGGTCACATGAATTTCGATGATTCCGGGATCATCCGGAACTTTGGCGGCTTCCGCCTTCTGAACGGCAGTAAGCTCCGGCTGGGCCGGCTTGGACTCCACTGCCGGCGCGGGGTCATTGGAAGTTGACGGCTGAGGCGCGGGGTCCCCGGTTTTAACCTCCGGCTGGATCAGAATCGGCGTGTTTCCAACTTTGATGGGGGCGTCATTGGAGTTCTCTCCTGAGTTGGAGTCAGAGTTATCGTTGGAATCGGAGTTATCGTTGGACCGTTGCCTTATTTGCGGTTGGGAGACGGGGTTCGGTTGCGGGAGCGAAGGGGTTTGAACCACCTGGGGGTTGGGCACCGGCTGGCTGTACCCAGGGGTGTTCGGCGCGGCCTGCACGGGCCCTCCTGACTGAGAGTTCAACGGAGGAGTCACATCGAAGGTTTTGACATTGGCGGCAGTGAGATTCTTGTTGTTCTGGGCCGATACGTCAGGTGATTTGGATTTCGACGAAAATGCGAACACGGTGCCGACGGCGATCACCAACACCATTGCCGAAACGCCGGTGATCAGCGCGATTGCCTTGTTGGACTTACGGTCCATTTTCATGTGCTGGGTCAGGCTGTGCCTAAGCTGCGAAACCTTGATGCGGTCCAGGGGCGATTCCGGGCTCAGATCGAGAACCTGCTCGAAGGCTTCCAGCGCTTCCGCCAGTTGGCCGGACCGCTCGTAGCACATGCCAAGCAGCGAATGGGCGTTTGCGGAACGCGGGTTATCCCGAACCAAGGTTTGGGCAACGAGGGTGGCTTCGGCCGTTCTTCCCTGGTTGAACAGGGCGTAACCCTCCTGCACGGTCTTATCGAACTTATCCGAAGCCTCCCTCACGGCCTGGTCGGAAAGGACGGCTCCGCAGTTCTTACAGAACTTGGAGTCAAGCCCGTTTGCGGTCTGGCACAAATTCCAGGTAATCATCGAAATTGTTCCTCACGGCCAAGCAGCGGCAGAAATGACGCTTGGTCCTCCGCATTTTACCGGTCATAACCAAGCTATAGGACGTGGACAAGGACGCGATTCTACTTGCCGAATACCAGATTTTATCAGGAAGACGTGGAAATCTAGCAATTTTCAGGAGAGTCGCCGGGCTTGGTAGACTCCATCCATGACTGAAGCGCCCTCGCTGCGAACGCCCCTATATGACTCCCATGTGGCCCTTGGAGGACGCATGGTGCCCTTTGCCGACTACGATATGCCCGTCCAGTACAAGGGCATCATCTCCGAATCCAAGGCGGTTCGCGAAGGTGCGGGAATGTTCGACGTGAGCCACATGGCGCGGCTGTGGTTTCGTGGACCAAACGTGTTTCCGTTCTTGGAAAACGTGACCACGAACGACGTTTCCAAACTCGAGGACGGGCGGGGGCAGTATTCCCTGCTCCCGAATGATCGAGGCGGAGTGGTGGACGACATCATCGTGTACCGAGTTGAGCCGGAGGTTTACCGCATGGTGGTCAACGCGGCCAACCACGCGAAGGACGTTTCCTGGCTCGTCAGCCACTGTGGGCAGGGCGTGGATTTTACGGACGACACCGAAGAGACCGCGATGATCGCGGTGCAGGGGCCTTCGGCGGTGTCCATTTTGTCCAAGCTTTCCGGTTCGGACGAGTTTGGCGAAAAGCCCGCGTTTGGGATCGTGAATGCGATGGTGGCGGGGGTGAAGTGCTTTGGCGCCCGCTCCGGCTATACGGGCGAAGACGGCTACGGATTGATGTGCGCTTCCTCTGACGCACCCAGGCTATGGAATGCGCTCCTGGAGGCAGGCGTGGCCCCTTGCGGGCTGGGTGCGCGGGATACGCTTAGGGTTGAGGCGGGCCTGCCCCTTTATGGACACGAGTTGGGCGACGACCTGAACCCGATTGCGGCGGGGCTTGGCTGGGTGGTGGGCAAGACGAAGGAGTTTATCGGCTGCGAACCGATTCAAAAGGCGCGTGCCGAAGGCACGCCTCAAAAGCTGCAGGGCGTTAAGCTTGGGTCAAAGCGGCTGCCTATGCCGGGGATGCCGGTTTTGGTTGAAGGGGCTATGGTTGGGGAGCTGACGAGCGGGGTTTATTCGCCGTTGCTGGATTGCGGGATCGGATTTGCGTATATCGACTCCGGTGTTGCGCTGGGGACGCCGTGTGAAGTGGACGTTCGGGGGAAGATGGAGCCGGGGGAGATTGTGAGCAAGCGGTTTTATAAGCGGTAGGGGTTGGGGGTAGGGTTTTGGGTTTTGGGTTTTGGGTTTTGGGTTTTGAGGGTGTAAGGTAAAGGCGTTGACGTGTGACGGGGCTGGTTAAGGGTAACCCTTGGACAAGCTCTGGGTCTTCGACTGAATCTTTGACAGGGCCTTTGGAGGATGGCTATCACAAAACCTAATCTGTCGGTCGGTAACGAGTTTTTTGCTCCGCTTCGCGGAGTGTCAAGCTAAAGCTCGACCTACTTCAGCTTCTAAGGATTGCGACAGGAACCCACTTTGAGCTTCTAAGAGGGTTTTGCGATGGCCTCTAAAGCTCGGCCTACTTCAGCTTCTAAGGATTGCGACAGGAACCCATTTTGAGCTTCTAAGAGGGTTTTGCGAGGCCTCTAAAGGGCAAAGGGGAAAGGCGTGGGGAGGATGAACGGTTAACTTGGGGTTGCGGAGTTTTCCGATTTGTCTTGCTCGTCCGAGCCTTCCGATTTCCGCTGTACCGTTCCGAATTTGCATCTGATGCGTTTCATTGATTGGTGAAGGGTTTCGCGTATTTGGTGGCCCTCGGGCTTGTGGGTGGCGCTCAGATTTCTAGCTACGACTCCGACAAATTGGTCAAGATCGCACGGGCTGCGGTTGTCTCAGAAGTAAGCCACCAGGCGCTGCCTGCGGCTTCAGGCCACACGCCGGTCAAGCCCGTTTTTGTGACGATCGAGTCAGAGGGCAAGGTTCTTGGATGCCGAGGCTCGCTTATTGCCAGAACCAAATCTCTGGAAACGGAGATCGTTCTGGCGGCTCAGGGAGCGGCGGCTCACGATCCTCGTTATAAGCCCTTGACCCGGGAAAAGCTTAAGAACTTTCTGGTGACCGTCACCATCGTCGAAGAACTTGACCCTATCACCAGCGTGGCCGGCCTTCAGCCTAGCGAGGGGCTTGTGCTTGAGTCGGGCGACCGCACCGGCGTGGTGCTTCCCTGGGAAGGCAGGGACCCGAGGACGAGACTTCAATGGGCCTATAAAAAGGCGGGCGTTTCGGGAGGCTCTTCAGCCGTCCTTTACACCATGCATGCGGAGCGTTACCGAGGATGAAGGTTTTCCACTGGCTGTTTTGTTCGTTGCTGCTTACCGGCTTGGCGCTCGGACAACATAAAGCGGTTTCGCCTCCCAAGCGCCCAACCACTTTGAACCTCTGGGTTTCAAAAAACGTTGCCCCGTCTTCGAAGATCCGGATCGTTTTGGATTCGCAGAACGTGCCCGTCGTGTCCGTTGCCGCCTATCACGTGGACGCGATCGGTTGGCTGCAGGCCCACAGTGACGCGAATGGCGCGCGCGGCGTTCGGCCTGCCGCCGTCGGCAAGCCGGTAAAGACCTGGCAGGTGGGTATCGCGACCAAGGACAATCCTCCCAATCCCCATCAACTGGATCGCTATTACAGCCGGCAGGTGAACTTGCCGCTCTTAGATCCAGGCGTTTACTTGCTCCAGGCCACCGGCGGCGGGGCTCAGAGTTGGGCGGTGGTAAACGTTACCAACCTCAGTGTCATCACTAAGGAATCGCCAAAGCATTTGCTCGTGTGGGTTACGGACGCGGTTAAGGGACAGCCCATTCCCGACTGCCGGGTTCTTGTGCTGGACGATCATAACAAGAGCCACCTACTGGATGCCCGAACGCGAGCGGACGGAACCTACTTCGGAGCACTGCCGCCGGGCGACCATTGGGTCATCGTCAACCGGGGAAAGGACTACGCGGCGATTGGCGCGACGGCGGAGAATCCGAACGGGCAACTGGTTGCCCACTTTCAAACGGACCGGCCGATTTACCGTCCCGGGCAAACCGTCTCGTTCAAAGCGATTCTGCGAAGGACCCAGGACATCGCCTACTCCACCGTCGCAAACGCCGATGTCGATATCGAACTTCGAGATCCCAAAAACAACGAGATCGATCAGGCGAAACTGAAGAGCAACCAACTGGGAAGCGTGGCGGGCCAGTTTGAGATCCCGGAAGAAGGGCAAAGCGGCGAGTATTCTCTTGTGCTCCACCAAGACGGCCAGTCGGCTTATTTCTCATTCGCGGTGGCGATGTACCGGAAGCCCGAGTACAAGGTGGATATCACTCCGCTTCAAAACCGATACCTGGCCGGTGAGACCTTGCGGTTCAAAGTCTCGGCTCAATACTACTTTGGCGCGCCCGTACTTCAGGCCGAGGTGCGCTACACGGTCAGGAGGGTTCCGAACGACTACTATTGGGATTCGGGCAGCGAGGATTCCTATTTTTATGGAGGAGACGGCAACCTCTACGCCCATGACACTTACAGCCAACAGCCCTTTGTCGCGGAGGACGTGGTTCATACGGACGGCAACGGCGAGGCGGTCATCGAGATCAAGAGCGACCCCAAAGCGGAAGACTCGACCTATGCGATTAGCTGCACGGTCACGGACTCTTCCAGACGCCAGGTTGATGGCTCCGCCAGCGTGCCGGTTTACTCGGCGTCAATTCGGCTTGGACTGAGCACGAACGTGGTTTTTGTTCCCCTTGGCAAGCTCGTCCCCCTCACGGTAAGCGCGGTGAACCTCGATGGCAAGCCGGTTGCCGCTTCGGTGACCTTGATCGTGACCCACCAGGTTTGGAACGAAAAAAAGAAAGAGTTTGAGACGGTGGAACTCGCGCGCACTCAAGTGAAAGTGCCCCCTTCGGGCCACGCGGCAGCCACGATTCCCGCGAAGGCGGAAGGCGACATCACGATCGACGCTGAAGCCGGCGACGGGACCGGCCGCACCGCCCACGCCAGCCTTTCAACTTATGTTGTGGGGCCGGAAGGGAAGATCGAGCGTGTCACCCAGGGACCAACGATTCAAACCATGCTCAACAAGCGCGGTTACAACCCAGGCGACACTGCCAGCGGCCACGTTCTCGTGAATACAAAGGGCTGGCCCATTCTGATGGTGGTGGAGGGCCAGGACATCTACAACTACAAAGTGGTCTCCGGGTCTTCCAGCTGGGATTTCTCGACCAACAAGAGCATGAGCCCGAACGCGTTTTTCACCGCGGCTCAATGGGTGAAGAGCCAACTTTACAGTTCCAACAGCGTGATTCCCTTGCCCGACAAAACCCGTTTGCTGCACGTGACTCTCAAAACGGATAAGCAGGAATACAAACCGGGCGACACCGCAACCTTGGGCGTCACCGCCCATAAGGCGGACGGCTCGCCGGCCGAGACCGAAGTTGCGATCAACGTGGTGGATGCCGCCATTTATGCCCTTTCTCCGGACAATACGCCCGACTTGTATAAGCTGTTTTGGGGCAGGAGGGGCAACTTGGTGCAGACGAGGCAGGCCGCGCCGGAGGAGCTTTCCGGCGGCGCTTACCAGAACGTAAGCACGGTTGCGCCGCTCCGCCAGCGGTTTGAGGACACCGCCTTCTGGCAGCCGTTCGCAGAAACCGGCCCGGATGGGACGGGCAGCGTTTCCTTCGAAATGCCCGGCAACCTCACCACTTGGGATGCGGCCGCGCGGGCGATCGATTCCAACACTTCGGTGGATACCGCCTCCACTTCGGTTGTCGCCACGCGGCCGGTGACCTTGCGTTTGTCAACGCCACGACAGATGGTTCAGGGCGACAAGTTGACGATCATCGGCACGGTGGATAACCGAACCGCCTCCGCTCACTCTTTCACCGTTGAGATGAAGCCCGAAGGGCTGAAGCTGGAATCGGCGACGAGCCAGCAGCTTTCGGTTCCCGCCCATGGCGAAGGAACCCTCACCTGGACTTTGTTGGCCGACCATATAGGCAGCCAGCCGCCCGCCCTGACTGCTCAGGTGGTCTGCCAGGACGTTTCGGAAGCGGACCGGGCGGATTACTCGGATGCTCTACGAATGACTTTTCCTGTGCGGCCGGATGGGGTTGCCCAGCGGATCCTTACCGGAAGCGTGGTTTCCGGCCAAGCGAATGCGGTTCTAAAGCTGCCTTCCGATAAGATCGAGCCGGCAAGCGTGGTCAAGCTGCGAATATGGAGCGGCATCAAACCGCTTGTCGACGATTCGACCTCGCAAATGTTGAAGGAATACCGCTACGGAACGATGGTCGCGGTGGACCAACTCGAGGCGGCGGCAAGCGCGGGGCTGGACAACTCCAACAAGGCGGTTCGGGAGGCTCTTGCTTTGCTTTCACGCGATCAGCAGCCGGAAGGTTGGGGATATTGGACAACTTGCCGGCCAACGCCGGTCGTCACCGCGGAAGTTGTCCGCGCCTTTGGGCTGGTGCAGGACAAGATCAATGTGCCGGACGGAATGCGGGCTGCGGGGATTTCGGCGGCGCGCACTGCCTATGGCCGGACCAATCTTTGGGAATATCGCGCGCTCCTCGCCGGCGCGATCGCGCTCAGCTCTCCCGATGTAGCGAAGGCGCTGCTGGATGAGACTGCGAAGCGCGGACAAAACATGTCGCCGTACGCCCAACTCCGCTTGGCCGAAGGCTATCTGGCGCTTCAGGACAAGGCGACCGCTTCCCAACTCGTGGAATCCGTGATACCCGCGGTTTCCGAGGGGCCGACTTCCGCCTATCTTCCGGTTGGCGACGGCGTTGGTTGGAACGCGAACTCCATGCAGACGACCGCCGAGTTGTTGAATCTGATTGTTCGATTGGGAATCCATGCCGATCTCCAGCCGAAACTGGCGAACTGGCTGGTTGCCCCGACGACCGACGAATGGCCTTCTTTGGAAGACCAGACGGAGCGGATATTGGGGCTGCAAGCCTATCTGACCGTTCACCCACCGGCGGAAAGCACCGGCGAAGCTCAAGTTTCCGTTGGCGGTCAGACGCTGAAAATGGACCACGCGAAAGTGGGCGACATGCTCACGGCCTCCATCCCGGAGACATTGCTAACTGCGGGCGACAACACGATCCGGATCGAGCGAACCGGCCAGGGCGAGGCCTTTTATGAGGTCGACGCGGTGGTGTTCCGCGCTCTCCGTCACGAAAGTGAGGAAGGCATCCGGGTTGCCCGCCGATATGAGGTTAAAAACGCGGCAGGGATTTGGACGGAGCTGCACCGCCCGGTAGAGGCGGGCGAGACTGTGCGGAGCACCCTGCTCGTTTGGGGCGACAACGTGCCGGACGTTTTGCGGATCAACGACCCGTTGCCTTCGGGCTTTGAGTTCGTGGACGAGGATTCGGCGGTGGACTCGGAAACGGATGTGCGCGACGGGGCAATTGTTCATTACGTGCTCACGCAAGGCACGCCGCTCTTTCTGGTTTCCTACATTCGGGCCGAATCCGAAGGCGATCTTGCGGTGTTGCCCGCTTCTGCTGAAGTCTTGCGGAGGCCGGAGAACAGGGGCCAATCGGACGAGAGCCACCTCACGGTTGTGGCGAAAGCGCAATGAGGTTTGTTCTCTGCGCTTTTTTGTTGGCGATAAGTGTTTTTGCAGTGGGTCGGCAAGCGCCGAGGGCGCCCGAAGCCGGCGACGGGTTTGCCGGCTTTCATTTGGAGCGGACGAATGGCGAATCCTACGATTGGAAACCGGGCCGCGCGACGCTCATCACCTTCTGCGCTTTTTGGTGCGACACGTGGAAGACGCATCTTGCTCGAGTCGCGAAGACCGCCGGGGAGCTTGGCGGTTTGCCGTTGGACTACCTTGCAGTTTCGGTTGATGGGCGGTGGACCGAGTTGGGATCGAATGTTCCGTACATGGACAAGCTGGAAACGCTCAAAGACCCCGGCGGGGCGTGGTCCAGCGAGCTTGGGATCGACCGGGTGCCCTACACCTTTATCGTGGACGCGGACGGCGTCGTGAGATGGGCGGGGCATGGCGTGCAGAGATCGGATGACATGGCCAGCCGTCTTCGCGAGGCTTTGAAGCCGAGGTCGACCGGCGGCGAGGTCTATTTGACTTTCGATGACTTTCCCAAGGCAGGATCCGATGCCTTGTTGGACGAACTGCGCGCGCTGGACGTCCATGCCACTTTTTTCTGCGTCTGCAGCCGGGCTTTGCCAGAGAAGGAGTTGCTGCAAAGGGCGGTCCGGGAGGGCAATGCGCTGGAGATCCACGCCTGGATCCACGACGACCGGGAAGTGGATATCGACCAATGCACCCGGGCGTTGGTTGCAGCTACCGGGCTGGCGCCCGCTCTTATCCGTCGCGCGGGCAAAGAGGAAATCGACCGATTAGATGGCGAAAAAGTGCAAGTTTATGCAGTTGATCCTTATGATTTCCAGCGGCCAGGGATCAAGGAGCTGCTTCGGCGGGTGCTTTCTAACCTTCGGCCTGAGTGCGAGATCCAGCTCCATGCGGGCGTCTCCGATACGCTGACCGCGCTGCCGGAGATCGTGGCGGGAATCAGGCGGCAGGGGTTTACGGTCGGTCTCTTGCGGTGAGGCGCTTCGCGCCTCCTTGTTTTAAAATGGGAGCGGCCGATTACGGCTCACCCCCTTGGTTGCACCGCCTCCGGGGTGCTGGACGAAAAATGCGTCCTACCCGGGTTTCATGCCTCCGGCATGGGGAAGCGCAGTTTTCCCTAACGGGCCGAGTTCAATATAAGCGTTGTGAATGCGATGCTAACGGCCTGCGCAGGATCAAACGCCCTGCGCTCAGAGATGAAATATTTCGTCCAAAGGTTCTTGCACACCTCCGGCGTGCCCGGATTTTGAGAAACCGCTACCGGCAGCGTCGCCTGCGGCTCAACTGACGGCTACGCTCTTTGGGCCCTCCGGGGCAATTTGTTTCGCTGCTCCCCGAGTTTTGGAGGTCCAATAGCCCCAAGGCCATCGCAACCGATTCACCTTGAAGATAAAATGAATTGGTTCGCCAGAAGGACCGACTTGAGGGATCTATGAACTTAGTGAAACATTCAGGAATTCTTACCGCTGGTGCGGTTTTGTGCTCTGCCGCGGTTGCTACGCCCAAGGACAACCAGCAGATTCGAGAAGCTTATGCCAAGCTTGAACACGCGATGAGGACTCGGAGTGTGGCCGGCGTCGTCGCTCTGGAAGCGCCCGGGTATACGGACACCGAATACAAAATGAAACCGATGGGCGCCACTGAGGCCAACGCGAAGATGAAGCAGGAATTCGACATGGTCAAGACGCCCCTGGATATCCGGATCAGCGTTCTGAACATTCGCGTGAACGGGAACAAAGCCTCGGTGACCACCCGGTACACCCTTTCGTTTTCTGCTCAGTCGGATAAGGACGAGTTCATCGGCACCACGGCGGACACGCTCGTAAAGACCGCCAAGGGTTGGCAGTTCCTGTCCACCGCGGATACATCGCAGAAGTTCCTTAAGAACGGAAAGCCGGCTCCGCTGCCAAAGATGTAGTGGCGGAGGTTGGGTTTTGGGTGTTGGGTGTTGGGTGTTGGGTGTTGGGTTTTGGGTTTTGGGTGTTGGGTTTTGGGTTTTGGGTTTTAGGGTTTTGGTTTTAGGTTTTGGGTTTTGGGTTTGATTTTTCCGGCCCTAAAACTTGTGGCCTGGAACTCAACATCCAGTCTCAGATAGGCGGTGGAGGCGGAGCGGAAGCTGTTAGCTGCGGGGCCTTGCTTTTGGGTTCCCAGATATAGGCGGCGCAGTCTTCCGTGTCGATTCGATTGTTTCCCACGCTGGTCGGTCCCATGGGAAGCAGCTTCACCGCTTCTTCGCTCACCGCGATTCCCCCCGGCGGGCAGCAGTGCTGAAGGTGGGCGGCCACGTCGATCACGTGGGCGAAGTTCACGGATTTGATATCGTCGGTTGGCGCGTTTACCGAGCCCGAGTGGATTCCTGCTCGAAGCACAATTGGCGTTCCCAGCTTGTTTCGGAAGGTGTTCAGCTCGACAATTCCGGTTTGGACGTTCTTCGCGGCTGCGAACGCCTGTTGAGGGTGGGGAAAAGCGCAGGTTACGCCGTCTCCTGCGGTGGAATGGACGCGGCCGCCGTATTTCCGGGTGATCACATCCACAAACTGGTGATATTCGGTAAAAGTGAACTCCACGCTGAGGGGGTCGGCGTTGGCTTTCATCTTGGTGGACCCCACGATGTCCAGGCTCAAGAAGGTCATGCTTTGCTCGCCGACGCGGAGCTTGTCCTGGAGTTCCACCAGTTGGCGGAGCAAGTCTTGGCGCTCGATCATGGGGTCGCGGATGCCGAATTTCCCCTGGAATCGGTGGACGAGCCGTTGCGAAAGAAGGCCGAGCAACCCGCCTCCCACCACATACGGAATGAGAATCAACGACTCCGCCGAACTTTCCCTAAACGGATGCAGCAGCGAACCCACCCAAAGGAACAAAGCCTGGCTGACGAAGAAAATGCCGCCGAATATGGCGCCCGAGATCGCGGCGACGCGGGGTTCCTTGCTGATGCTGACGTTCCACACGCCAAAACCCATCATGACCAGCATAAGGGTGCCAAACAGGTTCTCTCCGTTGGCCACCCGCATGGAAAGAACCGACAAGAGGCCGGAAACGGTGGCGATGACGCCGGTGAACACGTGCCGGCGAACTTCCGGCTCCATGGTGAGGAAGGCGCTTCGAACGTGGCCGAGGAGTTTTTGCTTCTTTTCGGGAAGCATCCGGACTACGAGGCGAACATATTCGGGGGTAGCGCCGGTGGCTTCGGCGACGGCGAGGATTGCGGCGTCGTCCAACTCGCCGCCATGTTGCTCACGCAACCTTTCGGCAAGCAAGAGCATCTGGCGTACGCCATCATCGCTCATGACTGAGTTCACTTGCTCAAGGCCGCTTTCCAACACCCAACACCTTGCCCTAGATTGTACTACGGCATCTAGCGAGTCCTAGGTCACCGTCAAGCTGTTGGTTTGTGGCGACGGCCGGAGGAGCCAAGTTGGCTTCAGAGAGGAATCAGGCTAAATTCCCGCCCTTCTCGGTTCGGTGAATCGAGAAGTAAGTGCAGCCCTTTCAGGGACAGTTGAGGAATATCGATTAACTAGCTAGATTAATTTGGCGAACGCGCCAAGCCAGGGCTCGTAGTTCTTCCACTTTTCAACCGAGGTGCTGTAGACAGGCTGGCGTACCTGCCACATGCTCGGCGTGGTCACACTCCGGGACCCTTTTTCCGGCCGTCTGCAGGCGTCGTCCCAGTCCAGGTTGCAAAAATCCAAGATGCGTCTTGTCTCTTCTTCTGGGTTGGCCACCACATTCTCGTAATCCACATCGAGCATGCGGTCTCCGATCGCCAACGAACTCCAGTGTTCCATGAGAGCCTGGTACTGCTCGTAATAAAAGAGGATGTCCTCCCTTGAATAGGTAAACGACGGCCGGTGGCGATACGGGGTCATGAACAAGTGAGACACAGTTGTCGAGAGGACTTCGGCGGCAGTGGATGAAGCGCGCATTGGGGAAGAGTTGATGAATAACCCCTAAATAGAAGAAGTTATTAGGCATTTTGTCGGTAACGAAACGCGCCTCCGGACCGATCTGATTGAGCAAGGACAGGTATTGTTCGGCGACCCTACCAGCCTCGGATCGGTTCCCTGCGAGACCCACAAGGCCCTTTTCCCGAGATGCATGGGATTCTCCCCAGAAGCGTAACTCCCCTCCCGCAGCCACCTGCGGGTGCGAAGATAGAATCTGTTCGAGAAGGGTCGTCCCCGATCTGGGCATGCCTACTATCAGCACCGGCTGCTCCGACTCAGACGCGCAAGACGCTCGGGCCCGGACAAACTCTTTGCCGGAGTCCATCGCGTCAGCGACATACCGGCTTACGCGGGCTCGATCCAGGGGCTTGGCTCCAACAAACTCGCTCAGAGCAATGCGGTTGGCGTGTTCCATATGCTCCACTGCCTCCTGATACCGCCCCAGGTCGTCGTACGCCTTGCTCAGGGCGGTTTGCAGCCGCATTCTCTCAACCGGCGCGAAGCCGCTTTGTTCAGCGATTTGTTCCATTCCCTCGATCCTGGGATTGTCTTGTGCGGAAGCCTTCTTGCTTGTGAAGAAGCCGAAATAAGCATGCCCCTGTAAGGGCTGCACTTCAAGAGATCTCTCGAATGAGCTGATCGCCGATTCAAAGTTCCCCAGGTCTTGCAATCTCGTGCCCATGAGGCAGAGCGCGGAAGGAGAGTCCGGTTCAATCAGCAGGGCACGCTCGATGAGGGAGATCGACTCCTGGATGAAGCCTCGCCGTCCTTTCGCCTCCGCGAGGTGCAGCAGCCTCCTGGGCGATTCCGGCTCCACAGCAAGGGCACGGGTGAAATGCCGGATCGCCTCGTCTTGCCTTTCTTCGTAAAGCAGCAAATGCCCAAGGCCCTCGTGCGCATTGGCGTTATTGGGGTCTAGCGCGAGCGCACGATGGTAGCAGTTCCCTGCCTCCACCGGTCTTCCCAACTGTCGCAAGGACTCTGCAAGCGCAACGAGAACTGCCGGCTGATTTGGGTTGATCGAGAGCGAGGATCAAGCCACTCCGCCGCTTTCTTGTGCTCCCCAAGACCGGCGTGGCAAAGACCCAAGATTGAGTGAGCGTTGGCGTAGTTGGGTTTGACCCTTAATGCGCGTTCGCAAAGCGGAATCCCTTCAGCCGGCTTGGAGAAGAATCCGCAGCACATTTGCCAACCCGACGAGGGATTCGACGTGATCCGGATCCGCCTGGAGGGCGCGCTTAAGAAAGTCGACCTCCGTTTCAGCATCGCCCCTCCGCCGAGCAATGAGACTGAGCATGTGGAGAGCCCACACGTCTTGAGGATTAGCTCTAATGATGGCGTGGCCAAGGGCTTCTGCCTCGTCCAGGCGACCCGCTCTATATGCGGCGACCGCCTCATCTAAGGTGACATCAGGATTATTCACCGAGTCAGAACATTATGCCCAACCCGGTCATTTGGCAGCCATATCCGCCTGATAGCGATCCATGATGGCCTTGTCCTTGGATCGTTTGATCGCCTCTACGGCACGAGGGTATTGCATCGCGAGATGCGCGCGCGCATTCGGCGGCATCTTCTCAAGGAGCTTTAGAAAACCTTCGGCGTAATTGCGCTGCTCGGCCGGTTTCACCGGCATATTGATCGTCATCTGCGCCGGCGGAATATCCGAGGAGCTACCCGCTCCGCAACCGGCCAGAACCCCAATGGAGGTCAATGACAAAAAGAGGGGTAATAAGAATCGTCGCATAAGGTTGGTGAGGGGAGCCAGAGTTACCTGGCTCCCTCAAATAACTATAGACCAGAACGGTTTGTTCATCAGGTAGTAATACTGCTGGTTCGCGCTTCCACGGGCTCCGTAGGGGATGTCTCCCATATTGGCGCCCACGATCAACGGATTCAGGACCGCGCAGGTCGAGCCGAAGAAGCCGGCGAACAGGTCATTGCAGTTCGGGTCGCTTACGTCGACGTGCATGTGCTTGGCGTGCCCGTCGCACCAGTTGATGTTGGCGCCCCCAGTGGTCGCCCTGAATGCGAAACCCGAAATCGCCAAGGCCGTAGGCATCCGGGGTTGGATAATCGGAGCCGTAAGCGATGATGTAGTCATTCCGAATCGGCACATAGGGTGGCGCTCCATCGAGAATCTGCGCGGAATCGGCGGCCAAGAAAGTGGTTGCCGTCTCTTGTACTGCCGAGTAGTTGGTGCCACTCTCCGTTCCTGAGAAGTTTCCGTTCGTAAAATCCGATCCAAACTTAACATTCTCGTTGATTGCATAACTGGGAACCGCATAACCGCCTAACTGAGGAACGATGGTGGGCAGCGGGTCGCCAGGGCAGAACAAGAAATCATAGTTCTTTGTATAGGGATATAGCAGTCCGCCTTGGTAGTTGTAGGATTGCGTATTGTTGTTGTAGTTGGCCGACTGCTCAGTGTCCCAGAACCAATAGGTGTAGATTCCTGGAGCATTTTCCGTGTTCTCGAATGCGGTAGGCATCATGTCGTCGTAGTCATTCGCGTACATCATCCAAGCAAGCCCCATTTGCTTGACGTTGGAAAGACATGCGGCGGCCTTCGCCGCAGCCTTGGCCTGAGCGAAAACAGGGAAAAGAATGGCGGCGAGAATGGCGATAATGGCAATCACGACAAGGAGTTCAATGAGGGTGAACGCCCTGCGTGACTTCTTTAGAATTTTCATGAATAAACACCTGCGGACAAGCTAAGCGCAATTGACGGATTGCGCACCCGACTCTCACATAATAGCTGCGAGACGTGAAATATGGCGTGAAATATTCTACGCGTTCACGGCTTTTGGTCGGCGGAATGCGATTTCGGCGGTTTCGAGAGCAAGTTGCCGCAATTCACTTTGGCTCATCGACAAACCTCGGGCCCAGGCCCTGTCGAAGGCTTCGCCAAGCCTTTCGCGACACACATCGAGATTGGGTGTCAGCGTTTCAGAAAGACGATTCCGCACTGACCCACGACGAGCATAGTGATTTTGCGCCGCCGCGCACAAACAAACCGACGTGTCCAAGTCTCCGTTGTATAGCCCCAGGGCGGAAGCGACGTGAAGAACTGCTCGGAGTTCCTCGTTTGAACAGTCACTGCCTCGCGTGGCGATTGCCGAAGCCACCCCTTTACTCGCTTCTTCGATCTGGCCGTCCAGGAAGAAACAACTAGCGCGCCCAAGTCTGCAATATAGAACGAGGCTTGGCGAGGAGACCTTTTCCGCCGCTACGACCGCTTCCTCAAATTTTTTTCTTCCCTCTTCGTGCCTTCCAAGCATGGCGAGCGAGGATGCCCAATCGTACAACGTCTCTACCGCATTCAGTTGATAGCCGGTTCTAACAGAGATTGGATAGGACTCGGCGGAACACTCGATTACCTTTTCGTGACAGCCTACGGAAAAGTGAATTTCGGCCAGGTCTCGCAACACGGGTCCCGTTTGGAGCTCTCCCAAGAGCCTAGCCTGTTCAAGAGCTTCTTCGCAAAGACAGATCGCCCTTTCCGTCTCCCCACACTGACCGTAAAAGCCGCCCTGGCACGAGAGTGCATGGACGATGTCGGAACGATCTCCTCTCTCGTGCGCCAGTTTCACATACCGGCTCAGGACTTCACTTGTTCTGTGGTCGTCTTCCGTGTTCACTGACAGGTGGAACATCGCTCTCGCACATGAGCATCTCAGGTCAAGCGGGACGGACTCGAACTCGGAATCATGAATCAGCGTCTGCAGCCAGTGTATGCCTTCATCAAAACGTGCCTTGACCGCCCAAAACTGATAGAGATTGAAGCTCAGGGCGACCGCATCGGCGATGCGGCGATCGGCGAGACACCAGCGAACGGCGGCGTAGAGGTTGCCCTGCTCGATCTCCAACTCGTCGGCGTTGGCTTCGTTGTTAAAGTAACGCACGCGCTGAATACGTGCAAACTCTGAAAAGTACGCCTGGTGCGCGTGGGCCAATCGCTCCTGTTCTTCGCTTGAGAGCATTTCCCAGCCGAACTCCCGGAAGGTTTCAAGCATGTTGAACCTGGTGGTGAAGCGATGCCCAATGCATACCTCGTCTGCGGTCACAAGCGACCTCTCTTGAAGTTGAACGAGGGCCTCATGCACGTTTGGCGTGCCAAGTATTGCCACCGCCGACTCGATCGTCCATCCGCCTCTAAAGATTGAAAGTTGCCTGAAAATATAGGATAAGTCCGGCGACAGCATTCGATAGCTGTATTCGACGGCAGCGCGGAGGCTGCGGTGCCTAGGGGCGATGTCCCTTCTCCGACTGACCAGCAGTTCAAATCTTTTATTCAGGCCGGCCACCATTTGAGCGGGGCCTATGGTCTGTATCAGTGCCGCACAGATCTCGATCGCCAGCGGAATTCCTTCCAATCGCACGCACAACTCCGCAACGGAAGCAGCATTGCCGTTGGTTATTTGAAAGTCCGGCTTTACCAATTTCGCCCGGTCAAGAAACAGCTGGACGCTGGAATATCCGAGTACATTCTCGGGAGTCTCCGCGGTCTTCGGGGGCAGATCCAGCAGTTGCAGGCGGAAGCAGTGTTCACCGGCCAGTTCCAGAGGCTGGCGGCTCGTCACAAGGAATGTGAGATGAGGCAGGCGATGGAGCAGTTCTCCCACAAAGGCGGCCCCCTCTTCTACGAGGTGGTCAAAGTTGTCGAGAATCAGGACGGGGGCTTCAACCGAATCGAGACACCACGCCGCGAGGTCCGCAGGGCTTGCCCCTTTTTGAAATTCCGCGCCGAAGGCAGCGACGACGGCGCTTTCGATTTCTTGCCGGCTCGTAAGATCTACCAGCGGCACGAACCACACGGAACCCGAGTGCTCAAAGAACCACTTTTCCGCAAACTCGAGAGCGAACCTTGTTTTCCCAACTCCTCCCGGTCCGATCAGAGTGACGAGGCGCGTTGTGGGATCAGACACCATGCTTCCTACGGCCGACATCTCTCGTTCCCTACCGTAGAAGCGCGTCGAGGGAGCGGGAAAAGGGCGCGGTCTTTGGTGATGCTCGGCAGGGATCGATGTTTCGACTTTGCGAAGCTGCCGCGGAGCCCCTGACGCCATCTCGGAGCGGATCGACTCGGCCAAAACTCGAATCTCGCCTGACGGTTCCTCACCCAAGTCCCGCTTTAGTCTGGAGACAAATTCATCGTACAGGTCGCCGGCTTCGCTAAGCCGGCCGAGGTAGCGACAGGCTTTCATCAGTTTGCAGTGCCGGTCCTCGTCGTAGGGATCGATCGCGATCGTACGCCGCAGCGCCAGGGCCGCTCCCTCCCAATCCCCGTCTTTGAAGCACAGTTCGATCAGCCGATCCGCAGCGACGGTGAACTTCTCGTGGAACGCATCTTGGGCCGTCAATACCCAGCCGGCGTGGATCCCGGCCATGAATTCGCCTTTGTGAAGGTCCACGATCTCATTAAGGATTCCCTTTAACTTGTTTAGTGGGCTGCTCTCGATAAGGGAGAACGCGATGTCAAAGGCGGCAACGTCGGAGTCAACTTCGGCTCGGTTGAGCCAAACCAGGTCCCTTTCCGTAACGAGCACACTGCCCGATTCGACTCCTGGGGGCTCCAGCTGGCGTCTTACCGACGATATGGCCTGGCGAAGACGGACTCTGGCTGCATCAACGTCTTCGGATTCGGGCCAGAGAACGCTGCACAGATGCTTGCGGCTGAATTGACTTCCTGGGCTGATCGCAAGGTATCCGAGAAGCTCGGCGTTCTTCCTGGTCGCAAATCGGTCTTCGACTCGATCCCCCCGCCGTGCCGTTAAAGGGCCAAATAGCCGAATGCGCCAGTGCATGTTTTCATTATCCTCCACTCTCAACGCAGCCGACAGCCAAGCGAGGTTTAAGATACCATTGACTCCATGGCTGATCGAGTTCGTCACGCCGGCCCTGGCCAGGGGCCCCCGATGGGAGATGCCGTCAGCGCTCTTCGGCGGGCGGTTGAACTCGATCCTGATTCAGGAATTGCTAACTACCGGCTCGGTTCTGTCCTTCTTCTTTCAGGAAAGGCGAAAGAGGCCTGCTCTTTTCTTAGAGCTGCGGCCCGATTAGACGCTGGTTCCAGCATCGCGCATGTGTCTCTTGGGCAGGCGCTGTTGACAATTGGAGAGACGGACGAGGCCGAAAGCAGTCTGCGGACCGGAATCGCGCTGGACCACAAAAGCTATGCGGGGCACTCGGCTCTCGCCCGGCTGATGCAGCGACAGGGCCGGTTCAAGGAAGCGGCAGCCTCGTTCGGAGAAGCCGCGCGACTCATGCCCGATAAGGCTGCTCCGTACTTCGGAATTACCTATTCCAAGCGAATCACCGAAGACGACCGGGATCTGATCCGCCAAATGGAGGCGCTCCTAATCGGGCGCGGCGGCTCCGGCAAATACCGCAGTTTGCTTAGCTACTCACTCGGCAAGGCCTATGACGATCTTGGAGAATATGGGGCCGCCATTGCCCACTTTACTGAAGCGAATCGAGGCGAGTTGGAGTCCCGCGCCAAAGTTGGGCTTGTCTTCAACCGCGAGCGATTTGTCCAAACTTTCGACGCGATCAAGCAAGGCTACAGCCGGTCCCTTTTCAGCAGCATTGAAGAAGAAGAGAACCCAACCGACCGGCCCGTCTTTATCATCGGAATGATTCGCTCCGGAACCACCCTGGTCGAGCAACTGCTTGCCTCCCACCCTCAAATAGCCACCGCCGGCGAACTGCTGTTTTGGCGTGACCGGGGACGACAATTCATCAGGACCGGGCCAAACTCGATGGAGCGCGAACGACTGGCTCAAGACTATCGGGAGTGCCTGCTCTCGGCCAGTCCTGATTCTCGCTATGTCGTGGACAAAATGCCGCTCAATTTCCTCGCGCTTGGCCTTATCCATCGTGTGTTTCCGAGAGCGAAAATCATTCATTGCCGCCGAGATCCGGCCGATACCTGCCTTTCGATCTACGTGACTCCCTATGGCGAGGGGCCCGAGTTTGCCCATCATCCGGCCAATATACGCCTTGCCTACGAGCAGTACAGGCAGCTTATGGACCATTGGGAGGAGGTGCTCCCCGAGGGTCTTATCCTCAACGTGGATTACGAAGAGTTGGTTTCGGATCGTGAGGCGGCCTCGCGCCGGATGATTGAATTCCTTGGCCTGGATTGGGATGAAGCCTGCCTTGCCCCGGGCGAGAATCGAAGCCCGGTTCACACTCCGAGCATGTGGCAAGTCCGCCAGCCTATCTATCGAACTTCGATTGGGCGTTGGCAGCATTATCGCGAGTGGCTTCCCGAATTCGCGACCCTCTAGAACAGCGTGGTTGCAGGTGCCGGAATTTCAGGAGTTCACGCGACAATTCACGCTTTCAAGATATGATGATCATCAATGAAGGCAACTCTATGGAACACTCTTGCCGTCGGATTCGTTTGGCTTGCTACCGCCCAAACGGGTGGGGCCATTCAAATCCAGAGGCTCGCTTTGGCGAAGCAAAACGATCTTCCTCCGAGTTCGACGGTAAGCGGCGTCGTCCTCGATGCGAGCGGCAAACCGGAGGCGAACACGGTGGTGGCGCAGCGGTGGGTGTGCGAGAACGGCGTGCTTTCGCCCGACGGGCCCTCCATGAGAACCGATGAAAACGGGCGCTTTTCCGGGAATGTGTCGACTTTCCGCTTCCCTATCGCCCTTATGGCGGTCGATGCCAAGGGTCGGCTGGGCCAATCGATGCTGCTTTCCAAGGCGGACCTTTCGTCAAGCCTGAGCTTTCGCCTGGCTCCCCTTGAGCCTGTTCGCATGCGGGTGGAAGTGAAACAGCTTCCCGGCTATGTGGAAACTCAAGAGATGGAGATCTACGCCCAATCTCCGAACCCCACCAACGCGAAGAACCCCGATCAGGCCTTTTTCCTCGGGTTTGACAATGCGAAGGCGCCCCTGCGGCTTCCTCCCGGAACTTATCGGCTGCTCGTGAGGACTCGGACGATCAGCTATTTCCAGCATGCATTTACGTTGCCGGATCAGGCGTCGGGATTGGATTTGGGTGCTCTTGAGGCCGATGCTTCCACCGAGGGAATGCTCTTTGGCCATCCGATTCCCGAATGGCATCTGCTCGATTCCAGGGGCTGCCTGCCTACGGTCAAGGTGAGCGATTTCCGGGGGAAATGGCTTCTCGTGGAGGCGTGGGCTTATTGGTGTGTACCGTGCGTGCAAGAAGGCATTCCTGCTCTCATGAAATTCAGCGACGAGCATAAAGCTTATGCGGACCGTTATTCGGCTCTCGCTTTCCATACCTACAACTCGCTGGAACGTGCAAAGGTGGCCTCGCTTGCCGACGTGGACAAGCTAACCGCATCGACGAAGGCAAAATATTGGGGCGGGCGCGACATTCCGGTTCCGATCTTGCTCGACCAGAATGACGAAACCGCTAAATTGCGGGAAATTGGGGCAATCCCCAATGTCATGCTCATCGATCCCAACGGCGTACTTGTGCGGACGAATGACCCTTATGGCTATCTAGACCACGAGTTGAAGTCGTCCGTTAAAAAATGATCGCTACCGTGCCGTAGGCCCCCGATCGTCCCGCCGAGACTGAACTGCGTTACCGTCCGCAGCCACGAATCCTAAGAAGGCAAATTGGTGGGCTGCTCGACATTTCACGCTGGATTTCACACGGTGGGGATATCATTAACAATCATGAAGGCCCAATCCTCGATTATTCTCGCGCTCGCTTGCGTTTCGATTTCCGCAGCTCAAAGTGTCAGTCTCAGTGAAGGGGCGAAAAAGGACCTCGATCAGGCCATTGCCTTGGAAAAAAAGAAAGACTGGAACGGCGCGATCGAAGCGGCAAAGAAGGCGGTAGAAGAGGACCCCGAACTTTTGGCCGCCCACGACGAATTTCGGGAAGGCAATGCGGCAATCGTTCTATAAGGCGTCGGATTGGGAAAAATCCATGGCCGAGGCCACGAGCAAACTGGAGGCCCAGTACAACGTTTGGATCAAACAGTTCCCGAAATCGGCCGGGGTCGAGTATGGGATGGGCGCCATGTATGAAGAAGATCCTCGCTCCAAACCGTACCTGCTAAAAGCAGTGCAGTTGAATCCCAAACTCGCGCCGGCATATGAAGCTCTTTCCTTCGATGCGGAAAGGTGGGGTGACGAAGGGGCGGCGCGAGATTATATGGGTAAGGCGGCAGCGGCGGCGCCGGATGACCCCAGCTACGCCTTTTATTACGCCGACATGTTTGAGGATTCCGACCCGGCCAAGTATGTGCAGATGAGTTTGGACGTCACTAAACGCTTTCCTGAAAGCGAGCGGGGCGCGCAGGCATTGTATTGGCTCGGTGAAAAGTCCACCATGGACGCAGACAAGATTCGCTACTGGGAGCAGGCAAGAACCGACTTTCCACCCGCAAAGTTTGGATGGTCTGCGGACGCCATGAGCGGTCTGTTCGACGTTTATGCCCGAACCGACCCGGACAAAGCTCTCCAACTTGCGCAGCAAATGGAATCGATCTCCGATTCGCGCGAGAAGACCGAATGGACGAACAATATTACGCTCGCCCAAAACCTGATCCAGGTTCGAAAGCTGACCGCGTCCGGCCAATATGCGGATGCCAAAACACTGCTCGACGGTTCGAAAATCGGCCGCTATTCATCGGATACGGAGATGTTCGATCTGCTGAAGGCGGAAGTCACCGCAGGCGCGGGCGACACGAAAGGCGCGTACGACGCGCTGCTGAGCCGCTTCGCGAAAACTCCCGAGGACGCGGTGCAGGAATCGCTCCTAAAATATGGGGCAACCCTCGGCAAGTCTCCCGCGCAGGTGAATGCCGACGTCTGGGCGTTACGCGACACCTCCACGAAGCCTGCCCCTGACTTTAACCTCGATCAGTATCTGGCGACCGGCAAGCGGTCCCTTGCCGACTATCGAGGAAAAGTGGTTCTCCTAACCTTCTGGTTCCCCGGTTGCGGCCCTTGCAGAGGCGAGTTTCCGCATTTCGAAAAGGTGCTCAAGAAATTCCGAGGCAAGAGCGTTTCTTACGTCGGAATCAATGTTTTGCCTGAGCAGGACGCCTACGTCAAGCCCTTTATGAAGGGTACGCGCTACTCGTTTACGCCTTTGCGGGCGGACAGCAAATTCGCAGAAACCGTTTACCACGTGCGCGGCGAACCGACCAACTTCCTCATCGATCAGAACGGCCGGATCGTGTACAGCAACTTCCGTGCATCCGATCCCGCGACCGAGAGAGAGCTTCAGTTGATGATCCAGTCTCTTCTCGATCACGACACGGCCGCTCAATAAGGATGCCCTACTGGCCGCAGTCCGGCGGCGGTGGCGGGGGATTTGACGTCGAGTACAAGAAAAGGTCCGCCAAGGTCAGCTTCTCGCCGCCGGTCAAGGTTGACAGCGCCGCATTGCAGCCGGTGATGGTGGACGAGTACCAGTTATTGTTGTATTCGAACTCGGAGTAGTCGTTCACGGTGTTGATCGTGGACGCCTCCAGATTGAAGCTCTTGGCAGTGATCGGGATGGTCCCCGTAAAAGCTCCGTTTGCTCCGGTCGTGATCGACGCCACTTGAGTTCCCGCGCTATTGTAGAAGAGGACGGTGACGCCGTTCACCCCACCGCTTTGGTCGACAACCGTTCCCGAAATCGTCGCGGTCGAGCCGGAGACTTAGCCCACCGTGATCACCGCGGTGGCCGAGACTCCGGGCTGCTCCACGCTGGTTGCCGTGACCGTGGCCTGCCCCGCCGTGGCGGGCGCCGTATATTTGGCGGTTAGGCCGCTGACGGCGAGGGTGCCCGCGGACTTTGTAAAGCTCACTCCGCTTCCATCCGACACGCTTGCGGTAAAGGTTGTGCTGCCGCCGGGAGCGAGGGTGATCTTCGATGGCGAGATCGTGACGGTAACGGTGCCGGTGGTTGATGAGCCGCCCCCGCCTCCGCCGCCGCACCCAAAAACTACGGCCAATAAAACGGCCCCGAACGCTGCACCCAAAATCTTCTGATTCATCTTCTCTATCTGGACCGGTCGCATCATGCTTTCCGTTCGGAAAGCTCGAATTCGACGGGCAGTAACTCCTTGAATTTGTATTGATGCTTGATGCCCGTGCCTGTCCCGAGCCAAACGTTAACCGCTTCCGGGTCTTTCACGAACTCCCTAATCACCTGAAGGCACATGCCGCATGGCGCGCCCCCATCCTTTGTTACGACGGCGATGCCCCTTATCTGCGTGCCGCCTTCACTGATCATTTTGAAAATGGCCGTGCGCTCAGCGCACATGGAGGCTCCGTACGAGGCGTTCTCCACGTTACAGCCGGTGTGGCACCTGCCGTTTTCGTCCTCTACTGCTGCCCCGACGGGGTAGTGGCTGTAGGGGGCGTAGGCTGCTTTTTGGGCAGTCTTTGCTTGGTTGAGTAGGTCTTCGGCGGTGTGGGGCATGAGGGGGGGAGGGTGAACGGTGAACTGTGAACTGTGAACTGTGAACGGGGGAGGGGGTGAACGGTAAAGGGTGAACGGGGGAGAGGGTGAACTGTGAACGGTGAACTGTGAACGGGGGAGGGTGAACGGTGAACGGGGGAGAGGGTGAATGGTGAACGGTGAACGGTAAACGTGTGGACGGTAAACCTGTGGACGGTAAACGGTGAACGTTAAACGTGTTCGCCCGGAATCTCGCATTTACAATACCTCTCTTCCCTCCCGATATCCTGCCTAAGCAGACGGTTCCGATTGGCGGGCACTTCTTGGGTTGTTGCCTGCTTAAGACGCACGAGTCCAGCTTGCTGGACACTATCGGCGCAAAAACTGTTGCCACCAAAGGGGCCATCTCGATGCCTGGATTCTGTGGTTTTCCCAGTCTCCGGATCATGCACTGAAGTGCACGCCACCCTCGTTGTATGACTATTTCAAATACGCGATGGTCACGCCGGCGCCGCCTTCGCCGTCTTCTCCATCTCTGAATCTCTCGATATTCCGGCTGCGGCGGAGATAGTCTTGAGTCGCTTTCCTTAGGATTCCTTCGCCTTTGCCGTGCACGATGCGGACTTGGGGCAGGCCGGCGAGGACAGCGTCGTCCACGAAGCGCTCCAGCTCCTGCATGGCGTCTTCGGCGCGCATGGCTCGGAGGTGGATCTCGCTGACTGCGGTTTGGGCTCGCTGGAGGCTTAGTTTTCCTGCGGTGGACCTTCTAAGCTCGGGTTGTTTCTCCGCGGTGCGGGTTATTTTTGAAAGGCTTGCGGTGATCTTGAGAGGGCCGACCTGGACGAGGACCTGGCCGCCCTTCGGCGTCTCCAAGACCACGCCGGCCTGCGGATATCCCTCGACCTTGACCATCATGCCCTTTTCGATCGTCTCCGTTGGCCCAGTGGTTAGGGGGCGTTTTGGCTTGAAGACCTCGGCCGATTCCTGGGCGTATTGGTCCAAATCGCGCAGGTGCTCCCTGGCTTTGGCGTCGGCTCTGCCATCCCTCGGAGCAGACTTGAGCTCTTCGAAAATGGCCGCCGCTTCCCCGCGGATATCACGGAGAACTTCAGCGATGGTCTCGTTGGCCTTCGCGTGGACGTTCTTTCTGATCTCCTCCGCTTCTTCCAGTTTTCGGTTTGCCTTTTCTTCCGTTTTTCTGGCTTCGTTAATCCGGCGATCTGCCTCGCTTTGGGCAAGCCTGGCTTGGCGTTGGGAGAGTTCCAACTGCTCCATCATTTTGGTCAGCTGCTGCGTTTCGGCGGAAAGGCCTTCGTAGGCCTTGGCCACCACGTCTTTTGGCAGGCCGTAACGCTCAGCGATGCGCAGGGCGTGGCTTGCGCCGGGCGCGCCCATGAGCACCTTGTAGGTGGGGCGAAGGCTCTTGACGTCGAACTCCATGGAGGCGTTTTGGAAACCCGGCGTGTTGTAGGCAAACGCCTTGAGCTCGCCGTAGTGGGTGCTTGCCACGCAGTAGGCTTGTTTTTCTTGAAGCGTAAGCAAGATGGCCTTGGCGAGGGCTGCGCCCTCGGCGGGATCGGTGCCCGCGCCGAGTTCGTCGCAGAGAACGAGGGCGCCGGGTTTTAGCTTGGTGAGGGCCTCGACGAGGTTCTTGATGTGGCCACTGAAGGTGGAAAGGGATTGTTCCACGCTCTGCTCATCGCCGATATCGGCCCAGACGCCGTTGAAGGGCCCGAACTTGACGTTGGTTGCGGGCAGGTAGAGGCCGCTTTGGGCCATGAGGGCGAAGAGACCGACCATCTTGATCGCCACCGTTTTGCCGCCGGTGTTGGGACCGGTGATGAGGAGCCCCTGGGAATCGAAGCCGACGCTGAGGTCGATGGGAACGACGACGCTTGGGTTGAGGAGGGGGTGCCTGCCGCCTTGCACTTGAAGGCCATTCCCTTGCCATCGTTGAGGCGCGGAAGCGCGCATTTCGAAGGCCAGTTTTGCCTTGGCGAGAAGCAGGTCCAGCTCTTGGGCTTCTTCTATTCCTTCCAAGATTGCGTTTGCGTTATTTCCAACTTTGGAGGATAACTCTGCCAATATCCTCCGCACTTCCTCCCTTTCCGCGGCTTCGACGACTCTCAGGTCGTTGCCCAGTTTGAGCACGTCTTCGGGCTCGATGAAGACGGTTTGGCCGGTGCCGCTGGTGTCGTGGACGATGCCGCGTATCTTGCCCTTGTTCTCCACTTTGACCGGGATCACATATCGGCCATCGCGGACGGTGTAGATGGGATCGGAAAGGAGGTCTCGATTTCTGGTGGTGTACGACTGGATGCGTTCCAGAATGCGGGACATCGCCGCCTGCTTTCTTTGCCTCAGCTTGGCGAGTTCGGGGCTTGCGGTGTCCTTGACTTCCCCACTGCCTTCCAGGGCGCCGAAGATCTGGTCTTCCAGCGGCCTCAGCTCGGGAAGGAACTGGGCGTGCTGCCACAGGGCCGGGTACTCGGCCTGCTTCGTGACCATGGCGTTGCGGAACGACCGCATGGCTTGGAGGGCTTCCCCTATCTCAAAGATCTCTACGCCGCCGAGGGAGCCGCCTTTCATGGCGCGCTCGAGAGATTCCGCGTGGTCGCGTACCGCGCCCAGGGAGGGCGGCGAACTCTCCGAAAGCAGGCGATACGCCTGCCCTGTTCGGTTTAATTCCTGCCAAACGGTTTCAGTGTCGGTTTGGGGGGTGAGCTTTTGCGCCTGTTCGGCAGCACCGGACGTCTCGCACTGGCGTGCGAGGAGGCTTTGGATAGCGTCGAATTCAAGAACCTTGAGCGCGTGGTTCATTGGCTGGTTAATTGTGGCAGGGAACGGCGGTTAACGAGCGCACCGGACCCCATGTTATATTTAAGTGCAGAAATGCCTCACGAGATTAAAGGCTTCGGATTCTATGTGTTGGCGTTCGTCGCCGGCGGAATCACCGCTATCGTGCAGTGGATTCGCACGCGCGCCGAAATAACGAGGATTGGCCGCGACCCCTCGGGAGGGTTACGGTGCTGCCTCTTTGCCCTGCTTGCGCCGGTTGCGATGATTGCCGGAGGGACAATCTCTGCTGAGAGCTACGTCTAAGACGGCGTCGGCAATTTGTCGAGCAAAACGGTTGCGGGTCTAACCACAACTTACGGATACGACCACGCCGACGAACTCACGAGCGAGTCCAATTCCGGCTATTCGGCAACTTACACCTATGACGACAACGGCAACCGCACGAGCAAAACCACGGGAGGGGTAACCGACACTTACACTTACGATCACGCGGACAAGCTTCAGTCGACAAGCTTCAAGACATACGGCTACGATGGGGCGGGGCGCACCACTAGCGTAACAACTTCGGCAGGCACAACCTCGCTGAGTTACGATTACGAGGACCGCCTCACCTCGGTGACCTTGCCGAGCAGCGTTACAGACACCTTTACCTATAACGGCATGGATGCCAGGACTGGCAAAGTGGATTCGACGGGGACCTACTCGTTCAAACGGGACGGCGCCACGGTTACGTCGTCCGTCCTTAACGATTCGGCGGCTGAATACACACCAGGCGTTTCCGAGAACCGCTCGGGCACGAGTTCGTTTTATGACTGCGATAGGCTGGGATCAACGACCGACATTACCAATTCGTCGCAAACGGTCACAAACACGAAGGTTTACGACGCGTTCGGGATGTTGCTTTCCTCGACCGGGTCCAGCGCCGCCCCGTTTGGCTTCGTCGCGAAAGGTGGCTATCAAAGCGACTCCGACACGGGTCTCATGCTGCTTGGGCATCGCTATTATGATCCTAGCACGGGCCGGTTCCTGACCAGGGACCATGCCAAGGACGGAGGGAACTGGTATGACTATGCAGGCAATGAACCAACCAAGTATGTTGACCCGGAAGGCAAATGGTGGGTCGAATGGTGGCGCGTTAGCGTCATGCTATTCTGGCAGTTCGTTGGCCTTTACAATCGTGTCATCGCGCCGTTCATTCCGAATGGCCCAGTGATCACGGAGGGACCTAGCGTGCCCATTGAGAAACTTGAATATCCTCCAGAAATCGAGGATCAGCAGACGGGCGAGCCAGAGCAGGTGGAGGATAAAGGTGGGGAGGCGCTAAAAGAGATGAGAGAGGGAGATGGGGAGAAACTCATCGCGCCTGAAGGGAGCGGTCCGGGCGGAGCAGGCGCTGACGCCGTAGCAGGTGGCACCGAAGGAGTAACCGTTTTGGGCATCCTTGGGGCGATTCTCGACGGCGTCGGAAGCGAAATCTTCCCGATGATCTATACCCAACCTCAAGGGGGGAAACAGATGTGTTAGAATCACGAGGTCTACTTTTCTCAGTATCCCCGTGGGGGTCAAATCGTCGAAAGCACTTCTGAAGGCTGTTGTGAATCCAAAGTTTATGTGAGCGCACTCCGTGGACTATCCCGATTTTGTAGACGCCGGCTTCCAAAAGTATTGGGTGGAAAAGAACTACGCCGAAGCAAATGATCTATTTTTAAGGGCGATCGAGCTGAATCCTCGTGGCGTAAAGGCGATCGGCTATCTTGCAGACAGTTATAGGATGCAGGGGGACCTTGAGTCTGCGCTATTTTATGCAAGAAGAGCAGTTGTGCTCGCTCCGAAGAGCGCCGCGGCTCACGGTACGCTGGGCGTGGTCCTTGGGGGACTCGGCCATTATAAAGAGGCGCTGGAGGAGCTTGACAAGGCCTTGGAGAAGGGGCCAGACGCAGGCTTGTATGCCGAAGCAGCAAAATGCAAATTCCGTCTCGGGGATTTGAAGGGAGCCGTGAAACTAGCGGATCTAGCGCTGCAAAGGAGGCCCAACTCACAGACTGCGCTGTGGGTTAAGGAGCAAATCGCAACAACAAATGTGGGCCTCTCGGCCTCGACTCTTGTCGTGGGCGTGCGGGAGAGCATGCGCTTTACTGCTGCTCAGGATTTAAAGATCGGTGAGGAAATGGTGGAGCAAGGCAACCTTGGGTCTGCTTACATGTATCTTGGGTCTGCCCTAAGGATCAGGGAGACTAGTCCGAAAGCTCGAACTCTCATCAGGAAACTTTTTCGAAACAGGGGACTTCCGGAATTGTCTTGCTGCCGCTTTTCTTGTACATGGCCCTAAGGCCTTCGCCAAGCCTTGCGAAATGGGTGCTTGCGGCGCTCGTCTTCTTTGCGGCGTGGGCGCGAACGGGCCAGTTAATGCCGGTGATGGTGGTTCTTGCGGCGATACTGCTCACGGCGATAACTTCAACATGGCTGCTTAACATTTACATCGCCATGGTTGAGCACGTACAGCCGAAGATGGTCCTCGGGCCTTTGTTTGGGCTAGCTGGAGATTTGTCTCCCTCAGTAATTGGCTACGGTATGGCGAGGGGAGAAAGGGGGCCTATCGTGATTGGGGCTTCCCTCTTTGCCTGTTCAGTGCTCGTTATGATGGCCACGGGTGTCAAATACTGTCCTCTATTTAAAGGGCAATATTCGGGCCTCTTCGAAAAGCGATCCAATGATAATACCGAGAAGAGGTGAAGCACTGGGTCGGGTAAGGATGGTTTCGCCGCAATATGGACACCTTCGACGAAGTGCGAGCGCGGCTTGGAAGAAATGCAAGCCAAGAACGTCTGGTTTGCCCCCCGCTTCGTAACGCTATCCCTTCGTCGCGGTCCTAGTCTACATTGCAATCCATTCACTGGCTTTCTTCATAGCGGCTGCGGTCTTAATCCTGAGTGCGCATGCCCTCACGCTGATCTTCGCGACAAAGCGGCCGCGTGGCTCCGTCTGATGTTCAGGAAGTGCTTATTCGGTGGGGATGTGTCGCGTGAATGGGTTCGTCTTTTGATAGCGGATGCCTAATGGATATTGATAAAGATGATCTCTTAACGGTTCAGCATGCCCTGGATTCTTTGCGGGCCGGACATGTACGGGCTTGGCGCACTATGGCGGCTACTTGGTGTTCCAATTTGGTTTGGAAAATCCGGATGACCCTCCCTACGAATCTGTGCACGTCTCCGTGTGCTGCCCTCTGGAAGTACGCCAACGGGGAGTTCGTGTCCTAGTCTGGCCCGAAGGCAGTTTGCCTGAGGACTCATTCGCTAGAACCAGGGAGAACTTCTTTAGGTTGATCGAAGAAGACAAGATATCCTGGCTGTCAGCGGAACCGACGCGGGACGGCGAGTTGCGAATCCTTTTATCGGAAGACCTGACTATAGATATCAGGCCGAATTTCCAGCCAGGCAGTGAGGATGATTACTACATTGCGCCGCCATGGTCGCCAAGCATCCGCGTAGGCTCCGATGGAGTGACAACTGATCGGCAAGATGGCGACAAGTGAGGTCCGATCCCAAACCATAATAGTTTGGTGTGGAAAACGAATACTTCTGGAAACTGGTAGCGAAGTTTAGAGCACGAAAGCCGGTTGAGGTAGGACTGCCACATGGACGCCTTTAAAGAAAAATGCGAGCGCGGCTTGGAAGAAATGCACGCCAACAACTTGGCGAAGGCACGGAGCCTTTTTGAAGAAGCGTTAGCTATCCGGCCCAAGAGTCCGTACGCTCTCACCTACAAGGCTGTATGTGATTTCGAATCGGGGGCAATCGCCGAAGGCCTTGCCGGGGCGAAGCTCGCTGTGGAATTCCGCGGGCAGGAAACCAACCCATGCTATTTCTACGGGCGAATGCTTGCTCGTTCAGGCAACCCAGAGGAAGCCCTGAAGTACCTAAAACGCGCAGCGGACGAGGAGCCTTCCCATGTTCCATTCTTACTAGAACTCGGCGAGTGCCATCTCAAATTGGGTCAACGCCGGGAAGCCGCAACATTGGCCGCAAAGGCAAGCTCTTTGGATCCCAAGTCTGAACATGCCTGGAACCTCGCGGACCGCGCGAGTGATCCAAGCAATTTCGGAACTATATCGGAGGTGATCCGCATAGGTCATTACCAAGCACGTCGGAGGAATGGCATGGGGCGCCGTGACGAAGGCGGGGTACGGGCAGGAAACGGCGCCGACATCGACTCCATTCTTCATCTTTTGGAGTCGGACCCCAGGGACAAGGACGGGTGGGCACTGTTCCGGGAGGCTGTCGGCCCCTTTCCAGTACTGCGCACCCTGTTTTGGGTTCGCTATTGGGTGCGATCGATTCCGCTTGGACGAGTTCTTTGCCTATGCGCCGTAGCCATCGGCGGCTGCGTGATCCGCCCCGGGGCGAGTGAAATCCAACGGGGGGTCGGTTACTCCATGTCGGGCCTCGGGGCGTTGCTCTTTATGAGCGACTCATTGTTTATGTTCCTCCATTTCGACCGAAAAAGAGGCCGGAACTTTGGCATCGTCTACAACGCTGTGTGCGACCTCTCCATTTCGACGATTATCCTTGCCGCCGTCCAGCATAGCTTGCCCTGGCTGCTGGCCGGTCTGGGCGGCGTGACTCCAGCAATTGTCCGCTTCACCATAATGCTCCGGGCCGCTAGGGCATCAAGAACGGAAAAAGTATAATTTTGGGCACGGCTCCTATTCCTGGCAATAAACCGGCAAACTGGCTATAGTGGCCGGATGTCACAAACACAAAGGTTTACGACGCGTTCGGGATGTTGCTTTCCTCGACCGGGGCTAGCGCTTCTCCGTTTGTTTTCGTGGCGAAAGGTGGTTATCAAAGCGACTCCGACACTGGACTCATGCTGCTCGGCCACCGGTATTATGACCCCAGCACAGGGCGGTTCTTAACCAGGGATCCGGCCGAGGATGGGAGGAACTGGAACGATGCGGCAGCGGAGTACACGCCGGGCGTTTCGGAGAATCGCTCAGGCACGAGTTCGTTTTATGACCGCGATCGCTGCACCAACCGGGCGACTGAGAGGCAGCGGAAAGATGGGCGAAGTGTTCGCTTATCGCGCCACTCGTGTCCGCTTATTCCGCCACTGGTGTCCGCTTTCGCGAGAATGCGCACCAGCTTGAGTTTGCGCGTCGAAGAAGGCAAGTGAGAGTTCTGTAGTGATGGTAACGATTTTATGTGGGGCGCGAGCTTTGGTGACGTGGTGACGGAAAACGAGCGGTTTCTGGCAAAGGCGCGGCCTGCCCGGAAATTGCGGCAAGAAGGCAACTTTGAGGAGGCCGCACGCCTGTTCGCCGAAGCTTTAGAAATCAGGCCAGAGGATGTGCATGCCCGTGCCTATTTGGCTAACTGCCTTGTCCAGATTGGCAGAACTGAAGAAGCCTTGGCCGAGGCCAAAAAGCCTTGGACGCTGGTCCGGGTGTAGCCTTTGCTCGTGCCACATTCGGCTACGTCCTTCTCCGGAGTGGCGATCCAGGCAAGGCATTACCCGAGCTTGAAACGGGCAATGACCATGGCGCCCGAGGAATCGATGTTCCATTCCTATCTAGCCCAATGTAAAAAAGCGCTGGGGGATACAAAGGGCGCGCTGCAAGCCGCCGATAAATCGCTAGTCTTAAACCCCAACTCTGTCACCACCCGGCAGGTAAAGCGTTCTATTCTTACGAGCCCTGATTTGAAGGGCCCCTCCGACCTTTACTCAATGGTGTCCTATGCGGTCGGCGACATGAATGCGGAGTCTCTGAGCCTCGGGTACACATACCTCGCTCAGGGGCTGACTGCAGAAGCGTTCGGCTACTTTACTGCTGGCACTGGGAAACCGAAGGACAGCTAACGAGGCCGGGCGCGCCATTATGTCCGCCTATGGAACTGGTGGCGTGGTCCGAATCATCGTCCAGGCCACGGTCCAAGGATACCGGCTTCCGGGATTGTCAATCCTGCTAGCTACCACCATTTACTTTGCTCTCGCAGCACGCTCCCCGCGATGGCTCGCATCGATGTGCGGCGTAATTGCGGTCGTCTTGGGCGTGCTTTTGGTCTGCCGATGGATAACTGCGATGATTGTCTCCAGATCAGCGTCTAAGCGAGCCAGCCCTGGCCGAAGCCTTTGGACGGTGGCCTCGATCCTGGTGGATATCGGTGCTTCCATGTTCGCGGCGAGCCTTGCCTGCGGCAAGCCATTGGCCGCTTTGCTGTTCGTTACTCTCTATCTGTCGGCGCTATGCTACAAAATCGTCATAGGCAACCGGAGAGCAAAGTCGGGGCTGCCCAACCACTAAAAAGCCCTAGGCTGGGCACGTCTCAGTCTGCGGGAAAAGGAAGGAGGCAGACCACCCGCTAGAAGGCTTTGGATGGCGTCGAATTCAAGAACCTTGAGCGCGTGGTTCATTGGCTGGTTAATTGTGGCAGGGAACGGCGGTTAACGCATCGAAACAAAGTCACCGCATATGCTTTGACATAGAATATTCTGGGAGCAGGCTACAGAAATGCACGATCAGAACCAGCCCATAATGGTCCCCCTTCTCGTATTGCCGTCGCTGTTTTTTGGGGGCGTCATTGGCTGGTGGCAGCTTAGACGGACGAATGCTTCCTGGCACAAAGTGTCGAGATCGGTTGGGTTTCTACGGGGACAGATCGAAGTGTTTTTCGGCCTTCTCTTCGCGCTTCTAGGATTAGCCCTTTCCATTCCGAAAGACCGGTCCTTGCCCGTTGCTGTACCAGCGATCTTGCTGGCAAGCTACTTCCTTATGGTCGGTATGAACACTATGATGTTCTTTTTGTTTAGGCCAGTCCTATCGATACTGGACGCGGAGAGGGAAAGATTGAAGAAGGAGGAAGACCTTGACAAAGGATGACAAGGTGACTAGCTTTGAGATAACGGTGTCAGTTTCGTTTGAGAACCATGGGGGCCACTCCGATGCACCTTCGGGCTGGTGGGCGAGTTAATCGACCTAGGAAGAATGTCGTGCTGCTTGCAGGCATGCCGACGATTTTTTCTTCGCAAGGCCGGCTACCGGGGCAGTGTCAAGCCCTTAAAGTATTTGGCAGTAGCATTGAACCTATTCAGAGGTGCACGACATCCTTGGGAATGAAAGACCAACCCCTGCGGTTCTGGGATTTCGGTGGAGGATGCTAAGTTGATGCCATTTGTCTTTATGTTGGGGAACCTGGACGCGCAGAAGGTAGCGATAAGGGTCTTGCCGACCCGTTACGCCACCTTCTGCAAGACTGTCCCTGTCGCCCGTTACGCTCAGACGTCGTAAAGATGAGCTACCAAGGGAGATGGGCGGGGCGAACGCATGGACACATTTGATCAAAAATGCCAACGCGGCCTGGAAGAGATGCGGGCCAACAACTTCGCGGAGGGACGTAAGTTGTTCGAGGAGGCAATCGCGATACAGCCCGGCAGCTCATACGCCCTGTCTCATATGGCCGTGTGCGATTTCGAGTTGGGTGCGACTGATCAAGCACTTGCCGGCGCCAAGCTAGCCGTCGAATTGCGGGGTGAAGATCCGAACCCATGCTTTTTCTTCGGCCGCATGCTCTTTAGATGCGGGCAAGCAGCGAATGGCGTTCAGTATCTGCAAAGCGCTGCGGACAGCACGCCCAAATTTCTTGCCCTTCCTGTTGGAGCTAGGCGAGTGCCGTCTAAAATTTGGGCCAGCTCCCTGAGGCCGCGACGTTAGCGGCGAGGGCAATTCTTCTGGACCCTGATTCCGAACATGCTCGGAGCCTCGCCGCTCGTGCCGGCGGCTCTGTGGCGGGAGGATCAACTGCTGGCCCGGGGAAGGATATGAACAACCTTATGCGCCATCTGGAGGCTCAGCCAAACGACAGAGAGGCGCTCGAGCAGATTTACACGAAGTTCGACGGTTATCCGTTTTTAAGGGCCGTTTTGTCGATTCACCTAGCGGTAGCGCGGTTGCCATTCGGCAGGGGGGCATGTTTGGTTGTCGCCGTTTTGGCGACGGCATCAGCCCGGGCGTTCCCCATGCGATGATTGCTTGCCTCTCGGTTATTGGGGTTTCCGGAGTCCTTTACCTGGTCAAGCCATTCCTTAGTTATTGTCTGTTCGCGATCCATGGCGGGGCTTACCGCTTGGGGAAGCTATGGAGCACCGGGCGAATCTTGGAAGGGTTGTCCGTAATTGCGCTCCTGTTTAATATTGCGACGGATTTAATCGGCTTCATTATTGCGGCAGTCGGCTTGATCCTCGCCTCTACGGGCTTCACGGTAGCTAGTCGCAATAGATCCTCCGATCGGCGGAAATTCGGTTCCAAGGATAAGAATTCCGTTTGATTTCTTGTGGCGGGCCATTGTTATCGATATTGCGGCCAGTTCACTTGGGCTTATTGTTTGCGGTCGCCGCGGCCTCAGCGGCCAATGTTCTCAGGTTGTTATTCATCAAGGCTCTGGTGACCTGCAAGACTGTCCCCGTCGCCCGTTACCAGGGGTCCGATGCACGTCGTTCGGCTTTATTCCGTACCTGGCACCTGGGCGGAGCCGAACTGAGGCACTCCCGTAAGCTTGGTAGGCAGAAGTGGCTCCTCCGCTACAACGGGGCTGGGTTCTGGTTCTACTGGGGAGCGTTTTCCGCGGAAGGCGCCTCCGAGGTAGTTGGAAAAGTCGTCGAAGATGGTGTACGAGCAGGGGATGACGATCAGGGTCAAGATCGTCGAGAGCGAAATGCCTCCGATGATGGTGATTCCGATGGTTTGCCTGAACTCGGAACCACGGCCCAGGGCCAACGCTACCGGTAGGATGCCCAAAATCAAGGCGAGGGTAGTCATCATAATCGGGCGCATTCTGGTTGGGCCCGCTTCCAGCAGGGCGTCGTGCCGGTTTCGGCCACGGCCACGCAGCGTATTGGTATAGTCCACGACCAAAATGGCGTTCTTACCCACCAAACCAACCAGCGTAATGATCCCGATCATTCCCACGATATTCAGGGTTTGGTCGGTGATCATTAGCGCCAGTAAGGCGCCCACCATGGCCTGCGGCTGCGCAAGTTGAATCACGAACGGATACAGCAGATTGTCGTAAAGAGAAGCCAGGAGCATGTAGACAAGGATCAGACCCAGAAGCATCGCAATAAGCAGGTTCGGCCCTTCACGGCCCTGGATATCGGCCTGACCGCCCGGCAGTTCCTTGACGCCTTCCGGCAGCATATGGTTTTGATTGATCCACGTATCGATCTGGCCCTGAATAGATCCCGCGGCATAGCCAGGAAGCAAGTCCGCCGTGACTTGAACCTCGTCTTGGCGGTCGCGGCGGGCGATCACGTCCACACCCAGCCCCGGCTCAACCTTAGCCAGGCTCGACAGGTAAAGCGCGTTGCCCCTGCTGAAGGAAATCGGCAGTTCGTTGATGATGTTGGGGTTGTTTCGATCCAGATAATCCAGCATCACCCGGATATCGTATTCCCGCCCGTTCACGCGGAACTTGGTGCTGTTATCGCCCTGATACATGATGCGAGCGGCGGTGCCCAGTTGGGAGACCGTGAGCCCATATTGGGCGAGCTTCAGTCGGTCGGGAATGATTTCACGCTCGGGAACGCCCGGTTTTGAAGACAGGTCAGGATCGATGACGCCCTTGACTGCGCCTTTCTTTAGGCCCTGGACGATACTCAAAGCCGTCGAAACCAGTTTGTCACGATCTTGTCCCACCAACGAGAACTGGATCGGCTGGCCGAACCCGGTGTTATTGGCGCTGATGGTCACTAGCGCGCCAGGAACCTTGCCCGTTTTTTCCAGCAGATCCGCCGCAACGGTGGTATCCGCACGGTGCCGGAGATGCTCCGTTGTAGGGGAGAAGATGTCGAAGAAGCTTGCCTTGTCGAAGAGCGTTACCTGAATGGAGGCGCGGTTCTCACCGATCGCGCCGCCGCCGCCGAATCCGCTTCCCTGGGCCGCGCCGACCTGTGAAAGCACGTACTTCACGTCCGGGTCGTGCATACAAGTCTGTTCCAGCTTGTCTACCACCTGCTGCGTCGCGGCAAGACTTGCGTCCGGAGGCAACTCCACGCTAATGGACACCTGCCCTTGGTCGGTGGGAGGCAGGAACTGGAACTTAAAGAGGGATTCTCCCTTCCATTGGGCCCAACCGAAGCCAACCGCGGCAAAGACTGGGAAGCACAGCCCGAAGGCGAGACCGCTCAAAATGATGCGCGAACGGACGTGGGTGCTGAACAGATTCGCGATGAGAGCGGCGATGCCGGCGACCAGGAATATTGCGGCGGCGGAGCCCAAAAAGCCTCCAATGCCGGCGAGGACCCCGATCATCGGCCCCATTTTGCCGGCCATCATGACCATCGCTCCAAGGCCGACGAGCCCGGAAACTCCCCAGGCCAGCCTCGAGAGGATTCGTCTGACATTTGAGTCGAGCATCTTTCGCCAGTAGCCGACTCCAAGAGCTATGAAGGAAATGGCCAGGGCGATCATTATCAGCGGCACGCAGGCCTGAATGGCTGCTTGTCGAGTTGGCTTGAAACTTCCGACGATCATCATGACCACGCCGACCAAAACGACAAAGCCCGAGACAAAAACAAACCAGCGGTGATTCAGTGCCCATTCCAGCACGCGGCGGTAGAAGCGCTCCAGCCCGTGGAAGGCGGTTTCGAAACCCCTTGCAAACCCTCCGACAGGGTGTTCCATGTCTTCGCCGGCTTTGTACCACCGGGAAGCCAACATCGGCGTGACGGTGAACGAGACAAAAAGCGAAATCAAAACCGTCACGGCAAAACTCAGGGCAAGCGGCTTGAAGAACTCGCCAAGAATGCCGCCCATAAAGCCGATGGGCGTAAAGACAACCACGTCCGCAAGGGTGATGGCGATGGCGGCCAAACCGATTTCGCTTCGGCCATTGATGGCGGCTTCACGCGGGTCTTCCCCTTTGCGAAGGTGCCGGTAGATGTTTTCCAACACCACGATGGCGTCATCCACAAGCACGCCGATGGCGAGCGACAGGGCCAGCATGGACATGCTGTTGACGGTAAAGCCCAAGATGGCCATCCCGATAAAGCTCGTCATGAGGCAAACGGGGATCGCAATGGACACGATAATGGTGCCCCTCATGTTGTGAAGGAAGATGAAAACGATGGTGGCGACCAAGAAGACGCCAAACAGCAGCGAGAAGCTCAGGTCTCCCAATGCTTCGCTGATCTGCGTGGCCTCGTTGTAGATCATCTGGATGTTGACGCCATAGGTCTTCTTGATCATCTGGATCGAGTCTTCCGCAGCCTTCTCGATCTCAATGGAGTTGCCGTCCCGCGATTTTTGAACGCTGATGGAGACCGCTTCCTTTCCGTTCAACCTCGTGTAGCTGGTGCGCTCTGCGGTCGTGTCGATGACCGTCGCGATGTCTTTGAGGGTGACGGTTCGGGGAAGAGCCAGAGGATTGGTGGGATCGGCAATGCTGATCACCATGTTCTTGAGCTGATCCACCGTTTTGAAATTCGCCCAAGACGCGGACGTTGTACTCCTGGGCACCGGCGACCAGGTGGCCGCTGGGCACGTTCTGGGTAGCGCCAAAGACCGCTTGCTGAATCTGGGAAATGCCAAGCCCGTAGGAGAGGAGCTTGTCCTTATTAAGCTGGACCTGTATTTCGCGCACGTCGCCACCATTCACGTTCACGGAGGCAACGCCGTTGATCTGGCCGAAAATATCGCCCAACTTGTCGTCCGCAAGGTCTCTCAGCTGCTTGTTCGTAAGCGTTGGGCTGCTGGCGACCATGGTCAGCACGGGGCTGCTGGTGGTGTCGATCTTGCTGACGGTGGCCTTCAACGCGTCCGTCGGTAGATCGTTGGCGATGGCGTCGACTTTGGACCGTACGTCACTAAGGGCGGAGTCCATGTTCGTGCCGATATCGAACTGAGCGACGACCACGGATTCGCCTTCTTGGGAAGATGCGGTGATGGTTCTTAGGCCGTTGATGCCGGAAACCGCTTCTTCCACCTTTCGGGAAATGAGGGTGTTGACCTCGTCGGGCGAAGCGCCGGGATAGGGCGTGCTTACGGTGACGACGCCGAACGAAACATCCCGGATTCTGCTCCTTGCGCATGCCGCTGTATGCGAGGAAGCCCAGAAGAACGCACGCGATCATCAACATCAAGATGAAGACCGGCCGTGTTATCGCCGCTTTCGTTAAGCCCATTCTACGTGCCCCTTATCCCTTTCCCCATCGTCATGGAACTGCTCGCCTGGCTTGCAGTTGTGTCTGGGGCTTTGACCTTGATCAATGAACCGTCTACCAAACCGGTTTGGCCAACCGTTACCACCTCGTCGCCGAGTTTGACTCCGGACACTTCGGTAACTTGCCCCTGCGCCAAGCCCGGCTTCACCTCGGTTCTCTTTGCCTTGCCGCCCTGTACTACAAATACGTAATTCGCGTTGTCCTGTTGAACGATGGAGGCGGACGGCACGACCAGAGCATTGGCGATGTTCTTGACGACGACCTCGCCGCGCGCGAACATTCCCGGCTTGATGCCGGCGGTCGAGCCGTCCAGCTGAACTCTAACCGAGAAGAGCCTGCCATAGGTGGAAGCGTTGGGCCCCACGCTTTCGACATGCGCGGGGAACGTGACCCCAGGAAGACCATCGAAGCTTACGGTTACCTTGCTGCCGTCGGAAATCGAGGCCACATCGTCTTCCGAGATCTGGCCCTGGAAGTACACGCCTTCCTTGCCCACCAAGTGGGCGACCATGCCACCACTGCCAAGAACCGTGCCAACTTCAGCAGGTTTGCCGTCGATTCGACCTGCGAAAGGGGCTCTGATCTGGGCGTCGGCAATTAGCTGCCGGGCGGCGTTCACCTGGGATTCGGCGCTTTGTAGGCCGGCTTTGGCCGCGTCCACTTGGTCCTTGAAAAGTGAGTCCAGTTTCTTCTGGTCCTGAGCAGACGCAAGGGCCTGCTTTGCTTCGGCGACACCGTCCCTCGCCGCTTGAATATCCTCAACTCTCACGGACGAGCGGCTGATCTGCTGCGCGGAGACCATGTTTTGGTAAGAGCTGGCCGCGGTTTCGTAGGCGTTCTCGGCGGTGTCGAAATCCTGTTGGCTGACCGCTCCCTGATCCAGCAGCTGGCGCTGCCGGTCGCGCTGCTTTTTCGCGGTCTCCATTGTGGATTTTGCGGAAGCGACGTTGGCGTCGGCCTGCGCTTTTTCTTCCGGCCTTGCGCCGTTCAAATCCTTGTCGAGCGCGGCCTGTGCCTGCGCGAGTTGGGCCTTTGCCTGGAGCACGGCGGCTTCGCTCTTGTCGGGGCCGATTCGTTCGTTCGCGATCGCTTGAGAAAGGGTTGAACGGGCGGATGCAACTCCGGCAAGAGCCTGCTGGAGTTGGATCTGCACATTGCTCGTGTCCTGTTGGGCGATGATTTGACCGGTGCTCACCGAATCTCCATCCTGAACGTAGACTGCGGTTAAACGTCCTGAGTTCTTTGCCGCCACATCGGTATCCGCGCTTGTGGTTGCGGTGCCCGTGATCTCAATAGTCTGAGTCAAGGACTTGGTGGTGACGGGGGTCGCTTCCACCGGTGTTACCGGATCGGTAACGATCTGCTGCGTTCTTTTTGCCTGGGCCTGGGCCGCCCTGTTCACGCACCCCGCCGAAGCGACCGCACCGATCGCCAGCACAATTAAAAGTCGATTCCAATTCATAGTTTTTTGCCCTCTACCGGAGGCACGATGGGAGGCACCTTCGCTCCATCTTGATCGATGGCTCTCTGAAGAGCCGCATACGCTATCAAGTACGCGTAACGGGCGTTTACCAAGCCGGTCTCCGCCGTCGTCAACTGAGTTTGCGCGTTTGTCACGTCGAGTGTGATCCCCTCGCCCGCATTTGCCCTCACAACCGCAAGACGATACTGCTCTTTGGCCTGGTCAACCTGTTTCTGCGCCACATCCATTTTGGCTTTCGAACTGGTCAGATTCGACAGGTCTTGTTGGACCTCAAGCGCAATGCTGAGTTTCAGCTTTTCAAGCGCGATTTGCGCCTGTACGATCTGCTGCCGGGACTCCTTGACCTTGGCGCGCGTTACTCCCGAGTCCCAAATGGGAATGTTGAGGTTGATGAACGCTTCGGTTTCGTAAAACTCGGTGTTGAAAGTGCCCGGGTCGTAGATTCGGATGTGGGAGGGGCCGCAACCTGCATGTCGGGTCCATGCCGGCTTCCGTCGCCTGGGTTTGGTATTTCAAAGACTGAATGGTTTCCTTTTGGGACAGAACATCCGGCCGGTTTGCAACTGCGGATTGAATAAGATTCTCGGGTGAATCGGTGACTTCAGGCAGTGCCGTGACATCGGCTACGTCGAACGGCGTGTTGATCGGCCGGGCGAGAATATTGTTAAAGTTCTCCTTGGCGACGGCGAGATTGGTCTGGGCGGTGATCAGGTCCGATTGGCTTTGGGAAAGCTGGGTCTCGTACTGGAGCACGTCGTACCTGGCAAGGGTTCCCGCGGTCAGTTTCTCCTGAGCGTTAGTGAGAGTTTGCTGGGCGTTTTGAACGCTCTCGGTGGCCACGTTGATTTGGGCCTTATCCTGAACGATCTGAAAGTAGGCCTGTCTGACGCTTAGGCGGAGGTCGTTGTCGGCGGCGGCGAAGTTTGCCTTGGAGGCGCTATAGGAAGCCTGCGCGGCCCGAACTCCCTTGAGCATCACGCCCGAGATATCGATCGGCAGCGAAAACGAAATGATCGCTTCCTGGGTGTCCACGAAGTCCAATGCGCTCAGGCTCGAGGTTCCGGTCGAGCCGGTTGTTCCGGTGGTTGCCCCCGTCGTTCCGGCGCCCGAAAAGTTCCCTAGGTTCGAATGGTCGAGGATGTGGGTGTAGTTTGCGCTGGCCGAAAGAGTTGGGCCGAGCAGCCCTTTCGCCGCATTCACGCCCTGGTGGGCCTGTTCCACGCCGGAAGCGGCGGTCTTCAGAGAAAATGCATTATGCTCCGCGACCCCAATGGCTTCGTCGAGCGACAGCACGGGCCCGGCTTGGTCCGGCGTCTGCGTTTGGCTTGTGCCCCATAGCGGAATCAGCACCAAAAGTGCCCAAAGCCAAGACTTCAAAGTTCCACCTGAATGTGCCGGCGAACTTCGTCCAAACCATGGTCCAATTCCTCTCGAAATTCTCTCATTGCTTCAAACTTCACAACCACCAACCCCTTATGAATGGGATGTTTCATCACCAGCAGCTTGTCCCCTGGCTGGATTTCCATTTCATTCCTTGCTTCCGCGGGAATCACGATTTGGCCGCGTTCTCCCACGGTAACGGAGCCATAGAAATTTCGGAACCTCATTGTCCACCCCGCAGCAAATTCATACTTTTCATATTCTTCTTAGGATTAATACTGTCGGTGACAAATTTGCGTTAGCGATCAAAGCACCCTTTATCTTAAATGATGAATCTCACGTTTTTTATGTGACGACGTCCATTTTATAATAAAAACTAAAGCGGCCATTCAATATCTTAACCGTCTTAGGCCTTTCTGCTCAGAATTTTGATTTGCGCCCTGGGAAGAAACCAGCAAAAAAGACGAATTCAGACTCCAGCTTGCCTCATGATGTTCGACGGCGCCACCACGTTTGGGTCTAAGGACCTGCCTTTGTTCGATAGTCGCTTCGCGATATCCGAATTCGACGGATGTTTCGATTTTTTGAGGCGGGGCGAAAATCCTTCGCGAAGAAGTGTGGGCGTGCATCTTGAGCCCCTGCGGGGCTCCCGGAAAATAGGGGTGCGTCTACCGGCAGTGTCGCCTACGGCTCAACTGCCGGCTAAGCTCTTTTGCCCCTCTCCGGGGCGAGAACGCGAAGGGGGGGCTTCATGCCCGGCTTGTGATGCCCCGGGCTAACGGCCTCCTGTATTCGTCGGCTGTTGTGCCCCTGCAACTTCGCTGCACCATCACCCGGGCTCAACCTGGCTCTCACACTGCTGCCCGTTGGGGCTCTTGGAATGATCGGACGGATTCGGGCGCGACGACGTAGAGATACTCCTTGTTGTTGAGGTGCGAGACTTCACCCACCTTGTCTCCTTGCGGGTTGTAGATCCCGATTTGCGCGCCCACATAGCGCTTATAATCGTTCTCCACGACGGTCACTTCCCCGCGCGTTCCCATCATTTCCTCGATTTCTTCTCGCTTGAGAAAGCCTTCGTTGTTGAACGAGACGATGAGAATCGGCGCCTTTACCTCCGCAATGACTCTTCTTAGAGCCTCGGCAAACCTTGGGCGGGAGTTGAAGATGCTCTGCCGCTCTCGGCAGTCAACGCGCTTGCAGGCAATACCGTAAACCTCCGGCTTGTCCCATAGCGCGAGCGTTTCCCACACATGATAGTTGCCGAGGTAAGAGTGCTGGTTGTAGGGCGGGTCGATATAGGCGATGTCCGCTTCCAGGTGCTCAAGCGCTTGGAACACGTCACCTTCATGGGCCGCGCCTTTGCCGTTATTTGCCCTAGGCAGCACAGCCGGGAGTCTAATTGAAGGTCATTATAGGAGCGCGCGGCCCATTGTTTGAGATAGGCCATTTGCACTCCCGTGGTGGAGTCCACGCGGTCGGCTGCCTCCATGAGCGCTACGATGAGTACCGCCTTCAACTCCGCGGGCAAAGCTTTGCGCTCGATCGCTTCGCGGATCGCGTCGATCCGTTCGCCGTTATGGGGTTGGAAATATCGCGAGCGTTTGCAGAACGTCTCGGTGAAGTAGCCGGGCTCACCTTTCAGGTTATTGAGCTCCGTGATGAGGAGTTCCGCATCTCGTCGGACATCTTCTAGATCCGCTTGAACATAGCAGGTTGCGAGCAGGTGGGCGTATTTGTTGACGTCGTTTGAAAAGACCTGGAAGCCTGCGTGTTTGAAGGCATGGCCAACACGGGACGTGCCGGAAAAGAGATCAATAGCGGAACGGGCACCGGGGAAGGACTCGGCCAGGCAAACGATTTGGTTTGCGAGCGTTCTTTTGGAGCCCAGATATTTAACCATTTTCTGGCCGGTGACGCGTGACGCGTGACGGGTGACGGGTGACGGGTGACGCGTGATTCGTTCGGGGGGTCTGGGATTGTAAAGTGAACATGGCGATTCGCGTCGTAAGTGGGTAATCAGGGTATGCACCCTTTGCGCGGCCCCCAATTCAAACGCTCCCGAAGCCGACGGCCTCGGGAGCGCTTCTCTTCGACATGATTCCTATTCCACGGTCACGTAGGCGGTTTGCTCTACGTGCGATCCGGCGAAATCGGCAACCAGTTTGATCGGCGCCGTCCCTTTGAAGTTCGGCGGGATCACCAGCTCGAAGACTTGGCGGTTGCTCCCGCGTGCATCGTAGATCAGGAACTGGATGTCTTCTCCGGACTTCACCTTCCAACCTTCGGGAACAGAGACGTGGAAGACGCCGGTCATGCGCTTGGTGGTGTGAGACCGAATAAACGTTGAGAACTTGGCGATTTGGGGCTCGGTCGAAGTTGGAACGATCCTCGAGTTGAAGTCGAACGACACGATCGGGGCGATTTCGTAGCTGGTTTCCAGCGTGGAAATCTTGCCGTTGGCGTCGAGCAGCGTAGCCTTCAGCACGCGGTAGCCAAGGGTTGCATCGGATTGCACCTTGGTTTTATAGTCCACGAAAGCGCGGCCCTTTTTGTCAAACCCGGGGAACGGCTCGCCCATGGAGTCGGTTTCGTTCTGGGCAAGGCCCTCGCTTCGCATGTCGATCCGCTTGATACCGATATCGTCGGTTCCGTTAAAGTCCAGACGGATCTTGTCCCCTTCGCCGGGAACCACGGCCGAGTAGTTGATCTCCGGCTTCCACGAGAGTCCGGCGGGAATGTCGATTCCTCTTGCGAGCTGCAGCCTAGCGGGGACCATCACCCTCGGGAGCATGGGTTCCGCAGGAGGGGTCGCTTCGGGAACGAAGTCGAACCGGATTCCCACAGTTTTGCCCGCAGACTCCGGGAAAGTGTTCGTTTCCGGATCGCTCACGGACAGTTCGATCATGTGGCCGTTTGCGTCGACGGAGCTCGCGTAGTGGGTGCTCTCCATGAAGTTCGAGGCATCTACCCAGGTTGGGCCGGACACGGGAGTGTTGTCCAGCAGGCGCTCCGTTACCTGGGGTTGGTCGCCTTGCCAGTGAACTCGGATCTCAAGGTTGTCCCGGCCCACGAGCCAACTATCGCCATGGCCGTCGATACTGACGATCATGTCCTGGCCGATCGGCACCTTGGCCGCCGCGAAGTAAAGCTTGTTTGGCTCCCACTCAAAGTAGGTGTCCACGCCGTCCTTGGTGGCAAGCGGGTCCCATTCTTCAGGCGCGATTTTGCCGTCGATATAAGGGGTGATCGCCAAACGGCCAAGCTGGGCAACGGCCATTGGTTTGACGAAAATCATGTTCATGTTGACCGGCTCGCTCACGGCGGTTGTGCCCTGAGTGGTCTGGGGAGCCAGATTCGTGGTTTGAGGCGCGGGCGCCTGTGCGGCTGGCGCGGTGGCCGGCGATGTTTGCGCCGGAGGCTGAGGCGCCGGCGTCTGCGGAGTTGCGGGAGCTTGGCCGGTCCGGGCCTGTCCCGTAATCACCGCTAGGAAAATCGTGCTGGGTGGAACATCTCGATGAAGGGACGCCGGATTGCTTCGCAAAGAAGCGCTCGGTTTTCAAGATTTCAGCCGGTGTTTTTCAGCCCGGCGGCAATCCCATTCACTGACAGCAAGGTTCCCGCAAGGAGGTTTGCCCGAACGCTCCGGTCATGGTCCTCAGGCAGCGCCCTTAGGCGTCTGAGAAGTTCGACCTGCATGTAGGAGAGCGGATCTACGTATGGATTTCGCAGGCGAATGGACTTCTGAAGCACCTGCGAGTGTCCGAGCAACTCCTCCTGGTTGGTGATGGCGAGAATCTGCTGCTTTGTAAGTTCAAATTCCTGGGTGAGAATGGCGAATATCCTCTCCCGATCGTCCGCGTTTTTAACGAGAGTCGCGTAGTGTGCCGCGATGCCCAGGTCCGCTTTTGCAAGCGACATTTGGGCATTATCGATGGTGGTTGCGAAGAACTCCCAGTGCTCGTACATATCCCGCAGGGTCTGGAGCTGCGCCTCGCCGCCCTTGGAAAAAGAGTGAAGGCCGGTTCCAAGGCCAAACCAGCCGGGAAGAACAAAGCGGCTTTGCATCCACGAGAAAACCCAGGGGATGGCGCGAAGCTCTTCGATTCTCGCCGAGTCACTCCGCCTGGCGGGACGCGAGCCAATGTTGAGCTGAGAAAGCTCGTTCATCGGGGTTGCCTCATAAAAGAAGCTGAGAAACGCGGGATCGCCATAAACAAGCGCGCGGTACTTCTCCATCGCCGCGTCGGACATCCTACTTGTGATTTCCTCCCACTCTTGCAGTCCGGAGATCTCCGAGTCCCGGTCTCTGGGCGAAGAGGCCAGCAGCACGGCGTTGACCATCTGCTCGAGGTTGCGATAGGCGATATCTTGATCGAAATAGCGCGAAGCAATGACTTCGCCCTGTTCGGTCACTTTGATCCTTCCTCGCACGGTTCCGGCGGGCTGGCCCAAAATAGCGCGGTTGGCAGGTCCGCCGCCGCGGCCGATTGCTCCCCCACGGCCGTGAAAAAGCCTCAGGTTGATTTTGTGCTTGGCCGCGACGCGAGACAGGTTCTTTTGCGCTTCATAGAGATGTAGATTAGCAGTAAGGTAGCCGCCATCCTTGGTGCTGTCCGAGTAGCCGACCATCACCTCCTGAAGACCCGCACGGAGTTCCAAATGCTTTCGGTATACGCGGTTCGTCAACAGGTCGTCCAACACCTTGGGCGCGGCGACAAGATCGCCAATAGTTTCGAAAAAGGGCCGCTACAGGTCCACTTGGGACAACCTTCCGTGTTGATACAATCCGACTTCCTTGGCGAGCAGAAGCATGGTAAGCACATCTCCCACTCCGGAGCACATGGACATGATGATTGAGCCGAATTGTGCACCTTTGTCGATCTCTTGTTTTACAAATCTAAATAGAGCGAGGATTTCTTCGCCGCTTTCCGACAGCTCTGTGGTAGGTCCGTACAACGGGCGCGGGTTTTCGATTTCGCGCTCAAGGGCAGCGATTCTTTCGTTCTCGGCTAGAGAAGAGGGCTTCTCCAAGCCAGCGGACGAAAAAAGCGAATCCACTGCCGCCACAAAGCGGGTTTTGTGATCACGAAAATCGAGCTTCGCGAGGTGGAATCCGAATAGCCGGACTTTGACGATGAGCGGCTCAAGGATGCGACCGGCAGCCATTACCGACTTCCCTTCTTGCAGCGAGTCTCTCAAGAGCACAAGATCCCGCTCAAACTCTTCAGCAGACGCATATCCTCCCGGCTCCCCGTCAAGCGATCGCCGAAGGCGCTCGGTCATGTAGTAGCTCTTTTGGCGATACGGTTCGGCGGCAGCGTTGGGAAGCACGCGCGCCGCGATCTGGGGCATTTGCTTGGCGTCCGCTTCGAGGGACTGCAGCAGCGCTTCCGGAGCGTGAGAATACGTTCTCGATTCGCTGAGCCGATACCGCAGGTCTCCGACATCCGCAAGGTATTGGCTTAGAATCAGATATCGGTGGAAGCCGAGGATCTGGATCGTATGTTGAAGCTTGACATTGGCGTTTCCATCGCGGTCGCCGCCTACCCACGAGCCGTAGTTGAGGAAGCTGGGAATGTGAAACTCCTCGCCGGGATAAAACTCGGCTAAGGCGTCCCTGAGATCGGCGTAGAGCCTCATGGAAACCCGGCACAGGGTGTGGTTGAAGTAATGAAGCACGTTTCGTGCTTCGTCCGTTACCGAGAGTCGGGTCTCGCGGACCTCGTCGGTCTGCCAAAGGATTTCAATCTCTGCCTCAAGATCGTCGTGAAGGCTGTTCCGCTCATGCTCGGGTAGGGCGGTATCGAGTTGCGAGAGCATGGTGGAGATCCGGTGGAGGCACTCCTGAATGCTTCGTCTTCGCGCTTCGGTAGGGTGGGCGGTAAAAACGAGGCGCAAGTCCAGATTGGCGATCAGATCCTTTAGTTGCGCGGCGCCGATATGATCTCGATCTCTGAGTATTTGTATTGCTTCCCGGATGGACTCCTTGCGGGGCGCCCCCTCCGATTCCAGCGCGCGTGCCTTGTTGACCCGAACAATCTCTTTGGATTCGGCGAGGTTGACCAGTTGGAAGTAGCTGGTGAAGGCCTTCAGAACCGGTAGGATCTCTTCGTAGGCCATGGATTCCGCCATCGACTCCAGGTCGCGGTCGGGGTCGTCCGAAGTGCCGATGCGGCCCTCTTCGACGTCCTCGATCCCCTCTTTCATGCGACGCGCCTTGGCAAGGCCGCGCATTTTCTCCACCCTGTCCAGCAGGTCCGAGCCTCCCTGGGTTCTCAGCACGTCGCCAAGGGCGTCACCCAGCAAGCGGATATCGCGCGGCAATCTTTTTGGCTCCGGCATTCTTTGAACGTTACCCTGTGGGGGTGACGGGTGACGGGTGACGGGTGACGGGTGACTGTATTGCCCAGGCTAATCTGAGACATCGGCCCTCTTTTCTCAACTGACGGCCTGCCGTTGTAGCTGCCAGTAGTTTGCCCGAGCTTCAGCTGCGGCTTGGACAAAGTGTTCCCGTTGGGCAAGTGCCGCTTCGGGTTCACCAAGATAGTAGACCATCGGTGGCAGGCCTCGCAACGCGCTGTGGGGTCGGGTGTTGTTGTAGACGCCCGCCCAGCGTGTAAGTTCTTCCTGCGCCTTGGTGTAAGACCAATCTTCGGTCTCTTGTAGAGCTTCCGCCCTGTGGGTGCGATGAAGCCGCTCGATGAGTCCGTTGGACTCTGGGTGATTAATCCTGGTCCGAATGCTTGGCATCCCGTGGTGGGAAGCTAGATCCCGCCAATCCTTGCTCAAGAACTGGCATCCGTTGTCGTGCACGACGATTGGAGCTTTCCCAATCAAGTCCCACTTTTCGAGAGCCTCCTGAACGGTCAGCGTCACGGCGTGAGCCTCCATTGTAGGGTTGAGCGTCCAATGCACCAGGTAGCGGCTGTAGCCGTCGATGATGTCCACAAGATAGAACCATCGCCAGTTCACTCTCAAATACATCAGATCTATATGCCAAACCTCGTTCGGAGTCTCGGGCTTCTTCGGACGTCTTAGAGAACCGGGTATGGAAGGTGCGCGAACGCCTAGGAGTCCCTCCTCGCGCAGGACCGTGTAGACCTGGTGAGCCCTCAGGCCGGCCAAGAACTCGTTTTGAAGCAGGTCGGACAGCCGTTTGTATCCCGTTAGCGGGTTCAACAGAGCTACGTCGCGCACCGTCATACGCTCGTAGGGAGTCGGAGGAACGCGGTTTTGAACCCGGCGACGTTTGCAGAGGGTTGGACTTAACCTGTAGCGGTAGTAGCTGGAACGAGAAACGCCAAGAGCCACTAACGCCTCAGATACCGTCAAGCCAAGTGCCTTGGATCCGCGAACAGCCTCCAAAATATGCGCCCTCTGATCTGTGCTCTTATGGCGACGGCACTCTAGGGCCAGAGCCCCTTTTTTATGCGAAGGTTCTCTTCTGCGATCTCGGCGATCACTTCCTTCAGTCTCGTTATCTCCGCTTCTGCCTCCGCAACGGTCCGCTGAGGAGCCTGCGCTTTCCCACGGGGCTGGGTCTGCCTTGCGGTCAAACCCTCCAGGGCGGCTCTGCGAACTTTTCGCTCCCATTGGTAAAACTGCCCAGGAGCAATCTGATGCTTCCGGCAAACCTCGGCCACCGTACTGTCCCCCTTGTGAGCCTCTTCCAATATCGCCAACTTCTGCTGAGCCGTCCAACGACGCTGCTGATTCGACATTCTCTACGCCTTCCTTCATGATAATCTCCTTCAAGGCAAATCATCAGTTTGGAAAAGACGAACCATGTCTCAGACTAGCTTGGGCAATACAGTGACGGGTGACGGGTGACGGGTGACGGGTGACGGGTGACGGGTGAGCGTGGCGCTTCGCGCCGTAAGCGTGGCGCCGCGCGCCGTAAGCGTGGCGCTGCGCACCGGTTCAAAATCGGTCTGAAAACCCGGTATTAGGCCGCTTGTCCGGGTTCCAGATCATGCATGAAGCGCTAGATTTTAGATTGCATAGAGGCGCTATTCAAAGTAAAACGGGCCGGATAGTATTTCCAGCCCGTCACACGTCACGCGTTACCCGTCACCCGCTCAGGGCTGGTTCTTGCTTCGATGCTCCCGGATGAAGGCCGGGATGTCGAGATCGGACTCATCGAACACCTGCGCGGTGTCGTTGCCGTTTCGGCTTACCCTTTCCGCAACGGAACTACCGGTTGTTGGGAAAACCTGGGGGCGTTGGGCCGGTTCCGATCGCATGATCGGGCTCTTATCGATGATCGAGGGAGTCTCCAAATCGAGCGGCACCGTAAATGCCGCCGCTATCGACTTTTTTCCTTCTGTGTAGGGATTGAAACCGGTTGCAAGAACGGTGATTCGAACTTCTCCCTGCAGCTCCGGCTCGGTGACGTGGCCGAAGTAAATGCTTGCGTCCTCGCTGTCGCATAGGCCGTGGATGTAGGCCATTGCCTCGTCCACTTCCGCGAGCGTTAGATCGTCGCTGAACGAGATGTTCACGAGAAGGCCGCGGGCGCCGTGGATCGTCTGCTCAAGCAGGGGGCTGCTGGTTGCCGACTGGGCTGCTTGCAGCGCTCGCTGCTCGCCAACTCCGTAGCCGATTCCCATGAGCGCGGGTCCCGCGTTGCTCATGACCGCTCGGACGTCCGCGAAGTCCACGTTGATTTGGCCCGGAACCGTGATGATGTCGCTGATTCCTTGAATCCCCTGGCGAAGAACGTCGTCTGCGATTCGGAAAGCCTCAGGCAAAGTTGTTTTGCGCTCGACTACGTTCAACAGTCTGTCGTTCGGAATCGTGATGATCGTGTCCACGCGGCCGGTCAAGGATGTGACGCCCTGTTCCGCGAGCCGTGTGCGCTTGGGGCCTTCAAAGTTGAAAGGCCGAGTTACGACCGCAACCGTCAGGGCTCCGAGTTCGCGGGCCAGGTCGGCCACTACCGGAGCGGCGCCAGTTCCAGTACCACCACCCATGCCGGCGGTGATGAAGACCATGTCCGCGCCTTCTAAAACCTTTCGAATGTCGTTTTTGCTCTCTTCAGCGGCGCTCTTGCCGATTTCGGGATTTCCACCCGCTCCAAGGCCGCGCGTAAGATTGCTTCCTAGCTGGACTTTCTTTTGAGCAGCGCTAATGTCGAGGACCTGAGTGTCCGAGTTCATCGCAATAAACTCCACTCCTTTCACGCCTGCCTCGATCATGCGATTGACCGCGTTGGACCCGCCGCCGCCGACGCCGATTACTTTGATGATTGCTTCTGGTGACTTCACGTTGTTAACCTGACCCATTTACTCTCCGAGATTACCGCCGAACGACGGCGTAGGTCTCACATTATAAACGACTCTGATGCGTTTTGGAACGGTTTAGACCGACTTCCCTAGACTTTCCGAATTTTTAACAACTTTTCTCAGCAACCTCTCATCTTGTGTTATTATTATAACACCAATGGCAAAACCCGACGAGTATTTGAGCAGACGATTTCGAGAGATCATGGACCTTGTTTACGAAAGAGGACAAGTTACAGCCGCAGACTTGGAGATATCGCTCAGTGGCAATCCCTCCAACTCAACGATCCGAACGCAACTTCGTACTCTAGAAACCAGGGGGCATTTGACTCATACAGAGGAGGACGGCAGGTTCATTTACCGGCCTGCCCATCCAAAACCGAACGCAGCCAAAGCTGCCATGCAACGGTTTCTGCAAACGTTTGTAAATAACTCGGCCGAGCAGGCGCTGGCAACCCTGCTCTCAACAAAGGGCGAGGATCTTAACGAGGACGACTTCGATCGGTTGCAGAAACTGATCGATGAAGCGAGGAAGGAGAAGCAATGAACTGGACCACGATTTGGCAACTTGAGACTCGAGGAGTCGTTCTGCTGCTATTGGCAGCAGCCGTGGTGTTGGCGTTTCGACGAAGCACGGCGACCAAAAGGCATTTAATCTGGCTTTGCGCGCTCTTGACCGTGGGATGCATTCCGCTGCTGCAAATCACAGCCCCCCGTTGGTCGGCGGTCGCGGCCGTACCTGCGCTGGATCCGATGCTGCGGGCCACGGACGGGGCCTTCCAAACCCCGGCTCCATCGCCCGCCCCAACAGATACTCGCCCGCGGGTGAAACACTACACTTCATTGGCCGCGGCTCCGCAGCCGGCCGAGCCTACGCCAAACGCCTCCATCAGTTGGATCATCGTCTTGTGGCTTGCGGCATCCGGTGTTCTTCTTGTCCGGTTGGCCTTTGCTCTGTACCGTGCCTGGGCACTGGTGCGACGGGCGACCCCGATGGGAAACTTGCAGGGGCACCGGGTCATGCTCGCCGACATTCGTATCCCCGCTACGGTTGGCGTTTTTCGCCCCGTGGTGCTGATGCCAAGGGAGGCCACTGATTGGCCGGGAGCGCGTCAAGAAGCCGTGATATGCCACGAGATAGCGCACATCGGTAGGAAGGACTGGCTGTGGCAAGTCTTAGCGCAGGCTATATGCTCGATTTATCCATTCAATCCTCTGGCCTGGGTTGCGTTGGCGCGAATGCGGGCGGAAAGCGAACTTGCTTGCGACGATCTCGTAATCATGGAGGGACACGACCCAGCAGATTATGCGGAGACGCTGCTCTCAGTAGCCCGTGAAACTGCGAACTTGCGAATGCCGGTGGCTCTGGTCGGAATGGCCCGGAAGCCTGAGGTCGAGGACAGAATCACCTCCGTGCTCGATCCGTCAAAGAAACGGTCCCGCTTGTCCACGAGGGCTCTACCTATGGTCCTCTTGGGAGCCCTTGTTCTTGGAGCCGCCATCGCGGGAGTGCGGGCCGAAGTCATGGGGCAAATCCACTTTACAAATGAAGCCCCCCATGTTGCATCTCCAAAGGGCCAAGTTGTGGATGCGGACGGTAAGCCGATCGCAGGCGCCGAGATCGTGGCGATGAAGTTCGGCCCGATAGGCGATCGTTTGGCGGGCGAGGGAAAGTCGGACTCCGACGGGAGATTTGACTTGTCGACGCTAGCTCTTGGGAAAGATGAACATATTGGCCAACTTGCAGCAGTCGCTGACGGCCATGGACTCGGCATGGTGCAGCTAGTTGAAAACAATGGCCCCGTGGTCATCACCTGCGGCGAACCTGCAACGTTGATGGCGGGCTTCAAGACTCCATCCGGCGATCCGGCGTCGGGAGTCAGGGTTTACGTACGTGTCTTTTGCAACAGCAACCAGCCACAACTACAAGATGCGAGGCTTCACTTTTACCTCTGCAGTCCCGAATCACTTCAGAGGGAGTTCTCGGCCGTCACCGACTCAAAGGGTATCGCGGAAATTCACGGATTGCCGGAGAACAGCACGGAGAACCTGGAAGCGGACGACGATCGATATGCCTTCCTACGAGTTGGCCAAGGGATCAAAATCGGTGACTCCGCGACAACCGCGCCGACTACGATGCTGGAGCCGGCGGCCTCGTTTGAAGGCCAGGTCCTCGTCGACGGCAAGCCCGTGTCGGGCGTGAAAGTGGAAGCCCAAAGCCAGATGAAGTTCGAGAGGGGTGACAACTCGGGAATTGCGCAGGCGTGTGATGGCGTTACCGACAGGAACGGCCATTTCATTCTGCACCGGCTTGCCACGGCGACCTATAACGTGGCGCTAGACGATAGGACACTGCCTGTTGGCTGGGTTGGCAGAGCCAAAGAAGGCGTTGTGTTCTCGCCTGGCGAGCACGAAACGGGAGCCATCTTTGAACTTGAACGTGGCGGAATCATCACCGGCAAAGTGGATGCGGATCCGGAAACCCTGAAATCGGGAGTCCAGATCGGGATCTATGGGCCCGCTCATCCGAACTCCACCGGCTGGGTTCAAATGGCTGCCGTGAAGGAAAACGGGACCTACGAGGCGCGGGTGCCTTCAGGAACGCAACACGTGTACATCATGAATAACCCCGACAGTTCGATGTCTTTCGCGATGAAGGAAGTTGACGTTCCTGAAGGAGGGACGGCTACGGTGAACTTTTCCACTGCCGACTTGACGAGGAGGAATTTGCCGATTCCCTAGGGATCGCGACTTACGACGTTCCCAGAGACTTTGAACCTGTAATCCGGACTTTCGAGTAAACTTCTGGTTCGAATAAGGTCGGTAGAGAGTCCGATTCTCCCCGCCTCTACCGAAATTGAGATGGTGAAAATCCCGAACGAGTTGAAGGAAGTGCTGGAGTCCACGCCGGAAGTGCTGCATGGCGCGGTTCGAATCAAAGGCACCCGAGTGCAGGTAGAGGTGTTCCTAGACACTATCGCTGAAGGCTGGTCGTTAGACGACACCTTGCGGAGCTTTCCGACCATTGATCGCGAAAAGGCCATTGCGTTACTGGATTGGCAGAATCGGCAAAGTCAAAAGGCGATTGGCCTCGACCTCGCCAGTTAATGCGCGTCCTACTCGACGAGAACACAGCCGAAGCTCTGATTACGGCACTTCCGGAATTTGAAGTTTGGCATGTGCATGCAATGGGCTGGAAGGGTTTATGGAATGGCGATTTACTAGCGGCGGCAGAGAAAGAAGGCTTTGACATTTTGGTTACGGTAGACAAGTCAATGGAATACCAAGAGAGCTTCAAAGGGCGGCGCCTTGGGTTGCTTGGGACGCCCGAGATTCTGCATCGGAACCTTTTGTGATGGCCTCTTTAGCGTGATTCCGAAGCACCACGCTAAAAGCGTGGCCTTCTACAAATGCATGGTAAAGGGCTGCAATAGTCGCGTCTCACCTGCTGACGCATTTTCTAGGGCTTGGATGGAAGGAGCGACCAGAAAGTGCGGATCCGCTCCTTCCAGTTCCCGGTTCCGGCGACGGTTGCGAACTCGTCGTCGGCGCATTCGAGAGTAAACCTCGCGAGGCCCACGCCGGTGGCCATTTCAGGGCGGTCCACCACGTCGGCCAACTCTCCTCCCAAACGGGCGTCCCCAAGCCGAACTTTGAGGCCCTGAAGAACGGCTTCAAACAGCTTATCGGTCCCTACCATTCGGCTTGCGCCGCCGGTGATCACCACACTGGCGGGACCTGCCGAGAACAGGCCGGCGGCATCAAGTTCTTTGCGGACCATCACCGCCAGTTCCTTAGTGCGACTCTCGACGATTTCGCACAGAACCCGGCGTTGCATGGGCCGGCTGTGGGTTTGACCGAGTTGAAGCACACCCACGGTTTCCTCCTGGCTTACAAGGCCGGCAATGGCAACCGCGTCTTCGACCTTCAGCCTCTCTGCCTCTTCCGGCGAGGTTTTAAGAAGCTTGCTCAGGTCGGAGGTGATCATCTGGCCGCCAACCGGCAGGCAGGCCGTGTGGACGATGCATCCTCCGATGAAAACCGCGATGTCGGTGGTTCCTCCGCCGATATCCACCACTGCGCCGCCCGCTTCCATCTCCGCGGAGGTTAGAACCGCCAAGCCGGAAGCCAGGGACTGAAGAACAATCATGTCCACTCGTTTCCCTGCCATGGCCACCGCTTTTTCCAAGCTTTGAACATGGGAGGTGTCGCCGGTTACCAGGTAAGTGGTGACCTCGAGTTTGCTGCCGGTCATCCCCACCGGCCTTGCGACGTTGGCCTTACCGTCTACTTTGAACTCTTTCGGCAGGGCTTGGATTTGCTCCCTCTCAGAAGATGCCAACACCTGGCGCGAGTGGTTCATCACTTGCAATACATCGTCCCGCGAGATTTCCCGGTCGCGCGGAATGATCGGGACAAAACCTTGGGTGTTGATCCCTTCAATGTGCCCTCCGCCAATGCCAACTACCAAGGAAGGAATATCCTGCCCGAGCGACTGCTCAATTCTTCGCACGGCCATATCGATGGAGTTGGCGGTGTGCTCCACATCCGCCACCACCCCTTTGCGAACTCCCTTACACTCAACGTTTGAAACCGCCAATATTTGGAGGCCCGCACTGTCTTGGGTTGCGGCGATGCAGGCTGCTTTAGTCGAGCCCAGGTCAAGGACGGCTATCAGATCGTTGCTCATGGATTTGTGGTTGTCGACACGCTTTGGCGCTGAAGCCTCCGCTTTTCCCTCTCGTCTTGCGCCTTGGTGAGCAGGAATCTCCTAATCAAGCTGAGATTATTAAAGATTCTACTACCCAAAACAAGCGCAGCCACAAGAACAAGGTCTAGACCTATCCTATCACCGAACCAAGCGAGGAAAAAAGCAATTAAAACATTAAAGAAAAAACCTGTCAAAAAAACGTCGGTGTGAAACTTACCTTCAAGTCCCGATCGTATGCCACCACAGACGGTATCGAGTCCGGCAATGCATGCGACGGCAAGATATTGGGCGACCGCACCCCGCGCCGGATCAATGTGAAAAAGGACCGGAATGAGAACGCCGATGACAAGGCAAACGATAGGGAGAAAAATCACTTGGTTTCTTTGGGAACGGTCATCAAAATATGCTGGGTTGGGCCGGTGTACGCCGGCAGGACCAGCTTCTTATCCTTCTCGATATCGATCATAGCCGGGTCCAGGTTCTGAAATTCCTCGTAGAGGCCGCCAGGCAGCTTCATGGCGCCTTCCAGCGTGCTCGCATCCCCCAGGGCGCACACGCGTATGGGTGAAGCGACCTTGGTATCGTCGATCAGAATCGTCGGGCCAACGCAACGGATCGAAGAACCGATCGACAGCCGGTGGCCATTGACCGAAATCGCCTCCGCGCCGGAGGCCCAAAGCTCGTTCACGACCCTCAGCACATCCACATCGTGAATGATCTTGTCGGTGACCGCCGTATCTTGAGGGAGCGGCTTCGTGCTGTCGCTAAGAGTCACCGTGATTCCGGGGCCTTCGGCATCGGTTAGGCCCGCAAACTCTTTGATGTCCTGCAAATCCTGGTTGAGGAGTTTCCCCTGCTTCGACTCGTCGGCCATCGCATTTTGAAGCTTGGTCACCTGCTGCTGGAGCACGTTCACCTGGCTGCCCAGCTGGGTGTTCTTTTGAAGGATGTTATCGTCCACGCTGTACAGGCGGCCGCTGACCGTGGATGGCAAGTCCCTCGTGGAGCGCGTGCTTGGTTTGATCGTCGCCATATAAATCATCACCCCCAACGGAATGCAAAGGATGCTGACTGGAATTTCCCAGCTTACGCGACTGATCTTTGATACAAACGGATTCATCATTGCAGGCTTCCTTGCAGGGGACGGGTCACTGGCTTTTTGGGAGCGATCAACACCAACTCCTTGCCTTGGTCAAGGAGGTCTGGTTTTGCGGTCAAAATCGAGTGGATCTGCGCAAACTTCTCGTCTAGTTCATCGGGAGAGCCCAAGTCGACCCGGCCCGTCACTCCCGAATTTAAGCACACCGAGCCGTTCCTTGTGACAGTAATTGACAAGTTCTTGATGATTCCCTGTTTAGAAGCGCGGTCGCAAATGTCGGCAACGCTCGCTGCTTCCCACATCATGCTCAGCGAAAAGTCCGGACCAGTGCCTTCCGGATAGAGTTCGAGCAGGGGCAACCCCGGCGGCGGTTCCGGCATTGGGCAAAGGAAGCCGGCATCGGTGAGAACGCAGTTCTGCGCGTTCTTGAGCAAGGCGACGGGACGATAATATTCGATGGTCAGAGCGGCGCGGCCAAAGACATTCATCGAAAGGTCGGCCGATTTCACCAAAGGATCGCGGAGAATCTGTTCCTCAACGCTCGGCTTGTAAACCATCAGACACGGGCGGCCGTTCAACCATTGAAGTTCCTTTTGGATTCGCGCTTCGTCCGTTGGCCGAGCGCCGATAACGCGGACGTGGGTTGTAGCAGTCACCGGACTGAACGCCAAGCCACATGCCACGCTGACGAGCACAAAGAACCAAACCACGCCTCCCTTGAGACGCCTCTTACGTTTTCGCGCCATGCCTCCTCAGGGCATCCTGGACGATCCAATCCACCAGGGCTGCAAAAGATATTCCGGCGGATCTCGCGCTGTTTGGCAGAAGCGATGTTCCTGTCATTCCCGGAAGCGTGTTCACTTCTAGGACAACCGGCTCGCGGTTCTCGAAGACGATCATATCCGTGCGGGTCGCGCCTTCGCATCCAAGGGCACGATGTGCCTTAAGCGCATATTCCTGGGCTTTTTTCAGCACTTCTTCCGGAAGGCGCGCGGGAACGATTTCCTCGGTAGCGCCCGGCTTGTACTTGGAGACGAAATCATATTTGCCGCTTACCGGCGCAATTTCGACCGGCGGCAAGGCTCGGTCGCCCATGACGGGAACCGAGATCTCCATGCCTTGCACCCATTCCTCCACCAAAATCGAGGAGTCGTATTGGAACGCCTTGGTTACTGCGTCCTTAATTTCGGACTCCTTGGTGACGAAGCTGAGGCCGACGGTTGAGCCCTGTGCATTTGGCTTGACGATGAGGGGCGGTTTAATTTGGATTTCTTGGTCCGGGCCTGTTAGATGCTGACCCTTGGGGACTGGAAGACCCGCTGCCTGAAGGATCTGCTTGGTGAGGCGCTTGTCCATGGCAATCGCGCTTGCCTGGATCCCCGCGCCGGTATAGGGGATGTGCAGGAGCTCAAAGAATCCCTGGATTGCGCCGTCCTCCGCGTTGGTTCCATGAACGGCGAGCATCGCCACGTCCGGGCGGTTGACGCCGGTGAACTGGCTGACATCACCTTTGCTCAGAAGCAGATCGGTAACATCCACAAGCCGAGCGTCATAGCCCAGTTCGTCGAGCGCCTTCTTGATTTCTCGCCCGGAATGGATGGACACTTCCCGCTCGGCGCTATCGCCGGCATAGACTACGGCAACCTTCAGCGGTCCGCTTTTGTCGAGCTCCTTGATGAAGGCGGGCACGAATTCGGAGATGTTCCCCGCTCCCATTCCAACCACCAGATCCCCTGGCGAGACCCACTTTGCTACTTCGAATGGCAGCAGGTGTCTCGACGGCACGTATTCGACCGGCTTTGTAATAAGCTCGGCGATGACCGCCGCGCTGACGCCGGGAATCGGCGCTTCTCGAGCCGGATAGATGTCGGTGAGCACCACTTTATCCGCAAGGCTCAGAGCCTCGGCGAATTCCGGAATGAGGTCTGCGGTTCGGCTGTAGAGATGGGGCTGGTAGACGACGACCAGACGCCTGTCCGGGTAACGAGAGCGTAAAGCGGTAAGGCTGGCGATTATCTCGCTTGGGTGGTGGGCGTAGTCGTCGACGACTACGATTGGGCCATCGCGCAGAACCTGAAGGCGACGCTCCGCGCCGCCAAATGAGGCGATGGCCGCCGCGGCCTTGGCCACATCCGCCCCGCATTGGACGGCGGCGATTAACGCGCCGGAAGCGTTAAGGGCGTTGTGAACGCCGGGCAAGTTCAGGTGGATGGGACCCGAACTTTCGCTCCGGTTATCGTAAGAGGCTTCCTCATGGCCGCCGGCGGTCTCTTCAAAGGCGCCTCGCCCGTAGCCGAGCTTTCGCCCCTCGAATCGCGATGCCACGTCCAACGCACCATGATCGTCCGCGCAGAACACGAGCAGACCTTCATCTGGGATGCGGTTCACAAATTTGATTACGCTTCCGAGAAGGGCCTCATACGTGCCATGAAAATCGACGTGGTCCAGTTCCAGATTGGTCAGCACGACCATGAACGGGTCCAAATCATGGAAGCTGTCGTAAGCCTCGCAAGCTTCGACGACTGCATACTCGCCTGCGCCGTCCACGATCGGCCCGCCGAACTGCGGAACCGGCGCACCGACAACGATGACCGGCTCCAATCCGGCGGCCTGCAGGGCCGCGCCCAGCATGCCGGTTGTGGTGGTTTTGCCATGGGTTCCAGTGACAGCGAGGACCTTCTTGTCTTTGAGCAAGTGTCCCAGCAACTGGGACCTTCGGAAGAGGGGACACCCAAGCTCCTGGGCGCGGGCGACTTCCGGGCTGGTTTTCAAATCGATGGCGTCGCTGAGGACGACGGCTTGGTCTTTGCGGATGTCCAATCCCGAATGCGCGGTTCTTACCGATATTCCCTCGGACTCAAGTTCGGCGGTGACGGCTGAAGCGGTGGAATCCGAGCCTGCCACTTCAAAGCCCCTACGCAGAAGCATTTTGGCGAGCCCACTCATGCCGGCCCCACCGATTCCCACCAGATAGAAGCTGCGAAACCGGACAAGTTCTTCCCGGCTCGCAAAGTCCTTCTGAATTTCAACTTTCGTGCGCATTTCTTCTTAAACCTACTCTCTTTTTGCCGCCTTCTGCACAAGCGATAAAATGCTTTTCGCCGCGTCGGGGCAATCCCATTGAACCAAAGCCTGCTGAGCCCTTTCCCGCCAATCGCGATCTTCGATCCAGCCGGAAATGGCCTCTTGCAGCTTGGATGGATGAAGGACGTCCTGAGTCAACAGCACCGCCGCTCCCATTTCGACGAATTCTTCGGCGTTATGAAGCTGATGGTTTGCAAAAGCGGTTGGAAACGGCACAAGAACACTGGGAAGCCTGAACGCTGCAAGTTCGGAAAGAGTGCCGGCTCCGCTGCGGCCCACAACCAGCGAGGCGTTACCCATCGCCTCTCCCATCGCGGATCCCTCCAAGAAGGACTTCATTTCGTAAATGTCGCTGATTCCCAACTTCTCGTAGGTTGGGAATATCTTTTCGAAATGAGAACGCCCGGTGACGTGCACCCAGCGGAGGTCGCGCTCCGTCATTCGCATCGCGGTGGAAATGGCGGCTTCGTTAAGGGCGGCCGAGCCTTGGGAACCTCCGACAACCAAAATGCGAAAGGGCGAGGCGTCAATCACCAAATGATGGGCGGCGGCGATTTCTCTCAGCTCTTCCCTCACGGGCAGGCCCGTTCTCGACACTTTAGAACCTTCAAAGTGCTTGTCTGCCGAATGGAAGGTCGTCGCCACGTATGCGGCCTTTTTGGCAGCCATCAGGTTCGAACGACCAGGCACACTGTTCTGCTCGTGGATGACGTAGGGAACGGTCAGTCCACGCGCGGCCATGACCACCGGAGCGGATGAATATCCGCCGGTAGAGAACACCGCATGGGGCTTGGCCTTCTTGATCGCGCCTCGAACCATAATCGCTGAACGGACGAGGTTCAGGCCGGCCTTCCATCCTTTGGGGGACTTGAGGCTGTAAATCGGCTCGGAAGGAAAACCTTGGAACGGGATGCCCGCCCGCTCGCAAGAGTGCTTCTCCTGGCCGCGATAGCTGCCAAGATAGAGCACGTCCCAGCCTTCCTGGCGGGCCAGTCTGGCGACTTCAAGTGCGGGAAATACGTGTCCGCCGGTTCCGCCACCGGTTACGATGAGGCGCACCTTTTACCACCTCCGCTGTAGGTTCCGGCGCCGGCTGCAGCACCGCTTGGCACAGGCCGACGCCAAGCCACAAAGACACAAGACTGGAGCCACCCGAACTGATAAATGGCAGGGGCACGCCAATGGCAGGCAATGTCGCGTTCACCATCATCACGTTCAGAATGGTTTGAAATCCTATCCAGGAGCCCACCCCGATGAGCACCATGCTCGCAAACCGGTTCGGCGCATTTGCGGCAAGTTGGAAGAGGCGAATCACGAGGGCGCCGAGCACACAAAGTACGAGCAGCACTCCGAAAACACCGAATTCCTCGCCGATCGTGGCCAAGATGAAGTCCGTCGTTGCCGCGGGAAGAACCTGCTTTGCCCGCCCCGCGCCGGGGCCCACGCCAAAAACGCCGCCGGTTGCAAGCGCGATCTCGGATTGCACGGTTTGGTAGCCGGTGTCATCCATGTTTTGAGTTGACCATCGGTCGAAGTGGTTGCGGATGCGATCCATCCGGTATCCCTGGCCCATCGTCAAAACGCCTAAACCCATGATTGCCAGAAGTCCCAAAACGGCCAACGATCGCCGGCTGACCCCGCCCGCGAACATCATCACAAACGCGATGATCGCCACGATGAACGCAGTGCCCATGTCCGGCTCTCGCTCGATGAGCATGGCCGCGGCAACCATCCAAACCAACGGCATGCACCGCTTGAGTTTAGGAACGTAAATTCGGTCCATGGCGTCCGCAAAATGCTTGGGCGGCTTGATCTTTTTGGGCCATAAGCCTCGATTGGCAAAGATAGCCGCCAGATACAGAATGGCGGTGACCTTCACGAACTCGGCAGGCTGGATTTCGACCGGTCCCAGACGGAACCACCTCACCGCTCCGTTATGCTCGACACCAAGCGGGCTCAAAGGCAGCAGCAGCGCAGCCACGCAGGCCACCCAAAGCCAGGGACCCGCTTTTTCCCAGCTTTTCGCGCCGATCGCGGTCACGAGCCCTCCAAAAACGAGCGCCACGGGAAGGAACATGAGCTGCGATTTAAACTCTTTGGGGAGGGCCCCATAGTCTGCCGCAATGGAGCGCGCATAGCCGGCGTCGAAGATGAACACCAGGCCGAGACCGGTGGCTAAAAAGGTAAAGAACAGAAGGGGTGTATCGTTAACTCGAAGATACTTTGACATGCTTGAGCCACTCCTTGGCTAACCGCTTGAACTCGTCTCCACGAGCTCTGAAATCCGTGTACTGGTCCTGACTTGCGCATCCTGGCGCAAGCAGTAATTGTCTCCCCCGATTTGGCCGCTCTCGAGGCAGCCTCAAACGCCTCGCCCATCGTTCTAAAGACGGGCCAGACCCCTCCAAGCCGCAAGTTAATTTCTTCGGCATCCGCGCCGAAGAGATAAGCTTTGTGTGGGGTTGCTTGTAGATAACCGGAGAAAGGCGAAAAGTCCAATCCTTTGGACACTCCGCCGACGATTAGGTGCTGCTTTTCGTTCAGGCTCCTGCTTGAGGCAATGAGCGCCTCCGGGTTTGTGCACATCGAGTTGTTAATGAGGTGGATGCCCTCTCTTTCTCCCGCGGCTTCCATCCGATGGGCGAGGCCATGGAAGGCTTGCAGCCCCTTAAGGATGCCTTCTACTGGTGTGCTCGTTTGACCTTGTGAGACCCTGAACTCATAGGCTATGTTGGCGGCGAGGGCCGCGTTGAGCCGGTTATGTTTCTCCTTGAACGGGAGGTCCGCCAGGTTGATATTGAAGGCTGGAAGCTGGATTTCTTGTTCGGTGATCCTGGTTTGGATATCTCTGAAAGGTGCGTTTGCAGGCGGATTCGTCATGGGATCGTTATGGTGGACGTAGGAGTCTTGCCGGCCCATGTTTTCGTAAATCTTTTTCTTGGTCTCCGCGTAGGCGGCGAAGCTGTCGTATCGGTTTAGGTGATCCGGCGCGATGTTGGTGATGGCGGCTATTTTGGGTTTGAAGTCCCTGATCCACTCCAGTTGAAAGCTGCTGATTTCGGCAACCAGGGGTTGGCCGGGGTGGTTGGCGGCGGCTTCGGTGAGGGGGATCTCTTCAAAACCGGAGCCGTAGATGTTGCCGCAGAGGATTGGGTTTTGACCGAGAGCGTTGAGGCACAGCCAGGTCATGACCGTGGTGGTGCTTTTGCCGTTCGTGCCGGTGATGGCGATGATGGGGCCGGTCGCGATGCGGTAAGCGAACTCGATTTCGCCGATGACTTCTACTTCCTGGTTTTTTGCATTGGTGAGGAGGGGGTTGCGGCTGTCCACGCCTGGCGAGGTGACGAGGATGTCCGTTGTTTCTTTGGTGAAGGGACCGTTGAAGTTCGGGACGAGTTTTATGCTTTCGTTTTGGAGCCGGGTGGGCGTTTGGCCGAGTTCGTTTGGCGATTTGGAATCATAAAGGGTTGGGATTGCCCCTCTTTGTTTTGCGGCGATCGCTACGGCGATGCCGCTTCGGCCGGCGCCCAGAATGGCGATGCGTTGGTGTTTCACGGATTGGCCCCCATTTTAATTCTTGAAAGAGGGTTCGCATAAGGGGCGAGGTTTTCGCGATCAACTGCCAGCGCTTCGCCTTCCTCTAAAAATACGTCGGCATGTTGCGCCCCTTCCCCTTCAACAATCTCTGGAACCGGGCTCCCGGAAGAAGGGGGGGTGCCAGTACCAGGGCTTCGCCCTTCGCTAAGGATTCTCGCTCCGTTGGGGCTGGGGAGGGCTGTTCCGGTAGGCCAGGCAGTGGTCCAATTTTCATGAACCGCTCTGACGCCCCGTCGGATTATCGGCGCTAAACCCTCGATCGCAAGCCTTGAACCGATCATCCCAGGGCCCCCTTGTTCAGTACCGCGGCGACGCCCGCCGCTAGGAGCATCAAAACAAGCTGGCTTAAAATGAACGACCAAACAACGCGCGACTCCGGCCAGCCCTTGACCTCAAAAGAGTGATGAATCGGCGTCATCGGAAAAATCCGCTTCTTAGTGAGCTTGTAATAGCCAACTTGCATTGGGACGGGCACGAGTTCGGCGATCATGACGAAGCCGAGGATTATGACTGGAAGCCAGAGTTGAGCGGATGGTCCAATTTGAATGGCGGTGTCTTCAACGTGAGCCAAGTGGCCCAAAATCAGAATCGACGCCGATACGCCAAACAGCGCCCCGAGTGGAAGCGAACCGACATCGCCCATAAATACCTTCGCCGGTGGCGCGTTCAAGAACAAAAAGGGAATGTAAGCGCCTATAAGCGCAATAAGAGCCTTGTGGGGGAACGGCTCGATGATGTAACAGCTTAACAGGAGGAATCCCACGCAAAGAATGAGGCCGAGCGTCCCTGCCATTGCGTCCAAGCCATCCGCGAAGTTATAAGCGTTTGAAAAGAACAGGACCAGGAAAGCGGTAACCGCTATTGTCCAGGGATCCCAATGAAGATGAAACGCCGGGACGGTTAAGACTGCCAGAACGACCTGGGCAACAATTTTTTGCTTCCAGCCCAGTCCGCGTTTGGATTTGTCCATCTTAGGAACGATGTAGTCGTCGGTAAACCCGATCAAAGCGAACCCTAAGACCCAGGCAGCAATCCGCCAGTCCCAGTAAGAAATAAGCAACCCGGCGACCAAGCCGATAAGAATGATAATTCCGCCCATGGTGGGCGTGCCCTGCTTCTTCTGATGGGTTTGTGGCGCCAGGCTATAAACATTTTGCCGTGACTTCAGCGCGATGAGCCCTTTAAGGACCGGCCAAGCAAAAATGGCAGAAACCAAGAACCCCGTCAAAAGCGGAATGAGAGCACCCGAGTCAAGCCGCAAGAGGGAAAGGCTCGGCTTCACTCCGTGGAGTCCTTCAAAAAGTCCAGTGCCCGTTCCAGTTCCAAGACTCGGCTGCCCTTGATCAGGATCACATCGCCCGGCTGCAGACTTTTGACCAATTCGGTGATTTCATGCAAACCGGCCGCGTGCTTCAGTTGGCTCTCAGGGAACCCGGTTGCGACGGCGGTTTCGCCGATCCAGCGGGCGGATTCGCCAATAACATGCAACTCGTCCAGCGGCAGCTTTCCCACCAAGCGGCCAATTTCGCGATGGCCCTCCTCGGCGTAGTTGCCGAGTTCGCGCATATCGCCGAGGACGGCGACACGCCTCCCGGCAACCGGCATCTCACAGAGCGTTTCCAGAGCAGCGCCCACACTGGAGGGGCTTGCGTTGTAGGCGTCGAGAAGGATGGTCACTCCACCATGGTCAACGATCTCCATTCTCATTGGCGGGAGAACTGCTTTGGACAGCGCTTCAGCCGCCTGCGTAATCTCGACCTTGCAAAGCGATGCCACGAGCAAAGCGCACGCTGCGTTGAGTGCAATGTGCCGACCCACGGCCGGCAAAATGGCCCTAAACTCCTTGCCACCAACTTGGCCCGCGATTTCGCAGGATCGCCAGTTTCAGAACCTTGTAATCGGTGATTCTGCATGCCGCCCCTTCCGAAAAGCCGAAGGTCGAAAACGGCGCGGCCGAGGTCTCCGAGAGGAGAGCCAAAAATGGGTCTTCGGCCCACAGAACCGCGTGGCCGTCCGCAGGCAGCGCCTCCAGGAGTTCAGCCTTGGCTCTAGCGACGCCTTCCTGATTGCCGACCAACTCTATGTGAGAATGGCCGATGTTTGTGACCACGCCCAGGGTGGGTTTCGTGAAAGAAGCCAAGTGCTGAACCTGGCCAAAGCCGCGCATCCCCATTTCCACCACCACCGCTTTGTGGTCTGCGGTTAACTCCGCCCACAGCAAGGGAGAGCTGAACTCGGAGTTGCGGTTACCTTCCGTTTTTAGCACTTCGCCGAGGGGCGAGAGAGCGGCTGCTACAAACTCTTTGGTCGTGGTCTTGCCTGCGCTTCCGGTGATTCCCACTACGGGACCGTGGAAGCTGTCTCTCACCACGGCCGCGTAATCGGCGAGGGCTTGAACCGTGTTCGGAACCAAAATGTGGGGAGCGTAAACCAAGCGCTCCGCGAGCACCGCAACCGCTCCGGCACTCGTCGCTGTTTTGGCAAATTCATGCCCGTCCGACGCGGCTGCCTTTAATCGCGATAAACAAGAAGCCTGGCATCACTTCGCGGCTATCAAGGGCGAAGCCGTTGATAGTTGCTCCAGGCTCTATGCCGACTGCCTCGCCATGGACAATGCGGGCGAACTCGGAAACGGGAATGGGGATCAACTTCTTAACGCCTCTCTCGCGATTTCGCGGTCGTCCATGGGCACCTTATCGCGACCGATGATTTGGTAGTCCTCATGCCCCTTGCCAGCGATCACCACAACGTCTCCCGGCTGGGCTTTGCGGACGCAGCATGCAATTGCCTCCCGTCGATCGATGATGCTGCACGAGGGGACGCCTGCCACCAGCCCCTTCTCCACTTCTTTCACGATCTCCGCCGGGTCCTCCTGGCGAGGATTATCGCTGGTGATCACGACCCAATCGGACCTTTGGCTGGCCGCTTCCGCCATTTTGGGCCTCTTGGCCCGGTCACGGTCGCCGCCGCAGCCGAAGACGGTGACGATGCGCGCCGGATGGAGTTCTCTAACGGAATCCAAAAGCTTTTCCAGCGCGTCCGGCGTGTGGGCGTAGTCCACGATGATCCCGATTCCTTTGTCATTCCGGACGGGTTCAAACCGGCCAGGAACGGGCCTCACGCTGCCCAGGGCGGCGGCAACAGGCTCAAGTTCATATCCCAGGCACAAAAGGCCGGCAGCGGTGCTAATGCAATTTTGTACGTTGAAAGTGCCACCGAGCGGCACTTCCGCATCGATGGATTGGCCACCATATTTGAACTGCATCTTGATGTGGTCTAGGGTGACAGTGAGCCCTTGACCCACCAAATCTGCTCCTTGCCTACCAAAGGTTAAGGTGTTTGGTCCAAGTTTTGAGGCCCAAACCTTACCGTAACCGTCGTCGATGTTGACTGCGGCGCGGAAGTTCTTGCACGAGCTTGGCCCCAGCTCCGCAAACAACCGAAACTTGGCGGTGGCATATTCCTCCATCGACCCGTGGTAATCGAGGTGGTCTTGCGTCAGGTTCGTGAAAACGGCGGCGTCAAACTCCACTCCATCGATCCTGCGCTGATGCAGCGCGTGGCTGCTGACCTCAATGGCCAGAGCTTGGACACCCGCATCGCGAGCTTCGGCCAGCATCGAAAACAGGTCGACGGCGAAAGGCGTTGTGTTGGGCAGTTCGCGGCTTTCGCCCGGAATCTGAAAACCCAGGGTCCCCATATAGCCGGCGGACACTCCCAGGCTTTGCAGGGCATCCCGCATGAGCCATGCGGTGGTGGTTTTTCCGTTTGTTCCGGTGACGCCCGCGACCTGCATGCTTTTGGTTGGATTCCGAAAAAAGGCTCGGCAGATCCGCCAAATGAACTCGGCCAGCCGGTTACCGTCGTTGATGACAAGCACGGCGGCCAAGCCGAGTTCACGGGCTTTGAGAAAGCCCTGTTCGGTATGGGCCAAAACGGCACGGGCGCCTGCGTTCGCAGCTTCAGGGATAAAGCTATGGGAATCGGCGTTAACGCCCGGCATACAAACGAATAGATCGCCGGGATGGATCCGCCGGGAATCGGCGGATATCCCGGTTATTTCGGCGTTGCCATCCGCATTGTCAGGCTCGATTCCCGCGCTCTCGATTAGCGCGGACAAACGCATCATGGCTGGCTCAGATCTCCCACAGTTCGGCGCACCTTGTGGTGATGGCGGGATGGCGTCTTAGCGAGCTCATCCGAGACGGACTGAGGCTGAAGACTGTCCGGGACGCCTGGGTTCAGCAGTGCCGTTTCATCGGGCACAGTGCTTGCGGCCTTGTCGGTCCCTCTTGGCAGGATGTTGCTTGCGTCCGGCATCAGAATCCGTTCCGCATCGTCCTGCCCGGCCAATGCCGTGTCCGAATCGGTATTTGCGCGTTTGGCCGTTCGCCGGTCAGGCTTGGAATAGCTCGGAGGAGTGATGATGTCTTTGATCTGACTTTGTTGAACATCCAAGTTGGATGGCGCCTTTAACGTAAACGGCCCGTTCGGCGGGATATTGAACCGGTTGATCACGTCGACTGCCAACTCCTTGAAGACCGGCCCCGCCACCATGGCGCCATAGTAGTTGCCGCTTTTGGGATGGTCCACCATTACGAGAATGACGTATTGAGGCTTGTCCCCCGGCACGAAACCCACAAAGTTGGAGACATATCCGCCGCCCTGCATGCTGTGGGTTGCTTGGTTGGACTTCTGAGCCGTTCCTGTCTTTCCACCCAGGAGGTAGCCGGGAATCCTGAGATCTTTGCCGGTTCCGGAATCGGACTCGATAACAAGCTGCATGATCTTGAGCATTTTCTGGGCGGTTTCCGGCCTCACGATCTGGCCCAACTGAACGGGTTCGATGTCTTTGTCGCCTATCTTCTTTACGAGCCGGGGCTGCATCCGAACACCATTGTTCGCGAGCATGGAGATAGCGCCTGCGAGTTGAACGGGGGTTGCATTGATCGCCTGCCCGAAGCCCATGTTCGCCAGGTGAAGCGCCTCCGCCGGGTCATTGTAGTTGAAGAGCCCGGCGCGCTCGCCCGGGACTCCCAGGTGCGTTTTGGACATGATGCCCAGCCGTTCCATGTAACGGACAAAATCCGTGTAGCCGATCCGCAATGCCCAGGTTGCGGCGGAAACGTTGCAACTCTTGGCGATCGCCATGGCGGGGCTCACCAGGCCATGGGCCCGGTTCCCGTGATGATCGTCGCACTTTACAGTCCGCTTTCCAACCGCAAGTTCACCATGGCAATACACGCCGTCATTCTCGCTAACCACGCCCTTGTCGAAGGCCTTGGCGAGGGTGAGGATCTTGAACATCGAGCCCGGTTCAAGCGTTGCCATGTAATTTGGGTTGTAGCCGTACTTCACCTCGTCCTGTTCAGCATCGCCGAGCGTGTTGGGGTCAAAACTGGGCCAGTTCGCCATGGCGACCAAATCCCCGTTGTGGGGATTGATGATGATGGCCACGCCCTGGGTGGCCTTGTTGGATTCGACCGCGTCTCGAATCGCATTCGCGGCCGCGGTCTGGAGCTGGCTGTCTACCGTGAGAGTCAGATCTTCACCGTCCACTTTTTGCACGGTTGTTGAATCGAGCCGCCCAGGCAGGAAGTGCCCTTCGCGATCTACCAGCCCGACCTTTTTACCGCCTCTGCCAGCCAACAGCGCGTTGCGGCCGGACTCCAGTCCACCCTGCGGCTTGCCGTCACGAACAACTCCGATAAAACAGGAAGTTGCATCGGCAAGCGGGTAACTTCTTCGGCCGGACGGAGCGAGCGAGATACCGTCCGCGCGCCATTCTGTCTTGATCTTTTGAAGTTCATCCGCTTGGGCCGAGCTGATCGGGGTTCGCCAGGTCCTCGTTTTGAGAATTCGTGTGGGCCAGTTGAAGGAACTCGCTGGCGGGGATTCCGGTGGAGGCCGAGACATCCATAAAGAACGCGGCGGTGTGCGGCACTTTGGAGAAGTCCATGTTCAGGACGCGGGTGTCCTCGTCTTCGGCCAAGGGCTTGCCATCCGCCGAGTAGATGACTCCACGCTTGGCCGGGTCCGGCCGGGTGATCATGAAGCGATCGGTCTGGGTCGCCTTCTCGATAATCGAGTTGCGCTGGACTATCTGCACCTTGGCCTGACTGAGGGCGGCGATCACAAAGCCTCCGGCGACCAACCGTCCCAGCAATTGAAGCCGCTTATCTGGACGCGCCATCTTGACCCTCCGCTGTTGTTACCAAGGGAGACCGTCGTTTGCGTGGTCTTTTATGCCTTCCCTTGCCTACTCTGCTTCCGCTCGCATCCGTCGATCCATCTTGGCTTTCGCGATGCCGTGCGCCCGCCGGTTCACTACCCTGGATTACCGAAGAGGCCGGCATGAAGGCGGTACCGACCGAGTTGCTCAGGGACGAACCTGGAGCTGAACTGGCAAACGTCGGGTTTGGAGACGGGCTCGACGTCTTAAAAAGCTTCCTTTCAGGAGTGGCTTGCGCGATTTTATCGGAAGCTACCCTGGCGCCAGAAGGCGAACCGATCCCCGCTTTTAACGCGGCCAACTCCTCGATTGACTTGAAGTTGTGCGTTTCCGCCCATTGCCCTATGGCATTGAAGCCGGTCATCTGATCGAGCCGCTTGCTAAGTTCCGACTCTACCTTCTTGGCGTCCAATGCCTTTTGCGACGCCCTGATCGCTTCCTGCCGAGCTTTTTCGACCATCACTTGGCCGGATAGACTGCTCGCCAAATACGTCATTCCTAGAATCGCCACAAAGGACACGGCCCGTTTGGATATTGCCTCAGGCACGTTGATTCGGCGCTTGGCCCTCGCTTTGCGCCTCGGAATCGGTTTAACTGTTACTGTACTCATGGGTGGTTCCTCCCTAAACCGTTTGCCTGCTTAAGCGCTCGTCCGCATCAATGCACGGAGCTTGGCGCTTCGGCTTCTGGGGTTTCGTGCGATTTCCGCTTCCGTGGGCTGAATCGGCTTTCGAAACAGCTCTGCGAACCCCTCGCCTGCCAACTCGCGGAACGTCTGCTTCACAATTCGGTCTTCTCCCGAATGGTACGAAAGCACGGCGAGCGTGCCCTTGTGAGCGAGACTTTGCGCCGCATCCTGCAGCGCGGTATCCAGTCCGTCGAGTTCCCTGTTCACATAAATCCGGACGGCCTGGAAAGTTCTAGTGGCGGGATGAATTCTTTTGTCTTGCGCGTTTTTCGGAATTGCCGCAAGAACGCATTCCACCAGGTCATTTGTGGTGCGCAACGGCTTCGATTTTCGCCTGTCGACAATCACTCTAGCGATCATGCGGGCCCATCGCTCGTCACCATATTCGAGAAGAACGGATTCGATGGCGCCGGGGCTCAGCCGGTTCAGGAGGGCGCTTGCCGGCTCTCCTTTTGTTCTTGCCATCCTCATATCGAGGGGACCCTCTTTGTTAAAACTCAGTCCGCGGCTCGGATCGTCGATTTGAGCGCTATTTAAGCCAAGATCCAGTAGAATCGCGTTCGCCTCAACGTTCAGGTGCAGCAGGGTCTCGCGAATGGCGCGGAAATCGTCGTTCACAAGCACGAGTTGCGTGCTCCCGAGGGTGACCAGGCGGTCTTTGGCGATCTCGAGCATCGCTTCGTCCCAGTCAAATCCCACGAGCAAGCCTTCGGGAGCGATTTTCTCGAGGAATTTCTGCGCGTGGCCACCGAGGCCGAGGGTTCCGTCCACCACAACCACTCCGGGGACAAGCTGAAAAGTGTCGAGAATCTCCTCGACCATTACCGGATCGTGCCTTTCTTTCTTCCGCTCCATGATCATCGGCCCCGAATTCAGGGTCCTGAGACGCAATACCCGCTTAAGCGCATCGAGATGGACGGGAACCGCAACGCCGCTCATTCTTCTTTCATCAGGCGTCTTGCATTAATTCAGCTTTTCGCGTCTTTCCTGTCCATATCCCTCAGGATCTTTGAGATATTTATCGTACTCGTCGCGCGCCCAGATTTCCGCCCGATCCCCGCACCCAATAATTAAAACCTGCCCTTTGTCCCTCAAGTTCGCCATTTCTCTTAGCTTCTGAGGAATGACGACTCGGCCCTGGCTGTCGAATTTCATGTCGTCGTCTGCCTGACCAAGAACCAATCGTGTATAGATTTCGCGTCCTAAGTTAGTCGGATCCACTTTAAGGACGGAGTTGATAACGTCGAACCAAACCGGCTTGGGATATGCCACCAGACACCCCGTAGTCCCGAGAGAAACCACAAACTTCTCGCCTAAGCGAGCGCGCTTCTTGGTGCTGAAGAGGATACGCCCCTTGTCATCTATGGTCGCCTCATCGGTGCCCAATAAGGGCTCGAAAGAAAAAGAGGCCACCGTGTCCAAGCGCTTACATCTCCGGGAATTTTGTAGGCGGCATTCGCAATCCGTGCTGTGCCGCCTACCAATCTGGGAAGTGTTGCTTCCCCCGCCGACTGGATCGAAACCTTCCGTCCCTGGTTGGCTCCTTCCGCCTTGTTTGGGATTATATTGGGAAACGGTCTTAAAAAAGACTGTTTTTTAGAAAATATTTGGGAAAATTACTCCAATGCACCAAATGTATACATCCCGAACTAGACACATCGCTACCTTTAGTCAGTTGCCTCGGTGATGGGTTGCAGGGGGCCGGGCCCTACAGGGCGGTTCTCACCGCTCGAAAGCCAGTCGATCCTTCCGCGCCTTTTGACACGGGCAAGACATAGCCGTTGTAGCTGACTCGGAGGTCTTTTCCCCTGGTATTTTCCGTGGAGGTCCACCAATAAATCACGGGAGAATAAGCGTCCCAAAGCGGCGCTTCTTTATCCGGTTCGGTTCGACAGACTTGGAAGCCGGCCTTGCCCGTGTAATTACAGCCGGCAGAATGGCCACCTCGATTGAGGGCGTCGATTGCCTCTTCAACGGTTGGCAATCGCCACAGGTTAAGAGCTTTGGCCCCTATGGTCTTGCCATCGGGCGCCAAGTGGGCGCACCTTTCCACTGCGACGGCGTAGCTTTCTCCGCCCGAGGACCATCCGGGCCCGGGCGGCGCCCAAACGAGCGTCTCGGAACCGCTTTGCCAGACAAGCGGCTGATCCTGGATTAAGGTGATCCGGTGTGCCACTTTCCATCCCAGAGGCAGGGAGATCGCAACGATCGTCAAGATCGGCAATCCCACGCATATCCAAACCGACAAGGCTTTGCGCGGCAGCACACTAAACCAAAACAGCGCTCCCAGCATCAAGCAGGGGACAAGAATCAGTTCGACGCCGACAAAGTTCCGAAAGCCGAACAAGAACGCATTCAAAAAGACGCCGATGAAAGCAAACAGAACCGCCCCGAGCTTCGGTTTCCAGATGGCGAGCGCCCCTAGGAGGGCAAAGGCAAGGGGCCAAGCCCAATACTGAACTGCCGCGAGGAGGAGGTTTTCTACAAGAGACTTCTTGTACCAGCCCTCGTGGAAATTCTCAATAGCCCCCCAGACACTCCACAACTCGGCGATTGACGTGCAAATGACAACCCCGACGATGCCGCAGACGACCTTCCACTTGGAACCGGCCATCAACTACTGATACGCTGCCAGCCGATTCGGGTTGCGCCGCCTGGTCCTGGAACGAAATTATCATCCGGCTTGCCTGCCCTGCAGTTGAATACGAAGCGGAAAAAGTCAGCCATCCAGAGAAGTCATCAAGTTGCAGACCGCAGCGGACCGATTCCTGCGACCTTAACCCTCTGAGTGCTGGACCTAGATTGCCGAACCTGTCAAGGCTCCCAGGTTAGCTGCCGTATTGGGTTACCAAATATATCAATAGCCTTAAACGCAACCCGCAATAACGGGTCCCCGGAAAGCAGACTTGAGAGCAACCCTTATAACCCTGATAGCCCTTTGTGGTGTGAATCTTTCCGTCGCCCAAACCGAGCCGACACCGACATGGTCGGAATCCTACCAAACCAAGTTGAACGCCGTCTCCACGGTTGATATGCAGGTTGGCCCCAATGGGATCACGTTCTTGGTTGGCACCAACATTGTCGGCAAAACAACCGAGATCGTAACGCTCGCTTACAGCTCAACCGGCAGTCTTCTGTGGTCCAAGACCTATCAAGGCTTGGGAAATACGGTCCCCATGGCCATGGGGATCGATCCCGCCAACGGGAACGTGTACGTGATCGGATATTACAGCGATCAAGTCACCCCGTTCGACGACGAAACCGCGATGGTTTATCTCGGCTACAGCTCAGCCGGCACGCTTCTCTTTAAGAACTCAGGGTTTTCTCCAATCTATATGCCGCCCACGGGGTGCGTGGTGGGAGTGGACAAATTCCATAACATCGATTTCGAGATTTCAAGTAGTGAGGTCATTAGCATTGTTTCAATGAACTCGACCGGCGGTGTCCGCTGGACAAGGAATTCATTCGCTTCGATCAACATCACAAGGCAAAGCATGGCGGTAGATCCTCAAACGGGCAATGTTTATGTAGCGGGCAATAAGTCGGGCGAGGGTCTGTGCTACTCGTTTGTGGCTGCCTATGATGTAAACGGAAAATTCCTCTGGGATTCGGCTTATGGAGCTACTACCGTATCGAACGGCGCCAACTTTAGCGCCTTGGCCCTCGACTCCTCGGGCAACCTCTACGCCACCGGATACGAAACGGCTAAGAACGGCAACCAAGAAATGCTGACCGTTGCCTGGCGTTCCAATGGGACACAGTTGTGGGCAACAACATCTACCTTTCAGCCAAGTGGCGACACGGCGGGAACATGCATTGCGATTAGCCCCGTTTCAGGCTTGGTGGTTTGCGGCGGGTACACCACGGCGACTTTCGCCGATACGGTGCTCGATCCGATAGTTTATCGATTCCTGCCCGCAACCGGCCAAGCTACGTCAGCGCCGGCATTCTGGTCCTACTCAGGCAGCGTGTATCCCCAAAGCATCGCGGTCGACGCAAATGAGCGGGTCGTTCTAGGGAACTCGGGCTCCTTCGCGCTTGCGGTTGACTACAGCCCGACATCCGCAAATCCCAACAAATACCTTTCGCCCTTCGTGGTTACCGGCGGGGCCATTTCGAACGTGGCGTTTACCAGTTCCGGTGCAATCGAACTATCGGGAATCCTTCCAACCGTCTCTGGAAACCAGATTTTTTTGAACAAATACGGCAGCTAGGTCTTGTTCAAAACGAAACATCGACCGGCTGCTCCTTCCCGGTTTCGCTGCTTTTGTAGAGCGCGTCAAAAATCGCGTTCAGGATCAGGCCCTGCTCGCCGGGGACCGGCGACGGTTTGTCGTTCAGGATGGCATCGATAAACGCCTGGACCTCGGAAATATGGGGGCTCTCCACCTTTGGAATGTTCGTAGGTTTGAGATTGAATAGCTGCCGGTCTTGCTCGGTGAAGATCTCGATCGGGTCCTCGGCGTATGGCTTGATCAAGGCGCCGGATTTGGTTCCGAAAAGCTGGGTTTGGTTCGGGTTGCCGTCCAGGTTGGCCATAAAGGAGCTTTCAAGAGCCACGACCGAGCCATCCGCGAACTTGATGAGTCCGACCGCGAAATCCTCCACGGTGAACTTGGACCGGTCGTAGTCGCCCCAGTTGTTGAGATTCCGGGTTTTTACCAAGGTCGTCCCAAGTTTTGCCGGAAGCGCTGACCGGTGCGGGGTAGTTCATCAGTGAAAGGGTTAGATCCAGGATGTGAACGCCGATATCGATGAGCGGTCCTCCTCCTTGCTTATCTTTTTCGATGAACACGCCCCAGGCAGGAACACCCCGGCGGCGAAGCGCCTGGGCGCGGGCATAGTAAATCTTGCCCATGTGACCGTGATCGATGTAATCCTTCAGAAACATGGCGGGACCGGTAAAGCGAGTCTGGAGTCCAACCTGCAGGATCTTTCCCGCTTTTTTGGCCGCCTGACACATAAGCTTCGCCTCTTGGGCGTTCATCGCCAAGGGCTTCTCGCAAAGCACGTGCTTGCCGGCGTTCAGCGCATCTACCGTCGGATGCAGGTGAAAAGCGTTGGGGGTCGCGACGGAAACGGCATCGATCTCCTTATCTTCCAGAAGCTTTCGGTAATCCGTGTAGGTTTTGGTGACACCGAACTTGTCCGCCGCTTTTTGGGCGGTAGCGGGGTCCACATCGCAAACGGCGACCATTTCGCAAAGGTCCGGCGCGCTTGCGTAGCCAGGCATGTGGCAGCCCTGGGCGATGCCGCCGCTGCCGATAATTCCGATCTTTAGCTTCTTTGACATTTCTGTAATGGAAGAATACCGGCGTTTTGTGTGACGAGTGACAGGTGACGAGTGACGAGTCAGGCTCGTGTTCCATTTTGAATCTCGCTGGTCGGGACGGCATTTCACATACACTGAGAGAACGCGTCAAGCGCCACACGTTACTCTTCAGGCCTCGCGACTGCCGAACTTTTGTCAAAATAAGTAGTAGAAGCCCTGTTAGGAGAATCTAAAAACCACTTATGCCAACCTACGTTTACCACTGCTCAACCTGCGACAAGACCTACGAGATCGAGCAGCGCATAACCGAGGACGCCTTGACCGACTGCCAATGTGGAGGGAAGCGCTCCATGAAACGCGTTATTCAGCCGGTTGCGGTGGCGTTCAAAGGCGCTGGTTTTCACATCAACGACTATGCGGCAAAACCGGCTCCGGAGTCTTCGACGGAGTCCAAAGCGGAAACCAAGGCCGAGTCACCAACCGAATCCAAAACGGAGACGAAGACGGACGCCGCAGCAAGCACCTCAACTCCGGCTCCTGCTCCTGCTCCAAAGGCGGACTGAACTTCTAAAAATGATGAAAACGACGTAGGTCACGCTTTAGAGGCTATCGCAAAACCTACTCGTCGCTCTGCGAGCGGATTTCGGAACGACTCGGAACCCGCCCTCCCGGTTCGCAAGCTCACCGACCTCCCTCGCGGAGGAGAATCTATGGTTTTTTGTCAAGCTCCTCGCACGTAATTCTCTTGATATTGTGTGTCATAGTTCTCCAGGGCCCAAACCAGGCGAAGCATTTTTCGCATCACGTATACGTTGCTGGCGATGCTGGAGAAGCCTCGTGCCGCAAGCTCCAGGAAGCATTGTTTCCAGCGTTTGGAGTTTCTCAGACTGTTTGCTCCGTTGAACAGTATCTTACGAAGCAGAGGGTCTCCGCGTTTGGTGAGCTTTCTACAGCCCCTCCATTTGCCGGATTCGCGCACGCGTACATCCAGCCCCACAAACGCGATTAGGGCGTCCGATGAGCGGAACTGCCCACAGGAGAATATCCACGTGAGTATCGCGGCACCCAAAACAGCAATTCCCGGAGCTCTTAGCATCCTACGGAAGGTGCGGTTCTCAGCCAGCAGCTGAGCGATTTCCTGCTCGAACTGGTCCTCTAACTCGCGAAGCTTTTCCACCTCATTCTGGAGGATACGTGCCGCAGGCCTCGACTTTAGCCCGATCGCCTTCAAGCTTTGCTCCAAAGCAATCCGGGCAGTCGATGTTTGGTCGCGCAGGCCCAAAAGGTCGCGTGCCCGGCGAGGAACATGCTGCGGTGGAACCCAGGCGCGGAGGCGGTCGTTTTCCCGGGCCACATAACGCGAGAGAATCTGGGCGTCGATCGGATCCGTCTTTGCCCTCCAACTTATACTGTCGCGGTAAAGGGCAAACTCCGAGGGGTTCAATACGTAAACCGTAAAGCCCTTCTCGTAAGCCATCTCCGCAAGCATAAGGTGATAGCGACCCGTTGCCTCAACCGCTATGCTTGAACCTTTTTCCAGGCCTTTCAAGAACTCCTTGATTTCCTTCGGACTCCGCTCAACCACAAACGGATCGCCCTCGTCCACCGAAACTCCGTAAGATCTACTGCCGGCATCACAACCTACATAAGCCATAATCGAACCACCTTGTAAAAGATCGCAGGGCGACCGGCGCGCTACCTTGCAGATATTGGCCGTCTAACCGGCTAGAATCCTAATTGGCGCTTAAGCCGGGCGGGGGAAATCTCCTCCAGTCCGTCTGATCGGAAGGGGAGTTAATGGTCCCTCCGCCCTGCGTCACTCAGTTTTATCCGAGCTACACCCCGAACCATACAAGGGAGATATGAGTTTTGGGGCGCCCGGGATTCTGCATCGGAACCTTTTGCGATGGCCTCTTCAGCGTGACCTACTGGCGTCTATGCCTTAGGCAAACTCGCCAAATACGTCTTCAGGCCCGCTTCATCGGTTGGCACTGTGATTTTGCCGCTGGTGATGGCGTCCTTCTCGTCCGCCACTTTCTTTAGGTTCGCGTCGCCGATGGCGTCTTTCGTGTAGGTCATAGGCGAGAGGTCTACCCCGCCGGCCTTGAGATCGTAAACCTTGTCTCCCGCGGTGAACTTCCCATCCTTCAGATCTCCAATCGTCTGGTAAACCGCGTTGTCCACATGCTTGATCACGCTGGTGAGAACGTGGCCCTGGGCCACGTCGTCCTGGTCACTGTCAACGCCGATTGCGTATTTGCCTTGGTCCTTCGCCGCTCCAATTACCCCCAAGCCCGCGCGGCCGGCCGCATGGTACACGATGTCTGCGCCGCTTTGGAAGAGGATCATCGCCGCCTGCTTGCCGTCATCCACGTTGTCCCAGTTTCCGGTGTACTTGGCGGGCAGCACTTCCACTTTGGGGTTGGCGGTTTTTGCGCCTGCTTCATAGCCGACTTCGAACTTTTTGATGAGGGGAATCTCTTCCCCACCGACGAAGCCGATCTTGTTCGTCTTGGTCATCAGACCGGCCAGGTATCCGGCGAGAAAGCTGCCCTGCTCCTCGGTGAACTTGATCGACCGAACATTCGGCGCGTTGACGGAATCGTCGATCATCGCAAACTTGACGTCCGGGTGTTTCGGCGCCACGGTTTGCACAGCGTCTTTCATGTCTCCGCCGACCGCGATCACCAAGTCCACTCCAGCCTCAGCGAGGGTGTCCAAGTTCGTTTCGTAGTCGCTCTTGCTCTTGCTTTCTATCGTTTTTGGGTCGATCCCGTAATCGGTAACTGCCTTTTGAAGCCCGCGATTGGCGCTGTCGTTGAACGACTTGTTGCCCAAACCGCCGCTGTCGAACACTATGCCAACGACCATCTTTTTGCCGCCGCTATTGCTAGTTGTGCCGGTAGAAGAACTCGAACTGGAGTTCGAGTTGCCATTGCAGCCAAACACCGCAAGCCCAAACAGAGACGCAACAAGTACCTTACTCAACAACTTCAACGTAAACCCTCCGAGAACTGGTAAACTGGCACATTATGGCGCAAGGCTGAAGCCTTGTCTCGCCTTTCCCAAGGAGATTCCCCTAAAGCATGATTACGTGCCACCTTACGAAGCTCGAAACCGCCTTTGAACAGATGCGTAAGGCTTATCCCAAGCTTCCCCCCACTGACGCCGCCCTTCTAGCCTCCGCCCTTACTTTGACGGGCAGGCACGCGCTTGCGCTTTACGACGGCACCCAATACACTTGGCCGGACGAATACGAAGACTTGACCAAGGCCATGGTCAAGGAGTTGGAACAGGTCAACTCCGCGGTTGAGGTCGTCAAGAAAAGCAAGACTGCAGTGGAAGAGGAGCCGATCCTTGTGAACGTCGGCCTCATGCCCAACCTATCCGCCGGCGAAAAGCAGCTTAGCGACCGTAAAGATCTGAAGGCTCTTTTGAGCGAGGCGTTACAACAGGGCGTGGAATTGCGTCTATGCGCCGACCGATATCGGCTGGCAGTGGGCGCTGGACCGTGTCAATTGGAGCACCGTCAGCGACGAAGACTTAAGCCGGAGAATTAAAGATCAAGGCGAACTTCACCGAAGGCGCTATTGGAATCGAAATGGGCGCCGCCGGTCCGAAGCGCCGCGCAAGCAAAAAGTCCGTAGCTGCGGAAGCGGTTGCCGAAGACGTTCCGGAAGCGAGCGACGTGGATATCGAAGCTGAAGTCGGCGAAGAGCTTTCCGCAGAGTAAAGAACTTCAGTCGATCCAGTGGCCAAGTTTGTTCTTCTTGGTTTCCAAATAGCGCTCCCGGGGCTGTGCAGGACCGGCAATAAGAGGAACGTGCTCAACGATTTCGAGTCCGTAGCCCTGTAAGCCTGCAACCTTGGACGGGTTGTTCGTCATCAGCAGCATCTTGCGGATTCCCAAATCCGCAAGCACTTGTGCGCCCAGGCCATAGTCGCGCAGGTCCGCTTTGAACCCAAGGGCTTGGTTTGCCTCCACGGTGTCCATCCCTCCGTCTTGCAGTTCATAAGCGCGCAACTTATTGAGCAATCCGATGCCTCGTCCCTCTTGGGCGACGTAAAGCACGACGCCCCGGCCCTCTTCCTCGATTTTTGCGAGGGCCATGGCAAGCTGGTCGCCGCAATCGCAGCGGAGCGACCCGAGAAGGTCTCCCGTCACGCAACTCGAGTGGACCCGGACCAGAACCGGCTCCTCCGAACAGACATCGCCCTTGACAATCGCCAAATAAGGGTGCGGGTCCACGCTGGTCTCGTACCCGTAAAGCTGAAACACGCCGTGCTTGGTGGGAAACTCGATCGGTCCTGCGACCCGCTTCACCAGCTTTTCGTTCTTTCTGCGGTAGGCGATCAGATCCGCGATGGTAATGAGCTTGAGGCTATGCACTTTGGCGAAGGCCTGCAGCTGCTCCATCCGCATCATCTGGCCATCGTCGGCAACAATCTCGCAAAGCACGCCAACCGGCTTGAATCCGGCGAGGGTGCAAAGATCCACGGTCGCCTCCGTGTGGCCTGTCCTTCTTAGAACGCCGCCCTTTTCGGCTTTGAGCGGAATAATGTGGCCCGGTCTCGCCAGGTCTTCGGGGACCGCAAGGTCATCACAAAAAACTTGGACGGTCTTTGCCCGATCGTAGGCGGATACGCCGGTGGTAGTTCCTTGAACCGCGTCCACCGTCTCGCCCATGGCGGTGCCAAGCTTTGCCGTGTTTTGCTTGGTCATCATGGGGATCTTGAGCTGCTCCAACCGCTGAGGCGTGGTTGGAATGCAGGGCACGCCCCGCCCGTAGCGAATCATGAAGTTCATTGCTTCCGGCGTGCAGGTTTCGCCGGGCATGATAAGATCGCCCTCGTTCTCACGGTCCGGATCGTCAACGACGACGACCATTTTCCCTGCCTTCAGATCGTCCAGCGCTTCAGGGATCGTTGCAAATGCCATTGATTAATTGTACGTGGTCGGCATGGGGTTCGTCTGACCAGCCGTCGCCGGTAACCTAAGACGTGGATTTCTTTGCCCGGAATCTAGAGTCTGCCCTTCATAGTCTGCGCGAGCACCTTCAGCGCGCGCTCTTGAGCGCCCTTGGAGTGACCGTTGGCGCGGCGGCGATTATTCTCCTCGTGAGTGTTGCGAGGGGCGTAGAGGCGGATGTCAGCAGCCAGGTTACCGGGCTCGGAGTAAACCTCCTCGTTGTGGTTCCCGGACAAATCAGCGATACTTCTCTGTTCTCGCCCAACCTGGCAGGTTTGAGCTATCTGAGGGACGAGGATGTGGCTCGCGTTCGCAAGGTACCGGGAGTCGTAAGGGCCGCGCCGCTCATGTTCGTTGGCGGCGGCATAAGGCACGAAAAGAAAGAGAGCCAGAGCACGTTCATCATCGCTTGCGGGGCGGATTGGTTCCAGATCCACCAGAGCAAACTGGCCGAAGGACGGTTCTTCACACAAAACGAGAGCCACAAACCGGTGTGTGTCATAGGCTCGGTTGCCAAGGAGAGCCTTTTCGGCAAGAACGCGGCGGTGGGGCAAACGGTCAAGGTCAATGGCGCCAGCTACACCGTCATCGGGGTAACGCAGGACCCAAAATCGGAAGACAGCCTATTTTCAATGGGAGGGTTTGAGAACATGGCCTACCTTCCCTATGACCTCGTGCGGGATACCGTACCCAACCCACAGCTCAATCGAATCATGATCCAGTCCGCGCCGGACATCGATCCCAAAGATCTTGTGGCAAATGTCAGAACTGCCCTTCTTAAGCGGCTTTCGGCCCAGCAATTCACGGTCCTCACCCAGAAGGACCTGTTAAATGTGGTCTTCAAGATCATGGGCCTGCTTGTGTCGCTTCTTACCGGGTTGACTTCGATTGCGCTGATCGTGGGCGGCTTGGGAATCATGACGGTCATGCTCATGTCGGTAGGCGAGCGTTCTCGGGAGATCGGCATTCGCAAGGCGGTTGGGGCAAAGCAGAAGGACATTTTCCTTCAATTTCTCATCGAGGCCGTGGTTCTCACGATTCTCGGAGGACTGGCCGGACTCTTGCTGAGCTACTGTGGGTGCGCGCTGATCGCATCCTTAACCCGAATCAGGCCAATGATGAGTTTGGACGTCGTTTTTTTGGGACTGATTGTCAGCTTGGTGGTGGGAGTTGTTTTTGGATTGGCGCCGGCCATGAAGGCGGCTGCAAAGAACCCGGTGGATGCCCTACGCAACGAATAGGATTACTGGCCGGTGAGAATGTGCGGGTAAGGGCCCGACGTGTACGTGCAAGTCGCGTCCGTGCCGACCTGATTGATGGCATAGGTGCCGGACGAAGGGCAGATAGGGAATACATTCATGTATGTGGGCACCAAATCTGCAGAGGTTGGAACCGCCGTATCCCCTTGCTTTGTCTCCGTCGCCCAAGTTTCTTTTGCCTGGTCGATTTCTTGCAAGTTCGTAATACACCCTTTCGCTCGAGAATTTTCGCGCGTTGTCATGAAGTTAGGCAATGCGATTGCAAGAAGAATCGCAATAACCATGATGACAATCATTATTTCTACAAGCGTAAAAGCTTTCCGCTTCACGTTACTCACCTTAATAGTATTCTTTCCACTATCAGGCGCTTGATTAACGAATTTTTGCCTGGTTATCGCTCCAGCCTTATCTTATCCAGGAAATCGCACAGGTTCGTAGGTCCTAAGTCGCCGGTTTCACGGCTCCTCACACCCACTGTGTTGTTTTCGATATCTCGGTCACCGAGAATCAGCATGTAGGGCACTTTTTGAACCTGATTGTCCCGTATTTTCTTGCCAAGCGTCTCTCGCCGGTCATCCACGGAGACGCGGAAATTCTCGTCTCTCAGTTGGTTGGCGATTATGTGAGCTTGTTCCATATGGCGGTCCGCAATTGGTAGAACCGCAACCTGCACGGGGGCGAGCCAGAAGGGAAATGCGCCCGCGTACTCTTCCGTCAGCAACCCGATCATGCGTTCCAGACTGCCAAAAGGCGCGCGGTGGATCATGATGGGCCGATGCGGTTTGCTGTCTTCGCCAATGTATTCGAGGTCGAACCGTTCCGGCAGGTTGTAATCCACTTGCACCGTTCCCATCTGCCAATCACGACCCAGCGCATCCTTGATGATGAGATCCAGCTTGGGACCGTAAAAGGCGGCGTCTCCCTCGCTTACGAAATACTCCATTCCTGCCTTTTGGCAGGCTTGTTCGAATTGCTTCCGCGGCCAATCGCCAATTGGAATCGTGGCCGATGTATTTGTCGCTCTTGGGGTCCTTCGTGCCCAGCCTTGCGCGGAACTTCGTGAGACCGAGTTTCGTGAGCACCACGCGCATAAGCTCGACGACGCCGATGAATTCGTCCAGAAGTTGGTCCGGCCGGAACGAAGAGGTGGGCATCGTCTTGCGTAAATCCTCTTGCACGCAGGATGCCGGTGACTTCCCCGCTCTGCTCATAGCGGTGAACGGTTCCGAACTCCGCATACCGGATTGGGCAGATCGCGATAACTGCGGATCTGCGAGGCATAGATCTCGATATGGAACGGGCAGTTCATGGGCTTGAGGATGTAGGTCTCTTTCTCCTCATCCTCCATGAACGGAAACAGCTTGTCCTTGAACGTGACGATGTGTCCCGACCGCTCATAAAGCTTGATCGAGGCGATTTGCGGCGTAATCACCGGCTCGTAACCTCGTCTTAGCTGCTCGTTTCTAAGGAACTCAACCATGGCTTCTCTAAGCGCGGTTCCCTTGGGCAGCCAGAGGGCAAGTCCGGGACCCACTCTCGGGGAAAACATGAAGAGTTGAAGCTCTTTGCCAAGCACTCGATGGTCGCGACGCTTGGCTTCCTCTAGGTTGTGAAGATGAAGCTCGAGGTCTTCCCTCGACTTCAAAGGCCGTTCCGTAAATTCTGTGAGCTGCTTGTTCTTGACGTCGCCCCGCCAATAGGCGCCGGCGATGGACATGAGCTTGAAGTTCTTGATCTCCTTCGTGGTGTCCACGTGAGGGCCGCGGCAAAGGTCGAGAAACCGGTGCTTCGTTCCTTCCCGGTCCGTTCGCTGCTGATCGTAAAAGCTGATCTCCTCGCCTTCCGGAATCGCTTCCAGAAGTTCGAGTTTGTAGATGGCCGTTTCCGGTCCTTGGCCTTCGATCGTTTCGTTGAGGATGATGTTGCGGGCTTCTTCCCGATCTTTGGCGACAACGCGAACAATGCGCTGGTCCAGGCCGGACAGTTCCTTCATCTTCTTCTCGATCTTAGCTAGGTCTTCTTCCTTGATCGTCACGCCTTCAGGCGGGTCGACGTCGTAATAGAAGCCGTTTTCTATCGGGGGACCAATGGAAAGCTTGATGCCGGGGTAAAGCTCCGTAAGAGCTTGCGCCATTAAATGGGCGGCGGAGTGACGTAAACGATATAAATAGGATTGCTCGTAGGCCGTTTCCATGTTGTTTTCCCTCCCATACAATGGGAATGAGTTGTAATCCTAATTATGGCCGGTAGAGCTTTCCTGGTTCAAGGAAAACTTCTTCCGAAGCAGCCCTTTGCGGGGTTGCCTGAGAGTACGTCTGGAAGAAGCGAGGCATTCTTGTCAGGTCGATCCCAGCAGCCGAGCACTCGCTCTGACGCGCTCATTCTTCCCTTTGTTCCGCATTTCGTGCAGCTTTTTCGGCAATTTTCGAACCGAAATGATTTATGGAGGGGACGATTGCAGAATTTTACCCAAGGACCTGGGTCTTTGGGAACGTCTATGAATTGCACATCGTCATACGGACCGTTGTGAAGAAGATTTTAGGTCTGATACTGGTTCTGGCGTCGGCTAGCGCGATGGCGCAGTCGCTGGACGCGGAAAAGATTATCGAGGGGTATCGGACTTTGCGGTCTTACCCCACCACTTACCTGCGCCTCGATATGACGACTCTCTACGGACAGAGGAAGACGCAGTCTTCAATGGACCTCACTTGGTCATGGGATCCGACCGGTCAGGACACCAATGTTTATCTTGGCGCCAACGAGTACGTCAACGGTGTGGGGACGTTCGAGACCGTGGCAGACGGCAGCACGCTTTCCAACTACAACTTTGCCACCGGCTATCGAACGAACCAAGGCTATGGCGGGATGCTGGAGCCGGGTGGCGGACGATCCGCGATGTTAGGTCAGATGTACGGCCTGACGGGGCAACTCGCTACCTATGCGGTCCATTTCCTTCAAGACGCCTTTGGAGGGGCCGACGCTACTTACAGCCCCTGGAGCACCGGCGCCCTTTACTATTTGAACCTCGACTATGGATCGGTGCAGGATCCTTTGACCGACGAGGTCTACGCCCCGAGCCCAACTCAAGACTATATCGCCTACGAAACGCCGGGAGTTGTTGCCAGGACGGTAGTGTTCGAGCGAAAGCTCATCCAAGGTCCGGACGGAAAAATGGAATGGACCATTTCAGCAATCCACTCCACAAAGTTGGATAACCGGAACCCAAACTTCCCGGTCGGCTACACGATAACGATGCGCATCGGTTCGGACACGCAGGTCCACGACCCTAGCGAGTTCAGAATTCAATCCGGTCCCCGGGCTCAGTCCTACGATACGACGGACTAGGCTTCAACCTGACAAGGCGGAGTCGATCGCTGAGCGAACGGTTTTCTCGTCCAGCGGCGCCCCCTCTTCCGAATAAACAACGCTTCCCTGCTTGTCCAGAATGACCAGGTGGGGAATGTTCTCGATATTAAAGCTTTTCGTCGCTTTGTAGTTGTCGTCCAAGTACATGGGGTAGCTCACTTGGTTTGCCTTGCGAAACTCCACGACTTTCGAAGCCGGGTCCGCGGAAACGCCGATGAACTTAACGTCTTTGTTCCGATACTCGGTGACGAGCTGGTTGAGTTGTGGGATGGTCATCCGGCACGGCCCACACCAGGTAGCCCAAAAATCGAGGACCACTACTTTGCCTTTGAGACTGGATAGGGACAGGCGCTCCCCGGAATCTTCGGCGTTGAGGAAGGTGAAATTGGTGGCTTTTTGGGACATGCAACCCGAAATCGCAAACAGCAGCACCGCACAAATGCCGGCTCGGGCTTTCTTTCGCACTGATCCCATATTCACTATTTATAGGAATAGGTTGGCGCGCGTTCCAAAATCAGCGCAATTCTTCTTTCTTGACATTAGAATGATGGCGTGAAGGTTGATTTCGTGCGGTTTTTCACTTTTGCCTTGTCAGGGTTCCTTGCGGGTGGGGCTTTGGCCCAGGATGATGCAGGCCCTCCACCGATCAACAGCCTGCGCTTAGTGGCGCAGACTTCCTGCGTGGGAGGGATCAACTCGGCTTCCTGGTCTCCGGATGGGAACTGGATACTGACCGCTGACGGCGGCGGGAGCATCAAGATTTGGGAAGCTCAGTCCGGATTTCAGCTGCTGAGCATTCAGGCCGGATCGAGCCCTAACTTACAGGCATCGTTCTCTCCGGACGGCCGCAAGATTCTCGCATCTGTCGCCGGGACCACCCAACTCGCATGGGATTCGGCCACCGGCAAGCCTCTTAAGGCTGAACCATTGAAAACCAAGTCTTGGCTAGTTGTTTCTGGATCTCCGCCAGTTTTTGCCACGTCGCAGGACGGAACTAAGACCGCGGTTATTCGGGATGGCAAGTTAAAGCTTGGGGATAGTCCGGCGAAGGATCCTCCTGTCCCGTTAAAAGGGCTTCATGGGCGCGTTCTGTCTGCGGTTCTGTCTTCAAACGGCGCGTTTCTGGTCACCGGCGGAGCGGACAAGCGCTGCGCGATATGGGATGTAGGCTCCGGAACCCAGTTAAAGAGCGTGGCGAACCCGTGGCCAGTGGAGAGCGTCTCTATTTCCGCTGACGAAAAACACATTCTGGCTACTGCTGCGGATGGACAATCCCTCGTTTGGGACGTTGATTCCGGCAAGGTCGTGGCCGCCATTCCGAAGCTCAGTCAGAGTGGCTCCGGGTCTTATACCGCCAAATCATCATTCTCCCCCGACGGCAGTCTTGCATTGATTGCCGGCGATGAGGCGGTCGAAATTTGGAAGGCGATGGGCAACAACCAGGTCTCCGCTTTGGTTGGAGATACAAGAGTTCAACCAGCCGCACTTGCTTCCCTCAAGCCTCAGCTCGAAAACTTGACACATTTGAGCCTTGCCGGAGTGAAGCTCGTGGCTTACCGGGATGGGACGATAAAGTTGTCGCGAATCAACGGCAAAAAGGAGCTGTGCACGATGTTCCTATTCAAAGATGCCTCCTGGGCGGTTGTCGATCCTTCCAACCGGTACGATGGCTCAAACGGAGGCCATGTGGGCGGCTTGCATTGGGTTCGGAACGGCACCAGCCCCATGGGACTCGACCAGTTGCGCTTCGCCTATTACACGCCCGGATTGCTGGAGAAGATTCTGAAGGGACAGAAGCTGCCGGAGATTCCGAAATAAGTGCCGCTTCGCGCCTTACCCCCTCATGATCAGTCTGGCCATTTCCATTGCGCGCCGAGAAGCCACCACGTCATGCGCGCGGATGATCTTTGCTCCCTTCAATTGCGCGATCGTCTGGACCGCCAGAGTTGCTTCCAGCCTTTGAGTCACGGGCAACTCATGGCCGCGGCCGGCGATACGGCCAAGAAAGCTCTTTCGGCTTACGCCGATCAACACCGGGTAGCCGGTCGCCGCAAACGCTTCGATATGGCGGATCAAGTGAACATTATCGGAGTCCGTTTTGCCAAAGCCGATTCCTGGGTCGATCCAGATTCTCTCTTTGGCGACTCCAGCCATAATCGCGGATTCTGCCTGATGAAGCAAATAGCCGCTGATTTCGCCGACGATGTCGCCATAGATGGGGTCGCGCTGCATCGTTTCCGGCGTCTCCCGCATATGCATAATGCAGACGTAGCAGCCGTTTTCAGCGCAGACGGCGGTCATTTGGGGATCTCGTAAACCACTGACGTCGTTGACGATCTGCGCGCCCAGTTCCAAAGCCTTTGCCGCAACTTCCGGTTTTCGGGTGTCGATTGAAACCACCAGGCCTGATTTAGCCAAGGCTTCCACGACAGTACTTACACGTTTCCATTCTTCCTCTTCTTCAACCGGAGTTGCGCCTGGTCGAGTGGATTCGCCTCCAACGTCGATAATATCGGCGCCATCGCGGGCCATTTGAAGCCCGGCTTCGATTGCCTTTTGCGGTTCGTAGTGTAAGCCTCGATCACTGAAGCTATCGGGAGTGACATTGAGAATGCCCATTAGGGCGGGCCTATCTGAAGGCAAAGTAATTTCGCTCATTTTTGACTTAAGGAGTCACTAGACGTTCGTGAAGCACGCGCACTGCACGTAGCGTCTCAGTCTCCGGAATCAAAAAGCTCACGGAAAAATCGCTGTCGGCGGTCTGGAACACTTGCACTCTATCTTCGTTGAGAATCCTCAAGATATTGTAGAATACACCAGGTTTCCCAAAATAACTGCGTCCGACCACGGAAATCATTGTACAACCCTCTGGGTAATTTCAACTTTCACCGGCTTGGCAGTGCCTCCGAACAGCACTTGCTGGGCCTGGACCTTTTGCGAAGGTGGCCCCAGCTGCAGAATATAGGGCGCGTCGCCGGGCGGAATCAGAAGCCCGTCCAGCAGCCTCTCGACGCTGGGAAACTGCTGCCTGTCCACGCCAAAGCCCATGCCTGCGGGACTGAGGTTCAGCATGTAAAGTCCGATATCGAACTGCGAAAGAAGCGAGAACAGCCTTCGCTCCAATTCGCTTCTCTTTGGGTTCCAACCGGGAAAGATCAAACTGAAGGTAGACAAGCTTGCCGGAGTGGGTTATTCCAGTCAAGTTGCGGTCATAGGAAACATCGTCGTTGACGATCTCGGTGCCCTCGTCCCCGCTGAAAGAGTTCTTGACCCATAGCGGTATCGAGTGCCTCATCGCGATCTCGGCCGATCTTGGATGAAGAACTTTCGCGCCAAGATGGGCAAGTTCGGCAACCTCTTCGTAACTGACCTTTCGAAGAGTAGGCGCAGCGGGCACGGAGTCCGGATCGGCAGTTTTGATGCCGTCCACGTCGGTAAAAATCTCCACGGCACATGCCCGGACTGCCGCGCCGATTGCGGCGGCAGTGGTGTCGGTTCCTCCGCGGCCAAGGGTCGCTATTTCGTGCTTATCATCCTCCAGTGCGCCTTGAAAGCCGCAGATGACGGGGGTGATCCCTTCATTCAGGAGATTGAGAATACGATTGGGGTCCACGCCCGAGATTCGCGCGTTGCCAAAGCGGCCGTCGGTCTCGATCCCGGCCTGGGTTCCGGTAAGAGCGGTGGCCTGTAGGCCAAGCGAACGGCAGGTTTGGGCAAAAATAACCGCTGAGATGATCTCACCGCACGCCATGATGAGGTCGAGTTCGCGAGACTGCGGCTCCAACTGCGAATTCACGCCCGTGTATTCGCCAATGAGCGTATCCGTTGCGTAGGGGGCGCCTTTTCGCGTCCGATTGCACTGACGACTGCGATCGGAGCAAATCCGGCCTCCCTGGCGTCGAAAACCCGCTGAGCGGCGGACGCACGCGCATCGGCAGTGGCAACGCTCGTCCCACCAAATTTCAGGACCTTTATTTTCAGGGTCCCACCCTCTAGCAATTCCTCACGAAACCGAGCGGCGGTATCTTCCGCGATTTCGCCCCGCACAACCATGTACACCCTGTCGTGCATGTCGCCCACGTGGTCAACTTCCACGCCGGATGAGATCGCTGCTTCCATGACCGAGGCGATCATTCCTTTCTCTCCTCCCAATTTCCGGGCGCTTTGACAAGAATCATGCTGCGACCTTCATTGAGGTCGAATTTCAGTTCTGCAGCTTTTAGGACTTCCAGCAACGGAGCTACCTGGGCATCGCGAATGATAAGAGCAAGTCCATCAGGAATGAGCTGAAGATATTTGTGGCTAATGCCCGCCTCAGCGATGACCCGAAGGGCCTCGATGCGGGCAAGAACCAGGTCTGGACGCCCGAGCCAGATCTGAACCTGGGCAAAGCCGTGGCTCACTTCCACCTCGGTCACGCCCCGAGGCGCCTCAAACATCATTCCGTGGGTATTCATCACTTAATCTGTAAAACCACCCCGCTTTTGAACGGCACTACCTGAGAGAATAGCCCGCGCTGGGCCGCGTCTGCAATCAGGCCTTTGTATGCAGTCTGCCAATCGGCTTGGAGGTCCGCAACTTTCGCGGGGCGCCCGAGGATCGCGGAGGCAATCTGATCGTTGAGCTCCGGCGGGCCGCCGACGCCCAGCATGGCGTATATCGCCTGCCGCCCCTCCTTTGAGTAACCGCCCTCTGAAGTCGACAGATAGATGTAAGCAAAGCCCATTTCTTTTAACCGCGCAATAAACTGCGCGCCATCGTTGAGCTTGTCATAGCCGATGAGGGTTGTGTGCCCGGGGTTCGCCCAGAAATACGGAACGTCTAAGTAATAGCCGAAAACCTCATCATAAAGAGCGACTTTGCCGCCTTTCCCGTTGGTGTTCAGCCAGTTGAACGCGTCGATTGGCACTTTACGTGAGCTTAGATAGTCGTTCGCCGGTATCTTCCCTGTCACCACGTCCAGTTGGCCGGCATATTGGGCGTTATATAGGACGATCAAGGTTCCCGCCGCTTGGAGACCGGCCGCGGCTGCAAGCATTGGCCCGGCCCTGAGACGCACCACTCCTGCACCCAGGAGCATCGCCAAAATAGGCGCAAAAGTGATCGCGTAGCGGCTTTGCTGAGAGAGCACAAACCACATTAGGAAACTGATTCCGATCCAACCCAGCAACAGGCCCTCGAAGCGTTTGGTCTTACCGCTCAGGAGCCAGACAAGCCCTGCGGCGAGGATCGCACCGCCCGTGCTCTGCCAGGGGAACCCATATCCTCCGTTTGCAGGCGGTTGGACCATCTGGCCGGTCTTGGGGTCTTTAACGGGGGCAGGATAGTTCAGGGCAGGGCTCGGGTCCGTGTACCTTCCCGGCTGAAACGCGAGGCCAAGCACCGCGTCCGGAAAGACACCTATGCCGGCGCCCAGGTCCATTACGCGGAATGCCAAAGATTTGCTGCTGATCCTTATATATATCGGCGTTAGCCTGACTCCAGTTCTTGCCACCGAAGTGCTCGTAAAAGAACGGGTAAACGGGGTTGCCCGCCCACAACTCATTCTTGATGTACCAAGGCGCGCAGATTGCGAGGGCGGCAAAGAGCGTGATGGTCAACCTTCCCGCCTCCTTCGTTCGGCCCTTGACCAGGGCATAAACGCCGTAAACCAAGGCGATTGCAATGAAGACCTGGAGGCCGGTGTATTTGCTCCCTGCCGCAAAGCCAAGACAAATTGCCGCAAGGGGCCAAGTCTTGGGAGAGTCGGCTGAACCGGACCATGTTGCCTCCAGGAACTCCCCGATCAAAATCACGCCCACCGCCGCGTAAAGTCCGTGAGCGACGTCGATGTAGCCGGTTCCCGCCTCCCAGAGCACCACGGGCACAGTGGCAAAGGTCACAGCGGCCCAGGCGCCGGCCTTGCCGCCATAGCGGGCTCTCGTGAGACCAAAAACCGTGAGAATTCCCAGGAGATAAAAGCAAAGCTGAAAGGCCTTCGCGCCCGATTGCCCGCCCCACAAAAGGCCCCATATGTAAAGGCTATCCACCGTTCCCGGGAAGTTGCTATGGTGGATGTAGGGGATGAACTCAATGTGCCCGGCGGCAAGCCAGAGCTTTGGAACCGCCAGGTGGTAGGCAATGGTGTCCCAATCCATCGCGGTGCTGGGAGCGAGAACGGCAACCAGAGCTATGAGCGTGGCCAAAAAAGGAACCACAACAAAAAGCCATTCCAAGCCCTTCGGCATTCGGACGATCTTTTCTTCCCAAAACCGGTTCTTAACGAGGGTCGCCGCGCCGGCTATGGCGAAGAGTGCGATCAGTCCAACGCCCCACTGCAAACCGTTTGGAAGGAGGCCAATGAATAGCGTTAACAGCCCAACGGTTCCCAAACCGAGAAGCCCGGAAACGCCAAATTTTGCGGCCGGATCCAGGCCATTCATCCACTGGGTGTAAAGCAATCGGCCAAAGCCGACGATGCATAGACAAAAGAGCAAGGTGACGATCAAGGAATCCTAAACTCCCACTTCCTGCTCTTGCTCCATGAACTGCTCGTTGTACAACTTTGCATACAGCCCGTTCAAAGCCAACAGTTCGCGGTGCTTGCCCCGTTCCACGATTCTCCCATCTTGAAGCACTAGAATAAGATCAGCGGCGAGAATAGTGGATAGCCGGTGGGCGATGGCGAAGGTTGTTCTTCCCGCCATCAGCTTTTTGAGCGAATTCTGAATAAGCCTCTCTGATGCGGTGTCAAGCGCCGAAGTCGCTTCGTCCAGGATCAGAATCTTGGGATTCTTTAGAATGGCCCGCGCTATTGCAATCCGCTGCTTCTCGCCGCCTGAGAGCTTGTAGCCGCGCTCTCCGACTAGCGTCGCGTAACCTTCGGGCAGGCTCGCGATGTGGTCATGGATTGCCGCCATTTTCGCAGCGGCGGCCAGTTCTTCATCGGTCGCGTCCGGCTTTCCGTAGCGCAGGTTTTCACCTACACTTGCATGGACAAGGTAAGTCTCCTGGGTCACCGCTCCCACAATCGCGCCCAAGCTGTCAAGTTTGATTTCGCGGACATCGATTCCGTCAATGGCAACGCTTCCGGAGGCAACGTCATAAAGCCGCGGGATCATGTAGGTCAGAGTGGTCTTCCCCGCTCCCGACGGCCCCACCAAAGCCACCAACTGCCCAGGCTCGGCGCGAAAGCTGATGTCCTGAACGGTAGGAACTTCGGCATCTTCCTCGTAACTAAAAGCCACGTCCTTGAACTCGACGCTGCCCTTCACATCAGCGAGATCGAGGGTAACCGCGTTGGGGCTATCCACGATGTCTTGTGGTATGTCGGTGTATTCGAAGATGCGGTCAAAGAAACCAAGCGCGCTTGACATCTGCACTTGAACGTTGAGCAATCCGGTTAGCGGAAAGAACAGGCGAGCCTGCATGCCTGTGAACGTAACCAGAAGCCCCATGGTGATCGTCCGATCTCCGCGGAAAATAAGATAGCCGGCGAGCCAATAAACTGCGGCGGGGGTCAGCGAGAAGAGGAACCGGATGAGCCCAAAGAAGTAGTAGGGGATCATCTGGGCCTTTACCTGCCAGTTGGAGAGACTCTCGTTTTCGATCCCGAACCGCTCGTTAACCAACTCCCTCCGGCCGCTGGTTTTTATGAGCAAGACTCCGGACACCGAAAGGGTCTCCGCCATCATCGAGTTGAGCTCGGCCATCTGCCTCTGCATCCCGATGGTCACCTTGCGGGCCATGGCGCCAATACGAACGCCGAGAAGCGCGCTGGGCGGCAATATCCCAATGGCCAAAAGGGTCAATCGCCAGTCCAGGACAAACATCGCTATCAGCGCAGAAGCGACCGTTGTGACGTTGGCGAGGGCATCACTCACCGTCCCGCTGACCACACCCTGAACGCCGCTGACGTCGCTAACAAGCCGGGATTGGATCTCGCCAACGCGGGTGGAGGAGAAAAACCTCAGCGACATCCCTTGCAAATGAGTGAACAGCTTGTTGCGAAGGTCTCGCATAATGTGCTGCCCCACAGCAACGCTCAAATAGCCATAGTAGAGCGTGAGACCGGAAGCCACGATGGTGGTGAGGACCGTGTAAAGCGAATACCTTGCGGTGACGGCCAAGTCCCTATGGAGAATGCCGTCATCGACAATGACCTTGAGATAGAACAGTGGCAACAGCCCAATGAGCGAGGAGGCGATCACGCTGACCGTGGTGATCACCACCTCTTTTCGATAAGGCTTGAAGAGGGCGATGACCCGGCTGACGGTCGCTTGGCTGACCTTCTTCTTCTCAGGCTCGCTAGCGCCGCCTCCCCACCGGTTCATTCCCATATTGGTCTTCTAGAATCCTTCGGGCAGCTTCATGTTCAAGCTCTTGACCAAGAACGCCCATTCGTCGCCGATCTCTTCGATCGCCTTACTCGTGGGTTTGCCCGCCCCGTGTCCTGCCCGAGTATCTATACGAATCAAGATGGGCGCGTCTCCCGCTTGGGCCGCTTGGAGCGTTGCGCAGAACTTAAAGCTGTGCGCGGGGAAAACGCGGTCGTCATGATCGGCGGTGGTAATCAGCGTCGGCGGATACTTCACGCCCGGCTTTATGTTGTGGAGCGGTGAATATTTGTAGATAACCGGGAAATCGGCCGCCGTATCAGGGTTGCCGTACTCGCTCATCCAAGCGTGTCCGATCGTGAACTTGTTGAAGCGGAGCATGTCCATCACGCCGACCGCAGGAAGCGTTGCGCCCCACAGGTCCGGCCGCTGGGTGATCATCGCACCCATAAGCAGGCCACCGTTGCTTCCACCCTGGATTGCCAGGTGAGGCGTGGAAGTGATCTTGTTGTGGATCAGATATTCGCCGGCCGCGATGAAGTCGTTGAACACGTTCTGCTTGTTGTGCTTCATGCCCGCCTGGTGCCAGGCTTCGCCATACTCGGCGCCACCCCGAAGCACCACGTCCGCATAGACGCCGCCCATCTCCAGCCAAATCGCTCTGGAAGTCGAATAGATAGGGGTTTCATTGATGTCAAAGCCCCCGTAGCCATACATGAGCGTCGGGTTTGTTCCATCCCACTTCATCCCTTTCTTGTAGGTAAGAAACATGGGGACCCGGGCGCCATCTTTGCTCTTGAAGAAGACCTCTTTGGTCTCATAAGAGTCGCCGTCGAAGTCAACCTTCGGCTTCTTGAAGATCGTGCTTTGGCCCGTCGCGATGTCATAACGATAGATCGTTGTCGGGCTGGTGTAGCTCGCGTAGGTATAGAAGGTCTCGTTGTCGTCGATATGGCCGCCAAATCCAGCCGAGGTGCCAATGCCCGGGAGATGAACATCCCCGAGCGCTTTTCCTTTGAGGTCGAAGACTTTGACCTCGCTGTGGGCGTCGGTCAGATATCGGCAGAAGAGCTTTCCACCCACAAGGCTGCAGCCTTCCAGAGCCTGCTTGCTTTCGGGAACGATCGGTTTGATCTTGTGAGAGCTGTCCGCCACGTCCACTGCCATGATCTCGCCGTTCGGATGCCCTTTATCCCACTGGAAGTAGAAAACGCTTCCCTCATTCCCGAGGAACGAATAGGACGCGTCGCCGTTAGGGAACAAATCCTGAACCGTGGAGCCAGGGTTGCTCAGATCCTTGAAGAAAATGTGGTTCTCGTGCGCGGTTCCCTGCCAGGCGTTGATGAGAAGATACTTGCCGTCATCGGTGACACCCGAGCCAAAACCCCAATCCTTGTGATCGGGCCGCTTATAGATAACCTGGTCCTCGCTCTGGTCGGTGCCGAGGACATGGTAGTACATCGTCTGGTTATAGACCTCGGCTTTGAGGATGTTCCCTTCCGGCTCGGCGAACCGCTCATAGAAAAAGCCTTTGCCGTCTTTGGTCCAACTCGCGTTGCTGAACTTGGCCCACTTGAGCACATCGCTGGTGTCCTGCCCGGAATCCACGTCGCGCACATGCCACTCTTGCCAGTCTGAGCCGCCGCTGGAGATCGCGTAGGCAATCTTCTTGCCGTCATAGCTAATTGCGGTTCCGTTGAGCGCGATGGTGCCGTCGGTTGAAAGGGTGTTCGGGTCAATGAGGACCTTGGGGGTTGCGTCCAGGGAGTCCGCGACGTAAAGAACCGACTGATTCTGAAGGCCATCGTTTTTTGTGAAGAAGTAACGGCCGCCCTCCTTCTCAGGCTCGGTGTAGCGCTCGAAATTAATGAGCTTGGTTAGCCGGTCGATAATTCTGCCGCGCTCGGGAATGGCGTGGAGATAGTCCGAGGAGAGCTTGTTCTCCGCGTCGATCCACGCTTTGGACTCGTCCGAGTCGGCGTTTTCGAGCCAGTTGTAAGGGTCGGCAACCTTGGTGCCGGCATAGTCGAAGGTCGTGTCTACTTTGTGTGCTTCGGGATACATAAAAGGGTGTTGTGCGCCGGCCACTGCTGCTACCGCGCAGAGTGCGGAAAGAAAAGAGAGCTTGTACACAAGCTCCATTTTGCTCGATTCGGGCGGATGCCCGTTTGGGAGCCACGGTGCAGGCCCCCGGACAGGTACCCCGCCACCCAAACCCTCCGGGTAGCCCCAACGGGGCGATAAGAATTTGAGCGAAGGGTGAAACCCTGGTGCTACCCCAACCCAAACCTCCGGCGGGCTGAAGGTCCGCGACTCTCAATCCCACATATACCGCTCGTCATAATCCACCCCTGAGAGCTGCATGAGCTCGCGGTACTCGTCCATAAAAGTCACCTTCTTGTGGTGCTCTTTCTGCCCCAGGATGTAATTGATGACCCCGTCGCAATTCGTGGAATCCACCGACAGCGCGGCGTAGCCGGCCTGCCATGCAAAGTTCTTGCGTTGCGGAAACTCGTCCTTCATCCACTTGCTGGATGCGACTTTGATTTCTTTGGTCGCGTCGGCGATGCACAGGGTGCGGGATAGGTTGAACAGCAAGTGGACATGATCCTCGTGCCCGCCAATCTGAATGCTGGGACAGTTTTGGGGTGGCGGGGTACCAGGGTTGCACCCTTCGCTCAATGCTTCTCGCCCCCTTGGGGCTGCCCGGAGGGTTTTGGGGTGGCGGGGTACCAGGGTTGCACCCTTCGCTCAATGCTTCTCGCCCCCTTGGGGCTGCCCGGTGATTAAGGCAGATATTCCTTTTTAGAAACTGACCTTCTAAGGGCAACTTTCATGCCCCTCATTTAGGGATAAGCCCTAATATCTGCTCGCCGTATTTGTTCGCCTTGTGCTCCCCGATGCCGCTTACCTTCAGCAACTCGCTCCTCGTCTTCGGCTTCTTCACCGCCAAATCGACCAACGTCGCGTCGCTGAACACGACGAAGGCGGCAATCCCCGCCTCTGACGCGGCCTGCTTGCGCCAGGCTCTGAGAGTGTTGAATAGATCCTGATCCATGCCCTGCGCAGCGGCGCGGAGCCTTCTGCGCACACGCACGGGCTTGAGTCTGGGCTTTGCGAGAAACAGCTTCTGGTCTTCCTTAGCAAGGGGCGGGTTAGAGAGGGGGTAGTTCAGCACGTTGGAGTTCTCCGTATCTACCCCAGGTAGCCCAAGCGAATGAGCTGCCGAACCACGCTTTCCCAAACCTCTTTTTGGAAATCTTTGCTGCTGCTGAAGCGGCTGGGGACTGGTTATGGTTAGCCGCTTTTGAAATGGGGGCTTCGAGATTCCCATAATGCGGGCCCTCACGATGTACCGCTGACGCCTGCATCCTCTCCCGGTTTCGTAAATCGCGATAAAGGCAAACCGGGCTTGAGGGCGGCGTCGTATTGGTCGGGGACGTCGAGGCAAACGTCACAATTGCCACATGGCTTTTCCAGCCGGTCGCCAAAATAGCCGAGCAGAAACTGCCGCCTGGCAGGTGAGCGCTTCGCAAATCCCGACCAGCGACTCAAGCTTTGCAAGATCCATCTTCACTTGATGCGGGTTTTCGCCCGCGCTGATCAGGCGCTTCACGTTCACGAAATCGCCAGGACCGTAAAGCATGAGGGCGTTGCTCGGCAAACCGTCGCGTCCGGCATGCCCGGTTTCCTGGTAGTAGCTCTCCACGTTCTTGGGCACTGTCGCAATGGACCACAACCGCACGTTCGATTTGTCGATTCCCATCCCGAAGGCGACGGTCGCAACCACGACGGCACCTGCACCAGTTCGCCTTCGACGAACGGCTCGGGCGCGTTGGCGGGCCAGGCTGAACAGAGTCGGGGGTGGTGATAGGCAACGGCTTTATACCTTCTTCCCGAGTTCCTCGGCCACACTCTCGACCTGCTTCCTGCTCGAAATGATAAACCATGCCGGATTCGCCCTTGTGGCCCTGAACATATTCAAAAGCTCATCGCGGGACATCCGTTCTTTTGGATAAAAAGCAGACGAGATAACGAATATTCGCCGTTCAAAACCCGCAAGCAGGAAGATGGCGGGGTTTTTGCGGAGGTTGAGCTTTCCCAATATGTCGTCGTGTCGACTATCGGCGGCCTCGGCGAGGGCGACGGAACGGAACCTCTGTGTGATTGGAGTCTCAGAGCGCCACAGCGGAACACATATTTGGGCCGGAAATCGTGGGTTCCCATTGGGAGAAGCCGCATGGGCCTCCTGCTCGATGGCGACGATGTTCGATCTAGCTTGCTTAGCAAATACAAAAAGGATTCCGTATTGGCGCGCTCGGGTGCAGCGTAGAGGATCTTCACTTCGCCGTGGCGCACCTTTTCGGTCACTCGAGAGGATTCCGATGCCGTCTGGCTGGAGTTCAAAAGCTCTGCCGCCACGCCGTTCGCCTTGAGGGCCTGAACCTGGTCCTCCATGAGCGAGATCAGCGGTGAAATAACCAGCGCCATGCCTGGTTTCACTAGCGCTGGGACCTGGTAGCAGATCGACTTGCCCCGCCCGTCGGCATCAAGACGAAGGCATCGCGGCCGGCGAGGATCGCCTTCACGACGTCCTCTTGCGGCGAACGAAAGGCGGCATAGCCGAAAACGCTTTGAAGAATTTCGGCAGGGCTCACAGCCTGGATCATTTGATTGGCTCGATCGGTCTGGCAATCATGATTCCCGTATTGCTGCGCATCCGCGCGACCGAAGCGCTCAATCGCCCTTCAAGCGTGACTTTCATCGTTGATCTCCTCGATGAGGCGTCCAAAAAGTGCAGCACGCCATCGCTTGACTTGTAACACAGCCCGGTGTGACTGCAGTCTATGCCGGCCTCGGTGGTGGTGATGCCCACAATGTCGCCGGAATGAAGGAGCGCCTCGGCATCCGCGATCTTGTCGACCGGCAGGTAGCTGACCGAACGCGCATTAATCTTGTCTTCAAACTCCTTGATCTTTGGAACGAAATCCGGATTGGCTTTCAGTTGGCGATAGGAATCCGGATTGGCGGACATGAAGCCAACCTTTTGATTAAAGGGTTCCGCGCCGGGCAGTGAGGGTGTGATGTCGGCCACCGTTCCCTTCTTCACATTGTCCCAGATCCAGTCCGACGTATAGTGAAGCCTAAGAGGTGTATCCACCCTGGACGCCGCCCCGGTAGCGGGTGAACCGGACCTCGTTGATAAAGCGTCCCTGGTGGGGTGTCCCTTCTTGATGATCCGGGCCAAGTCCAAGGAGCACTCAAAGAACGTCACACAATCCAGACCTTCCAGGTTTATCGCGCAAATCTCGGCAGTGTCGTCCAACTCCAGGGTATGGCCCACGTAGGGCGTGCCAAGCAGAGCGATACCGAATTCACCGACCAAATCCCCGATAGGCAGCTTGCTCCAGCCGTTCTTGTCGCTAAGGGCGAGGAGTTTTTCGAACACTTCATTGCCGATGAACGAAGAGCGTGGCGTTTGAAGCAGCCGGGATAACGACAATACCGGCGAAGCAGCAAGTAGCAAGGCCGATGACCTGAGCAAAGCGCGTCGGGACAGCATAGCTTTGCAGTATTCCACACCAAGTCTCTAGTTTTGAGGATGGAGGATGACTCGCGCGGGACTTCCGCTCACGACCAATTTGTACGCCTCTACCGCTTTGACCAAAGAAAAAATGTGGCCGATTGGCGCAGGCTTATATGAACCGTCCTCAAACCCTGGCTTTAGTGCCTCCAGAATTTTCGCTGAAGCGGTAAGGTCGCGCTTCAGCGAGTCCACGCCAAAGAGTCGGCTCTCGTTGTGATAGAAATCCAGCAAGTTGAAGGTCACTTCCTTGCTTCCAACCGAGGAAATGCAGACCATCCTGCCTCGCAAAGCGAGGGCAAATTTCAGGCCGGGTTCAAACAAGGATCCGCCGACCAAATTGAACACCACATTCGCTCCCTTGCCGCCGGTGACCTCGCGAACGGAGGCGGCGATGTCTGACGACCCAATGATCTTGTGGGCGGCCACTTCATTCAGCGGAGCGTCCGGATGGGGTTCGTTCCTATCGATTCCAATAACTTCGGCGCCGAGGCGGTGAGCGATTTGCGCGGCCGCGTTCCCCACTGCTCCACCCGCGCCAATAATGGCCACCGTTTCACCGGACTGCAGATTTGCGGCATCTACGATGCCTAGCCACGAAGTGATGAAACTCACCCCAATGGCCGCCGCTTCGTCAAAGTTGAGGTTGGCCGGTTTGCGGCTCAAGCTGTCGGCGGGGACGGACAAGAGTTCGGCGTGGGCGCCGTCTTTCGCATAACCGATATCTCCCGTGCCCCAAACTTCCGCCCCAATCCAATCCTGCGGCCCATCCTCGACGACGCCCGCGTAGTCCCGTCCGGGGACTCGGGGCAGAGTCGTTTGATGGAAAGCACCGGCGACGTTTTTGACGTCGCTTGGGTTGATGGAGGCGGCTCTCACTCTCACAACGGCCCTGTCTGAAGATGCGGAAGGAGACGGAAGGTCCACGACCTCCAAAACGTCGGGTTCTCCAAACGACTTGAACTGAAGGGCTTTCATCGCTCTTCTATACGTCTTCGGAGAACGGCCAAGTCGGCAACGTGCGCGCCAGCGGGCGATCGGCTCGATAGCCCAACTCATACTCGGCCTGCATCAGCGTATGGATCTCCCGGGTTCCCTCGTAGATCATTGCCCCGCGCGAGTTGCGGAAATAGCGCTCCACGGGAAACTCATCGGAGTATCCATAAGCGCCGTGGATTTCCACCGCATCGTTGGCGGACTGGAAAGCGCTGTTGCAGTTCTGCCACTTGGCGAGGCTGACCTCGCGGGTGTGGCGCTGACCGGTGTTTTTCATCCAGCCGACTTTGTAGTAAAGCAGCCGGCCAATTTCACGCGAGGCTGCCATATTGGCGATCATCTGCTGAACAAGCTGCTTCTTGCCGATCTCTTCCCCGCCGACCTTTCTTTCCTTCACGTAACTCGTCAGGCATCCAAGCATGCGGTGATGATCCCTACCGCTCCGGAAGCAACCGTATAACGGCCGTGATCCAAAGCGGACATTGCAATCTTGAAGCCATCGCCCTCTTCACCCAGGCGGTTTTCAACCGGAACCCGCAAATCCTCAAAAAAGATCTCCCCCGTGTTGCCCGCGCGCACGCCCAGCTTCCCTTTTAGGGGCTTGGAATGGAATCCGGCAAGCGTGCGCGGAACGATGAACGCGCTCATTCCCGCCGCTTTGCTATGCGCTTCCGGGTTGGTTACCGCAACCACCAAGAACTGGTCCGCATAATCGGCCAACGATATCCAGGTCTTGGATCCGTTGAGCACATAGCTGTCTCCATCCCGTTTGGCACGAGTGGAGATATTGATAGCGTCGGAGCCAGCGTTCGGCTCGGTGAGGCCAAACGCTCCAACCTTGTCACCCTTTGCCAGCCCGGGAAGCCAGCGTTCCTTTTGCTCCTTGGTTCCCCATTGCAGGATAGTCATGCTGTGAAGGCCGCTGTGGACGCTCATCACCACGCGCGCGCTGGAGTCGGCGCGCTCCAATTCTTCGCAGACGATTCCGAGGGAAATGTAGTCCGTTCCGGAGCCGGAGTATTTCTCCGGCAGGCTAATCCCCAAAATGCCGGCTTCCGCCATCTTGTCCAACATACAGCGGTCCGACTTGGCTTCTCGGTCGCGCTCCTGAAGGCCGGGCACTATCTCTTGCCGGCCAAACTTCAGCGCCATTTCACGCACGAGCTCGTGCTCAGGGGTAAGGAGGAAATCCATAGTTATATTCTGGCAGGAGGGAGGCGAAGGTTTTTGCGACCTGGTGTCCAGACATCACGCAGAAGCGTGACCTACTTCCTATGTCAGCAACCGACGGCAATTTTCCGGGGATCCGCCGGCGCTTCCCATCTGAGCGGGGCGCCTTCCGGGAACGCCAGCTGATCTCTAAGGCTCCGCAGCATGTATTCTTCCCGCTCCTTGAGGATCGCGCCTTCGGCGCTGAAAACCACCAGGGTCATATATTCCTGCCGGTCAATCGAATACATACCGAGACGAACCTGCCAGCCAAGCTCGGCCAAATAATACGCGATCAGTCGGTCCGTTTCTGACAGTAGAAAATCCACCGGATAAAATCGGCCATATTTCGGCCATCCCGAGATTCGCGACATGTCCAACACATTCGGCAGATACCTGTCGAACCACCATACGCGAACAAACGCGGTTCTATCGACTTTGAATGCGTAGTCGATCAGGGGCTTGGCCGAACAAAAAACTTGGCGATAGCGGTCACCCGCCATGCTATCGCGAGGCAAAAAGCCATCCCAAATCAAATCAAGTTTGCTGATCGTGAGGTGCATCGATTCTCCTGGTCCTGGAGCACATCCGGCTGCACAAGTACGTGCTATCTATAACGCAGATATTACGCCGTCCGTTGCCTTATCTTGCTATAGCCTCTCAAAAAAAACGGGACCTACAGAATTTCAGCGCCCCGCTCCTCGAGCAATTTCCTGAGAATCGAGCGATGGCATCGATCCTCGTTCTCGCAATAGCAGCCTATTGAAAAGTTGGTTTGATGGGAGAGGCCTGCCAGCACATTCAAGAGATGCGATGCATCGGGTCTGGTCATTTCCGCGCGAAATTTGCGCTCGAAGGACTTCCAAGAAGCTTCGTCCGGCGAGTGCTTGGCAAACGCCACCAAGTCCGCGCTCGGCGAAAGGTTGGGTAGCCAGACGTCGTAAAAGTCCAGCCTGGCAAAATCGGCCTTCGGCACGCCGCGCGGCGGCCTCCGAACCGTGCCAAGGCGCAGACCCTCGTCCGGCTTTCGTTCTGCGCCAAGTCTTACAATGAAAATCGGCAAGTTTTCACTCTCCTACAAATTATCTCATGCATTTACAAGCGAGCACCTAGCCCTTGGATTCGCCAAACCAACTGTGTCAGGATTGACGCATGCAGGAACTGAATCGCACTTTTGTTGGAATTAGGCTGCCTAGCGAAGTGCAGCAAAAACTGACGGACGTTCAGATGACCATCCGGCACAAGGCGGGCTCGGATGTGGTGCGCTTTGCCAATACCTCGGAGATTCAGCTAGTTCTTATTCCCCTCGGCGAGCTGACGATTCTGAGCTTCGACAACGTGAAGAAAGCTCTGCCGGCCGTAGCTGCGCAGTTCCAGCCGTTTTCCATAACCATCGAGGGCCTTGGCGGCACTCCCTCCAACTTGCAGCCACGCTTTGTCTGGGCGGGAATTGGCGGGGCCATTGACGAGGTCATTCGCCTCCATAACACGCTCGAGCGCTCGCTCATGCCGATGCTGCCGGGCTATCAGGCAACGCCGTTCAAACCCCATGTAGACCTTGGGCGGATGAAGATTGAATCCGAGGCAAACCGGACCGCCCTTGGGCGGGCAGTCCGCATGGCGCAGATCGGCTTGGTCGCCGAACTTGACGTCACCCAGTTCGAGCTTTTCAGAAGCACGGCAACCAGCCTTGGGCCCCACTTACAAAGCGAAGGCGTGTACCCGCTGGGGAATGCGTAGGGGAGCGTGAACTGTGGAGCGTGAACTGTGAACTGGGAACTGTGAACTGTGAACTGTGAGAGGATGTTTGGGCGCGGGTCCAGAAGTGATTACGCCGGAGCGATGTCCGGCTGCTTTTCTTGCTCGGCAGCCGCCTTATGCATTTGTGCGACATACCTAAGGGCGAAGAAGAAAATGGCGGCCAGCGTACACGTAAACACAAGCGAGGCGATCAGCTTGCCGATTGAGGGCTCTTTGGAGTTGAACCAAACCAGTTGGAAAATGTTGAGAGCGATGATTCCTCTCAGCATCCAGTCCACATGCAGCTTCGCCAGGATATAAGCGCCGAACGGGGCCATGAACAGCACCACCGGATAGGCGCACATCCAGGTCTTGATTTGGTAGTTGGTGAGGCCGTGATCGATGAAAGCGCGGTAGCAAAATCCGAAGATGCTGATGCAGGCCTGCAACACGATGCTGATCCGCACCGCGATTTTCGCGGTCATGTTGAATCGCGTGATCAGGAACATGTAGAGCAGGATGTCTCCGCCCGTTCCGAACAGGCTGGAGACCATGCCGCCGACGATCAGCAGCGCCCCCAGGTAGATGACGTCCAGGTTCGACTTGATCACCAAGCGGTTCTGGGTTCCGCGATGGTCGCTGAAGTAGTAGGCTGTCACGAACGTGGCGCTCAGGCTAAGGAACAGCGCCTGGATGATATAGACCGGGATCTTCTGCAGATACTGGAAGCCGAGGACGGTTCCAATCATGCAAACGGCTACAAAAGCAAAGCAGGGCTGGTAGTCCCTCCGGTCGGTTTCCTTGTTGGTCAGGATCCAAATGCTCGCGCTCGTCATCCCCACGGCCTGGATCATCATCGAGAAATCGCGCGCAAGCACGCGGTCTACGTGGAGGAACACACTCAAAACCGGGAATGCGACCGCGCCGCCTCCCTCAGGAGTGAATCCGGCGACAAAAGCGCCGGCGACCATCATCACCGGGTAATACCAGTGCTCGATCAGGAACTTGATGCTATTGAAGTAGGCAAAAAGCCCAACCCAAATCGCGAGGGCTGAGAAATACCAAGTCGTCCATATCTTGCTTTTGAACATGGCCGCCCACCGCGCCAAGCCATGATACCAACTCTTTAAGCGCGGCGGTACCCGCTAAAATGCGACATAGTGGCGTGCGGCACCCAAACGATCAGGGGTCTTAGCGGTTTCTGAGAAAGATATCTTCTTACGCGTGCCACAAAGGTTCGCCTATGGTGCTCGCAACAACTCCATGCTAACATTTCCCAATGGTTCTCAGCGGAATTGCATTGGCCTTGGCACTCACGGCTGCGCCGGACGGATTTGACGCGGGGCCCGACCCGTTCTTGATGCGGCACCCGACCGTGAACGCAACGCAGATCGTGTTCGAATTTGCGGGAGACTTATGGTCGGTCCCAAGGGCAGGTGGCGATGCGGTACGCCTTACCGCCTCAAACGGCGGATCCATCGAAAATCCTTACTTCTCACCCGACGGAACCGAGATCGCCTTTCGAGCTTCCTACGACGGCAACAACGGTGTTTATGTGATGCCCGCAACCGGCGGCATGCCCAAACAGTTGACCGCGCACCCGGCGGGCGACCTACCCGTTGGTTGGACTCCCGACGGCAAGTCGGTGATTTTCTCCTCGATGATGCTGTCCAACAACGATTACCCCCGACTCTTCACCGTGCCGGTGGAGGGCGGCATGCCAAAGCAGTTGCCATTTCCGGCCGGCGTTGAGGCTTGCATGTCTCCCGACGGAAGAAAGATCGCGCTGGTCCCGAATCCTAAGTGGGAGCTTGCGTGGAAGCGATACCGAGGCGGGCAAACGACTCCGATCTGGATCGGAGACATGACGACCTCCAAGACCCATAGCATTCCCCGAAATAACACGAACGACTTCAACCCAATGTGGGTCGGTGATTCCATTTACTACCTCTCGGATCCCACCGGGCCGGTTGGGTTAAGCCGTTACGACACGAATACCGGCAAGGTCAGGGTCGTGATTCCAGGAAACGGGTTTGATCTCAAGTCCGCGACCGCCGGCCAGGGCGTGATCGCCTACGAGAAGCTCGGCTCCATTCACTTGCTGGACTTGAAAACAAACTCAGACACCCGCGTGCCGATTCATATCGCGGGAGATTTTCCGGCCGCGAGGGCGGAGATCAAGGACCTCCGGTCCAACGTAACCTCGATCTCGATTTCTCCAACCGGTAAACGCGCGGTTGTCACTGCCCGCGGATGGGTCTTTACCGTTCCCGCTGACAAGGGCAACGCTCGCCAGTTGACCGACAGGCAAGGAGTGGACAGGACCGATGCCTCCTGGTCACCCGACGGCAAAACCGTCGCTTATATAAGCGACGACGGCGGGACAGAGCATCTTGTCCTCTACGATCTCGAAAAGGGCGAGGAGCGCTCGCTCTCGCTTGGGGATTCCCCCGCCGACTACCACACTCTTGTCTGGTCGCCGGACTCGTCGAAGATCGCGTATACGGACAACAAGCTGAGCCTTTGGGTGATTGACTTGGCTTCGGGCGCAAATCAAAAAATCGATACCGGTTCCTATCGGGGCCCCGCCCAAATCGCTCCTAGATGGTCTCCGGATTCCAAGTGGTTAACCTGGTCGCGAGACCTGGAGAGCTTTGTCGACGCAGTTTTTCTTTACAGCTTTGACGCTCAAAAGACAACTCAAGTGACCGATGGTCTGGCCGACGCCGTTCACCCGGTCTTCGACCGAAGCGGCAAATATCTGTATTTCACGGCGAGCACCGATATCGGTTTCGGAATGGATTATGAAGACATCCAGAGCACGGCGGTGACCAACACGACGAGCAGTGTGTATGCTGTGCTGCTGCAGAACGACCTGCCAAATCCGCTCCAGCCGGAAAGCGATGATGAGCCTGCCAAGCCCGCAACCAAACCGGAAAGTGACAAGAAGCCGGTATCCAAGCCCTTAAGAATCGATGTAGACGGAATCGGACATCGAATATTCCTTTTGCCCTTTCCAAGGGCCATTTATCAAGATCTTGCGGTCGGGCCGGAAGGCACCCTCTTCGTAATGTCCAGTCCCCCAAGGGCGACGTTCCTGGATCGTCCCGGCCCTGGCGACATCCAAAAGTTCAGCTTTTCCGACCGCAAAATCGTGTCCTTTGCCTCGGGTGTTTCTTCGGTTGAAGCAAGTGCGGATGGCAAATCGTTGCTGATCCGGCAAGGGCCAAGTTGGCGCATCGTCAGCTCGGAGGGATCCACGGCGCCCGCAGGCCACGCGCTTGATCTCTCGGAGCTGCGGGAAAAGATCGATCCGATGAGAGAATGGGCCGCCATGTACCACGAGGTTTGGCGCAAGGAGAGGATGCTCTTTTACGATCCGGGCCTTCACGGGATCGACTCGAAAATGATGGAGAAGCGATATGAGCCGTTTCTCGCGAATCTACGCTCACGGGACGACCTGAACTACCTATTCACGGACATGATGGGGGAGATCTGTATTGGGCACATGTTCATCGGAGGGGGCGATATGCCCGCTCAAAGGCACGTGAACATCGGCCTTCTTGGGGCGGATTACGCGTTCGAGCACGGCCACTACCGCATCACCCGGATCTACGATGGCGAAAACTGGAACCCTGGGGTGGCCGGGCCCCTTGCCGCACCCGGAGTTCATGCGGTTGTCGGCGAATACCTGCTCGCCATCGACGGAAAGCCGCTTTCCGATGCGACCGACATTTACCTCACCTTGGAAGATAAAGCGGGCAAACAGGTGCGCGTCAAACTTGGCCCCAATCCGGAGGACACCGGCTCTCGTGAGGTCGTCGTCGTGCCGGTTGGAAGCGAATCGGAGCTGAGGTTTAAAGCTTGGGAAGAAGACAACCGGCGGTACGTCGATAAGATGACCGGTGGGCACGGGGGTTATGTCCACGTTCCGGACACCGGCGACGAGGGCTGGGCTGCGTTCATGCGCTACTACTACTCGCAAGTGGACAAGGACGGGATCATCATCGATGACCGGTTCAACCACGGCGGCGCCATCAACGACTTCATTGTGCGCGAAATGGAAAAGCCGTTAGATTTTTACGGCGCTACCCGTTATGGCCACATGTTCAAGGTGCCGATGGCCGCCATTTACGGCCCGAAGGTGATGCTCATCAACGAGATGGCGGGCTCGGGCGGCGACTTGTTCCCTTACGTGTTTCGCGAGCACCATATCGGCAAGCTTATTGGGCACAAGACGTGGGGCGGAGAGCTCTCAGCCTACGGATTTCCTCTGATCGATGGAGGGACGGTGCGAGCACCCGACGACGCGGAATTCGATCCGGTGACCGGGCGATATGTGATCGACAACGTGGGCGTTTCACCCGATATCGAGGTCGAGCTAGATCCTGAAGCCTGGCGAAACGGGGTTGACCTTCAGCTGCAAACCGCAGTCGCGGAGTTGCAGAAGCAGATGGCCGCCCATCCGCCTGCGGTCATCAAACGGCCTCCCTATCCGGACAAGACCAAACTTCCGCGCTAGGGTTCTCTTTCAAGGGTCCCGATTCGAAAAACATTGATGACCTGTTTGGAAGCCGGGTCCTTGAGACTGAGCTCGCCCAAGACGTCTTCGTAAAGGGTCCCATACTCAAGTTGGCCGCCCCGCAACCAAATCTCGCCCCAATAATTGCTGCGCCCAAACAGTGCCATGGATGGCATCGACATATCAATGCCGTTGAAAAGCGCGAGGTACTTGATGATCGAGCAGTCGTGGCCGTTCTTGGGGCCATGGCCGAGCATGGTGAGCTGAATATCCGCGTTGTGAAAGTTGCCTGCGCCCGCAAGAGGGGCATCGCTTGACTTGTCGTCAAAGACCTCGCCGGGAGTGAGCTTGCCCAACTTCCCGGAGAAGTTCTCGAACATCGCCGTGTCCCAGACCAGGTTCTCCATGTTGATCGCGCCGGCTGGAAACGACTTAAAAAACTCCGCGCTGAACATCTTCGGCTCTGGCCGCGAGTAGTGAAACCCATCCATGAAAGCCTGAGGTTCCGGTATTCCAAAAGCATCCTTGCCGTTCGCGCGTGAAATGGACACGTCGCGCCATGTCAGCGAGTTCTTTGTCGCACTGATGTGGCCGAGAACCCGCTCGCGCCGGAGCATCGTCCCGCGAGTGTCAAGGTAGATGTAATCGCAGCTGAACTTGTAGTTAGCGCCCGGTGCAAGTTGGGCGCCGGGCACGGCTGTAAGCCCGGCTATAAGTAGGGGGAGGAGCATGAGTGTGATTATCCCATGGTGGAGTCCACTGGTATGCTTTCCACCGTGCTAGGCGAGTTAATGGAAGCGGAAATCCGCGAACAGCCGGTTCTGCTTGCCCAGAACTGGCCCTTCTATGAGCGGCAGATGGAAGAGTGTCTCCGCGGGAAGTCCTTCGAGGCGGTTCTGCTGGCGGCCCGGGGAACCTCGGACAACGCGGCCTTGTACGCGCGTTATTTGATCGAGATCTACCTCGGCATTCCCGTGATTCTTGCAGCGCCCTCGGTGTTGACCCGGTACAAGACCCACATCAAGTATCCCAAGACCTTGGCCATCGGGATCTCGCAAAGCGGCGCGGCGCCCGACGTCGCCGAAGTTCTTTCCGATTTGAGAGCGGGCGGGCATACCACTTTGGGAATCACGAACACGGCGCATTCTCCGATCACCGAGGCGGCCGAGTTTTCGCTGATCCTCGACCTGGAAAAGGAGCTTGCGGTTGCGGCAACCAAAACGTATACCGCTTCCCTTTTGGCGTTGTACGCGGTCGCGCGGGCATTAGGCGCAGATTTGGACTGCCCGGAACTTCCGGACGACGCCTGGTGCGACGAGTGCTGCTGCAAGGCGGACCAAGACGCCTCTACTGTCAAAGAAGCGGAGAACGTCTTTGCCCTCGCCCGTGGCCTGCGTTTTTGCAGCGCCGAAGAGACGAGCCTAAAGCTCATGGAGTGCGCGTTAGTGCCCAGTCTTGCGTATTCGTTAGCCGATTTTGAGCACGGCCCGAGGGCGCTGGCTTCAAAACATTCCGCTGCGGTCATGTACGGTCCAACTCCGGACACCTGGAAGACCCTGCGGGCCGAGGTCCTGGAAGCGCCCGAGCGCCAAGGTCTGGCCGAGCCGATGCTGCCGCTGTGGGACGCGCTCTACGGCCAGTGGCTGGCTTTACACACTTCCAGATTGAAGAACCTGAACCCGGATTCGCCGGCTCAGCTGCAGAAGGTTACGAAGACGCTATAGAACCGTGTTGAGGGTTGAGGGTTGAGTATTGAGCTCCAGTTCGACTAGGGGTGGTGTCCTGATATCACGCTGATAGGGACTGCCAAAATTACGCCGGCGTCGGTATGCCGCGCGCGACCCGCACGCGTTGAATCTCTTCATCCGCAACCGCGTGCTCAAACGATCTAAAACCGGCCAGCTTGAACCCGTGCTTCTTGGCCATGGCCAGGGTTTCCTCAACCTGGGCGACGCTCACGTCCTTGCCCAGCGTGAAGCTTTCCGGGCGGTTTTCCAGGGCCAGCATCATCGTCTCGCTCATGCAGGCATAAGCGGTGCCGGGCGGAAACCCGAAGGACATTCCGAAATCGACGGGGCCCGGCACCGAGACCACGCCGCCCTCAATGACAAGAACGTCCGGGCGTTCTTTGGCAACCCTGGTGGAAACATCTCGCGGGCGCGCCACATCGCAGACCACGCATCCCGGCCTCAAGTGTTGCGGCATGATGATCGCGGAATCCGAAGAAGTCACGGTAACCACCGCATCGGCCTCGCGAATCCTGGCGATATCGGTGGTGGCTTCGCTCCCTTCGATGATTTCCGCGACGGCCTGGGTCCGTTCCAAATCTCGGCCCACCAAAAGCGTCCTTGCGAAATCACGTCCAAGGACCTGGGCGCAGGTCTTGCCGATCGATCCCGTCGCGCCAACCACGGCAAGAGTGGCATTCTTCATGTCCACGTCCAGCAAGGCGCAAGCCCTCAGCGTGCCCTCGATGGCGGTGGCCACGGTATAGCTGTTGCCGGTGGTGACCGCGATGGGTGAGCGTTTTGCGACGGTGATGCCCCCATCTCCGACGACGCTTGTGAAAGCGCCTAGGCCGATGACCTCCGCGCCTAAATCCGCCGCCATTTGGGTGCATTCGACAATGCGTTTGTAAGTGTGCTCAAGAGGCACGCCGCCCATCATCTGCTTGGGAGTCAAGGGGCAGCCAATAAACCAGCCTTCGGTTTTCGCACCGGTCAGGGACTCTATGCCCTTAACTTCGCTCATCAAGACCGGATGCTTGCGGGCGATGAATGCCTCGATCAAGAAATCCGGCACATATTTGGCAATCGGATATTTCTTAGCCGCGTGCTTGGGCTCCAGCGGATGGATGATGAACGCGAATCGAGTCAAGGTTGTGTCCTACGCATCTATTATCTACGAGATGTCAGGATGAAACGAACTGTACCACAAGGAATATTGCGGCGATAATAGAGAGCGCCCGAACCTATTCATGCTTGTCGGCTAGGACGGAAAATTCAAAATCCTACTGATGCTATGAAGGACTTCGCCTAACTTCGTGCTCGTAACTGAGCCAACGACCCGATGGATGATCGACTGATCGGCAGTAAAAAGGCGGGACGGTCGAATGTTGTGTTAAGTCGGAAAATGGAAATGGCACGACGACGACATCGCCGGCTACAGGCTTGCCCAAGCCCGATCTTCCTCCGGCCTCAGCCAACCCTTTGCAAGTAAGGCCTCAGTCAGGATCGCCTCCTCGCCGAAGCCTTGGCTCTTGGCTTTCGCCAGCAAATACTGAGCCAGTTCAACCTGTTCTGCAGCGCTTAGCTCTTCGACCTGCCGCTGGATATCTTTCAACTTTCTTATGGCCATGCTTAATTATTGCGCGAATATAGAGGTGCACAGGAAGCCGATGACTTTTCCTCGCGCTGCGCGCTGCCAAAGAAGGACTCTTTGGTTCGATCTTCGGGAAATCCTCAATCCTACACGTGCCGATAGGGCTCAGGTTGCTTCCAGGGCCAAGACTGGTCCGGCCCAAGCGCCAGCCGCCTGCCGGTTCGAGGTGATGTTAGCAAGGGCTTGTATGTATGCCAACAAAAGAAAGCGGCCCATTAAAGCTCGAAAACCATGCCTCTTCCTATCATTAGGCTTCCGTTATATGAGGCCGCAAAAATTTGGTTTCTCATCCCTTTTGTGTTATAAAGTATTGGTCCGGGCATGTGATTGGGCAGTCACAGGCTCTGGAAGGGGTTATTCATGACTATCCGCAAGACTCTATCCTTTTTATGTTTTTCCGTTGTTATATCGTTCGCCGCCTCTGCGATGGCTTCCAATGGGAGCCACATTGCAACCAGCGCCGATAAGTCCAAAGTTGGGCTGGCGCTGGCCTCACAGTCCAACGGGGCGTTCATTGAAAACAAGGGACAATGGGACGCCGGCGCGGGCTTCATGATGTCCGAACCGGGGTTGAACTTCTGGGTGACCTCCCAGGGGCCGGTGATGGACTTTCAGAAGGTTATTCCTGCCACTTCAACCTCAAAACAGCAAGTCCAGGGCGACGTTGTGCGAATGACTTTTGTGGGCGCGCAACCGGCGGCGTTCACGCCTCAGAACAAGGTCGACGGCTATTTCAACTACTTCCTAGGGAACGATTCCAGCGCCTGGGTCACCAACGTCAACCGGTATGCCCAAGTTCTTTCGACCGAGCTTTACCAAGGAATCCGCGTTCAATACTCCACCCAAAACGGCTCGCCTCGTTATGACCTGGTGCTGAAACCGGGCGCCGATGCCACCCAAATCGGGATGCGAGTGGAGGGCGTTTCCGGCGCCCAAGTCCTTGCCAACGGCGACCTTCAGCTTCAGACATCCCTTGGCCCGATTGTGGAAACGGGCATGGCTGCCTATCAGGAGGATGGCGCGAGCCGGACCCAGGTTCCCTGCCACATGGAACTGGATGGCAATGTGGTCAAGTTCGATCTGGGAACCCACAATCCGGCCAAAGAAGTCATTATCGATCCACTCGTCTACTCCACTTACTTCGGGGTGGCTTCCGACGAAACCTACATCCGGTCAATCGCTCTGGACAAATCGCAGAACGTGGTCATCACAGGGTCCAATAGCGCGGGCGGGCTACCCACTACCACGGGAGCCTATCAGGTCGCCGCACCAACCAATATCAGCGCTTACGTCGCCAAGCTCTACCCGCAGCTGAACAAGCTCGTGTACTGCAGCTATCTGGGCGGAGTTCCCACGAAGACAAACGAATCGGCCCCTTCGGAAGGAAACTCGGTCGCAGTGGGGCAAACCACGGGAGAGCCGGTTGTTGTTGGATTTACGGAATCGAGTGTATTCCCCACAACCACCAACGCGTTTCAGAAGACAGATCCCAATACCACCTCCGGCAACTGCGCGTTCGTTACGAAGCTTAATGCAACCGGCACAGCGCTCGTGTTTTCGACCTACCTTGGAGGCAACAGCGCTTTTTACGGGTCCCAAGGGGACGACGCGACTTGCGTCAAGCTCGACGCTTCCGAGAACGAATTCGTCCTTGGCGAGGCAGCCTCGCCAAACTTCCCGGTAACCGCAACCGCCTTTCAAAAGGTGAACCACGCCATCCTTGGCGGCCAGAATGCATTTGTTGCAAAACTGAGCGCGACGGGTTCCACACTCCTGTTTGGGACCTATTTCGGGGGCACGGGCAGCCTTGACCTCAGCAACAATACCTGGGTCTGCGAAAATGCAACGTCCCTCGACCTGGATGCAAACGATCAGCCGGTTTTCGCGGGTAAGACGCGATCGGCAGATCTGCCACTGAGTTCCACCGCCTACCAGAAGACCAACTATGAGTTCCCCAACGCAGCGACCACTTACGTTGCGAAACTTAACGCAACAGGCTCCGCCCTGGTTTTTAGCACCTACCTCGGTGGGACCGGGAACTCCCACGGTGGAACCCTCCTGAGCAACACTTTGTGGGACGGTGAGGGCGCAGGCGCCGTTGTCAACAACAATTCAGACACGGTTGTGGTAGGCGCGACCGCTTCGGACAATTTCCCGGTTACTGCAGGAAGTTATCAGACGACGAACAAGACCGTGCATACGGGGGGCTCTACGGGTTTTGTGAGCGAGCTCAACTCGACCGGTTCCGGACTCGTGTTCAGCACCTATTTAGGCGGCTCAACGGGTGAAGGATTTGACGCGGTGAAGATGTACGGCTCCAACATCCTTATTGCCGGAGCATCGTTCTCGGCAAACTACCCCGTTACCACCGGCGCTTTTCAAACGAGTCTAAGCGGTACGGACAACGTGGTTGTAACCGAAATGAACTCTGCGGGCAGTTCGATCTTGTATTCCACGTACCTTGGAGGAAACGCGGACGATGTGGCCTATGGACTCGCAATCAACACCAGCGGATTGATCTACGTGGGAGGATTTACAACTTCCAGCGACTTTCCAACTACTTCCGGCGCCTTGGAAACAATCTTCGAACCAACCACAAGGTTCGTGTCGGAGGCCGGGTACGTGTCTGCCCTTGAAATACCGGCGACGTCGATCGTTCTTTCGAACTTTACCGTTGCGCCAAACCCAGCGATCAGCGGACTGGATACTTCGGGGCGAGTCTTCATCTCGAACAGCTCGACTTCGAATATTACAGTGACACTGACCGCAAGCGGCCCAGTTTCCATTCCCAGCAGCGTCACCATACCGGCGGGCGCGACGAGCTACGATTTCCCGATTTATGTGAAGGCAGTTGCCGCTAAGACGACCGCAGTCGTTAACGCAACCTACAGCGGGAAAACCCTGACGTCAACCGTATTAGTGGATCCGGCGGTTCTGTACTCCGCGGCTACAAGCAATCTGAACGTAACCGGAGGCGGCAGCCTCACCGGCTACGTGCTGCTCCAGGGCGAAGCGGGCACAGGCGGAGTCACGGTTGCTCTCTCACTCGTGACGTCTCCAACCACGGCAGCTTCCGACATTACCATTCCAGCGACGGTAACGGTTCCCGCAGGCAAGACCTATGCAACATTCACAATCAAGACCAAGGCGGTTACTTCGGAGGTGGTTGCAGACATCGTGGCCAAATATGGCGGCGTCACGGTCACCAGCAACTCCTTTGCGGTGCTCCCTTAGGGCTGTTAACTTATGGCGTCGCTCCCAAGAGTGACGCCAAGTTTCAAAAGCACTTCTATAGCGGGGCAACTCGAGTCCGGCTCTGGACGCATGCGCATAGGGCCTTTAAACTGCCCCTGCCGCGCATCGCGATGGAACGAGACGTCCCTTCTGATTCGTTTCCGTGATATTTGAGGGTTTTGAACTTGAGAGAAGCCCTATCTGTGATATAAAGTTATGTTTGGACCGGCCCGGGCACTCTATGCCTCGGGCCCTGGGAGTAATTAGTGAGAATTCGTATTCACCTTGTCTCTGTCTTTTTATGTGCGTCAGGAGCTGCTTTTGCTTCACCGGGTAATTCAGTTTCTCCGTCCAAGCACAACGTAAGCTTGGCGTTGGCCGCTCAGTCGAACGGCGCCTTTATTGAAAACGGCGGGCAATGGGATGCGTTAGCTCAATATCTCATGACCGAACCCGGTCTCAACTTCTGGATCACTCAAGCGGGACCCGTTCTCGACTTTCACCAAACGATCCAGGCGACAAAGACTGCCAAGAAACAAATCAAGGGCGACGTCGTCCGAATGAGCTTCGTCGGTTCCAAGCCGACCGCTTTCGAAGGAAGCAAGCAAGTCGAAGGCAACTTCAACTACTTCCTTGGCAATGACGAAACCAAGTGGGCCACCAACGTGCGGCGATTCTCCGAGGTCAACACCTCCGAAATATACGACGGAGTCAGCGTCCAATATTCGGTTCAGGGCAATGCACCCCGCTATGATCTTCTCGTCAAGCCGGGTTCGGATGTTTCTCAGATCGGCTTGAAGATCGATGGTGTTTCGGGAGCGAAAGTGCTGGAGAACGGCGACCTTCAGCTTGAGACCTCGGTGGGAACCGTGGTGGAAACCGGGATGGCGGCTTTTCAGCAAAACGGCGCGGCTCGAGTTCAAGTGCCCTGCAAAATGGCACTTGACGGAAATGTGGTTCGCTTTGATGTTGGAAGTTACGACACAAGCAAGACTCTGATTATCGACCCGCTCGTGTACTCCACCTACTTCGCCCCGCTTTCACAAGAAACTGTGGTGCAAGCCGTTGCCTTGGACAAAGCTTCAAACGTGGTCATCACGGGAGAGAATCTGAACGGAGAACTGCCGGTCACAACCGGCGCCTACGAGACCTCCCTGCCAGCCGGCTCCATCGATGTTGCCTTCGTCGGCAAACTCTATCCTGAACTCAACAAAATGGTGTATTGCACCTATTTCGGGGGCAAAGAGGGCGGGACGCGGGCTACCGACGTTGCGATCGGCGCGACCACCGGCGATCCGGTCATTTGCGGCGAAACCGACACCCTTTCGCTTCCCGTTTCCTCAACCGCCTATCAGAAAACGAATCGCGACATTACCGGCGGCTACAACGCCTTTGTCACCAAGTTCAATCCAACGGGCACCGCGCTTGTCTTTTCGACTTACCTAGGCGGCACCGGCAACCCCTATTACACTCCCGGAGATGTCGCTGAATGCGTAAAGCTCGATGCTACCGAGGAGCCCGTAGTTGCAGGCGAAACGCCCTCTGCCGATTTTCCCGTTAGCTCGACTGCATACCAAAAAGTTCTCAAGGCTTATCTCGGCGGGGAAAACGCTTTCGTAACGAAGCTGAACGCCACCGGCTCCGCTTTGATATTCAGCACCATGTTTGGCGGAACGGGGAATTACGACCGAACTCCCAGTTTTGGGCTGCTGAGACAGTATCCGGCCTTGCTCTGGATACAAGCTACAACCCAGTCTTTTGCGGCAGCACGTTCTCGGCAGACCTTCCGTTGAGCTCGACTGCCTATCAAAAGACTAATCTCGAGTTTCCCAACGCATCCACTGCCTACGTGGCGAAACTGAACGCCACCGGAACCGCTTTGGTTTTCAGCACCTACCTAGGTGGAACAGGCAGTTCGCCGTCCGGGAGCACCGTTTCCAACAACAGCTGGAACGGAGATAGTGCGTCGGGCATAGTCCTCCTAAGTGGTGTCAATCCAGTCATCTGTGGAGGAACCGGATCGGACAACTTTCCAGTCACTTCCGGCGCCTATCAAACTACGAACCGGGCGGCTCACAATGGGGGGGCGAACGGATTCATTACGGAGTTGAACTCTGCCGGCAGTGCCATCAACTGGAGCACTTACCTGGGTGGAAGCATCGGTGATGGTCCAACCAGCATAGCTCTCAATGGCACTAATATCGTTGTTGCAGGAGGCGCCCTTTCCGCGGACTACCCGGTGACAGCCGGCGCTTACCAAACCAAGCTCAATGGATCCCTCAATGCGATTGTCTCGGAACTGAACTCCACCGGGTCTTCGCTTCTTTACAGCACTTACTTGGGAGGCAACGGCAGCGATTACGCCTACGATTTGGCGGTAAGCGCGAGCGGGCTGGTCTACGTCGTCGGGAGCACCGATTCGGGAGACTATCCCACAACCTCCGGTTCACTCGCGCCGGTCTTCGCACCGGTGGTCGAAACTCAGATTGAGCCTGGCTTCATCTCTGCTCTGGAGATTCCCACAACCGCCGTTGTGTTGTCCAACTTCACCATCGGCCCCAGCCCGGTCAACGGTGGGGACGGCACAACGGGACACGTGTTTATCTCGAACAGCTTGACCACGGCCGCTACGGTGACGATCAAGGCAACTGGGCCGGTGACTTTCCCTGCCAGCGTTGTAGTCCCCGCCGGGTTTACCGCCGCCGACTTCGCGATCAGCACCAAAGGTGTTGCAGCAGCGACCTCGGTTGTGTTTACCGCGACCTACGGAGCGAAATCATTTACTTCCACGCTTGTGGTGGATCCTCCAGTCGTGCTTGCCCTGGAATCAACGTCCACTGATGTTAACAGCGGTCAGAGCTTCACTTGCTATGTGGTTTTGCAGGGCGTAGCGGGATCAGCGGGCGCGGTTGTAACCCTTGCCTCGGGGGACACGGATCCGTCCCGAGCCTGCTCATCCGTTCACGGTACCGGCCACGGTGACGGTTCCTGCAGGAAAGACGATCGTGAGCTTCACTGCCAAGGCAGTGACGACCACGACCGGCGTGTACGAGGGATACATCAAAGCGACACTCAACGGAAAATATCAGGAACTGCCAATCCAGATCAATCCCTAGAGATTAGGATGCCCAGGAACGAGGCATTGGGCGGCCTGACAAGTCTGCCGCTAACCGAGTATAGGCGCAACGCGCCTGTACTTGGTTAGCAACAAAACCACACCCTATTTTGAAGGGGAGCGATCGGCTCTGGAGATTGCGAATCAAGCGCTTCGTTAAAGAGTTTGGACCCATTCGGCAAACGCTGCCTGCGCTGCTTTGAGCTTGGCTTCCTTCCGGGCGCCTTTGTCTTTGAGGAACGGCTCCGGATCGGGAAATAGTCCCCAGTTGATATTCATCGGAGCGAACTCCCTTTCCGTTTGATCCTGGAGATGAGAAACCAGCGATCCATACGCGCACGCTCTTGGAGGCGCGCTTGGCGATTCTTCTTTTAGTTTCCGAACCGCCTGGATGCCCGCGTAAATGCCCATTGCCGCGGATTCCACATAGCCCTCCACGCCGGTTAGCTGTCCGGCGACGAACAGCCCTGGCACATCCCGCATTTCCAGGTTGGGTTTCAGGACCCTCGGCGATTCGATGTAAGTGTTTCGATGAATCACTCCGAAACGCACAAACTCCGCGTGCTGCAATCCCGGGACCATTTGGAAGACCCGTTTCTGTTCACCCCATTTGAGCCGGTTCTGGCAAGCGACGAGCGAATACAGCGTCTTCTCACGATTCTCGGGTCTTAGCTGGATCACCGCGTACGGCCTTCGGCCGGTTCTTGGATCGGTCAAACCCACCGGCTTGAAATTCCCAAACGCGAGCGACCGCTCGCCGCCTTCGGCGATCGCTTCGATCGGCGTGCAACCCGAGAAGTATTTCACGCCCTGCTCAAAGTCGTGAAGAGGGGCCTTTTCTGCGTTCACCAGCTCCTTGACGAAGGCGTAGTAGCTGTCCTTCTCGAACGGGCAATTAAGGTAGTCGTCCCCGCCTTTGTCGTACCGGCTCTGCTCGAACGCGATTTCGCGGTCGATGCTGGAGGCTTCCACGGTGGGGCTGACTGCATCGAAGAAATAGAGATGGTCCGAGCCGGTGACGCCCGCCAGCCACTGGCCGAGGGCCTCGCTGGTCAGGGGGCCGGTAGCCAAAATAAGCACGCCCTCGGCAAGCGCGGCTTGGGCCATGTCCGGTGTGAACTCTTCCCTACGGACCTCGATCAAAGGGTGGTCCTCGATGGCCTTGGTGATCGCCTGCGCGTAAAGGTCGTGGTCCACGGCAAGCGCTTCACCGCCGGGGACTTCGTGTTCCATTCCGGTCGGAATCACCAGCGAGCCAAGTGCGACCATTTCCGCCTTGAGCCGGCCTGCCGGGGAGGTAGGAAGTTTGGACTTAAAGCTGTTGGAACAAACAAGCTCTGACAGCAACCCGGACTTGTGGGCAGGCGTCATTTTGACGGGGCGCATTTCGTACAGCCGCACAGCCTGCCCACGGTTGGCGGCCGCCCACGCCGCCTCCACGCCCGCGAAACCGCCGCCGACGACGGTGATCAGCTCAGGCTCCCAAACTACGGGCTATGGCATCGCCCATATCGTTTGTGGAAACCAGCTTGGAGCCCTTCTCAAAGATGTCCGCGGTGCGCAGGCCCTGGCCAAGTGCAGCGTCCACCGCTTTATCGACTTTGGCTGCCACCTCGGCCTCACCGAACGTGTATTTGAGCATCATCGCTGCACTCAGAATGGCTGCGATGGGGTTCGCACGCTCTTGGCCCGCAATGTCCGGGGCAGAGCCATGGACGGGCTCGTAGAGCCCGAACGTCTTGCCGTCCTTCGGATTGCTCAAGGATGCGGACGGGAGCAGACCGAGCGATCCAGTGATCATGGAGGCCTCGTCGGAAAGGATGTCTCCGAACATGTTCTCGGTGAGAATGACGTCGAACTGCTGGGGGTCGCGAATCAGCTGCATGGCGCAGTTGTCTACCAGCATGTGGCTGGTGCTGACGTCAGGATTGCTCTCCGCGATTTCGCTCACCACCTCGCGCCATAGCCGGCTCGTTTCCAGCACGTTGTTCTTGTCCACGCTGATGAGGTTTCGGCTTCGCTGCCTGGCGATATCGTAAGCAAGAAGGGCAATCCGTTCGATCTCGGCGCGGGAATAGATGCAGGTGTCCACCGCGACGGTTCCGTTCTCTCTCCGTTCACGCGGCTTTCCGAAATAGATTCCGCCGGTGAGCTCGCGAACGACGATGAGGTCGACCAAACCTCTTTCTCCCTTTAGCGGGCTTGCCATCATGAGAGCCTGCAGGGTTTTGGCGGGGCGGACGTTGGCGAAAAGTTGAAGCTCTGCACGCAGTGGCAGGAGAGCCCCCACTTCGGGGCGAAGCTTGGCTTCCAGATGGTCCCATTTCGGCCCGCCAACCGCGCCGAGCAAAATGGCGTCGGCGTTCTTGCAGAGGTCGAGCGTTTCCTTAGGAAGGGGATGGCCGGTTTGGTCAAAGGCGATCCCGCCTATCAGGGCTTCTTCGAACTCGAAATCAAGTCCGGTCGCGCTAAGAACTTTAACCGCTTGGGCGGTAACTTCGGGGCCAATTCCATCCCCGGGCAACACAGCAATCTTATGAGGCACGGCTGATTATAGCGCTGTCGGAGTGACGCGTGACGAGTGACAAGTGACGTGTAACGAGCCCGGAGGGTATGGTCCATTAGGATTGCATGATCGAAATCGTATTTCTCGGCACGGGAACGCCCAATCCGGAACCGGACCACCAGGGGCCGTCTCTCGCAATCGTCGCGAACGGCCAGCCATATTTGGTCGATTGCGGGCCCGGCTTGGTGCGGCAGGCTGCCGCCGCTGGCCTGGGAATGGAGAATTTAACCCACGCTTTTATCACCCATCTTCACTCAGACCACACGATGGGGTTGCCCGATCTGATTCTTACGCCCGCCGTCACCGGCAGGCAGTTGCCACTGAATCTTTGGGGGCCCCATGGAACCCAGCGCATGGTGGATCACATTCTAGAGGCGTGGGCCGAAGACGTCGCCATTCGCCTCGCGGGCGGCGAGCCTTCCAATCCGGCCGCTTACGAGGTTCGGGTCAACGAGTTCGTGGAGGGTCCGGTTTTCTCGGACGAGAACGTGCGCGTGTCCGCGTTCGCGGTTTCCCACGGCAAATGGCAAAAAGCGTTCGGATTTCGCTTCGAAACGGCTGACAGAGTGATTGTCGTTTCAGGCGATACAACCACCAATGAAAACCTCATCGCCCATGCACAGGGCTGTAATGTGCTGATCCATGAAGCGTACTCGGCCAAGGGGTTGGCCGCTCGAGAAACCGAATGGCAGCAATACCATTCGTCTTATCACACTTCGGGACCAGAACTTGGCCGTCTGGCCAACCGCGTGAAGCCGGAGTTGCTGCTTTTGTATCACCTGCTGCCTTTCGGCGAAAGCAGGGAGCAAATTCTGGAGGAAGTCAAGAGCGAATATGACGGCGACGTTGTCATCGCTGAAGATCTGATGAGATTATGAACAAGAGCGTCTCGATAGGGTTGGCTTACAGATTTCTTCTAGCCCAGCCAAATGCCGTGCTAAGCATCAAATCACGCCACTCCTTGATCTGGTCGTTAAAACTTGTTATGTTACTGCCTTCTGGCCAAAGCAGCGGTTCTATCTCCAATGGCTGATAATCTCCCCCACTTATTACCATGGCCGCCACCTGAAGGTCATCGCTAATCTCTGGGTTTGACGCGTATTCGAGAATCATAAAAGTAAATTGGCGCTCGTTGTTCATCTCGATTAGCATAACTTTGTATGGAGCGGACGCCACCGTGGACCACCTTTTAAGAAGGACTTTCCTGGCGGCTTCGATTATCCGCTCGTCCGGCTGGCGTTCGGCCGAAAGTTTGATTGCGGGAAGAATCCTATCGGCGGACGGAGAAGCGTTTGTGTTCCCTGCGCCGAATCCTCCGCCTCCAAACTGGAGTATTGTTCCTGTGTCGCTCTTGCCAAGGATGTCCCGATTTAGCTGACTAACCTTGGGTTTAAAGGAACGCACAAGTTCTTGATGTAATTCCATCGAACGGTGCTCTATTCGATTTCTTCGAACTGAATCCAGGTTGTCAAATGCGGTGCGGAAGGCCTTTGCGGCTTCATCCACGTTCAAACGATCCGGCGCATGCTTACGCACGGCTCGGATAGCCTTCTCATAAGCGACCTGTTGCCGCCTCGCAATCAAATAAACCAGGGGCTGCAAGTCCCCACGGTCTGCCGACTCCAGGGTCTCGATGTAGACGTCCTTTTCGTCTCTGGGAACGACCATCGGAAAGAGACCTGCCCGTAGAAGGACTAAAGAAGCGAGCAACCGAGCAACTCGCCCGTTGCCGTCTTGAAACGGATGAACCTGGCTAAAACGATGATGTAGCCAACCCGCTTCCACATCAGGAGCGACGCCAGCCTCCCGATGGCGGGCATGCATTTCTACGAGACGCTCCATTTCGCCGGGGACTTGTTCCGGCGGACAGTACCGATAGATAACTCCGTCTCGTTGGGGGTAGTTCGGTTGCGCCTTCCATTGGCCCCTGAGCAGTGGAGCTTGAACCAGATTCCCGAGCGAATCCACTGCTTCAACCGAGTCTTGGCTCCGAGTTGTGACCGCGTGAAGGACCTTTATGTAGCTCGTGGTTAGCTGAAGATCCTGTTTCACAAAAGCAAAAAGCCCCTCTAGGGCGGCCTTTTGGTCGTTCAGCAGCGCAATGACGAACTCGGGGTCCTTGTTCGTGGCACCGTGAGGAATAAGCGAAGCTTGAAACCCCTGCTCGATCAAAGTCTGGGTTACACCACGCTCGATATCGTACAAGTTCTCGATAATTCCGGTTTCGATCGACCACTCGCGGTTTAGTTGTTCGATAAAAGTTCTAAGCCGATCGGTTTCTCCGACTTCAAATCTGGCCTCGGCCCAGCGATTGGCGATATCGGCAATACTGGGCAAGGCAAGGTTCACCGGATCGATAGGATAATCCGTTATTCCCGTTTCAAACGGCCAAATGTCAGTCTGCTTGAGGTCCATTTCTTACCGTGTAGCCCAAGTCTACTTTGGTCTCAAGAACATGGAACTCCTCCAGGCCACTCCGAGACAAAAAGAGAGCGGGCCGATCGGCCCGCTCATGGGGTGCTAGGGTGCGTTATGGGGTTTTATTTGGCCCGAGAGTTCGGGCCTTGCGGCGTTCTCGCCGGAAGGCTCGTCCGGTTCGGGCTTCTTTGGCTCATTTTGCGTTTGCTATCTCTTTGAACATTTGCGGGCGTTCGAAGGGGGACTGCGAAGCTTAAAAGTTCGTAAGCAAGGAAATTGCGGAAGGCCGGCGCCATTTGGAATCCGCGGCTCTGTAGGCGTTGATGTTTAGAAGAGCGATCTGAAGAACTCGTCCAGTGCGAGAACCGGCCTCTTGTCCTCGAACAAGGCATTGGGGTTTAACGTCACCATGGACTCGTGGAGCAGGTCCGGGTTTGTTGCCAAATCGATATAGTTTTCAGGGCTAGAAGCAACCAAACCGGGCCCACCTGCGATTTGGCAAAAGGCGAGACTATGACGTCCACGCATGAACTCCCCCGGCAATGTCACCATCGGCTTTCGCCGGCTCAGACAGTGCACGGTGGTGTTGCCGCCATTCCATCCCGGCGTATCCAGATTCACGTCGGCGAGTTCGACTAAAGCGAGAAAATCGGAGTTGCCCAAAAACGGCAGCCATTTCGCGTCGACCCCTGCCTTTCGCATCCGTTCCTTCCAAACCGTGTTGTCAATTCGAGATCCTTCGAGGAAAATGATGGGCCTGCCCGTTCTTTCCGTTATCTCGCGGTACAGGTAATCCCACCGTGGCAAATACTTCATTGCGTTCTGGCAGGAAAGGTAAAGAGGACCGTCGTCCAGGCCGAAATCAGCCTTGATCATGGTGGACGCAGGGAAAGGCCGTCTCTCGTAACAAAGCCCGGAGCCTGGCAGCCGAACCAGCGTCTCCGAGTAATGCTCCTGGCCGTTCGGCGGCTCCATCAACTCAGATGACAGGTAATAATCGATGGTTGGCAACCCGCTGGTCACCGGATGCCCCCAGGCGGTGCACTGAACCGGGGCAAGCCTCATACTCGCGTAGCGGTAGTTTCTGCCGGACATGCCGATGTCCGGAAAGATCAAGACGTCGAGGCCCAAGTCCTTTATTGCCCGTGCATTTGAAGGGCTGTCGTCTCCACACAAATAGAAATTGTCCGTTGCTTCGGCAAAGTCCTCGGTCCGTGCGCCCGGCTGACCGCGAAGACAGATCACCGAGGTCTCGATATCTTCCGAGTGGTTTCGCAGCCATCCCAAAGCCCAGTAGGCGCCATTGTGCAACCGGATATTCTCGCTGATGTAGCCGACTTTCAGCTTGCCGTCAATCCTCCTCCGTTCAATTGGGGCAGTGAGATCCGGCAGTGCTCGGCCGACTATCTTATTGCAGAGTATTTGCCCCAATTCCGAGAGTATTTCGCGATCATTAAACTGCTGGTAACCGATTTCAAAGGTTCTAAGCGCGAATAAAGCGTCGTATGCCTCTCGTGGATCGAGGTCCGCCTCTCCGAGTCCCTTGACAGCATTCCGAACGTGTTCACGCCACTGCAAGACCTCCTCCTCATCGCTGTATAGAGGCGGCAACAGTATCCGTCGAAGGAGATTGATGGGGTGCTTGCCGGTCAAGAGAGCGAGAGCGCCCTCCGCGTCACCGTGTTCCGATTTTTCAAAATGCGAATACAAATCGGCGGGGTCACATGCACCTTCCGGTTCCTCGCCCGGTGTATATTTCGGATAGTACGGCTCATTGCCCGGGTCAGCAGTTAGGCTCTCCTCACTCCGACCGATCGCCGGGAAGAAAGGGTTCAATCTTGCAAAATGGCGTTCAACCGCATCGGGTTGCGTGAGGGCAATTCGCAAGGCTCGAGCAAAATCCAGTTTGCCCGCATCTAAGCGAGCCAAAGCGAGACCTTCCATGGCACCCTGCGTGGCCTGAAGCGAAAGCAGCCATTGGCCAGGAACTCTCGGCGGAGTTACCTGCTGATCGGGATGCAGTTTCTCGCGCTCGCATTCGGCAGCGTCGAGTGAGTTGATACCTAGGCAACGGAAGGGCCTGGCCCGGTAAATCGAGCACTCGCCATCGACGAGCAGCGGGCATGGGATCCGCAAACTGTTTAGATTCAGGCCGAAATTGGGCGCGACAGTTCGCTCGTAGTCGTAAAGCCGATCCAGAAGGTGGTTCTGCTGTTCGGCGGAGAGGTTGTTTTGAACGAAATCAGCCGCCAGCAATACCTCGGCCACACTCGCTTGCACGACAGAGTTGCAACAATGGCAACATCCCCGGACGCAGGCCGCTCTTTCCTTGCCCTGCTGATTGGCGGCGATCTGCTCCTCCAAGACCTCGCCCACGAGCCGGATCGAAGACAGCATCCTGTTGGGCCTGCGATCTCGCTGCAAAGCCTCGGCGACCATCGACTTTGAAATATTCAGCATCGAATTTAGGTCTGGATGCATTAGCGTCGAATCGGGCCTATCGAGGGGAGGCTCGGCTCATGCTGATTCTACCTTTCGGCTTTTCCAAGCGGACTTCTGCCGACGGCCTCAACCCGCTAAGCGGCGTATTGCCTCGTCGTTCTAAAATGAGATATCAACGGTCTCGGCACTCACATATTTCTTGGGCTGGATTGCGGGGGCTCGTCATGCAGGGCTTGGGCCGCGGATGAGCAGGGCCAGGTGCTTTATCGCGGCCAGTCCGGGGCGGCAAATCTTGCCTCGACCCCAGACGCGATCATCCTCGCCCACCTTCGCAAAGTGCTGAACGGATGCCCGCCGCCCACCCATGTTTGCGGCTGCTTTGCCGGTCTTTTGACATCGATCGACCGCGAACGCGCGGAAACGCTGCTGACCAGCGAAATCCCGGATGCGGTGATTCGGGCAGAGCCGGATTATGCGGCCGCGTTTACCGCCTGTCCCGAGGGCACCCACATCTGCGTGATTGCGGGAACCGGTTCGCTGGTGTGCTCCAAAGACGGAAACAAGTTCATCAAATCCGGCGGGCGCGGGTTTGTTATGGGGGATTACGGGTCGGCTTTTCGCTATGGGCGGGAGCTTCTTCGATACCATTTAGAGGAGCAAACGCTGGATAAGATCGCCAAAGACTTGGAGGAAGTGTTCACCGTCAGCGACGAGCCGGGCGTTATCGCGAGGCTTTATCGTTCGGGCGCTATCGCGTTCAAGCTCGGCAAACTGGCGCGTGGCTTCGCGGCGGCGGCACTAGCCGGTGAGCCTTCCGCCCTGGATTTCCTTCGTGAAGAAACTATTCGGCTCGCCCAACAGGTTGTAACTCATGCGGAACGCTATTTGGGCGAAGAACGCGAACTTAAGGTTTGTTTAGCAGGTGGTCTTTGGAAGATCTCGCCGATCTTTGAAAGAGAGTTTGAGGGCAGACTTAAAGAAATCTCAGGCGGTAGAACCATCATGGTGACCAGAATTAAACGCGCGCCAGTGGAAGGCGCCATCATCCTTGCCCAAGGATTGCTGCAATGAGCACCGAATCCAGAAACCCCAGATCCCACGGGCTCGACAAAATGAGCGCCCGCGAAATTGTGCGGCTCATGAACGAAGAGGAGTTTGTCGTGCTGAACGCCCTCAAGGAAGCCGAGAAACCTCTTGCGGAGGCGGCAGAGAAGGTTGCCGAGGCGTTTCGGCGCGGAGGACGGACCATCTATGTGGGATCGGGAACCAGCGGGCGAATCGCCATGGCCGACGCCGCCGAAATGCCTCCGACTTTCGGGATCGACAGCTCCAGCTTTGTAGCCCTCGTGTCCGGCGGAAGCAGTGCGACCGCGCATGCCAAGGAAGACGCGGAGGACGACGAGTACGAGGCGATCACCGCGCTTAATGAAATGGCGGTCACTCCCATCGACATTTTGATTGGCATCACCGCTTCCGGGCGAACGCCGTTTGTGGTGGCTGCGGTAAGGCACGCCCGGCAAAAAGGGCTTTGGACATGCGGCATCGTGAACAACAAAGACACACCGCTGTTCCACGCGGCGGATTTAGGGATTTTCCTGAACACCGGCCCCGAAGTTCTCACCGGTTCGACAAGACTCAAAGCGGGGACCGCTCAGAAATTAGCATTGAACCGCATCAGCACGGCGGCCATGGTTCTCAGTGGGAAGGTTATTTCCAACCTTATGGTGGACGTGAAGGCCAAGAACGCAAAGCTTAAGGACCGCTGCGCGCGCATCGTTCACGACCTCACCACGGCGACGGTGGACGAAGCCTGGGACATGCTGGAAAAGCACGAATGGAACGTGCGGACTGTCGTTTCGTTGCTCAAGGACACGGAAGCAGCGAACAAGGTTTAAACGCCCTAAGTTCCCCGGCAATTTTGCCGATACTTCCAATGAGCCACCCATGCGTCTGACTCAGCTTGCAACCAAGGTTCTTCGACACGCGGATCTCATGCTCGGTATCGGGCTGTTGACCGTCATCGGCATGCTCATCATGCCTCTGCCCGCTTGGATGCTCGATTTTGGCCTCGTCATCGCCATCGCATCCGCAGTTGTCGTTTTGCTCACCGCAGTCAATGTCAGCGATCCGCTGGAGTTTGGAGTCTTCCCCTCCCTGCTCCTGCTCACCACCTTGTTTAGGCTTGCGTTAAGTATCGCTGCCACGAAGCTGATTCTTGGAAGCGGAAGCGCCGGGCACGTTACTCGAGACCTTTGGAAGCTTGGTGATGGGCGGCGACTTCGTGGTCGGATTCGTTGCGTTCCTTATCCTCGTCATCGTCCAGTTCATCGTGATCACGAACGGCGCGGGGCGTATCTCCGAAGTTGTCGCACGATTCACCTTGGACGCCATGCCTGGTAAGCAGATGGCGATTGACGCCGACCTGGCGGCCGGCCTCATTAACGAGGAGCAGGCACGGGCGCGGCGTAAAAAGATCAAACAGGAAGCCGATTTCTATGGCGCGATGGACGGCGCCTCCAAGTTCGTAAAGGGCGACGCCATTGCCGCCATCCTCATTATCGCGGTGAACATCATCGGCGGTTTTGCGGTTGGATTTATGAAGGGTGAGGCGGATCCGCTCACCATTCTCAAAACTTACGCTTTGCTTTCAGTTGGTGAAGGCCTGGTCTCCCAGCTTCCCGCCTTATTGATCTCCACCGCCAGTGGCTTAATGGTCACCAGGGCGGGCCAGGAGCGCAGCATGGGCACCGAAGTTGCCGCCCAGGTTCTTGGGCAGCCCAAGGCCATCGGCTTCGCGGGGGGCGCGCTAACCGCCCTTGCACTGGTTCCCGGATTTCCCGCGACGCTTTTTTTAGTCGGCGCTGCCGGCTGCTTCGGCATCTTTCGGTTCATGACCAAAAACCCCAACGCGGTCAACGAAATTGGCAAGAGACAGCCGGATAAGGATGCGGCCGCACTGGCAAAGGCCAAACCGCTGCCGTCCGGCCCTGAGGCAGTTCTGCCTCTCCTTAACGTCGACCCCATCGAGATTGAAATCGGCTACGGCCTTACTCGCCTTGCGGACACCAAGGCCGGCGGCGATCTATCGGACCGGGTAACCGCGACCAGACGCCAGATCGCTCTTGAACTCGGTTTTGTTATGCCCACGGTGCGAATCCGGGACAGCATCCACCTTCAGCCGAACCAATACGTGATCAAGGTTCGGGGGGAAGAGGTCGCTCGGGCGGTGGCGTACCCAGGCAAGTGCCTGGCCGTGAATAGCGGGTCGGTTCTTCACCCGGTCATCGGTATGCCAACCAAAGATCCGGTTTTTGGGCTGGACGCGCTTTGGATCGAGGGCAACACCAAAGAAATGGCAGAGCGCGCGGGCTACACCGTCATTGAGCCGAGCGCGATCATTTCAACCCATCTTGCCGACGTCGTCAAATCCCATGCGGCGGAACTGCTCAGCCGCCAGGATGTTCACACGCTCATCGAGAACGCCAAGTCAATCAATGAAACGGTGGTCACCGAGTTGGTTCCAACCATTTTGCAGACCGGAGACATTCAGAAGGTGCTTCAGCACCTCTTGCGCGAAAAGGTTCCGATTCGCGATATGGTCACCATCCTGGAGACCATGGCGGATTTTGGCCAGCGGGTAAAAGACCCGGATCAACTCGGCGAGCTTGTACGCGCCGCAATCTCCCGAACTATTACGCGCCAGTATGTGGACACGGATAACAAGCTTTACTGCATCACCCTGGACCCGGTATTTGAACGATCTCTTGTCGAATGCCTTAGCAACACATCGATGGGCACGATTCTGGTGATGGAACCCAACGAACAAAAGAAGTTCATCGATTCGCTGCAGGCAGAGAATGATCGCGCGATGGCCAAGGGCTACCAAGCGGTGCTGTTATGCGGAAACCAACTCCGGCTGCCTCTGCGGCGGCTGGTCGAAAAATACATCCCCAGTTTGCATGTGCTGGCTTACAACGAAGTCGCCTCAAGGGCCGATGTTGAGTTCGTCGCTCAGATCAAGGCGGCTCAGGCTGCGTAGGGTTGGGTTTTGGGTTTTGGGTTTTAGGTTTTAGGTTTTTGGTCTTGGGTTCTGGGTTTTGGGGCGTGTAATGCTATGCATCTTGCACGGCGGTCGTGGCAAATCTCTCGACGGTTTCGTAAGGAGTCTTGCCTAAGTTGCGATAGCCCTGATGAGAGCGTTCTACATTGTAGTAGCAGATCCATTCCTGCAGGGCTTGTTCAAGATCATCTAGTGTTTCAAAGGGTCTTTTGCGTAGTTCGACTCTGAAGAACTCGTCGAGGATCGTTCGGTGGAAGCGCTCGACAAAGCCGTTGGTTTGCGGTCGCTTCACCTGAGTTGTTCGGTGCTGGATCCCGAGCTTGTACAAGATGGCCTCGAAGGGGTGAGCCTCATTGCCGCAGAACTCGGTGCCGTTATCGGTTAAGATAGCTTCTAGGGTCAAGCCGTGCGATTCGAAGAACGGCAGCACTTGGGCATAGAGAAGCTCTGTAGCTCTCTTCGCGTTGCGCTCGGTAGCAAGCAGGCCAAAGGCGTAGGAACCGAACGTGTCCACCGCGGTATGCAAGTAAACGCGTCCCACGCCCTTAAACAGGCCAACGTAAAAGGTGTCGAAGGATACGAGTTCACCTGGCCTTTTCGACTCCACGTGCCTCTCTTTGAAAGCAGGGTTGGTCGCCTCCATCTTTCGAAGAACTTCAACCGGCAGTTCCACACCTTTGAGAGCTTCTTCTTCCAGGCGAAGGAAACGGTCGAACCTGGTGGCCAGCCCCGCTTTGCGAAGGATGCCATGCACTGCGAAGTTGCTGATTCGCATCCCTTGTTTCCCAAGCTCGTTTGAAAGCCGCTTGCTCCCCCATGAAGGATGCTCTAATGAAAGCGCCCTCACCGCGGCCCTTACGGGCTCAGGAGTCGTTTGGGGGTGGGATTTATGAACCGGTGGCAAATCCTTGAGCCCATCCAGCCCATGCGTCTGATAGCGGCGCTTCCAATCATAGAAGCTGCCCCTATCCATCTGACCGCGCCTACACGCCTCCGTCACATTTCCAAGAGTGCGAGCGAGCTCGAGAATCTTAAGCCGCTGAAGCGCTAACTTCTCACCAGGGTCCTTCACAAATGAACGGTTTAAAACCTTCGGCCCCGCAATGTCAATACTGTTTTTCAATTCCATCTTGATTCCTGACTAAATAGCAGATCAAGATGCATAGCATTACAGGGCGTGGTGATCGGGCGGGATGGCCCAAGCCAACTGCCAAGCATGAAATCGAAAAACAGACCCAGAACCAAGAACCTAACACCTAACACCTAACACCCAAGACCCAAGACCCAAGACCCAACACCCAACACCCAACACCCAAAACCCAACACCCAACACCCAACACCCAACACCCAACACCCAACACCCAACACCCAACACCCAACACCCAAACGCGGTATAGTTCTCTTTGCCCATGAAGGTGGTAATTTTCGGTTGTGGCCGTACCGGCTCGACGGTAGGTCTGCAGTTGGCCTCGCGAGGTCACAACGTCACGATAATCGAACAAAACCCTATAGCGGTAAGGCGTCTCGGTCCCAATCACAATTGCGAAGTGGTTATCGGCAGCGGTCTCCAAGATGACGTCCTTGAGGAAGCCGGCATTCAAGCCGCCGATGTGTTCTTCGCGCTGACTCGAGGGGACAACACAAACATCATGTCTGCTCAGCTTGTGAAGCTCCGGTACAACGTGCCCAAGGTTTGCGTGAAAGTGGCCGACCCAATGCGGGCTGAGGCTTACCGGAAGCTCGGCTATTTTTGCATTACGCCAAGTGTGCTCACTGCGGGCATGATGCGGGACTGGATCCTCGAACAGCCCTATTCAACGATCGATCAGTATAACATTTTATATCCGGAGTTGGAGATTTAGATGTATATGATCCTTGTTGGAGGTGGCAACGTGGGCTACTACCTGGCAAAGCGTCTTTTGGAATCCGGCCATGAAGTCTACTCTCATTGAGCGCGAACCTCGACAGCACCAGCGCCTCGTCAACCTTCTTGGCGAGCAGAACGTTGTTTACGGCGATGGCTGCGAGATGCTGACCCAAAAGGAAACTGGCTTCAAGCGGGCGGACGTGGTTGTAGCGGTCACCGGCGAAGACGAGGACAACCTCGTGATCTGCCAGATGGCCAAGATTGTCTGGAACGTTCATCGGGTGCTTGCCCGAGTCAACGACCCCACCCATAACGACGTCTTTAAGAAGCTCGGGATCGACGAGACGGTCAGCGCGACCGGCATCATTTTCGGCTTGCTTGAACAGCAAATCTCGCCAGACGTGATGCTTCCGATCGGCGCGCTCGCGCGCGGAAACATCGAAGTCATTGAAGTTGAGTTGGGCCCGCGCTCGCCTGTCATCAACAAAAAGGTGCGCGAACTTGCACTGCCGCCGCAAACGAACTTTGTTTATATCATCCGCGAAGACCAGGGCATACAGGTCGATGGCGACACCGTCCTACACAGCGACGACATGCTGGTGGCACTGGTCTCCCAGGACCATGCGGAAGATCTGAAGCAGTTGCTCTCACCGGCGAAGCTGTGATTCGGTAACGAGTAACGGGTGACGCGTGACGGGTTCGGACTAACCGCTGCACTTTCACCTGCGCAACGCTGAGTTCCGGGACGGCTGTTGAGGATGATCGTGCCACTCTATGAACACGCGCAGGCCCATTTCGTGGTCCTGAGTGATGTCGCCGAGGAGTGCGATGTAGGCGTATTTGTCGTCAAAATCGGCCTCGTTATGATCGCGGTCCGGCTTCTCGTGAAGTTCGCGCTTGATGATATTTGTCAGCCATCGCAAGTTATTCCTCTTGCCGTAGGCCATCAATCGCCCCTGCTTGGCGTCAATGCCGATGTCCTGTAAGTCGCGGTAAAAGCGATAGTGAGGCATTTGCGGAAGATGGAGGACACGGGCTTGCCCTACACCAAAGAAAGCAACTGCACTTAGAATGATCTGGCCAAACATGCCGCCTCCACCGAGAGCCTCAGCTAATGGTGCGCTTACGGTCTTGTTATACTCTAGGCTTCTGTAGCCCGTATGCACGCCGCCTTGAGTTATCCGCGAAAAATCGGGGCAATCTTCGGCATTTACTTGTCCGATTGCTTCGCCTATCCGGTTGCCTCTTTCATCTGGGTACTGGCAGACGCTCAAACCGCGATAATCCTTCCCGCCGTTTGGATCGCCACCGGTGACCGCACGGTTGCCGGCATGGATCAAACGCATCTCGTCACCTACTACATCCTTTCAATGACAATATCGCAGTTTGTCACCTGCTATCTTATGTGGGACATCTGCTGGGACATTCGCGAGGGGTTTGTTACAAGTTTCCTTATCAAACCCTTCCCATTTTTCTCATTCAATATCGGGCGGAACTTCTCTTGGCGCGTGGCCAAGCTCGCGCTGTTTTTACCAATTATCGCGGTTGTTTATTATCTATATCTCGGAGCAAGGCCAACTTCGCCCCTGCACTTTACGGGCGAGTTCTGGGCCTCACTCGTGCTCGCCCATACGCTGAGCTTTGTGGCCGGCTATTGGGTTTCTCTCATCGCGTTTTGGACGGTGGAGTTCTTCAGCATCTTGCGGCTGTATTTGCTGGTAGAGATGCTGCTTTCGGGCCGACTATTCCCTCCCAACCTCATGCCGGATTGGGCGCGCGTCCTCGCAGACACGCTGCATTTCCGCTACACCAACGCGTTCCCCGTAGAGGTGTTGATGGGACAGCATAACCATGCAGAAATTGCCAAGGGCCTTTGGATCCAGGGGGCGTGGTGCGTGGTCTTTCTAGTGTTAGGAAAAGTGTTCTTCGTTCGTGGCGTCCGGCGTTATACAGGAGTCGGAATGTGAACAGGCCGGCGTAGGAATGCTTATGATACGGAAGCTAAAATCAGGCCAATATCGACTCTATTCGCAGAAGAAAGACGAGCATAACAAGCGCAAGAACTTAGGCACGTTCGACACGCGCGAAGCCGCCGAGAAGCACGAGCGCGAAGTCCAATACTTCAAACGTCACTAAAAAGAAGTTACGCCGTACACCCGAAGGCCGGCGAAGGAACTCGTTCCCGTGAAGGTTATTTTGCGGATGTCAACCGGGCTGTCCGAAAGCTTGATCCGAACCAGAGACAGCCCATTTGCACGTGGACCGATGACGTTCGCCTTCGGGTCGGTGGCAGCGCGGACGTCCACGCCATAAACCAGTGCTTTCTTGACTGGATCACCGTTGCCACAATCGATTTCCAAATCGGCGACGAATTGGTTGTTCTCCGTTGCGGTGGTTGTATCTACCGCCAAGCAAAGCTCGCTTCCTTTAAGGCCCGGCGTTTGGACAACGAGCGCCTCAGGCAAGCTGCTCGTTTCAGGGGTCAGCATGGAGCGAAGCGAATAAGGCTGGAACAGCTTGAACTCGACTTGCCCAATTTGGGCCTCGGTTCCAGTGCCAAGACACGCGGCTTGGCCGGTGATCGGGGTGAGTTTGCTCGTTCCACCGAAATAAAGCTGCGAGAAAACTTGGTACGGGTCGTAGCCAAGCTTGTTCCAATCATCCCTTCTTCCGCTCCATGCGTAATCGGCGGCCACTACGAGTGCGGCAAACTGCCGGTAATCGTGGACCAGACTTGGCTCATCGCTGCTGTTGCCAATCCAAGTTGTTTGCAACGTTCCGGCGCCGGCTTGGATGGCGGCGAGATAAAACCCGCGGATGTTCTCGGGCCGGAACCAAGTTGACGCGATGGGCTGGTATCCACCGTCCTTCCAAGTCTGCAGGGTCCGCTGATAGCGATCAGGATTAGAATCGTCGATATAGTGCCAGTCCGCGATCAATGAGCCCTTGGGAATAAAAGCCCGCCGTGCTGCGGCGATCTCCGGGCTGTCCGCCAGGGCCGCGTCCGGCGAATCGCCCGGCGCCAGGCACTGATCCCCCCACAACATCATCCCCACACCGTGCCGGGTGGCGATAGATGCGAGAAATGGCAGCTGCAGATCCCAGAGCTTTGTCGCCAAATCGGGGTCCTTCTTCGGCCAATGGTTAGCGATCTCATCCAGCCCGAAATGAACCACGCTTGGATGCAACAGTCCGATGGCCTCGTCCCAGACTTTGGAAAGGACATCCTCTGCCTGCGCGTTGCGTGCGTCCATGCAGGTGGCAGGTTTGGGATAAAGGGCAAAGTCGCTTCCAACTTTGCTGGCAAACATCCAGTCCATGTGCCCCAGGCTCTGAATAAGCGGGATCGGCTCGATGCCGATGGTGCGGTAGAACTGGAAGAGGGTGGCAAGGGCACTGCGAGTCATATACGAGGGATCCGCCGGGCCGAGAGCCCGCCATTGAGTGCGCTCGCACTCCAGTACGACCTTGTTGAACTTGAGAGGGTCCAAAACCCGATTCCAAAGTTTTTGCTGGAACGGCAGGGCCTGCGGTCCGACAAATAGATGAACGCCGCGCCAACCAACTTTGGGCCAATCTCGAATGATGCCGGTTGGCAGGCATAACTTGCCGTCTTTGGCAAAAAACAGCTGGCCGAGGGTGGTAATGGCGTGGTGCAGGCCCTCGAAGTCTTGCCCCATGATGATCGCGGTTTGCGGACTGATCCGGATCTCGTAGCCTTCCGGAGGTAGGTTCAGATCCTGTTGACGCAGGAAGAACTGAGCAAGATCGCTTTCGCCGAGTTTGAGATTGGGAAGGTCCCAGCGCAGTTTCGCCTGGTCTACAAGCATCTGAGCCATATAGGGGGCTTGCTGAGGCGCGTCGACCGTGATCGTATCCCCCAGCACCATCGGCTGATCCTTCTTGATGAGGACCTCCTGGGGAGTTGGAATGATCGGCATTTCCTGGTCGAATGGGTATACGGCAACTGGAAGTTCGTTCGCAGCTAGAGCGACCACTCCGCCGCGAACCGCCGGTTCAGCGGCCGCTTCAAAATGCCACTCTGCTTCGGCGGTGGCCACATCGTTCGGCTTGAGCTGGAGGGCCAAACGGCCGAGCCATAGCAAATCCTTGCCCTTAGCCCACAGTTTGTTCAAGTTTCTGGCGTCGAAACATACCCAATCCGAGTTTGTCCCCTGGAAGGTGAACTTCCCGATCGGTGCTTGAAAAACAAACTCCTTCCCTCTTGGCCCGTAGGTCCGTGTCTCCAAATCGTCGCTTGTGTACGTGGCCGGCATGAGGGAGCGGGATGGCTTGCCGTCGATGGTGAGGTTCCCTCTCTGCAAAGGCGTTGCCCAAAGATTGCCTGCATTGAGTTCGACGTCGACCGGCTTATCCCCCGTCCAGCCAACACTGTAGTTGACTCTCAACCCATCTTTCAGCGGAGTGAACTGTTCGGAGCCATACGCCCTGCCATCGTCGCTTTTAAAAATCAGAAGGGTGGCGCCGTTGTCAAGCTGCTTGATCGTTGGCGTGCCGGTGGTCGAGCTGTAATAGGATTTGGACCATCCGGGCTCGACAAATTGAACCCAGGACCCCTGCACGACAGGTACGCCCCCAACCGCAATTGTCAGCCCCTTGTCTGGCTTGACGGCATATTCGAAGGAAGGCTGGGACGATGAGAGCGCCAGCGCCAGAGTGAACGGCAACATTCGATTTCAATTATGAACGTAGACCAGGCAGCCTGATCCGCACTTGCCCGATTTGAGCAAAACTACGGCCCAATTGGCGAACATGTCAGGGCGCAGTCTTTTACAACTTGTGGCAATAAGCGTATTTCAAGCCAGGTCGTCCCGTTTGATCCTACGTTTGCCGTGTGACTCAATCCGAATACAGCCGTTTCAGGATATCCCTGAGCACAAATCTCGGTAGGTTCCTTTATATAGGTTCTTTCGGCCATTCGGGTCGAAGGATCGATCGCATGGGGACGCAAGGGCGCGCTTGGCGAGTATGGAGAAACCGGCCCTGCATCAGATTGTGCGTTTCGGAAGCTGGACGCGGAACGAACCTTGACCACCGAATACGATATCGGAAAGAATGGCCATAGCCTCCGGCGAAAAGGACCGAACAGGAAGGCCCGAGTCGGTTAACACTGCCTGCTGTTGGCCCTGAGTCATCGCTCCATAAAGAGCGAGGTAGGAAAACCGGTCGCCCGACTGCTCGAAGTTTGCGAAGTTGTTTACGAAGTCCTTGATATAGGGCACAGACGCATCCTGCATTTCGGGCAAAAGCCCCATGGGCGCATGGCCGTTTGCCAAGGCAAATGTAGCCATGTCCTCAAGCGTTGCGCGGCTTGACGAGGTCGCCGCCGCAAGAAGAGCGGCAAGCGCCTTACGGTTTGCCCTTTCCAAACGGCTCCGAACCGGCTGGCCGGGGGAAACTAACATCCAGCCACCGTCATCCCGAGCCCAGAGGTCTCCATTTGCGACCGCACCGGAAAGGAAATCAGCCGCTGTTCCTGTCTTTCCAAAAGCGACGGAATCCGGCAGGTCCGCTACCAACTGCATTCCGCACTCCTTGGAGCGCTGAAGCAATGCGTCGGATGCCACAAACGAAAGGGGGTCGTTCGTGTCCGGGTGCTTCACAGCGTCTGCGGCTTCCGGAGTCAAATCGGAAAGCTTGGCCATCGCCTTGGGAAATCCATGATTCCAAAGTTCCTGCGTAAGCTTGCTTTGCACGATGAGTTGGGTATCGGCTTTGGTTAGCGATTCGGGCAGCCCGGGCACGGGGACCATAACCGTTTTAACATCCCTTCTTTCAACCTCTTGGCTCATCTCCATACCGCGTCCGTCAAACACGATCAGGTCGAAATCTGAAAGATGTGCCGGAGTTTGAGACGGCAAGAATGACCTTGGCCGGCTGCAAAAGCCGGGGGTCAACCTGGTTGCGGGGGTTTTGCTCTGAATTTCCGGCAACCCTCATCGGAGTGGACGACACTCCGCCCTTTTGGAGCGCATAGGCGACGAAATCCGAAGTTACTCCGTCTGCGGCAGTTTGCTGCGAAGTGGGGTTGCTGGAAAACACGACGCGTCCTCCCGGCGGTATCGCGGAGATTGTGGCGGGGCTCTGCTGGGTTAGAAGGTAGCAAGCAGGGTCATCCGAAGGCAGGGTGGCAATCATTTTGTTGACTTCGGCAGTTCTGAGATCCAAAACCTTCGCTTCTTCCTTTGCCCTCGCATCAACGTTCGGTGACAACCTGTATTCACCGGCGGTCCGGGACCAATTTCCGTCGGTCACTTTGGCAATCTCCTTCAGAACCTGCTGAATATCCGCATCCTTCACGGAGATCAGAAGGACCTCTCGGCTCAGTGCCGGGTCCGCGGTGATGACCAGCCCGGATTGTTTGGATAGCTGCTGAAAAACTGAATCGATTTGAGTAGCATTACTTTCGAAAGTTATGGTTTTCGGTGCATCTTGGCCAAAGGCGACAGTTCCTAATAGACCAATGCAGAACAGGGTTGGTAACTTCATTTCGATATTCCTAATAGATAGACGAGCGAAATCGGGACCTCGGCAAATTTTGGGCATAGAATAGCAGTGGAAAGGTTAAAAATGTTGGACGTCGTGTTGAAGAAGTTTGAAAATCCTCACGAGGTCAGGACCTTCGAGAAGGGCAAAGTCGAGATCGTGCGAGTTGGCGGGATGGTGATTGGGAAAGCGACTTTCTTGGTGCGGATTCGTATTCGAAGTAGGTTAATTGCGAGGAACCCCGATCCATTTGTTAGCCATAATTAGCTAGGAGCACCGTCATGAGCTTTGATCCCCTGCCAGCAAACATAGAAAAGGGTGTTCAGAACTTCGCGGCTGAGGAGCATATCACGCACGATGAGGCGATATTGAGGCTGATCCAAGCCGGCTTGGCCGTAACGGGTGAGCACAAAACCGACTCGAAGAAGACTGGCGGGGAGAGACCCGGCGATCTTCTAATCGGACTTTTTTCCGCGCCTGCCGATGCCGCTGTTTTCGACGAGGCGTTGGAGGACTGGCGGAAATAGCGCCGACTTTTCTCCCGGTTAACTGCCCCCAATCTTGACTACCGCGAACTCACGGATATCTCGGGATGAACTGCCGATCTCCAGCTTATACGCCCCACCATCCACCACCCAGTTGCGCTTATCGGGCGAGTAATAGGCGAAGGCGCGGCGGTCCAGGTGAATGGTCACCGGCTTGGTCTCGCCTGGGCTAAGCCAAACCTTTGCAAAGCCCTTGAGCTCTTTCGAGGGCCTCAAGACGGGAGCGTTAGACTCGCCCACATAGACTTGGACCACCTCGGCCCCTGCGACTTTCCCGGTGTTCGTCACGGACAGAGTCACATCCGCCTCTTCTCCGTTCACAGTTACCGACGGCTTGCCATACCCGAACCTGGTGTAGGACAGCCCGTGGCCAAATGGGAACAGGGGCTGGATATTCTTGGTGTCGTACCAGCGGTAGCCGACCAAAACGCCTTCGTCGTACTTCAGGACTTCGTTCTTCGGAGGGTAATCGCCGAGCGCGTGGGCAGGAGAATCCTCCAGTCGCTTCGGAAAGGTGACCGGCAGTTTCCCGCTCGGGTTCACATCGCCGAAGAGTACGCGAGGCAACGCGTTTCCGCCCTCCAGGCCCGGATACCAAGCCTCCAAGATCGCTTTGGCATTATTGGCCCAGGGCATGGCCACCGGCGTGCCGTTGATGAGAACCACCACCGCATCCGGTCTGGCTTTCAGCACTTCGCTAACCAGTTCATCCTGGTTGTCCGGCATTTCCAAGGAGTTCTTGTCACCGCCTTCTCCCTCCTGGTCGTGGTTTGACCCCACCACGAGAATCACCTTGTCCACCTTTTGAGCGAGACTGACCGCCTGCTCAACCCAGGGCAATTTCCCGCTCGGCAGCTTCGTCCAGGACAAGTTGATGTTGGCGCCGCCGTCTTTTTGATAGAAATCGATCTCGACCGGATACTTGTGGCCTTTCTCGAGAGACATGAAACCTTTGACCATGATCGTGCCGTGCAGGCCCCAGTTGTCGATCACCGTCTTGCCGTCGAGGATCATGCGGGAGCCGTCGTCGCTCGCGAGGCCGATCTCGTAGTTTCCGGATTCTGCAGGAGTCAGAAAACCGGTCCACTTTACCGAGAAGTTCTCCCGCGGGAAACCCTGCCGCGGGGGTTCTTTATTCCAGTCAAAAACCATGCTGCCATCCGTTCGCGTAAAGGCGGGCTCGCCCTGGAACGTCATGTTCGAATAGTAGGAACCGAGCAGGCCCGCCTCGCCGCTCGGAGTGGTGAAAACCGCTTTATCCATGGGTTTCAGCGCTCCGGGCGCCGAATCCACGCCGGGAGGCATACCTGCACGTCCACGCCGCCACCCAAGTAGCTCTTCAACCCTGCGAGGGCAGTGACTTCATACGGGCCGATCACGGAACCGCTTCCGCCCGAATCGTCGAACTTCATGTTCGCATTGGGTCCGATCACGGCAACGGATTTGAGACCATCCTTGCTCAAAGGCAAAATGCCCTGGTTTTTCAGCAGGACCATGGATTGCTCCGCGAGTTCGCGGGCGAGCTTGGAGTGCTCGGGCGTGTTCGCATCCGGCCGGCCGGTGAAGTTAGGCAGGTCCGTGCCTTTTAGATTGGAGAGGATGCGGGTGACCATGTCGTCAATATCCGAGACCGGCACTTCGCCATCCTGCACCGCCTTTAGGAGCGGTGCGCCAAGGTAGTTGTCGCTGCCTCCGGGCATCTCCAAATCGAGGCCGTTCTTGGCGGTGGGAACCGTGCTATGCATGGCGCCCCAGTCGGACATCACAAACCCTTTGAAGCCCCAGTCATTCTTAGAATGTCCTTGAGCAGATGGGGATTCTCCGCGCAGTAGACGCCGTTCACTTTGTTGTAGGCGGCCATCACACTGCCGACGTGAGCCTCTTTCACCGCTGCCTCGAACGAGGGCAAATAGATCTCCCTTAGCGTGCGCTCGTCAATATCCGCACTGACCGTGGTTCGCTCGAACTCAATGCTGTTCACCGCGTAGTGCTTGATGCAGCTAAGCACTCCCTGGCTTTGGACGCCGTTAACATAGCCCACGCAGATCCTGGAGTTTAGGAACGGGTCTTCGCTTTCGTATTCAAATCCTCTTCCTCCGAGGGGCGAAAGATCGATGTTGACGGCCGGTCCAAGAAGCACACTCTTGCCCAGGAACTTGGCCTCCGAACCCAGCGCGGCCCCGACTTGCGTGATCAAAGCCGGGTCCCAGGAAGCGGCCATTGCCACTGCGGTTGGGAAAGCCGTCGTCGGCGCCTGCTCTTGGTCGCGAACGCCATTCGGTCCGTCACTAAAGCGGTATTCCGGGATGCCAAGACGGGGAATCGCTTTGGTTCCGAAATCGGTCCCGCCATGACACAGCGAGACTTTCTCTTCGAGGGTCATTTGCTGGACGAGCGAGGCGATGTCTTGCTGGGCTGCCTTCAAGGTAAGCAGCAACGGGAGGAAAAGCATTATTGGACTCTACCCCTTGGTTGGGGTGAACTGTGAACTGTCGACTGTCGAGAAGACGCCGGGTTACTCTTCCTGATTAGAATTACCGATCGTAGAAACTTAGCAACCGGGTCATTATTCCCAACCTAGTATTGGCTCACTTGGGTTAGCCTGTAAAATAACCCAATCGCCATATCGGCGTGAAGGAGCCTTTATGAAACTCATGTCGATTGCATGCGCGACCTTGATCGGTGCGATCGCGCTTGCCCAAAGCGCCGGCCAACAGATCGAATTCAAAAGAACTTATAAAGACAAGGCGGTCGCTCAATACAAACTAACCCTTGATATAGCAGGTGAAGGCCAGATGGCTGCAGTTGTCCAGACCACAGTCAAAAGTGTAGATTCGGACGGCGCGACCGTGCTTTACAAGACAATCTCTATGAAAGTGGGCGATACGGACGCCCCCGCTGATCAGCTTGTGGAGCTAACGTCAAAGTCCGGCCCCAAATCAATGCCTGAGGACCTGGATTTCGACAAGCACGTTGCCTACCTTGCGTTATCCGCAGCCGGAATTACTTCAGGGGCGAGTGAGACCGTTGGTTTGGATATCCCCATCCATTGGCAAAATGCTGCGAAAAACGTTGAACTGCAGGGCCACGGCAAAATCTCGGCGATGGACACCACGGCAAAGACGATAAATGTCGATTGGGATTTCTCGGTGACGCCAAAAGGCGAGGATCCCGGCCAGTTCAAAATCAGCAGCGTTTATTCGACCGACGATTTTAGCCTCAAGAGTTCAAAAGGCAAACTTACAATCGGTGGAAAGGAAGGGGATTTCGCAGTCATCCAGCAAGAAATCAAGAGCTGACTCCTTTCGGGCATTCCTGCCTTGATCATCCTGACTGCGGTCTACCCCCACCGAATAGAGTGTTGGAAGTACGCTCAAGGTACAGGCAACCTGCCGGCCTCTCTTTCTGTCTTTCCTAGAATCTTGTAAATGGGAGGAAGCGGCATGGTTTGGTCCGAGGGGCGGAGCGTGGCAAAGCGCAAAGAGCACCTGGTCCGCACTGCCCGAAACTCGGGCTATTAAAAATCGCTTAGCTCTTGTGGAACAGAATCTTCGGATCGATCGGTCCCTTCGGAATGCCCGGCCCCTCCATTGCGGCCGACAGCGATTGTGCGCCGCCTGCCTGGAAGTAGCCGATGCGAATCGGATAGACCCCTCGTTTCAGATAGACCTTGCCTGATTTCTCGTTCGCGCCATGCGGCCCGTCGTTGTCTACAACCTTCGCGCCGGCAATGGATAGGGTGCTGCCATCGTCGCTGGTTGTGTAGAACGTGTAAACGCCGTCCTGGTCGATCTTGATAAAGCCGTTAAAGGCAATGGCGTAGTTCTCGGTCTTCCCGCCTTCCAATCCAACCACGGAGTCCACGCCGTTCGCGGCGACCGCATGCGGGGAGTTGAAAAGTCCGGGCACATCGTAGCCGGGATCAGTCGAGAACTCGCCTTCAAACAGCTGCCAGGTCAAGCCCGGCTCCAACGCGGTGGCCGCAGGGGCGTTGTACTCTCGAACATCTACGCGAGTGAGTTCGCTTCGCGCCTGGCGATGGAACATGGCGGCGGTTATCGTGCACGGCTTCGTAACCGTGATCGGCCCGTGGTAGACGGCCGAGTTGGCGTCGGGAACCGACCCATCGGTTGTGTATCGGATCTGGCCGTTGGAGACGTTTGCCGCCCCAAAACTCACCTTGCCCGCTCCGTTCAAGATAACAGCCCCGAAATCGGCGACCGGCGCCTCGACGTGGTAGTTCAAGTTCAGCGCATCAAGCCGGGCATAAAACGGCTCCAACCGGGAAGCAAAAGTTGCGTAATCCGCATCCTTATTCTCCGACCAAACATCCTCCGACAGAGCTAAAATGCGGGGGAACATCCGCTGTTCGGCGGTTGCGATATCGGGAACGCGCTCGGTCCAGAGATTGCACTGGGCGCCCAAAACCAGATTCTTCTGATCGCCGGTGAGGTCCGGCGGAATGGGATCGTAACCAAAAACCTTTTCGGTGGAAATGTCGGTGTAGGCATAGTCGAAATAGCACGCGGAAGTTGGCGACATGACGACCGAGTGCCCCGCCTTTGCTGCATCGATTCCGCCCTGAATACCGCGCCAGGACATTACTGCCGCGTTGGGCGCAAGGCCGCCTTCCAGAATCTCGTCCCAGCCGATCAGCCGCTTGCCCTTTGAGTTCAGATACTTCTCGATCCGTCGCACAAAATAGCTTTGCAGCTCCTCGGCGTTCTTCAGCCCCTCGTCCTTCATGCGTTTCTGGCAGTCGGTGCAATGCTGCCAAAGAGTTTTGTCTACCTCATCCCCGCCTATGTGCACATAGGGCGATGGGAACAGGTCGCAAACTTCATCGAGAACCCCCTCCAAAAAGGTGAAGGTGGCTTCCTTGCCCGCACAATAAACATCCGGCATCGGTCCAGTGCCGCCCTTGCCAAAATCCTTAGTGTCCGCATCGGTGCACGTCACTTCAGGATAGGAGAGGCATGCGGCGAGGCTATGGCCGGGCATTTCGATCTCGGGCACCACCATAATGTGCCGGTCGGCCGCGTACTTCACAATTTCGCGAACGTCGTCCTGCGTGTAGAAGCCGCCATATACCCGCTCCCCGCTGGATGTTCCGGGGAAGCTGAGCTTTCCCTGATCCCATAGATAGCTCGTCCACTGCCGCCACGCGCCAAACTCGGTGAGCCTGGGATATTTCTTGATCTCGATTCGCCAGCCGCCGTCATCGGTCAGGTGCCAGTGAAAGACATTGAGCTTTTGAAGGGCGAGAAGGTCGAGGATATGCTCCACGTCCTTCTTCGGGAAGAAATGGCGCGAAACGTCGAGCATCATGCCCCGCCACGCGAACTTGGGCTTGTCTTTGATCTGAACGCAAGGGATGCTCCAGCGCACATGCCGGGCCATGCCGGGATCTTCGACCCCGGCGGGAAGAAGCTGGCGAAGGGTCTCGATACCGTAGAAGATGCCCGCAGGTTTTGTGGCCATGACGATGACACTTTTGGGGGTTACCGTAAGCGTGTAGCCCTCGGGGCCGAGATCCTCAATGCTGTCGTCCAGTTCGAAAATGACGGTGTCTTCCGCCCGCCCCGTACTCTGGGTAATCGCCGGGCCGCCCGGGCCTTTCTTTAACATGTCCGCAAGGAAATGAGCCTCGTTTGCGCAATCTTGGGGCGCTTCGATGATCGTGTTGCGGTCAAAACGGAACTCCCCAGGCCGCTGCTCGACGCTGGACGGCTTGGGAAAAATGTTTATTGGGGCCGATGCGGTGTCCTCAACGGGGGCCAGATGGGCCAGGGCTGTTAGAATTAAGGGGATTATCATGCGGAACTCGGTAATGCTACTTCAAATGAGATTGTGTATGCAGTGTGAACAAGCCTGAGGCGGGCAGGCCCGCCTGTGACAAAGCGCGAGCAGGCTCGCGCACTCCAAATGGGCTGGATGTTCTAAACTGATTTTCAACCCACCTGCATGAGGCATATGTTGATCAAATCTAGATTCTTTATTGGGGCTTTCGCTCTGGCAGCGATTGCGGTTTCCGGCTGTAATGGCAAGAGCGGAGGAGGCACCAACTCGGCAACCACTACAAAGAGCGATTCAGGCAGCGACATGGTCGCCGCGCCAATGGCCCCCACCGGCGACAAACCGTCCGGCATGCTTTCCGTAGCGGCTTTCAAGGGCGGATACGGGATCGATTTTTATCAACAAGCCGCAAAAGAGTTCGACGCCAAAAATCCGGGGGTCACGACAACTTTGACCGGTGATCCTCGCGTTTGGGAGTCGCTTCAGCCGCAGTTCGTCGCCGGCACACCCCCAGACCTCGTCTTCCCCGGCTGGGGGTTCGATCACTGGACCGCGGTTCAGGAAGGCCAGATCATGCAACTGGACTCGGCCCTCGATAGCCCCGCCTTCGATGGCAAAACTAAATGGCGCGACACTTTTGAACCTTCCCTGCTCGCCCTTGGCCAGCAGGATGGCAAGCAGTATGTGCTTCCCTACTATTTCAATGTGATGGGCTGGTGGTACGACCCGGATATTTTCGCCAAGAATGGCTGGACCGTTCCCCAAACCTTCGACCAGCTCCTTGCCCTTTGCGCCAAGATCAAAGCCAAGGGCATGGCACCCATCACCTACCAGGGCAAATACCCCTATTACATGAGTGAGGGAATGCTGCTGCCCTGGGCGGAAAGCGTGGGTGGCGCCCAGGCGGTGGTCGATGCTCAAAATCTAGTTCCCGGCGCTTGGAAGTCGCCCGCTATGCTCAAAGCCGCGCAGATGATCAAGCAGCTTTTGGACGCCGGCTATTTTGAAAGCGGCGCAACTGCGATGAGCCACACCGAGAGCCAGTCGGAGTTCTTGAACGGCCGCGCGGCGATGATCCCCTGCGGCACATGGCTCTACTCGGAGATGCAGAAAGTCATGCCGCCAGGCGCAAAAATGGAGTTCATGCTTCCGCCGGTGGCCGCCGACGGCAAAGGCGATCCCACTTCGCTCATCATCGGCATCGAGCCTTGGATGATCCCCGCCAAAGGCAAGAACCCCAACGCGGGCGTAGCCCTCTTCAAGTACATGACATCCCTGGATAAGGCGAAGCAGTTCGTCGTTGAAAAGGGCACGCTCATGGCGATCAAGGGCAGCGACCAAACCGCTCTCCCCGCGGTTCTCAAAACCCCGCTCAAGTTCTTCAAGGCCTCCAAGACCGTTTACGCGGATCAGTTCCGCTACTGGTATCCGTCGTTCGAAACCGAGTTGGAGAACGCCCTCACCGCAATGCTGAACGGCCAGTTGACGCCTGAGCAGTTCTGCGACCGCGTTGAGGCCAAGGCCGAGGAGGTCCGCAGCGACGACAACATAACCAAGCACAAGGTGAACGGCTGAAACGCAGCAAAGCGGCCTCGCGCAACGCGTTCATCGTTTCGTTTCTTGCGCCCGCCGTTCTGCTTTACGGGCTGTTCGTTGTATGGCCCCTGCTGCAATCGTTTCGCATATCCTTCTATCGCTGGACCGCGTATTCCCAGAACATCAAGTTCGTCGGGACTCGAAAATTTTAAGAAGCTGGCAGGAGACCTCACCTTTCGCCGCGCCCTTGAGCACAACCTTGGCCTGCTCGTCGTCATTCTGATTGCCGCGTTGACGATCGGAGTGGGCCTCGCCCATGCGATGCAGGGCACGGGGCGAATGTCCCGCTTCCTGCGCAGCATCTATCTGTTTCCCCAGGTGATCTCCCTCGTCGTGGTCGCCCTCATCTGGGAGTTCATTTTCGATCCCGCCTGGGGCTTGGTCACCTCGGGCCTCAATGGCATCGGGTTGAACAAATGGACGCGGCCCTGGCTCAGCGACCCTGGCGCAGCGTTCTGGTGCGTGGCAATCGCTTTTGTTTGGTATGTAGCCGGCTTCTATATCATGCTGTTCTCCGCAGGACTGCGGAACATTCCGCAGGAGGTAAATGAGGCGGCTGAACTCGATGGCGCGACTGGGATGCGCCGGTTCTGGAAGGTCACCTGGCCCATGCTTTGGTCGATCAAACGCATCGCGGTGGTGTATGTGGTGATCAACGTGATGGGAGTCTTCACCCTTGTCTATTTGATGACCGGGGGAGGACCCGACCGTGGCACCGAAGTGATGCTCACCTATCTATACGAGCAGGGGTTCAAGAACCACGTTTACGGCTACGCGACCACTTTGGCACTCGCCAACTTTGTAGTGGCCATGGTTTTAAGCGGCTTGGTGATGTTCGTGTTTCGCAAGAATCCGGAGGGGGCGAGAACATGAAGAAAATCCTGGCTGCCCTGGTTTGCATTCTGTTCTCCGCCACGATCCTGATCCCCATCGCCTGGGTCGTTATTTCATCGTTCAAATCGGGCTACCAGATCATCGGCTCGCCTTGGAGCATGCCCTCTCTCAAGAATCTCCAGTGGGTCAACTACTCGCACGCCTGGGGCGAGGCAGGGATTGGCCATTATTTCCTGAACAGCGCCATCGTCACGCTGGCGTCGCTCGCTATCTTGCTCCCAATAGGAGCGATGGCCGCCTATGTGTTTGCGCGCTATCCGTTCCGGGGTTCCAAGTTCCTTTTCGGCACCTTCCTCGGTGGCATGATGTTCCCCAACTTCCTCATCGTGGTGCCGCTCTTCATGCTCCTGACTTCCCTGAATCTCTATGACACGAAGGAAGGTTTGGTGCTTGTTTACGTCGCCTACTCTCTCTCATTCACGATTTTCGTGATGAGCGGCTTCTTTCAAGCAATGCCAGGCGAACTCGCAGAAGCGGCCCAGATCGACGGTTGTGGGCATTCGGGCACGTTCTGGAAGATTATGCTGCCGCTCGCCCGGCCGGGGCTGATTGTGGTCGGCATCTTCAATGCGATTGGACTCTGGAACGAGTACGGCCTCGCCTTGGTGCTCGTCAACAGCGAGCAGAACAAAACCCTGCCGCTAGGCCTTGCCAACTTGGCGATGACCGAACACTACCAAAGCGACTGGGGCGCGCTGTTCGCCGCCCTCGTGATCGTCATGATCCCGGTCATGGCGGTGTATTGGATCTTCCGCGACCGCATCTACGAAACCATGCTCGCGGGCGCGATCAAGGGCTAATACGTCCGATAGCTTGAGCGCATTCCACCGCTTGCAACCCCGACAATCATCAAGATCACATACAAAACGATGATCACAACCCCAATTCCGATCGAGATGTTCGCGATTGTATTCGAGGTCCTGAGCTTCGACTCCGCATCGAGTTCGCCCCGGTTCATCGCGGTTCTTCCCATGATCGAGTAGACGAGGGCGATGATCCCGAGCGGCATGCACCCGACACAGATCATGGAAACGATTGACTTAATGAGAGTCGTGTTTGCAAGCGACTCAAGCTGCGGGTTTTGGACATATCCGCCTCGCATGTAGTTGCTGCCCGGTTGGGGCGCCTGCGAAAACTGGCCCGGCTGCTCGGGTCGCATTCCTGCCCCTTGCCCGGGAACCTGCGGATTCTGGCCGTACATTCCTTGCCCCGCGTATGACCCCGGCGGAAAATGTTGAGCCCCTTGAGAAAGAAACAGTCCCGCAACTTCGTGCGCTTGGACAATGCGGCCGGTTCCCTCTTCCTCGAAGGAGGTTCCCGCCTGGATTCTTCCCTCTGCGGCCCATTGGTTCAGGGTTGCCACGTCGGCAGGCCCATATTTTGCGCCGCCTTGGCCAACGACGAAGTAACGGGGCGGAGCCGCAGCAGGTGCAGGCGTCGGCTCGATTGCCGGAGTTGATGGAGCGACGGCGGCAGGTGCGGACGCCTCGGGCGCCACGGGATCCGCGGCAGGTCCGGCTCCTTGAACCTTGATGTCGAGCGCGTTCATCCAGGTTTGGATAATCCATCTGGCCGCATCGTCGGGCATGCCCGCGCCCGTTGAAAGCGTGTTGGCAAGTTCGTCCAGCCTGGCGGGGTCCGCACCCGCGCCCATATTCATCAGTTCCCAAGGGATTCGCAGCCTTTGAGCGGCGACAATCGATTCCACTTCCAGTTGAGAACCTGGACATGCCTGCATGAGGAGTGGCAAGGTCGCGTCGGCGTCAAACGCCAGTTGTTGACCGTGCTGTTCGAGGAGTTGCTTGAGTGCGGCGCCGGGCGAGCTATCTGGATTCATATTTTTGCCTTAGCCTCAGATTATAGAACGGGGAGGGCCCCTATTTTAACTCTTCAACACAGACCCTCAAAATCTCCGCCACGCTCCAGGCTTGCCAGGGGCAGCCGCTTGGGTAGTGGGGGGCGTCTCCATCGTAAACCTCGGCGATGCCGCCGAGGCCGTCTTCGCACATCATCGCCGCAAACTGGTCCTTCCAACCCATAAGGTCATCCGCCGAGCCACGCAGTTTCACACACGCAGAAATGTACGGTCCCAAGAGCCAGGGCCAGGCAGTTCCCTGATGGTAGGCGGCGTCTCGTTCGGGCATAGTGCCGTCGTATCGCCCCTTGTACCCCTGCTCGTGAAAGCCGAGCGTTCGCAAACCGCGGGGGGTGACGAGATCCGACTCCACTCGCGCAAGCGCCTTCAGGGCGTTTGCGCCCTTGGCGACGGCGAACGGCAGGGACATGGCGATCACCTGGTTCGGGCGCAGGGATGCATCGTCGGGATCGGCAGTGTCTAAATAGTGGCCCAACTGATCTGACCAGAACTTCTTTTCGAAGCTGCCTTCCGCCTTGGCGGCGGCGGCGGCATAGTTCTCGGCGGAGGAATCCTCTTTGAGCTTTTTGGCGAGCCATTCCATGGCTCGCAAGGCGTTGATCCAGAGGCCGTTGATCTCCACCGGCTTGCCGTGGCGGGGAGTGACGACCCAGTTGCCGATTTTTGCATCCATCCAGGTCAGCTGAACACCCTCTTCGCCTTGCGTCAGCAAGCCATCCGCGGCATCTACCTTGATGCCATAAAAAGTGCCCTTGGTGTGCCATTCATGGATTTTCGCAAACACTTTGGATATGCGCTCGGCAAACTCCGGGTCCCATTTGGCTTGCAGGGTGAGATAGGCCGCGTTCACGTACCAGAGGGTGGCGTCCACCGTGTTGTACTGGGGCTGCTCTCCCGCTTCCACGAAGCGGTTGGGGATGATGCCTTGACGCATCTGTTTGGCAAAGTCAAGCAGCATATGTTTGGCGGCTTCGTGGTTTCCCGTGTGGAGACAAATGCCGGGCAAGGCGATCATGGTGTCCCGTCCCCAATCGGTAAACCAGGGATAGCCGGCAATGATGGTGGTGCGGTCCTTGGATTTGACAAGGAACTTGAGCGCGGTTTCCCGGAGGGCCTGTTCAAGCGAGAGATCCTTCCCCCCTGCTTCCAGGGAGATAGGTTTGACGCCCTCCTTGGTCGAGGCAACGAGGGTTACCTGCTGTCCCGGCTTGAGCGTGTAGTTGAGTTCGCACGGGCAGAACAGATCGTCGCGCGGCGGCAAGCCCCGCTCAATCTCCATCTGGTGCTCGAACCGGTAATACCACCCTTGAACCGGATTCCGAAAGGCGCCTTCGTGGCTCAAGAAGAGGGTGATGCCTTTGTATCGGATCGCGGTCTGTTCGGGAAAAAGATCAAGCGTGCCTGGGTAATCGGAGGATTCGGAAAAGTTGTCGTGATACGGTTTATGGCAAACTAACGGCCTGAGCCTGAGCGTTACGAGGGCCGTTCCATTGTTCTTGTAAGACATGGTGACCGCGTTTTCACCCTCGTGAATGCCCAGGGTCTTGGTTACGTCGAAGGCGCTTTGCTTGAAGTGCCAAACCACGCACTTACCTGCCGAAAAGCCTTCTAGAAACTTGTAGCCTTCCGGATAGATGGCGCCGGGATATTGGTTGGAAGAAAGCCCGTAGTCCGTGTTGTTCACATGGATGGAGCACTCGATGCCGGCGAGTAAAACCATGCGCGTGGCAGGCGGTTGGGTAGCGGCCACAAGCAACCCATGATAACGGCGCGTATTGACTCCACTGGCCGTTCCCATGGCAAATCCGCCGATCCCGTTTGTGAGCAGCCACTCCCTTTTTGTAGAGATCGCGAGATCATGACAATCATCCCGCCCAAGTTCAAAAAGCATAGTCCTAGCATACTTCCCAACGAGAACTGTTCGGATTACCTGGCGGTAGACGCAATGATATTGGAAGAAGCTTGAATGGCTGGGGCTGTACCCCAGGGGAACTAGGGACAACGGGAAAATGACAATTCAAGACGCAAAATCATTCGTCGGCTCGCAGCTCAAAGTGAGTTGGACTTGTCGAAAAGGAAACGAGATCACGGACACTGTTTACATTCTCGGAGTGGGCTTTGTTCCGCTCTATGGACCTTGCTTGATCACCGACATCGGTGAGATCTGCTTGGATCGAGTAGTCGAATACTCGTGCCAAACGCCGATAGAAAAAGTCGCTTAACGATCTTCCTCGCTCAGGGCGCTCGTTTTTAGGGCGCCCCTTCTTTTTAGGGCATCGAGCACGTTGTCGAGCCTTAGCTTCAGGCCAAAAATATATCCCTGTGGAAACGCCCGGTAGATGAAGTAGGGTTCAAGGCATCCCATCGCTTGGGAGACCTCAAACTCGGTGTCGTACCAGTCGTGGATGACCGGGTCGTATTTGAAGAGGACGCTGAACGTTCTCGGCCCTACCATTAGGTCGGACCGCAAGTTGACGCTCTGATCACGGTACAGTTCGTCGGTTACAAACAAAGGCGTTCCGTAATTTGCTCCCTTCGTATAGGCGAGGCCAACCCGCAGGTACTTGTTCGGCTTTTCGACCAAGCCCAGTTGCGCGTGGCCCCAACCGTACGGCTTTGCGCTTCCCAACGACGTGAAGCTGTCCAGCCGCACATCCGGGTAGAAGCCATGAAGGTCTGGGAAAAAGTCTTTGTCCGGCAGCGCAATTGAGGCGAACGTCTCCAGCCGGTTCTCAGAAGGCCCGTGTATTTGCTGCATCTGCTGGGCGCGAAACTGGACGTAGGTACCAAAGCCATCGAATGGGCTCGCCGCCTCATACACGAGATCAACCGGTTTGTTGAACGGTTCGTTCACCAAACGGCCAACCGGGTATTCATCCCAAACCGTGCCCGCGCTAAAGCTTTCGCGCCTGCCCGCACTAAAGAAATGCTCGACTCCCGGATCCCCAACATAAACGTTTTCAAAATAGCTGAATCCGAAATGCTCGGCAAAATCCGAATACGGAACGATGCCCCCTGGTTCCTGGCTCGGCTTCATCAGCCCCTGGGAAAGTAGAAGATCTTCCGAGGGAAGGCCTCTCTGAGAGACATGGATGCTGCCATTCGCGGCAAGATTATCGTTCAAATAAATACCAGGAACCCACGCCCCAGAAAGTCCATTGGATCTGCTGTCGCTAAAACTGGGCAACGGCTGGCCGGAGGCACGGCGGTTGGGGGCCACCGTGTATTCCTTCAAGGTAAGCACTTTATGGCCGGCGAGGTAAAGCCTCGGCTTGAAAATGTGAGCGACCCCGTTTTGGTCTATGGTGGCCCTGTCGGCGGTAATCGCGATCAAATCCTGCTTTTCGTTGCCACATGGCGTTGCAAACACGCCATCCAACTCGCAAAGCTTGTTTTTAATGACTGCCGAGGTGGCATCGACCATCAATCCCTGTAGATTGGTATGAACGTTGTGTCCCGAGCCGGTATGGGCAACCCAGTCGAAATCGATCTCGTCCGCATCGAGGGTTCCATCGATGTCCAGAATGTGCACGTGGCCTTCGGCGATAAAGTGCTTGTGCCCCGGTTCGACGGTCACCGTCAGCTTGTCGCAGGTTAAAATTGTTGGGCCGTAGGTTGCCTGAGCGTGTTCGAAAATGAACCCTTGAGGCAAAGTGGTCGTGGTCTCGCGGGCAAACTCCACGACCAGTTGGGAATCAACCTGCACCTGGTTCGGCTTTTGTAAAGCCACGCGGACCAGTGCCAACGAAACTGGAACCGCCAACAACAGCATTACATTCAAGACTACCGGGAACGCAGGTTCGTTTCACTAGAGAACGTTCTCAACTTTTTCATACGTCTGCTAAAATATAGAGGAAAGGCGGCGTAAACAATGATTGATGCTAGGCTAGCTCCCGTTTCCAAGTTCGAAAGTTTGATGGATGAACTCCATTGGGTATCACGTTGCCGTGTTGGCGACGAGACCGCTCTTGGACATCTTATCGCTCGGCATCGCAACCGCTTGGTCCGAACTGCCACCAACCTGCTCAGAGACCGACATGAGGCGGAGGATGTTTCCCAGGAAGCGTTCCTCAAGGCGTTCAGAGAAATCGGTCGCCTCAGAGACGACAGAGCCTTCTCCGGATACCTTTATAGGATTTGCGTACGCCTTTGCATGGACCGACTGCGTTTGAAACGTGCAGAACCGGCGAAATCGACCGAATACAAGAGCATCAGTGCGGCCATATCGAGAATAAGGTCGTCATTCAGAAGTGTCTGGATCAAATGCCCGCAGATCTCCGAACGACCCTTGTTTTAAGAGAAATTGAACAATTGAGCTACGAAGAAGTCGCAGAAGCTATGCACGTTCCAATTGGCACTGTTCGTTCAAGGCTCCATACCGCACGGGAGAAGTTCCGAAAACTGTGGCTGGAGGCACTAGGGGAGTGAAGCTTAACTTTTATGCCTGCGCGAAATATCGCAAGCTGTGCTATGCCTCACGGGACCGGGTGCTTAGCGACCATGAGCAAGCATTTCTCGATGAGCACGCAGCGGTTTGCCCGGATTGCGCGCGCAGCATGCAAGAGGCCACGGACGCGTTCAATATGCTCCGGTCGGAAGCCTTTGACGCCCTGCCCCCTGCAAATTACGATGACCGGCTGCTGAGAAGGCACAAAGTGCAGACCGTGCGCGCCAGCGTCAGCTACTGGTCGCCGGCCATGCTTGGCGCGGCGGTTGCGGCCTTGGTGGTTCTTGCCGCCATGCAAATGATTGCCCAGTCCTCCCACCTTCCCTCGTTCAAGGTTCCTGCGAGCGAAGCAAGACTTTCCAGCCCGGCAATTCCGAGCGTCGAAAGACTGAATCTAAACACATCCTGGCAATGAGTCGCTTCTGGCGGGCGTTTTACGGCGCCGCCTTGGGCGCCGTGCTCGTTCTCATCATCCATCCGGTCTCACGCCCGTTTTTGCTCACAGCGTTGTCCAAACGCGGCAGTTCCAAGACCTTTCAAAACAACCCCCTGATTCTCGAGGGCCAACAAGTGCTCCCGGTTCCGAACAGCCTTGTGGATGCAAGCCTTTGGATGCAGGAAGCCGCCCTGCGGATCCGGCAGCCGCAACTTGTTCAGGCGCCGGAATGGGACAGCTTTCTTAAAGTGGCCTCCCATGCAGCTCAGGAAAACGCAGATAACGCCTATTGGGTGCAAATGCAAGCGGTATTGACTTACGCTTTCAGCAAGACACCCAATCTATCGCCAAGTGTCAAAAAGGGGTTGAGAAGCTTGGCGATCTCCGATTGGGCCCGGGCATCGCACCTCGCTAAATGGGACGACTACCAAACCCGGCGTCTCCAAACCATCCAGACAGAGCTGGCCAACGAATCTGGCGGTTCCGCTGCCTGGCAATATGCCGCCGTTTATCCCAAACGGGTGACCTATAGCGCACAGGCCATTGACGTGCTTGCGAGAGAGCTTTTAAGGAATCTTGGGAAATCCGGCAAGAATGACTCCCAGACAATCAAGAACGATCTCCAACTCCGATACGAGACGCTCATCAACGGAAAACTCGTGCGGGAAGGGGCGAGGTCGATCGCAATCGGTGAGATCGGCGTCAGCCTGGTAGAACTTGCCTCTTACCCACCCGGGCTTCCGGCCGATCCCAACCCTCGAGCTTTGGTTCTCGCACGCACAGACTTCTATAACCAACTCAGAGAAGCGGGGATGACGCAGGAAGCATTGCAAGCGAACGACGCATTTAAATCGAACGATGGCTGGCTCGCCTTTCTGCGGCAAGAGAACGTCGGTACGGAAAAGGACTACTTGCGCGATGCTTCGCTTCTAACGATCGACTTACCGGGCGCATTTTTGGGAATCGCCCTCGTTGGCGGTCTCCTTTGGCTCTTGGCAACCACCCTGCGGCTGAAGCCCGGCCTGTTAAAGATGATCGAAGTGCCTTACGCTCCGGCAATCGGATTTGTACTCGCGATCATCTTCTTCATGGTGACGAAACTGGCTTTGGCCTCCATCGCGGTCTTTGCCTGCTTCGGCTTCCTGGCCGTAACCCCCGCCAATGACAGAACGAGAGCGCCCGATCAGCTCGGACCTGCTTTTGAGATCGTTCACTTTATTTTGGGAAGCGTTCTCGTCGCCTTTCTCGTTGCTTTCTTGGTTGGGCTCAGCCGCCCGGATACCAAGTGCTGCAAGAGATGGCGGTACCTCGCGAATACTACGGCGGATCGACGCTGTTCTTAGCTTTGGCCGGGATTGTGATCGCGCTCTTGAGCTTAACCGTCCCCTGCTGGGCCATCGTTCAGCGCATGTCCACCCCTGTGCTGGTGGTCATGTCGCTCCGCCAGTTTGGCCGAGGGTTGTTTCTTGCCTGCATCGGGCTCGCCATCTTGACCACGCCGTTTTGCGTTATGGTGGATCACGCGGTGCAATACAAGCTGAACAAGATCGTGGCAAATGAGCCCGGATATTTCTTGCCGACGTAGATTGGATCTAGGTTTTGGGTTTTAGGTTTTGGGTCTTAGGTTTTGGTTTTTGTAATGCTATGCATCTTGCACGGCGGTCGTGGCAAATCTCTCGACGGTTTCGTAAGGAGTCTTGCCTAAGTTGCGATAGCCCTGATGAGAGCGTTCTACATTGTAGTAGCAGATCCATTCCTGCAGGGCTTGTTCAAGATCATCTAGTGTTTCAAAGGGTCTTTTGCGCAGTTCGACTCTGAAGAACTCGTCGAGGATCGTTCGGTGGAAGCGCTCGACAAAGCCGTTGGTTTGCGGTCGCTTCACCTGAGTTGTACGGTGCTGGATCCCGAGCTTGTACAAGATGGCCTCGAAGGGGTGAGCCTCATTGCCGCAGAACTCGGTGCCGTTATCGGTTAAGATAGCTTCTAGGGTCAAGCCGTGCGATTCGAAGAACGGCAGCACTTGGGCATAGAGAAGCTCTGTAGCTCTCTTCGCGTTGCGCTCGGTAGCAAGCATGCCAAAAGCGTAGGAACCGAACGTGTCCACCGCAGTATGCAAGTAAACGCGTCCCACGCCCTTAAACAGGCCAACGTAAAAGGTGTCGAAGGATACGAGTTCACCTGGCCTTTTCGACTCCACGTGCCTCTCTTTGAAAGCAGGGTTGGTCGCCTCCATCTTTCGAAGAACTTCGACCGGCAGTTCCACACCTTTGAGAGCTTCTTCTTCCAGGCGAAGGAAACGGTCGAACCTGGTGGCCAGCCCCGCTTTGCGAAGGATGCCATGCACTGCGAAGTTGCTGATTCGCATCCCTTGTTTCCCAAGCTCGTTTGAAAGCCGCTTGCTCCCCCATGAAGGATGCTCTAATGAAAGCGCCCTCACCGCGGCCCTTACGGGCTCAGGAGTCGTTTGGGGGTGGGATTTATGAACCGGTGGCAAATCCTTGAGCCCATCCAGCCCATGCGTCTGATAGCGGCGCTTCCAATCATAGAAGCTGCCCCTATCCATCTGACCGCGCCTACACGCCTCCGTCACATTTCCAAGAGTGCGAGCGAGCTCGAGAATCTTAAGCCGCTGAAGCGCTAACTTCTCACCAGGGTCCTTCACAAATGAACGGTTTAAAACCTTCGGCCCCGCAATGTCAATACTGTTTTTCAATTCCATCTTGATTCCTGACTAAATAGCAGATCAAGATGCATAGCATTACAGTTTTAGGTTTTGGCGGTGTCCCGGATCTGGTGGAAATTCTTTACAGCGCGTGCGTCCATTGTTTTGGAACAAACAAGCCCAGGTTAACCCTGGCAAGGAGCACGCGCTATGCAACAGGATACTTTCTCGCTTGAAGACGTCATTCGATTTCAGCTTAGGGATTTCATTCAAGAAATCCTTGAAGAGGAACTTGAGGAAGCGATGGGATCTCGGTATGCCCGCGAGGGCAAGGGGCATCGCAACGGGCACCGGACTCGTGAAGTGACGACAACGTTTGGAACGGTCGATGTGGATGTGCCACGTGCCCGGCTTAGGACCGGGGACGGGAGCTTTGTGGAGTTTCAAAACTCAGTGTTGCCTCATGGGAGAAGATTAACTCCCAAGGCGGAGGCACTCATCACCCGGGCATACCTTTGCGGTTGCAGCGTCCGCAAGGTTTCATTTGCCCTTGCTCAGGCATTAGGGGGCGGGGTTAGCAGGAGCATGGTAAGCCGTTGTTTAAGACGCCTCAAACCCCAGTGGGAGGCTTGGATGGAGCGTGACCTTTCTGAAGAAGGGATTCTTCGCTTGGTCCTGGACGCTCTGAGTGTGGACGTCCGCATGGACGGAACCTCTCACAAGCTAATGATCCTCGTGGCCCTTGGAATCACCGAGGGCGGAGAAAGGATGGTTCTGTCGATGAAGGACATGGGCGGCGAAAGCAAGGAGGCCTGGCTTGAAATCATGCGTGATCTGGTCAGTAGAGGAGTTCCGCAGCCACAAGTTTGCATTGTAGACGGCAACCCCGGCATTGAAGCAGCTCTGGCGCAGACCTGGCCGAACTGCCTTGTCCAGCGCTGCACCGTTCATAAAGAACGCAACATGCTGGGCTACGCCCCGCCGGCCATGCACGAGGAACTCAAAGCCGACTACCAGGCCATGATGTACGCAGATGAGGCCCAGACCGCTTTGCGGCTTAGGAAGGAGTTCATCCTCAAGTGGCATTCAAAGTGCCCGAAGGTCGTAAGCAGCTTCAAAGAAGCAGGGGACAGGTTATTTACCTTCCTAAGGTTCCCGCTTCCGCAATGGAAGTCCCTACGCTCCACCAACTCCATCGAGCGGCTTAACGAGGAGTTCCGTAGACGCGTCAAGGTACAAGGCGCCACCCACACTGGGGAAAGCGTCTGCCTGCTCTTCTGGGCCATGCTCGCATGCGGCGTAATCACACACCGAAAGGTCCACGGATTTGAGACACTTAACCAACCCATTCAGGAGGATTTGAAGCTCGCCTCGTAATGAGATATGATTTCAATGGAAGCACGCGGACAATTTCCACACGATTTGGGACGTCGCCTAGGTTTTGGGTTTTGGGTTTTAGGTTTTAGGTTTTGGGTGTTAGGTTTTGGGTGTTAGGTTTGGGTTCTAGGTTTTGGGTTTTAGGTTTTGGGTTTTAGGTTTTGGGTTTGGGTTTTGGGTTTTGGGTTTTGGGTTTTAGGTTTTGGGTTTTGGGTTTTAGGTTTTGGGTTTTAGGTTTTGGGTTTTAGGTTTTGGGTTTTAGGTTTTGGGTTTTAGGTTTTGGGTTTTAGGTTTTGGGTTTTAGGTTTTGGGTTTTGCAGCACACACCGGATACCCAATACCCAAAACCCAATACCCAATACCCAATACCCGAGGCACTTGCAAAATGTCTGCCCGAAATTTGGATGCTGGGACCACGCATCGTCAGGACGCCGTTTTGCGAGGCAAAAGTCTTAAAACTGCGTCCGAATTCCAGGAAGAGGGTTCCACGAGGCGAACTTGGCTAGCGCACCCTCCGAAGGGACGCTGAGGAAGCCGGGTGTGCCTGACTTCACAGTCGGAGCATGGCAAACGCGAAGATGCAAAGCAGACCAAACATTAGGTGCGTGTGAACCTTGGGTTGGGTGCGAACCCTAACATGCCTCCCGCCGTAGCCGTCCTTGAGTTCAGAGTTAAATCGCTCTACCACGGTTCGGTGCTTGTAGCGCCTGGCCGAGGCAGGGTCTAGTGGAATGGCTTTGCCTCCAATCTCTGCTTTTGGAGGGATGATCACTTTTTGTCCCAGAGCCTCGGCAGCCTCTACGATCAGTTTCCCGGCATAAGCCGTATCCATCAACTGATAAAACACTGTGCCAACTCTTGAAGCTGTCATCTGCATCAGAGGGATGGCTACCTGGGAGTCGTGCAGGTTTGCCGATGTTGTGCAGGCGGCAAGCGGAATGCCACCGTCGGAAACATCCACATGGAACTTGTAGCCTCGCCAGTAATCGAGCAATCCTTTCGAGTTCTTTTTAACCCCGATATCACATCCCTTTGGGAGTTCGTCCAGGGATTGCCGCCAAGGGATTTCCATCTGTCTTTCCTGGCGGCTCTGCTCTTTCGGACGCGGAGGAACGCCCTTCTTCCGGCCTGGCTTTTGCCTGGGGCCTTTCTCTTTCTTTGGCGGACGAGGAGGGGTGGACTCGCGAGCTTCCACCGCAGTCGAGTCCCGTGAAACGTGGAAGACAGTAGTCTCGCCAAATGCCTGCTTGACATGATCTTCATGGGCTTGATCGAGAAGGCCCGTCTGGGAAAACCTGGTGAAGGCACGCGAAAACGTCGACTCGTGAGGAATATCTCCCCGGCATTCAAAGCCCACCAGTCGGCGCAAGGTAACGTCGGAGTGAAGCAAACTGATCAGATCACGCGTAGCCGGAAGATCGTAATAGGCTTTAACCAGAAAAGCTCTCCCCAGCTTGCGATGAGTCGAAGGACGACCAGGAAGCCCGTAAAACGAGGGAATATGCCGTTCGATCCGCAAGAAGTTCAGCAGGTAAATCAGCTTCGCGTGGCAGTCAATCGGAGTGCCAATCGCCTCTTCGAGACCTGGAAAAAGGGATCGCTCGATAGAACACCAAAACTCCGAAATCCTTGTGCCTGGCACCGTCGTCGTTTCAATGTCAGGTTCGCTGGTCTTTTGGTTCACAACAAAACGACGAGGCGAACCTGATTTCTTTTGCAAACACCCTATTTGCAAGTAGCTCACCCAATACCCAACTGTCATACATAATCCGAATACTGTGTCCGGCCAGCCAACTTCATCCGATGTCGCTTCCAAGCGCGACGCGCTTTTCGCGAGACTGCGCGACAAGCCGGATATCCCCGATTGGTGCGATCTCTATTCCAACCTGATCGACGAGTCGGTGTCCGAAATATGCGAGTCCGTGCTCGCCAAAAACCCTAAAGCGCCGCCCATTTCCATCGTCGCCGTGGGCGGATATGGCCGACGGGAGCTTGCGCCCTACTCGGACGTCGATCTTATCGTCTTTCCGCTGGACGAGGGCGCTCCTGGCCTCGATGCCACGGTTAAAAGCCTGTTTAGGGGCTTGCATTCGGTGATCGGTGAGAAACTCAAAATCGAGATCGATTACGCATACGGCCTGATTAACGATGCGCCCGGGCTGGACGAAAAACCTCGGACCGGTCTCCTGGACTCCCGGCTAGTCGCCGGTTCGCTTGAGCCCTACGATGCATTGATGAACCTCTTTTGGGACACGTTTCCCATCGGCGAATTCCTCATCGCTAAGATTGAGGAGCGAAAGTCTAATTTTCGGCGATTCAACGACACCCCCCTGGTTGTAGAGCCGCAAATCAAGGAGGGCGCAGGCGGGCTGAGGTGTTTTCAGTGCGCCAACTGGCTGCGCATGGCGATCGGCGAGCGGCCAATCCGCCGCACAAAGGCCTATCTTTGGATGCTCGGACTCCGCAATCTGCTTCACCTGGTTGCAGGAGCGCGGCAAGACAAACTGTCTCGCCAACGGCAAGCGGAAATAGCCGATCTCACCGGGCAAGATGTATTTGAGATGATGAGCCAGTGCGCGGCATATGGCAGCGAACTCCTCGACGAATACGAGACCGCCCGACAGAGACTCTATGAGGCAAGGTTCTCTTTAGGCGGAGGCATCATGTCCATTCGCGGCGAAGCCCGGTCCCTGACGGTGGCGGCCGCGAGCGCGGCCGCGCTTGGCGTTGCCAAGGCCACCCAACTCGGGATCCGGGTGGAGAACGAGGCGTTCCCGAGCAACGGCAAAATCAACGGTCCCGATGCCCTGGTCGCGATCAGCGCAGGCGAGCAGGCCTTGCGCGGAATGGATCGGTGTGGCCTGTTGGCACAGTTGCTTCCGGAGTTGGCTGCGTGCCGGACGCTCATGCCCACGGACACGAATCACCATTACACAGTTTATGAGCACACCATGCGGGCGGTCCGAACTCTGGAGAATATCCCGCCAAAGGGGTTCTTCGGCGAACTGAAGGCGGGGCTTTCGGACATTTCACCGCTGATCCTCGCTCTGCTGCTTCACGACGTGGGCAAAGGGGACGAAAAGCGGCCGCATAGCATCGTCGGCGCGGAAATGGCAAAGAAAGTTTGTAAGCGCTGGGGCCTCAGTGAATCGACGACGACTCTGGTCGTGTGGCTCGTGCTCGAACATCTCACCATGGCGAGGCTGATAGGCATCCGGGACATTTACGATCCCCAAACTGCGGCCGAATTTCGCCGTTCTGTTCCCGATCGGGAGCGCCTGGACATGCTGACCCTCCTCACTTACGTTGACATCAACGCAGTCTCCGCGTCCGCATGGTCTCCAACCCAAGAGACCTTTTTGGTGGAGCTTTACCGGCGCGCGGCAGTTTTGCTGGAAGAGCCGAATATGACCACCGAGGCGCCCTCCGCAAACCGCAGACGCCTGCTTCGCGCCCTTCGCAATGAGGAAATCCCAGAGCAAGAGGTTCAAGCCTTCCTGGACAGCATGCCCGCCTCCTACCTCGCCATCGCCCATTCCGACGTTGTCCGCCTGCACATGGAATATCAGCGCCAGGCCCGCGAGGGACGCCCGGTCGTGGATGTTAGCCATGATTTGGAGCTTCAAACCAGTGAACTGACCGTGTGCTGCCTGGACCGTCCGGGCCTGCTGAGCGAGGTTCTTGGCGTCATCTACGCTTACGATTTGGGAATCCATACGATAAGGGCCACAACCACCCAATCCTCACCGGCGGTTGCCTTGGACTCTTTTCATGTCAGTTTTGGTCGCAAGCCGCTGCCCACGGCAACCGCAAACCAGCTCGTTCAAAGCCTCGTCGCCTGCATGGATGGGGTCAAGAGTTACGAGCAGGTGCTGCGGGAACGCGGAAAAGACCCCGAGAGAACTCAAAGCAGCTTCAGCTATGCCTTTATCGAGGGCTCGCCCTCCATCCTCGAGATCCAGGCGCCGCGAGGCCGTGGCATGGCGTTTCGAATGTCCAGACTTCTCTCGAGTCGAGGTTGGAACATCACCGCCGCACGCGTGGGCCAATGGGCCGGCCGCGCGGCAGCCGCTTTCTATTTGCTCGGTCCGGACGGTAAGCCGATTTCCAAGAAGCAAGTGGATGAGGCGATGAAAAAAGCGATTAGAGTCTAGTTTCTGTGCCTGCTTAAGGTCAGCATTTCCAGTTCGTGGAGGATTCTCACAATGGGCCGTAGGAAGATGTTCGCCAAGTTCCCCCCAAAAAAAAGAGGCCTTATACGGAACCCTAGGGCGGCGCAGATTCTGATCTCTTGGCGTTATGATAGAGTAATACAATGTTTTTGCCCTGGTTTCAAAGCCGATCTATTGCTGTTTTGGCCCTGTTTTTAGCGTGTTACGCTTCAGCCCTCGGGCAAGCAATTGAAAAAAAAGCTTGGACTTCATTATCTCCCGATCCAACCGTCGAGCCATTTTTAGGACAGTCGGTAGCCATTGACGTTTTCGGCAACACCTACACCCTTCAAACGCAGAGCACGGGAATGTATTACCCGTGGCTCGTATCCACCACAGACGTGTACGGCAACCAGACCTATAACCGACAGATTTTGGGCAATGGCGCAGAACCCGCAGTTGCCATGGTTGTCGATTATTTCAGCAGCGATGTTTTCGTTCTCGCAAGCGATTCTTCAAGCACCACGGTCTATGGCTTCCTGCCGAACGGCTTCAATTTCAATACCGGACTTGGACAGGTAACGGCTTTGGCGATCGGGTTCGACCGAGACAATGGCGAGGTAGAGGTCGCCTACGATTATGATGGTAGCTTCTATGTCACAAAGCTCTCGGAAGACGGATATATTTCTGATCTTAATGTCGACGATTCGAATCTAAACGCCACTAGTGCGGTCTTCGATAATACCGGCAACGTCTACGCGACCGGCGTGGATCAGTCAGGACATCCGACCGCGAACTTCTATAACTACCAGGGCACGCTCCAGTGGACCCGAAGTGCAACCAATACGGTAACGGACACGTTTACCTTCGGCGCGTTTGCGGAAGACCCAGAGGGAAATCAGTATCTAGTCTCCAACGACGCAAACTCCATGAATGGGACGACCTTTACATTGGTTGGCATTAACGGAGGCGCAAACAGCTTCGTACAAACCGGCAGTGGCGCCGTCAACCTCATGGCAGTACAAGATGAAAACCACATTTACGTGGCGGGTACGGGCGCGAGTACACCATTTCTCGCTTTCTACAATCAATCCGGCTTGCAATGGCGAAGCACTCAGAGCGTAGGAGCCATGGCTTGCGCTCCTGATCAGACCGGAAGCGTTCTCACTGCAAGCTACGAAGCATCTTACAAGGATGTCGTTGCCCTCAAGATAGACGCTAACGGCGCTTTGGATTACTCGTATTATTTTCCGGCTACGGGGCCTGCCGATCTGGGCAACATAGTATGGAATCTCGATGACAACATATGGCCTGCAGCCGTCATTTGCGGAACCACAACTTCTTCTAGCGGCAGTTCCGTTCTAGTCACCCGCCTCGTGGAAGGCGTCGCGCTCAAGGCGATCTCAATTCCTACTTCGGCAATCGGCGGCCAAACCGTCACTGGCACCGCAACTCTTACAACCGCTTGGACTAATAAGTTTCAGCTACCGTGTTCCGCTTCCGGCCCGCTTTACGTAAACACGGGCGAGGTTTCTTTTGCAGCAAACTCGGCGACGGGCCCCATTTCAATTGTTACGGAGGGGGTGGACGCCACTACTACCGGCACGGTAACGGTCCACGACTATCGCGGGACCCTTCTGACTTCAAACATCACCATCAATCCCGCGGATATTTCAACGCTCGCCTTATCCGCAAGCATCGCTACTCCCGATGCCCCCATGACGGGTACGGTGAAATTGAACGGCGAAGCCGGCCCCAGCGGCGCCACGGTTACCCTTTCCTCCGATAGCGCCTCGGCCGTCGTCCCTGCGTCGTTCGTCGTGTCGCCTCAGGCGAGCACGGGAACGTTTAAGATCACCCTGAAACCTGTGGCGGCGACTCTAGTTGCCCATATCACAGCAAAGCGCGGAACCGTGACCTTGACCCAGCCCGTCACGCTGACTCCTCCCGTGCTCTCATTATTGAGCCCAGCAACGGTTACCGTGACGGGTGGAAACAAAGTAAACGTAACCGCCTGGCTGAGCGGCCAGCCCTATTCGGCTGTATCCGTATCCTTGACGAGCAGCAACGCGACTGTCTTGCCGGTTCCCACTACAATCACAATCCCAGCAAACACTTCAAACGCCACCACAACGTTGACCAGCAAAGCGGTGACAACGTCAACAAACGTCACCATAACTGCCAAATACGGATCGGTAACCAAGACCAGCGTCGTGACAATCAAGCCCTGAACTTTGGGGCGTCTCACAAGTCTTAGAGAACCCTGATGGAGAAAACAAACTGTTCCTTGGCCCGCCAGACTCCGGAACCACAACGGACTGGCATGTTTAATCGAAGTGCAAGCACATCCGGGTGGCACTATCTCCGATGCCGATTCCAATAGAGCATTTCCGGAGCGAGCACAATCCTCACGATCGGCACGAAGAAAACCGCTGCTAAGGGAAGGACGCTGTAGGCCGCTGCCAGCGTGTCATACATAGGTTGTGGATAGGGCGTGTTATTCATGGGCGGCGGTGACACCAGTCGGTGCACTGCGAATATCATAAAGCCGACGGCCACGCAGTAAGTGGCGGAAACGCCGGCCACAAAACGAGGATTCAACAAGCCATTCTTCCGCTGCCGAAAGAGAACGAATGCCAGCCCGCAGAACTTGAGAACCACCGCAAACCAAGCCACGAAATAAATCTCGTTAGGGGTGATGTAGCTACCGCCCCTAGCTCCCCACAACGCGATAAGGGCCATGAACGCTACGCCGGTGACCAAGCCTTGTAGGTAACCCCAGGCCGATTGAGTGGAAAGTTCAGCCCAAATCCCAACCACGAAGTTGCGGAATATGACCAGCAGGAAAAGCGCCGCCGTGCAACCAATAGCTATCCAATTGGAGGGAGTAAGGAGGGGCAACAGAGTTTGAAACAACATGTGCCCCGTAGGGTTATACGAATTTGTGTTTGGATCAAAAATCGAGCCGGCGCAGGTCAGGATGCCCGCAGTTAAGGCCAGGGCGAGGCCCCCAGTTACGGCCGTTCCCAAAGCCGCAGCCTTGAGTTTCTCCATCACGAGAGCCACATCAGTCATTGGCCTGGTCGCTACCATGAGATGCAGCAGCCGATCCGCGCTCTTCTTTACATCCGTTCGTTTAGCGCCCAACCCGATCGCCCATGAGGCGATACAAATCCCTGCTAGCAAGACGGGAAAGAAAACAACGAGAAAGGCCGGCCCGCAAACGGTGAGGCCGTTCGCCGTTTGGATGTCGAGAATGGGCTGAGAAGCGCTGTCCCAGTAATGCGGGATTAAGAAGAGGGCAATCATGATCGCACTCACGATCGGCAGCAGAATGCCCTGCCGGCGCCACTCATACCAAAACTGGGCTGCTTCTGGCGATGCGAACGGCTTGCGGATCTTTATCGCCTTCGCAGGCCGCGCCGGCGCCTCACCTTCCCGGAATGCAATCCGTGACCGCGAGGAAAAGCCGGTTCTGGCGCGGCTAACCCCTGTAATCGCACCAACCAGAGAAAGCAGAATCACACCGGCATAGATTCCCTCTCTTCCCAGTTCTCCTATGCCAAACAGAGGCTCGGAAGCCATCACGACCATGAGAAACGCGATCGCCACAAAGGTAAGGATGAGCTTGGAGTACGGCAGCCCGAACGGAAACCAGAAGATCGCTTGGAAGACCGCAAGAAAAGCTGCGGCAACCAGGGCCGGCTCGGCCAAATTGACTGCCCCCCCGCCCTTGCTATGGCTCGCCACGAGGAGAAACAAGGCGACCGCCCCGGCCAAGAGCGTGCAGCCAACTGCCATTGGCCAAAGCGCCAATTCAAAAGAGCGCACGGGAAGCGTGAAATAGTGCGAAGGATAAGTTGAACGAGGACTGGCAACATCGGAATCCGGATTGGTAAAGATCGCAATCAAATACAGAATGCCGAAAGGCAATGCAAAAAGCGGAATGCTGCCGAGTATGAGAACCACGATTCGCGTCGTTTCGTTGAGGAGTTCGACGCGCCGGGGCAGGTCCGGGATGGAGTAAGCCGAGAGCCCCCACAAGTAGCACGCAGCAACAACCAACAGGCCGGTCCGATGCCGCTTCAAGAGGGTTCCTGTAATCGCAAGCCCGGTTTTCATGCCACGGCTCCCATGTGGGCCACAAAAATATCGTCCAGCGAAAGGGCTTCCCTCTCAACGATTTGCCCGCCAATTCCGGAAACGCAAGCTTCCAGATACTGGGGCTCGCCGTAATAAACCGCGCTCCACTCCCTGGCGGAACCTTCCCAGGCCAGGAGCCCTGTCGCATTGGGGACACTTTCCCTCGGCGATTCGAACCGAATAATTACCCTTTTGTGATTCAGCTTGATATCGTCGAGCGAGCCGGTAAGCAGGATACGGCCCGATTTTACGATCGCAATTCGGTCCGCCACTCTTTCCACTTCCGTTAGGAGATGCGAGGAGAAAAGCACCGTGCGCCCTTCGTCCGCGATGGTGCGGATTATCGCGCCCAAAATGTCCCGCCTCACAATCGGATCGAGCCCCGAAGACGGCTCATCCAGCACCAGCAGCGGGGGCCGGTAGGCCATCGCCACCACCAGTCCGGCCCGCGAACGCTGCCCCTTGCTGAGCTTGGTTAGAGGAGCATTTAAGTCAATTTGAATTCCTGTACCAACTGAGCCGCATAGGTTTCATCCCATGTTGGATAAAAGCCTGCCGCATAGCGCAACAGCTGATGAACGCGCATCCAGTTCGGCAAATCGCCTTCCTCGGAAAGATAGCCGATGCGAGACAGCACACCAACCGGGTCCCTAACCGGGTCTCGGCCAAAGACGCGCACAGTGCCTTGCTGCGCATTCAACAACCCAAGCACATGCTTGATAATCGTGGTCTTCCCTGCGCCGTTCTCGCCGATAAGTCCAAGAACGATTCCCGAAGGGACTTGCAAAGAAAGGTCATCCAATGCCAGCTTCGAACCGAAGCGGCGGGACAGATGCTGAATGTCGATAGCAGGTTGTTCGTTCATGGCTGCTTCACCTCACTTGATCCTCTTTCTTTCACATGCTCGGCAACGTCGCCCGCAGACAGGTCCAGTTGCGCGGCCTCGTCGAGCAAGGAGTCCACTCTTTCAGTAAGGAGTTCTAGCCGTTCCTGCTTCTCCATGGGCGCAGCGGCCTGGGAAATATAGCTGCCGGTGGTTCGGCGCTTGGTGACGATCCCGGCAACTTCCAGTTCGCGGTATGCGCGCGCCACGGTGTTGGGGTTCACCACAAGCTGCTCGGCAAGTGCCCTTATCGAAGGCAGTTCCTCCTCCGATTGAAGCCGCCCGGACGATACAAGCAGACGCACTTGATTGACGATCTGCTGATAAATGGGAGTCTGGTCCTGGGGGTTGATTCGAATGAGCACGATGTCGCTGCCTTACTGTATTAGTGTCTTCATACAGTATGACGCGAAATTATAGGAATTGGTTGGGTTGGGCGAGAAAACTATGGCTTGCTGCTACGCGGCCACGCGTTCGCGCTCGAAGTACATGCATCGCAGCGCATCCACGCAAGTGGGATCGAGGTGGCTTCCCGCCTCCTCTTCCATGATCGTCAGGACTCGGGTAAGAGGAAGCGCTTCGCGGTAAGGCCTTGGAGCGGCGAGCGCGTCAAACACATCGGCAGCGGCTAAGACCCTCATGTCCAAATCTAAACTCTCTGCGGTGAGGCCCCGCCAATAGCCCTTGCCGTCCAGCCGTTCGTGGTGGTTTGTCGCGATTTCGGTCATTCGCTGCTGGCCGCGGATCTGTCCCAAAATCTCATGCGTGAATCGCGGGTGAAGCTTTACTCTTACAAACTCTTCGTCCGAAAGGCGTCCAGGCTTGTCCAGGATCGAGTTGGGAACGCCCAGCTTGCCGATGTCGTGAAGCAAGGCCGCGCGCCGAAGGGTTGTGGTTCGCTCTTTGTCGAAATCGAAATATTCGGCCAGCTTCATGCAGTACTCCGCAACGCGGGTGGAATGCTCGCAAGTAAAGCTCGATTTGGCGTCGATGACCTGGGCGAAGGCCTGGGCGACTTTGTCGATATCCGTTAGCGGCCGATCCATCGCAGACTCCGGTTCACAGAGCTTGACCCGTTTGCCGGCCACGTGGTTTGCGTGGTTGTCCCAGAGCTTGTCGGCATAGAGTGAATCGGCAACCTGAACGATCGCGGGATCAAACCACTTGCCCGATCGTTCGTGCAACATCTCATATCCTGCTTCCAGTCCAAAACTTGCAACGAAGACTTCCAAAGTCTGGGCGAGACCGAGGATCCTGGCAAGCAGCGGAATCGATTCGCCGGAGGTGTGGCTCGGAGAGCCCCTGCCGTCCCAATGTTCGTCAAGCGCTTGAATCGCTGAGGCGGTGTGAAGATCGAATCCGAGTTCCAATGCGATGGCTGGCACCACGGGTGCAACGAGCTTCGGTTGCTTCGTCCATCGCGTTGGTGGGTGAGCCCGCCATCGCCGCCATCCGCCTCAGTTTTTCTCCGACCCCACACTGGGTATCGATGGTCGTCAGGGCGTACTTGATGGATTCGAACGGTTTCGTCCAATCGATCAGCTTCACTTTGCGCTTGGCAAGGAATTCGTCGCCGCCGAACATCTTGTGAATTTCGTGCGGAGTTTGTGGAGCAGCCGGAATCCTTGATGAGCCCGGCGTAGAAGAGGCTTTCGATCAGGTTATCGCTCAGCCTCATCTGCTCGGCGATGCGAGTGGCGATCATGGAGGTGCGAACCGCATGCCCGCGCGGCTGCCCTTCGACCAAGTCCAGGGCATGGCTTAGGGCTGCCAATACCTCGCCAGCGGTCGCGATCTGTTCCACTAGTAGAATTGTTGGTTGGTTACGAATTTCCCGTTAGACCGCGAAGCCCGCATGAATGCCAGATTTAACAAGTTTTAGGGCCGCATGCCTGAAGATTCTCAGTAGGCCTTTCTCGGGATACAGTGGAGGCTTGGGCGCGAGATCCGCCGCTACCCATGGGAAGCCTTGGGCTCGGTATTCGGCGACAACCTTGTCGAGATCATTGGAAGCGGCCACAATGTCCGCGGCCTCATGTTGCACGCAGAGCAGGCGCTGAGCCACCAATCCAGCACAGAGAACGAAGAATCCGACGCCCCCTACCAAAGACCAATAGACTCTGCCGGAGCGAGCCACACATTTCCAACGGCCCAAACATGTTTCCAGTTGCAGTATTCCGCTCGCCGCAATGCTTCTGCAAACCCGACATCACCATGTCGGCGGTAAGCCGAACGCCGTTTCCTGTGGCAGCCAATTCGGTAGCATCCCAATATGCGATGGCTCTTGATCCTTTCGACGCTGGTTCTGGCCACTTGTCGACCCTCTATGGCCCAGTCCGGCGGCGATTTTACGCTTGGACAGGACGGCCAATATCAGGTCTCAATTGGGAAATGGCAGTTCACCGGATCTCTAGGGAAGGTTGGCGCAACGCGCGTAACCTCAGGAATCGACAACCTCGGGCATTTCGCGGAAACGAAGGCCGCAATCGGAGACGACGGAAACCAAATATCGGTTAAGAGTTACCCCGACCTCGGGGTGGTCGTTTTCGACCTGACCTATTCGAAGGGTGCGGGGGGTAACGGAATCGCTTTTCCCGATTTCACAACTTTACCAAAGGGTTTATTCAAGTTTAGCTTTCGAGACGTTAACTTTTCTCGACCCACCTTTGCCATAAACCAGAACTGCACGCCTTGGCTCTGCTTTGATTCCTCGGACCACGCATACATCTTCTCGCCCGCCTCGAACTTCATGGTTTCCAAGCTTAAGGGCGATGCGGAAACAGAAGTGGCAAGCGTGCTCAACGACAAACTGGACGGGGTTCCGGCGGGCTTCCACCAAATGAGCGTGCTCGTTGCTGAAGACGGGATCAATAGAACATGGGAAAAGTGGGGAGACGTTCTCCAGATGCTTTATCACAAAAAGAGCCCTGGGAACGAGGCAGACCTGCTCCTTAGGAAGTTTGGGTATTGGACCGATAACGGCGCGGACTATTACTACAACTACGAGCCGGAACTTGGTTATGCGGGCACCCTTCTCGCTTTGCGCAAACGCTATCAAGACGAAGGAATTCCCTTAGGATATATGCAACTTGATAGCTGGTGGTACGACAAATCCATTAACGATGCGGATGGCAAACCTGGTGGAACCATGAAGAACTCCAAGCTTCCAAAGGGCGATTGGAATCGTTACGGCGGAACGATGTCCTACCGGGCGGACAAAGACCTGTTCCCAAGAGGCCTCGCCGCGTTTCATGATCAACTTGGACTGCCGTTAGCTGTACATAACCGCTGGATCGATAGGACCAGCCCCTACCACGATAAATATAAGTTTTCGGACGTTGCCGCGATAGATCTCAACTGGTGGAACGACACGGACGCATATCTCGCCTCCTCCGGCGTAGTCCTTTACGAGCAGGACTGGCTGGACCACATTTACAACTACAGCCCGGAATTGAAGGACACGGTAGGACCGGCCGACGCCTTTACCGGCGGCATGGCCGCCGCGGCCAAATCCCATGGCCTGGATCTTCAATATTGCATGGCGACTCCGCGCTTTTTTATGCAAGCCATCCAATATCCAAACCTAACCAATATCCGCACCAGCGACGACCGGTTTGAGCCGAGCAAATGGTCCGATTTCCTCTACGTCAGCGAACTCGCCCGGGCGATGGGGATCTGGCCCTGGTGCGATGTATTCAAGAGCTCCGAGACGGGCAACATGATCATGAGCGTCCTTTCGGCGGGCCCTGTCGGCACAGGCGACAAGATGGGAGCGGAAGACAAGGCGAATATTATGAAAGCGGCGTTGCCGGACGGAACGATCGTCAAGCCGGACGCTTCCCTTTTGCCCATCGACCAGACGTTTATCGACCAAGCCGCCCGCGAAGACGCGCCGTTCGTGGCCTCGACTTATACGAGCGGCGGCGATACCAAAACGGTTTATGTCTTCGCTTTCGCTAAATCCGACAAGGCGGTAGAGGCTTCGATCCCCTTGAGCCAGATCGGAGTTACAGCGCGATCGTATGTGTTTGACCCCCAAGCCGGCTCCGGCTTCTACGTAGAGCCGAGCACTTCGTTCAAACGAACAATTCCCCCTGGAGGATACAAGTTCTTGGAGTTCGCCCCCGTTCTTCCCGGCGATATTGTGATCCTAGGAGACCTTGGCAAGTTTGTAGCGACCGGGCGCCAGCGGCTTGAGATGAAAACCACATCGAACGGCGTTCAAATCACCGTGCATTTCGCCCCTGGCGAGCGAGAGGTCGTGGTTTCCGGCGCTTGTCCGACGGCTCCGAATATAAAAGGGGATTCCGTCCGGCCAATTCTCGGAAAAGGGGGATTCAAAAACAACCTGTTCGAAATCGCCGTTCGGTCGGACGGAAAAACTGAGCAGGTTGTTACTGTTTCCCAATAGGGGCTTCGCACGACTAAACCCCTGCTGCCACAACACCCGTCATCAGCCGCAGCACACTCTCCTCCGTCGCCCCCTTCGCTTCGACTTCTCCCACAATCGCCCCATCCTTCACGACCAGAATCCGGGTAGACATGATCAGCACCTCCGGCAGTTCGGACGAAATCACGATCACCGCCTTGCCCGCTTCCGCCAAGTCCCGGATGAGATCGTGGATCTCCGCCTTGGCCCCCACGTCCACGCCGCGGGTTGGTTCATCCAGAATCAGCACATCGCACTCGGCGGCGAGCCACTTTGCCAAAACCAGCTTCTGCTGATTCCCGCCCGAGAGGCCGAGCGTATCGGCTTCCGTGGATGGCGCCTTCACCCTCAACATCTCGAAAAACTTCTTCGCGACCGATTGCTCCTTTCGGCTATTCACCCATCCGAGAACCGCGTCATCGGAGAGGGTTGGCAGGGTGATGTTCTCTCGCGAGTTCATGATGAGCACGAGCCCTTGCCGTTTTCGGTCCTCGGGAACGAGGCCCAAGCCAAGCTTCATCATTTGGGAAGGGGTCTTTGGATAAACCCGGTTCCCTTTTAGCGTGATCTGCCCACGAGCCTGTTTATCCAGCCCGAACAGAGCCTCCGCGATCTCGGACCGTCCGCTACCCACAAGTCCCGCAAAACCCAGAATCTCGCCGGCTTTGAGCGAAAAACTCACGTTTTGGAATTTCCCGGGGCTACTTAGGCCTGAGACCTCAAGCTGAACCTCCCCGTGGGGCGCCCATGCCCGGTCGGTGTGCTCGATTGCCCGGCCGATCATCATCTGCACGAGTTGTTCCCTGTCAATGTCAGCAGTTCGCTTGGTGCCTACATGTTTGCCATCTCGCAGCACACTGACGGTGTCGCAGAGACGAAAGATTTCGTCCATGCGATGGGACACATAAATACAGGTTACTCCCTTAGACTTTAACTGTTCGATCTGATCGAACAGCACTTCGGCCTCTCGGTTGGAGAGGCTGCTGGTAGCTTCGTCGAATATCACCACCTTCGCGCCCCTCGCCACGGCGCCTGCGATGAGGACGACCTGCTGTTGGCTCGTGGGCAAATCGCCCAGCCTTGCCCCAGGGTCGATGTTCGCCTTGACCGCTTCCAGCCAAGCCATCGCGTCCGCGCGCATTGCGGAAAAGTTAACGAATGGGCCAACGTGGGGCATCGATTCCATCGCCAGGTTCTCTTCCACCGTCATGTTGTCGAACGCGACAAGTTCCTGGTGAACGATGCTGAGCCCGGCTTTGGCCGCATCAATGGGGCTGTGGAACTTGACCTGCCGGCCAAACAAGTAAATCTCGCCCGAGTTGCAAGGAATCAGCCCGGCAAGGATCTTGCCGAGCGTGCTCTTTCCTGCGCCATTTTCTCCCATCAAGGCATGGCATTCGCCAGCCTTGATGGTCAAACTCACGTGGTCGAGAGCGACCACGCCCGGGTAAGACTTTGTGAGTTCCCGGACTTCGATAGCAGGAACCGGATCGATCACTGAAGGCTCTTCGCGATGTCTCCCGGATCCTTGGCCAGCGCCAGATACTTGGGATCCACGTTATCAAAACCCCAGGCCTTAAGCTGCTGCGCCCATTCGCCCAAGTTCTGCTTGTCAACCATGATCAGGGGCATCTTGGTGATCTCAGGCGGGTTCTTGCCGTTCGCCAACTTGTCATAGATCATGTGAACCGACTTGTAGCCCCACATGTAACAAGGCTGGGCCAGCAGAACCGGCGCAATGCCTTTTTCGACGTACGGCAACTCTAGCGGCAGCGCGTCCACTGCGACCACTTTCACCTTGTTGGGATCGAGATCGTTCAGAAGGGTTGTCGTGAAGAGCGGCCATCCGCCAATCATCGCCCATCCGTTGATCTGCGGATACGCCTTCATCGTGTCCACGACCTTTTGGGCCGCATCTTCCGGGGTCTCCTTGTGATAGAAGGTATCGACAATGGTGATGCCGGGGTATTTCTTGGCCTCGTCCCTGACCGCTTGCGCGCGTTTCTGCAGGTTCGGAGCAGTCTGGGTTCCGGCAAGAATCGCAACTTGGCCTTTGCCGTTCAGCTGCTTGGCAAGCTGGTCCATCACCTGGGTGCCGCAGTCCTCGTCATCCGCTCCATAGTAGGCGAACCGCTTAGAACCGGTAGCGTCGCTGTCAAACGACATCACGGGGATGCCCTTGTCAACGGCGTCGTCGATGGCGCCCTTGACCAAGGTTGCATCGGTGCATGAGATCAGGATCGCGCTGCTTCCGCTGTTCGCCGCATTTTGAACGTTGGTCGCCTGCTCATGGGGATCCTCGTTGGCAGGAGTCTGCCAATCGATGGTCACCGTCGTCCCGTCCTTCGAAAGTTCCTTTGCGGCGTCTTCGGCACCTTTTTGTGCCGAAAGGAAAACCGGGTTCGTGGAGCTCTTCGCGATCATCGTGATCTTATAGGTCTTTCCACCGCCGCTCTTTTCGGCGGTAGAACCGGTTGTAGAACTGGCCGTGCCGCTATCAGAACTGCAGCCGGCAAGGGCCAGGAGCAGTGCGGCACAAGCCGCTGCCGTGGCAATTTTATTCAAACTCATTAAACACCTCATCATGAAGCGCTTGTGGCGCGCGCCAAGCGCTTTGCGCCCAAGATTCCGCTTAAGCGATCTAGCACCACTGCCAGAATAATCGCTACACCAATGATAATCCATTCGTAGTTCTCGTCGAAGTGAAGCGTGGTGATTGCCTGCTGAATTAGAACGATCAACAACGCGCCAAGAGTTGCCCCAAGCGCGCTTCCCTTCCCACCAAGCAGGCTCACGCCGCCGACCACCGCGGCCGCAATGACATACAACTCGTAACCTTGAGCATCGGCGCAACTTGCTGCCCCGTAATAGCTGGTCCCCACAAATGCGGAGATGCCTGCGCACAAACCGGCCAGCGCATAGACCCCGACATAGACCCGGTTAACCTTCACTCCCGAATAAATGCTCGCCATCACGTTGCCACCCGTCGCGAAAATGCGCCTCCCGGCGACGGTTTTGGACAAGTAGAGCGCACCCAGGGCAGTCACCACGATCATCACTAGGAGCGGAACCGGATAAAGCTGCTTGCCAAGACCGAGATTGGCCTTTACCAAGTGCGTCAAGGAATCCGGAATCTGAACGCTTTCCGCTTTGCTTGTCACGAAAGAGATCCCTCGGTAGATCCACATCGTGCCGAGCGTGATGATGAACGGGTGCACTTTGAGGGAACACACCATGAGCCCGTTTAAAAAGCCGCTAATGAGACCGATGCCGCAAGAAAGCAAAACCCCCACCGCAATGGCGGTCATCCCTTCCATGTGCCAGGACCTCAACAGCATCGCCATGGTGGTGGCGCACAGGGCATAGATTGAACCGACCGAGAGATCGATCCCGCCCGAAATAATCACCGCGGCCATGCCGACCGCCATCACCGCGAAGAAGCTTGTCTTCGTGAAGACCTGGATCAAAATGTCCAGATTCAGGAAGTTGTTAACCACGTGGCCGGTCTGATTGTCCATGTGGGTTCCCGCCTTCCCCGTGAGGATCATCCCCACGAGCAGAATCACAAGAACCAACCCAAACTGCTGGGACCCAAACACACGAAGCAGCCGACGACGCATCAGAATGCTTTTACCTGAGTTGGTGCGTGAACGGTGAACGGTGAACGGTGAACGGTAAACGACAGTCGACAAATACACCACTTCCAGGGATTTGGGAGCAACTTGGCCTACTTGTTTAGAGCGAAGCGCGTGAACGGTGAACGGAGAGGAAACGGGCAAAGATAGGTGTTTCCCGCCAGCCAGTTCACCGTTCTCATCTCACTCCCAGTAGGACTTTGGGTAATGGAAAGGCCAATCTCTGTTAATATGTTAGGAAGAGCAGCCATGCAAGAACAAATGAACCTTAAACCCCGCAACAGAACGACCCGCGCAGGCGGATTCCGCCTGGGCGCTGCCCTCATCGGCATCGCCGCCTTGGGTGTCCTCGCCTATGCGGCCTATCGATTTCTCAATAACCGGGCCGGCGAAGCCGCCATCCAATATATCCCTGCGGATGCCACGGTGGTTGCTACTTTTGACGGCACGCCGTCGGAGCGCCAAGTTCTCGCCTTCGCAAAGATCAACAAGGCGCTGAACGATGAAGGGATCCCGGACATGATGGCCTCCCAAATCAGCCACGGCATCGCAAACAACCCGTTGGCAAAAGACGTCGAGCCCTACGTCTCCAAGAATGCGGCCATGGCCGTTTGGGACAACAAGAAGCAGCCCAGCAATACGGATGAGGCCATGTACCTCGCGGTGAGCGACCCGGGCAAGGTTGAAGCGGCGCTTAAGAAAGATTGCCCCAATGTTTCGCCGGACGGCGTTTACACGATTCAAGCCGGTTCGGCCTTTGGTGGAATCGTCGGCAACTATCTTGTGATCGCATCCAACGAACCTCGTTTTGCTCAAATCGTCAAGGTTTCCAAAGGTCTGTTGCCATCCGTGGCAACCCTGAACGAGTATAAAACGGCTCGGGCCGCCCTTCCTTCCGACTCCAACCTGATGGTTTTCATCAGCCCCGATCTGTATGCGTTAGCCGGCCAGAAGGCGCTCTCCGACGCTTGGGGCTCTGTTGGATTTGCGGTCAGGGACGACGGTTTGGCCGTCGCCTGCCGATACCCGCAAGGAAAAGTCGATCTGAGCACGGTTCCGGCCTTCCATCAGGCCGCGCTTAAGAATTTGCCTGCCGGAGCCTACGGCGTGCTCGGCTATTCGGACGCTTCCAGCTGGTTCGACCAGCTCAGCGGCCAGACGGTCAACAAGGCAGATTTGGACAAGGGACTCAAGCAGATGAAAGACCAGACGGGTCTCGTTCTCGACGACCTTCTGCCCGGTCTCAAAGGCGATTTTGAGTTGGCGGTTTATCCTTCGACAGGAACCTCCAAAACTCCGGAGTTCCTCGCCTATTTGGACTCCCAGAACGGCGGCACGCCAGTGGACTTGGCGCAGAAAATCAGGGCTTCCATTCAGACTCATGAAGCCACCTGGGGCAATGTGACGGTAACCGAAACCAAGGTGGGAGACGCGACCATCTGGCGCCTTTCCCAGCCAAAACAGCCGAGCGTACAGCCGGGACAAACCGCGGTTGCCGTTCCTGGTTCTACCACCACCACCACAACGGGTCCGAACGGTACAAACACCACGACGACCGTCAGCGGCGGAGGTGTTCAAGTTCAGAGCAGCTTATCCAACGGCCCGGGAACGCCAGGCGTGGATCCCGGAGCCAAGGCGCTTTCCGGCCCCCACGTAGATGTGCCACCGGCGGGGGCAACCGTCCCACCGGCGGTGAACGTCCCGCCAGCCGGCATGAACATGCCGGCAAACGCACAGCCGACAATTCTGTCCCCGACCATGCCGACCTGATCCTTCTCAAGGACACTGTCTACATGTCCACCGCGGACGATCTCACTCAGAAGGTGACCGCGCTGGCCCAAGGCGGAGCAAGCCTCGCTGACGACGGTCCGTTCGTGAATATGGAGCACATGCTGGGTTCCAACTCTCAAGCGGTGCTTATGGTGTCGGTCTACCGGATTCTTGCCACACTAAACAGCGGCCCAGATGCCAAGGCAGATCTGAACTCCATCTTCGGCGACGACAAGACCGGAGTTGCGGGCTCGTGCTATTTCGACAAGACCACCGGCGTCGGCGACCTGTTCATTCCCTTGGATTGGGGCAAGGCAATCCATTGGCTCGGCAAAACCATGAAGGATATGGACGGGCCAAAGCCCAACGGCCAGAACGGTAGTTTTAAGAGTTAGGCGGGACCAGCAATCGACGTAAGGAGACTCTCCAGGCCCAAAGGGCCGAGTTGACATAGCGAAGGGCACTGTGGCATGGAAATATCTTAACGCGCACCATAAATCCGTCCCTACAGGGCTCTAATAAACTGGCACCCCGACCAGGGCTCCGTGTTCCGCCTGCAGGGGGCACTCCGCCCTTCGCAATGTCAACTTGGCCCGTTGGCCCCTAGGTGGTTTACGCCTTTTGCCGGCCCCCTTAGCGGCCCTGCCAATTCAGGCCGGCTTTCCCTTGATCAATAGGTCTATGATGCCGGTCGGCAAAGCGCTCGTAAAGTTGCGGACGTGCGATCAACCACAGAACCTCTGCACCCAACGGGCCGAGGTTGCAATAGCGAATGGCTCCTCAAAACCCATTGGCCCGCTGCAAGGTAAAATCCACCGTCCAAGGGCGCCGTACCCAAGTGGCTAAGGGAAGGGTCTGCAAAACCCTCATTCAGCGGTTCGAATCCGCTCGGCGCCTCCAGTTTTTGCGATTGCCACGTGAGGGGGCTCTCTGACCTTCGCTTCAAACCTGATGCGACGACTTCCCCTGGTCCTTCTTCTCCTCGCCTTGGCCGCGATTGCCAACGCGGACGGCGCGATGGGACTCGCGCTCGAAGCCTTCGACTTTAAGATTTGGGCGGTCTACGTCGCCGCCACCGTTCTTTTCGAAGCTTGGTACATCGGGAAGGGGCTGCAGCTTCGGTGGCACAAAAGCTTGCTTCTCTCGTTCGTGGCGAACGCGCTGGCCGCGTTTTGCTGCGTCTCCGAGTTCTATGCCCCGTTCCTCCACGGGTCGATTACGGGCACCAGGCTAAACCCGGACCCACTATTGGACACAATTCTCATTCTCACGGTAATGGCCTTCTTCTCCGCTGCCTTTGAGTTTTTCATCTGGTACGCCGCAGCAAGAAAGGAGGGCGGAACGCAAAATGAGGTGGGCAAGCTCAGCTTGAAGGCACATTTATGGGGTGTGCCCTTGGCCCTGGCTATTCTTTTGATCCCTCTTCACCCCTACCAGGGGTTGAATCGCCGCGCAAGCTACGAGCGAAGGCTTTTACTCGTCACCCGCGGCAAGGTGATTCTGGGTGAAGATATCCTCCAAACTCACCGAGTGCCCACTTTAGCCGAGTTCACGGAGGCGGTCGCCCGCGCCAATCCGGAGGGGAGGTTGTTGTTTTATGCGGGCGACTACGAAAGGTTTGACATGGGCGAACATCGGCGAAGTCCGCTGCGCGTTTACTGGAATCCGGAAGTCGCAGGCAAAAACCTTTCCGACATCAGCCAACAGCAGTTCCTGATCGGCCGAATCGACACGGCAGGAAGGCCCATCGAATTCTGGGTGGTCAGCCATGACGGCGACACCGCGTCCGTTGAGAATGTTCCAAATCCCGCCTCCGGCTAATGCGAGGGACGGTTTGTTGGAATTTGGCAGGCGCGCGTTCCAAACCATTTGTAGCGATACCGAGCCACGATGCCGTAACACTTTTTGGCCACCCATGCCAAGGGCGGCACGTGGCGTGTCCACGCGATCCAGCGCAGGTACCAAGGAGAAACTTCCATGATTTTTAGCCAGGCATCCGCGCCGTAATAAACTTCGCCATCCGCTTCCAGGACCATCGCGTCCATAGGATAGCCTTTGGCAATGGCCTCGTCGCTCTGGAGAATGTCCACATCCATAGGCTTACCCGCCTTTTCAGACCACTTCTCAACCCGGAGTTTGCTGGTGTGACACAGGTTGCATCCCCCGTCGTAAAAGAGTTTCCATGCCATTGCAACTTAGTATACGGGTCGGGAGGGGATAAAGATTATTTGCCCCTGCCCTTCCCCTTGGTTGGAGCCCGCGGTTGGCCCTTTGGAAATTTCGTGTGTAGAAGCGGCTGGAGGGACTGCCACGTTGCTTCGTCTTCCATCTTGGCGTGCCCATCGACATAAGCAACCGCTCTTTTCCCATCCGGCCATGCATTCTGCTCAAAAAACAGGGGTGTTCTTGCGGGCTCTGCAATCGCCGATTCATTGACCGAACTGAGGTTCGTATTGAATAAGAATCGCCCCCCGTTTGGGTTCAGCGTTTTCCAGGACTCTTCGCTCTTGAGGTACGGTCGGATCTCGTTCTGTACTTGGGCGGTTGACTGAGCCAGCGGCATCAGATCGTCATAGTCGTTCTCATACATGATCGTTGCGAGGTCGACTTGCTTGATGTTCGAAAGCGTTCTCGCTTTGTCGCTGCTGGTGCTCGCGGCGGCCATCATCGCGGGTGTCGGGTTATCGGCAAACGTCACCCCCGCCTCCTTTGCATCGGTGAGAAACACATCTTTTGTCAGCCCTACCGTCGGCTGAATCTCGATAACGGAGTCGGTCCTGATGAGGTCCAGTTCCAGAAGAACGCTACCGCCCGAAAGCGAAGGCTTGGACATCGTTAGAAGGAAACTTGGCAACTCCGGTTTGTAGGTCACCAGATAGGTTTGACCGTTAATAGTTTCCTTGTCTCCCCGCGTCCATCTGGAACTCGCGTCGGCCATGAACCTCGGTGCGATTTGCGCCCCTCCACCCATGCTCATCATCATGAGGGTTTGAAGGTCCATCCCCATGTAGCTGGAAGAAGCCCCGGCGACGGTTATCCTGTAGGGGAGGAAATCCGGCGTCCAATTGGCGGCGGTCAAGGTCGGGGGAAGATCGGGGACCAGTGGCCCTGAGGCCTGCTGGGAATGGAATGCGGGCGAGATCAGAACGGCGCCGAGAGCGGAGATTAGAACGGTTGGAAGTACCTGCATGGTTTTCCTCCTATTGCCGAATTATGCATTGATTGGATGGCGTTCTTACCGGTTGGTGAGGTTTTTCCGCAAATGGAGTAAAACCCAATTGAGGCGTTCAACCAGACGCGCTCGGGGAGCAAGAATTTGGTTTATCAAGAGAGCGGAATTGCGGTTGGCGAACCCGCACCCGATATCGGGTTGACCTTAACCGATGGCCGCCACGTGTCACTTTCCGAATTTAAGGGCCAGCCCGTTGTCCTTGCTTTTTCAGCGGATTGGGATCCTTCGTGGCCCCAGCAGGTAAGGCACTATGCCTCGCTGCTGGAGAACGTGAACCTTCTGAACATCTCGTGCGACGGCGCGGTTTGCCAAATGGATACCGAGGGCGGAAGCGTCCAGTTTCCGGTCCTCCATGACTCGGCGGAAGACGGCGCAGCTTCCCGCGCATTTGGAGTTCTCGGCGGGCAGGCGGTTTTCGTGCTGGATTCCCAGGGAGTGGTTCGATGGAAGCACATTGCGGCGACGGGCCAGCACCCGACTACGACCGCTTTGCAATCGGCTTTGGATTCTTTGGGCAAAAAGCAACTTTCACGAAGGCAGTTCCTGGCCACCGCGGTGGCAGCTTCCCTGGCGTTGGCGATTCTCCCTTCCATCGCACGAGCGGAACCCGCCCCCGAAAGCTTCGGCAAAGCGACTCAGGCCGGTGGGCGTGCGGTCACGTTGCAAGTGAACGGGCAATCCCATAGAGTAGAAATCGACACAAGGACCACGCTGCTCGATGCTCTAAGAGAGCGGCTGGGAATGACCGGCACCAAGAAGGGCTGCGACCACGGCCAATGCGGCGCCTGCACTGTTCACATGAACGGCAAGCGCGTCAACTCTTGCCTGGTGCTCGCCCTGCAGGCGGAGGGGGCGCACATCACCACGGTAGAGGGCCTGGCTCACGGGAACGATCTGCACCCGGTTCAGGAAGCGTTTATCAGGCACGATGGCTACCAATGCGGCTATTGCACTTCGGGACAGATCATGTCGGCAGTTGCGTGTATCCAAGAGGGCCATACTGGCAGCGACGACGAAATACGGGAATGGATGAGCGGCAATTTATGCCGCTGCGGCGCTTATCCGGGCATCGTGGCCGCGGTGAAAGAAGTGGCCCGGTCGCGCGGGGCCGGTTTGGAATCTCAGGAGGACGAAGCTTAGATGAAGCCTTTCGAATACATCCGAGCCGGCAGCGTCGCCGAAGCGATTCAAATCCACGTCGCCGATCCAACGAGCAAGTTCTTGGCGGGCGGCTCCAACCTCGTCGATCTGATGAAGTACGGCGTAGAATCGCCCGCACGTTTGGTGGACATCACCCACCTGCCCCTCGCGAAGATAGAGGCCACGAAAGACGGCGGGCTCATGATCGGCGCGATGGTGCGCAACAGCGATTGCGCGGCCAATGACCGGGTTAAGCGGGACTATAAGATCCTCAGCGACGCCATTCTCGCCGGTGCAAGCCCTCAGCTTCGCAACATGGCGACTACGGGGGGCAACCTGCTCCAGAGAACCCGCTGCTACTACTTTTACGACACCGCCTTCCCTTGCAATAAGCGTCAGCCCGGTTCCGGCTGCCCGCAATCGGAGGATTCAACCGGATCCACGCGATTTTTGATCAGGGCGACCAATGCATCGCGGTGTACCCCAGCGATATGGCGGTTGCACTGGCTCTGCTGGACGCCAAGGTTCACGTTCAAGGACCGGACGGTTCACGTGAGATCACCATGGAGAATTTCCACCTGCTGCCGATGAACACGCCCAGATCGAAAACACCCTAAAGCCCGGCGAATTGATCCTCGGCGTGGAACTTCCCAAACCCGTGCCGCTGAAAACGGTTTACATCAAGGTTCGAGATCGAAGCTCTTACGCCTTTGCCTTGGTCTCCGTGGCTGCCGGGATCAGGCACGCCGGGGGCAAGATCGAGGAGATGCGGCTCGCGATGGGCGGGGTTTCGGCGAAACCCGTTCGGTTTTTTGGGACGGAACGAGAGTTTAAAGGTCAGCCCGCGAACGAAGACACATTCAAGGAGGTGGCGGAGGCCTCGCTCCCAGGCACAAAAGGCCACGGATACAGCGCTTTCAAGGTTGAACTGGCCAAGCGCACGATTGTGAAGGCATTCAGGGAGGTAACGGCTTAAATGGCGGATTTTTCAAAACTGGACACGGTCACCGGTAAGCCCCTGGATCGGGTGGATGGCCGCCTCAAAGTCACCGGTGGCGCAAAATACGCAGGTGAGTTTTCCGTTCCCAACATGGCTTACGGCGTGTTGCTTCAGTCAACGATTGCCAAAGGCAAAGTCACGGGCATCGACTCCGCAGACGCCCTGAAGGCCCCCGGAGTGATCGCAGTGATTACCGACCAAAACATGCCCAAAGTGAACTCGCCCAAGGGCCGGCCCTCCGGAATCACCCACCCCTATCTCAGTTGGGATATCGATCACAGCGGCCAGAACGTTGCGATCGTGGTCGCGGAGACTTTTGAGCAAGCGGAATACGGCGCTTCGTTGGTCAAAGTCGCGTATGACGCCTCGCAGCCAAACGTGGTGATGGACACGATGCTCGACCAGGCTTACACCTCCCAGGGAGGCCGAATGCCGGAGGCCAAGCGAGGGGATTTTGACTCGGCATATCCTTCGACAAGTCTGAAGGTCGACCAGATCTACCGAACTCCGAACGAGCACCACAACCCGATGGAGCCCCACGCAACGATTTCGATGTGGGACGCGGAAGATCATGTGACCGCTTACGACGCGACCCAAGGTGTTAGCGGAAGCGCCAGTGCGATCGCCTCGTGTTTTGGGCTCAAGCCAAATCAGGTTCACATCATCGACCCCTTCGTTGGCGGAGGGTTCGGGTGCAAGGGCCTTTCCTGGCCTCATGCCGCGCTCAGCGCGGTGGCTTCGAAGGTGGTGGGGCGTCCGGTTAAAATCACGCTCAGCCGCAAGCAGATGTTCACTTCGAACGGGCATCGCCCGGCAACACGCCAAGCCATGAAGCTCGGAGCGGGCGCGGACGGCAAGTTGTTGGCGCTTGAGGGGGACATGATCAACGACACGTCGCAGACCGACGATTTCGTCGAGCCGACCGGTTCGGTTCCGGTCATGCTTTACTCCTGCGCGAACGTACACATCCGGCACCGGCTGGTTAAGGTCGACCTGCCAAACGGGACCTTCATGCGCGCCCCCGGCGAATCGAGCGGATCGTTTGGGATTGAAACGGCGATGGACGAGTTGGCTTATTTGTCCAAGGTCGACCCGTTGGAGCTACGGCTTAGAAACTATGCGGAAACCGACGAAAGCATCGGGAAAGACTTTTCATCCAAGAACCTCAAGGAGTGCTATCGCCAAGGTGCGGAGAAGTTTGGCTGGTCTTCACGGAAACCGGAACCCAGGTCAATGAGAAAGGGAGACCTGCTCGTAGGCTACGGCATGGCGACCGCAACTTATCCGGCCAGCGTGCAGCCCGCTTCCGCCCGAGCGACGATGAACGCCGATGGCAGCGTGCTTTTCCAGTGCGGCACCCAAGATTTGGGGACGGGCACTTACACGATCCTCACTCAAATCGGCGCCGATGGCGTTGGCGTGCCGGTGAACAAGGTTCGGGTTCAGATAGGGGACAGCACCCTTCCGCCCGCTCCCGGCTCGGGAGGCTCAACATCTGCGGCAAGCGCGGGTTCGGCAGTGATGGAAGCGGCCCAAGCGCTGAAAGCCGCCCTTCTGAACATGGCGACTGCGGATACCAACTCGCCCCTGCATGGGGTTTCGGTGGACGATCTGGTCGTCACCGACGGCGTCGTCTCCCTTAAGAGCGCGCCCACGAAGAAGGTGACTTATGAGTCCATCCTAGCTTCTTCCGGCCAAAGGTCGGCGGTTCAGGAAGTGAGGACGCAGGGCAGGCCCAAAGATCCATCCGGCAAGGGCTTGTCCTACCACTCGTTTGGGGCCCAGTTCTGCGAAGTCCATATCGATCCCGACACCTGCATGATCAGGGTGGCCCGCTGGGTGGGCGCGTTTGCGGTGGGACGAATATTAAACGAAAAGACCCTGCGCAGCCAACTCCAAGGAGGGGTTATCTTTGGGATCGGGATGGGGCTTCTTGAGGAGACGGTGGCAGACGCCAAGTATGGCCGGTACCTGAACACCAACCTTGCCGAATACCACGTGCCGGTGAACCGCGATGTTCCGGACATTGATATAATCATGGTTGAAGGAGATGATCGGCTCGCGAGCCCGGTAGGCGCAAAGGGCGCAGGCGAAATAGGCATCACCGGAGTGGCGGCGGCGATCGGAAATGCGGTCTACCACGCAACTGGAAAGCGGGTTCGGGACCTACCGATCACCTTAGACAAGATTTTGTGAGAGAAACCTGGGACCTGATACGGGCCTGGCGGCAGCTGCCGGCTGACGCTCACGCGGTGTTGGCAACGGTTGTTCACACCAGTGGCTCGACCTACCGGAAGGCGGGGGCGCGCATGCTTTTGTCGGACGAGGGAAGGTTGGCGGGCTCGATCAGCGGCGGCTGCCTGGAAGCCGATTTGATTTCTACCGGCTGGGACCTTTCCTCCGAAGGGCCAAAGATCGTGACGTACGACGCCACTGCGGACGACGACATCGTGTGGGGTTTTGGTCTCGGCTGCAACGGGGTGGTCGAGGTTCTTGTCGAGCGGGTGACGCCGAAATCTCCGGTGTTGACGGAACTTGCCCGTTCCTTGGAAGACAGCGAACCGGTTGTGGTGGCAACTTCGCTTGACGAGAGCGCGGGAGTTGGCCGGCGATGGTTTGTCACATCCGGCTCCCTTTCTGATATTCCCGGTGACTTAGAGGCTGCGGCCAAGGAAATGCTCGGCATTCGCGGCCAAACGGTCAGGGAGATCGAAGGAGTTCGGTATTACTTGGAGTCCCACGTTGCACCCCGGCGGCTGCTGATTTTCGGCGCAGGCCATGATGCTCCCCCCTTGGCATTTCTTGCCCATTCTTTGGGCTGGAAAGTCGCGGTGGTCGATCACCGCGAAGCCTACGCAAAGGCAGACCGGTTTCCCGAGAACACGGCTGCGATGCTAACGCCAGTGGACAAATTAGCTGAGGCAGTAACCGTTGGCGAGAGCGACGCGGCGGTGGTGATGTCTCACCATTATTTGAACGACCGGGCCGTTCTTGGCTTCCTGTTGGGCTCCCGCGCAGCATACATCGGCGTCCTCGGCCCGGCAAAAAGAACTCAACGAATGCTCGCCGAACTGAGCCTCACCCCTGACGAGCGGCTGCACTCCCCGGTCGGCCTGGATATCGGCGCCGAAGGGCCTCATGAAATCGCGCTGGCGATCATGGCCGAGATCCAGGCCCTCCTGAAAGGGAAACAAGGCGCCAGCCTCAACAAACGGCAGGCGTCCTGATGGCGCCATTTGGCGTGGTCGTTCTCGCCGCCGGATCCTCCTCCCGATTGGGAAGGCCGAAACAACTCTTGCGATATCAGGGCCAAACCCTGGTCGGCCACGCGGTGGACGCAGCCGTCGCCAGCGGAGCGGACGAGGTAGTGGTCGTGCTCGGCGCGCATGCGGATCTGGTGCAATCGGCACTGGATGCAGGGACGAGCTCCGTTTTGAACAAAAGCTGGGCTGAGGGGATGGGGGGTTCGGGTAAAGTGCGGCGTCACCGCACTGCCGCACACTGTAGAGGCGGTCGTGATTATGTTGTGCGATCAGCCGCTCATCACCGGGGAACATCTTCGGTCTTTGGCTGATCGTGTTTTGGACGGCCATCGGATGGCCGCTTCCTCCTATGCGGGGGTTCTTGGCGTTCCCGCTGCGTTTTCGCGGGACCTGTTTCCGCGACTGATGGAGTTAGAGGGCGACCAGGGTGCGAGGGATTTGATTAGGGGCGCTAAGGATGTGGTCCACGTAAAGTTTGAGGGGGCGGAATGGGACGTGGATGAAGAGGCAGATTATAATGCCGAATGATGCGCAGTCCCCTATGAACGAGGCTCCGGCCGAACGATCAGCAGAGTTCCGGCACGAGCGCCGCTTCCGAGGCAGAACATGGCAAGGTTCAGCATGTTCGGGCCGGTGTGGGGGGCCGAACATCAAACACTCGCTTTCGGAGCCCCTAGTTAACCGCCTTTAAATAGATCCGCTCCAAGCGGTCTACCATCGCCTTCGCGGTGAACTTCTCCTCCACCAGAATCCTTCCCAGTGTGCCCATCTGCTCTCGCTCGGAATCGTTGGAGAGCAAATAGCTCACCGCCTCGCTCACTTCGTCGGGACATAAATCCACGAGCAGTCCGGTTTGGCCGTGGCGGACCACTTCGGGCAGGCCTCCGATCCGGGAGGCGACGACCGGCTTACGCCGGGCCATGGCTTCGATGGCGGCCACGCCGAAAGTTTCTTTCCTCGAAGGCATCACGGTGAGTTCGAAGGAGTCCAGCATTCGGTGAACGTCGGTTCGGTTGCCGGTCAGAGTCAAGTTGTTGGAAATGCCACTGGATTTGACCGCCGAATCCATCTCCGGCTTAAACTCGGCATCGATTCTTCCCACAAAAACCAAGTGCGTGTTGGGGTGCTTCCTTGAGCACGTCCTGCATCGCCTCAATCATGATGGGATGGCCCTTGTCGTGGCAAACGCGACCCACCAGGCCGACAAGCTTGCGGTCCGCAGGGATTCCGAGCTCGGCCTTGACTCCGCTGGGGTTGAAAGACTCAAACTCCGTGAACTCGGTGCCGTTGTAAACCGTGTCGATAAAGCGGTCCGGCACGTCTCGGCCATGGAGCATGCCTCGCACGAAGTTGCTGACCGCGATCAATCGGTTGTTGCGGCGGGCAATTCGCTTATAGATTTGGTCGTGGTTGGCGATATGGACGGTGGAGACCGCCGGGACCCCTCGAAAGAGACTGGAAACGTGCGCGAAGTAGGTGGCTCGCGTCAGATGGGAGTGAATGAGATCGATTCCGCCCTCTTTCACCCGGTTCATCATGTAGCCCGCGGTTCGGAACCAGCCTGCGCCATGCATCTCCATTTCTCGAACTTGGAGGCCCTTATCCCGAAGCTCTTGGGGCAGCCAGCCTCCCGCCGGGCAGACCACTTCTACCGTGTGGCCGCGGTCCGTTAAATGCCGGGATAGGGAGCAGAGATGCCGTTCAGCCCCGGAGGGCGCTGAGCTTGAGATAACTTGGAGAATTCTTGAGTTTCTTAGTTTCAGCCAATAGACCCTCACAACACTCCCCCCTGCTCTCATATATTACTTACTTGCGGTACCCGTTGGTAAAGACGCACGAATCGGCCCGAAGCTTCCGATGCAGGACATACTGAGAAGGATGTTGGCGATTCGGGAGAACGTGATGCGCGCATTTAGGCATCGCGACTTCCGGCTCCTCTGGTACGGAGCGTTCCTCTCATTCGTCGGAAGCTGGATTCAAAACAGCGGCGAACGATGGCTTGTGCAGGAGATGACGGGCAACACGTTTCTGCTGTCCATCATCGCGTTTTGCGGTTCGGCCCCGGTTGCCGTTCTCGGCCCATTTGGGGGACGCTCGCCGACACCTTCGATAAGAAACTTGTGCTGAATATCGCACAAGTTCTCTTTGCATTGGGTGCCCTGGTGCTTTCGCTCCTATGCATTCTGAGAGTGGAGAAGTATTGGGAACTCGTTGCGGTCGCACTTCTCTTTGGGGTCGTTGGCGCGTTCGAAAACCCAGCCCGGCAGTCCGTGGTCAGCCGGGTGGTCCCCCCGGAGGACCTGGGGCAGGCCGTTCCCCTGAATGCGATGACGTTCAACGTCGCAAGGTTCATCGGTCCCGCAATCGCGGCATTCATGCTGTTCATTTTCGACCGGATGTTCGACTATAACGTGGGCGCGGGCATTTGCTATTTGCTGAATGGGATCAGCTACATCGCGCTGATCTTCGCAGTTCTCGCCATCAAATCCGACCTGAAGCCGCGGGAGCGCAAGCCGCAGCCCGTCGGTGACTTAATCATGGAGGGAATGATCTACACTTGGCGGGACGCGAGATTCAGGACGCTATTCCTGATGGAGCTCATTGCGTCCGCCTGCGGCATGTTCTACATGGCGGTGATGCCCGCGTTCACCACGGAAATCATGCACATGCGTGAAATCGGATACGGGGTGGCACTCACCGTTGTGGGAGTGGGGGCGATTTCCGGCCTTCTCATGATGATCACCCTCGCCGATCGCCCCTACAAGAGCATTCTGGTAAGGACCGGGATGTTCGTGCTGGGCTTCGGCATTTTTTGCCTCGGATTTATCAGGTCCCCCTGGCTTGTTTTTCCGCTGCTGGCGATCATTGGCGCCGCGGTCATGGTGCAATTCAACACCACGAACACCCTCTTTCAGTTGCTTTCTCCGGACCGTTTGCGCGGCCGCGTGCTCTCCATGCATCAATGGGCCATTGGCGGCCTCGGCCCGTTTGGGACGCTGCTGTTTGGGTGGTTCGCCGAATATTCGAAGAGGCCGCACACGCTCCTCGTTCTTGGCTCTCTTGTCCACACGCCGGTTGGGGGCCTGCCACTCACACTGAACATCGGCGGCGTGTGTATTATCTTAGGCGCGCTATGGGGTTCATGGCGCATCAAAAGCTTCCATCCATCCTCATGGGAAATCGTAAACCAATCTTCATCGACCGTGACGGCGTCCTGAACGCGGACGTCAGCCCCTACACCGCCCGAGTGGAACAGCTAACCCTGTTCCCATGGACGGTGGACGCCCTGGCCAAGCTTCATGAGCACGGCTTTGAAATCTTCGTGATCTCCAACCAACAGGGCGTTGCCCGCGGCATCACAAGTTTGGAGGAGCTGGAGAAGATCACGGAAGCGATTCAAAAGCCGTTGCGGGAGCGAGGATTTTCGATCCGGAAGTTCTACCACTGCACGGCCCTGGACAGCGAAAACCACCCCTGGCGTAAACCCTCACCGGGCATGCTGCTTGCGGCCCGCGATGAGTTTGGGCTGGACTTGGAGGGGGCGTTTTTTATCGGGGACAAGTGGAGCGACATCGAAGCCGGCGCCCGCGCCGGCTGCCGTACGATTCTGGTACTGTCCGGCGTTACCGCGCCAGGAACCTGGGGCGACTGGACCCACCAGCCGGAGCAGGTTTTTCGCTCGCTGAAGGAAGCGGTGGACTGGGTTGTGGGAGTAAACGGTGAACTGTGAACGGTGAACGGTGAACGCTAAACGGTGAACGTCTCAAGCAGACTGGCACCTTTCCGAGTACCCAGCTCACAGTTCACCGTTCACACCAAACACGGGCTCCGCGCGTAAGCAGGTCAATGAGGTCGCATCCTCGCATTGCTGATATCCTGCTATGAACTAACCGCCTGCGCACTCAGCGTCAACAAGGGTGCCGCCATGCTCCTTGTGACACTACTCTCTGCGCAGGCCTTCGTCCAAATTCTCCAAATAGGCAGAGAGGCTCACGCCTGGGGCTCGTACTAGTTTTCTCGCTTTACTTCAGCCCTAGCAAATCCTTCAACTTAGCGTCGAAATCATCGTGGCGCGGCTCGATGGATCCTTGGACTTGCCATCCTTGTCCACCACGAACATGGTCGGGATGCTTTGGATTCCCCAGGCCGAGCTGAACTTGCTCTCCCAGCCGTTTCCTTGGTAGTACTGGTTCCAAGGAATACTGTGATCCTTGACAAAAGCCTTTAAGCTTGTAAGTCCGCCCTGCGCTTCCGGATTGTCAAGACTAACGCCAATGATCTCCAGGCCCTTGTCGTGATATTTTTGGTAAGCGTCCTTTACAATTGGCATCTCCGCGACGCAGGGTCCGCACCAGGTCGCCCAGAAATCGACGAGAACCACTTTTCCTTTCAAGCCTGCGATATCCACCGGCTTGCCGCTGACCGCATCCGTAAACTTGAGATCAAACGGCTTGTTGATCGCGTCCTGCTGCTTCAGCTGGCCCTGGACCGCTTGTATTTGGTTGAAGTCGGGATAATCCTTGGCGATTTTTCGCAATGCGGCTGTCTTCTCGTCCGAAGTCACGTTTCCTTGAACGGCCGCCGTAAATAGCAGATCGGGAAGCCTCTTGGACTTTGGAAAGTCCGCCGCGAAGGCGTTGACTTGAGGCATCGGATCGGTGGCGCTGTCGCTCATCATCGACATTTCCGCTTTTTCAAAAAGGCCTGCTTCCTTAATTGCCGGTGGGGGGTTCTTGGCAACTACGCTGTCGATATCGGCGAGGATCGGCTTGATGATCGCCTTGATGTCGGGCGCCTTGCCGCCTTGCTCCGCAGCATAAATATCGTCGAAATGCTCCATCGGCATGCCGTCGCTCCAGCGCTGCTCCATATAGGTCGCGGTCACCGGGTCATTCGGAGCTGCGGCATAAAGATCGAGAATCAGGCCGTCCCGCTTCTTGGCCCAAGCCGTAACCGCTTGGATATCTTCCTTGGTGGGCTTGACGCCGGGTTTACCCATCAAGGCTTCCCTCGGATCTTTAAGCCCTTTGATCTCGGCAATGATCCGGTCGCCGGTCGAGTTGGAAAAAGCGACAACCGCTCCCGCAGTTACCACAACAAGTAGAGCAAGTCGAAGGTTCTTCATTTCAATAGTTTACAGGACGCGCGAGACGCCGCCGTCATCGCCGTCCCCTCCGACGCCGTTGTGCAACAAGCCCTGCAACTCCTGCGCGGCGGCGGACAACTCATGCTCTTCGCCCACACCAAACGCATTGCGCAGTCCGCAGTCCGCAGTCCGCGGTCCGCAGTTCAAAATCGTTCCTGTTCCCACTTCAGCCTTCAGCCTTTAGCCTTTAGCCTTGATTTGGCCTCCGTCTGCGTGGACGAAAAAGATTTGCTCGGCAGCTATTCCTCCGATTTCACCCTCCAGCGCGAAGTCGCGCGCCTCGTCTTCTCGCGCCGGCTCGACGTGCGGCAATTGATCTCCCATTTTTTCCCTCTTGAACAAACCGCCCAAGCCGTGGCCCTGGCTGCCCATCCAACGCCCGATTCCCTTAAAATCCTCGTAGCAGCCGACGTCAGTCGGCTCTGACTTTGCCGGACTTGCCGAATGTTCCAGTGATCCGGCATTCAGAGCCTGTGTGAAAAACTGTAGGAGCCGGGTGCAGGTGCCGAGGTAACGAGGCGTAAGCTGATGCTCGTCGCGTCGTCTTGTCACGCCGAAGTAAACGAAGGCGGAAGGAGGCTCTGATTTTCAAATCCGAAATGTTGAATGTTCACTCGCGATTTATCGGAGTTGAATGTTCCCTCATTCCCGATCTCATTTTCTTTGAGGCACTGGAGGGATTGAGCCGAAAAGTTATATGAAAAACGCTCGATAGTAAATATTGCGGCGAATAAATATATTATTCACCGCATATGATGCGGCGAATATTTCTTGCAATCACCGCAGATTGAGCGGAGAATAAAACCATGACCTACATTCACGAAAGTCCAGACTGGCCGAATTTAAGATGGAATGATGCCAAGTTGTTGCCGTTGCTGGCGGATGTCCGGCATCGGCAAGGGCGTTTGCTTGGACGGATGGAAGGTCTTGGCTTTCGACTTCGCGCGGAAGCCAGTCTGACCACGCTGACTGCCGATGTAATCAAGTCGAGCGCCATCGAGGGCGCGCTGCTGGATGCCGAGCAGGTGCGATCTTCGATTGCGCGGCGGCTGGGTCTTGATTTTGGAGGCAACGTGCAGTCCAGTCGTGACATTGAAGGCGTGGTTGAGATGATGCTGGACGCCACCCAAAAATACGCCGAGCCGTTGACGGCTGAACGATTATTTGGCTGGCACGCCTCGTTGTTTCCGACGGGACGAAGCGGTATGCGGCGAATCACAGTCGGTGCTTGGCGTCCGGCTGAAATCGGCCCCATGCAGGTTGTGTCCGGTCCAGTTGCTCGCGAACGGGTTCATTTTGAAGCGCCGGCGGCTGATCGGCTTCAACATGAAGTTTCGGTCTTCCTTGATTGGTTTGAAGCGGCGAATGGAATTGACCCGGTGCTCAAGGCCGGTATTGCCCATTTCTGGTTCGTGACCATCCATCCGTTTGAGGATGGCAACGGTCGCATAAGCCGGGCAATAGCCGACATGGCGCTGGCGCGGGCTGAAGGCACGACTGAACGATTTTACAGCATGTCCACGCAGATTGAAGCTGAAAAAAAACAGTATTACTTGAACCTGGAGCAAAGCCAGAAGGGCGGAATGGATATTACTTCCTGGCTGGAATGGTTCTTGGGCTGCTTGGGACGTGCCGTTGCGGGAGCGGAAGAGGGTCTGGCTGGCGTTCTGCGAAAAGCAAAAATTTGGGAACGAATCAACAACCAGTCGCCGGTAAATGAAAGACAGCGCACGGTCATCAACCGGCTCCTGGACGGTTTTGAAGGAAAGCTCTCCACGTCAAAATATGCCAGACTCGCCAAATGTTCCGGTGATACGGCGTTGCGGGATGTAAAAATTTTGCTCGACCGGGGCGTGCTGGTCCAGGACGCGGGCGGAGGCCGGAATACGAGTTACCGTCTGGTTGAGCCGGCAGATAAGCCCATGCCGCCCAGCCAGGATTAAATGCCTGCTCGCGACGCAAGTCGGAGTTGAATGTTGAATGTTGAATGTTCTCCCCTTCAGCCTTTAGCCTTCAACCAGCGTTGGGCGGGAATTTTATGTTCCGAAGGGGTTTTCCACCGTGGGGCAAAATGGAAAATGCTTGGTGTTGCGGGTGGCCAGGCCTAAACCATATTCGCGTGCGGTCGCGGCCAGAATGGTGTCCCGGTAGTCGAATTGCTGATGCCAGCCCTTGCCGTGGTGCTTTTCCAGTTCCGCCGCGTAGCGCCCCCATTCGGCGGCAACGTTGCCATCCAGATCAAAAAACCGCCCTTGATAATCTTCCATCAAAAACTGGAATTCCCGGTCGAGTTCCTTTTTGCGCCTGCTGTTGGCGAGCCGTTCCACACCATAACGCAATTCGGCCAGGGTGATGGTGGAGAGATAACACTGTCCGCGCCGTTCATTCAACCAGCCCAGCACTGCCGCCGACGGGTTTTCCCGCGTGAGTTCGGAAACCACATTGGTATCCAGCAGCCAGTTCATACGCGCGGCGCGGCCAGGTGCTTGCGTTCGGGAATTTCTATCCCTTTGAAACGGCGCAGGTGATCCACCAAATCAAGCTCCGGGCTGGCCTTTGACGGACGCAATATCATGTCGCCGCTGGCGCTTTCAAAAAACACCAGCGTGGACTTGTAGCCCAGCTTCCGCCGTGCCCGCGCCGAGCTGGGAACCGTCACTTGCCCTTTTTCTGTCATGTATAAAACTTCCATGAGTAGGAATTTCCCACATCAGACACAGAATGCAAGGATGATTGCCGCTTCGCCAGCACCCATGCCATGTCGAAGAATCGTGCATTTCTGACAACAAATGTCCGCCGTGGCTGTCGCACTTCCTTTTCATCCGTTGGCAGGCATCCTCCCCCTCTGCGCCCTCGGCGTCTCTGCGTTAAGGGCGTTTGCCGTGCCGACCCGTCACGCCGACTCGTCGCGCCGAAGCCGGGCGAAGGCGGAAGCCGGCCAAAGACGGGTTTCCGTTCGGTTGTGGTTGCATCGCGCTGCCCACCATCTGTTGGGGCATCGCGTCCTGCGAAGATTTTCCCGGAGCGCGGGTCTGCGACCCGCAGCACCATCGGCAATCCGAGCCGTCTTTGGAAACTTCCTAACACGTTGGGCTTGAGAAACTGCTGCGGCTCACAGAGCCGCGCTCCAGATACAGCGTCCAACTGAACCCGTGGCAACGCTTTACGCAGCGCTGTTTAGCCGCGTGGCGAAGCTTTACGCGGCGCTGTTCAGCCGCGTGGCGAAGCTTTACGCGGGGCCCTTCCCGTTGCCTTCATGCCTAAACTCATTAAATAGAACCGTTTACACGGCATTTTGCCGGTCCTAAAAACGTTCAAAAAAAAGTAAAAAATTGTTGACACCACCCTGTAAATTTGGGATATTGACCTTACACACGGTAACAACTAACTAAAAATATGAGAACAAAAACACTACTAATTGCGGCTGTAGCGCTTGCAGTCGGGATCGTTTCCTCACAGGCACAGGTTTATTCACAAAACATCGTGGGCTATGCCAACATTAAAACCCTAAACGGCGGAACTTATTTGATAACTGTTCCGTTTCAAATTGGTGCCAGCAACGGCGCCAATGAAATCTGGCCGCTGGTTGGTGGGCAGCCAACGATTCCTGATTATAGCTCGGTTTTGGTTTGGGATTCGGGCACCCTAAGCTATACAACTTACATATCTGACTCTTCGTCGGGATGTCTCTGGGATGATAGCGGCTATACTGCGCTGGCTGGTGCTCCGGTTCTTCCAGTTGGACAAGGGTTCTTTCTGGTTCCATCGAGTGATACAACGAATACATTCGCGGGAGCGGTGGCCGTCAATGTTGGCACCAGCAATGTAATGACGCTGGCCAACGGCGGCACCTATCTGGTTGCTTCTGTAGTGCCGTATTCCGGCGCAATTACCAATGGCAGTCTCACAACCGGTGCTGGTGGGCCGTGCCTGTTTTCTCTGGATGGTGTTACTGGCATTCCGGATTATAGCTCACTTTTGATCTGGGATCCGGGTACCCTAAGCTATACAACTTACATATCTGACTCAACGTCGCCGTCGTACTGGGATGATAGCGGCTATACTGCTTTGTTGGTTCCTCCGAGTATAAATGTGGGACAAGGATTTTTTATAGTTCCTTCCGCCACTTTCAATTGGACGGTTGGTTTGTAATTTGAGAGCAGAAGAACAAAACTAAACAAATAAAATAAATAATATGAAAAAACTAGTACTAACAACTGTATGTGCATTGGCCGTGACGGGAGCTGCGTTTGCTCAAGGAACATTAAATTGGGTTGCGGTCAGCCCTGCGGCATTCACCGCAGTGACTAACGGGACTCAATATTCGCCGCTGTTTGGCGGTGCCGCCGCCGGTTTGACCAGTGGCGCAACCGCAACAACCGCGGGTGGTTTCTATTACGAATTGCTGTATAACACGTCATTCACTGGCTCTCAAGTGGCGAGTCCCACGACACTTGCCGGCCTCGCAACTTGGGCTGATGCTGGACTCGCCGCGACCAATACGGTTAGTTCAACGGGTAAAGCCTCGGGTTTTCCCGGCAATACGGCTGCTACGGTGCCTTGGAATAATGGCACTACAAACAACATCATGCTGGTTGGCTGGTCGTCCAATTTAGGCACTTCATGGACTGTTGTGTCTGGTGAATTGCAAGATTGGTCCGCTTATCAAATTGCCAATGCCTACTTTGGTGAATCCGCCGCGGGTTATATTAATCCGGCCGTTGGTAATCCCGGATATGGGGCATTTGGAACTGCTGCTACGGCATCAGGTCTTCCAATTAAATCTCTGAACACGCCGTTGTATTTGCTGCCGGTTCCGGAGCCTGCAACGTTTGCGTTGATTGGTTTGGGCGGACTTTCACTGTTGCTGTTCCGTCGCCGCCAATAAACTGGTTTTTAATTCAAAAAGCCCCGAAGCAATTCGGGGCTTTTTTATTGCCCCCAGTAGGCGCCGAAGTCACAGGGCGTCCCTTAAACCCGTCACCATGGCCCCAGGTCTCGTTACCTCGCCCCTCACAAAATCCCAGTAGGAGCCGACGTGCCTGTCGCGCCGAAGTAAACGAAGGCGGAAGGAGGCTTCCCTATAAAACCGGTCTCTGATATAAATCTTCGCCGTGAACGGCAAACTGCACCCCGGTCATCTGCCGCGTCTGCAACCCGAATTCTATCAAGGAGACGCCGCCGTTCATTGGACCTTGACCATGTTTGATCGCGGCGTTGGCTGGCTGAATGATTCATTTCACTTTCAATTCCGCGAATTATTGCTTCACGTTGCCGCTCGCGAGGGGCTGCTCGGCCCAACCTATTGTCTGATGCCCGACCACATTCATTTGCTCTGGTTAGTGTTCACGCTCGCCCTCACCCCGACCCTCTCCCCCGGGGAGAGGGAGAGCGCCTTACGTTGCTGGATAATTTCCCGGTCCTCATTGCTGTCGCCAATCCTCTGTCATTTGCCGTGAGACACAGGATGACGCCGTCTATCGCATGACTCAAAACGCGGCGAACGATTCCCCCTCTCCTGGGCCGGAACGATTCAGTTGAATTGGATTTTTCACGGTACAAATGACAGTTTCACTTTGGACCATTCAACTGCATCGCAGTTAAGCGGTGGCAGCAGATTATTGAGTTTTTCGATGAGTTTTATCCACCAATGCCTTTGTTCCTGGCCACGGACTGCGAGTTTTAAGGTGGGTTTGCCTTGGGCGCGACTCCATACGCCCGCACGACAAAACAAACGCCAACGCAAAGTTTGCAATTCGACTTTTCCCAACAGCCCCAACTCCCTTTGCAGCAACACGCAAAGATTGTAAGCCCAAATCGCAAACTGACATACCGCCTGTGTGGCCCAGAATTTTTTGCAGCAAAATCCTTTGATGCCAAACTGGCTGCCCAGTTCCCTGATCCGATTCTCGCTGTCACTCCGCCCATTGTAACGCCGCCAGATGGCCAGCGCGCTCCAACTGGCCGGCAGGTTGGTGACCAAGGCCTGAAAGCGATAGCCCGGCACTGACAACAGTTCCTTACCGCCAGCTTCCGGTCGTTGGCTCAAGCGCTGCCTCACAATGACGACGCGCCGCCCCAAGACCGTTCCGTCAATCTCTTGAACGTCCAATCCCTCAATTTCAGTCGCCGTCCAAGCCGCGTCGGCATGCCGGCAGTATTTTTGCCATTTGACATAAAGTCGCACCACCACGATGTAGTCCAACCGGCGTTGCTCCAGCAATTGGAGCACCTTTTCGTGGTAAAAACCCGCATCGGCGCGCACATAACCGATGTGAATGTGCGGTGGCAGCCCATCCAGCAATTGGCTGATAAACTCTGGTGCCTGGTCAGTGCATTGCGCATTGCCGGGACGCAGCCAGAAACCCGCCACCAGCTTGGGTTCGGCCAAGCAGGCAATCAGCGGTCGGTGGCAGGGTTTGAGGCCAATCGGCGTATGACCGGATCGGACGCCCTCCTGATGTCCATCTCGGTGCAGTAAAGACCAGGAATCCAAATCCAAGGTGTAACCCTCGCGCAAGCTGGGCAAGCGGCCCATGGCCCATTGATGCAACCGGTTAAGCGCATTGCTGGCCCCCTCCTCGAAGCCGTTCAGAAAGCGGCTCAAAGTGGATTCGCTGGCCACTTCCTCGATCCCCAAAACCTCGGCCATGGCCGGATCGCAACGCAAATGCGCCACACGGGAAAGCTTGTCGGCACCACAAATAATGCCGCCCATCAACCCCAACGCCACATCGGTCGGGTCATAAGCGTTGGGACTGGTCGGTGCCTGCGGCAAAAACGACCGGAGTTGCTCGCGCACCTTGCGCTTGTGAAGAAAGGCGCTCCAAAAGGCCATGCCGCCATAAGCGGTCAGCCGTTGATCGGTAAAGCCAATCCGGATGGACTGGGCCGAACTACCTGTGTTAATTTCAATCACCGTTTGGTGAGTGTTGCCTGTGAGTGGTTGAGTTTGTTTTTTCATTACAATAACAGCCTTAATCCGCAACACTCCCAAACGCTATCTGAATC
>CAWHLK010000056.1:0-243553 GCA_963829965.1 uncultured archaeon | reverse complement strand
CTGATGAAATACTGGACCGAGTTCTCAGGGAAGAACGCCCGGAACTCCTGGCAAAGCTGAGCAGCTAGCGTTTTGTTGTGCGCCATGATGAGTGCTGGGCGCTGGGCTCGCTGGATCACGCTCGCCATGGTAAAGGTCTTGCCTGTGCCCGTCGCGCCTAGGAGAGTTTGAAAACGGTAGCCACTGTCTAGACCGTCGAGGAGACCCTCGATGGCGGTTGCCTGGTCGCCTTTGGGCTCGAAATCCCGGCTGATATTGAAAGGGTTGTCGTAGGTGACAATCATCGAATAACTCTACTACGCAGAAAGAACTTGCGGCACGGCAGTTTACAGCGTACAGTTCGGCGTTCATGCGAAGCTGTTAAGCGCTCTTGGAAAGTCCGAGGTCCGAGGAGTTAAACAGCGAGCCCTGCGAAGCCATCATCCGTCACTCGTCGCGCGTCACCCAAAGGGGTACCCTCCGGTCAATGATTCTCGTTATCGGCGGCGCCGGCTACATCGGGTCGCACATGTGCCAAGTCCTACGCGACAAGGGATTGGAACACTTGGTTTTTGACAGCCTGGTTCAGGGGCATCATGCAGCGATTGGCAACAGCCCGCTTTTTAAGGGTGACCTAGGAAGAAGAGAAGACCTGGTCAAGGTTTTTAGTGAAAACGAAATCGATCTCGTCATCCATCTTGCGGCGTTCATCTCTGTTGGCGAAAGCGTAAAGAACCCTTCGAAGTATTGGCACAACAATACGGCTTCGGTCCTTACGCTTTTGGATGCGATGCAAGAGAACAGCGTCTCTAAGTTCGTATTCAGCTCTACTGCAGCCGTTTATGGCGAACCGCAAGCGCTGCCGCTGGACGAAGACCACCCCAAGAACCCAACCAGTCCGTACGGAGACTCCAAACTGGCGGTGGAAAGGATGTTGGGCGCTTGGGACACTGCTTATGGTCTCAAGTCGGTTGCTCTCCGCTACTTTAACGCTTCCGGAGCGCATCCGAACGGCCAGATCGGCGAGGACCACTCACCGGAAGAGCACCTGGTGCCCCTCGCGATTCAGGCGGCCATGGGATTACGTGATGAACTCAAAGTCTTTGGAACCGACTACGATACACCCGACGGCACTTGCGTCCGAGATTACGTTCACGTTCTGGATATCGCCGAAGCTCACCTTTCCGCCATTTCTCACTTGAGAAACGGAGGGGAGTCACGGCGTTACAACCTGGGAAACGGGGAAGGGTTCTCCGTTCGCGAAGTGATTCAAACGGTGGAAGAGGTGTCCGGCTTGCCGGTTCCGGCAAGAGACGCCTCGCGAAGGCCAGGAGATCCGGCCAAGCTCATTGCGAGCAGTGACCGGATCAGGCAAGATTGGGGCTGGAGTCCGAAATACCCCAAGCTGAGCTCAATCGTCGAAACCGCTTGGAATTGGCATTGCCATCATCCAAAGGGTTTCGACGACCGCTGCTAGTTGCCTCCAGCAGGCTTAGAGGTATCGGCAGGGGCCGGTGTGCTCGAACCGGAGGCAGGCAGCTCAAGGTCCGCAGGCAACGGTTTACCGTTCGCCTTGAGTTTGAGGTTCAAATACTTCTTCACGCTATCCCACTGCTCGGATGTCAGGAACCTCACATGGGAGTCTGCGAAGGCCACCAAGAAGGTGCCATTGGGCCAAGCGAATGTATCGTAGAAAAGCGGAGTGACCGACGGTTCCGTCACGTCCGACATTTTCACGCCTGCCAAGCACATGTTGAACCGGAACTCGCCTCCGTGGATCGGATTCATCGTTTGATAAACGTTGAGACCTTTAACGTAGGGGTAGAGCACATACTCGGCTCCCTTGTAGCTTTGCACGTAAGGGAATGTTCCGTCGTAGTCCTGCGCGTAAACAAGCATCGCGGATGCGACGCTTCTGGCGTTTTGCTGCCCCTGTTCGTAAAGGGCGGCATCGACCGGGCGTTCAGTGGCTATGCCTTTAACCGCAGATGGCGCTGTCGGTTCCGTGTTTTTGGGGGTGACGGTTATGGTTTGGGGCGTCACGCTGGGGTTTTGGGGCGCAACCGTGGTGCCGGGCTGGGCGGTTACGTTGTTGTTTGGCGTAGCTGCAACTGGAGGCACGGATGAGGAGACGAACGGTTTCGGCTCGCTAACCATGGGCTTGGTCGGAAGGTTTGGCGTCACACTCGTGCTCAGCACCGGCGTGTTCACAGCAAACCGCGTGGACGACGGTATAACGATTTGGGCCATTGCGCGCAGGTACTTAGACTTGTTCCACTCGGGCAGCGGTGTGATGGACCCGATCTCAGTTGTCTTGATCAGCCTGAGGCGTAGGCTGAAGCTAGGGACTTTCTTGGCGCCCGTCATCGCTTTCAGTGTGTTCGGGCCCAGATCCACGCCATACGTGACAAGGAATGTTTCGCCGGCAATCGTCACCATTTTTCCGTTCGTCCAAGAAATCGGAAGGATCTCCAAGAACATGCTTGCGGCCGCGCCCATTGGAGCTTTCGGAATTTCAACTGCGTTCATCCCAAAAACTTGGCCAGTTCCAGCCTGACAAATCTTTACGGCCCGAAAATCCCCTGGAATGTAGGAGGGCTTAAATGTGAGAGGCATGGTTTGGCCGGACAATGCGTCGCCGAGCGAGAACTCTGGGGTCTGGGCCGCGCCGGCAGATATCACCACAAATAACGCCAAGCCACAATACAGCGGTTTCAAATTCATCTTGGATAGGACTCCTGCGTGTAAAGACCCGCAAGAGGCCCAAAAGGATGCTTGTCAAATTGGTATTAAATCGCAGTGATGTTGCCGACTAAAATGAGCTCGCCTTCCGACACGGTAACGCTTTCCAATTCCATTTTGAAAGGCAGCTCTTCTGCATCCAAAACCGGGTTAAGCCGCGCCAGCTGTCTTTCAACCAGACGCCTTGCACCAACTCCGAGCACTTCCACCTTGTCCAGGTTCACCCACATCTGTTTTCCGTCCCGAATCTCCAGAGTGCAGACTGCGGAAGCGGGGACGTCAACTACGACTTTGACAGATGCGGAAATCAGCAGCTTGCCGCCATCCAGCTTCACCTCAAAGTCATGAAGCCCGCCGGGAGCTTTGCGGTTAAGAAACGCAGCCAGGTTGATCGCGCTGACGGTGGCAAGTGCACGGCCAGGCTTCTCGAAGTTGACTTGAAAGGGGTGCTTTGTGACCGTCGATTGCCGGCCCGAGATTTTGACCGCGTCTACCATCAGGCCAAAGGGGAGAAGGATATTGCGGAAGACGGCCTCGAACTCGCCGACGGTAACGAGTGGGGTATCGGACATGCTCTTTGGAAGGTACCAGGAAGGGGTAGCCTAAGTGCATGCTCCTTCCGGTTCTGGGTCTTATGCTGGCGATGTCGAAGGTCGATGAGCCGCCTCCCGCGCCGAGGGAATTTCGCGGCGTTTGGGTTGCCACGGTCGACCGCATTGATTGGCCGCCCGTGAATGTAGATGATCCCGAAAAGCAAAAGGTCGCCCTCCTTGCCATCTTTGATCGCGCCGCCGCTTTGCACTTTAACGCGATCGTTTTCCAGGTCCGGCCGATGGCGGATGCATTGTATAGATCGTCCTACGAGCCGTGGTCCGAGTTCTTGACGGGCACGCAAGGCAAACCTCCAGGCTGGGACCCGCTCGAGTTCGCAGTTGAGCAGGCGCACAAACGCGGCCTCCAGCTTCACGCGTGGTTCAACCCTTACCGAGCTTGGCACCCTGCCGCAAAGGGAAGGCCTGCTCCCAACTCGGTGGTGATGGCACACCCGGAATGGGTTCGATCTTACGGAAACATGAAATGGCTCGATCCGGGTGAACCCGCTGTTCGCGAGTGGTCCCAAAATGTCATCCTCGACGTGGTCAAGCGGTATGACATCGACGGTGTCCACATCGACGACTATTTCTACCCATATCCCATTCACGACTCGAACAAGAACAACGTGCCGTTTCCCGACGACCCCTCCTGGCAGCGGTACCAGGCCTCTGGCGGGAGGTTGAGCCGAGACGCTTGGCGTCGCGAAAACATCGATAATTTCATTTCCGGCCTTTATCGAGATATCAAAAAAGAGAAGCCGTGGGTTGAGTTTGGCATCAGCCCGTTCGGTATTTACCGCCCTGGATTCCCTGCTACCATCAAAGCAGGTATCGACCAATACAACGAACTCTATTCCGACCCCCTGAAATGGCTTCAAAATGGCTGGTGCGACTATCTTTCGCCCCAGCTCTACTGGCAGATCAAGAAGACTGCCCAGAGCTATCCGGTGTTGGCCAGTTGGTGGGCGGAGCAGAACACGAAAAAACGCCATCTTTGGTTTGGCAACAACGCGAGCGCGGTTTCCGGATCGTGGCCCGCTCAGGAATTGGTAGACCAGATCAAGGCCACCCGAGAGACGCCCGGCGCGGACGGCAACATTTTCTTCAGCATGAAGCCCTTTATGAAGGATTCGAAGGGAATCGACGAGGCTTTGGTAGCCGGTCCCTACGTGGGACATGCACTCGTTCCGGATTCACCATGGCTGCGCTCGCGAGGGCCATCCGCGCCTCATGCGAAGCTGACGCGCAGTTCCAGCGGCCTTGTTCTCCATGTCGCCAGGGGCAGCGGCGATACTCGCGAATACTCGCTCTACACGAGGACTGAAGCTACATGGAGTTTTGCGGGCACCTTCCCGGAGAATCCCGCCGGTTTCGTTATCTCTACCGATGTCTTTGGGCATCTGCCGGACATGGTTGCGGTCGGAGCGCTCGATCGTTACTCGAATGAAAGCGCGCGGGTTGTACTGCAGGTTGGCAACTAGTGCAGATCACCGCGGGCCCACGGGGCCGAGAAGTGTGAGCGAACGGCGAAGCCTTTGTGCACCTGATGGGAACGGGTAGAGGCTACGCCCCAGCGCGTCAGAAGCCAGCTTTTGGGCAATAGTCAAGGTAAGCAAAACGGCCGTCATCGTAAGTAGTAGCTTGCCATTCTTACGTGGCCAGTTGAAGGCTTGAACGCGGCTTAATTCCCGTCGTCGGCCGCTTTCGTCTTCTCGATGCGCGAACCGCGGCTGCGTTTTACGCTGCTTCGCTCTACGCTTTCCGCCGCAACCTCGTGCACGTTCTTTACGAATCTACGGCCGGTGTCGCTCCAGGTGTACAAAACCACAGTCTTCTGCTTGTCGTTTGTCGCATCGGCACTTCCATCGTCAAACGAGATTTGGATTTGACCGGTTTTGTCGGACCGGCGAATTGTGGGGAATACAGGATAGCCGGTGGCCACGTCGTTGATCGGAAGCGTAAGTTTCCCATCATGGTAGAGGTAGAAGAGCACGTTGTAAAGGTTGCCGTCGGACGGAGTTGTCAGCACCAGGAATCCGTAGTGAGTGCGCTCGGTGTTTTGCCATGAGACGACGGAACTGATCTGCTCGCCGTCCAGGGCTTTGGTGTAGATGGGCGTGGCTTTGCCCCCTCCAAATCCGCTTTTTGAGATTTCGAGAACCGTGGTAGTCGTGCCCGTATCCGGGTTGGCGCGGTCGAAGGCGCTTAGCGTTATAGGGAAGCCGGTGGGCGCGAGCGCAGCTCTCACCTGCCGATGCGCTGTGGTTTTGCCAACGGCAGTCTTTTTATGGGACGCTCGGGAACGCGTGCCGACTGCAGAATCCTGTGCATAAACAACCTGCCCCAAAGCGGTGAGGGCAACAACGCCCACTAATAGTTTCTGTAACACTTTTCCGATGTGCCTATCCATGGTTCCCCTGCAAGACGCCAATAGAGACGCATATTGTCTCTATGTTCGGAGACGGTGCAGGGCAACCTGTCGCACCAAGATTTCTCAGGATCGTCATAATTAGTCGCACGTGGCCCTATGACCGAAAACAAAGCACGCCCTCTTCCCGAAATCCGAGCGGACATCGACTCGGTCGATCGCCAACTTGTTGAACTCCTCAACCGCAGAATTGGGCTTGCCCAAGAGGTGGGTCTCGTGAAAGGTAAGGATGGAAAGCCGTTTTTTACGCCCGAACGCGAGCGAGAGATCTACGAGCGCCTTCAGGATATCAATCCCGGTCCCATGCAGTCTCGCCAATTGGTGGGCATTTTCCGCGAGATCATTAGTGCGGCGCGCGCGGCGGAGAAGCAGCTCAAGGCTTCCTATTGGGGTCCAGCCGGATCGTTTACCCATATAGCGGCCATGCAGACCTTTGGGTCCAGTTCTGATTTGAACCCCGAGCCCACCATTCAGGATGTGTTTCTCGCCGTGGAGCGGGGGCATGCCGACTATGGGCTGGTCCCTGTGGAAAACTCGGCGGCGGGCATCGTGCCCGAGTCGCTGGACATGTTTTCGCAGGCGAATGTGAAGATCTGCGCGGAGGTTTATCTTCCTATTCATCACCACCTCGGCTCCGTGGCGGGCTCTTTGGAAAGCATTCAACGCGTTTATGCAGGCCCGCAACCGGAACTACAGTGCAGAAAGTGGCTTCGTGGCCACCTGAAGGATGTGGAAGTCATCGAAGTGACGCCCACTTCCAAAGCGGGAGAACGGGCAATGGAAGACCGTTTTGGCGCCGCGATCGTCAACCGTCTCACCTCAGAGACATTGAATTTGCCAATCTTGGTCGAGCATATCGAGGATAACCCCCATAACCGCACGCGCTTTCTCGTGCTCGGTTATAACGAGCCGGCAAGAACGGGCCGTGACCGTACCAGCCTATTGGTGAACCTCCGAAACCGACCGGGCGAGCTTTACCGAGCCCTCGGGGCCCTCGAACATGAGAACTTGAATTTAATCGTAATCGAGTCTCGTCCCGCACCGCACTCGCAGTTTGAGTATTTGTTCTTCATCGATATTGCCGGCCACCGGACGGACGAGCCGCTCAAGCGGGCGATCGAGTCGCTTAGGGCTTCCGCTTTGGAAACAACGGTATTGGGAAGCTATCCAACTAGCGGCGAGTAGGGATGGTGGGCCCGTCGGGATTCGAACCCGAGACCAAGCGGTTATGAGCCGCACGCTCTAACCTCTGAGCTACGGGCCCGTTCGAGGCTGTCGAATTCTACCGCAAGGGCAGTGTCATTCTATTTGGCGACGCGCCGCCAATTCTCGAATGGAGTCGGAAAGGTAGATCGTGACGAACGAGGTAAGAATCATGAAAAAAACGCTTTTCGCGCTCGCATTTGGCTCCGTTGCTGCAGTTTTGCTCGCACAGGACACGACAACCCAGCAGATTCCGGCTCCGACGCAGACACCGCAGGTGACCAGCCCTAACGCACCCGCCCCGGCAATGTCCTATCGGGTCGAGGACATCTCGTCCAAGTTCAACTTGAGCACCGAGGACGCCTCAGCGGCAATCGCGCTGAGCACCGCTCTCAAAACCGATCCCGCAACCATCGTTGCGGATAAGGGTCAAATCAATGCGACCCTTTATCAACTTGCGCCCGCTATTGAGATGCATCAGGCGAGCGGAAAATCGATAACGGACCTGTACAGCATGTACAGTGGGGGCCAAACCTGGATGCAAATCGCGCAGGCAAACAACGTTCCTGCAACTTTCTACAACCCTAGCGGCGTGGACACGACCAACTGGACCAACGACGATTTCACCAGTGGAGTCTGGCAGTCCATCCTCATGAACAACTACGGGCTGAGCAACGACGACATGGTTTACTTGTCGTCCGGAATTCACGAGGCCATGAATGAGGTTGTTGTGGGAGCAGTTGTTGCCCGCGAGGACAACACTCCGATCAGGGATGTTATGAACGCCTACAATCAGCATGCAGATTGGTCCGCTATCGAGCAGCAATATGCCCTGAACGTGCACAACCCACCGAACCAGTCCCAGCAAACGACGCCCGCGCCTGGCACGACTTTGGCCCAAACCGGCGAAAGTGCGAACAGCAACACAGCGGTGACCACTCCAGCGGCGGAAAACACTTCTCCCTCGGATTCAACTCCCCCGCCTACGACAACAGACACCACACCATCAACCACGCAAGCCCCAGCAACCACGACACCACCGACTTCGGAAATGTCGGCCAACGCCAGCCCGGTTGAGGAGTGGCAAGTCCAAGGTGCAGATATCAACCCCTACAACGGATGGGCGGAAACGACGACAGTGGACACCTTTGCCCTACACCGGAAGCATCATTATCGCCGGGTGCGCAAGGGCCATAAGAGGATCGTGCATCACAAGATGGTTCACTAACCAATCTTGCCTCGATCATGAGAAGGGACCGGGTCCTTGGGGCTTGGTCCCTCTCTACTGCAAGTAGGGACTTCCAGAAACGGGTCTGATCGGAAGTTCCAGGTTGGGCAGTATTTCGTAAGCGAACTCACGCAAGCTATGAGCCACAAAATCCGCGCCCGCGCCCAGAAGCGCCCGAGAGGACTCGACCGCGCCTTGACCACCCAGTCCAACAGAGCATACCGCGCCCCGCCGTCGCAATCCGTTGACCTCTATCAATAGCTCCACGACTTCCTTTTCCGGCTCCTTCGACTTAAGATCGAACACGATAAGGTCGGGAACTTGCTCCTCGATTTGTCGCATCAGGGCCGCTCGCGGCACGACCGTTCCGAGATAGAGGATTCTCCATCCCGCCGACTTCAGGTAATCGGCCACCATTCTCAGGCCGAGCGAATGAGAGGAGTCGGAGGCGCTGGCAAGAAGCGCGGTTCGGTCCAAACGGACATAAGATTGCCGAACCATGGCGACCCGCGCGACCATCCGCTCTGTTATGTAAAAGAGAAGATGCTGCTCGGCGCTGTCGCACTGTCCTGACTGGAGCATGGAATCCGCGGTGGTGATAGCGCCACCCAAGATATCTTCGTCGATGGATACAAGGGTGAGCCCCGCACGTATTGCGCGGTCCACTATCTTGGAGCACGTGTATTCATCGCCCCTCAGCCCTGCGTTGACGTATAGTTCGGAAAGACCTGTGAGATCGAAAGAGTCGATCTGCTCGACTGCGGCAGGAATCATGTTGGCGACAGCTTCCGTGATCTCGGCAGAGGCGATTCGGTAGTAAGCTTCGCGTCCCCGTTTTTCACGCTGAACGATATGCTTACGCCTCATCCTCGACAAATGGTTGGAAACATTTGCCTGCTTAAGACCCGTCACTTTACATAGCTCGGTCACCGTCTTTGGCCCCGAAAGCATTTCGACTAAGAGCGATCTTCGGGAAGGCTCTCCTACTTCTTCGAATAGCGTAATCATGCGTCCCTCAGCACTAGTCTACACGCATATTTGTGGATTGAACGGTATTTTTGTGATCCGTAAGGCTACTTCAGCCGATGCTGTATCAGTTATCATACGCATGCATTAGTACGCGCTGTTGTGTGGCTGTCTCATGGGGCAAGTTCAACCGATGTTCTCTTTGCTCAAGTATCATCTGAGAAAGCATGATCCTGACTTTCAACGACGAAGAGCAGAAGTTCCTTGACGACGTCCGGCAATTTGTAGATAATGTGGTTGCTCCTAATACTCGATTATGGGAAGCTGACACTTTCCCGGCCGATATATGGAAGCAAACTGCCCTCCTTGGCATTACTTCATGCGTGCTGCCCAAGACACTCGGGGGCAGGGGGCATTCTTGCGCGACGTACGCCGAACTGATTCGAATTATTGCCAAGGGAGATCCCGCCCTTGCGATGAACGTCGCTGCGATTAACGCACTTTGCGTGGCTCACTTTGAACATTTCGCGAACGACGAGCAGAGGGCGAAGTATTTGCCTGGCATTCTAAGCGGAGACATTGCGCTTTCCTGGGGCCTAACCGAACCCGATGCGGGGAGCGATGCTCGCAGGGTTAAGACCAAGGCGACTCCCATAGAGGGCAGAGCTGGCTATTTTCACCTGAACGGCGAAAAGATGTTCATCACGAACGGCGGCTTTGCCTCTTTGTTCATTATCATCGCCCGTATCAGCGATACCGAATTAACCGCTTTTCTCATGGAAAAGGACCAGCCCGGTTTTGAGATGGTCGGCAGGATCCCAACCGTTGGCGTTCAGGCTTCGTGGACTTCACATTTCCGCTTGCACGACGCGGTTGGCTGGCACACGCCCGGAACCTTCGAGCAGGTCATCGGCTTGCTGTACCAAGGCCGGATTGGAATAGGCGCCATGGCCCTAGGTATCGCGGAAAAGGCGCTGGAGGAAGGGATCAAGTACTGCAAACAACGGGAGCAGTTTGGAAGAACCCTTTCCGCTATGCAGTCGGTTCAGAACATGGTGGCCGACAGCGCCATGGCGGTCGAGGCGGCCAAGCTCCTGGTTCATAAAGCGGCCTGGATGTACGACCAAGGGATGCCGGTCGCCAAAGAAGCCTCGTATGCCAAGCTGTTTGCCAGTGAAACCGCTCGAGATGTCACGAATAAAATGCTTCAGATCCACGGCGGCAGGGGCATGACCACCGAATACCTCATTGAAAAGCTCTGGAGGGACGCAAAGCTTACGGAGATCGGCGAAGGTGCGAGCGACATTCAGCGGTTAGTGATCTCCAAGGCCTTGCTCAAGTAGATCGATTCGCGCCCATCTCGGGTACTAATTGGAAGTCCGCAACATGGTATTACCGCTTTTTTTTGCCCTGTCTGCTGCGCAAGCCCATCCTGCGCAAACGACCAAGCCGCCCCCGATTACCCTTAGCCGTACGAGCACGCTCCACGAGCAGCTCACTTATGCGGTCAACTCCCATATGCAGGTCGAAATCAGAGGCGGCGTGGTCCAAACCTTCTTTCCCGAAGACGTGGACCTAAACTACGACTTTACTTCCGCTGTTACTGAACTCAAGCCGGGAGGGATTGCCGTGTTCCGCTATAAGCGGCCCACGATGATCCAGACGACGAGCGACAGCATTCAAGGGCCCGGGCACACGGATCCAGTCAACGTCAACTTGGACTATTTGGTGACTTTGTCTCCAATCAACGAGATTCTCGGCGAAAAGAACATGAATCAGCCAATGAACCTGGTGCACGGAAGTTTCATCAACGATCCGTCCATAAAACAGGACCCTAACCTGACCAGATTCATCGTTGAAGTCCACATGTTGGCAAGGAATCTTGGCTCGCTGGACAGCTCCCTGGATTTTGCCCCGAAGCTGGCAGTCGACGACGTCGTCCCCGGCGATACCTGGAAGCATACTGTCGGGTATTCGCCGCAAACTCTGCCAAATCAAGCCGGCAAGACGGCGGTTCAGCGCCTCGATTACACTTACACCTATGAGGGAGTGGTGCAGTCGGAAGGGCGGAAGGTTTACCGCGTCACCGCTGACTTAAACACGACTGCCAACTTGGCCGATTTTTATTATCAGGCTACCGGCGAGGACCCAGGTTCAAGCTTGTTGAAGTCGCTGCCGTTGAATCTCAAAAGTCATATCGATTTCGACCTGGACATGAAGACCTGCGAAACTCTGAAGGCGGTCTCGGTCTCCACGGGTGGCTTTTCGATCGTGTTGACGAGCAACCCCGATCAGGCGGCCGAGGAAGAGAAGTTTAAAGCGACAACTACAATGCTGTTGAAGAGTAGAAAATAGCCGGTCTTCCTTGTTTTCTCCCCCGGCTTTTTTCGAATCAAACCGTCTATACTAGTATAAGTTCCAGGGATTGGAGCTAAATATAACGCGCACTGGAGGAACCATGCATAGCGTAGTTGGAAAGGCAGGGAAGCTGTCCATTTATCCGCCCGAGTCGTTGAACGGCTCACAAGTCGTACCCCTGGTTTAAGCGTGAGTACCTCAACAGAAAGGGCGCTTCGACGTGTCCTGGTCTGGTATGCGGGACTAGGATTGTTACTTGCCATTGGCGTCGAGGTTGGAACTCCGTATCGAATGATTGACACTGCCGGGTGGGTGATTTTGCTTTGCCTGGCACTGGTAGCCGAATTCCTGCCCGTCAATATCTCCCGAGACGGCCTCCGTATTACGTTTTCATTGCCCTTTGTTGCCGGTATGGCGGTTGCCCTGGGCGCGAGCGGTGCTTTGCTGGTGGACATCGCGGTGACCTTGGCCTCAGCGTTCTATTTGGCGCTGAACGGTAATAAACCTCGGCGGTTTTGGGTCCTGCTCAACCTATCCGTCGCTCTCATCAGCGCCAGTCTCGGGGGCGTGGCCTATGTGCTGGTCAACGATATCGGCAGCGGGCATTCCACGCTCGCTGCGCTCGCTTTTACGGTTGTCTATGCGGCAGCGAACTTCTTCCTGGTTTGCTTAGCCGAGAGCACCCTTACTCAGAACCGGCTTACGGAGCGGCTACATTCGACCCTCGCAGTTGGAGCGCAAGGGATGGTTCTTTACTGTCTAGCCTCGCTTGCGGTTTCGATTCTGGTAATCAAGGGGCTGTATTGGCTTTTGCCGCCGATGCTGCTGCCATTGATCGTATTGCGGAAAGTCTTGAAGCTTAAATCCCAGCTCATGGAGCAATACTATGAGACCGTCACTTCGCTTACACTGATGCTGCAGCGCGCTCATCCCTATACTCATGGGCACCTAGAACGTGTTTCGCGGGTGTCGGAGGAAGTGGCCATTCATCTTGGGCTTTCCGGCCACCGGGCGCGCTTGGTAAGAGAAGCGTCCGTGCTCCACGATATTGGCAAAATCGCGGTAGACGAAGCCATCTTGGATAAGCCGGCCAAGCTGACCGCGGAAGAGTACGCTCACGTGAAACGGCACTCCGCACTCGGCGCGCAGATCATCGCTCCTGTCGAGCCACTTCGCGCCTTGGTTCCTTGGATCAAACATCATCATGAGCGCCCGGACGGTTCTGGCTATCCCGATGGCCTGAGCGATATAGAGATTCCGATTGAAAGCAAAATCATCGCGGTTGTGGACGCATACGATGCGATGACCGGCGGAGATCTCCCGAGCGACCGGCGGCCCTACCGAGAGCCGATGACAGTCGACCAGGCACTTGCCGAGTTGGATCGTTGCAGCGGCACCCAGTTCGATGCCAAAGTGGTCCAGGCGTTTCGCCATGTGCTGGACCGAGGAGTTGTTTGATGGATCGCGAAACGATCGACGTTCTTGCCGCTCTCACGGTAACGACCCTCGCGATGGTTTACTACTCGCGCATTTATTTGCGAAGGAAGATCGAAGAGCGCACTCGCGAATCGATGAAGGCCTTCAGCATGGCAGTTGAGCTTCGCTTTCCCATCCGGGAGGGGCTTTCGGGCCGCGTCGTTGCCTTAAGCCGCGAAATCGCGAGCCGCATGGGATTTGACAAAAAACAACTAATCCGGCTTGAGATGGCAGCAAGGCTAAGGGACATCGGCCTTTGCGCCATCCCTTATCAACTCGTCAACGACAAGCCGTTTGGCGAGTGGTCCGATGCGGACAACGCACTCTTTGAGCGGCACCCCGAAGTTGGCGCAGCAATGCTGGAACTGGCCCCGTCTCTTCGCCACCTTTCCGGGATCGTAAGGACTCACCAGGCGCGTTTCGATGGCGGAAGCGGGCCGTTCTTTCCTTCTCGCGAGAATCTGCCTATCGAAGCCCGGCTCTTGAAGGTCGTTTCCGACTTTGTCTGGCTCGAGCGGACCCAGGGCACTCTGCTTGCCAAAGAGACCTTGCGCGATGGAGCGGGAACGGTCTACGACCCCGATCTGGTTTACAAGTTACTAGCGCTTATTTCATCTTCCCGTGTCGCAGAATCCCCCGTCGCCCCCGTCACTGTATGATCGCGTCAGGCCATGGCTTCCATGGCTTGTGTTTCTGTTCGCGTTCTTGGTGAGGCTGGTCGGCATCACCTGGGGCTTGCCGAATGCGCTTCACAACCAGAGCTACCACCCGGATGAGCAAGTCATTTTCAGTTACTCGCAGGGCGTCGATATCGCTCATGCGAAGTTCACTCCCGGCAACTACAGTTACGGAACGCTATATTTGACCCTCCTAAGCCTGGCGTCAAAGGTGATCTCGGGCTATGGCGGTGGGCCAGGGAACTCGCTCGAAAGCATTTGGGCTTTCATCGGCACTGTTGACTTGGCCGGTCGAATCCTCTCCGCGCTCGCAGGCGCGAGCACTTGTCTCGTGCTGTTTTTGATGCTTCGGCGTTGGACGAATATGCTTGGCTCCCTTGCGGGTGGGCTTCTTCTGGCGCTTGCGCCCGCATTCGTGGTCCATTCCCGGTTTCAAACCGTTGACGTGCTCGCCACGTTTTTATTGACACTGAGCCTGTATTACTGCACCCTTTTGATTCGGTCGCCGAAGGATCCCGAGACTTGGGAAAAGCAGTTTGTCAAGTTTGCCGTGCTGGCAGGAGTTTTCGCCGGGTTGAGCGCAGGCACGAAGTATACGGGGATCCTCGCCGTTCTAAGCCTCATTGCGGCATGCGCTTTCTCCCAAAACAAGGATCGGCTTAAGGCTGGGCTGTTGGGCCTTGGAGCAGCGGTGTTGGCGTTTCTCGTTTCCACCCCAGGGGTCCTCCTGGATTCCCAACGGTTCCAGCATGACTTCCGCTACGAGATGCTCCACACGAGCACGGGCCACGATCTGCTGTTTGTGGATGTTGGCAGCGGCTTCGCTTACCACATCGTGAACTTGATCGCCGGCATCACGCCGCTGCTTCTCCTCATGTCGGCTGCCGGTGTAGTGATTTCGCTGGTCCGGCGACAGAAGTGGATGTTCGTGCTCGCCGTTTTTTCCCTGCTGTATTTCATTCTTATCGGCCGCGCCGAAGTTCTCTTTATTCGCTATACGTTTCCTCTCTATGTAATCCTCGCCGCTGGGTTTGGCTGGTGGATGGGCGAAAGCCACGCGAAGGCGGGGAAGCACCGGACGGTTGTTGCCTTCGGCATCATTTCCCTCGGCTTGGCCGCGATGATTACCGTGAATTTCACGTCATGGATGGCGGGCTCGGACCCGAGAGATATAACGGCGAGGGAAATGGCTGAAATCTCCAAATCGAAACCGGGCACGACGGTTGGCATTGTCAGCAACCCATGGTTCTACACGCCGCCGTTTATTCCGGACAGTGCGAGCATGCGCGGAATGTTTCCGGCGCCGCCCCGGCCGGTTGAGGTTGCCCAAATGCAGGAGGCGGCGACTTCCAAGAACCCCCATTTGGAACAGTTTGTGCCTGGCAATATCGATGAGCGGTTCGATTGGGATTCACGGCTCATCACTCAGCTAAAGCCAGATTACATCGTCTACAGCAGCTTCGAGCAGTACGACGTGGATCGTCTTCAGAATGCGAAGAACCTGGCACCGACCGACCAACTCAAGGTCGACCGCTATAGAGACTTTCAGCAAAAGCTGGCGGCCGGCTACACGCCGGCTTCTTGGGAACAGGCCGACTATCCCACGATCCACGACCTTGCCTATGTTCATCCTTACATTTTCATATGGAAGCGAAAAGATCTGAACTAGAACGCGGGGTCGATTTATTCCTCAACCAATTGGCGATTGACCGCGGCGCGAGCCCGCACACGGTGGCCGCATACCGGAACGACCTGTGTCAGGCAGTAGTTTTTTTTGCTAAGATTGGCATCGAAACCTGGACAGAACTGGCCGCAACCGACTTGATGCGGTTCCAAACCACCCTTGGACCTCCGCTTGCAATCGCCACTGCACAGCGGCGCATGAGCAGCGTTCGCTCGCTTATCAAGTACTTAAAGAAGGAGAAAATGGGACCGGCAACGGACCTGCCTTCGGTGGGAGGCTTCAAAAAGCCGAAGATGCTTCCGAAGGCACTGAGTATGGACCAGCTGGAAGCCGTTCTCGCGGTGCCGGATATCGGCAGGCCCCAAGGCCTCCGGGACCGGGCGCTGATGGAACTCATCTACGGCGCCGGCTTGCGGGTGACTGAGGCCATCACATTAAGTCTCTCGGAAGTCGACCTAACCGAGAGTGCGATCCGCCTTACCGGCAAGCGCGGGAAGACCCGTTGGGCGCCACTGCCGCAACAAACCAGGGCATGGCTCGCAAAGTATCTCGCGGAGGCGAGGCCGCATCTGTTGAAGCGTCCTTCCAGCTTGGTGTTTGTATCGGATACCGGAAGGCCGTTGATTCGTCAAACGGTGTACAAGAAGCTGGAAGAGTTTGCCCGCTTAGGCGGGATGGAGCAGGGAGCGAGCCCACATACTTTGCGGCACACCTATGCCGTCCACTTGCTGAAGGGCGGAGCTGACCTTCGCGCGGTTCAGGAACTTCTTGGCCACGAATCGATCTCAACCACCCAGATTTACACCCAGCTGGATTTGAGCGAAGTTCAAAGGAAGTATGTGGCCGCCCATCCCAGGGCCTGAAAACAAAGAGCCCTCCGGAGGATTCCGAAGGGCCTTGTGGAAGGGTTTCCCCGACTTTTGGTCGGGATCGTCTAAGGTGTTGGATTGACGATATCAAGTCTTCAAAAAGTTCGATGGAATTGGCGCAGTCACACTATCGCAAAACTGTTTACCGGCCAGCCCTTAACTTGTGAGTCTTTCCCGCGCGGATTCGACCAACACAACGGCCTTATCGGATTCCGGAGCGACCTCCGGGCAGTAAACGCTTATCTTGCTTCGCTGATAGTTCCACACCACCGTACAATGGAAGGAAACCTCCAGGATGCGAGCTATAGCTTCGAGATCCTCTGCTTTCGGCAGCGAAATTGCGAAGAATCTTTCCCGGCTAAACTGCTTCACCAAGGTTGCAGCGATCTTGTGCGCCCTCTCCTCTGTCATACCACCACCCCCCATTATAGACGAAGATGTGGAAAACCGCAAATAACGCCGGAATATTGGTTGAAAGTCCACTATAAAAAACCTAGGTTGCGATGGTCAACATCGGGATCAGCCAATCGCATGCGTTGCGAGGAAGGATTTGGCCTCCTCCGGAAAGTCGGTGCAGAGGAGAAGCCCTTTTTGGCTCGAAAATTCCCAAGAGACACCAGCTTTTCCCAGAATGGAAGGTGGGGCCTTCCGTGGAGCTCGGGCGAAACGATAGCTGCGCGTTTGCCGTCGAAAACCAGCTTGCGCAAGTGCTCTTTCTCTAACCAGTCGTCTTGAAGGGTGTCGACCCAAACTCCCTCGCATTGGTCATAAAGCACCGGAAACGGCTCCAAGTCGCTTTGCCGTGTAAAGCACCTTAGACCTTTGCGGAGAGCACTGCGTAAATCGGGAACCGACATATCGAAGAGAAAGTAGTCCTGCACACCGTGTCTTTCTATGGCTGCAGCGAGGAGATCTTGGAGGCCATCCGATTTCACGTTCAACGCAAGAGGCAGGGAAGGACCTGACTTGCCGTGCAGTTCAAAAAACTCTTCCAGGGTTTGTACATGGCCGGTTGGAGGATCGTGGCTGATGACGGCGTGGCCAACCATGTCGCGAACATCGGTCTCTGTTCCGAATCCGTGCCGAAACGACCTGGTAAACGCCTCTCGGGTGTTTCGCTCATCCGCATGGAGCCACTGGCCGCGATGGCTGATTATCTGCACGTTTTACGGACGAAGGAGAAAGTGTTAAGTGGCTTGGATTCTTTATGACTTGGGGGTAGAGGGTAAAGGGTAACGGCAGGATGCTTCGAAGGCGTCGCTTATAATACGAGTTGGAGACGCAACCCTGAATAAACCAAGTTCCCTTGCTTCGGTATGTTTTTTGGCTGTTCGATGCTTGCTCGCTGCCTCAGTAGCAAGCATCCCAATATCCTGTCGAGTGAGGATATACAAATTCGTTGAATGCAGGTTCGTTTTTCCGACGGGATTCCGAGGGCCATAGTGCATCATCGCAAATCCGAGCGTGCCGAAGTTGACGAAGCCAGTGGTGCGCATCGCTTCAAATGGGATCGCCTACATGAATCCGGCTGACTTTCGGCATTACCTCGGCTATGACGGGGACGCAGAGGACCAGTATCAGTATGCAAACGGCGTGCAACTGCCGACGCGAAATGCCCATTATCTCAATGACGAGGATGCCTCAACTTGCGACCATAACGTGAGTGCATTTGAACACGGCCCCAGCAGCGGGCTGCCAAATTTACGGCGGACCGGCGTTTTTCAGTGGCTTAGTCGGCGACGAGTGCGACCTATTGCGTTGGAACAAGCTCCCGCCCCAGGCCGCTATTAGGCTCGGGGTGCGGACGGAAGCGCCTGGAAAGCTGTGACTTCGCCTCTACCCTTTACCCTCTACCCTAAGCCCAATCTTCCATAATCTAGGGGACGGCACCGACGCCTTCGAGGAGTTTAAGCATTTTGTCTTTAATGGATGTGCCGATTGGCGCGGAAGCGCCCCTGGTTTTCAACACGGTAATAGAAATCCCCAAGGGAAGTACCAACAAATATGAGGTTGACAAAGAAACAGGTTTTGTCAAGCTCGACCGCGTTCTCTATTCGCCCCTGTTCTATCCATTCGATTACGGATTCATCCCTCAAACCCACTACTTGGACGGCGACCCGATCGACGTTCTTGTTCTATTGCTTCATCCAACCTTTCCAGGCTGCATCGTCGAAGCAAAAGCGATCGGCGTACTGGAAATGCGGGACGACAAGGGCCCGGACGAGAAGATACTCTGCGTCTCGACGAAGGATCCGCGCTACAACTATCGCAAGTCCATCAACGACCTCAACGAGCACACCCTCAAAGAGATCATCCACTTTTTTGAGGTCTATAAGCAGCTAGAGGAAAAAGACGTGGAAGTCATTGGCTGGAATGACGTTGGGTTGGCTTTGCAGTTGATTGAGAAGTATCGGACGGATAGGTAGCGTCAGAGCAGCTGCCCGGACAAGCCCCATAAATGTCCACCGGTCGCCTTAACCTGCGCAATCTGGCCGGTCAGCTTGGAGGGCCCCTCAAAGTGGACCATTTTGAAGTCACGGCTATAGCCCTGAAGCTTCAAGGGGTCCTTTTGTGACGGCCCTTCCACCAAAACCTCTAGGGTGCGCCCTACCGAGGTGGCGTTCTTCTCGCAAGTGATTGCGGTCTGCACCTCAACCAAGCGCCGGATCCGGTCCTGACGGACTGGCAAGGGAAGCTGCTCCATATCCGCGGCCGGCGTGCCTGGTCGGGGGCTGTAGACGAACATGAATGCCCCATCAAACCGAATCTGTTCTACCAAAGCCAAAGTGTCTTGGAACTGCTCCTCGGTCTCTTCAGGAAACCCGACGATGATGTCCGTCGAAATCGCAATGCCTGGGACGGTCGATCGCAACTCGGAGACGATATCCAGAAAGCTCTCCCGAGTGTAGAGGCGCTTCATACGGGCGAGGACTTCGTTGTTTCCGGACTGCAAAGGCAGGTGTACGTGCTCCATTACCGCCGGGCAATCCCGAATGGTTTCGATTAGGTCCGTGCGGAAATCGCGAGGGTACGGGCTGGTGTAACGGATGCGTTGCAAGCCAGGCACTTCGCTTAATTTCCAAAGCAAGGCGCTGAATGGAACCCGCCCCTCTAAGAGGTTCTTACCGTAGCTGTTCACCGTCTGCCCAAGCAGGGTCACTTCTCGGGTTCCGTTCGCGGCGAGTGCGGTGACTTCCTCAATAACGTCTTCGGTGGGGCGGCTGCGTTCGCGGCCGCGGGTGGTCGGAACGATGCAGAAGGTGCAGAACTTGTCGCAGCCGTACTGGATCGGAACAAAAGCTTTGAGTTTGGACTCTCGCCCCACTTCGCGCTTGGGGATATCGGTAACGACCGCTCCCTTTCGCTCTGGAAGCTCCAACTCTTTCACAAAGTGCCGCTCTCGGGCAATCTCGTCCACGAGCTCCGCGATGCGCGTTATTTGGCCCGTGCCCAGGACGATGTCCACGTGCGGCGCCCGCCTTTTGATTTCATCGGCACGTATCTGGGCCATGCAGCCGCAAACCGCCAAGATCATATTCGGCCGAGCCTTTTTGACCGGTACGAGTTCGCCAAGAAGAGAAAAGGCTTTGTCCTCCGGCTTCTTACGCACGCTGCACGTGTTCAAAAGGACAACGTCCGCATCGTGCAACGAGCTTGCCTGTACATAACCCGAGCGCTCCAAAGAAAGCGCGATTTGCTCGCTGTCTTCCTCATTCATCTGGCAGCCCCAGGTATGCACGTAATAGGTGCCTTTTGAGCCGGAGATGATCCCGCTTCTTGACAGGTTTTGGGGGCGAATCAGGGTTAAATCAAGCATTCTGCGGAACCAAAAGAGTACCCGTGGTGTTGGGAAAGGCGAGGAGACTTCTGAGGCCCTGTTGGCTGTCGAGTATTAGGTATCAGGTGTTAGGCGTTATTTCATAACCTAACATCCAACACCCAACACTTAACCCCCAAGGGACCAGAACGTATAATAGCCCAAGTGAGTGCCACAGTCTGGAATCGCCTTTGTTTGATTTTCTCGTCGATCGGGATATTTATCACCACATACCTGACGATCAGCGAGATTTGGAACCTGGACGTCGCCTGCGGCGACTCCACTGGCTGCGCCAGCGTCCTTAGTTCGCCACAAGCCTATATAGGGCCAATTCCCGTGGCCGCAATCGGCCTTTTCGGTTACTTGCTGATTGCCGGCCTGTCCGCTTACAGAATTTCTGGGACCTGCATCCTTACGACCATTGTTAACCAAGATCGGCTTAGGCGTGGCGAGCTTTGGGTTGGCCGCCAGCGGCTACTTCATTTTTGTCTCGATTGACGTTGTGAATGCGACCTGCAAGTGGTGCATGGCTTCCGCTATCACCATGCTTTTGCTCTTTGTGTGCCATCTATTCCTGGCTCAGAGCGAAGATACCGTGCCGCGGCCGAGGCGCACAGAGTTGCCTTTCTTCATTGCGGGCATCGTCATCTTCCTTCTCGCTTTTCCCGTTCGGATGATCGATGCTGTTCAGGCCAGGCAAGTATCCGATCAGGTCGACGCTTCGGCACTGCCACCCACGATTGATGGTCTTATTCCAGCCGGCGCCCACAGCATGGGAGGCAACGGCTCGGCGCCGGTAACCATCGTTGAGTTCGGAGACTTGCTTTGCCCGCATTGCAAGAAATCATTCCAGAAGTTCAGCAAGGTTGTTCAGGAGAGCAATGGGCAGGTCAGATTCATTTTCCGGCACTTTCCGCTCATGAAAACCCAGGGCCACGAGCTAGCTCTCATGGCGGCAATGATCAGTGAGGTTGCGGCGGAAAAGGGCCACTTCTGGGATTTCTTATCTGAGATGTACTCGGTGGATGACGGGTCCACGCTCACAAAAGACGACCTCTATAAATTTGCCGCCCAGGTTGGTATCAACTCCAATACGCTCGATGAGCGGATGCAAAACTCGAACGATCCCATTTATAAAGCGGTGCTTCGCGACCTTCACGACGGCGGCAAAATGAATATCCATGTGACGCCAACTTTATTCATCGCTTACCAAAACGGGAAGCCCATCACCGGCGATTCCAACAAAATCGAGGACGATCTGACCCAGCCGCCGTTTAGGCAGTACGTCAGAGGATTATGAGTTCCCGCAAGGGGCCAATCTTAGTTGCCATGTCCGGCGGCGTTGACAGCAGCGTCGCCGCTGCAATTTTGGTTCGGCGCGGCTACGAAGTCATCGGCGTGACAATGCAGATTTGGCAGGAAAGCCAGACGGACCCCCGGCATTCCGGATGTTGCTCTCTCGGTGCGGTGGAAGATGCAAGGCGCGTGGCCGCGCTTCTTAAGATCCCTCACTACGTAATGAACTTCCGCGAGGAATTTCGCACCGAAGTGATCGAGGATTTCACTTCCGAGTACGCGGCAGGAAGAACACCCAATCCCTGTGTCCAGTGCAACAAGAGGGTCAAGTTCGAGATTCTTTTCGACCGGATGAAGGACCTGGGTTGCGAAAAGCTTGTGACCGGGCACTACGCCCGCATCCGCTGCGACCGGAAGACCGGCCGTTACCGTCTACTACGCGCAAGAGGCAGCGAAAAGGATCAGAGCTATGTTCTTTACATGCTGGGCCAGGAGCAGCTCGCGCGCGTCTGGTTTCCGTTGGGTGAGATGCCCGACAAGTCCAAAACCCGATCGATTGCACGAGAGCTGGGACTTGGGGTGGCCGATAAGCCGGATTCGCAAGAGATATGCTTCGTGAGCGAGGCAGGTGGGTATCGCGAGTTCTTGCAGAAATCACGTCCTGACATTTTCAAAGAAGGCGAAATGGTGGATACCCTAGGCAACGCCATTGGCCGTCATGGCGGCGTCGCTAACTTCACGATCGGCCAACGGAGAGGCACCGGAATATCCGGGGGCAAGCCACTTTATGTGATTTCGCTCGACGCGAAATCAAACCGGGTTGTGCTTGGCGAATCCAACGATCTCCTCAGACAGGAGGTTTTGTTGGAAAATGTCTCCTGGAGTGGCGAAATGCCCGATTCCGCGCCAATTCCCGTTATGGCCAAGATCCGGTACAACATGCCGCCCCAGAAGGCCATTCTTTACGGCAAGGACGAGCCAAAACTTGTGTTTGCAAAGCCAGTGCGAGCTGTGACTCCGGGCCAAATCGCCGTCGCGTATAAAGGAAAAACGGTTTATGCAGGCGGCGTCATCAAGAGTTAGTCCCCGGTATTATAACTGGGAGCGTCTCTTTTAAGGTTACGCAACCCGATAAACAATGTGAACGTCAATTTGGATGGCCGTAACGCCTTCGACGTAAGATAGAATCAATAAACAATCAGGAGGACAATGTCCAATGAGTGACTCTGACGAGAAAAACGTATTACTTTACATGCTTGCAGGCGTGGGACTCGGCGCCATAATCGGGGCGGCCGCCGGTTTGCTTTTTGCCCCCAAGCCAGGCTCCGAAACTCGGGAAGAAATCGCCGAGAAATTTCGAGAGCTTAAGGGCAAAACCGACGAGTGGATCGCTGAACAAAAGGCGAGACGCGGCGTAAGCGAAGCGCTTGAGGAAGTAGGAGCTTAAACGCTCTTTCACGCTAAAATCCTTTAATGGTTGGATGGAGGGTAGCTTTATGGGCGGTCATCGTCGTGGCCGCCCTCACGTTTCTTTACCTCGTCCGGTCGGTTCTGCTGCCCTTCATCCTTGCGCTCTTATTGAGCGTGCTGCTTGATCCCGCCGTTCGCAAAATCCGCTTAAAGACCGGCGTCTCCAGGCGATCTGCCGTGTCCGTCGTCATGCTTTCCTTCGTCTTCGTTGTCGTCGGCGCAGGAGCGTGGATCGGGCCCAATATGGCAAACGAGGTCACCCGACTGGGAGGGAACTTGAAGACGCAAGTCAACAAGATCACTCAGGAAACGGAAGACAGCAACTTTTTTGTCAGTTGGAACCCCAAGTACCAAACCCAACAACCCGGGCCCCTGGATGGTCTCGACGCCTTCATGAAGCAGCATCGAGAACTGCTTGCAAAGTTCAACTTGCCGGGGTCGGTGGACCAGTTTATGGTTCAGTACGTGGACCCGAACAAGGACACCATCGAGAAAAGCGTCAGCACCTATTTCGGCTCATTCCTGGGCTTTCTCGCCGGCTTCGGATCAAAGCTCCTCTTGCTTCTGTTCACGCCGATTTTCACTTGGATGATCCTGTCCGACCTCGATAGGTTTAAGCAGCGCACGACGCTGATGATCCCTCCTTCGATCCGGAAGGACGTCGAAGGTTTGATACGCGATATCGGAGAAGTGTTTGGCCTTTATCTTCGCGGCATCACCACCGTGCTGATCTATTATTTTCTGCTGGCCACGGTAGTGCTTATGCTGCTTAACGCGCCGTATGCCATTCTGCTGGCACTTCTCTTCGCTGTGATCTACCTGATCCCGATGCTGGGTCCGCTCATTAACATCTTGATCTTGATTCTGGTAACCGCGGTGAGCGATACCAGAGGCACGATGGGAATCCAGATGTCAAGCCCGATTGTCTTTGGCGTCGCCATTGCAATCATCTACGGGGTCATCATGTTTTTGTTTGACCAGCTCGTCTATGCGAGAATCGTAGGGAAGTCGGTGGGTTTGCACCCGGTGGTTAGCTTCTTCGTGATCTTCAGCGGGGCGGCTCTATTCGGGGCGATCGGCATGATCCTCGCCTTCCCGGTCGCAGGGTCTATCAAAGTCATCTTGGATCGGATGCTGCGGTTCACGTCAAAGGACGCTGCCGACGACGGCCTTCGTCTTCCGGCGATTCCTTTACGGCATCAGACCGTTGTTAAGGGCTGACTTCAGAACTTGGCAGTAAGGGCAATCCCGGGGTCGCCGTTGCTGTTGAAAAACGGTGCGATCAAGAGTCCGTGTGTAAGGGACAGCTCTACACGAGCGGTTCCATATCCGAGCGCGGCGCCGGCGAAAACTTGCCCCCAAGTGTGTTCGCGAAGTTGAACCCGCGAGAGGCCGATAACGCTAGCCCCCACGTACCAGATAGGCGCCTCCCAAGGGTGGTACTGTGCCTGCATTGTAGCCACAGCAAACGCTGCTGCTGCGTGGGTGCTGGGGAAACTGTCGTTGTGCAAGCCGTTTGGCGAGCGTTCATGCGTTAGCTGCCCCAGCCCGTAAGAAAGGCCGATTGCAACCATGCCGGAGTCGCCTGCCCGAAGAAAATGGCTTACGCCATCGTCTCCATCTTGAATGAAGGGCAAGAGGACTCCAAGACCGACGAAGGCATAGGTTCCCGTCGTGGAAATCGCTTTGTTTGCATTTTGCCCCGCGCTATTTTGTGCATGGGCGGATGAAACGAGGCTGGTAGCTAAAAGAAGAGTTGCAGCGGGTAAAGCGAATGGGCGCACGGCAAGATTGTACACTCTTGCAAGTGCGCATCCCCTTTGACAGTCTAACTCTTGCGGCGGTTGTGACTGATCTTGCCTCATGCATCAATGGCAAGGTGCAGCGGATCAGCCAACTCGACGACTTTACAGTGGTGCTTGGCATCTATGCCGAGGGCAGGGAAGCGTATGTTCTTCTCTCATGCGATCCGGAGTTTCGGGTCCATTTTGTTACCAAGCGGCCCTTTAACCAGCCACAGCCGCCACAGTTCTGCTCGGCGTTACGCTCGCGCCTTGATCAGGCTAGACTGCGGTCCGTTGCGCAGCAGGGTTTTGACCGCATTCTGGATCTGACATTCGAAGGAAGCGATGGCCTTTACACGCTTAGCGTCGAATTGATGGGCAAACACTCGAATCTGATTTTCTACGGAGAGGATCTGAAGATTATCGGAGTGGCGAAACCGGTGGGGCCGAGCAAGAGCGTGCGCCCCCTTATGCCGGGCAGGACCTATTCCCAGCCACCAACGGAGCGCAAGCCCTCCTTGCTGAAGGCGCGCGAAGGCGACGAACTAAATGGTCTGGAGGGAGCTTCGCCCTTCCTCGTCAAGCTCATTCAAGCCGGCTTCCCATTGGAAGAAGTTAAAGAGCGGGTGCACACGGCAAGATTTGAGGCGGTTCTTTCGCCTGGAAACGGCGCGTATCCGGTCTCGGTAGCGCTCCTTGGCTTGCCCGAGTTTGCAAGGCCAAACATTTCGGTGGCCCTGGAGCAGCACTACTCGGTAGCGGTTCTTCAATATCGCACTCGGCAACTTAAAGCATCGCTTTTGGCCCAGTTGAAACGAGTGGTCTTAGCCAGGGAAGTGGCGATCTCCGATCTTCATCAAGCCGCAGACGCTGCGGCACGAGCGGGGCAGCTGCAACTACAAGGCGAGTTGGTCTTGGCTTATGGACCGGGGCTGGCAGTTGGCGCCAGCCTCTTGGAAACCTTTGACTACGAGGGCAATCCATTGACGATCAAGTTAGACGCAAAGCTCGATTTTAAGGAGAACGCCCAGAAGTTCTTTGTCAAAGCCAAGAAGGCCAAGTCTGGCCAATCGATGGTCAAGGATCAGCTTGAACGGCTGGAAAAGGACCTGCAGGAGTTAAACGGCTACGTTTATAAGATTGAAGGCGAAGAAGGGCTGGAACAGCTTCAAGAACTTCAAGAGGCGGTGAAGGCAAGGAAGTGGGTGCTCAGTCAAGTTGCCTACGCCCGCAAAGAAGACCGGCCTTACGAGGGTCACCGGATCCGCGAGTTGATTGGCCCCGGCGGCGCGGCGGTGCTTTACGGTGAAAATGCGACATCGAACGATTATTTGACTTTGCGGGTGGCAAAACCCGACGATTATTGGCTGCACGTTCGCGGTTCGGCGTCCGCCCACGTGGTCATCCGGACCAATCGCCAACCCGAAAAGGTTGGCCCGGAATTGCTCATGTTTGCGGCTAAGGTGGCGGTGCAAAACAGCCCCAGCAAGCACTCCGGCTACGTGCCGGTGGACTATACGCTGCGCAAATACGTGCGCAAGCCCAGAGGCGCTGCGGCCGGCACTGCCCTTTACACTCAGGAGAAGACCCTTCACGTGGAAGGGGATTGACGGAGTGAACGGTGAAGGATGAACTGTCAATGTGAACTGTGAACAGTGAACTGGCGGATTTCCCGTGCATTTCCCTCAAAAATCCGAGCTCTTCCAACCTTTCTCTGCAGCTCACCGAGACTTCAGCCCGTTCGGAGGTTCATGGCTGACGAGTTCCACCATAATTACCTTTCATGGCGGTTTTACCAAAGACGCGTTCGTTTAGCATCGGCTCGATAAAGGTCGAGCCCGCTGTGCTGCTCGCGCCGATGGAGGACGTTACCAATCTGCCTTTCAGGCTAATTGCGAAGCGCATTGCGGGGCCAGGCCTTATGTTCACTGAGTTTGTGAGCGCCATGGCGATTCACTTTAAGGCAGTCAAGACCTTTAAGAAGATGCGCGTTGCCGACGAGGAGCGACCTCTGGGAATCCAGATCTTTGGCGGTGAGCCTGAGAATATGGCGGAAACCGCCCGCGTTGCGGAATCGATGGGCGCTGATATCGTGGACATCAACATGGGCTGCTGGGTGCCCAAGGTTTGCAAGACAGGCGCAGGCGCGTCTTTGCTAAAAGACCCGGTTGTCGCCCAAGGCATCGTTGAGGCGGTGGTCAAGGCCGTAAGCGTGCCGGTGACGGTCAAAGTTCGGGCCGGGTGGGATTATTCCCTTTTTGCCGCGCCAGAGTTGGCACGGCGGTTTCAGGATGTTGGCGCTCAGTTGATTACCCTCCATGCTCGATTTGCCAAGCAAGGCTTTGAGGGTGAGGCGGATTGGCGGCTAATCGAACAAATGAGGGAGGCCGTCTCGGTTCCTTTGATCGGAAATGGGGACGTCAAAACGCCGGAGGATGCCGAGCGCATGTTCAGTCTTACCGGCTGCGATGGCGTGATGGTGGGACGCGCGGCGATTTCCAATCCCTGGGCCCTGGCACGGATATGTGCGGCAGTTTCTTGCCGCCAATTGCCGCAGGAGCCAACACTCGGCGAGCGGGTCGAGGTCGCACTGGAGCACTTGCGGCTCATGATCCGGCACGAAGCGGACGCCCCGTCTTGGGAAGAGGCGCTTGCTTCTCCTACTTACGCTCAGGCGGAGATTTGGGCTTGTCGTCACCTCCGCGGGCAGATTCCCATGTACATCAAGGGCGCGCACGGCGCGGCACAATTGCGGGACAAGTTAACGAAGTGCAGCGCCTACTCGGAGGTTGAGGACTTGTTATTGGAGTTCGTGAGCATAACGGGTGCTCAGAATCAAGAGTAACAAGCCGCGAATAACGGCTGGTCGGGGCGACAGGATTCGAACCTGCGACCCCCTGCTCCCAAAGCAGGTGCGCTACCAAACTGCGCTACGCCCCGACGAGTTGGAATTCTACCTTGGTCGGGGACCGACAACCGTTTTATTGTCAACGATAGGTCCACCAATGACCGGACTGGTCATTGGTGGACAGTGTCTGGCGCTAAGCAGTTCCATACGCTCAAAGCGCCTACGCAATGCGAGACCCTAGCTCACTGTGATCGTGCGCGTATAAGTATCGTTAGAGTAGCTGCTTTCGCGAATCTTGTCTCCATAGTTCAGAATCAGCTTAAGCGTATGGCTTCCCGCAGTGAACTTGTGCGCAGCAACGTCGAAGGCGACGGTGTATTGGTTTTGGCCGATTGCGAACTCACCGGAAAAGACGACGGTACCGTCTATCTCAACGATCGTTTCACTTGCGGGAGCATCGCAACCCCTGCCACCGCTTGGAATTGCGTTGCCCCAGCAGACATCCAAATAGTAGGTGGTCAAATGGGTGAACGTCGTCGGTTCCGTGAGGGCAGATTCCGATGTGCTTAGCAGTATCGGGTGCTTCCAACCGCTTGGGGTGTACGGCTGCAAGTCCGGAACGATGGCTGTGGCATTGTAAGCGCAGCCAAGATCCAAAAGCAGCTTGTAGAAATCGACGGAGCCCCATCCCGTGCAGAAGTCCCAGCCCATGGTTGCAGTTTCCCTCCCGTTTGTTCCAGATGTGATGTCGTTGAATACGTAGAAGGTATTCGCCACATCAACGTCCGGATTTTCAAAGTTTTCTCCGAGCCAATAGAGGGCCGGGGCTAATTGTCCAAGTTTTGCTTTGTAGAACTGGTCAATCAGCAGTGCGTTGCTTGCCCATAAAGGCGTCGACGCGCTTGTTCCCCCGATTACCTCTGAGCTATGTTTCCCGGTGGAGGCGTCATACGTGTAGATCAAATAGCCGGTTGAGCTATTCGAATCTGCGGAGACGTCGGGGATTTGACGCATGCCATCCGAGTAAGTATTGAGGACGCCGGGGCCTTCCTGCCATGCTGGCTGGGCAAACAGCCGGCTGATACCTCCGCCGCCTCCCCAGTTATAGTTCCCATCGTCGGGATTGGCGTCGTAGGACCAAGCAGTCTCGCCCCAGTAGCTGTTCTCGATGAAACCGTCCGAATCTAAATAGGTATACAAGTATAGGGAGGTTCCCCCAACTGCCGTCACATATTGCGAGCATGCCTCCATTGCAGTAGTGACCACCGCTCCGTTGCTCGAGAACGCACCGTGATCGTCGGTACAGACGAATATGCCGACGCCAGCCGCTGCCATCGCCTCGGTCGTCTCGTTGAAGGCAACCGGGAAATCTTCTTCGCCTGCAGCGATGATGTAGTATTCCTGCGAGTACCAACTCGAGGACACGACGGGCACCTTTAGCTTGAGCATCTCACTATAAGAGTCGACCTCACCAGTGGCGAACGTGCTGCCGTTTGGCCCTTCGATCATGTCCACCGTTGCCTCCGGCGCCTGGCCGATGATGGTCTCGGAATCCAAAGAAGCCTCCGAAGTGCCCTCCCCGTAACCCGCAGCCGGGCCACCATCGATCTTCACCTGATTAAGGTGGTAACCGGTCATGGCGTAACCATATTGGTATGATGGGGCAAAATCGCTGGTCATCGTGTTCGCAAAGGTCTGGACATCGGTTGGGAAGAAATTCGTGGGAGAGAAGATCGCAATGGTCATGCCTTGACCATAAAGGCCCATGCTATGCGCCGTGTCTGTGTCATAGCCACCAGACAGGTCGTAGGGTGAGTATCCGCCAAAGCCGGACGCTTGCAGACTCAGCTTCTTCGTCGAAGCGTGCTGTCCCATGACCAAGTCACACAAACCAAAGACTCCGACAACTCGCTCCGCCACCGGGGAAGGTAGTTTTGGCGCCGTTGCGGGCCCAAAAAACGTGAGCGGTTGTCCCTTTTCGACAAGCTCGGTTGGTCGATAGAAACTGGCAAACTTTGTGTGGAATGCCGTTTCCGCCACTCCGAGAGTGGCGTCCGCTGAAACGTATAGCCTTGTCTCCGGGACATAGATGTTTTTAAAGCCTTGCGATCGAAGGTAGTTCGTAACTTCGGTGATATCTGCTAGGCTCGCCCCGAATCTCTTGCCAAATTCCGAGCCATCGATCCACTGCCGGAAGATCGGCGATTGGGGATCGTAGAGGGCGGAAACAAAGTTATCTGCCGCTACCGAATCGACATGCTTGAAACGCAGTCCGACCCGCAGACGTGTGGACGTCAGGGGCCTCAACGGAGCGGGCGAAAAATGCTCTGGATTAAGGCCGCCATGAACAGGAACAAGCAAGGGCCCTGCTAACACTTTTGTGGTCAGCACAAGGGCGCAACCCGTTAGAAGTAGGCGATAGGCGCTCACAGCGTCCTCCTTGTTCTCCCCATCAGAATTATGTCCATGGGCAAATACAAGTGAGCCCAAATTGCCGTGCTGGTTTTTCTGGACCACAATTTCTGGACAGGAAAGCTACCTCCTTGCTGCCAACTATGTGGCCCTGGTGGCGCTTCACAGCGGGGAGCATTTGGCGATCGCGATTTAAGGGATTCCCCAGCCGATACCTAGAACCGTGATCTGGTCATCGCCAAGATTTCCGGAGCCGCTTGGGACCAATATCAATAGATATGAATCATTGTGATTTCCTTTTCAAAAACGTCTCTCTGATCGATGGATCAGGCGAACCGCCGCGGGTTGCCGATGTGGCAGTGAAGGGAGGGGTTATCCATACGATTGCGGATACGCTGGACTACAAGGCTGAAAAGGAGATTGATGGCGCGGGCCTTGCTTTGGCCCCGGGATTCATTGACACCCACACCCACGACGATCTCTTTTTGATCCGCAATCCACAGATGCTCCCCAAGCTTTCGCAGGGAGTCACCACCGTTGTAATAGGCAACTGTGGGATCAGCGGCTCGCCTGCTCTCATCCGTCACGAACCTCCGGAGCCGATGAATCTCCTGGGGGAGCCGGAGGAATTTGAAATTTCCCACTTTCAAGTCCTATGTGGATGCCGTTGGGCAGGCGAAGCCTGCCGTTAACGTTGCCGCTTTAGTGGGCCACACCGCTTTGCGTAACAACCACATGGATCGGCTGGACCGCGCGGCTTCCCGTAAGGAAATAGAGGGAATGGCGGAACAACTCCGAGAGGCGCTTGATCGCGGCGCACTGGGATTGAGCACGGGCCTGGCTTATCGGTCCGCTATCAATGCCACCACCGAGGAAGTCATTGGTCTAGGGGCTTCTTTGGAAGGCTCGGGTGGAATCTATGCGACCCATATGCGTACGGAGTCCGCCGAAGTTCTGGAAGCCATGGAGGAGTCCTTTACCATCGGCCGTGACTGCAAGGTCCCCATCGTGATTTCTCATCTAAAATGCGCCGGAATCGATAACTGGGGCAGGAGCGGCGAGGTGCTGACCGCGCTAAACGAGGCGAAAGAGCACCAAGAAGTTGCCTGCGACTGCTATCCCTACGACGCGACTTCGACCGTACTTGATTATCGCCAACTTGACGAACGAATCGAGGTCACCATTACCTGGTCAAGGACCCATCCGGAGATGTCGGGCAAGTCGCTCAAGGCAATTGCGGAAGACTGGGACACGACTCCAACGAAAGCGGCGGAGCGCCTCGCGCCCGCAGGCGCCATCTATTACAGTGTCTCTGAAGACGATATGCGCAAGATCCTCCAGCATCCTTCGGTGATGATCGGTTCGGACGGATTGCCGTACGACCCGCATCCCCATCCAAGGCTGTGGGGCACTTTTCCGCGAGTTCTGGGTCGCTACAGCCGGGAGCTGGGCCTTTTTTCCATTCAAGAGGCGGTTCGAAAAATGACCGGACTACCCGCCACCCGCTTTGGATTCCAAAGGCGCGGATTTGTAAGAGAGGGTTACCACGCCGACCTTGTGCTCTTCAATCCCGAAACCGTTCTCGACAAAGCGACTTTTGAAAACCCGACCCAAATCGCGGAGGGCATAGAAAGCGTTTGGGTGAATGGAGCCCTGTCCTATGGCCAAGGGTCGCCCACCGGAAATCGGAGCGGACACTTCTTGCCAAGGTCTTGAGATGCGGTGAGAACTGTAAAAACGCAGGAAAGGGTATTGCTGTCACAATGGTTGGATAGCCGGAGAGAAGACCTATGAAATCCAAAATGTTGACCGTTGCCGCATTGTTCATCGTTTGCGCCGCTTCTTTTGCCCAGACCGCTGATCCCGCAAAAGTTCTGGCCGATATCAGGTCTTACGAGCAGGCCAACATGCGGACGAAGCCGCCTCAGGAAGTGGAAGACATGGTCAAAACCATGGCGCAGAGCGCGATCAAGGGGCTCGACATCAAGAAGGTCGACCCAAAAGCCGCCTATGACTGGGCGCAGCTCTTCTCGGCAGCAGGCGACCACATGAGCACGTGCAGCCTCGCTGAGCTCTACCTGACCTCCAGTCCTTCTCCGAGCGCGGCAATTCGACGCTCGCATGCTCATGATGGAGAGCTGCAACTCCATGGGGGAGGGCAAGAAGATCGGCGCAACCATCACCCAGACCAAGCCGATGGATGGCAGAGAGGACCAGTTTTATACGGAGATAGCTGTTTACGAACTGTCGGATACGATCGCCAAAACGGAAGGCCCCAAAGCCGCCTACAAGGCACTTGCCCAAGCCGAGGGCAACCTCTCGCCTGTCAAAGCGCCCAATCCTGCAAATACCACGCAATCCAAGCAAGCGGACGAGATGATGGCGGGCTTGCACTGTTCGTTCAAGGCAAAGGAAGCGGAGCTGCTGGCAAAGTCTGGCGATAAGCCTGGTGGGCTCAAGCTTATTGACGACTTTGGCAAAACTCTTGACGCGGGAAGCCGCGTAAACGAGGAACTTGCCTACTATCGAAACGCGGTTTCCACGCTCGGTGCTCCGGCGCCCGATCTCACATCGCTCAAAACCTTTGGCGACTACAAGAACATCTCTGGGCTGAAGGGCAAGGTGATCATTCTAGATTTCTTCGCCCACTGGTGCGGGCCCTGCAAGGCTTCCTTCCCCGATGAGGCCAAGATGTATGCAGACCTCAAGGACAAGGGCCTGGAAATCATCGGAATCACCCAGTATTACGGCTTTTACGATGCGGATAACCGCCAAGCCAGAGACATGTCGAAAGACGTGGAGGCTTCCCACATGGCTGATTTCGTGAAACAGTACAACATGAGCTGGCCGGTGGTGATCGGAGACAATACGAACTTCAAGGAATTCGGGGCTACCGCGATTCCCCACGTCACGATCATCGACAAGAAGGGCGTCGTGCGGGATATGGAAGTTGGCTACGATCCCGAACAGTTTCCGGCGTTCCGGGCGAGGATCGAGGCCATGCTGAAGGAATAGTCGGGAAGGGCGGCGCAGTTCAAGGGCCCACGGCATACCCCTCAGGCATGTAAACTACGCCGACTTTGCCATGCCAATGACGTATCAGGAAGCGCTCAACTACATATCCTCGCTTGCCCCTCGGGGTTGGCGGCTCGGGTTGGACCGAATCGAGGAACTGCTGGTCCGGGCCGACCTCGTCGACGCAGTCGGCAAAAGCGACACGCCGAATTTCATCCATGTAACCGGAACGAACGGGAAGGGCTCGGTTACCGCCTTCTTGCAAAGCATGATGGTTTCGCAAGACTATCGGACCGGGGCCTTCTTTAGCCCGTTCGTGTACAGTCCCCGGGAACGGGTCCAGTTCGGGCGAGAATTGATTGCGGAATCGGAGTTAGCCACTCTAACCGAAGAGCTTATCCCCCCCGCGGAAAGCCTGTCGGAAACGGAGTTTGGAGGAGCCACCGAATTTGAGTTCAAGACCGCACTCGGCTTCAAGTATTGGAAAGAGAAATCCTGCGATTGGGTAGCTCTGGAAGTGGGACTTGGCGGGCGTTTGGACGCCACCAACGTGGTGATGCCGCGCGCCTCGGTAATCGCCAGCATCGGGCTTGACCATACGAACATTCTAGGTTCCACGCTTGCCGAGATCGCCACGGAAAAGGCAGGCATCATCAAACCCGGCGTGCCGGTGATCGTGGGGCAGATGCACCACGACGCCAGGCTGGTGATTGAGCGGATTGCCGTGGAGCGGCATTCTCCAGTCTGGCGTTTTGGCCATGAAATCGATCTTGTTGAGACGGGCTCCGGATACAGGGTTCAAACGCCAAATGGCGTTTATGAAGACCTGCATCCAGGTCTAAAAGGCGTTAAGCAGCCACACAACATGGCCCTGGCGATCGCGGCCATGGATGCGGCTCGGACTATTCCCGATTCGCGGGCAATCACTGAGGGGGCCGCTTTGGCCTCATTGCCGGGGCGATTCGAGCGTCGCGTTGCCCGTGGTAGGGAAGTGCTGCTTGACGGCGCGCACAACAAGGATGCGGCCGTAGTGCTGAGAGAAAACCTCGACCAATACTTTCCGGACCGACGCATCGTGCTTGTCGCGGGAATGGTTGGCGGGCATGACCCGGCTCATTTCTTCGAGCCCTTGCGAGGGCGCATTAAAGCGGCTTTTGCGGTTCCCATCAACTTTCATCGCACCCTTTCGGCCGAGGCAATTGCTTTGGCCATTGATGGAGTTTCGCCCCGGGTGGCTGCCTTTGAAACCGTGGAACACGGACTCAAGGCCGCCTACGATGAAATGGACGAGAATGACCTGATGCTGGTGACCGGCAGCTTCTATTTGGTTGGAGAAGCCGGCAACCTATTGAGCTCGTGGTAGTTCACTCGCCAATCGTTCGATAGGTGACATCCACGCTAACTTCGCGGATATCCGGTCGCCGTCTCAGCAAGTTGCAGATCTGCTCGACCGCGGTGTGGACGTCTCCGCCGCCAACATCCGCTCCCTTGAGGAGCGAAACAACGCCCCGCACCTGGCACACGCCATGGGAGACGCGAATATCCATCGTGCTGCAATCGACGCCGCGCTTCCCGAACATTCGGCGGGCAGCTTTTGTCGCATCTACATCTTCCTGACTTGGCATAAAGAAATCCTAGCGGAGCAAATCCTCTAACTGCACCTTACCCTCAGTTTTGTCATCCCTGTATTTGACAATGACGGGCGTGTAGAGCGAAAGACCCCACTCCTTGCCAATTCCCTTGCCAATTTGCCGGGAACCGGGAACCACGACCGCACCTTCGGGAACGACCAAGGGGTTGCCATCCTTAGCTTGGTGCATGGTCTCATTCACCAAATCGTAAATGGGGGTCGAACTGTTAAGGATCGTCCCGCTGCCTAAAACAGCACGCTTTTTAACGACGCAGCCTTCGTAGACGCCGCAATTGCCCCCAACCAGGACCTCGTCCTCGATGATGCAGGGTAGCGCTCCAACCGGCTCCAACACACCGCCGATTTGGGAGGCGGCCGAGATGTGGCAGTGGGAGCCAATTTGCGCGCAGCTTCCAACGAGAGCGTGGGAATCCAGCATCGTCCCGTCGCCCACGTAAGCGCCGACGTTTACAAAAACCGGAGGCATGAGAGTGACGCCTCGCCCGATGTAGCAGCCGGTTCGAATGCTCGATCCTCCGGGCACAACCCGCACGACATCGGCAACGGTCAGCGGTCTCAACGGGTAGGTTCCTTTGTCAAAGAACGATTGGCCCGCGTTGGTTTTTGAAAACTCCACAACCGTGCCCATCCGGAAGCCAAGGAGAATCCCCTTCTTCACCCATCCGTTTACCTTCCAGCCGCTGGAGTTCGACGAATCGGGTTCTGCCGAGCGCACCTCACCTTTATTGAGCGCGTCCAGAAAGCGCTCAAACAGGGCAAAGTCATCCTCAGAATACCGGTCGGGTTTCTCTTCGAAGAGACGCTCGATCTCAGCGAACACTGGTTAGGCTCCGAACCTCCAAAAGACCGCACTCCTCAAGAACCTTGCGAATCTTCTCCTCGCTTGCGGTCTGTGGCCGAACGATCGGCAGCCGATACGCGGCCTCGAGGAGTCCCATCATGCTCATCGCAAGCTTGATAGGTCCTGGGCTGGCTTCAATGAAGTTGATTTCCATCAGGAGCTGAAATTTGGCCTGAATCGCGCGGGCGCCGGCGAAATCGCCGCTTAGGGCCTTGTGAGCCATGATCGTCATCGGGCCGGGAATCTCGTTCGATGCGACCGAGATGATCCCATGACCGCCCAACGAGACCACCGGGAGAGTTACAGAATCGTCTCCGGATAGAACCAAGAAGTTCGCGGGGACGCGGGCGATAATGCTCGCGACCTGAGACACGCTTCCGGAAGCTTCTTTGATGCCGACGATGTTATGGATTTTTGCAAGCCGCTCAACGGTTGCCGGCTCGATATTCACGTTCGTTCTTGGTTGAACGCTGTAAAGAATGATAGGGAGGTCAACCGATTCGGCAATCGCTTTGTAATGCTGGTAAACACCCTCTTGGGTCGGCTTGTTGTAGTAGGGCGTGACGCTTAGGATTCCATCCGCCCCGAGTTTGGCGATCTCCTGTGCCATTTCGATGACGTGCTTGGTGTTGTAGCCGCCTGCGCCCGCAAGAACGGGCACCTTGCCTTTGGCTTCTTCGATGGCGATTTCGACCACGCGCAGATGCTCTTTGTGGTCGAGCGTTGGGCTTTCGCCGGTTGTGCCGCAAGGCACGATGAAATCGATGCCCCCTTCGATCTGCCGCCTGATCAGGCTGCGCAGAGTGGGTTCATCGAGCGATTGGTCCGCCCGGAATGGCGTGACAAGAGCGGTACCGCATCCCTTAAACATGTTTTCGAATTATCCCTTACTGCGCTGATTAACGACGCGGTCTTTAATCGATTCTTGACGATCTTCTTAAGATCCCCAAATCACGTCGCCGAATTCGTGAAATCCGGTCTTTCCGGCCACCCAACGCGCCGCAACAAGCGCGCCCTGGGCGAAACCTTCCCGATTTCGTGCTACGTGCTTTAGCTCAATCGTGTCCGCAAGGGAGTCAAATCCCACGACATGGGTGCCTGGAGTGGCGCCCACCCGGTTAAACCCGGTATCTACTCTTCGGTCATATCCGGCCCGCCGCATCTCATCTACGAGCTTGAGGAGGGTGCCGGAGGGCGCGTCGACCTTGGCAGAGTGATGCACCTCATAAGCCCAAGCCTCGTATTCCGGATGGTTTTTGAGCAGCTTGGCCGTTTCCCGAACCGCGCGCGAAAAAACATTGACGCCGACCGAGAAGTTCGGGCTCCAAACAAGTCCAATTCCACTTGACTCCACCACCTCTCGAACGTGGGTCATGCGCGTCGACCATCCGGTGGTTCCCACCACGCCGTTGACGCCGAGTTTGGCCAAGGCCACAATATTTTCCTCGACGCAGTCCGAATGAGAGAACTCGATCGCCACATCAACGTTTAGGAAGCTCTCACGCGTAATTCCGGAAGCATCGCAGTTGTTCTTCTCATCAAGAACAAGGACTACTTCGTCGCCCGCTTCGTTGGCGAGGCGCTCGATCAGCTTGCCCATTTTGCCGTAACCGATGATCGCGATGCGAATCAAACCAGTGCCTCCTCGAACCATTCGCGATGCAAGGCTCTCATCGCCTTTTCCACGTCTTCCTCGGCAATCAGCACGCTTAAATTCAGGAGGCTGGCGCCTTGAGAAATCATCCTGACGTTCACATTTTCCAACGCTTTAAAAACCCGTGCGGCCACGCCTGCCGTTTCGCCGATACCCTCGCCGACCGCGCTTATCAGCGCGAGATTTTCTTCAACTTGAACTTCCGCAAACTCCTCCAGGTCTTTCCTTATCGTCTTCAGGGCATGTGCGTCATCCAGCGTTATCGAGACGTTGACTTCGCTAGTGGTGACCATATCGATCGAGGTTTCATGACGATCAAAAACCTCGAACACGCGACGCAGAAAGCCATGGGCCATGAACATTCGCGCGGAGTGAATGTTGACCATTGTGATGTGCCGCTTGAAAGCAAGAGCCTTGACCACGCGGTCGGAGACCAGGGGGCTGGAGATGATGCGCGTGCCTTCCGCTTCCGGTCTTCGCGAGTTAAGGATCACGACGGGGATGTTCTTTTCTATCGCCGGCCGAACGGTCGCTGGATGAAGAACTTTCGCGCCGAAGTAGGCGAGTTCGGCGGCTTCGGAAAAGGAGATCGTCGCTACGGGCCGGGCGTGGGGAATCAGCCTGGGATCGGTAGTCATCATTCCGTCCACGTCGGTCCATATTTGGATCTCTTCCGCTTCGATTCCCGCGCCAATGATGGCCGCGCTGTAATCCGATCCTCCACGGCCCAGAGTGGTGGTCACGCCTTTGGCGGTTGCGCCGATGAAGCCGCCCATGACGACAACCCCTTTTTGCGCCTTGGGTGTGAGGGTGCTGGTCAAGCGCCGGTAGGTTTCCGGAAAATCAGGCGTCGCCTGGGTATGGCGGGAATCGGTGACAATGACCTCGCGGGAGTCCAAATGGCTTGTTTCGAAGCCGCCTTCATTAAAGGCGGCGGCCACGATAAGGCTTGAGAGACGCTCCCCGTAGCTGGAGATTGCGTCAGTCGATCTGGGCGTAAGTTCTCCGAGAATGGCCAGCCCTTGGAGCAGTTGGGAAAGTTCGTCGAAATTTGGCGCCTATCAGGGATATGAGGTCGGATCTGTCAGGCGCAAGGTCAACCGCGTGATCCAGGTGAAATGCACGCAAGGCTTCCAACTGCTGCGGGTAACTGGAATCGTCTTCCACGGCAGCCTTAGCTACTGCGAGGAGCGCGTTGGTCGTCTTTCCCATTGCGGAAACGACAACCACGGGCTTTTGGGCGACTCGCTCCTTGACGATGCCTGCCACACGCCTAATTGCGTCCGCTGACTCCACTGACGAGCCACCGAACTTCATCACGATCATGTGGCGAGGAGCTCCCTTGCAAGCCGCTCGTAGAGACACACAGCATCCATTAGCTGAGATTTTGGCACCCTTTCATGATCGGTGTGGGCCACGTGGATGGTCCCTGGGCCAAGCAAGAAGGGCTCGCCCCAGTTTGGGCCAAGTGCGGGAATGTCGCTGGTGTAGGCAACGGTTGTCGTTTGGAATCCTTCGCGCCCTCCCAGCCTCATGGCGGGGATGCAGAGGGTCTCGGAGAGGTCGCAGAGGCCATGCACGGCCATGGCATAGGCTTGTCGGGTGCTGTCCCCGTCGTCGACCAATCTTATTAGGAGTTCGGCGGCTGCTTGATCGGAAATCACATTGGTTGCCCGGCCACCACGGATCGTGCCGATGTTCAACGTGCTTTTTCCTAGAACAGGATCCTCCGGAAGGTCGATCTTGCGAATCTTCTCAAGCGCCTCCAGCAGTTTGAGAATGGCGGATTCGCCAAGTTCAGGATAGGCGGAATGGGCCATTCGGCCGGTTGCCGTGAGGTCAAGGCGCAACGCGCCCTTTGCGCCGATTGCAAGCAGATTTTCCGTTGGCTCACCGTTGATGAGATATTTCGCGCCTTTGTTGATCTTGCTCGCGGCCATAGCGCCGGCGCTGCCGCGTTCTTCTCCAACCACGATCAGCAATCCAAGGCCTCGGATGCCGTCCGCCAGCATCTTCTCGATGGCGCAAACCATTGCGGCAAGAATGCCTTTGGCATCGCAGGAGCCTCTTCCCATCACGAATTCGTCGTCTTCAGACCAAGGCAGATACGGCGGGACCGTATCCATGTGAGTGGAAAACGTAACGATCGGCGCATCCCCCCATTGGGCGAATACATTTTGTCGCCTTTTTTCCACGGGCATCAGCTCGGCATGGCCGCCATATTGAGAAGCGAGCTTGCTCAAATACTCGCGTAAAAAAAGGCCGATCCGCTCCTCTTCGTTTGAAAACGATTGGAAGTTGACCAGTCTCCGCGTTAAGTCGAAAACATCAATAGACATTGAGTAGTTGGGACCTTAGGCAGTTTATCCGAGCCCAGATTGAACGAAAGAGATCGATGGGCCAACGGACGTTTAAAGAACCTCCTGTTTAGCGGGTAGTAAAAAGGTGAAGAGGCCGCGGCATTGATGCCGCGACCTCTTTCAGCTTGCGTGTACGGTATGCCCTTACTCCACCGGTTCCTCGTCCGTCGAATCGTCCACGGTGAGCCGCTTCTTTCCAACAGCCGGAGGAGCTTCCTCCGCTTCGATCTCTTTCTCCCCTTCAACTGTTTCCGCGTGAAGCTCTTCCGGAGTGGGGATCGGAGTTGTCGGCGGCTCGATTGCTGCCGCGTGGGGCGCGACAGGTGGAACTACGCCGGGCCTATCGGCAACTTCCGCGAGAGCGGAAGAGAACGAAGCCCGCTTGGACCACCAGATCGAGAACGCCAACGCGAGTACGGCCGCGCCGGTGACAATGCCGAGAACCTATTGCTGTAGGGTTGGATCACGACAGATGCCAAGATCAAAGCCACCAGGTTCATAACCTTGATCAACGGGTTCATCGCAGGCCCAGCGGTGTCCTTGAACGGATCGCCGACGGTATCGCAGACGACGCCGGCCTTGTGGGCTTCGGAGCCCTTGCCACCGTACATTCCGTCCTCGATGAGCTTCTTGGCGTTGTCCCAGATCCCGCCGGAGTTGGCAAGGAGAACAGCCATCAATTGGCCGCTCAGGATCGCGCCGACGAGGAATCCTCCGAGAGCCTCAGCACCGACCAGGTTGTACTGGTGGCCGCCGATGGTCACCGGGGCTTTGCCTATTGCGAACCCAAAGCCAACCGCAATCGGAAGACAGATAGCGAGGATGCCCGGGCCGAGAAGTTCTTTGGGCCGCTTCCGTCACAATCGCCACGCATCTGCCGTAGTTCGGCTTGCTCGTGCCCGCCATGATTCCGGCGTCTTCGCGGAACTGTCTTCGAACCTCGTTGATGAGTTGGAAGGATGCGCGGCCAACCGCATTGATCGCAAACGCTGCGAACAGGTAAGGCGCCGCGCCGCCGATAAGGAGGCCGAGGAATATCTCGGGGATATCCACGCGGATGCCCGCTTGTTCCAAATGTGCGGATTGAAGGTACGACTGGAACAGGGCGACGGCCGCGACAACCGCAGTGGCAATCGCAAAGCCCTTGGTAAGCGCCTTCGTTGTGTTGCCGGCCGCGTCAAGCCTTCCCACCGCTTTCGCACCCGTTGGCGAGTCGTGGGCAGCGCCGGACATTTCGAACACGCCCTGCGCATTGTCTGAAATCGGGCCGAACGTGTCCATCGCAAGGATGAAGCCGGTCGAGGTCAGAAGCCCAAGGCCCACAAGGGCGATGCCATAGAAGCTCAAGAGGTACGAGCCGTAGTGGGCAGGCGGGAAGATGATCAGAGGCACAATCAACGCGGCAACGATCACAAGGACCGAGAACACGCTGGATTCCGCCGCAAGGGCAAAACCTTGAATGATCATTGGCGCGGGCCCCGCGGTTGACACCCCCGCCACCTCCAAAACGGGTCGTTTATGGGTGGATACGTAGTAGTCCGTCAGCATCTCGATGCCGAACGCCATGACCACGCCAAATGTGATGGCCAACAAGAACGACCACCAGGGGACGTCGTTGTGATCCGCGACGAGAGTGGTTGCCGTTACCGGGCTCGGCGAAATCCTCTTCGTTTGTTTGATGATCGCGTTCATCTCTTCGACCGGATTCTTGTAGATCTGGCCGTTGAGGGAAGGTTGGATCTCCAGCGCTTCAAAATCCGCCGGCTTGTCGATTGCTACCGCAAGGTCGCCCTGGTCGTCATCGAACAGCGTCGCATGAACGTTCTTGTCCTTCAGTTCCTCGATGTTCGGAACCTTCGTGTGGATGTCGTTCAGCTGCTCCTGAGTCACCGGACCGTAATAGATCTCCGAGAACTCCGATGGCGGCGGTGGAGGCGTCTTCGAGTTCGCCGCGGGGGGCGGGTTCACGGGAACGCGCAGCCGCGCCACAATCAGCTGTTTCGGCAAACGATGCCCTTCCAGGCCGTCCGAATAGAAGGCCTTAAGCGAGACCGCATCCCGCGAGGCGGGATTCGACGTTTGAAGAACGGAGTAGTTCAAAACCGGATCGGTCTTGCTGTTGAAGTCGACCGGATGGAATCCGGACAAGTCCAGCGGGGCTGGCTGTGTCTTAGGGTCGTATTGCAGCGCTGCTGGAATAATGCGTCCGCCCGTTGTGGGAGTAAGGCCCATGTGAGCGACCCTGGGGTCTTTGAGCACGGCGCTGACGAGGGGGTCGCTAGCCGCCGGGCCGCCGTTCGTCGGTGGCGCCTCGGTTATCCCCTTGGCTTGATATTCCTTGGCGACAGTTTGCAGTTGCAACATGTCGGCCTGGCGATAGGTGTCAAGATCTGAAAGCTGCGTGGTCTTCAGACCGCCACCGCGTCCGCCCATGAGCACGAACGCCAATACGCCGGTGCCTAATACGGCCAAGAGCGCGGAAAGCCAGAAGCCCTTGCGAATGGAAGTTAAAGGATCCGCATCAAGGTCATCTGAGCCCTTCACGGAATAGATTCCAAACACCGAAGCGACGATTCCAACACCACGTGCAAGCAGCGCGAAGAGAATCAGCTTCATCCACGTCGTTTCATCGAAAATCGATGCGGTTGCCGCACCGAGAATGATGGCCGCGACCAGCGTGACTTCGTAGGATTCGAAAATGTCCGCCGCCATACCCGCGCAGTCACCGACGTTGTCACCAACGTTGTCTGCAATTGTTGCGGGGTTACGGGGGTCGTCCTCCGGGATTCCGGCCTCGACCTTTCCGACAAGGTCAGCTCCAACGTCGGCGGCTTTTGTGAAGATGCCACCGCCGACCCTCATGAACAGGGCGGCAAGTGAGCCTCCAAAACCGAAGCCGACCAACAACTTCATTGCGTCCGCCTGTGCAAGCAGGAAGATCAAGGATGCGCCGATAAGGCCCATGCCAACCGTGACCATGCCGGCCACCGCGCCGCTGCGGAACGCGATTCGAAGTGTTTTGGCGTACGAACCAAGTGCCGCATTTGCGGTGCGCATGTTGCCTTCCACCGCCATGAGCATGCCGGTGTAGCCCGCGATGTAGGATGCGGCCACGCCGCCAATGAAGCACCCGGCAATGGCAAAGCCCAACGTGGGGCTGTTAAGATCATGCGCCTTGAGGACGGCCAAACCGAACAGCTAAGATGACCACGAAGATCGCCATGGTCTTGACTTGCTGTCTAAGGTAGGCGAGCGCGCCTTCCTTAATCGCCTTGCCAACCTCGATCATCTTTTCGGAGCCTCTAGACTCCTTGAGCGTAGAGGTGGCGAGCTGCCACGCGACGAGAAGCGCTCCAACGCCGAGGCCTATGGAAACATAGAGCCAAATCTTATCGCTCGGCGTAAATTTCGAGAACAACGTCCCCTTCATTTGCCGAGGCTATGCCTGGCAGCAGAGCAAAGAAACCAGTAGCAAGAAGGGCTTTCAGCCAGTTCGGAGTAACAATCCGCCAGTCTGCGCTTCATGTCCAAAAACAACTTCATGTTAGGAAATGAACCCCCAAGATTTGCACGCTTCCATGCATCGGGCACTTGGCCGTGACGGTCTAAATGAAGCAACAGATACCCCACTTAGCCTTTCTATTAAGTTAAGGACGAGGCGCCCGGCATGGTTAGGACCGCGTTATTGCGAAAGATGTGCTGGTTGGGCGTTGGGTGTTTAACGGTAAGAGGGTGATGGTTAAAGAGGCCATCGCAAAACCCTCTTAGAAGCTCAAAATGGGTTCCTGTCGCAATCCCTGGAAGCGTGTAGTAGGTCGAGCTTTAGAGGCAATCGCAAAACCCAATGCGGGCGCGAAGGCACGCATTATTTAGAACAAAGCCACTCCCTCCTTTGAAGGACGGTTGGGGTGGATGAACTCCAAGTTTCCCACCTCGTAACGTAGGCTTTTAGCTTGAAGTAGGGTGCCAGAAGGCGAATGGCACTTCTCTCAAGTTGCCAAGAGCAATGCGCTAGAGTTCACCCCTCTCGATCTCCCCCTCCCTTCGACAGGCTCAGGGCCTCCGGCAAGGGGAGAAGTCCGCTCTGGCGGTTCTCCGCGAAGCGGAACAAAGAGCTGGTTACCTACCGACAGATTAGGTTTTGCGATAGCCTCTAAAGGGTAAAGGAGGGTAGTGAGGGTTGCGTTGTTGTTCCGGGAGCTGTGCCTCACTGGATATTACGGATCGAAAGACGGGATTAGGGACTCAATCCCCAAGTCTTTCGAACTCGGCCGTGAAATGCCTGAGGAACGGGGCCTGCTTGGTGATTCTTAAGCCCGTTGCGCTCTCTCTCCGATCAAACATTTCGGAGATCACTTCCGAAACGTAGTTCACATGGGCCTGAGTGTAAACGCGCCTGGGCAGGGCGAGTCTTACAAGCTCGCGCTCAGCGGGCAGTTCTTTGCCCTCTACGTTGCGGCCAAACATTAGAGAACCATGGCCCCCATCCCGCCCGCCAAATACAACTCGCAGACAAATACCTGGGCAGGGAACTGGCTTGGCGGAATGTGTTCGTAAAAACGCTTTGCGTCGATGTAAACCGCATGCCCGCCGGGTGGCTGAACCACCCTTACTCCCTTGTCCAGCAGCTTCGTCGCCAGATAGCGGACCGTGGCTTGCCGGTATTCCAAATACTTTTCGTCCAGTGTTTCCTCAAGCCCAACTGCGAGCGCCTCCAAATCTCGGCCCGCAAGGCCGCCGTAGGTGGGGAAGCCTTCGGTGAGGATCAGCAGGTTTCTTGCTTTGTCGGCAAGGCTGTCATCGTTCAGGGCCAAAGCCGCCGATGTTGCCGAACCCATCCTTCTTGAGGCTCATGGTTGCGCCGTCCGCGTAAGAGAACATCTCTTGCGCTATCTGCTTGGGGGTTTTGTTGGCGTAGCCAGGCTCACGCTGCTTGATGAACCAGGCGTTTTCCGCGAAGCGGCAGGCGTCGATAATGAATGGAACTTTGTGCGCCCTCAGCAGGGCGCCGGTCTCGCGAATATTCTCCATTGAGACCGGCTGCCCGCCACCGGTGTTGTTGGTGATGGTCAGCATCCCGATCGGCACGGTTGCCCGTTCGAGAAGGGCAGAAAGCTTGCCTAAGTCGATGTTTCCCTTGAAAGGATGAAGATTGTCAGGATCCTTTCCTTCTTCTATAACAAGGTCCAGGGCCTCGGCGCCGGTGAACTCCACGTTTGCGCGCGTTGTGTCGAAGTGGTTGTTGTTGGGAATCGATTTCCCGGTCCCACCCACGATGCTCATCAGTATCTTCTCAGCCGCCCGGCCCTGGTGAGTCGGAATCACATGCCGAAACCCAAAGATCTCATGCACTTTGGATTCAAACCGGCGAAAAGAGCGGCTGCCGGCGTAACTCTCGTCGCCGGTCACAATCGCGCCCCATTGGGCGGCGGACATCGCGCTCGTCCCGGAGTCGGTCAGCAGATCGATGATCACATCGTCTGCGTCGATCTTGAACGGATTGTAGTGCGCACGCCTGAGGATCTCCGCCCGTTGCTCGGGCGTGGTGAACTGGATCGGCTCAACCGCTTTGATGCGGAACGGCTCGATGATCTCGCGCATGCTAGCTCTTATCGAACGGCCCGATGGCTGTCGTGCTGATGGTCGCCGGGTCCAAGACTCTTTCGGCAAGTTGTTGCACCTTCGCGTTCGTCACTGCATTCACCTTGCCGATTGTTTCCTCGATCGGAATGTCCCGCTTGTGATGAAGCTCGTTCCGACTCATGCGCATCATGCGGCCGCTCATGCCTTCCAGCGCGAGCACAATGCCGCCGCAGATGTTCCGTTTCGTGCGCTCCAGTTCGTCGTCCTCCAAGCCTTCCTTGACGATGTGTTTAAACTCCTTCTGGACCAAATCCTGCACGGTGTTCCAATGCTTGGGGCTGGTGCCGCCGTAAACCGTGTAGGCGCCGCCCGACGAATAGCTCATTGAATAGCTGCCGATGGCATAAGCGAGGCCGCGCTTCTCCCGAATCTCCTGGAACAACCGGCTGCTCATGCTGCCGCCAAGGACGCCGTCCAGAACGGCGAGCGTATAAAGCTCTTCGTCAAAAATCGAGCATCCCTCTCCGCCGATGCAGAAATGAACCTGCTCCACGTCTTTCGCGATTTCCTCTTTGCCGCCAATGCCCACCGGCCTGCTTAAGGCCTCGTCTTCGTCACCTATGGGAATTCGGCCAAGGTCCTTTTCCGCACATTTGAGAACCGCCTCCGGATCGACGTTGCCGGCAACGGACAACATCACGTTGCCGCCGCGATAGCGGCGCTCCATATAGCCAACCAGGTTTTCGCGCTTGAAGCCGCTCACAGACTCCTTGGTGCCAATGATCGGCTTCCCAAGGACATGGCCCTTCCATCGATGCTCGATGTGGAGATCGTGAACCTGGTCACTGGGTTCGTCCTCACTCCGCTTGATTTCTTCGATCACCACTTGCTCTTCGCGCTCCAGTTCTTCGGGATCGATCAGCGAGTGAAGCATCATATCGCTCAGCACATCGATGGCGTTGTCTGCGTCGTCCGCAAGAACCCTCGCGTAGTAGCAGGTCGATTCCTTATCGGTAAACGCGTTGAGCGAACCGCCGCGGCCCTCGATCGATTCAGCGATCTGCTTGGCCGTTCGGTTTTTCGTGCCCTTGAAAAGCATATGTTCGATAAGGTGGGTGATGCCCGCCTCATGAGGAGTCTCGTGGCGGCTGCCCGTCTTGCACCAAAGGCCGACCGCTGCCGACCGAACGTAGTCGACCGGCTCAACGAGGACGCGGACACCGTTATCTAATGTGTACTTCTTAATGTTGCTCATGTTTGAATCGTTCGAAGCATATCACGGCAGGAGGGTAAGTCGCTTCGCTGTAAACGCGCTTCGCTGTAAGGATGGGCTTCGCCCGTAAACCCCGTTTACCGTTTACGCGCCGAAGGCGCATGTTGACCGTTTACGCCCCGCAGGGCCATCTTTACCTTCTATGCAAGGCGTGTCGTCAACGCCCCCAACTTTTCGCAGGTCAGCTGGACCTGGTCGCCCTTTTCCAGCTTTCGCAGGTTCTCGCCTAGGCTCACCGCAACGACGTCTCCCTGTTGAATCACACAAGAGGTGCTTGCGGCGCTTAGCAGTTCTGCCACGGTCTGGGGCAGGGAACTCAAATCATAGACTCCCACCTCCTCCGTGTTCACCTTGAGGGTCAAGGAGAAACGGTAGCGCCGGCCCCGTTCGTCCACCGTTACCGAATCGTCCAACTCATCGGGCGTCGTTATTGCCGGGCCTAGTGCGAAACCCACGTCTCTGGACCTTCCTCCAAGGGCGCCTGGAACGTAAAACGAGGTGACAAGGGTAAGCCCGAGGATGAGGTCATCGGCTTCTTCCACCGGAGCGGCCCTTCCCGCGCCGCCAACCACTACGCCCAAGCAGGGCTCGACCTGTAAGGATCGAGACCATTCCGGAAATGGGATCGCCAACCCGGGGCCGATCAACGCAGCCGGGTTCAAATAGGTAAAGGTGGGGACGGGCGCATCCTCGCCGTCGTCCCAAGATATCGCCGCGTCCGCAGGGGAAAACAAGCGAACGCTCGGCGGCAGGCCAAGCGGCGATAAAAGCCGAACGTCGGACCATTCATGAACGCCGACGGGGTTCGCCCCGTCTGTCTCGTACACCTTTGATCCATAAACGATTCCCGAGCGAGATTGAGAGGGTGAGCTGATAAGTTCGAAACGGCAGAGCTTCACTGGCCCAAAGGTTACCTGGCGCCCCTTGCTCCAAAAATCCATGCTGCATCAGGTACGATAACTCAACCTACCTAGGAGATTTTGATGCCCACTACCACTAAGATTCTTGTTTGCGACGACGAACGGCATATTGTCAGGCTCATCCAGGTGAACCTGGAGCGACAAGGCTATACAGTCACCACCGCCTTCGACGGAAAAGAAGGACTGGAAAAAATCCGCACCGAGAAGCCTGACCTGGTGGTCTTGGACGTGATGATGCCTTACATGGATGGCTTTGAAGTTTTGAAAACCATTCGCCGCGAGCCTGAGACTGAGAGCCTCCCTGTGATCATGTTGACCGCGAAAGCGCAGGACAAAGATGTTTTCGAAGGTTATCACTACGGTGCGGACATGTACCTTACCAAGCCGTTCAACCCGATGGAACTTGTTGCTTTCGTAAAAAGAATCACCGAGAACACGGAAGGCGAAGAGGAAGCAAGCAAGCGATTCGAGCTCTAGTTCTTGATTTGCCCTGATTTAAAAGGCCCAACGATTCGATAATTGAATCGTTGGGCTTTTTTGCGACGACCGATATTCCCGAATCCTGGTACAAGGTTGCCGGCATACCAGTTTTTCTCGCCCTATTGGCGGTGGTGATTTGGATATGGGGGCGTACTGCCGAACTCAAACACGGCAGAAAACCCTGGCAGTGGCTTGCCGCGCCTGTTTTGCTTGTCGCTCGAATTCTTGGCTGGGGACCTTTCTCGCGGTTAAGGGATTTCTTGTACCGCGACGCGATCGATGTTTTCGGGACGCGGTTAAAGATTGCCCACTATGCAGGATTCTTCTTTCCTCTCGTCTGCATTGGAGGGTTGATCCTTTACGAGGTATTGGAGCGAAGAAACGCCCGCAAAGCGGAAGAGCGTTAGCTCTTTCCCATCAACGCGTTGACGATGTCTTGTCGCTGAATGACGATCAAGTAGACATTGAGGACCAGGATCACCGCTGCCATTGACCAGCCAAGGCTCTTCGTCCACGGACCATTCGCGAACTGGCCCATTTTCTTCTTATCGGAAGTGAATTGGATGAGGGGGATCACCGCGAAGGACAGCTGAATGGAAAGCACGACCTGGCTCAAGAGCATCAGCGAAGTCACCCCGTGTTCTCCCCGCGCCCACACGAAGAAAATGGCGGGAACGATGGCGATGCAGCGAGAGACCATGCGCCGTTGCCAAGGCTTCATGTGGAAGCGAGTAAACCCTTCGAGGATGATTTGGCCCGCCATTGTGCCGGTGATCGTCGAGTTCTGGCCGGAGGCCAACAAGGCGATGGCAAACAGCGGGGTCGCAAGTGACGCGCCGAGAACCGGCGTTAGCAGGTGGTAAGCGTCTTTGATTTCCTCGACGTGAGTGTGCCCCGTGTGATAAAGGGCAGCGCCCGCCAGGACCAGGATGGCGGCGTTCACAAGCAACGCTAGAGTGAGCGCGATGGTCGAATCGGTGTACGCCATTCGAATCGCGTCTTTCAACTTATCGACGGTCAGGCCATAACGCCTCGTTTGCACGATCGAAGAGTGCAAGTACAAGTTGTGGGGCATCACGGTGGCGCCGAGAATTCCAAGCGCGATGAACAGCATTTCCTTGTCTTTGAGGATTTCAGCCTGGGGTACAAGGCCGCCTGCCACTTCCTTCCAGTTCGCATGGGCGTAGTAGAGTTCGACTCCAAAAATGACCATCATCGTCGCGATGAGGGTGATCACAAAAACTTCGATGATCCGGAATCCCCAACTCTGAAGGCAGAGCACCAAGAGCACATCGCCTGCAGTCAGTATCACGCCCCATACCATCGGGATATGAAAGAGCAAATTCAGAGCTATCGCCGCGCCAAGGACTTCCGCAACATCGCAGGCCGCAATCGCAATCTCCGCCGAGATCCAGAGAATGTTCGATACGGCCGGCGAGTAGGCGTCATGGCAAGCCTGAGCAAGGTCACGGCCGGTGGCGATGCCGAGCTTTGCGCTTAGAGCCTGCAAATAGATAGCGGTCAGGCTCGAAATAACCACGACCGAAAGCAGGGCATAGGCGTATTTAGAGCCACCTGCGATATCGGTCGCCCAGTTGCCGGGATCCATATATCCCACCGCAACCAGATAGCCGGGACCGACAAAGGCAAGAAGCCGGCGTAAAAGGGTGCCTCCTTGAGGCACATAAATCGTTCGGAAGGCTTCGGGGAGACTGGGAGCTGTGACTTTCGCGCGCCATCCATCGGATGGGATGTGATTCTCTTCAGACTCGTCCCGTTCCTTTATCATTCTCTCGGCCACTTACTAGTATACACGGCTACCGAATGTAGTATTGGCTACGTTTTGGAATTTTTCCGCTAAAAGTGGCAAAATCCCTGACGGTTACTCATTAACCTGGCAGAATCGCCGAATATCTTCCTTAAGTCTGTATGCTAAACCGATCCTTCGCGTCCGCAGCCCTGGTGGCCTGTTTTGCTGCCCGAGGCCTTTGTCAATCCACGCTTCCAGGCATCGACTTTGGCGATGCCCCTGGAAAGCTCTACGTCCCCTTAAGACCCGCGGCGACTTCGCTCGGTCTGGATCTTGGAGGCACCGAATGGAAGCTGAAGATCAATGGGAAACCGGTAGAGGATGTTAGGGAGCTCTTTGACGGCACCAAACTGATTCCTGTGGACTCACTCGAGCCTTACGGAGCCAAGGTTGTGTGGGACGGCGCTACTCAAACCGCGGATGTGCAGCTAGGAGCCAAATCGGTTGCAGTTCATTGCGGAGCCAAGCGCGCGGAAGTGAATAAGTCCGAGCAGGAGCTTAGGGCCTATCAGGGCGACCTGTTGGTGATGAAGACGCACGTTAGCACCGGAAGGCGCGGGCACGGAACTCCTTCTGGTTCCTTTTCCGCCTACAACAAAGAGCGAATGCACTATTCGCGTCTGTACAATGACGCTCCCATGCCGTGGGCGGTGGAGATCGATGGGAATGTTTTTATTCATGGCTATCCAAGCGTGCCGAAGCACCCGGCTTCGCACGGCTGCATCAGGATGCCGCTGCGCGGGAAGAACGCCGCAAGATGGTTCTACCACTGGGTGAGCCTCGGCACGCCGGTTGTCGTGGACAATAGCTGGTTGGCCGGCACGGCTGCTCCGTAAGGATGGGCTTCGCCCGTACAGCCGCTTCGTTAGTAAGCCGCTTCGCTGTAAGCATAGGTTTCCCCGTAAACCCCGATCATCTTTTACAGTCCGAAACACAATCATCGTTTACAGCGCGAAGCGCCATGTTTACCGTTTACGGGCGAAGCCCATGTTTACCGCGCGCAGCTCCCACCGATTAACCGTTTAAGTTCAGAAAGGCCCCAATTTTCCTCACAAACCCCAAATAACCGGCGTAGAATGTTCTCAGAATGTCCCGTGTTTTCGCCGGGCGTTCGATGAGAGGATGCTTAAGGAACCGTTTCCGCGACTGGTGGAAAGCGATGGCACGCGCCTGCTCGTAGAGTCGGCGAAAATGTTCGCGCGCTACCTGGATCCCAAGCTCGTGTTGGAGGCCTTCAAGGGGATCGTCTCCGAGACCATGGATTGCGATGGGCTCCTGGTTTCTCGCTTCAATCGCCACACCGGCATGATTCGGTGCACCTACGCCTGGGTGGATGGGGAGCATCTCGATGTCTCGGTCTTTCCCGAAGTCGCCTTTGATCCCGTTCCCGGCCGCGGGATGCAGAGCGAAGTCATTCGAACCGGCGAACCCAAGCTGTTTGGAGATGTTCGTCAGCGAGTGGAAGAAGGGACCGGCGAATATTATCAACATAAGGAAGGCGAGATGGAGGAGCTTCCGAAGGGAAGCCAGTCCATGGCTCAGTCGGCGATGATGGTGCCACTGAAGCTGGATGACGAGGTTATCGGCGTGGCCCAGGTGATGGCGGATCGCCATGGGGCTTTCGACGAGCGCCATTTGCTGTTCTTTGAGGGACTCGCGCTTCAGTTGGCCGCCGCTCTCAACAACGCTCAGCTATTTGAGGAAAAGCAGGCGGAAATCTCCAATCGAATCCTCGTCGAGCAGGCGCTGCGGGAGGCAGACGACCGCGTTATCGAACTCAACGCGAAGTTGGAGGCGCTGGTGGAGGAACGAACCGCCGAACTCCAACAAACGGTGTCCGATCTCGAAGGCTTCTGCCATTCGGTCTCGCACGACCTTCGCACGCCTTTACGGGGAATTTCCGGCTCGGCGATGATTCTTATCGAGGACTACTCGGATCATCTTCCGCCCGAGGCGGTAGAGGATCTCCTCTGCATGCGCGCGGCAGCCGACAAGATGAGCCGGCTTATCGATGGCTTGCTCAAGCTTTCCCGAGTAGGAAGATCACCCATGCGGCGAAAGGATTTGAATCTCACCCGCATGGCTGAGCGCCTCGCACGGGAATATGGACCGGGCATAGAATTCGACATCGCCCAAGGGATGGCAGTGAACGCCGATCCGTCGATGGCGGAGATGATTCTCGATCACGTGATTAGCAACTCCGTCAAGTTTCGATCTGATTCCGTAAGGCTCCACATTGAAATCTATAGCGACCAACGCGACGGTGAACCGTTGATTTGTGTCCGAGACAATGGGATCGGCTTCGAACAGCGCTACGCGAAGAAGCTGTTCCAGCCTTTCGAGCGGCTTCATCGAGACGGCAGCTATCCCGGCACGGGAATAGGATTGGCCATCGTCAAGCGGATCATCGAGCGCCACCGCGGACGAATCTGGATCGAAGGGAAGCTGGGGCAGGGGAGTGTGGTGTATTTCTCGTTTGGAGTAGGTTTGAGGGTAGAGGAGAAAAGGTAAAGGGTAAAGAATAAGGACGTCGAGAGCGTAAACGGTAATCGGGAAAGCGGACTTCTTGCGGCTTGAGACGTTGGGCCTTTCGGATGTGTCTGACTCCTTCGACAGGTCAGAACGTTGATTAGGGCCCCGCATCTATCCTCCTTACCCTTTACCCTCTACCTTTTCACAATTTTTCCTTCGAACCCACTGACATCGGAACCCAAAGACTCGTAGTTCAGTTGTAGGTTTCAACGGGGACCTCGATTTTTCCGGTTCCCACCCTCGGTAGTGGGTGAGAAAGCGGCCTGGACCGTCGCTTAACTGGAAGGCCTTCCGCATCTCGCTGGTGGTCATCGGGAATCTCCTCGGGCTGCCGGAGACTCGATGAAGATCATTCTGTTTTGCCGTTCCCTTATTTCGGATTGGAACCATGGGAGCGCCCATTTCTTGCGCGGACTCGTTAGCGAGCTAACGGCCCGGGGTGTGGACGTTGTTGTTTACGAACCCAAGATGTCGAAGAATTTCAGGCGACTTTCGCTCCGATCCAGGCAAAGAAATCGCAGACGGCTTCAAGCAGGCTTATCCGGACGTTCAGATTCGAACCTACGACGCGGCAACCCTGGATGTTCACCGCGCACTTTCCGGCGCGGATGCGGTTATTGTTCAAGGATGGACCGAACCAGACCTCGCGCGCCGAATCGGCGAGCATCACGCGCACAAGGGCCATTACGTTCTCCTCTTCAACGATGCCCACCACCTCACGATCACTGAGCCCGAGGTGGCCGCACAGTACGATCTGTCTAACTATGACGGCGTGCTCGCGATCGGCAGCGTGATCCGGGACGTCTACCTGCGGCAGAAGCTTGTAAGCCAAGCGTGGACCTGGCACGAAGCAGCCGACACCCGGCAGTTCCAGCCGTTGCCCAATGCGAAAGAGGGGGATCTGGTTTGGATCGGGAATTGGGGCGATGGCGACCGGATCGCGGAGATGCGCGAGTTTCTTTATTGGCCGGTTAAGAATCTCGGCATCCGTGCCAAGGTCTACGGTGCCCAGTACCCCAGCAAAGCGGTGAAGGAAATGGAGCGGGCGGGCATCGAATATGCCGGCTGGATTCCCAATTACCGGATCCCAGAAATCTACTCCAAGCACCGCGTAACCGTGGATATTCCACGTAAAGTTTTCTCTCGGGCCCTTCCCGGCATACCCACAATACGAGTTTTTGAAGCCCTTGCCTGTGGAATTCCACTTATCTCGGCACCTTGGAACGATTCTGAGCGTCTATTTGCTAGAGCGGACTTTCTTACGGCGAGAAGCGGGGAAGAGATGGAGGCGCAAATCTCCTGGGTGCTCCACAATGAGGCGGCGGCTAAAGAAATAGCCTCGCACGGAAGGCGAAGCGTGTTGGAACGACACACCTGCAGCCACCGTGCGGACGAGCTGCTGCAGATCGTGGATAACGTCCAACGGGAAGTTGCGCGCCGGCAATCCGCCTAAAGACACACCATCATGAGGGCTATCGTCACCGGCGGCGCCGGGTTTGTAGGATCACACCTGGTTGACCGTTTGCTCAGCGAGGGCCTGGAAGTCATTGCGGTAGATAACCTGATCACGGGTTCCACCGACAACATCGCGCATCTTGGCAAAGAGCCCCGCTTCAAGTTCTTGCAGCACGATATCTCGGAAAAGCTGGAAATCGAAGGGGAAGTCAACTATATCTTCCACTTTGCCGGCCCCGCCAGCCCGGACGATTTCGGCCGGCTGCCGATCGAAATCCTGCGCGTGGGCTCCCTGGGAACGCTGAACTCCATCGAGCTGGCCCGCGAAAAGGGGTCCGTATTTATGATGGCTTCCACGAGCGAGGTCTATGGCGACCCCACGGTTACCCCACAGCCCGAAAGCTATTGGGGCAACGTCAACCCGAACGGAGTTCGGGCCTGCTATGACGAAGCCAAGCGGTTTTCGGAGGCGGTGACGGTTTCCTATCAACGCGTGTACAACGCGAACGTGCGCATTGTGCGCCTTTTCAACACCTACGGCCCCCGCATGCGCATCAACGATGGCCGCATCGTTCCCAACCTGGTCGCCCAGGCGCTTCGCCATGAGCCGTTGACTATCTACGGCGATGGCCACCAGACCCGCTGTTTTGGCTATTACGCGGATATCGTGGACGGCATTTCGCGCCTTGCCAACAAGGATTTCCATGAGCCGGTCAATATCGGCAGCGACGTGGAGCAGACCGTCTTGGAGTTTGCCCAAGAAGTGATCAAAGCGGTTGGGTACGAGTGCGAGATCAAACATCTTCCGGCTTCCACTGACGATCCCCGTCGCCGACAGCCGGATTTGACCCGTGCTCGGGCGCTGCTAGGCTGGTCTCCATCGACTCCTTTAAGCAAGGGGTTGGAAGAGACGATACGATATTTTAAGTGCAGGGTCTAAAGGCTCGGACCTGAACTGTGAACTGTGAGTGAACTGTAAACGGTGAACTGTAAACTGAAGTTAACGGCTGATTAAGGCGACAAAGCGAGGTTGTAGTTTCAAATTTCGCTCCGCCTCGGCCAGTTCACATTCACAGTTCACGGTTCACAGTTCACAGTTCACACACACACCGTTCACACTCCGAGCCGTCTACCAATGCAACGCCATGTCGCCTTTTGCGGCCTGGATGAAATTCAGCTGGCCATCGTGGTACATCATGTGCCCACTCAAGAAAACAAGGCTATCTAGAAGTTTGCTGGGGGAGCCGTCTTCGGGGTTTGGAGCGTCCGCCATCTTTTCGCCCTGAGAAATGACTTCCTGGGCGCAGTCTTGAAAAAAGGTGAGAGCAGGCGTTTTGTCGCAAAGCTCGTCCGGGGCTTTGAGCCAGTCTTTGCCGAAATCCCACGGAAGAGGCCCGGGATCCTCGCCGCGCAATTTCACGGCCTGGCGCCGGTTGACGATGGCAACTTCATAAACAAAATCATAAGCGCAACGCGTCCCATCGCCGTAAGGTCTAATGAGGTCTTCGTGGTCCAGAGCCTCGAGGTCTTTAGCGAATCGGTCGGCCACGTCTTTAAACGTACCGAGAGCGAAGGAAGAAATTGTGTCGGGCATGAGGCAAAGTATACGCCGCGGAATCCCAAGCGGGGGACTAGAGAGTAACTTTCCGATAATATATATTATGAACATCCCCGGATAGGGGAGCGGCGATTAGAGTCAGGGGTGAAGCCTGAAGGCCCTAGGAGTGAACGGGAGACGAGATGACAACGGAATATGTGAGCAGCTATCGCTTACCCACCAAGGCAGAAGCCGAGGTCGCCTTAACCGAATATCTCAAGAACCCCGACAGGCAGAGCCCATTCATTAAGGGCGAGTCTGATTTGATAGGTACCGGTAACAGTGAACTCCATGACATCCGTGTCAATAGCGGCAGCAACGTAAATCCAGTCCCCGACGGTGTCGCCAGATTGCGAGAGCCACGGGCAGATGATCTTTGCTATTCGAAAGCCATTCGGATCGACTACCTCACCGGCGACAACGAGCATGTCTTTGGCTTCATCTGCCTTCATCCTGACACTGATAAAGGCTTTGAGTGGACCGCTAAACGGTAGACCCGATAAAGCAGCTTTTCGATTATATATTTCCGTTATAGTGCGAGTCGATGGATCGTATCCCTCACAAAGCAGGAACGCTACTAGTTCTGGCATCGCGCTCAGTATAACGCCATTAACCGGACAACCACGGAACCCGCAGAAACGGACGCAGAACCCGCAGAACCGGACCGGATTTAATGTTCCGCTTCGCTACGCTTGAATACTTCGCATCTGCGTTTAGGTCGTTTAGAGCGAGAAGTGTTATCATTGAAGCATGAGTAGAGCGACCGAACAGATGATAGTCACTCTCATTACGCTTGCCGTGTTTGCTGCCACCTACTGGCTCGCAGTCCTATTTGGCGCGCGTAATCCATCACAACTCGCCGTTGTTGTATGGGCAATATTCAATGTGCTCGCCGTTATAGGGCTCCTGTTGAAGCGGAAGCGCCAAGGTTCAAGCTTCCCGAAGTAGAGAAAACGGCGCTTCGCTTTAGCCGCCTGACGGCGGCTCATTGGGATTCTTGGCGTTAATCCGCCTCACCATCTCTTCCCTTTCCCGCTTGCGCTTGAAGTAACTGAGGAGGCTGTGGAGTTCGCGTATTTCCTCGTCGGTTAAGGGTGGTTCTGGTTTGGGGTCTTGGTCCATGTGGGAGAGGATACCGAGGGATTGGAACGGGGGCTTCGCTCGGAGCCGCCCTGCGGGCGGCTGGGAACTCTATTTCCATACACAGCATCCAAAGCACCCTAAAAACCGTCCGTATTAAACTCGGCATTCCATGAGAGCTATCGTGGATTAAAATTCGATAGGTAGACTACACCCCGTGCTGACGCGCCTAAGCATTTCAAATTTCCGATGCCTCGATAATTTCTCGCTAGAATTCGGTGGCGAAGTACTGATAGTCGGTCGCAATGGCTCAGGCAAATCTACGGTCCTGGACGCAATCAGCAAGCTGCAACGCCTGATTTCAGGCAGGCAGCCACTAAGAGAATTGTTCCTCACCAATGACCTTACAGGATGGACCACTCTTGAGACGATGACCTTCGAAATCCAGGTCCAGACATCTGGCCACGTCTACGACTACACATTGACTATCCGCGTACCGAGAACGTCTCCCAATACGCTAGGTGCATTGGTGGCTTCTCCCGCCATCCAGTCCGAACGGCTAGAGGTCGACGCGCAAGAAGTGCTCGTTAGGGACTCGGGCACCCAAGTACGCCTAGGCGATGCAAAACTTGATTTTCAATTTCCACCCGACTTCCCTGTCATCTCGATGATTCAAGGGACTGGAGATCTCAATTTCACCAACTTCATTCGAGAGGTTTCCCAATGGGTCATCGTCCGACCGAATGCAATGTTCATGAAATCGGAGAGCGCCGAACCTGTGCGCTCACCGGATAAATTCCTCCTTAATGCAATCGGATGGTTCCAATATCTACAGCAAAATGGCAAGTGGGTCTTAGAGTTGCGGAATCTTCTCAAGTCCATCTGGCCAGAGTTTGAGAATATTCAGATTGAAAATCTGAGTAAACAATCTAATGCCCTGCTACTCCACTTCGACGCAATGGAGGAAGACCCAGATCTCAATCTCTACTTCGGTCAACTTTCCGACGGCGAGAAAATGTTGCTAGCCCTATATATGATCGTCGCCCACATGCGGGTTAATGCAGGGAGCGTCGTTTTCATAGACGAACCCGACAATTTCTTAGGACTGAGCGAAATACAACCTTGGCTAACAAATGTTTTGAATAGCCTCTCCAACTCGTCACAGATCGTTATCGCGTCACATCATCCCGAAATCGCAGATGCTATGCAGGATCAAGCGATTCTGCTAACACGCCGAAACCACTCATCCGGCACCCAGGTGCGGTCAATCACAAAGTCAAAGACCGGACTTAAATTGAGTGAGCAACTATCATTAGGGTGGGAAGAAGATGACGACTAGACGCCGCGTAGCATTAATCGTTCTTGAAGAAGATTCGCAGCATCATTGCTTCGCCCAAGGTTTCCTTGGCACCTGCGGCATCAACTCGCGAGATATACGACATGACAAAGTAGGTGGCAAAGGGCATCTCCACGCACCTTTCGTCAAGTGGATCAAGGCTATCCGCTCAAGAAAGGACAAATGTGCTTTGATCATCATCCGGGACGCTGACGGCGAGGCCCCAGACAAGATTCGTAATGAGTTCTCCGAGAAACTAGAGAAGGCCGGCCAACCGCCACTTGGACTCAACGATCCCGTCATAATGATTCTTCCCAATCGCACTATTGAACACTGGGTTCACTATCTGCAGGGCAAAGACTACGACGAAACGGACTCGGCACCAAAATTCGACGATATCGGATCTACGCGTAACGATGCCAAATCATTCGGGCTGATTTGCAGCGCTAAGGCAGACAAATTAAGGCAACCGGTTCCACCATCTTTACAAGAGGCGTGCTTAATCTGGAACCGCTTCAGAGAAAACTGCGACCTATGACAGCGGGCTTTTCGCCCTAACTCCGTACCATACTAATAAGGCAACGGGGCTTCCCTACAAGTCCGCCCCGCGCCGTAGGAGCAGCGATTTGACAAAGCAAGAAATGTTACTGAACCTTGACGCGATGACCGCAAAGATGACGTCGCTTAAGGCGGAATTGGAAAAGCCACGGAGGGAAACCCCGGATCTCGCGGCCCAATATTGACCGGTCCCCAATAAGTTTCCACCCTAGGAATAGAGAGTGTCCGCCTCCGGGGTTGATTGTAACCTCTGCTTGAAGCCTGCGGGTGTCAGCCCGCCCAGCCCAAGATGGGGTCTGTGATTGTTGTAGTGATCCTGGAAATCCGCGAGGGCCGCTTGCAGTTCGGAGCCTCGATGAAGAGTTCGCAGGACAGGAGTTCGTCGCGGAGCTTGCCAAAGAAGCTCTCGATGTAGCCGTTCTGCCAGGGTTTTCCCGGCTGGATGAACTGGTTTGAGACGCCCTCTGGAAGCGTCATGGCGCGGAACTCGGGCCCGTTGTCGCTGACGATCGCCTTGGGCTTTCCGTGAACGAGGTACAGCCAGTCGAGCTCTCTTTCCACCGCAAAGGCAGGAAAGGTTGAGGCCGTTTTGAGCAGCAGGCATTCTCTCGTGAAGCAGTCGAGCACGCCAAGTATTCGGGTGTGCCGGCCGTTTTCGAGCCGCTCGTGCGCGAAGTCCAGACACCATGCCTGGTTGGGCCCGGTAAGCACCGGCCCTTCAGTCTTTGGCACCACAAGCTTCCTTCGCTTGCGATGTCTAATGCCGAGTCCTTCGGTTCGCCAAATACGATGAACCGCCTTCACGTTGACGCCGGGAATGAGCGCGTGCACCCGCCTAAAGCCGTAGCGCGGATTCGCCCGGGCAAGCTCCAGAACCTTCTCCCGAAGCCCTGGGCTGCGTTCCGTGGGCGTGTGGCGGCTCGCAGGACGCGAGATGCGGCACACCCGGCAAGCGCACGTTCTTGGAAAGCCCCGGCCAAGAAGAAAGCACACGGCTCGCCGTCTGCTTCCGGGGCTCACCATTTTCCCTTTTGGAGCTCCTTGTACGCCGCGTTGTCAAGACTGAGTTCGGCCACCAGATGGCGAAGCCGCCGGTTCTCGTCCTGAAGATTGCGCATCGCCGTCAGGTCGCTCTTGGTCATGCCCTGATACTTCTCGCGCCACGCGTAAATTGTTTGGTCGCTGATCCCGTGGCTCCTGGCCACCGAAGCGATGCTCGCGCCCGCATCGATCTCACCGAGAACCTTCAGGATCTGTTCCTCCGAATACCGTTTTCCTCGTGCCATGTCTGTCTCCTATTTTGGCGGCAAACTCTCTATTCTAGGACTGGAAAGTTTAAGGGGAACCGGTCAAAATATATGGAAACACTTCGTTCAAGCGTGGAAGGCCTAACTCAAGTTCTCACTGCTCTTGTTAGCAGCCTTTCCTAAACTAGTGTCGCAAGCGACGCCCCCCCATCATCAAGCTAAACTAAAAAGGTGCCCGGCCAATGTGCAAAAAAACTTAGTGCGTATTGTAAAGCGCGGCTATTTCCAAATATCGCCTGGACTGACGCATCTCGCCGGCATCGGCTCGTTGCAATCCTCGCGCGCCGGACAACCACAGAACACACGGAAACCGGACACGGAAACCACAGAACCGGAAGGTTAGTCTTCCCCGCCGCACTCATTTCTTGCCCGCTTATGGGTTTCTAGCGGATTCTCTTTCAGACGCTTCACCATCTAATTGACCGCTTGCGCCTGAAGTAGTGTAGTAGGCTCACCGCAGTTCGCGCATTTCCTCATCGGTTAGGGGTGGTTCTGGCTTGGGGTTGACCGGACTGGTGAGATCAAACCGATAACAAACGACTCCATGCTTAATGAAAATGTCATATGTTCCGCGGAAGAGGTACAGCCAACCGTTGTCCTCTAGTAAGTCCCTTCACTGTTAGTCGACCGCTACCGGCGTTTCTGGAAAAAATCTGCCGATTACTCGAAACAGCGCAATTGGCGTTACCCGCAGGGCATCTCCAGGAAACAGCATGTCGCTTAATCCCTGCGCTGCATTGCGCGCCAGATCAAAAAGATGCTGTTGTGTGGCTATGGTTGGACCGCTACGCTCCAAATTCCGAGCATGTAGACATTGGGGAGACCGCCGCTGCCATGCCGGAAATAATAACTCCCGATGGGCTCGCTCATTCCCTCCTCTTTAATAGTTCCGGCAAGCTGAACTCCATCGGCAGTTGTCAGAGAGATTGACGACGGAAGCTTGACCATTTCCATAAATTTTCACAATCGCAGGAGATATTGATTGTATCCCGCTATTCCTTTCTCTCACGGGCTTCTGTCTTTCAGCTCTTATAAGCGCATCTAGCGAGGCTATGGCCATGTCGACCATAGATTTGTCCACAAAATGCACAGTTCCTAATGCTAGAACTAATGTACCGCTGTCCGCTTCCTGGTAGTTCTCGCTCACGCACATTTGGAGCAACCGACTAAGAACATCTGTCGTGATCACGTCGTGTGGACTCACAATTCTACGCGCAGAACTAGTATGGCTGTCCTCTGTCTCCGCTGAGCCCTCAACAACAGCCTTGAGTCCGGCAGTTCTCTTCTTAGTTCCTGCCGTCGAACTAGTCTCCTCCAGCGATGTTAAAGCGCCGGCAAAGATTTGGGCGTAATAGGACATGATCCGGTCAGGATCTTTATAAAGAAAGTCAAAGACCGGGGAACTTTGTTGTTCTTCTTGCTCCACGCCTTATTATGGCCTCAGCCTCAGCGTGTTTCTTATTGAAGTCCTCTATCGACTTGCTGACTTCTCGAACGTGATCACCGAACATCCGGAATGACTCCGCTATTAACTCCGCCGCATGTTCTGATGCCTCTGGCGAAATCTCCAAAGATACGGGTCGTTTGTCGGGTTTCACGATAATCCCCATAATTATACGCTAGTTGGTCTGAAGCCATTAGGTACATTTCCGTTCCTTCACAGCAATCCCAGCAACGGAATGGGCTAGAGTGACAATCGGCAACGGGGCTTCCCTACCAAGTCCGCTCCCGTGCCATAGGAGTTGAGAAAATGTCCATTTCCGCCGGAGATCGCATGATATTGCGCCAAGCCGAAGACGCTTTGGCTCATCTTTCCAGAACTACTAAGTTTGCAAATAGCGACATTCAGGAATACATGGTTGCGCTTACCACCTTGGTTATCGCTCTCAGCAAATCAGTTCTCACAATGTCCGATGGGTGCGATACGTTAGATCAGCGAGTTGCAGAGTTGGAAAAATGAGCGTTCAATAACTCGGCAAGCTTATACATTGCCTCACTGGCTTCCCGCAGGGCCCGCCTTCGGCGTTGGCCATAACCCCGCCGATCAAACGCTCAGAAGATAAAGCGGTAGATGCATTGAGTATTTCGTGCCCGGTGGGCACCCTGGCGCATTCATAAGAGGGATTATCGGGTTCCCCTCGGGTGATTTTAGCATCGCAGACGCAATATGGGCTAGTCGCTTTCCAGCCCGCAGTCGCAATGAGAGTCTGAGCCCTCGGAAATCGCGGGACAAGCCGATTTCAACGATAATCCGCATATTATGAACACGGACTATCCTCGCTGTATTCAGGGGACCGGATCCGGATAACTACCGATCAGGGCTGGCCGCGTTATCCGATACTGTGCGCCAGGCCACAACCAACATAACCTTGTCCGCAATAGGAATCAGTTTCGCAGCCCCGGACGGTTCGAAGACACTATCAGGAAATGCTTGATCGTTGCCGACAGCCAGCCAAAAACGTACCCGCCCAAGAAGATCGTGACCGAGGTCAACGGGGTCGCAGTGCCGAGTCTCCAGACAAAGAACAGAACGAGCAGCCAGACGACAAACACGCCGGCACTATAGAAAGCCCACGAGTTGCGCAAGTTGTTCATATCGAATTAGACGATGCCAACTAGATATGATTTCGGACTCGACTCCTTCTGAAAAAATTGCAGGCGCCGGATCCACGCGTTTTTGAAGAGGACCCGGACGCCTTCAAGGAGTATTACGGGGGCAGACGATAAAACGGGGTGAGAGTTCAATCTCAATCGCATTTAGCGGTACGGCGGCCGACGACGCCCGCCCCGGTTAATGAGCATCACGATCGTGATGAACAAAAGGAAACAAATCAAGGGCAGCCAGAGAATATGCACTGCTCTCTGGACGGGCTGCGGGCTGGAAATTGTCCATGACGGGCGCAGGCTGGGCAGCCGAGGATAGGCTTACCCTTTTGATATTGACTTGTTTACAACAATATTCCATTAAAGTATTCTAGTATCACCTACAAGTGATATGATTCGCTGAATGCCAAAAGAATACGCGGAGCGTCTGGCAAGGGCGCTAGTGGAAAACGCTGACGCGGATCCTCTGGTTGTGGATGTCCCGAATGATGGGTTTAACGATGAGGTCGCGGCCGCGCTCGAACAAATGGGGTTCCTCGTGATGCGCAACCCAACCAAGCCCGATCGGTTGACGATCCACATGAAAAGACTGTAACGGAAGCACGTCTATACGCGAAGCCAAATGCTCGTGCCGTGTTACTCCCCAGAGGAAGGCGGTTGCTTCTTGTCCTTTGTAGGCAGCGTATACGCGCCGCCGGGGTTCTGGAAAGTCAGGAAGCGCAACGAGTTCCAAGGAGCACCGTTCGCTAAAGTCCCCTCCGCTTCCCTTTCGTCAAGCGTATACTTGGACTCTGCTTTCTCTTGAAGAGCACCCGTGTTCATGTTGTCCCCATCCCTGTGGCAGATTATCGTTTATAGTTTTCAACTGGAACACGGCAACTATTGCGCGAACCCGCACGAAATGCCATACATTGCCGAAAGCCCGTCCTGCAATTTGGGCACTCTAAGAACCGTTACCAGTTGCCGGTTGCCTTAGATGTCTGCGGCGTCACGGGCGACGTTGTTTCGGATGGGACCGTTCCGGTCCGCTTCTTGGTTGCGTTGCTCACCAGAGTCAGCGTAATTCCCAGAGTCTGATTCTCAAGGCCCTGTTCGGTGATATTCGTGCCCGTCAGGGTGTTGCCGTTTTGAATCAACGTGCCGACGAGGTTGTCGGTACCACCGGTGAACGAGACTGCCCAGGCGAAGCCTCCCTGGGTGGCAATCGTTCCGCTGATAGAGCCCGAGGCACCGGTTGAAGATGTGAAAGTTCCGGTCACGTTGCCGCCGGTATCCACGACGACATTGCTCAGCGATCCGTTATCCCCGGAAGACCCCTGCCATTGGCCCGCGTAGGTCCCGGCGTAAGGGTTTGAGCCCGTTAGAGCCGATAAGGCATTGCCAAAGCCACCGCAACCCACAAGCGATAGGCTGATGCACGCAACGACGATGGCACTAATTGTTCGCATCCTCATGTGTTGATCTTAGCTAAACGACGCGAAACTTTGCCCAAATGCCTCGCAACAGGGGCTGAAGCTTGCAAATCTCTAAGGCTCCCGGATTGCCTTGCCGCCATGTCCTCCAAAACCACTACCAGAAATACTGTCCATTTTTTAGAATGTCGCGATATCATGGGATTAACGGGCATCGAGTCCGTCTCGGAAGATCGGGCCTGGATGCTCTAGGAGTCATTGAATGACTGAAATTCAATATTGGTTCAACTACGACGATGTGGGACGGCCGAGGGACCCAGGCACGTATTTCGCGCCAAGATACAACATCACGGTAGAGATAAGTGAAGACGCGTTTATGGCGTGGTCCGAATCCGGGTTTATGTGTCCGCTTCCAGTCTATGCGGTGCGCTCGGAAATGCGGCCCAAGGACCCTCTGCAGTATTTCGCCGATATTCCGGAAATAGAATTGCCTGACTTGGGCCCGTCGATATTGTCTAAGAACTACACTTAATCGGCTTGGGGCCGGATCAAGCAAGCCTTTGTTGCTACCTGCCACCGCAGGGCTCGAAGGCCGTATTCTGCTCTAGGCGCCAAATCCCCGGATTCTGCCCAGTGGGGAGAGGCGCCCGGCGGTAATTGTGCAAAAGTTTCTTCTCTGGTTACGGGGGCTGATTTTTACCTTCCTCGTGCCGTGCGTGGTGGGAGGCTACCTGCCTTACCTCACTTACGAGGGTGACATTGTCCTCACCCCGGTTGTCCCATCACCGAGTCATAGAGCTTTCGGGAAATGTCGCCAATGAGGGCGGCCGCGGTGTCGTGGTCGTCCAATCCACGGGTAAGGACGGCAAGAACGTAAGGCCGGCGGCCGGGCACGAACACAATGCCGAAATCGTGGCAGTGGAGGGTGAAGCTGCCCGTTTTGTTCGCCACCAGGACCTCGGGCGGAAGCTCGGACGGGATCGATCCTCGCATCGTTTGATTCAGCATGATCTTGATGATCGCTTCCGACGCCTCCGCGGAAACCACTTCCCTCTTGGCCAGCATCGCGGCGAGCGATTTCAGATCCCGCGCGGTCACCTCGTTGTTGATGTTCGCGTCAAACGCCTTTCCATCCATGACGCCCCGTCTGACAATGAGCGTGGGAAGGCCGATTTCCGCCATATAGCGCGTCACATGGTCCGCTTTGAGGCGCTCGACCAAGATGTTTGTGGCGAGGTTGCTGCTATAAGTGATCATTGGCTCGGCAATATCAATGAGCGTGCATACTTGGCCCAGCTTGTCGTAGAGCGCTTTCTCGCCATCGTCTTCGGCTTCAGTTTTGAACGGCGATCCATCGACCAGGCTCTTGAACTCATTGCGGATCGTCGTTTTCTCATCCAGTTCGAGTTCGCCGAGTTGGGCCTGGTGAAAAAGCTCGACCAAGACCGGCACTTTCATGGTGCTGGCGGCATGGAAAACCTCATCCGCATTGATGAGCAGCTCTTCGCCGGTTTGAAGGTCCTCGAAAGCGACCGCGACCTCCGCGCCCGAATCCTGGATTCGTTCCTCGATGTGTTCCCTTGCGTTCAATTGACTTTTCTCCCTGCGAATGCGTACATGGTGACGCTGTAAAAGAATGCCTCATCTGCCGCTGAGCTATGGAGAAATGCCATGAAATCTTCATATTCCTGCCGCTGGATCAACCCGCGCCGAACCAACGCCTCGAACGAATCGGCCTGAATTTTGGGTAGGAGCCCGGTTCGAATGAGGTTGAAATCAGGGTGTGGGCATGGATCTCGCCCTTTAACACCTTGCTTTCTGCGATGTAACGGCGAAGCCGGCGCCCCGCCCAGGGGTCAATATCTTTCATCCATGCCTGCTGCCAATCGTTGAATGCATGCAGGATTCTTCTTACCGATGCTCGTTCCGCGCCGTCGAAGGTCTGCGTGTCCCAGTCGAAATGAGCGAGGAGGATCGAGCCATTGGGTTTGAGAACTCGCGCGCATTCTTTTAGGAACCGCGCTTTGTCCGGGATGCACTCGAGAAGATTGACACTGTACAGTGCTTCCACGGATTCGGTTTTGAGTGGAATTGAGATGGAGACGTCTGCAAGGGCAAAATCCCCTCCGCCCATGTTTTCCGGTGATGGCGGCACTACGTCGAGTCCGATAAATTGGGCATCCGGACGATCTTTTGCGAATCGGGCGATGTCTTCACCCCTTCCGGAGCCCAGGTCCGCCAAGGTTCCGCCGTGCGGAAGTTCCACGAGACTGCGGAGCCACCGCTTAAGGTCTTCCGTTTCGCTGTTCTCGGCCATCCGAGAACATTATGGGGCGGCCGATCGCCGGAGCATGGCTTTCCAGAATCCCGGAACCCTGCAGCGGTCAAAATAAATCCATGCCAGAACTTCCCGAAGTTGAGACCGTTCGCCGAATTATGAGCCGCGTGCTTGTCGGCCACAAGATCGTGGACGTTGAAGCCGCGCCAGACAACCTCGTCTTTGGCGACGCGCCACCGGAAGCTTTGGTTAGCGCCCTCAAGGGCCGGACTCCCAAAAACATTGGAAGAAAGGGCAAAACCTGGTGGATCGAGTTCGAGGATTCTCCCGCGCTGGTTGGCCATCTTGGAATGGCGGGTTGGATCCGGGAAATCGGAGCCCCGACAACAAGACTCAAGGAACACGGAAACGCGCCGTTGGACGACGAGGACGGTCGGCCCAAGTTCTTGAAACTGAACATGACGACGGACGAGGGCAAGAGCATCGTTTTCACAGATGGCCGCCGGCTTGGCCGGGTTCGCCTCACCGCGAGCATCGCCGAAGATAAGGGCCTGCAGAAACTGGGCCCGGACGCGCTTCACGAACTTCCGGCAGCCGAAGGCTTTGAAGCCCTATTCAAAAAGCGCAACGCGCCGATAAAGGCGCTCATGATGGACCAGGCCATTCTTGCGGGAATCGGTAACTGGCTCGCCGACGAAATCTTGTACCACGCGCGGATTGCGCCAAACCGGGCGGCAAGTTCTCTCTCCTCCAAAGAGTTTGGAGAGCTAAGAAAGCAGATGATCTACGTTCTGCAGACCGCAGTTGAGGCGGGCGCAGATGAGACGAAGTACCCCAATGATTGGATGTTTCATCACCGCTGGGGCGGCGGCAAAGGGGCCGAGAAGATCGGCGAACACGCGATCGTTCGAGAAGAAGTTGGGGGCCGGACAACCGCATGGGTGCCGACCCTCCAAAAATAGTTACGCGCTGATGTTGAGGGTGCCGAGTTCGGTCGCAGCGGGCGAGTTGCTGTTTGCATTGGACGCATTGGTCGCGCCGTAGCTGCTGGAACCGCCTGCGGAGCTTTTGTGGTGGTGGTGGCTGCCGCCTTGTGTCTTCTGCAAAGACTGGAACGCATTTTTTGCGGCTTGAAGGTTGCCTTGCTGAAGAGCCTGGCCAATCACGGAAAGCGGGTTGTTGCTGCTGGTGCCGGTGCTGCCGGTAGACCCGGTCGAGTTCGAGTTCTCAAGCTGTTGGATCGCGGCATACGCGGTCTGCGCGCCCTTCAGGTTGTTCGAGTTAAGGTTCTGTGAAAGCTGCTGAAAATCGGATTGCAGTTGCTGGTAGTAGCTGGATTGCTGCGCGGTAATCGATGCGGCCGATGATACGTTCATGCGTGTTCCTCCTAAGTACATACAAATAGTCGGAACCGGAACCTGATATATTTACTAGGTTCTAGCCATAAAAGCGGTCCATAGTTGGCGCATGCCCTATAATCCGCGCCGGTAAGATCCGATGCCCCGAACCGCGCCCAGGCAGCGGGACGGAACACATCCTCTTCAGCCAGATTGTGCATATCCACCGGAATTCTCAACATCGAAGCGAGGGTTACGAGGTCCGCGCCGATGTGCCCACAGCTGATAGCGCCGTGGTTCGCGCCCCAGTTGTTCATCAGCGTGTACACGTCCCTGAATGCGCCCTGGCCCGTGGTTCGCGGCACAAACCAGGTCGTCGGCCACGTGGGATTGGTGCGAAGATCGAGGGTTTCATGGACCTTGTCCGGAAGCTTAACGGTCACGCCTTCCGCAATTTGGAGCACAGGCCCTTGTCCGCGAATGAGGTTGATGCGAAACATGGTGCACGGCATGCCGCCTTCGGTCACGAAATGGGACGACCATCCTCCACCGGGAAAATAGCCGGTGTCGGAAGGATGCCACGTCGTGTTCTTCAGGCAATCTTGCGCCTCATCCTCGGTGATGTCTTCAAACCGCTTGCAGGCGGGTTTCCCGTTCAGTCTTTGGCGGCCGGAGAAATCCAGGGCTGAGGGCCCGGAGTTAATCAGGTGTAAGAAACCTTGGGCCGCATCGCCGCCCAGGATGTGGCCGGTTACGCGCTTAACCGCCTCGGGGCTCCAATAAGTGCGAATATCGGAGAACATTTGGGCGGTTCCGGTTAGAAGATGCCCAAGCAGCATGGATGCGCCATTGAGGCTGTCGTTTTCGGTGGCGACCACGTAGGGCTGTCGAATCCCGTTCCAATCGAAGCTCGAGCAGAGAATCGCCTCCATAAAGTCGCCGTTCGGGAAATAGTCCGTCCATTGGCGCTGGCCTTGGAAGCCGCCTGCGATCGCGTTATGTCCTCTTGCCTGTTCCCTGCAGCCCGACTTTTCCAAGGCCGAACTGCCAATCATGAGATCCCGGGCAATCAGCGCCATTTTGACGCTTGACTCCCAGTCATCTTCTTTCTGAGCCCTTGTTCTCTGCTTCTCTGCGGCGTTGAAGTCCTTTCCTTCCGTACAATGCCGCCTAACCCACTTCATCGCCTTGTCAAACTCGGCTTGGTCATACATTTTGTGCTGGATTCGGCCTTGAAATTCGGACATATCGATCGATTCCACCCGCATTCCCAGATAGGTCTCAAAGAAATCCTGGGGAACCATCGAGCCGGCGATCCCCATGCTTACGCCGCCCATCGCGAGGTAGCTGTTCCCTTTCATTTGGGCGGCCGCGAGGCCTGCCCTGACGAAGCGCAGAAGCTTCTCGCAAACGTCGGGGGCGAGACTGGTGTCGGTTAGGTCCTGGACGTTGCGTCCGTAAATTCCAAAGCACGGAAGACCCTTTTGAGCGTGGGCGGAGAGCGTGGCAGCGAGGTAGACGGCGCCCGGCCGCTCGGTGCCGTTTACGCCGAAGATGGCCTTGGGCGTGTACGGGTTCGTGTCCATTGTTTCCGATCCGTAGCACCAGCAAGGGGTTACGCTCAAAGACACGCCCACCCCTTCCCTTTCGAATTTCGCGGCACAATCTGCGGCTTCGGCGAACCCTCCAATGCAGGAATCGGCAATCACGCACTCCGCGGGCAGCCCGCAGGCGTACTTCACTTCCTTCGAAATGAGTTCGGCACAGTTTCTTGCTATTTCGAGAGCGATGGGATCGAGCGACTCCCGAACGCCGCCATAGCGGCCATCGACGATAGGGCGGATCCCGACTTTGGGAAGAGGCGTTCTTAGACGGTGAACGGCAGATTTCATGCTCAAATGTTACTGGATAGCGCAAATGAACCGCAAAAAGACTTACAATCGGGCATGGTTGTTGGAATTATCATTCTCGTCCTGTTGATTGCTGTTGTGATTTTGGCGGTCAGCGCATCCCAGTCCAAGCAGCGCCAACAAATGGGACCGGGTTCCGGTTTTGGCGCGCCGGTTAAGCCTCAGGGATTTGGCGCTCCCGCCGGACACCAAGGACCGCCGCAAGGCGGGATGGTCTCCTCTCGAAGCGCAACCATGGGACGCCCCCGGCAAACGATGGACCCCAATGTTGCGGCGAATACCATTTACGGCAACTTAAGAGCTCAAGGCGGGCTCGTGCCCGGGCGCGCTTATTCTCCAGCCTATTTCCAAGGCTTCCTGCCGGGCCCCGTCTACAGCTTCCAGGAAGATTGGTTCTGGTGGCAGGCGGTGATGAGTTCGCTGAACGCGATGATGATTGCGGACGGCATGGCCTACGGATGCTGCGCCTACGACTACGGTGGAATGGGTTCGCTCTATATCGGAGACCCCATGATGCCAGGCATCAATCCCATGTTTTATGGCGACCCGATGATGATGCAGGGCATGCCCTTCGACCCGGCGATGGCGGGGGGAATGTATCCACCCGACTACAACCCTGGCTACGATATGGGCCAAGGCTACGACCCGAACATGGGCCCGCCGATGGATGGCGGCCAAGGCTTCGACCAGGGCCAAGGAAATTACGACCCGAACGAAGGACAGATGGACCCCAACCAGGGCGGCTTCGATCAGGGCCAGGGTTTCGATCAAGGTGGCGGCTCTGATCAAGGTGGCGGCTTCGATCAAGGCGGCGGATTTGACGCCGGCGGAGGGTTCGATGCCGGCGGAGATATGGGCGGCGGCTTCAGCTCCGGCGGCGGCGACGGGTCCTAACTCTTCCCGGGCCCTCTTGTCACCTAGTAGGTCGAGATGTTCAAAGTCACCTGAACCGCCTGGATCTGCGCGCCGGGCGCCGACTCGTGCTGTTTCCCAAGGATCTCATCCAGTTGGGAGCCAACACTTTCCGCCAGCCCATCGAGCGTCAATCCATTTGCGAAGGTGAGATTGTAGTTCACGGTCCCTCCGTTCACGGAGATAACAACCGTGCCCGCGCCCGAAAAGGAGTTGCCATTTCCCTGAAGCACGGCGTCTACTGTGGATTCGGCCGCGGTTTCAATGGACGTATCTTCCGTTGAACTCCCATGATCGAAGCGGACTTCGTTCTGCGATAGCTTCGGAACGGCATTGAGATTCAGAGTCACAGGAACCTGCATCATGGTTCCCGCGATATTTGGGTTGATCAAAGAGCCGTTTTCCCCATCATAGAGGAGGGTTCCATAGATTGCGCCGGTCGGGTTGGCGTGGATGGTGCCGTCCGAGTTGGGACCGATAACGGACACTCCCATAACCGGCCATGCAACAGTCCCCGCGTCCTCAATTCCGTGGGCAGTTGCCACCCAATCACCACCGGCCAACTGGTACGTGTAAGTGCCCATATCATAGCCAACCACATAGGTCCCGAGCACGAATGGCGAAGCGAATCGCAGGCCCGGGATAAGGGCCGCGTGTGGGCCGCTCGAAATGGGCGGAAACTCCCTCGAAACCGGCCCCTCGTAAATGGCCGTCCCGAAACCCGGCCTATTTTGCATTTGAGAAATGAGCGCAGAAGGTCCATGGATATGCCAATGGGGCGTTATCGGTGAGGACAACGGCTTCGTGCGCGCGGAAGGCGGTCCGCTTTCAGTGGCCTCCATCTGGGCAATGCCACGCGCGTCGAAATGAACTTCGTCCGGAGAGCCAAACAAGCCGCCCGCGATGTTCCCGGCGACAAGGACAGGGGACCCACTGTCGCCCTCATAAACTTTGCGCCCGTTCGCGGGCATGCAGTATAAGTCGTCAACGTTCGTTTCTTCGCGCCCCGCAAGATCGACGGTGGTAACGCTTGCCCTCAGAATCGTCGCCGGGATCTGGGTCACCGTCGTTCCGCTGTCGTTGACGCGCATGGTGGCGGTCACGTTCGATGCTCCGTCAATCGAAGTCCAAGGAACCGTTCCCCTTGGATTGCTCGTAACCACGGCTCCTCCACCGCCACTGGAAGTGTTGGTAGATCCGCCCGAGTTGTTGTTGCCGCTGCCGCCGCAACCGACAATCCAAAGTGTCAGACACAAGCAGGCACATAAGGCCGAAAGTGATTTGCCTTTCATTTATCTCCCTTCGTATTTATGACGCCGCGTTTTCATGGTGCGTGCGCTGAGGGAGATGTTCGTCAGAGGACCCATATCAGAGCAAATCCGTCATAGCCTTTGCTTCCAACCGTCTGCAATGCAGTTGCCACAACACGTTTTTCAGCGGACAGATCGTCCAAGAGCTTTTGCACGCCCTTAACGCCGGCATCTTGTGAGCCCTCGTCGGCTATTCTGCCTTCGCGCACTACATTGTCCACGACAATTACCGTTCCCGGATGGGACAGCTTCATGGCCCACTCAAAATAAGCCGGGTTGCTCGGCTTATCGGCGTCGATAAAGATGAAATCGAACGGTCCGTGCCCTTCCGCTTCCAAAACAGGCAGTGAGTCGATCGCCTTGCCCACGCGAACTTCCACGCGATCACTCAGCCCTGCTTCAGCAATGTTTTTGGTTGCTACCGCAGCGTGTTTCGGGTCGAACTCAAGGGTGATGAGTTTTTCGCCATCCGCCAGCGCACGCCCGAGCCAAATCGTGCTGTACCCGCCAAGGGTTCCGATCTCCAATATTTTCTTCGCTCCGATCATTCTCGCAAGAATGTGCAGTAGCTTCCCTTCGTTGGCCGCTACCGCGATTGGGGGGAGCCCCGCCTCCGAACTTGCCGCCAAGGCGCCTTCGAGCGCGGCGTCCTGAAGGACGAGATGGTCGTTCAGGTAGTTTTCAACAGCCTTCCATTGTTCTTGCATCCGGGAAAGCCTACCCCCGCATGAGATCGGAGCAATTATCGAACTGCAGGAAGCAGAACAACACTAGCACCCTGATTCCCATTGAAGGACGCCGTGATCGTCACCGTGGTCTTCACAGTCACCGCCTTGGTCAAGACCGTAAAATAGGCGACCTTCTTCCCCTCGTCCGCCACAATCGCCGCCGGGACGCTCGCAATGGACGGATCGCTGGACTTCAAATCCACGTTCTCATTCGCACCCAGGGAACTCGAAAAGACCAGCGTTCCCGTGACCGTCGTTCCACCGGTGACCGACTTGTAGTTCAGGTAGACCCCGGTGAGTCCTACCGGTTCCAGGGTCAACGAGTTGGCAACAGTTACCCCTAAACAAGAGGCGTGGATCGTAATGAGGGTCGCCGCCTTCACCGTATTTGTCGTAATCGCAAAGGCCTTGCTCGTTGCCCCTGCGGCAAGCGACACATCAGCCGGCACGGCCGCAACCTCCCGATTGCTGGAGGACAATGCAATTTCAGCGTCATCTTGGGCCGTATCCGAGAAGCTGACCGTTCCGCTTGCCTGCGCTCCGCCAATGACCGGGTTAGCTCCAAACGTCAACGACTTCAGGGAGTATTGTTTCAAGCCGTTCACATGGACCTGCACGGGAGTGGAAGCGATCCCGTTGGCGATCACTTCGATCTTGGATGGCCCACTGTCGATCGTCGCAGGCACAGCAAAATTCGTGGATACGATTTTGCTTCCTGTGGCGATCGCCATGGAGCTGTGCCCGGTCGTGCGGCAGTAAAATACGTTGCCCGTAATTGAGTTGGTGATCCTCACCAGCGGATAGTTGGTTGCGCCTTGGTAATCGTCTCCATAAGCTGCGCCTTGGGTAAGCCCATTGAACTGCGTGCCGTAGATTTTGTAACTTTGCCCCTCGGTGAGGGTTTCCGGAACCGACGTGATCGTTGGCCGCCATGAGGTCTGGGGCGCTCCGGTAGGCGTGTATATCTCGACCGCTGAGCTGAAGTCGGTGAACATCACCTGGCCGGTCGGAAGCAGCAGCATCATTCCGTAGTAAGAGGAATCCTCCGCATCGTCCGGTGTCCCTGGGATGGCCGTCAGCGCGGATCCGTTGTACAAAAAGAACTGAGAAGGCGTTTGGTAAACGCCGGGACTGGCGAAAACCAGCACATCGCCATTAGGCAAGGGGCAGGCCGGCCCGTCCGCCATATCGAACGGCGTGTGGGTTCCGGGGGCGTCGGGAAATACCGGCCCCTTTTCCCAGGACCCCGTTCCCATGAGTGTTGTTGGTGGCGTATAGATTGCGGTCGCGCTCGTGCCGCCAAAGCAAAGGACCTTGCCGTTGTATTGAAGCACCTGGGGCCCAAGTTCTTCGCTCGGTATTGCAGGGAGGTCCACCGGCACCGTTCCTGCGCTTATCCATTTTCCCATCGAGGGAATGTATCGCTGGGCGCCGGGCTCGGCCAGGACGTTGACTGCAAAAATCGAGCCGTCCGGAAGAAGGGTCCAACCCTCCTCGTCGTTTCTGTCCGCTTTCCCTTCCACCGAGGCTTCCGTCCAAGTAAGCGTCGACTCATTCAGCAGGGCGGCCGCATCCGTTTGGAAGTTCGCGAGCATGAACGTGCCATTGGGCAAAACCGCGCTTTGTGCGTCTCCGATATGTTCCCACCCGTACGGCGCCGGGAGGTACGTCCAGGTGTTTGCTACGGGATCATAAATGTAGCCAAGATTCGTCCAAACCTCATCGCTCGAAAGGTTGTATTCGCCTCCGATTACAACAACTTTGCCATCTGGCAAAACCGCGGACGCGTAATATTGGGGCCCATAGGTATAAGGAGTCGACCGCACCTCCGTCCACGTTCCTGTTGTGTAGTTCCCTTTTCCATCTGGCGTCAGCTTCCACCAATCGGTGGCGTCGGTATCGTGAACCAGAACGCTCCCATCGGTCAGCAGCAGAGGCGCGCTAGCCGCGAGCCCTGCGGGGACATGTTGCACCGGCGCCCACTGCGACTGTGCAAAAGCGCCATAGGCCAGGAACGGCAGTAATAGAGTCGTCGCTCGGCGAAAGTGTCTATCCATGAAAAGGCCTCCGCCCTCCCAAGTGTAACATGACGGCACGGGCCTAACAAACCAAGCGGCCATCTCCACCCACCAATCCCGCTAGGCGGCAATCGAGGTGTTCGTATATCTCATGCGACGGCTGGCACATTTGAGAGCCTGCACTACTAGCCAAAGCAACCATCCACCGTTCGTTATGAGAAAGGCACAGCCGCAAGCGAAAAGCGCGGGCGCCGCTTCCACCTGAAAATCCAGCCTGAGCTGATTCATAAACGGCCGGCTCTGACTGGAGTAGAAGGATGCAATGGTGCGACGATCACCATAGATAGTGTTCGGGGCCATCTTAATATTCCAGTCGGCCATGTTATATGCTTGGCTTGGCTCAAGCCCATTCCAGTCCTGGACCGCCTCTGCCCAAGTAGACGCCGATAGCGAGGGTCCCAGCCGTCCCGGAGGTATGCCTAACGACAGCTCTCTCAGGCCTTCCGGCTTCCAATACCGGCCGTTGTAGGCCAAGTAGTCAGGCACTTTCTGCCCCTCGTTCTTTGCCACGAAAACGCTCTTCCCAACCTTCATGCGTTCAACGATCAACTTCGCCTTGGCAATATCCGACTCCTCTTGTTTCAGGAACGAATCAGGATTCGAACGACTTGCCGATTGGTACCAGGAGGGCCCCTTGCCGTTGTCTGATCCGCTATAGACCCCGACCGGGAAGCTCGTAATAGCGGTAAGAGCAGTTCCACCAACGACGAGAATCGCGCCCAAGACCACAAACTGGCCCGCGCTCGGCTTTCTCGCCAAGAAGCCGAGGACAACGAATCCTATGACGCATAGAGCAAGGAAACCCTTATATGCAAGATCTTGCGGAATCCATGGGCTCAACCACCAGGGCGCGCCCAGCCTCATTAACCCAAACATGGCTCCGGTAAATAGAGCCGGCCACAAAAACCGGCGCGTGGAGTCGCTTCTCTCATATTCCTTCGCGATATTCTTGGCCATCGTATCGGCCGGACCGAACTCCCCAACCATGGTCTGGAAATTAAACTCGGAAGTCGCTTCAATGTCCGCGGCCATTTCCGCAAAATGCGCCTCTGTCTCGGCAAGTACCTCGTTCACACGTTCCTCGGAAAGTCCCAAGACAACCAGTTCCTTGCGAAGCTGCAGCAAGTAATCCCGAATAATTCGGAGTCTTGGTAACATCAAGCATTGAATGCCTCCCGGGGCCCTAGCATCGCTGAGAAGGCGGCTACGTATCGATCCCACTCCTTTCGGTAAGCCTCCAGCTTCGCTCCGCCGTCCGCAGTGAGCGCGTAGACCTTGCGCGCTGGCTTCCCTTCCTGATGCTGCCACTCGGCATGCACGAGGCCGCTAAGTTCCAGGCGGTGCAACGTGGGATAGATCTGGTTATCGCCAAGTTTAAGCAACCCCTCGCCATTCTTCTTGATCGTCTGAGAAATGCTGTAACCATGCATCGGGCCGCTTTTTAAAGTGCCCAATATGATCGCTTCGAGTTCATTCCTATAACCCATAAAATCATTATAACTCATTTTGTGAGTTATAACAAGAGGGTAGTGGTAAGGGATTGTAATCGGTAAACATGGGCTACGCTCCTAAACAAGTAAGCACGCTGGCGGACAACCGGAAGCTACGCTCCGGAAAAAGATGTCAGATAATGTCAGACAGGTCCGACAATGCCGACGAATCCAACAGGCGCTCCACGTTTGCCATTACAGAATGAATCGCAAGAGGCTTACGGCTCAAACGCCATGCTCACCGTTCACCGCTTACAGTTTACGATTTACGCCGCTTCACGGTCTTCTTCGCCGAGGGCTTGGATGTCTTCCTGGCGAACCGGCGCTTGGGTGCCGGCCCTGCTGCGGCCTTGGCGGTCAACAACTCCAATGCTTGCTCCGGCGTTATATCTTCCGGGGCCAAAGTCTTTGGCAGGGTGGCGTTGGTGGTTCCGTCCGTCACATACGGTCCGTATCGGCCTGCGAGAACGCGTACGGGACCGGCAGCACCCTCGAGGGTCCCAAACTCCTTGAGCGGGCCGGCCGCTCGGCGAGCTGCGGCGCCTTTTGGCTGGGCCAGCACGTTAACCGCATCATCCACCGACATTTTCAATCCCTGCTCCCATTCCACCGAACGAGTCTCCGGGCCACACTCCAGGTAGGAGCCAAACTTTCCTATCTTCAACAGAATAGGCGCCTTCGTCTCCGGATGCTTTCCAATTTCCTTGGGCAACCGGCAAATTTCATCAAGGATTTCGGGGCTCAGAGTGGTTGGGTCCACCCCGGGGGGCAGAGAAATCCAGCGCGGTTTGACCTTCTTTTCGAGTTCCTCAGGCGTTCTCTCCGTCTCCAGATAAAAGCCGTTGCGGTTCTTTAGAAGCAGGTTTCTTCCGGTTACCGGGTCCACCCCAATGGTCTCAGGGCCTTTGGCCTTCTTTTCCAGCAGCTCGCGGGCAAGTTCCACGGTCAAATCGCCGGGAGCAATATCCTCCGGAACCGAAGCGGTGCCACCCGTCTCGAGGTCGCCTCGAACGAGGAAGAACCCATTTCGCCCGAACTGAACCGTAATCGGCTCGCCGGTTTCCGAATCGTCGCCCACGACGAAGACTGGACGGCGGATTGCCTGCATACGCTCATCGACGGCGGGCTTGAGGCCCGGCTGGGCCTTGTCTCCGAAAAAGAAATCGCGAAGATACGTCTTCCAATTTTCCTTGCCGTCCGCAATGCTGTCCAGCACGCGGTCCATTTCAACGGTAAAGCTCAGATCCGAAAACTCGGCAAAGTGGATGGCCAGCACTTCGGTGACGAGGAAGGCCATAAAGGTCGGGATGATTTCTTTCCCGCTTTTCCTCACATATTCCCGATCGACAATTGTGCGGAGGATGGCCGCGTACGTGCTCGGACGGCCGATTCCGCGCTCTTCCAAGGCTTTGACCAGCGTGGCGTCTGTGTAACGCGCTGGGGGTCTCGTCTCATGGCCCAACGGGGCCACGCTGACTCGGGCGACTTCCTGGCCGACGGTTAACTTCGGAAGGATCCTCTCTTGGTCTTCAAGGGCCGCCTCCGGATCGTCAGTCCCTTCAACATAGGCGCGGAGGAATCCGGGAAACTCGATCGATTTGCCGTTCGACTGGAATGTGAGCTTCTCAGGCGCGTCAACTTCCGTTCTCGCGGTTGTAATCATGAGTTCGGCCGGCGTCATTTGGCTCGCGACCGTTCGCTTCCAAATGAGCTCATAAAGTCTGATGTGATCCCCGTGGCGCCCGCTGCGCTGCAGCCTCGACGTTAAATCCTCGGGGGTGAAGTCAACGTTGGTCGGCCGAATCGCCTCGTGAGCCTCTTGCGCGTTGTTGACCTTGCTCTGATATCGGTTGGGCTTCGGGGGAAGATATTTGTCTCCATAGCGCTTTTTAATCAGCCCTCGGGTCTGCGTCACCGAGCTTTCGGATAGATTCAAGCTGTCGGTTCGCATGTAGGTGATGAGGCCGCCTTGCACTCCGGAGCCTTCGATGCCCTCGTATAAATCCTGGGCCACTCTCATCGTCCGGTCGGCGGTGAATCCGAGCTTTCGGTTCGCCTCTTGCTGCAAAGTCGAAGTCATGAAAGGCGGATAGGGACGCCGCTGCTCAGGGTGCTGCTCGACATTTCGAACCGTCCAGGGTTCGGCTCGTTCGCAAGATTCGGCCAAGGCGCGTGCCCGAGATTCATCGAGCAAAATGCGATCCTTGTTCTTCAATTCGCCGGTTACGGAATCAAAATCATCCTTCCCCGCCGCAATCCTCTTGCCTCCGATCTCAACTAGCTGGGCATCGAACTGCTGCTTGCCGGCCGCTAGAACGGCCTTGAGGTCCCAGTAGGAGGATTTCTTAAACCTGCGCCGCTCAAGCTCCCGCTCCACCACCAGCTTCACGGCGGGGCTCTGAACCCGGCCTGCGCTGAGACCTCTTCCGCGCCCCAGCCGCCAAAGCACAGGCGAAAGCGTGTAGCCATAAAGGCGGTCTAAAATGCGCCGGGTTTCTTGGGCGCGCACCAGGTTCTGGTCTACCTGGCGAGGGTGATCCAGGGCTTCCTGAATCGCCTCCTTGGTGATTTCGTGAAAAGCGATACGCTTGATCGCCAGGTCTTTCTTTGGCTTCAAGACTTCGAGAAGGTGCCAACTGATGCTCTCGCCTTCGCGGTCTTCGTCAGTTGCGAGCACAAGGGTGTCCGCATCCTTCAGCGCCTGTCTGAGCTTGCGGACTTGGTCTTGCTTGTCTTTGGGAACCACATATTTAGGTTCAAATTCGTTGTCCAGATCCACCGAATAGTCGGCCCACCATTTGCCCTGAAACTCGTCCGGCAGTTCGCTCTTGTTCTCAGCGAGGTCGCGGATATGTCCGATGCTTGCCTGGACGTCATAGTCCGAGCCCAAAAACCCTTTGATAGTTCGGGCCTTTGCGGGTGATTCAACGATTACAAGCTTTTTCGACATGGATTATATAGAACTCGGTTAACATCGCCGGCATCCGCGTGGAGCCAAGCAGAGGCGTTGGCATCGTACCGATGCCAGTAACTCCCTGTCAAGGTAATTCGGCTCATTCTGGCGAATCTGCAAGTTGTTTTCGAGGTTTTGTTCGTCAAGATAATGAATACGGTGAACGCTTAGCGTGGAACTGCTGTATTTCCTGTTAGATACACAATGCGCAAACTTCTCGGCTTTTCTGTATTCATTGCCGCCTCGTCTCTCTCTTCGCTAGCCTTTGCTGACGAATCGTGGCTGGGCATGTTTTATCAGGGCAACAAGATAGGGTACGTGTACAGCTCTCTAATCGACACCACTTTAAACAAGGTTCCTGCAAAAGAAAGCAGGTCAAGCACAGTTATAGACGCGGGTCTCTTGGGAACGGACCTTAAAATGTCGATTGAGGAGAATACGTGGCTCGATAGCAAGGGAAAGCCGATCCTGATGAACTTCACGATCAACTCGGGCGGCCGCACCCAAACCGTAAAAGCCCTGTTCACCACTTCGGATATTCACGTCAGCGTTGTCAGCACCGCGGGGGCAAAATCGCAGAAGACAATTCCGTTGCCAACCGACGCTGAAGTGGTCGATGACGCATTGTCCACGCTTCTCGAAGCGAAGACCGCGGTAGGTACAAGCCGTTATTATTATGTTTTCGATCCCATGAAGGTCTCTCTTAGCAAGAGCGAGATCGTCCTTAAAGGTCCGGCAACCACCACGGTCAACGGGAAAAAGATAAATGGCACAAAGGTGGAGATCGACGATTCGGATCTCCAGTCCTTCGCTTATGTGACTTCAAAGGGAGACCTCATTCGATACGACGGCCCAATGGGGATCGAGATGTACCCCGAAAGCAAAGCGGAGGCCCTCAAAGAAAACAAGTCGGCTGGAGATGCGGTCATCGATCTTGCCACCGTCAGCAGCCTCAAGCCGGATAAGGACATCCCCGACGTTGCGAATGTAAAGGACCTCAAGCTTCGCATTACCGGCCACAACCTCAGTGCCCTACCCAGCGACTCTCATCAAACCGTCACAAAGAGCGGCGGTTCATGGATTGTGGACATTCATCCGGTAGGTTTCAGCAGTGCAAACGAAACCATCGCAGGCGCAGGCCAGGCGAAGCCCGAATGGATCAAGCCTTCATTTAATATCCCTTCCGATAGCGCCACCTTCAAAGCGCTCTCCTCAAAGCTGCTCGGCGATGCGACAACCGTACAAGAAGCCGCCAAGCGAGTACATGACTACGTGTACGACAACATGAAGCCGAACGCAGGAATTGGGGTTCTCCGCGATGCTACTGAGATTCTCAAAACGAAAGAGGGCGTTTGTCGCGACTACGCAGTCCTTACCGCAACACTTCTGAGGGCGGGAGGGGTACCATCGAGACTAGTAAGTGGCCTCGTCTACGAGGAGGGCAGCTTTTACTATCACGCATGGGTTGAAGTGTGGGATGGTAATACATGGGTGGGTGTGGATTCGACGCTTCCAAACGGGAGACTAACTGCGGGCCACATTCAACTTGCCCAAGGCAATGTAGAAGAGGCGTTTACGTTCACATTCTTGGATAGAGTGAAGGTGGAAGTGCTGGATGCAAGACGAACCTGAAATCATCGAAATCCCGGAATCGAACGCTCATAACCGCAGTCATGGATGGCGGGTTGCGTTTCTGATTCTGATGGGCGGCGCAGGCGCCGTGGGCTTTGGACTGGGGGCAAGGCCGCTCCTCGAGCTGATTTACCGCATGACCCACACACAGGAAGTTGCTTCCATGTGGCTGGATGTCGCTTCGATTGCAAGTGCGGTTCTCGGACTCATAGTTGGCGCAACCCTGGGCAACCTTTTGCTCCGCTACTTCGGAACATTGGGAAGCAAATGGGAAAAAATGGACAGCGGCGACAAGATCACCCTGTTTATCTCCTCGATCGTAAGCATTTTCATTTCGCCGATCTTTCTTATCGCGGTATCCGGCAACGGCAATACCATTCCAACGGCATACCAGCCATTTTTACTGGCCGCCCTTTTGATCGGCCTCTTTACGCTTTGTATTTACGGTCTACAGTCCATGTCGGACGTTCTGCCATGGACGAAAGCGAAGGCGCGCGGCAAACGCACGGGAACCAAGATTCTCGACACGAACGTCATTATCGACGGACGCATTTACGATGTCGCTCGAACGGGCTTCCTTGAAGGCAATCTTTACGTTCCCGGCTTTGTCCTTGATGAACTCCAGTACATCGCTGACAGCCACGACGCCTTGCGCAGGCAGCGCGGAAGACGCGGCCTGGACGTCCTTCGCCACATGCAGAGCGATTTCCAACTCGAAGTGCGCAATCAGGACCGGTTGGCTCCGGACACCGGCGATGGCGTCGATTCGCGTTTAGTGAGACTCGCGCGGGTCATGGGCGCCGATATTGTCACGAACGATTTCAACCTCAATCGCGTTGCCGCATTGCAGGAAGTCAAGGTCTTAAATATCAACGACTTGGCTCTTGGCCTAAGACCCAACGTGTTACCCTCAGAAAGCTTGACCATAACTCTCGTTCGCGAAGGCAATCAGCCGCTGCAAGGGGTGGGTTATCTGGAAGATGGAACCATGGTGGTGGTAGAAGGCGGCAAGGCCAGGATGGGCGAAACGTTGGATGTAACCGTAAGTCAGGTCATCCAAACCGAGCGCGGGAAAATGATTTTTGCGGAACTCCCCACTGGCGAGACTCCGGAACCGAACAGCAACGATTACCCGCGACGTCCCCGAACCCCAACCAGGAGGATGTAGTAAGGATGAGCGTGATGGCTGCGATTCTAGCGGCCGGACGCGGAACCAGGTTTGGCGCCGATAAGACGCAGATTTTGCTGCGCGGCAAGCCCCTCTGGCGGTACAGCTATGAGACCTTCCTCAACCACCCGGAGGTGGACTCCGTTGGCATCGTCTGCGCCCCAGAGAACGTGAGTCTCTTTCGTCAGCAGGCTCCAGAGGCCGGCTTTGTGGTGGCTGGGGGTGAGGTTCGCCAGGAGAGCTCGCGAATAGCCGTTGAGCAAGCGAGAGCCGCCGATATCCTCATGATTCACGATGCGGCGCGGCCGTTTGTCTCATCCCAAGTTATCACGGATGTCCTCAACGCGGTCCGAGCAAAAGGTGCGGCCGCTCCCGCAGTCCGCGTCACCGACACGGTCCGTGAAACCGACGAGGACGGTTTGCGACTTTTGGACCGCAACCGGCTGATTGCCATGCAAACGCCTCAAGGGGCGCGCACCGAGCTGTTTCTTACCGCGTTCGAAAGTGTAGAAAACCAGTACACCGATGACGTCGAGTTATTGCAGAACGCGGGCATCCGAGCCGAAATTGTAAAGGGGGAGACGAGGAATCTGAAGATCACGACTCCAGAGGACCTGGCTTACGCAATCAGTATTTTGGGAGTCCCGGAGAGGCGAACTGGCTTCGGTTACGACATCCACCCCTTCTCGCCAGATCCGACTCGAAAACTCTTCCTTGGTGGCGTGCTTTTTGAAGAATCTCCCGGTCTTGAGGGCCATTCCGATGCGGACGTCTTGCTTCACGCAGTGGTGGACGCCCTCTTGGGAGCAGCCTCTATGGGTGATATCGGCATACATTTTCCGAATACCGATCCCCAATACCGTGGTCGAAACTCAATATTCTTCCTTGAAAGCGCGAAAAGTCTCTTAGCGGATGCCGGATGGCGTATTCTAAATCTAGACGCAACCATCGTGGCGGAGTTTCCCAAGATCAGTAAGAGGGCGCCAGAGATTCGGAGCGCAATATCAAGCGCGCTGGGGATAGAAGTGGGCCGCGTGAGCATCAAGGCGACGACTAACGAGCAGCTTGGCTCGATTGGACGCGGCGAAGGAATTGCCGCCTATGCCGTCGCAACGATTTCCGAGAGTGTTTAGCCCAGTGCGCGTTCGCGCGCATGGCACTCCCGTGGCGGGCAAAAAAACTAGGAGGCGAACAATGGAAGTCTTGGTAAGAAACGCGGAAGGAAACGTGAGCAAACGTGACCGTGAATACGCGGCTAAGAAACTAGGACGGCTGGATCGCTATTTTCACTCTGCTCAGAAGGTGGAGATGGTCCATCGAGAGCAGGGAGCGAATCACCGAATTGACATCACCGTCTTTGCGGACGGTTTACGATTCGTGGCGAGGAGCGTGAAAGGAGCATTCAATCAGCCATCGACCGAGTCTGCGAGAAGCTGGAACAACAGGATGCGCAAGCTCAAAGGCCGAATAATCACGAGCCACCGTAGGCGTGGCCAAACCGTTCCCCCTGCCCTTCTTGCCGACGGCAAGGCCCCAACCAACGGCCACTGCGAAGTCGCCGAGCGAAAGGCCTTTCTATTGAAACCCATGTCTGTGGACGAGGCTGCTCTGCAGCTGGAGATGATCGGACATCCGTTTTTCGTCTTTCGCTACGAGGACACCAATCAGGTTGCCGTGCTCTACAAGCGCAAAGATAAGCGCTACGGTTTGTTAGAGCCGGAGGGCTAAGGTGTTGGGAGTTGGGTGTTGGGTATTGGGTTTTAGGTTTTAGGTTTTAGGTTTTAGGTGTTGAGCCTGTTAGACACTTCGGACTTGTCAGACCTGCCAGACTTGCTGGCTTAAACAAAGCCCAACTCCCAAAACCCAAAACCTAATCCCCAAGCCCCAAAACCCAATACCCAAAACCCAAAACCTAATAAGGCGTTGGCGGGCTGAACAGCTTCTTAATCGCAAAGCCGGCGCCAACAAGAACGGCCACCAGCATCAAGAAGGCTACGAAGCCCGAGAAGATCATGCCGATCGCGGCAGCTCCGACAATAATTCCGGAATGAAAATAAAGGTCAGGAGTAACCGTCCATACACTTTGTGCCGGACCGCCACTTGTCCGGTGGTTTGCATAAATAGGGCGTCTGGCATTTTTCGCAAACGAGATATTCCAGCGGATTGATGTGCCCGCACTTTGGACACGGAACCGGACGCATGATCGCCGGATTCCTCGCAGCTTCCCGATTCCAGTTTTTGAGCATGATTCCTCGCTTCGGAACATGTCCCTCATCGAGCGGTTCGAAAGAGAGTCGGACGTCTTTGAAAGTGAGTTCAACGCTGCGGACGCAATGCCGATAGCGTTCCCCTTCATTCCATGTTCCCAAAGCCCCTTGGCAACCTCAAAGACTGCGCTGATGTTGTCCGGCCGGTCAACATAGGCGTTATAGAGCTTTGATCAGCCGTTCCGGTGCCAATTTGCGCAGGTCCGCCCTCTCCATTTGGTCCGCAGCGAGGGAACGGCCATGGAGGTCAAGGCAACCACAAAAATGGTCCCCGGAACAACCGGCGATTTGGCGATGACCGCAAGTGCGATCATCAAGAAGACGATGATCAGGGCAACCATTCCTTGGAGGAACGGGAACTCGCCATCAACCATTTTGTAAATGATCAAGAGGGCCGCGATCCCCATCACAACGCTTGCAAAAATAGCGATTGCCAGAGATGCAAGGCCTTCACCAGCGACTTCCACGACTGAAAGACCCGTTGAAAGGCACAGTTCGTTGCGCGAACTTCGGATTTTTCGACTATTCCGCTTTCAAACGTTGCGTTAGACTGTCGGCGGACTTGAGAGAATCCGCAAGCTGCCTCTGCTGATTGGACAGCGAATCGATGAGGATTGCCTGCTGGTTGACGGTTGCCTTTAGCACGTCGATTTCATGGCGCATTGCCTGGATCTCCGGGGATTCCAGTTGGCCAACTTGAGGGCGCAGGATTTCCGCCATGCGCTGCTGGTGGGTGGTCAACGTGCGGATCATGCGAGAGCCAAACACAAACACCAAAATGATCAGAACGATCAAGAGCTCGGTGGGCACGGATAGCGGCCCCAAACTCAAGTTGTCAACCCCGAAAATGAGATGGTTCAACCGGAGCCTCGCAAGCGCTCGTTTTCGCCTATTAGGGGCGCGGGTGCAAGCGGCAGAACGTTCCCGTTTCCATCCTTTGTGTTGCTCATGTCGTTGACTTTATCCTGAAGTATGGACACCTGGTATCGCAACCCTCGAATTTCATCCTCAAGACCAGAGTCATTGTTCTGCTTTCGCATGAGCTCAGCCATTTTCTGTTGGTGACTGGTCAGCGTTTTGACGATGAGATAGGTAAAAAAGCCGCCGAAGGTGAACGAGGCACCCCATGATCGGGCCGATACCACGCCAATCGACGTCCGTAACCGCAAACGCACCTGGCATCACTATTGCACCACCCTGCTTTGCAAAGTTGGCTCCCCGGCTTGGGCTGCCTGACTTCCCTGCTGCAAACCCTTAAGCTGGTCTATTTGGATCGCCTGGTGATGCACCAGATCGCGAAGCTGTTGCACTTCGGCCCTTAGGGACTCAACCTCATTGCGAAACTGACTGCCGTTGATAATGCTCGTCATCTTTTGCTGATGGTGCGTAAGGATGGCGACAATTGGAATCATCATCGCGAGAACCGCGACGCCAATTCCCATAACGTCCTCGATATTTGCAAAGGCAGGAAGCATGATTTTCTATTCCCTCGTTGTCACATGGAGCGGTGGTCTTTGTGGCTCGGGGACCGACGCCTGATAGGCGCCAATGCTTAGAGCTTGCTGCATCATCGCTTTCAGTTCCTGAACCTCTTGCCGAAGCGCGGCAATTGTCAGCAGCGGTTCCATCATCCCCGTGGCCTCTCATGATTTGAGCCATGCTCTTTTGGTGGTTGAGCAGTGTTGAAATAAGTCCAAGGCCCAAACCGCCAACCACGGGCACGATAATGATCCATATCCATACAACCGATGGGTTGTCGAATAATCCCGCGAAGACGATGTTTGATAGTGCCATTTAGAATTGTCCCTGATTAACACCCGGCGTTCAACTAATATGAATTGTGCTCTAATAACGACGAGATGCCAAACCACTTAGGTCCGAGGTCCCGAAGAACATAGCAAAATCCCTTCTCCGTAGGACTATGGACCGACCTGCCTTCAAGCAGCTAGCTTAGCAAGGCAACCGCTTCCCGAACTGAAAACCGGCCCTCGTAAATCGCCTTTCCCACGATCACGCCGTCCAAGTTGGCATGATCCAAACCGCCCAGCGCTGAAATGTCCTCCAGTGAAGCGACGCCACCGCTGGCGATAACGGGCGAACTAACCGCGTTGAGCATGGCTTCAAGAAACTCGAGGTTTGGCCCCCTTAGCGCGCCATCCCGCGCAATGTCGGTTACGATAAAGCGACGAGCCCCCAAGCGCTCTAGTTGCCGGGCAAACTCCACCGCCTCAAGTTCCGAAGTTTCCAACCATCCCTCAACCGCAACTTTCCCTATCTCGAGCGTCTATCCCGGCAACCGCATTTTCTCCAAGCTTTGCAAATAGCTCCGTTGCGGCTTCCAATGACGCAACCAGCTTGCTCCCAAGAACAACCCTGGAAGCGCCCAGTTCCAGAACTTGAAGCGCGGTTTCTAGGGACCGAACGCCTCCGCCAAACTCGATCGGGATCGATACTGACCTGCAGATGGCCTCTAAAGAGTCAAGATTGCGAGGGCTTCCCTGCTTTGCCCCATCCAAATCCACGACGTGAATGAGCTTTGCTCCTTCCGCTTCGAACTGCAGGGCCACTTCCGCAGGTGAGGCGTCATAGACCGTTTCCCGTGCATAGTCGCCTTGGGTCAGGCGAACGCACCGGCCGCCGCGCAAATCGATCGCAGGAATAATCAGCATTCCAGAAAGTTTCGCAAGATTCCGAGTCCTACGTCTCCACTCTTTTCCGGGTGGAACTGGGTTCCCCAGACGTTGCCTCGTTCAACCGCGGAAGCAAAATCGCTTCCATAGGAAGTAATCGCCGCCACATCGTTTGGATCGGAGCAGTCGGTGACAAGGGAGTGGACGAAATAAACTTGATCATCCGGACAGACGCCTCGTCCAAGCCTGGAATTCGGTTTGAATCGTGCCTCATTCCACCCGATTTGCGGCACCTTGAGTCCATTATCTTGAGGGAAGTAACGAACACGACCGGCGATGAGGCCAAGGCCCTGATGCTCGCCAAGTTCTTCGCTGCTTTCAAACAGCAGTTGCTGCCCAAGGCAGATTCCGAGCAGCGGCGCCCCGCTATCGGCAAACGCCCTAACTTCCGCAGCCATCGGGGCGAGACGCTCCATCGCAGCGCCAAAGGCGCCGACTCCGGGAATGATGAGCTTGGTCGCGCCCTTCAGGTTCTGCTGCACCGAACAGTCGTAACCGAGGAACTCGACGGCCTTCTCCACCCGAATGGTAAATTGCCCATCCCGTAGTCGAGGATCACGAGCATTTAGCCGATATGCCCTTTCGTGGAACTTGGCCCCTGCCGTTCGACAACTCGCGTAGCCTGGTGCAAAGCCATTCCGAACCCTTTGAAAACTGCCTCGCAAAGATGGTGGTCGTTGTCGCCTGCGATCTTCTTGATGTGAAGGGTAATTCCCGCGTTGGAAGCCACCGAAAAGAATTCCCTGATCGACTCCATGGAAAGGTCGCCGATTTTCTCTCGATTGAACTTCAAATCGAAGAACAGCGCTCCCCGGCCGCTGAAATCCAGTGCCACCAGGACAAGGGCATCGTCCATCACCGTATGGTTGCTCGCGTAGCGGGCAATCGGATCTTCCAACACCGCTTGATGAATGGCCTTGCCGATGCAAATGCCCACGTCCTCCACGGTGTGGTGATCGTCGCATGCAGATCCCCCTCCGCATTGACGCCGAAATCGATACGCCCGTGAAAGGCCATCTGGGCTAGCATATGGTCGAAAAATGAAACGCCTGTGGGAATATCCCCGACGAGAACCGCCGTCCAAATCCACCACTACGCGGACGCGAAGACTCGGTGGTTTCTCGGTCGACTTCGCCGTATCGCAAGCCTTGTGTTGTTTACTATCTATTGAACCGCCCCGTTCCCTCTGAAATTGATATCAGAGTGAAGTCTACAAGATATAAAACGTTTTGGCGGTGCCCCGGAGTTCTGCTGTCTTTGAAAGTATAAGTTTCCGTTGAAATTCGCGCGATTTTTTACGTGTCTGATTCGATTCTTGGTCGAACCTGCCGGAAGCTGTGGTAGTCTATTAATTGATGGCTGCAAAGCCAACGTCGATTTTTATCCCACCCGGGGTAGGAAACGGGGAACCGTACGTTAGGGGTGAATGGAGGCTATTGTGCTTCCTAGGGTAACTCTTGGCCCGAACCCGACAGCTAACCCCGTAGACGGAGCGAGAGTCGGCATTGTCGGTTTGATCGGATTTTATCCGAAGAGAGCGGCAGGCGACATCGCATTTGTAGCCGGGGCAGTATCGAAACTGTTCTCGGGGCGATCAACTGCGACCGCAAGCAGGAAACCGTTCCGAAGCGATTTCGGTGCTACCAGTTAAGCACCTCCTGTTGAGCAAGCCTCTCCCCAAAAGGGGGAGGCTTTTTTTTGTTAGGGCAACGTGCTCAAGTGTTAGTCTTGGGTATCAAGTTTTAAGAACCAGGCTCCCAGTCTCAAGACCTAACGCTCAATACTTAGCACTCCGTCAAGCCCCGAACAGCTTCCCTAACTGGAAGACGGCTACCGAACCCGCATACGCGAGGATCGTCATGTAGCTGAACATGAACACGGCCCACTTCCAGCTGTTTGTCTCGCGCTTTACCGTCGCCAACGTCGCCATGCATTGGGCGCACAGCGCAAAGAAAACCATGAGCCCCACCGCCGTCCACGGCGTCAATAGCTGGCGGCCGTTCGGCCAGGTGGCTTTCCCAAGCGCCTGGCTCAGGCCGCTGGTGTACTTGGCGTCCTTCACCTCACCTTCGCCAAGGCTGAAGATGATTCCCAGGGAAGGCACCACGTTCTCCCGGGCTGGGAAAGCGGCGAGGATCGAGGTGGTGATCCGCCAGTCAAATCCGGCCGGTTTGAAAACCGGCTCGATCGCCTGCCCAAACGTGCCGAGATAGGAGTGCGCAAGCTGCTGTTCCTGGACGTATTGATCGACCTCAACCTTTGAGGCGCCCGCATGCGACGCTACGAAACTGGCTTTATACCGCCCCATAGCCTCCGTGGAGTGTGGGAAGTAGCAGAGAGCCCAAATGATCACCGACATGTAAACGATAATCGTTCCCGCCGTCTTCACAAAGACCTTGCCTCGGAAATACATGGTCAGCCAAACGTCGCGCCACTTGGGCCACTGGTAGGGCGGCAGTTCGAGGAGAAACGGCAGCCGCTTCCCTTTGATGAACCCTCTGTTCAGCACAAATACGACGGGGATCGCAATCACCAGCCCAAGCAAGTACATCGCGAAGAGGGTAAACCCGGCCCATCCCTTGCCGAAGCGGGGCTCGATAAACGTTCCGATTAGAAGCATGTAAACCGGCAGCCGCGCGCTGCAGCTCATCAAAGGCGCTACCAAAATGGTCGCCAGCCGGCTCTTTGCGTCCGGCATTACGCGAGCGGACATAATCCCCGGAATCGCGCATGCAAAGCTCGAAAGCAGGGGAATAAACGCGCGCCCATTAAGGCCGCACCATCCCAAAAGCCGGTCCATCAGGAAGGCCGCGCGGGCCAAATAGCCCGTGCCTTCCAGAACGGCAATGAAGAGGAACAGGATCAATATCTGAGGCAGGAACGTAAGCATGGTTCCCACGCCGTTAATCAGACCATCTACGATCAGCGACTTCAGGATCGGGCGGCCGTCCAAATGGGAACCAACCTTCTCACCGATCCAACTGAAGGCATTGCCCATCCATTCCATGAACGGCTGCGCGAATGTGTAAATGGACTGGAAGGTGAGGTACATCACCCCGATGAAAATAACCAGACCAAATACTCGGTGAGTCAGCAGGTAATCAAGTTGGTCCGAGCGGCTCTTCTTTCGGAGCGGCACACCCGCGCTTTTGATGACTGCCCGGGAAATCACACTCGCCCATTCATATCTCGACGCCACGGGAATCTGGGGGGGCGTCTTATCGGCTTTGAGGTCGGCAGCAGCTTCCTCGTATGCAGATTTCAGTTCGGCGACGTCTTGAACGCTCTTCTCAAGCTCGCTGTCCGGATTCAAAAGTGCGTCCGCGATGGTCGCAGTCGAAAAATCCAGTCCCGCCCTTGCAAAGCGCTCCCGAAGTGCAGTGGCCTTGGTTTCCAGCGACGTGGCCGGGCCTGGCAGCCGCTTGGCCCTGCGAGGCGATTCGAGGTTGCGTTCGATCGCTTCCAGCAGAGCAGGCACGCCCTTTCCTTTGTGCCCAACCACCTCGACAACTTCGACTCCGAGCAAGTTGGAAAGCCGGGCGATATCTACCGTGCCACCGCTTTTTCGGAGCAGGTCCGTCATCGTGAGTGCGACGAGCAAGGGAAAGCCCTCTTCCGCAAGTTGGCTAACAAAATAGAGATTTCGCTCGAGGTTGTCTGCATTGACGACGCAAACGAGCAGGTCCGGCTCCCGCGATCCATAGCCCTGGCCGCGGATGACTTCCACCGCGACTTCTTCGTCCGACGAGACGGGGTTCAGGCTGTAAAGCCCGGGAACATCCGTGCATTCTATGCGACGGTCGCCAATCTTGAGTTCGCCGCTTACCTTCTCGACGGTAACGCCAGGATAATTGCCTACCTTTTGGTGGGAGCCGGTGAGGCTGTTGAAAAGAGTGGTCTTGCCCGCATTGGGGTTACCTACGATGGCAACTAACGGACTGGCAGACCCAGGAGTGCTCTCGATCGTAGAAGACTCGTTCACTGCATTACCCGCCGGGTCTAATCCAAAATCTCGATCTCGATGCCTTCAGTTTCCTTTCTTCGGAGGCAAAGCCGGTAGCCACGAAGGCTGATTTCTACCGGATCTCCAAAAGGGGCCACTTTGTTGACGGTGAACTCGGTCCCTTCGGTGAGTCCCATTTCTTGCAGCCTGGTTAAATCCTGAGCAGACGGATCCACACGGACCACCCGTCCACGCATGCCCTTTCTAACCTCGCTGAACTGCATTTCCTTCCCTGCGCCTAAGTCTTTAACCATCGTGGTCACTAAAAAAAGATTTTGATGCATCAAAAAATGCATCTGCAAGGAATTACGCAATTCAGTGCGGCAAAGTTCACAAAAAAGTAAACTTTGCGAAGGTTTCGTCAAAGGCCGGTTTTGATGACTTTGAACAGAGCTTCGTCCGGCTTGGCATCCACCTTTAGATCCACGTCCCAGATTGTCAAAATCTCTTGGGGAGGAATCGTTCCGTCCTTGGTCTTCATCGAGAAGATCTCGTCCTGGGTGTATCTCTTCAGCTGGCCATCCGGGGTGATATCCAACTCGTACTTCGCGGTTGGTTGGGCCTGGGGCACGGAACGCCAATTCCCTTTTAAAACGATCACCGTCGCGTCGCCGATCTTAGAGGTCCCGCCATATTCGATCGTAGCGATTTGTCCCTTAATGACGCTGAAATTCGCCCTCCCGCCGATAGCCAGGAGCTCCGGAATGTTCAGGTCTCCAAGGCTGCGGAGTGCGGCCCGAAAAATGTCTTGGTACCCCAGAGGGTTGCCCATGAAGTTGACGGGCTCTTCCAACCGCCCAGGCTCCGTCTTCGATCCCGCAAATCTTCGGTCGTTCGGATAATCATAGGTGAAATCGGTGCCATCCGAAGTAACCATCCACGTACGAGGCTGGCTGCCGCTTAAGACCTGCTTGACATAAAGCTTGCTCGGAGTTTCATAGGCAATTGTAGTGTTGAGAGTCACCGAAATGGACTGCGCCTTTTGGGTCATCGTGATCGTGCCCGAAAGACTTGTGGCCTTGGCGTAGTATGCGAACATCTTGCTGATAAGTTCTGCGCCACTGGGGGGCGCGCCTGCGCCTTGTTGCGCAATCGCAACGCAGGCAATTAGCGGAATCATATTAACCCTCCGAATTCCATTCGATATCTTTGACGCCTATTTCGGCGTTTGCCGTTCTGGCCGCTACGAAAATCCAATCAGATAGACGGTTCATAAATGCCAGAGTTTCTTCCCTCACCGGCTCCAGCCGGTGCAACTCCAGTATGGCCCGTTCAGCTCGCCTGCAAACCCCTCTCGCAAGGTGCAGCGAGGCGGAAAGCCGCGAGCCGCCCGGCAAAATGAAATTCCGGAGAGGCGGAAGCGCTTCCGTTTGCTCGTCAATTGAAATTTCGAGAATTCCCACCTCTCGATTCGAAAGGCGACAATTCTGGCGGGTGGCCCTCGACGACGGAGTCGCCAGTTCCGCTCCCAGGTCGAACAGCCAACTCTGCATCTGTAAGATCTTGTCTTTGAGCTGCGACTCTGCCGCCTCGCACAAGGCCAAACCTAACGCCGCGTTGAGTTCGTCAACCGCGCCTATCGCGTTGATGCGCGCGCTGTCCTTTGCGACGCGCGATCCTCCGACAAGACCGGTCTCGCCCCTATCGCCGGTCTTCGAGTAGATCTTCAACCACGAGACCTCAAAACCATCCTGATAAAAACAGGCAGATTTTTGACCTTGGCGATCTTTTTTGGATTCTGAAGCAGGCGGTAGAACCATTCCATCCTGATCTTCTGAATCCACCTAGGGGCTCGTTTCGCGCGCCCACTGTAAACGTCCAGCGTGCCGCCCACCCCGATGGCCACGGAAGCGCCGATGATTCCCTGAGTCTTACGAATGAACTTCTCCTGCCGCGGCATGCCCATTGCCACAAATAGAACGTCCGGGTGGCTCTCGGCAACCTCTTGGGCCACAACCTCATCGCTGTCCGGCGGAAAGTAGCCGTGCCTGGAGCCCACGATGTTGCAACCGGGAAAGAGCAGCCGGCAACGCTCTGCGGCCATGTCCGCAATGCCCGGTTCAGACCCCAGCAGAAAAAGCTTGTAACCTTTTTCCGCGCTTCGCCTGCAAAGCCGCTCGAATATGTCGATCCCGGAAACGCGTTCCGGCAACGGTGTGCCCTTCTTTCTTGCTGCCCAAAGGACGCCTACACTGTCCGGGGTAACAAGGTCGGCCGACTGGAAGATCTTAAAGAACTCAGGATCGTTATGCGCCTCCACAATGCCGCTCGAATCGGCGGTTATCACGGTGTGAGGTTCCTTCGACCTGATGAATTCCTCGATCCGTGCGATGGTCTGATCCATCGTCAAAACATCGATAGGAACGCCAAGAACGGAAATCCGGGGGGAGGGTTCAGAGGTCACTTGACCAATCATGCTGCTGATAAAGACAATTCTACCGGTTGAATGGATTCATGCGGGTGAATGATGGCGCTTCGCGCCGTAAACATGGCCTTTCGCCCGTAATGATGGCGCTTCGCTCGTAAACATGGCGCTTCGCGCCGTAAACATGGGCTTCGCCCGTAAGCATGGGCTGCGCCTGTAAACTGAGCACTGTTCCTTATATGGGTAACAGCAAGCGAAGCGGTTTACAGCGAAGCGGTTTACAGAGAAGCGATTTACGGCGCGAAGCGCCATGTTTACAAGCGGAGCGGTTTACGGCGCGAAGCGCCATGTTTACAAGCGAAGCGGTTTACGGGCGAAGCGGTTTGCCCGCCACCCCAAGGTAGAATGACAATCGGTGAGTACGGAAACCCCCCAGCCCACGGTCCAGCTGAAGGTTCGTCGGCAGGCAAGCCAGGAAACAAGCCCCTACTGGGATACATTTGAGATCCCCTATCGGGACAAGATGAACGTGATCTCGGCCCTCCGAGAGACTCAGCGCAATCCCGTTAATATAAAAGGCGCCACGGTTGAGCCCCCCATTTGGGAGGCGGCATGCCTGGAAGAAGTGTGCGGCTCGTGCACGATGAACATCAACGGCGGCGTGCGGCAAGCTTGCACGGCCCTGATTGAAGACATCTCGGAGCCTCATAATGGCGTCTACGAGGTCACCCTCGAACCCATGAAGAAGTTCCCGCTGGTTCGAGACCTTCTTGTCGACCGCTCCAAAATGTTTGAGAACCTCAAAAAGGCAAAAGCCTGGGTTCCGATCGACGGCTCTTACGATCTTGGAATGGGTCAAGCCCAAGACGATCACACCCGCCAGTTGCGTTACGCGCTTTCGCGCTGCATGTCCTGCGGATGCTGCCTAGAAGCCTGCCCTCAAGTTAACGAACGGTCGCCTTTTGTTGGCCCCGCGACCCTCGCTCAGACCCTGCTTTTTGACATTCATCCGGTCGGAAAAACTCTCGAAAGCGAAAGGTTGGAGTTCCTGACAAGCGAGGAAGGAATTACCGGCTGCGGTAACGCTCAGAACTGTGTGCGCGTCTGCCCTAAGAGCGTGCCCTTGACTCAAGCGATCGCTCGACTAAACGGCGACACGACCAAATACAAAATCAAGAAATGGATGGGATTTTAAAATGAAAACTGCTAAGCTGCTGGCCTTCGGAACGGCCGCCCTTTTTGCTGCCTTTGCTTCGGCCCAATCGAACGTGGCGCCTGATTTGAAAGTTTCCTTCCCCGCGTCCGGCAAACACGGCGCCAAACTGGACGGTTCCTTGCAAGTAACGTTCGGTCCGGAACTGCACGCCTACCAAAACCCTGCAAGCGACCCCGATCTTATTCCGATAACCGTCACCGTCGGTCCGAAAACGATCAAGCTGAAACCGGTGAAGTATCCGGCCGGCACCGATCTCGCAGTTGGCGGCGACCCAAAGCCGGTTAAGGTTTATAGCGGCACGATCAAGATCCCGCTTTCCATCGTCTTGCCCACCAAAAAAGGCTCCGTTAAGGTCTCCGTGATTTTTCACTATCAGCAATGCAACATGAACAGTTGCTATCCGCCTGCCGATGCAACTGCAACGGCGACGGTTACGGTGAAGTGAGGGCTTGAGCGAGGTCCGCCAGTTTTCTGTTGGGCCCGTCACTGTCGGCGATGGTCGCCTCGTTGTTATTGCGGGTCCGTGCCTGGCCGAATCTCTGGATCTGTGCCTCACCGTTGCCGAGCGCATGAAGTCCATTTGCGCAGAGCTGGGTCTTCCCTACATCTTCAAAGCCTCTTACGATAAGGCGAACCGAACTTCCTGCAGCTCGGTAAGAGGTTCCGGAATGCAGGAGGGCCTGAAAATCCTGAGCACCGTTGGAGAGAGACTTGGCCTTCCGGTCACCACGGACGTGCACTTGCCGGACCAGGCCGCTGCGGTAGCCGAATGTGTGGACCTGCTTCAAATCCCCGCGTTCCTCTGCCGCCAGTCCGACCTGCTTCAGGCAGCCGCGGAGACCGGCAAGGCGGTTAACGTGAAGAAGGGACAGTTCCTGGCTCCATGGGACGCCAAGAACATCGTCGAAAAGCTGGAAGCCTACAAAGCCAATGGGATTATCCTCACCGAGCGCGGCACGAGCTTTGGCTACAACACTCTGGTCGTGGACATGCCCGGATTGGAAACCATGCGGAGTTTTGGCGTGCCCGTCTGCTTTGACGCCACCCACTCCGCCCAGCGCCCAGGAGGCGCCGGGACAACGACCGGCGGCAACAGGGCATCCATCCCCGCAATGGCCCGCGCTGCGGCTGCAGTGGGCATTGACGCGCTGTTCCTGGAAGTTCACCCCGATCCGGAGCGCGCACTATCCGATGCGGCCACCCAGTGGCCATTGGCTCAGGCAGCAGAATTGCTTACAAGCGTCAAGAGGATTCGAGACGCGGCGATGGAAAAGTAGCTCCGCTGGGCCCAGGCGGACGCTTCGCGCTTTCTCAATACTCAATACCCAGCACTCAACCGTCCCCCCTCTACCGACTCGCGACCGCTCCGCCAGATCCCGGCGTCAAAAACGTCTGGAAATGGGAAGGGTCGGGGTCGTAGCCGCTGAACACCTTCAACACCTTGCCGTCCGGCGAAACAATCACATAAGCGGGAAGCGTTTCCTGGTGTGCCAGGTCCTGCTCCAACTGAGCGTTGAACCGGTCGTCCGCTCGAGGCCGGTCAGTATAGAGCTGCACGGGTATGTAGCCGTTGATCAGAGACCGAACGGCCGGCACTGGAAACACCTGCTCCTCCATCGCGCGGCAGTTGGTGCAAGTAACCCCAGTGAAGTCCACGAAGAGTGGCCTGTTGGCCGCCTTGGCCTGGGCCAAAGCCTTCTTATAGTCCCCTTGCCACTGGATCTCGCCGGCTCGGGCTGCGCTCTGATGACCAGGATAGGGGTCTGGGGGCAAAAAGGCGGTCAGGTACGTCCCAAAATGCGTCGTGTTCCCCGCGACCCCGCCTAGAAACATCACAGTAGAGACCCCGGTCAAAACCGCAAAAACGATCCGCCCCGCGCCAATCTTGGCGCCCGGCGAACCGATCACCACGACATTGCAAAGGTACAGCACCGCCAAGGTGCCAATGATCGCCCAAATGGCGAGAAAAACCGGCTGCGGCAGCAAGTACAGGTTCCAGGAAAGGTCTGCGTTGGACAAAAACTTGACCGCCGCCGCGAGTTCGATAAAAGCCATGTAGCCCTTCACCGTGTTCAGCCAACCGCCCGACTTGGGAAGATTGGCCAAATATTGCGGAAACAGGGCAAGCAGGAAGAAAGGCAGCGAAAACGCCGCCCCGAACGCGAGCATCCCAACGACCGGATAGAACAGCTTTCCTTGGGCCGCGTCCGCCAGCGCAACCCCCACAAACGATGCGGTGCACGTGAACGAAGTCAGGGTAAAGGTCAGCCCCATAAAGAACGGCGCCCACATGCCCCCCTTCTGAGTCTCCGACGAAGCCTTATTTACCAGCGAACTCGGCATCTTGATTTCGAACAAACCAAACAAGCTGAGCGCGAGAACCACGAACAGCAAGGCCATGCCAAGGTTCACGTAGGGGTTCGTGGCGAACTTCTGGATCCCGGTCGCCCCAAAGACCACGGTGAAGGCTACGCCCACGACGGTATAGGTCGCAATAATGCCAAGGCAATAAACCACCGCGCCCGCGACGTTTCGCTTGCCGTTTTGCGCGTTCGCCTTGGAGAAATAGCTGACCGTAATCGGGATCATCGGGAACACGCAGGGCGTTAGAAGGGCAAGAAGGCCGCTCACAAACGCCAAAGAAATGAAACTCCAAAGACCTTGCTGTTCGGCGCTCTGAACATTGGAAGCGGCATCCGTACTCGCGCCTTTCGGCTTGGCCGGTGCGCCGGAAGTGGGGGCGCCCCCGCCGGAATACCCAGCGGGTTGGTCGGGAGGAGCAGTCAGCTTGGCCATGTGGTCCGGTCTCGCGGCGCCTGGCGCGACTGTAAACGAGAGGGGAACGTCAGCGGTTTCCGGCCTCTCGCAAACACGGGATGTGCAAGTCTGGTCGGAAACGCTCAGGGTTATACTCTGCTTCCCCGTAACTCCAGTGGCGATTTTAACCGGCACGCCAAAGGCCACCGCCCCTTCATAAATCCCAACCTGGGTGCTGAAATTTTGATCGTACTCGCTCTTTGGCGGCGGCTGAATCGCCTCGCCTTCAGGAGCAAGTGCCGGAGTCTTGGGAACCTCGATCACCATCGGTGAACCCGCGTTCTCCTGCTTAAGCTGATAGATATGCCAGGTGGGATCAATCGTCCCTGTCACAACGATCTGGGCGGATTCGCCCGCTCGCGCATCCGTTGGCACGAGTTTGGCCGTCCAATGAACGTGCGTCGCCCACGCGCTGCACATGCAAAGTATTGCGGGAATTACAAGGGTTAGTCTTTTTACATCCAATCCGGGTCTGCCTCTCGTAAGAGTATACGAATCTGTCGCCTGCGGAATCGCTCAGAACCAAGCCTACGCCACAACTGTCAAAGATTTATAAAATCTCGCATGCTCCACGGCGGATATTCTAAAGACGATGGTTGAACTAACTCAGGAACTCGCCGAATCCATTGCCGAACTTCCCCTGAACGGTATCTGCCGCGAGTTTCCGAACAAGCTCGATCATGTGATCAACGGCCCAGAGGACGTCCGCAGCCCCAGACAGCTTCACCCCGCCTTCTACGGATGCTTCGACTGGCACTCCGCCGTCCACGGACACTGGACGCTCGTCAGCCTGCTGAAGAGATTCAAACTCGCCCAAAACAAGCAAGTCAGGGACACGCTCAATGAAAACCTCACGCAGGAGAACCTTCGGATCGAAGCGGCATACCTCGACCAAGCCAATCGGCAATCTTTTGAACGTCCCTACGGATGGGCTTGGCTACTGCAACTGGCGGCGGAACTTCACGGCTGGGATGACCCGGATGGGATCCGATGGGCTCAGCACCTCGGCCCCCTGGAAAGCAAGATCGTGGAGCGCTTTCTCAGCTTCCTGCCGAACCTGAGCCATCCGATCCGGCTCGGTCTCCATTCCAATACGGCATTCGCTCTCGCACTGGCCCTGGATTACGCAGCCGAAGTTGGAAATAACCAACTGCGCGACCGAATCTTTGAGCGCGCCAAGTGCTACTACTCCGGCGATGCCGGCAACTCTTGCATCGGAGAGCCTGGAGGCGCCGACTTCCTATCTCCGGTCCTGGTGGAAGCCGATCTCATGAGGCGGATACTGACCCGTGGCGAGTTCGAAGAATGGCTGGACCGTTTACTCCCGGATCCCAGCCCAATCCTTGTTCCGGTTGAGGTGCCGGACCGGACCGATCCTCAAACCGTGCACCTGGATGGTCTGAACTTGAGCAGGGCGTGGTGCATGCGCGGTATTGCGGGAGCGCTCTCTGGTGGTAATCAGTTGCGGCCAACGCTCTTGGCTTCCGCCGAGGAGCATGGGGAGGCAGGACTGGCAAGCGTTAAATCCGGCGACTACGCGGGAGAACATTGGCTGGGCTCTTTCGCGGTTTATTTGTTGACGCGAGGATAACACGTAACAGACGCAGCAAAACGGGCGTCAGCGAGAAGTTGAAGCGTACGGAAACGTCCCGGCATCGCCCTCGATCGTATTACGCGAATGCATCGTTAGAGAATCACCAACCGCCCCTACTTCCCGTTTTCGAGCAGCCAATTTCGATTGTTCTCGATCATGTCCGGATACCAGTCGTGGCCGGTGGGATACCTCCTCAGTATCTTCTTGCCGGCTAAGGCATCGTAGATGCCGAGAACCGAGGGAGGTTTTACCGCCGGATCCTTTTCACCCAAACTGATATGAGTCGGCTTCCGGCAGCGCGTTGCGACATTCAGAGTGTCGAAGTAAGAGATTGTGGATTTAATCTGTTCCAGGCCTTGTGGAACCCCTTCCACAAAATCGAGCAGCTCTTTGAGCGGATATCGGTAAACATGGGCGCCCAAGCTCTGGCTGACGCCGCCCAGAAACGGCATGTCGGCGCAGACTGCGTGGATCCATTCCACCGCGGCGAGCCAAATGGCAATTCCGCCACCCTGGCTCATGCCCATTGCGGACACTTTCTCGCGGTCTACCTCTGGCTGCTCACGGAGCACCCTGGCTGTAAGAACCGCATTCTGGTAGTTAGCACGCATAATCCACGTATGCGGGTCAAGTACGCCTTCAGCGAAATAGCCCTGCGCAGGCGTATATTTTTCTTGGTGGAATGCATCGTGGCCAAAAAAGTTAAGACTCGCGGTCACAAAGCCCTTACGAGTGCCATAAGCGTTTGGAAGGAGCGATTCTCGCCCGTATGGCGGTATCCAAACAAAGGACGGGTGGGGACCATCCTCTTCCGGCGCCGCGATCCAGCCGTGACGTGCCGACCCGTCGATCCCTCGGAACGTGTATTCCTCAATGAGAAACCCGGGCCAATCATAGGCATTGCCCGGCGTGCGTGTAAAGTCGAGCCCTGTATTAAGGGCTTCGTCGGTGGTTTCTCGCCAAAAGGCATCAAACCCGGGCGGTATTTGCGGATGCAAGGCCTAGGCGCCCAGAGCGCGTTCGGAAGCCTCAACGTGCATTCCGGTTGTCATGAGCCAAGCGGTGGCTCGTTGGATTTCTTCCACTGCGCCTTCCAACTCAACAAGCATCCAACCATAATCGGTGTCGACGCTGGCTTTTCGAATATTGACCTGAATGTTGAAATCGCGGCTCAGCTTCCACAACCAGGGTTTGTTAACCGCATCCTTACCCGCCACCAGAGTTACATCCACATGCGCCATGCTGCCGGGAATATTACCCGTATGGGAGCTTGGACTTGAGCCTTGCCGGGCTTCCGTTGCATCAACGGATTCTGGTGCGAGCTCGTTTGATCGTCAACGCATGGACCTTCTTTGGGGCAAACGGTCCCACTTCCTCCGCCGCACTTACCTTTTATGTGGTTCTTTCCCTCTCGCCCCTACTCCTCTTTCTTGCCGCTGCCAGCGCGCTCTTTTTCCACGGGCAAGGTTCCGCTAACCCCCTCCAGCAAACGATAGTGAACACCGTAAGCCATTCTTTGGGCAAGGATCAGGGCGCGGTGTTGCAGAATCTGCTGAACGGCGCCAAGTCAAAAACCACCGGTTATTGGGCCAGTTCATTGGGTCTTGTAGTTTCGATTTACGGCGCGTCCGGCCTTTTCCAACAGCTACGGTTCTCGGTCAATTTGATCTGGGGCGTGAGCGCTCAAGGGGGAATCAAGTCTTTTTTCCTTAGCAAGGCCGTTTCGATCTTAATGGTCCTCCTGACGGGAACCGTTCTTATTGGCTGGGTCATCGTCGACTCCTGGCTCCGCCTGGTTCGCCACTCGATTCCAGGGGAACAGTCCCATCACATTGGAGATGCGCTTAGCTTCCTCTTCTCCTTCGTTTTTTGGACGCCGGTCTATGCAGCGATCTACAAATGGCTGCCACAACGGGCGGTGAGATGGCGGGACGTCTGGTTAGGGGCCATCGTAACCGCCCTCGCTTATTCCGTCTTTAAATATGTCCTTAGCCTCTATTTCACCTACAGCAACGCGGGCACGATCTACGGGCCGGCAGGGGCAGTGGTAATCATCCTGCTTTGGACCTATTATTACGCTCAGGTATTTCTCTTCGGGGTTGCCCTGACGCGAGCCTATGCGGAGTTGCACGGCTCTTTGAAGGTTGCATCCAAGGGAATTCCCGCATTGGACTAGATTGGGCCTAGACACGAACCGTCAAAAACATTACAATTACACGTCACTCTATGAAAATCCTCGGTCTAGTCGCCATCACCGCATGCCTTCTCTGGGGTTGCAGCAACCCACCGGATTCCAACCAACCGGCCACGCCAAACGTTCAGGAAGTTTCCACGAAGGCCCCGCCTGTCAAAGACGGCGCGCCAACCTCTGCCGCACCCACCCCCCCGGATCAGACCTCGGCCACCGGTGGTACCACGGGCGCAAGCGCGTTAGTCCCAAAAGGGACCAACGCCGGCGACAAGGGCGCTTCTTCCGGGACGTCGTCGAGCTCATCGAAAGGCGGCCCGACGCCGCCACCAAACAAAACCGCCAAGCCGGAAGCCAAGTCCTACAGCCTCCTCGGAAAATGGGATGTTGTCAATAAACTGCAAAACCTAACTCGAACCTACGAGTTTCGTCCCGATGGCACCTACATTCTCGAAGAGGTCGATGAAACCCCCGATAAGAAGGGCACCGACACCGTAGTAACCGCGGGCACCTACAAGCAGGATGGCAACAAAATTTCCAAGCATGTGGTCTCAAAAACGGAAGACACCGACGATGAACCTCTAAAGGCTGCGGCAGCAGCCGACACCAAGAACTTTGCCAAGCAAGTGAATCTGATTCCCGAATATAGCGGCACCATTCATTGGACGGATGCCGACGATGCAGACATCGTTGCGAATCCGGGTTTCAACCCTTACATTGAGCAGGAAATTCAGCTAAAGAGGCACAAGGGCTAACGGCTGCAAACCCAGACTGCTACAATGGGCCTATGGCCCTGAAACAGCTCCTTTTGCTATGTGCCTGCGTGGGCATTTTAGCGGGATGCAAAGGCGGGTCGGATAGCGCGACAAACGTTGTCGCCCAGGCCAAGGATTCGGGCCAGCCCGAGTCCGGGGCTGCCCTAGCTAAGAAGCATTCCCACGGACCCTCCCATGGCAACTCGAAGGGTGATTCGCTCGTTGGGGTCTGGGATTTTGACTCCCCGGAAATGAAGTCGGCAACCTACGAGTTCCGAGACGATGGCAGCGTGATAATCACGGCGGTTGCAGGCACAAAGGACGGCAAAGGAACGCTTACCATCACGATCATCGGAACCTACAAACTTGATGGGGCCAACATCAGCCTACAGCCGAAAACCGGAAAGGAAACCACGGACGATGCCGCCCTGCAGACGGATGTGGATAAAACGAACGAGGAAACTTTGTCCCAAACTGCATCGAGTCCTCCGCAAACCGGCACCTTGAAGTGGATTGACGGAGACAATGCCGAGCTCGATTTCATCGCACCGGATAAGACAACGGTAAAACTCCATAGACGCGCGGCTCAGTAGATGTCCTTGTTCAAGCGCAAGGAACCTTTTGAACGCAAATATTGCTACACTCCCTATCATGTCCACCGGACGCTTACTTTTTGCCGTCTGCCTTGCCTGCGTCATCGCAGGGTGTAAAGGCTCTGCTGGAACCAGCTCTTCAACAACCGGTTCCGCCTCGACCAACCCGTCCAGCAGTTCTGCTTCAAGCGATGCAACAACTCCTAGCGGGACAACAACTGCCGACGCAGGCAGTTCCCTGCAATCCGCCCCGCCCGCCAAATCGAACGGCAAAACCTACAGCCTAGTTGGGCAGTGGGTTCCTTCAAACTCGCCGAAAGGCGCCACGATCCCCACTGTGACGATCACCAAGGATCAACTTATAACCGAACTCACCGCGCCGGCGCCCGACAAGAAGGGAACGCTGAGTCAAAAGAATGTGAATTCGTATCAGCTACAAGGCACCCAGCTCACGATGAAACCGGTTTCGATGGTACGAAGCACGAACGAGGCATCATTCAAAGACAAAGTCACCCAGTTCAATGCGGCCGTAGCGAAGAGTCTTTCGAAAGCGAAACCTGCTACGGTTCAGATTACATGGCAGGACAAGGACCACTTTTCTTTCGTGACACCCTCCATGCCCGGGCCAAACGGACAAACCGTACCGCCCCAAACCGTGAGCTTCAAGAGAAAGAGTTAGGTCAGAGCCTCGACCAGTCTAGTGCCAGTGGTTAAACTGGCACTGATTCGCTAAACCGTAAACGGGTCAACGGGGATTTTTAAACGCCGACAGGCTGCTTCTTTTCCAAGATGCTCAGACCGGCCTTGTTCCAGTCGTCCAGGAAGCGCTGAAGGCCGATATCGGTTAACGGGTGCTTGAACAAATCCTCAATTATCTTGTATGGCATTGTGGCAATGTGGGCGCCGGTTGCCATAGCCTCCACCACATGCAGCGGGTGTCGGACCGAAGCGACGAGAATTTGGCTCTCGTACTCGTAGTTTTCGACCATTCGAACCGCTTCGGCAACTGCCTCCATGCCGTTTCCTGAAATATCGTCCACCCGGCCAACAAAGTTGCTGATGAAGGTTGCGCCGGCTTTAGCTGCAAGCAAAGCTTGAGAAACGGAGAAAACAAGAGTGCAATTCGTTTTGATCCCTCGGCTGGTCAGCTCCTTGATGAGCTTTACTCCCGGCTGGATCATGGGCACCTTCACCACGATCTGCGGATGCCAACTGGATACCTCCAGCGCCTCCTTCAGCATGTCGTCGTAGTTGGTGGCTACCACTTCAGCGCTGATCTCGCCTCCGGGAACCGCCTCGCAAATCTTAAGGACCGTCTCTTTAAAGCCCTTCCCCGTCTTTGCAATCAGCGTTGGATTGGTGGTTACGCCATCGAGGATGCCGAAATCGGCCGCCTTCTTAACTTCTTCAATATCGCCGGTGTCGACAAAAATCTTCATGGTTTCAGTTTATCTTACGTTTGCCGGTTGCAAAGGGATCAGCGCTCTATCGATTGCCGCCCTGCAGTGAAGCGCCGTGGTGTCCAAAAGAGTGACCCCGGAATCCGCCGGCGGGATAAGCAAAGCGATCTCCGTACAGCCCAAAATGACTGCCTCTGCCCCTTCCTGGACGAGTTCGTTGATGACCGTTTCATAGGCTGTTTTCGTCTCGTCGCTGAAAACTCCCTTAACAAGCTCTTCAAAGATCGTTCGATGAAGCATCTGCCGGTCACTTTCGTCCGGGATCAGTGTCTCGACGCCAAACTTAAACTCCAGACGATCCCGGAAGAACGGTTTCTCCATCGTAAATCGGGTTCCAAGCAGGCCAACTTTGCGCAGGCCTAGCCGTTTGATTTCCTCGCCCACAGGGTCCACGATATGAATGAACGGGACGGACAGCGAAGCTTCCAACTGATCTGCGATTACGTGAGGCGAGTTCGTGCACAACATGACGAAGTCCGCTCCGCCCGTGACGAGCTGCTGCCCATAGTGCATGAGCTTTACCGCGACCGCATCCCATTCACCGACCTGCATTAGGGGCTCAATATCTTGGAAATCAACGCTGTTAAGCAGGACCCTTGCGGAATGCTGCCTGCCGCATCGCTCGCGAACCATGCGATTCAGCAGGCGGTAATACTCGGCGGTCGACTCCCAGCTCATGCCTCCAATAAGGCCAATGGTTTGCATAGGAATCGTCTTACCTCACAAACCTGGGCCACAATTAGCCCACATGCACAAGGGCAGGCTGGAGGCGTTTACCGATGGCGTCATCGCGATCATCATCACCGTGATGGTGTTGGAGCTCAAAGTGCCGGCCCAACCAACCCTCTTGGCCCTTTGTAAGATGTCCCCTGCTTTGTTGGGCTACCTTCTGAGCTTTGTGTTCCTCGGCATTTACTGGAACAACCACCATCACATGATGCAGGCGGTGAACAAGGTGAACGGCGCGGTGCTCTGGGCAAACCTGCATTTGCTGTTTTGGCTTTCATTGATTCCCTTTGCCACCGAATGGATGGGCAGCCAGTTCGATCGCGTTCCCGTCGCACTCTATGGCTTTCTCTTGCTAATGTGCGCAATCGCCTACACGATTCTTACGGTGGCCTTGATCGGGGCTAACGGCAAAGGATCACAATTTGCAAAATCGCTTGGCAGCGACTTCAAGGGCAAGTTCTCCATTGTTCTTTATGTGGCGGCAGTAGGACTCGCTTGGCCGGCACGGTTCGTTTCCTGCGCACTTTACGCTGTGGTCGCCCTTATCTGGCTAATACCTGATCGGCGGTTCGAGAAACCGGCGGCTTCAGTTGAAGATTAGAGAAGCCTTGTCAGCTGGCATGTCGCCCAACCTATCAATGAGATGTCGAAGGGCCTTGCCATGACCGTTGGACCGGTATGACACATTCCGGATGGACAGTTCGCACGCAGGATTCGGCCCTTCGGTCAGGGGGTGATGGCCCGGGACTGCGGGCCATCCGTTGAGCAGAACTATGCCGGTAGGGACTCTCGCTTAGCCACCACCGCAAGAGCTGAGGGGGAACCTGCGTTCAGCGCCCGTCCATTGAGCCCGCTCCCGAACAGCAAGGCGACTGAACCAGGCCTAGGCACGATCATCAGAGTTGCGGTTTCCGTGATTCCTTCGTAGGTAACGGATATCTTCGCTGTTGTATCGGCCGCCACCGTTTTTGTGCTGATGCCAAAGCGAGAAGACGTACTGCCAGCGGCGACCTCGGCAGTAGAGGGGACAACGGCGTCCAGGCTATTCGACTTCAATGTCAACGTGCCCTTACTGGGCGTCAACCCATCGAAAACGGCAGTTCCTGTGACACCCGTTCCGCCGTAAACCGTTGTGGAGGATAGTTGAACGCTAGAAAGCTCCACAGGAGAAACAAGAAGAGTCTTATCCGAGGTATCCGTGCCGAGCCTTGCGGTGATTGTCACCGTGATGGGCGCATTCACCTGCCTGACCGTCACCCCAAAAGCTCCTTCAGCCTGCCCTGACTCTATCTCCAGTGTTGCAGGCACTCCGGCCGCGGCTGGATCGCTTGAGGCAAGATCAACGGCCGTCGCGGAAGTTGCTGACTCGCCGAGGCTCACTGTACCGCCCACGTTGTGCCCGCTCACCGCGTGTGATGCAGCCAAGTCGAGTGTAACGCTGGAAGTAGTCGCTTCCGAAAACGTGAATGTTTCGCTCGTTTGGGAAAATAAACCGCCTTCATAAGCGACGGTGGTTGTTACGGGGGCGTTGAAGTAGGGGCTCGTTGCAAAGATCTCCGAGGGAGTATCTACGGTCGTAAATGTGAAACCGGTGAGCGAGTGCCCTGCCGTCAGAGGCGTATTTGCCTGCCACTCGATGGAGCCACCTTGGCCCCCGCCCGCTTGGTTGATGCCAACCAAACTCCAGCCGCTTGGCGAAGTTGCAGAGGAGGGTGTGCTCGGCAGATAGTTTTGGCCCGGGATCCAGGCAAAAAACATGCTGCCGATGTCGGTAGTGCCGGTGTTGTTGATCGTGAGCGTGTAGGTGTAATCATCGCCGACCTTCTCCCAGGAAATACTCCCAGTGATGCCGATCGAAGCGCACGCACCCGCGCTGAGGGCGAACAGAAATACAAATGCGAGCAGGATGTTCTTCATTGTTGAGAACATTTGACGCGTCTAAGAACGGCCTTTGTAACAGCCCACCGGCCAACCAAAACAATAAAAGCAGCGCGAAAACCAAAAACAACGCAACCGCGCGAAGCCCATCCTTAAAGCAGCCCTGAAAGGGCAAAATGTTATAGCGAAGGGCAAGCGGGTGATTGTCCCGCGCAGCCCTGGTAAAGAAACGCCACAAAATCCGGGTGAGGGCTCTCAGGCCGAACCAAACGTCACGCGGCAAACCCCTTCGCTAACAGACTATTAAGAGGTCGGCGATAAAAGATGCAGTCGTAGCAGTTTGCGACCAGGAAGGCTACTGTCGCCCCTTCGGCACGCTGGGTACGTCATGCTCGCCACCAGGGCTTTGCCCTTCGCTCAATTCTTCTCGGCCCGTTGGGCCTGAAAACTATAACCTAATGGTAGCAACAGCCTGATAGCTGTCACAAAAGCCCGACTATACGGAACCAAAAGAGATACCAGTGCCAGACAAGGGTCGGTAGGCAACCTGAGTCATCTGAGTTGTATCGGTCCAGTCGTTTACCTTGGCCGGTGGATAGTCGAGATAGGCATACCCGCCCGCCTCTGATTCGACGATCCCGGGTTCATCATAACCGGAAAAGAGATAGCAGCCAGCGCCATAAACCCAAGCTTTCCGAGTACCAGTGGTCCGCAGCAAATCCCTATACTCTCTTAATCTGGAATCAGAGATTAATTGTGATCTCTTACCTGCCTTCCCATTGCCCGTCGGCGCAGGGTCCTTGTATTTCGGAGGAAACCCTTCCGAAACTTCGTTCAAGTTCAGGTCTTCGTGCATCATCCTTGCCAACCTTTCCAGATCGCCACGCTTTCCATTGAAGGTCAGCTTTAATGTTTCGGTGCCGGGCACATCCCAGAACAGGTCGCACGCTCCAAGTCCACAAAGAGACGCCTCAAATCCGTAAAGAAGGGCGGACTCTGCCACGCAGCTGAAGATAAACACGCCCAGCATCCCCACAGCGGTGCTCTTAATGCTGGTCCTTCTGAGGCACGGCCGGCAGTAAACAGCAAAGGCAAGCGGCAGAACAAAAAATGGCTAGCCAGGATCCCCAAACCGCCATAAATGAGCGGCACTGGGACAAAGAGTGTTACGAACGACCAAAGCGTAACGGCCAACAAGAACGCTGCCACACACCACAGCACGCGCCGCTTCCACGGTTCTCTCGGCGGTTCGGCGTCCATAAATTAAGGAACGGCGTGAAAAGGAGAGTGGTGCCGCAGGCCGGAATCGAACCGGCGACCCAAGGATTTTCAGTCCTTTGCTCTACCAGCTGAGCTACCGCGGCAGGTCGCAAATCATATGGCGCGGACGACGGGATTTGAACCCGCGACCTCCGGCGTGACAGGCCGGCGCTCTAAACCGCTGAGCTACGCCCGCGCAAGGCATTGGATTGTACCATGAGATAACACCAAAAAATGCCCTCATTCGAAGCGAAGAGCATCGATTGGGTGCAAGCTCGCTGCTTTGCTGGCCGGATACATCCCGAAGAAGATGCCGACACCTGCAGACACCGCTATCGCAACCCCGATCGCGCCCATGCTCACAACTGTGTTCCAGCCGAACTTGCCCAAGATAAAGCTGCCGCCAACGCCAACGACGATTCCTAACAGACCGCCCAAAAGCGACATAATGCTCGACTCGATCAAAAACTGCAGTTGAATGTCATGAGGGGTCGCGCCAATCGCCTTTCGGATTCCGATTTCGCGTGTTCGCTCGGTAACGGAAACCAGCATGATGTTCATAATGCCGATTCCACCCACGACCAAACAAATGATCGCAACCGCTGTGAGCATGAGCGTCATCGTATCCGTAATCGATTCGGACCGCGCAAGAAGCTCAGTCTGGTTGTTGACCTGAAAGTCGTCATCCGCGGGAAACGGAGGCTGCAAGTGGTGGCGCACCCTCAAGAAGGCCGTGATCTCCGCTTGGGCAAGAGTCATGAGGTTCGTGCTCACCGCGCTCACCGAAAGGTTATCGAGAACCGTCTTGCCGAACACTCGCTGCATGGCGTCGGTAAGGGGAACGAAAACCGCGTCGTCTTGATCCTGTCCAAACGCTCCTGCGCCTTTGGGGGTCATCATTCCCACGACTTTGTAGTTGTCGCCGTTGATCTCGATCTGCTGGCCAACCAGGTCGGAAGAAGAATCCCCAGTCAGGTTCTGCGCGACGGACGTGCCAACCACGACGACCTTCTGGTGCCCCTGATCTTCAAAGTCGGTGAACCAACGCCCCAAATAGGCGCTCGCATCGTTCACTGTTTGATAACTAGCGGTGGCGCCGTAGCAAGTAGTGGAAACGTTCTTCCCATTGAAGCGGATCTGCACGCTCCCGCGAACTTGAGGCGAAACCGCGGCAATCGTCTGCGGAAAGGTCTTGAGAAGTAGCTTTGCGTCTTGAAGTGTCAGGGTATCCACTGGGGTTGCCGTCGTGGATGTCAAGCCGGCAGCAGTCAAGCGGATCTGCCTTGGGTTCGGGCGAACCGTGATCAGGTTCGTACCCAGTGAGTTGATCTGGTCTGAGATGTTCTTGTTCGCGCCTTGGCCAATTGCGACCACTAGAATCACCACCGCAACTCCGATGATCACGCCCAGCATAGTTAGCGCTGTTCGCATTTTGTTGCTGCTTAGCCCTAGGAGCGCAAGCCTGGTGCTCTCGATCAAATTCATCTCATTGCCACCTGAGATTGTGCCAGCCTGGCCGCTTCAGCCTCGGACTCCTTTTTCATTTCTGCAAGGACAACTTCGCTGAGGAGCCGGTCGGAAACTGGATAGTCATCCACCACGCGCCCGTCCCTGATTTGAACCATGCGCTTGCAGTGCCGGCCAATGTCAGGCTCGTGAGTAACCATCACGATCGTGCTTCCCTCATCGTTTAACTGCTGGAAGATGCCCATGATCTCCTCGCTTTGCGCAGAGGACAAGTTGCCTGTGGGTTCGTCGGCCAAGATAAGCTTGGGCTCGGTCGCTATGGCCCGCGCAATGGCTACGCGCTGCTGCTGGCCTCCAGAAAGTTCGTTCGGCTTGTGATCAAGCCGGTCACCGAGACCAACTCGTTCCAGAGCCCAAATAGCACGCTCGGTGCGGTCCTTCCGGTGCCCATACACCATTGGCAGTTCCACGTTGTCGAGGGCCGATGTCCGTGACAGCAGGTTGAAGCCCTGAAATACAAATCCGATTTTCTGGTTGCGGATATTGGCCAACTCGACCTCATCCATATCCGAGATTTCGATGCCGTCGATTTCGTACGATCCCGAAGTTGGGACGTCCAGACAGCCCACGATGTGCATCATCGTTGATTTCCCCGAACCGGATGGGCCCATGATCGCCACGAACTCTCCTTCGTAGATGTCCAGATCGACCCCGGCCAAGGCACGAACCTCTTGGTCGCCCATGATGTACGTTTTGCGAACGTCGCGGAGACGAATGATTGGGCTATTTTCCACCGCCGCCGCCTCCTCCTCCGCCGCCGCTCGGGCCGAATGGATTGGTGGGTCCCCGTCCTTTCGAGGTGCTTGAAGTTCCCCCTGCAAGAACGATCTTGTCGCCTTCATTGAGTCCTTTCTTGATCTCAACTTCGACGCCGTCTGTTCCGCCGGTTACCACGGGAATTGCCTTGGTCTCCTGCTTGCCATCAACTGTCCTCAACACATTAACTGTGGAGCCATTCGTTGTGAGCTGGATCGCAACCGCGGGAACCTCAACAACGTTCGTTAGCTTTCCAACCACGATGTTCACCGTCGCGGTCATATCAGGCTTCAGCATGTGGCCCGGATTCTTCAGTCGGATAACAACGTCGTAGGTGACCACGTTTTGTTGGATGGTCGAGCCGGAGTAGATCTGGTAGACGGTGCCCTGAAAAGTCTGGTCGGGGAACGCATCGACAACGACTGTTGCCGGCTGACCGATCTTTACCTTTCCGATGTCCTCTTCACTCACATAGTCCTCGACCTCAATCCGGTCAAGGTCAGCGACAGTAACCAGGGTCGGTGCTGCCAAACCCGCCGCAACCGTTTCTCCCTGGTATATCGAGTTGCTAAGATTGTTCCACTAATTGGAGTGCGGATTTCTGTTTTGGAAACTTGAACGCCGTCGTATTGCTTGGTATCCAGGGCAGTTTGCGCGGCGTCTTTTGCCTGCTCCACATCCTGTATCTTTTGGATATCGTTCGCAGTGTTGGCCTGCGCAGTGCTGAGGGCAGCTGCCGCCGCGTCAACTGCGGCTTGAGCGTCCTTCACGTTTGCTTCGCGCTGAGCTGTAGTGAGGGTTTCCGCATTTGCGGCATCGAGGGCCGCTTGCGCGGAAGCCACAGCCTGGTTGGCGGTATCCAAATCCGCAGCTTCCTTCTGCTGGGTAAGAGTGACGTTTTCCTGTGCGGCGCCAACGAGCGATTGGTTCACCTTGTCCGTGGCGACCGCCTGATCGTAGGTGGTGGCCGCAATGAAACCTTGCTGGTAAAGCGAGTAGTTACGCGCAAGGTTGGCACTGGAGTTCTTCGCGTTTGCCTGGGCCTGCGCCAGTTGCTCGTTGGCGGTGGCTATCTGTAAGTTATAGCCGGCCTGCGTTTGAACCAAAGTTGCTTTCGCGGTCGCCAAGGCGGTTTGAGCCTTCTTGATGTCGCTGGGGGTTCCAACCTTCTGCTGATTAAGCGCTTCTTGCGCGGCCAACAGTTCCTGTTGCTTGCTCACAAGAGTAGCTTTGGCGCCGTCGATGGCCTGCTGGGTCGTGACCTTTTCTTGAGTAACACCTGCCTGTTCTTGCTGAAATTTCGTAACAGCGCCCTGATAGGCCGCCTGCGCCCCATTATAGGTGTCTACCAAATCGGGGAGGTCCAAAGTAGCGATTAATTGGCCGGCCTTCACATCCTGGCCCGCCACCGCGTACAGGTGATTAACAACGCCGGTGATCTGGCTTCCGATGTGAACCTGCGCACCCGTCTGGGCTTCGACGCTGCCGGTTGCGGTAACTGTCTCGGTCAAGTCACCGCGGGTTACCGTCGCCGTTATAGTTCCCGTGTTGGCTCCTGCGCTGCGAGTTCTTGCCCAAACGGCTCCGGCTACAACGAGGGCAAAAACAAAAATTGCCGGCCAAAGCCATTTTCGTTGCTTTTTCTTAGGCGCCCTCACAACCGCGGTATGCCCGTTCTGAGTCTCTTTTTTCGGTGGTATGACTGTTGCCATTTCTTTGAATCCCTAGCTCTTGCTTTAGTTTAATATACGCAACGATGCTAACCCATCCATGATACGCCGTTAAACTTAGGATTGGTTAAGGCATGGCGCAACCCAGGTAGGTTCGCGAGAAGAACCCCGCACCCAACTAGCGACCAGTGGTACCCTTTGCTTTAATGCCGACCGCCGATGCAGTTTTGGAAGCGCTTCGCGCAGTACACGACCCAGACCTTCACAAAGACATTGTATCTTTGGGATTTGTAAAGGACCTTCTTGTTGACGGTGGCTTAATAACTTTTAAGGTCGAGCTGACCACTCCTGCCTGCCCGGTGAAGGAAATCCTGAAGGAGCAGTGCGAACAGGCCGTTGCCGCCCTGGAGGGAGTTGAGAAGGTCGTCGTGGAGATGACCGCCCGGGTGCGGACCCGCGAGGCTCCCGCTGAAGACCTCATTCCGAAAGTCAAACACTGCATCGCCATCGCTTCCGGCAAAGGCGGAGTTGGAAAGAGCACCGTCTCCGTAAACCTCGCCATCGCGCTCTCCCAAACAGGCGCCAAAGTTGGGCTCATGGACGCAGATGTATACGGGCCGAGCATTCCCATGATGATGGGATGCCAAGGCGAGCAGCCCTTCACCCGAGATTCAAAGATTTTGCCCATAGAGAGATTTGGGATATCCATGATGTCTTTGGGATTCCTGCTGCAGGAGGGCCAGGCGGTCCTGTGGCGCGGACCCATGGTCGCGGGCACGGTGAAACAGCTGCTGCAGGACGTGGATTGGGGTGTTTTGGATTATCTGCTAGTGGATCTTCCCCCAGGAACGGGCGACGCGCCCATGTCTTTAGCCCAGCTTGCGCCGCTAAGCGGCGTGGTTTTGGTCACCACACCCCATCATGTGGCCGCTAACATCGCGGGCAAATCCATCCAATTGTTCAAGCGCTTAGGGGCGCCAATGCTTGGAGTGGTTGAAAACATGTCCGGTTATGTCTGCGGTAATTGCGGCGAAGTCCAACAGATATTTGCGGGAATGTCCGGCACGGAACTGGCCCTCTATTACGGAATCCCATTCTTGGGCTCGATCCCACTCGATCCGGCGGTAAGCGCAGCGTCCGACGCGGGAACCCCTGCCATCATCGCCCAGCCAGACAGCGTGCAAGCCCAAAGGTTTAGGGATATCGCCGGGCAGCTAGCGGCGCAAGCAAGCATTCTGGCGCTGACAAAGAAGGAAGTTGAGGAAATAGAAGAGCGCGAAGAGGTTCAAACGAGTTAAGCTCTAGTCCGACGGGTCAGACCTCTTCGGCTTTCCCCTTCCCCTTTACCCTTTACCCTCCACCCGTTAGGTCTCACTGACAATCGTCGCCGTCGTAGGATCGTCCAGCCACGCTTTCAGAGGAGACCGCTCGTGCTCCCTGAGAATCTCGTACAAATATTCTTCGCCACGGATCCATCGAAGGACTTGGTGCGGCAAAGACCGAGTTTCATCCGCATCCAAATGGCTGGGCCATTCGAGCCGGTAGTAATAGCCGAGAGTCACTGGCACCTCGGGCGGCAATAGGCTCACCACCAACGCATCGTCTGCGATAAGCGGCTTCAGCCGCTCCAAAGTTGAGGCCACTCGCTTTGCGGGATCGGAAGGCACGCGGTGCTTGCCGCCGCGCGCCTCCTTCAAGGCGCAGTTGGAATCAAGTTGAAGAATCACCTTCGAAGCTCCTGCCAACACATCCATATAGTCCGAGCTAGCAGTAATCTCGTGTGGATTCTTGTTCTGGGCGAACACGAGACGGGCGAACATCTCGAACAGCTCGAGACGTTCCGCATCCGCGTCGTAAAGAGCGATTTCCAGCGGTCTCTCGCCGAAATAGGTTGCGAGCGAGGCCAGAACGGGAACGCTGCAGCGTACGCTGCCGGCTCCGATGACGGCGACCTTCACGAAGTCCACAATTAATTCGTGACCTATCCGGATCCAGGTTCGCGGGAACCGGTGACGACACGACCACAGGTAATCTTCGTGCGCTAATGAATGACTTTGGCGATCGCGCGGAACTGAACGGAGCGTTGATATCGCTAGAATTCGGCTTGGGGGGAAGGATCCAGCAGCTTTGGGCTTCCGACCCCAGCCTTCCCGATGAAGGCGACGAATTCCAGTTCGTTTTAGGCCCCGTGAGCTTTGGCGAGGAGTTTTCCGAAGACTACTTCCCCGGCACCATCCTCGTCGGCGCCCGCCAAAACCCAGGCGAGCCGTGGATGCTCAGCCGAAACACCGACGCCGAGATCCAGGAAGACGAGGAAGCGAGCTTCACTTCGGTAAGTTTTCTTTATGATCTTCCCCTTCTTCCGGAAATCGAAGCCAAGGGTCACTTCTATGAAATCAGGGAGCCGATACCGCAGATAGTCTGGGACGTAACCCTCACCAACCGTGGCAGGACTAGAACCGAGATTGGCGAAGTCGCCTTTCCGTTTGCCCTTAACAATCTCTATGAAGGATTCCCTAAAAGCGACAAGGGCATACGCACTCTCTACAACGACCGTGTTTACATCCATCCGTTCATCGGCGGCGCAGCCAGCTATCTCTTCGCCCAGCGTTTGAACAGCGAATCACCTGGACTGCTTATTTTCCCCGGAGACAACACAAGTTGGGAGTTCTACAACAACGTCCCCGCATCGTTGAACACTCCCTACCGATGGGGCGGCATTCCCGTGGTGTACATCCACTCCCGCGCTGCAGTAGAGCGCGAAGGCTGGGGCGGATGGGCGAACGAGCATACTTCCCTTGCGCTTAAGCCCGGCGAATCCCGCACTTATCAAACACGTTTTGTCCCCGCCGACCGAGACAAGCTCGACAACGTCCACCACACGCTTGCAATTTGCGGCCAACCGGCGATCAAGCTCTTGCCGGGCGCTGTCGCGCCCGCCGACGTGGGAATCGCCGTCGAAATCGGTGGTGCGACGCCCGCCTCCTTCCAGCCTTCCCGCGAAGTTGAAATGGAAACGGACGCCGATGAAGAAGGCGGCTTTTGTTTCTTAAGGCCGAAATCGCCCGGCCCGATGGTTCTGAAGTTCGAGGACATGAAGGCGCGAACTAGCTATTGCCATCTCCAGTTCATCGAGCCCATCGAGACCCTTATTCGCAAACGGGCGGACTGGATAGTGGCCAACCAAGTCCACGATGAGCCGGATACCGCGTTTCACCGCTCAATTCTGCTTTCCAACATCCGCAGCGCCCAGCGAATAACCGATACCGACCAATACGCGGGGCCATTCGCGGTAGAAAGCGGCCTTGCCGACGCTTTATTTCTTGCCGAAAAGAACGCGATCTATCCTGATCGGTCTCAGATCAAGGTTCTCGACTGCTTCATCAGCGAATACCTACGCGACGATGTTCAGAATCCCGGAGACCTAACCGTCGGCACTGCGTTTGCCGATTCCCTTTCCGTCGCTCTCAACTATGCGCGGCCCCACGCCTATGCGCTTGTTTTTAACCTTTACCACTCCATGTACCGGGTGGCCTCGATTTACGGCGAAACCGCCCAGCCACCCAAACACTATCTCAAGCTGGCGGTAGGAACCGCCATTTCCATGTTCAAGCATGGCCTCTCCGGCAACTACAAGAGTACGGGACTGCCGGGCTACGCCCGAATCATGGCGCTCCTCAACGACGCGGAGGAAGAGAACATTGATGAGGCTCAAAGCCTCTCCGCCTACCTCACAATGCGGGCCGAGGACCTCCTAAAACGCGACTACCCCTACGCAGGAGAGTCCATTTGGGATTCCACATCCTTTGAAGAAGTCTTCGAAGCTGCCAGGTTCATGAACGATGAGGAGCAGCTTGAACGCTCGCTGCGATGCGCCTATGCCGCAAGGTCTTTGGCTCCAAGTTGGTGGTGGTACGGCAGCGACCTCAGGTTTCTGGAAGAACCCGAGGGTCTTCCCCACCCGGCGGTTCTGGATAAGGGCGAACTCTGTCTCGGTTACACCACGCCCGAGAACTCGATGATGTTCTTCAACACTTTGGACCGCGACTACACGCAAATCCCCGAATCCTATATGAGGCTCGCCTTCGGTGGAATGCTGGGTGTGTGGGCCCTCGTGCAGCCGGACGGCGCAGCAAGCATGGCCTATTGCCCGGATCCTGCATCTAAACAATGCGGAATGCTGCCGCTCACTGGCGATATCGGCTTCGCGTTGTTCCATTACTTGCGCGGCGCAGGCGCTTTTGTATTGCCTAGCCGCAGTTATGGCGTATTTACTTTTGGATGTCATTTCGAAGTGGATGACCAGGCCTACCACGTTCGCCCGTGGGACGGGGTGGGACGAAGAGTGGTCTTGAGACAGGTCGGCGCCGAATTCGAAACGACATTTGGCCGTATGCGTAATATCCGGCTTGACATTAGGAAACGTTGGGCCACAGTAGAAATTGAAAGTCCTGCCGATAAACAAATACGGAGCACTCTTCGAGTAAGAGGTTTATGGGGCAACGAGTTCGAGGTCATGGGTAAGCAGTTGAAAGCTGAAGACGGAGAGCTCTCGGTTGCCGTGGATTTGCCCATCATGGGCATGAAGCGAATTGAAATTAAGGTGGTTGAATGAATCAAATTCCTAACTGGTGGCTTATTGTCACCGGGGTCGCGAGCATCGTATTCGTGTTGCTGATCGCTGCCCTTATCTACATGGTTGTCGCCCTGGCCAAAATGGTCAAGGATCTCCAAAAACCGGTTACAGACCTCGTCGCGAACGTTAACGAACTCATTCCGACCGTTAAGAGCCTGGTTGTTAAAGTAGAAGAATTAACGGTAAAAGTTGAAGGTATCGCTGACTCTACGCGAGGCACGGTCGACTTGGTTGGACATAAAACCAGGAACATTGTTTCCGCAGTCGAAACAGTTTCCGCAGTTGCAACTCAGCAGTTACAGCGTTATATGCCCTTATTGGGAACTGTGCTCACCGGAGTCCGGCTATTCAATGCCTTCCGCGAGTATCGAAACCACAATAAACCGAAGGTGCGTGTTGAAACCGGCAAGAACGGAGGCATCGCGGTTGAGCTTGAATCGGTCGAAATCCCGCACAAGGATGGCGAGCACGGGGGCAAAAAGGGTATAGTCAAAGGACATCGCGGGGTGGAGCAGTCTGGTAGCTCGTCGGGCTCATAACCCGGAGGCCATAGGTTCAAATCCTATCCCCGCACCCACTGCTTCTAAAGACCCAGAGGACGTTCCAGTCCCCTGGGCTTTTTTGTTTTAAGATTTGTTGCAACCGCGAACCCCGATTCCCGTATACTTTGAAAGTGAACCAACGCAAGCGCTTGACTCTGGCTCTCCTCGCTGTTTGTTTGGCACTGTGCTCGCCCGCTTTTCTGGTGCCGCATAACAACATGTTCGAGTTCTTGCGCGGTGTCTCCATCGGCATTTTGCTCGTCGTCCCAATTGGATTGATGATCAAGAGCCGAAAAAACTCCTAAGGCTTGGATATAAACTCCGTGAATGCCCACCGTCCGTGAGGTTCTTGAAGTTCTCGAAGAGCTTGCGCCTTCCCGCTTCGCCTTTCCCTTTGACAAAGTTGGTCTCCAGATCGGAGACCCTTCTGCAACCGTCACCAATGCGGTTGTCTCTCTGGACCGCTCTTTAGCGGCCGTGCAATATGCTGCAGAGATCGGAGCCGAGTTCCTACTTTGTCATCACCCCTTGATTTGGGATCCACTCAAAACCGTCACCACCGAAACTCACGCAGGCAAAACCGCGATATCGCTTATCAAGAACAACATCGCCTTTGCCGCCGCCCATACGAACTGGGACTCCGCACAAGGCGGTATCAACGATGTTCTGGCAAGTCTTCTGCATCTGCAAGATGTTAGGTCCTTCGGATACGCGGCAGCAGTCAGCGCCCTAAAGCTCACAGTATTTGTGCCTGAGCCAGACGTCGACAAGGTTATCGATACAGCCTCCGCCGCGGGGGCGGGAGTTATCGGGCTATATCGCCGCTGCGCGTTCACAAGCAAGGGAGTCGGAACCTTTCTTGCCGAAGAGGGGTCGAATCCTGCGATTGGAAGGATAGGGCAGGCTGAAAGAGTTGACGAAGTGAGGGTAGAGATGGTCTTACCGGCTGCGGCGAAAGAGGCTGTGGCGGCTGCGCTGAGAGCCGCCCATCCTTACGAAGAACCCGCAATGGACTTCCTGCTGCTTGCCGATACGGCCGAACAACCGGCGAGCCGGATTGGCCATTTGGAATCGCCCGTCTCTTTAAGGCAGTTCGTTGCAAATGTGAACGCCGCCCTTGCAACGACAAGCCTGGCCTGGGGAGCCCCCGATCGCTTGGTGTCTCAAGTCGCCATTTGCGGAGGCGCGGCAGACGATGAATGGGTCAGTGCGCAAGCAAACGGCGCGGACGTGTTTCTAACCGGCGAAGTTCGCCAGCACATTGGGCTTGAGGCGTCCGAATCCGGCTTTGCCGTCATCGCTGCGGGCCATTACGCAACCGAACATCCAGGAAGCGCCGCTTTATGCGAAGCTCTTAAATCGAGAATGCGCGAAATCGAGTGGCACGTGTTCGAGCCGAAGCCCGGGGCTTCGGGAAGGCCATTCTGGGTGACGCGAGACGAGTGACGAGTGACGGGCGCTTTGTCACGCGCGCGGCTGCCTGCGCAGCCACACCTGGTTATCGATGGCCAAACGGGACAAAGCGCACGGAGGCCCTGCGCACTCCAAACTGGCTTTACCCTTTACCCTCAAGAATCAATATCCGAGGTATCGACCGATCTCCTGCGCGGCTTCTCGGCTGGTACTGACGGCGAAGAAGCAGCTTCGTCGATCGGGCCAATCGGCCTTGCACGAGAAATCGAGCCAAAGTCCTCAACCATCACGGTTGGGGTCGTACGCGTTTTTCGCAAGGGTCCTTCTTCCTCAGAAATGCTTGCCGCAGAAACCGGGGTCGGTTCCTCAACCGGCACGGGCGCCAAATATGGCTCAACTTCGGGTTCCGGCTTGGGTTCCGGCGCTAGAACCGGCTCCGGACGTGAGATCTCTGCCACAGGCTCGGCCACAGGTTCAACCGTGACAGGAGCTGCCGCGGGCGATTGGTGGGCCAAGGGAACAGAGACCGGCTGATCGTCAACCGCATCCACGCTCACCGCAAAATCAGAAGTCCGCGTCATAACTATCGTGATTCTCTTGCATCCGGCATCCAGCAGTGCCTGCTGGGCTTGTAGAAAATCCACGCCGCGCGCTTTTCCAGCGCGCACGAGGAGGAGCACTTCATCCACGTGTGGCGCAACAAAGGCAAACTCGGCAGAACGCGACGCAGGCTCCAAATCGATCACAGTCAGGTCTCCCTCGTGCGAGGTGACCGAGTTGTCCAATCCAGAATTGCGGCCGGAAACACTGAGAACGGTGTGGACGCCCATCGCGCGAACATTAGTCGCGGCATCAAACACCTGCCCAGGCTCAGGATCACGATGGCCTAGGCGCGATAAAGCGCCCTTCGGATCGCATTGAACATAGAGCACCTCGCTGCCATGCCGAGAGCCGGCCAAGGCGACGTTCAGGGCGGCAGTCGACGCGCCCGCATCCCGGCTCAGTCCCACCACGGCCAGGCGATAGGGTTTGCTGCCACTCCTCAAATAGTGGATCAAAAGGGCCTCATAGCTCTCATGCGGCGGCTTAAGTTTTCCTCGGAAGGGTTCTCGCAACTCGGGAATGATTCGGTAAACCGGCTCATGAGCCAAGCCGTTGAGCTGAACAAGCGAGCGAATCGGTTGACGTTTCGCTTCCAAAACCTGGCCGGAGGCAACACCGAGAAGAAGTCCGATGATAACTCCAAAAACCGCGTTGATTAAGGGCTTCGGGCTCACCGGCTCGGGAAGCGCGGTTGCGGGAGTAATCATCTGGGTTGGGGATGAACGTCCTTCTTTCGCCGCTTCCAAGGTCTTCAGCTCATCCGCATATCCGAAATAGATCTTCTCAAGCGCGGTCTTCTGGCGATCCAACGCCGCCAGTTTTGTTTGGATTGGCGGTAAGGTCTGGATGTATTTCTCTTTGTCGGTCACCTGCTGCGCCGCAACCGTGTATTTTTGGTCGGCCGCATCCGCTGCGGCTTTCGCCGTGTCCAGCTGCTGGAGAAGCACCTGGTAGGTTTGGTTTAAATCTTCGTTTGATGATCCGGGGATACTCGGCTTAACTTGACCAATCTGTCCCTTGATGGCCTTAATTCTTTCATCGATGGCCTTGACTTGCTCGTTCTCGGGCTCGTAGGTCTGCAACAAAGCCGCCCTATCGGATTCGGCCTGCATCAAGTCGCCCTGAAGCTTCTGCCATATCGGATTGGGTGTGGTCGAGACGGTTCCCCTAACTGTCTTCGATGTGCCGGCAAGAGACTGCGTGAGGTCCACAACCGAACGGCGCGCGGCAGCGGCATCGACCGCCGCTTGGTCTCGCACCTGTTTTAGAGTCGTCAACCCCGTAATCTCAGCTGCAATCTGCGCGGTTGGATCAGTCATTCCGGTTGAAGCCCTTAAATCGGACACCTGCTGATCAACATCCTTCAACTGCCTGTCAATGTCCGCCGATTGCGCTTGCAAGCTCGTGATGGCCCGTTCCGCCATCTCCTTCGTGCTGTCTTCGTTCTCCTCCACAAAAGCCAGATAGATCTGTTTGGCCGTGTCCTGCGCCAGTTGCGCGGACGAGAGTCTGACTTCGAGGTTGATGACGTCCGAGCTTTGGTCAGCGGTGATGTTAAGGGAATTCTGAAGGTTGATGGGGTTCAGTTCGCTTTGAGGATTCGTTGTGGGATCCGAGAGGCCGTCCGCGACTGCGACCGCTTTCGCGGCAACAGTGAGAGTGCCAAGGCTTTGCAACTGGTCCACCTGGGTATTGATGTTACGCGGCCTGGAGAATTTGGAGTTGGTCTAGGACCGAATCGCTTTGGGTGCTTTCCGACAACGATGTGGCTGGAATGCTTTGGTCAACTTTCAGCGTGACGTCAGCCTGAAATTTCTTCGGCATGAAGAACGAGATCAGAAGCGCAATTGCGCCGCCGACCAGGCCAAATAGCAAAATCCGTAGCCAATAAGCCCTTATCAAATTGCGATCCTTCAAATATAGTTATGGGCTTTTGACGACCCATAACGCAGGGAGTTGAAGCAGATAGTCTCTGCGCGCCAATCTGATATACCTTTCGGTATATCGGCCTATGCTACGCCAACTTACTGATCGGCGTGGCATGAGCGTCAAAAACATCCGATTCTCTTGATCGCCAGAATCGCGGCAGGCGAAGGTTCTTTATCGATGGCGATCTGCGCGATAGCCGCCTTTGCCCCTCCAAGCACGATATTCTCCATCTCCTGCACGCTCACCCCTTCCCTCTTGAGCGCTTCAAAGATGTGGGCAAGGACGCCGACTTTATCGGCGTGCCGGATGATCAGCAAGTAGCTTGCAGTTTCCCCCTTGGACACGTTGACCACATTGGGAGCGACCCCGGTATTCGCAATTTCCTTCACGATACGTACGGTTTCTGCCGCAACGGCCTCTTGCGCCTGATCCGTGCTCGCGCCGATATGGTGCGTGCAGTAAACGTTGCGGTTGTCTTTAAGCGACCCCTTGTATTCACCTTCCGCAGTGCTTGGCTCTTCCTCAAAAACGTCTAAGCCGGCAACGATGTTTTTCTCGGAAATTGCTGCCTCAAGCGCCGCTTGATCCACAACCTCGGCGCGGCTAGTGTTAATGAACACCGAGCCCGGCCGGAGTTTTTCGAAAAACTTCTTCCCGATCAATCCCTTTGTCTCGGGTGTGAGCGCCACATGAATCGAGACAAAATCGCTCAATTCAGCCAGTTCCTCGGCGTTCGCAGCCCGAGTGACTCCGATCTCGGCCGCGACCTCGCTCGTCATCCATCGGCTGAAAACGGCTACCTGCATGCCAAAAGCTTTCGCTCTCTTGACCATTTCCTGGCCGATATTTCCGAAACCAACAAGCCCAAGGGTGCGGCCATAGAGACCGCGAGCCTTGCTGAATTCCTTCTTGTTCCACTTGCCCGCTCGCAGCGAAGCAACGTTGTCCGGGATGTGCCGGTCGCAGGCGATTATAAGCCCGAATGCAAGTTCGGCGACCGCAATGCCGTTCTTGCCAGGACAGTTGCTGACGTATATGCCTCTTCCGCTGGCCGCACGAACATCAATGGTGTTGTAGCCCGCGCCCGCCCGCACAATCAATCCAAGGTTACCGACCTCGGCCATCGGGCCTGTCACTTTCGTGGAACGCACAATGAGCACTTCTGCGCTCGTCTCTTGAAGGGATTTCAGGAGGGAATCGTCTTTTAGGTCCGGCTCGTACGCCACATCCAGGCCTAACGCCTTCAGCCCGTCAATCCCGCTCTTCTCAAATTTGTCAGCAACTAAAACCTTCATGGCAATCAGTTTACTTGGCCTGGGAAAGTGCAAGCCGGTCCCTTTCTAACTGAGGCGCAATTCGAAACGCTTAGAATTTCGGTGGCAAGACTTCACCACTGAGACCGGGCCGGCTAACCCAATGACTGGGTACTCAGTATTTCCCGTAAACGTTGGTGTATTCTCACCACCGTGTTAGCATTCTTTGTAGCCTCTATCATGCTGGGTAAAGCTCAATCGCAGGGCGTTCTGGGATACTATCGATTCCCTACTCTCCATGGCAATAGCGTCGTTTTCACGTCCGAAGGAGACTTGTGGAGGGTCGACGCTGAAGGCGGTTTGGCGCAGAGACTAACTAGTCATCCTCTTCAGGAGGACTCCGCGCACATCTCACCGGACGGAAAGTGGATCGGTTTTACCGCATCCTACGAAGGACCGAAAGAAGCCTATGTGATGCCAATCGACGGAGGAGTGCCAACGCGCTGCACTTACGGCGAAAGCACGGCGAACGTTAGAGGCTGGACGCCTGACGGCAGGCTCCTCTATAGCACCCATCGCCACAGCGGAATGCCCGATTCCCAGCTGTGTACCTACGACTTAAAGAGCCATGTTCGCAACTTGATTCCGCTCTCGCAGGCGGACGAGGGAACGTACTCAAGCGATGGCAAAACGCTTTTCTTCACACGCCTCGAGTTTCAGGGAAGCCAGACAAAACGATATAAGGGCGGATCTGCGCAAAACATCTGGCGATGGGACGGTGGAGATTCAGAAGCAGTTCCTCTAACTTCCGATTTCAAGGGCACGAGCCGAAATCCCATGTGGTGGAATGGCCGGGTCTATTTCGCGAGCGACCGTGACGGCGTGATGAACATCTGGTCCATGAGCGCTTCAGGCCACGACCTGCGGGAGCACACCCATCACACAGATTACGATGTTCTGTCGCCAGACCTTGATTCCGGGCGAATCGTGTACCAACACGGTGCCGATCTTTGGCTTCTCGACCTCGCTTCCGGCATGGACCATCCAATTCGCGTCACCTTGAGTTCCGATTTTGACCAGATGCGGGAGCGCTGGGTTAAGGATCCACTAAAGTGGACAACTTCCGCGCACCTCTCACCCGACGGCTCCAAAATCGCGCTTACAGCGAGAGGACAGATATTTGTTGCGCCGGCCAAGCAGGGCCGCCTGGTGGAAGTCACAAGAAACAAAAGCGTGCGATACCGAGATGCCATGTTCCTTCCTGATAACAAATCCCTAGTTGCGCTTTCGGATGAATCCGGGGAAGTCGAGCTTTGGAAGCTTCCCTCCGGCGGCACAGGTGACGGTTCCCCCGAGCGACTCACTAATGACAGCGTGATCATGCGGTTAATGACGAAGCCTTCACCTGATGGCAAGTGGATCGCACATAGCGACAAGAACCACAAACTGTTTCTTTACGACTGCACCGCAAAGACAGACAAAGAGATTGCTTCTTCCGACCTTGCCGACATTACGGACCTTGCGTGGTCGGCGGATAGCAAATGTTTAGCCTTCAGCAGAACCGCTAAAAACACGTTTGATCAAATTGAACTTTACTCAACTATCACTGGCACAGCGTGCGATGTGACTACAGACCGGTTCAACAGTGGGAGCCCAGCTTTTAGCCCCGATGGTAAGTACCTCTATTTTCTTAGCGATCGACACCTCGTCAGCACGGTGAGCAGTCCATGGGGCGCGCGCGAACCGGAGCCATTTTTCGACAAGAGAATGGAGGTGTATTTCGTAGCTCTTCAGCCGGGCCTGAGATCGCCCTTCCAGCCCGATGACGAACTTCAAGAAGATACAAAGCCTCTCGTTCCGAAGAAGGATGAAGCCGATAAAAAGCCGGCGTTGCCCACCGTTGTCACCGATGGAATCGCAGACCGCTTGCAATTGGCGCCACTCCCTCCCGGCGACTACGACGGCCTCACCGTCTGTGGCGACCGACTGTTCTTCCAATCTGCGCCGAGTGCGGAAGAGCCGGCCGCACTTGCTTCGGTGGTTATTCGGAACAAGAAAATCAAGATCGAGACGGTGCTTCCCAACGTAGCCAGCTTCGAAACAACTCAGGATGGAAAGAAGATCCTCGCGCGGGTTGGTTCACGGCTCATGGTTTTCGACGCTAACGGAGCCCCTCCCGATCCTACCGACAGCAATGTAAACCTGGCCGACTGGAGCTTTTCCTTTGATCCCAAGGAGGAGTGGCGAGAGATGTTCGATGAGGCTTGGAGAATGCACCGAGATTACTTTTACGCTTCCAACATGCATGGCGTGAATTGGAAGGCGATGCTCCTCAAATACCGTCCGATGGTTGATCGTGTCACAGATCGGGCCGAACTCTCGGATCTCCTCGCCCAAATGGTTGGCGAAATATCCGTCCTCCACACGTTCGTTGAAAGTGGAGATGTGCGGCAAGGAACAGACAATGTCGAGGTAGGTCAACTCGGTGCTGATTGGACTCGTGACGAGGCTGCAGGCGGATATCGGCTGACCCGAGTCTACGAAACGGACCCAGACGATCCCGAGCATCTCGGTCCGCTGCAAAAACCTGAGGTTCACCTTGCCAATGGCGACGTGATCACAATGGTAGACGGGGTTTCCGCCCTGTCCGCTCCCGAACTAGCCTCGTTGCTGCGTTCCAAAGGCGGCCAGCAAGTTAGGTTGCGAGTCCTCATTGGAGGTGATAAATCAAAAACCAGGGACGTCATTGTCACACCTTTCTCACGTGCCGAAGAAGCTAGTCTGCAATATTCGGACTGGGAATACTCGCGGCGAAAACAAGTCGAGCGTCTCGGCAAAGGCGCTCTTGGCTACGTTCATCTTAGGGCGATGGGTGCCGCGGATATCGACCAATGGGCGCGCGACTTCTACCCTGTCTTTGACCGGCAGGGGCTCATCATCGACGTTCGCCACAACGATGGCGGCAACATTGACAGCTGGATACTCGAAAAGCTGCTGCGCAAAGCTTGGATGTATATGAACCAGCACAGTGGAGCTCAAAGGTGGCTCATGCAATATGCCTTCCGAGGCAAAATCGTGGTTCTCTGCGACGAGTTCACGTCATCCGATGGCGAGGCGTTTAGCGAGGGGTTTAAACGGCTTGGTCTTGGCAAAGTGATTGGCACGCGCACTTGGGGAGGTGAGGTCTGGCTCAAGTTCGACAACATTCTTGTGGATTCCGGAATCGCAAGTGCCCCTGAGATGGGAGTTTACGGGCCGGAAGGTAAATGGCTAGTTGAGGGCCACGGAGTAGAACCCGACATTGAGATCGATAATCTTCCCCACGCGACTTTCCTCGGGAAGGATGCCCAACTCGAAAGGGCGATTCGAGAACTCCAAGAAGAGATTGCCAAAGACCCGAATCCTGTCCCCCCGGTTCCCGCATTTCCTGACAAGTCGTTTCCCACGAAAAAGCCTGGCTAAACAGAGCGATCCAACTCAACCCGAGGGAGCGAAGTGCTTCCAATCGGCGGATTTAGGATTCTTCGTACAGTATCTGTCCGTCAATATCGCCGTCGGCAGTCACTGTACCGCCGACCAGGGCGTGCCTGATGGCTCCTTTGGCCATAACCCGCGCTCCCGGCAATATGACCGAATCGGTGATGTGCGTGCAGGAAACCTGCGCGCCGTCTCCGATGACGGTGCTTTCGCAAATTTTGCCTTCAACCGTCGCTTGCCCAATAACCGGCTTGCCACCGGTTAAGAACGCGCTCGTTTCAAGGAATGAATCCAACGTGCCGGTATCAAACCAAACGCCTTCGTAGACACCCGCAAGGACCGTTTCGCCACGATCGATCAACATTTGGATCGCGTCCGTAATCTCGTATTCACCTCGCGCGCTTGGCTTCAGGTCCGGAAGCACCTTCCAAATGGAGTGGCTGAAGAAATACATGCCCGCCATCGCCAGGTTCGATTCCGGCACCTTAGGCTTTTCGACCAGCTTGACGATCCGCTCCCCATCGACGTTGGCAACCCCAAACCGGGTGGGATCCTCCACCGCCTTTACAATATTCAGATTCGCACAGCCTGAGTCCTTAAACCGCTTGGCGAAGGCCGTGAATCCGTCCGAGTAGATAGCATCTCCCAAGTAGAGAACAAAATCGCTGGCGCCGACAAAATCGCGAGCAAATCCCACCGCGTGGGCGAGACCGCGCGGGTCCGTTTGGCGAACATACGTGAGGCGGACATCAAAATTGGATCCATCGCCCAGCGCCCCACGCATGGCGGTTTCCGTCTCGCCAACTACGATGCAAATCTCATCGATCCCCATCTCTTTAAGCCTATCAAAGGCGTAATAAATGGTCGGTCGGTTGGCTAAAGGCAGGATCGGTTTAGGTATGTGATGAGTAACCGGGTAGAGCCGCGTGCCTTTTCCTGCGGCAAGTATCACACCTTTCAAAATAGCATCTCCTTTTTGGGCCTCACCAACGTTCAAGAATCATAGCACTTCCAAAGTGTTGCGGGTACCATACGGGAACACTTTGGAGGATCAGCCATGGATAGGCGAGCGATCTTTTTTATATGCGTTACCGGGGCCGTGTGTGCAGGATGCCACCACGGACCGCCGCCCCCTTTTCCCAACTGGGTTGGCACGCTTTCGCAAGAACATACCGACGCCAGTTCAACGTTCAGCCAATACGTTCGCGCAGCCGATGAAGCTGAATCGCAGGGCCGTCGTTACCTGCAGATGGTTTCCTTCTATCCAGGCCAGAAATCTAACGCGATGAAGGCCTCGGAAAACGCGGTGGGAACCGTGGAGAGCGCGACCTCCGGAAAATGCGATTTCGACTTCAAACCCACAAGTCCCTTCGAAGCCCCGCCCCATCAGCAGGGCTGGCGATTGATTGGCCGCGATCTCGTTTGGAAGATCCAAGACAATATCAAGTCCGCAAACTATGATGGGGCGGTTAATGCCGCGGTTGTTGCGACCAAGTTCGGATTCGACATCAGCGGGGGAGGGGCAACCGATGCCTCGCTCGGGCTTGCGGTCGCAGACGATGCACGCCGCGCAGTTGCTCCCGCGCTTAACATGATGACGCCCACCCAGTTGGGGAACCTGGCCGGCGGCATAGAGCGAGCTCTGGATACAAAGCCTTCTCCCTCCCAGATCATCGACCACGAGCATCAGAACATGTTGGAATGCGTTCAAGTGGTTCAAGACGACTATCGTGCCCACCGTTACGACGACTTGGCCCTGAATCTAGGACCGGACTCGAGAAGCGCCGTCGAATTCCTCAAGGAACTCGAGCATAAGGACTCCACAAAGAGGCCGGACTATTTTCGCGGCTTCGCGGGCGAAGCCGATTCCCTGGCCAACTGGATGAAATCTGTGGCCGATCTTCCGGGTGTGGATCGTCAGGACAAGCCTGCTCCCAAGTTCCCCGGTGACAGGCCATGGAAGAAGTTTTCAATGGAGTTCTTTTCCGGTCTGCAGCCACTGCTCGTCATGAACGACCAAACAATTGCCCGAACCCGGCTACTAATTTTGGAATCGCAGATACTCCAGCAAATCAAGTCAAAGGGAGCAGCGCCTAAGGACCTTGCCCAGTTTCCCGACAGCCTAAAGACAGACCCCTACAGCGGCAAGCCTTTCGTTTATGGAGCGGACGGAACTGATTTTCATGTGTACAGCGTAGGAGCGGATTATAGAGACGACGGGGGGGAAACAGACGAGACCTACACCCAGCCGGATCTTAAGTTAGAACGCGACGAATAACTTGTGAATCACATTTCCAATTGTTATTCATTGCATCTTGACTTTTTTTTCGTAACCGTTTAGAATAACCGTTGGTCGTTCGCAGACGAGCCGCCAACGAGCCCGCATGGAAGCAGGTGGGGGGGCATGGGCATGGATTTTTCGTCGGAATGGCGGGACAACCCGCGCGACTTGGAATGTCGCCAACCACGTTTTTGGAACCGAGACCTTAAGTTATGGCATGCGGTCATGATTTACATAGGGCTTGCGCTCACTGCAGTGATCCTCTTTGGCTTGGGGACCGGCCGTACAGACGATCCATCATCGTCTTCCAAAAAGTGGGTGCTGCAACGCATTTGCGCCAAAAGGCCCACCGACTGCGTATGCCATGAGCCCACAGAAACCTGCGAGCCATAGGACCACTAGTTTGCGACGACGTCGTGAGAGATCACGCGCGTTTCAGTCAGCGCATTAAGGAGCTGGACTTCGTCCGGCTCCCGGAGGATCCGGGTCCCACAGCCTTCGATGACTACCACCGGAAGATGTTCGGTTCCCTGATACAGCTCAAGAACCTCTTCCCTACCCATCGGGTTCGTATCAACGTTAACGAACTGGTAGCCAACGGCAAGAGAACGTAGCTGTGTTTGAGTGCGATTTGTTCGGCTGACCCTTGCGCCCCATAGACCGTGATGTTTTGCGTCATCCACTCCGGCTCCCCCGGAACGCGCTCAATCGGTAAAAAAACGCCCGATGTCCAATCGGATGTTTTGGGTTTGCCGCGCTCCGTATATCTGGCGAAGACCCCATTGCCTCGCTTGCGACATAGTTATTGTACGCCGAATTCCGTTAAATATGACAGTTGATTTATCGATCCATCAAAACTGGTGAAGGGCTACGCCATGTTCACAGTTCAGTTCACTGTTCACAGTTCACGGTCCACCATCATGCGGTAATTTGCTTGCATGCCAAGAGAAGTTCTCTTTACGTCCTCTGCCCCTCCCGCCATCGGCCCTTATTCGCAAGCCGTACGCGCTTCCGGCAACTTTCTGTTCATGAGCGGGCAAATTCCGCTCAAGCCGGACGGCAGTTTAGTGCAAGGGGACATAAAAGTCCAAACGGAGCAGGTGATGGAAAACCTTATCGCCGTACTTAAAAACGCCGACATGAAGCCTTCCAATGTAGTGAAGACCACCATATTCCTCAGCAGCATGGATCATTTTTCAGCGGTGAACGAAGTTTATGGGCGCGTGTTCGATGAAAACCCACCTGCAAGGTCCACAGTTGCCGTTGCCGGCCTGCCGCGAGGCGTGGATGTCGAAATCGAGGCGGTGGCGGTCGTACTAATGCGAAGAGTCGTTTCCGTTAGCTTGGGCTCCAGCAAAAGAAATAAAGAGCACGAGATCGAGATCCTTGGAGAAGATTTTAAGATCGAGCGCATTGGCACCGACGGCGACATGAAAGCCTTTGGTCAGATGTTCGCCGATCTCGACGGCAAGGTGGACGCGCTTGGAGTCGGCGGCGCGGACATTTACATCGTTATCGGGAGCAAGCGCTATTCCTTCCGCGAGATCCGCAACCTTGTCAAAGTCGCCACCAAAACGCCGGTCGTGGACGGCAGCGGCCTCAAGCACACTCTTGAGCGCGAAACCATCCGCACCCTTCAGCGCGAGGGTACAGTCGATTTCAAAAACACCCCAACTTTACTCGTCTGTGCAGTGGACCGCTTTGGAATGGCGCAGGCGCTGGAAGAAGCGGGAGGCAAAGTCATTTACGGTGACCTGCCGTTTACCATGGGAATCAACATCGCCCTCCGGAGCTACAAGGCAGTGAAACGAGTTGGGGCGCTAACCCTTCCCATCGCAACTCTATGTCCGTTCAAGTGGTTCTATCCGACCGGCGAAAAGCAGGAGAAGCGCACGCCCAAATACGGCAAGCTGTTCGATGAAGCAACCGTCATCGCAGGGGACTGGCACTATATCCGCCGCTACGCGCCGGAAAACATGAAAGGCAAGACGATCCTTACCCAGACTCTTCGCAAAGCGGACTTGGACTGGTTAAAGTCCACCGGCGCCGAACGGGCGATTACCACCACCCCAGTAATGGGCGGCGAAACCTTCGCCACCAACGTAATGGAGGGCGTGCTCATCACGGTCATGGGCAAGCGGCCGGAGGATATGACTGAGCAGGATTATCTTGATACGCTGAAGCGCCTGGATTGGAAGCCGAATGTGATTCCGTTACAGGATTAGGTTCGGAAGAGGTCTTGAGGGGTTGGTATTGGGTTTTGGGTTTTGGGTTTTAGGTATGAGTGTTGAGCAGAGAACTTTGACAGGTCTAACAGGCCTAACACCTAAAACCTAAAACCTAAAACCCAAAAACCTAAAACCCACCACTTGTCTAGGCCTCAACACCTGACACCAGCCGCCGAATATCCTGCCAGGCCGACTGCAAATCGGACAGCAGCGGCAACCCTGCGCGGGCGATCGTCACCTGCTCAAAATCCACGGGCGCGAGGAGCAAATATTCTTCGCCAACCGGACCCCGCGCAAGGATCTCGCCCGTCGGAGTGCTGATCGCACTTCCCCCAACCAAACCCTTGCCGCCCTCAAATCCGGTGAGTTGGCAGTTCACGCAGTACACCCCGTGCTCCTCACTCACCGCGGCGATCATGCGCTCGTAGTGCATGAGGTTGGAAATGCCTGGCCCTGAGAAGCCCCTTGCAGGTGATGCACTCGGCACGATAATCATTTGCGCACCGGAAACCGCGGTCAAAGTGGGCAAAACCGAATGCCAGATGTCTTCGCAAATTAAAATCCCCAGCCGGCCGAAACGGGATTCGAAGACCCCTAAATCATGCCCCCGAGAAACAAAGCGCTCCTCGTCAAAAACTCCATAAGTGGGCAAAAAAAACTTCCGATAAACGTGAACGATCTTTTCTTCTTGCTTGCCCAGTTGCAGATATGCGGCCGCATTGTACAAGTTTCCGCTCTCAGATTGATAAAAACCGACGACAACATCCACCGGCTTCGATAGCTTCCCGGCCAGCCGCTTCACCAGCCCGTCCAATAGAGCGCAGTTCGTGAGCGACGACTCCACGACGCCGCCTTCCAAAAAATAGGCCGTCGTCGAGGTCTCAGGAAACACAACAAGGTCCGCGCCCTCGGAAGCCGCCTGAACCGTAGACTCAGCAATTTTGTCCAGGTTCGTTTCGACCCGCGCTTTTTCGGGAGCAATCTGCGCGCAGGCGACAGTTATCGGCATGCAGTGAGTTTACCGTCGCACGTTTGAAGCTTCTCGGAGCTTTACGCCGGAAGGAGGCCAATCCGGCCTTTTGAGCAATCGGTGCAAGTGGCTGGCAAAATGGTCCGAACTGCTGGGATTCACCATTACGCAGAGCCGTTCCTTTGCCCGGGTCATCGCCACGTAGGCCACCCGCCACTCTTCCTCTTCTTCCCGCTTCTGCCGCTCGGACGCCAGCCAATCGTGAAACATCGAAATCCCGTTTCCAAACTTTGCGGAAATGAGCTGCAGGCGGGCATCGACCTCTACATCCTGTAACTTCCGCACCATGTTTTGGTGAGTATCGGGAAGGATCACCACCGGGAATTCGAGCCCCTTGCTCTTATGTATCGTCATGATGGTGACCTCATCGGCGTTCTCATCGCCGGCAGGCGCGTCCCCTTCTTTGTGGCGGATCGCCTGGATCTCGCGAATCTGCTCCGCGAATTCGCGCGGACCCACCTCTGGCGACTGAGTCGCAAGTGCCAGAAGCTTCCTCACGTTCGCCAGTCTCTGGGAGGCCTCTTTGCGCTGAGCCAGATTCTCGAGATACGGCGTCTTGGCGAACAGTTCAGAAATCAGTTCCCACGCTGCCAGCCTGTCCGCGTATCCGGCAAGGGGATCGAACCAGGCGAGAAATTGTTGGATTCTCCAAATATCCTCCGTCAACGCCAACGGAAGAACCGATTCCGCCTCGTGGAGAACCTCGACAAGTCCGGTGGGGCCAAGCGGATCTCGCCGCGCCGAAAGAAGCACCAGAGCATCCAAGGAGAGTCCGACAAACGGGCTCCGCAGCATTGCCCACAGGGCAAAATCATCGTGAGGATCGGTAAGCGCCTCCAGTGCGTTGGACAAATCTCGAACTTCTAACCTTGCATAGAATTGCTCTGTTCCCCCCGAAACCCGGCAGGGCACGCCAAGGGCCTCCAGTTTCTTGAAAAGCTCCATCGCGTAGAACGACTTGCGTACAAGGATCGCCACTTCCCTGGCCCGACGCCCTTCTGCCTTCCACTCTTCCAAATAGTCTTTGACCCATTCTGCGGTCAAGGGGGTATCGCGCTGCCGCTGGACCCAAAGCTCTACGCCTAGGAATTCTTTGGCCGGATGCTCCAGCATCCGCTTGTATCCTTCGCCCCAGCGCTGGCCGAAAATTAGATCCACAAAGCCTAAAATGCCATCGTTTGATCGGTGGTTTTTTGAAAGCCTCGAGTTTGAAGACTCGGCGAGGCGCTTTGCAAAAAGTGTGGGATCCGCCTGCCTAAAACCGTAAATGGACTGCTGCTCGTCTCCCACAAACATCTCCGTAGCGGGGTTCATCGCCTTGAGCAAATCGTGCTGGACTGGGTTCAGATCCTGGCATTCGTCAACCAATACCACGCGGTATTGCTCCCGGACCCGATCGCGTGTGGGCGCAGACTGCTTCAAGAGTTCCACAGCCGCGCTCTCCAAGGCCGTGAAATCCAGCATCTGGGAAGACCGCATTTTGCTTTCGTACAGCGCCCACGCCGCGGTCACAAGCTGCATAAGTCCGCAAGTGTCCTCGGCCGTTTCGAGGTCTGCATCCACCGAGGTCCGTATATAGCGAGGCTTTTGCTTTTTGAGAGACTTGTAGGCCCTTTCCAGCTTGACGCCGAAGCGGTCCCCGCTGGTATCCGACTCAAACTGAGCGCGCACCGGCTCCGGCGTCTCCGCCAGCATCTTGTCTTGCCATATACGAAGCAACTGAAAGTGGTTCTGGTGGTTGGCTTCTAGCAGTTCGGCGCTAACGCCCGTTCCCCGCCACTTGGAAATGGCATCCCGAATCGCCATTTCAAGCCTCGCGTGAGGCGATAGGCTTTCTCCATACGCCCGCCTTCCGGCGAGTTTACGCACCAATGCAGCCGCCTCTTCCGCACCCTCCGGGATAAAGGCGAGGACAGTTTCAATGGCTTCTTCCAGCAGCCTCTGCTGCGATCCCGCAGCCAGTATCTCGAAATCGGGATCTAGCCCCGCCTCAATCGAGTTCTCTCTCAGCAGCCGCTCGCAAAAGCCGTGGATGGTTTGAATCGGCCCGGTTTCTGCGATCCGGGCGTCGTCCGGGCGGTTCAGCTCCGTAAGACGGTCGACGATCCGGCGCTTCATCTCTGCGGCCGCTTTTCTTGTGAAGGTTATTGCAAGGATCTGGTCCGGCCTTAAGCCTGTGACCGTAACGTGGCGCAAATACCGTTCCACCAGCACACGCGTTTTGCCGGAACCGGCGGACGCGGAAACCACGAGGCTCGCGCATTCCGATTCAATTGCGTGAATCTGCTCCTCGGTTGGATGCTTCCCCTCCACAAGAGTCAGGCTATTCGGGTTCAAACGGCTCAACCTCCTCCCCATATTCCGTGCTGCTCCGGCACAGCTCGCCAAAATCACAGGTGCGGCATGCCTTTCCCGGTTCGGGTCCAACAATCGCCTGCTGAATGCGGGCTGCCGCCCTCTTCGTTGCGTCGGAAACGTTCTTGGCGATGGACATCCTTCGCTCATAATCCAGGGCAACCACCTTGAATCCCCGCCCATGATCGGATCGAAATGACTCTTCGCCGGGCCGGGGGCTTAGAAACAAAAGCCGTCCGCTGGAGGGTGTATCTACCTCGACGCCCACGCGCTTTTCGCCGTTGACGGCAAGGGCGCTGAGGTAGAGCCCAATCTCAAACTGCAGCCGCTCTTTCAGCCGGTCCCACAGTTCTTCCCCGCCCTTACCCGGCTCTTCCAGTTCGGCGGAGGCAAATAGATGTAAGACCCGGTAGCCGTTGCGCTCGGACAGCGCAGGAAAATCTCCTTCCAGATTCACAAAGGAATCGCCCGCTTTAAGCTTGCTCCTCAGGTCGCCGCGCTCAAAGCTTGGCTTATCGATCAGCCGCTCCCTCGGCCAGAGGCTGCGAGCCGCGAACTCACGCTCAAGCCACTCGTCGATAAGGCGCTTGCCGCCTGCGTCCATAAGGGCAAGATCGTGCGGGCTGCCATCTGAAATGAGTCTTGCCAGTTCCGCTTCCAACGCCAAACCCAGAGCGCGTTTGGCATCCTCCCTTTCCGGAAGAGAAGCAAGACCGGTGTCGCGCGGTAAACGAAAGAGCCGATGCCAGCGGCTTCGACGGCGGTTGGGCGCCAACCGGAGATGGCGCTGGACCAAAAACTGAAACGGGCATTCCAGGACCTCGCTCAAGTCGGCAGGGGTAAGGTGCCGCTTCGCCGCTTCGCTCACCGAGAGCTTTGCTTCCTCGGTTTGCAACTCCTTCGTCAGCGGCGCCGCTCGTTCGGCATCAAGAGCCCAGGCTAAGCGGCGGTCCGCCTCAACGATTGGCGGTATTTCCGTCAAGTCCGTTCTCGGGTGATCCAGCTTAATGAGGTTGCCTTCCAAAGCTCGCTCCACCTCGGTAAGGTAGAAGGCTTTGACATTGTCCCGATCATCATCCGTTTGCGGATAGCTGAACACAAGCTTCTCTCTCGCGGCGCCGCACAAACGGCAAAACTCGTCTCTCTCCGCCGCAGCCTTGTCATGCGAGTTCCGAATCGGGACCCTATCAGGCATCAATTCAGAAAGTTGAGCCCTGTCGGCGTCGGTCAGGATTGGGTCCTCCGAACGGCGGCGCGGAAAAACCCCTTCCAGCATGCCAAGCACATAAAGGGAGCGAACATCCGAAACTGCAGCCGAGGAGTTGACAATTTGGACCGAACCCGCGGTGGACGGCGAACTGACCTCGGCGCTCTCCCAGATCCTGCGGCAGGTTCGCACAAAATCCGGAAGATTGAAAACGTTCCGCGACTGGACCCGTTCAATGCTCGCATATTGGGCCAAGCTTCGTTGCAAGACGGTCTGAGCATATCCATCCCGTTGGCCGGTATCGGCTCCACCCTCGACCGCCTCCTCGTGCCAGGGTTGGCGACCAAATTCCCGAAACCGGTCGCACCATTCGGTAAGCGAGGCCGGCGCTCGCAAGTGGTTGGCCCGCCAAATAAGGAGGGTTTCCAGCCAAGGAAGTTCCTCCCGATTCTCTTTGGCCCACTCCTCCAACACAACCCACTGCTTTTCACCGCTCGCGAAGGCAGTTTTAACCGCGGCTTCCGCGGCTTGTCTTGTTGCGGGGCCCAACTTTACATAGGTGCTGCGAAACGCCTTTGCAATCGCGCGAACATCGTTCCCGGCGCAGAACTCAAGCACATCCATAGTCAGCCTGGCAAAGCTGTTCGTCATCAGGGGCAGTCGTCGCGTGCAAGAAATCGGAACTCCAAGCCTCAAGGCGCCGGCCTCAAGCAGAGGCACGTACCCCTCTTGGTCGCGGCAGAAAATGCATACCTCCTCCGGTTTCGCGCCTGCCCTGAGTTCCGCCGAGACCGAACGCAAGGTCCACTCGCATTCTGCGAGAGGATCCGAGGCGCTTACAATCTGCACTTCGATGCTTCGGGCATCGACGTTGGCTACTTCGGAGGCGCCGAAGAGGTTCGCCTGTAGGACATTGGGGCTCCCGGCCTTTTCACTTTTGCCGCCGAGCCGCCCAAGCAGAACCTTCACGATTGGGAGCCCGTCTCCGGCTCCTTCCTCCGCAACCACCGTCAACGCCACACCTTGGTCGGCCGCCCAAATAAGCCAATCGGCCTGGTGGGCGCTGAGATCGGAACCCAGGATAACGACAAGTCGTCCCATATCCGTGCCCGTTCCCTCCAGGCCCACACAGGTTGCAATGCGGTCCGCGCCCCGTTCTCGGGCGATGGATCGGAGCGAGTCCGCAATGCCGCGTTCGATCAACGCCAGCGACCGGACTTTCTCGGCCAAATCGCCTTTCAAGGACTCCATGGACGTAACCAGCGAGTCTGCATCGAGACCCCAATCCCTCAGTTCGCCCAAAGTTTGGGCAATACGCCGATGCGCTCCGGGAAACCGCGCGACTTTTGTAAATGGGGAGTCTTCATCCAGTTGCGCGCACACGCCCTCTACCGCGGCAGAAACATGGCCAGATTGCGCCAAGATCATTTTTCTTCCGCGACCGCGCGTAATGTATTCGCCAACCACATCCCCGAAAAGCCGCACGGAGTCCGTATGCCCTGGAAGGAGTTGCGCAAGCGTCCGATACCGGGCATCTGAAACGGACGTGACCAAGCCTGGCCCCGCTTCCACGAACTCTTCGAGGATGGACCTGAGATGCGCCGCTCCTGGAACGGCAGAAATAATGCGAACCTTGCGCTTGTTCATGAAACCGGTCCGGACACCCGCGCCGCCGGAAATGGAGTATTGGAAAGACGGATCCGCAACCGACAACGGACCCATCCCTGTGTTCTTTTGAGTGTATCATGCCCACGTTGACCCTCGAACCGCCGAAACCCAACACCCCAAACCGTCCCAACCTGGTTGTGACGACTCGTCCTCGCCTTTGGACTGTGTCGACCAAAGTTATGGGCAATCTTATACCTGGCCTGGCTGCGTCTCCATTCGCAATATATGGAATTTGGTGGATGGCGGCGAGCGGCCAAGTTGCAAGCCGGGGCTTTTGGATTTTTGCCATGGCTCCGCTCATCGGATGGCTCGCAATGAACTTCTGGGGCCTTCACCGAAACCAAACGCTTCGCCAAAAACTGCTTATGAGGTTCAAGACCGCCCGGCCGAACAATGTTGCTCCAAGTTGGTTCGTAGGAATCGCAACTCCGAAATATGCCTCTCTCTTAGATCCGCATGAGGACATCGGCTTTATGATCCTCCATAAGGACAGATTGGAATTCTTCGGCGACCACCTAAACCTGTCAATCCAAAAGAACGACATTTTCGGGCTGGACTTCCGCCCCAATCCCCACTCACTAGTTGGTCTGGGGCGCTGGGTGTCCGTTGAAGGACACGTGGAGGACGCCCGCATCAGACTTCAAATAGAGCCGAGGGAGCGCCGCACCCTGCTGGGCAACCTCTTCTTCAGTCGGACCCTCAGACGGCAAATAGAGTCCTGGCTAAAAAGAAAGGAGTCCCGGGAAATTCCCGAGACTCCAGAATAGTGCCCGCCCGCTTACGGCGAGCGGGGATCGACGTCAGGTTTAACCTAAGAGTTTGAGCAGGGCATCCGGCTCCGAGTTCGCTTGAGCGAGAACGGAAACACCGGCCTGTTCCAACACTTGAAGCTGCGTGTAGTTAGTCATTTCCGTAGCAACGTTCACGTCCTGGATGCTTGAAAGGCTCGCGCTGACGTTTTCTTGAGCCGATTGCAAGGACGAGACCTTTGAGTTGAGAACGTTGGTCTGGAAGTTTCCGATCGAGCCCTGAGCAGAAGCTACCTGGCTGATCGCTGAGTCGATGACCTGGAGCGCGTTGTTGGCGCCCGAAGCCGTTGTCAAGTCAAGGTTGGACATATTCAGCCCGCTGACCGCGCCCACTCCAAGGTTGCTTGCGCTGAAGTTACCGATCGAGAGCGAGGCGGTATCGCCGGAATCGCCACCGATCTGGAACTGCGAAGAACCTACCGAGAGCTGTCCTGCAAGGAAGCCCGCCGAGGTCGCGTTTCCTGCGGTGCTGAGTTGGATTTGGTTGCCATCCGCATCTTGCAGATCAAGAGCACTGCTACCATTAACGCCGCCCGTGAAGTGCACGGTTACCAGAGCTGTGCCGTTGTTGATGGTTGCGGTTCCTTCCGCATTGACGCCGCTGGCGCTTGCGCTGCCAGCCGCAGAGAGAAGGACTCCGTTTGCATCCGACAAGCTGATGCTGTTGGCGGCCCCGTAGTTCGTCTGAGTCAGCGTAACTGCGCCACCGGCAGTGAACTGCGCGGTTACGCCTGTCTGGCCCTGAGCAGCGTTGATCGCCTGAACGACTTGGCCGATCGTCTCGTTGGAAGACGTGTTGAACGTGGTTCCGTTGATCGCGAACGAGCCCGCGGTAACCGTAGTGGTTGTAGCAGCGAAGGTGTTTGTTCCAACGACCTGCGCCTGAGTGGCAGCCTGAGTGACGGCCACGGTAACCGCGGAAGCGGTTGGGATTGCAACGCCGTTGAATTCGCCCGTGAACGAGATCGCGGCCACGTCGGTGGAGTTGGAGTTTGCAGCCTGAACGCCGGCGCTGCCGTCGAGCAACTGCTTGCTGCCGAAAGTCGTAGTGGTCGCGATTCGGTTGATCGAACTCACGATTGAGTTAAGCTGAGTCTGGTTTGCTTGAACGGCGGCGCTGTCCAGGGTCGCAGTGTTACCAGAAGCGACCGCGAGAGTACGAGCGCTATCCAAGAGGCTTCCCACTTGGTTCAGAGCGCCATCGGCTGTTTTCGCGTAGTTGACAGCATCCTGGTCGTTGGACAGGGCCTGGTTGATGCCAGAAAGTTGAGCAGTAAAGTCGGTCGCACGAATAAAGCCGGCGGGGTTATCCGCAGCCGAGTTGATTTGAAGACCGGTTGACAAACGGTTTACCGAAGAGCTGATCTTGGTTCCCGTATTTTCCAAGTTTGTAAGCGCCGTAAGCGCGTCCAAGTTTGTGTTTAATGCAAATGACATTCAATCCTCCGTGATGACGTCGTGTTTTTTTGTTTCTTACGTCTGAACGCTGAGTTCTCGCGACCCTGCGTTCGTGTCACTTTTTCCTTGCATTTCTGCCGCTGTCCCTGTTACGATTACCGGGCTTGCCAGAACCCGGTAGGATTGCGAGGGTAGAGGATTTACGGTGCTGGTGACTCTAACAGCCTTGGGATAAACTGTGTTTGTGACTTTGTCAGCCTTTGTCTCGGAGAAGAGAACCAGGATCTACGCCGAACTCAAATCAGGCCAAAAACCAAGCGAAGGCGAATATCCGCCGGAGGTTTTGAAGGAGGCCTTGGTTAAGGGCGAGCCGCAGCTGGGCACAACCCGCTTTGAGCCGGATGCCGTGGTTTTAGAATTTCATCTACCCCGACCACACGACGGCCACAATCGTGCCCGTTCGCGTGAGAACTCCCGAGCGCGTGCTGTTTATGCCGGTGCCGGAGTGGGTTGTGGAATCGATTTGGCAGGGTGAAATAGACGGCACCTACCATTTCGAAACCGAAGCGGCAACCCTACTGGCCGCCTACGCCAAAATGTTGGACGCTGAAGAAAACACGGAGTGGTTTGGCCCCCGGCCGAACAAAGTTACTGGGCGCGGGTAGGTGTTTTGGTTTAGGGTTACCTCGTCGTCCGACCTGTCTGACAGGTCGGACAGGTCGGACAGGTCGGACTACTCACAGCTCTGGATTAGGGCTCCGCACAATCATTCAAAACCCGAAACCCAAAACTCAACATTCTCCCTCGTACATCCTCACGTAATCCTCGATCATTCGCTTCGTCGAAAATGCGAGGATGCTGTCGGCCATGGAGTTCTTCATAATCTTCAGCCACTCCTTGGGTAAGCCCTCTTTGTCCCTCTTAAAGAAGAGCGGAATTACCTCCTCTTCAAGGACCCGGTAGAGGTCCTTCGCGTCAGCCTTATCCTGCGCCGCAAGCGACTTCTCCGGTTTACGGCTGCCGATTTGAAAGCCGTTGCGGACCCCTTTTTCGCCGATGAACGCCTCGTCCCGACCAGCCATCCAAGATCGATGCGTTAGGGACGCCGTTCGCCGCCGCTTTCATGCCGCTGGTGCCGGACGCCTCGAGTGGCCGGCGGGGGTTGTTGAGCCACATATCCACGCCTTGTACCATCATCGCTCCGACTTCCATATCGTAATCCTCGATAAGAAACACCCGTCCACGAAATGCGGGGCTCTGCGACACTGCGTAAACCTTCGCCAACACGGCTTGGCCTTCTCTGTCGGTTGGGTAAGCCTTGCCCGCGATCACGATCTGCACGTTGCCATGGGTGCTCAAGAGCTTTGCCAGCCTTTTTTCGTTGCTGAAGAGGAGCGCGCCCCTTTTGTACACCGCGAACCGTCGGGCAAAGCCAATTATGAACGCGTCCGGATCAAGCATCTTTAAGACCTTGTGCAACTCTCCCGGCGCGGCGCCGTTGCGGGCCCGCTGTTCGAAAAGGCGTCGAGAGGCAAACTCGATAAAACGCTTCTTCTGGGCCGCGTGCGCTGCCCACAGCTCCGAATCAGGAACGGTGGCTGCCTCACCCCAGTGCCCGCGCCCATTGATATCCGGCTCAGTTTCGGCTGACACGGCCGGCTCGAATTTCACGCCGTGGTTAAGATACAGGGAACGAAGCTCGGGACCAAGCCAAGACTTCATGTGAACGCCGTTCGTCACCCCGCCGACATGCCGGCCCACAACCTTGCTCCAGGTGTCATCAGCCGTGTGCCCGTGAAGCAAACTTACGCCGTTCGCCGCATAGGTGAGACGCAGGGCGAACGCGGTCATGTCGAAGATCTTGGGATCTGCTTTTGAGTCCAATCCGAGTTTCAGCACGAACTTGGAGTTCAGCGAACTCCCTTTTAACAGAGCGTTCAAGTACTCTTTCATCAGGGAAGCGTCAAAACGCTCGTTTCCTTCCGGAACCGGCGTATGGATGGTCAAAACGGACGAGTTCTTGACCTTCTCGATGGCGCTCTCTTTCGTCGTTTTATTAACGAGGGATTGCCGGAGTCGCTCTATCAGCAGATGCGCGGAATGCCCCTCGTTAAGGTGGAAAACCGCAGGCTCGATTCCGAGTGCGTCCAGCGCTCGCACGCCACCGACCCCCAAGACCATCTCTTGGCATATTCTCATTTCCCTGCCAATGGTATACAGCTGGCTCGTAGTCGGACGGTCTTCTACCGAATTCTCAGGAATGTCCGTATCCAAGAGGAGCAGAGGCATGCGCCCAACCGCCGCGAGCCAGACCGCAGCTTCAACCTTGCGGCCGGGCAGTTCGACCTTTACAAGCAGCGGTGATTTTGATTTGGGGTCAAGAACCCTTTGCAGCCCGCAACGAACCGGTTCCAGAAGAGGATAAACGTGCTCCTGCCTGCCCTCCGAATCGATGAGTTGGCGAGGGAAGCCCCGCCGATAAAAGAGTCCAACTCCAACGAATGGCAAGTTCATGTCGGACGCTTCCATGCAATGGTCTCCCGCGAGAATCCCGAGCCCTCCGCAGTAAACCGGCACGCGCTGATGGATGCCATATTCGGCACAAAAATAAGCGACGGGAGCCTTCTTCAGGTTATGGCTCGGCGTGGCGTCGGCGACGTATGCTTCAAACTGCTTGAGAACGTCCTGAACACGCTTCACAAACTCCTTGTCAGATGCTTTTTCGGCCAAACCTCTTGAATCCAGCAGGACGGACATCGGGGTTCCGCCATTCTCCCAAAGCTCGGGATCGAGGTCTTTGAAGAGTTCCGCCGCTTCCCTATCCCTACGCCAGTAGAAATTGGTCGCCAACCTCTCCAGTCCCTTCAGTGGTTCCGGAAGTTCAAGCCCCCCCATTGGGACGGTCGGGATGCGGTCAATAGGTTCATTTCAGCTCCTGAATACGTATTCTTGGAGCGAAGTTTACTCTTATTTCTCGGCACCCGCTAAGGTCGAGAACAATGGGAACTGCCGGATGGAATCGCACTCGGGAGGGCCAACACCCAAAAGCCAAAAGCCAAAAGCCAAAAGCCAAAAGCCAAAAGCCAAAAGCCAAAAGCCAAAAGCCAAAAGCCAAAACCAACAGCAGGTACAACACTTTCGTGATTTGCCTTATCCCTGCTCTTGCCCTTGCTTCCTCCGGACTTTCTGCTCTTCGCGCCGATTTCGACAAGATCTGCGCCAACTTTCATGGCCGTATGGGCTACTTCGTGGAGAACCTGAAGACGGGCGAAAGCATTGGGAACCGCCAGGACGAGCAGTTCCCGTCCGCTTCAACCATCAAAACCGCGATCATGATCGAAGCTTTCAGCCAGATCGAAGAGGGCAAACTGAAGTGGACGGACAAGCTCCCAATCCCTCCAAAAGCAGATCGCGAAGTCAGCCTGTGGACCGGATACCTCGAAGAGGGCAGCAAAATGGACATCGAAGGACTCGTAAATCTCATGATGAACGTAAGCGACAACACCGCCGCCATTCTTCTCTCGAACAAGGTCGGAGTTGAGAACATCGAGAAGCGAATGCTGGATTGGGGCCTGCAAAACACCGCCTGCACCATTAACGTGCCGGACTCGAATGCCCGGTTGAAGGCGCTCCGCGCCAAATGGCAGAACATGGGTGTAACATCACCCGCAGACATGGCCCATATTCTTGAGCGCCTATACAAGGGAACCGCCGTGAAGTCTCCCGGCGCCTCCGAAAGGATGCTGCGAATTACTGAGCCACGAGTATTGGGACGACCGCTTCCAAACCGAGATCCCTCCGGAGTTTACGTCTGCGCCAAGGTTGGATCTCTGAACGAGAGCCGGAGCGACGTTGCCATCGTCTATGGCCCGACTCCCTACATTATTGCTGCGTATACATCCGAGGCCAAAGACACCTCGTGGGGGTTCAAGAATGAGAGTGAACTTGCCCTTCGGGAAATGGGGAAACTCAGTTGGAGGTTTTTCGAGCCGAAGAACCCGTACACGCCGCCCGCAGACACCGATGAGTGGCAAGCCACTGGAGCTGGTATCGGTGACTAAGCGTCCCTTAGGCGCGACTCCAGCATGCGCTCACGGATTCCCCGTGGGCCCAGATTTACGGAGGAGCCTTCGCTTAAGTTTTCGAAGGCTTGGCATTAGGAACCCAGCCAGCACATAGGCTATACAAAGATACAAAAGCCAGTCACCGAACCTTCGGTAAACCGTATCGTGCGGTGCAGGCAATTGCTGAACGGCAAGACCATCGCCTGGATTCAGTTCGGTCAGAATTTGCCGTCCGGCCCCGTAACCATGGAGAAAGCCGTAATGTCGGCCCTATAAATCGCGATGCCAAGTTCAGCCGAACGAAACGGCATGTAAGCCGAATGCAGTGCCTGAACAATGCCGTTCTTGGAGGGCGGATCCTCAGTCGGCAAAGCAATGAAACTAGCGCCTTTAAGAACGGTGTCTCGAAGCACCCACGGATAGCAGGAATCAAAGCATATATTGAGCCCAACCGGAACCTTCCATTTCGCCACTACGGCATCGGCGCCTGATTCATGCAGAGTCTGCTCTGCGGCAAATGGCTTGCGTTTGAAGTATCTCTGTGACTCCGCCCCAATAGCAAACAATGCTGCCGCGTTGTGTGGTTTGGGCTTGTGAGCGTCCTCAAAGCTCGTCACAAACGCCGGCTGCGCAGGTCTCGAAGACAGAGCCCTCAGTTCGGTAGTGTCGCCCAGCGGGGCGCCCATGATCCCGCTCAACTCCGGCCAGACGACAAGGCGGGCCCCCATTGCTCCAGCCCTTTGGTTTAGCGATGCAAGCTCAGCCGGGGAGTTAGACTTCGTTTGAATGATTCCGATCAACGGGCCAGATTCACGGACCGCTGGGAGACGAACAAAGGCGATTCCCAAACCGACGACCCCAACCCACGCGTAGTAGGGCCACCATGGTCCGGCCGGTCTGCGAACCAATTTGGCGAGCAAGAAGAGAGTGAGCCAAACGACAAAAGACACGCCCCATATCCCCGCGAAGGAGGCCATCGTCATCGCGGCAGGCAACTTGTATTGGCTCAAGGCGAGGTGGATCGGCAAAACGAAGCACATCGCCGCTTCTAGGGAAACGGCAAGGGCGGCCAAATAAGGCAAATTACGAAATCGGATTTCCTCCAAACCTGAAAGCTCATAGCAGACAACGGCCAAGAGCACACCGAACAAGCCATAGCCGCCAAAAATCCAGTTTGGCTCCCCAGTCATGGGATGAGGAACCGGTATTAACCCCAAGTCCAACGCAAAAGCCGCCGTCACCGCGCAAACCAGCCCACCAAGCGCACCGATAAACCGCTTCGCCCCTGGCACTGCCGCTAGCAGAGGCACAAGCGAAATCCAACCAAGAAACGACAACCCAACCGGCGGCATGGAAGCCGCGAAGAAGCCCCGAGAAAACCGCGCAACCAAGAACGGCGGGCACGCGCATGATTAACTTAACAAGGAATCACTCATCAGGAATCCTTATTCACAAATGTGACTCGCCGAACGGTAAAAATAGAGACATGAGTGATGACGGTTCAAAGTATGCCATCGGCCTGGATTACGGCACATCCAGCGTTCGCGCCCTTGTGGTGAATTGTGCCAATGGGGCGGAAATCGGCTCGTTCGTCTCGCCGTACAAACACGGCAATGAAGGGGTGATCGAAGATTCTGCCGATGCCAACGTCGCAAGGCAGAATCCACAGGACTATATCGACGGCCTTTATGCCAGCATCGAGGGCGCTCTCGCCGAAGCATCAGGATTTCCCGGCTTCTCCCCAGACAGAGTGGTGGGAATCGGCGTGGATACCACCGGCTCCAGTCCGATGCCGATCGATGCGCATTGTCTACCTCTGGGCTGCCATCCCGAGTTTCAAAATAACCCCAACGCCATGTGCTGGCTTTGGAAAGACCACACGTCCTATGCCGAAGCAGCCGAAATCATCGAGAAATCCAACTCCATGGGGTTCCCCTACATGCAGATGGTCGGAGGTAAATACTCCTCTGAGTGGTTTTGGGCGAAGATCCTCCATTGCGCCCGGGTCGACCCGGCAGTTTTTCAGGCGGCTTATTCGTGGGCGGAACTTGCCGACGTCGTTCCGGCCTATCTGGTAGGGGCCAAGGACCCCACAACCATGCCCCGCAGCGTTTGCGCGGCCGGCCACAAAGGTCTTTTCAATCCCGATTGGGGCGGCCTTCCTTCCAAGGAATTCTTGAGAGCGCTGGATCCTCGCTTAGCGGATTTGCGAGACCGGCTCTACTCGGAGGCCTTTCCCAGCGATCACATCGCCGGAACACTCACTCCAGAAATAGCAGCCAAGCTTGGACTAAAAACTGAGACCATTGTCGCAGTGGGCGCCTTCGACGCTCACATGGGAGCGGTTGGCAGCGGTGTGAAACCCGGCGTACTCGTGAAGATCATGGGCACCAGCACTTGCGACTGCATGGTCGCTCCTATGCCGGAAGACGGCCACCTGCCTCTCATCCCCGGCGTTTGCGGTGTGGTGAATGGCTCGGTTCTGCCGGGAATGCTCGGCATCGAAGCGGGCCAATCGGCAGTGGGCGACCTCTTCAACTGGTTCGTTCGCTACTTGTGCCCCGCGACCTATGAGAAGGGCGATGCCCACGTTGCACTCAGCGCCGAAGCAATGAAGCTGAAGCCAGGAGAGAGTGGCTTGCTCGCCCTGGATTGGAACAACGGAAACCGAACAATCCTGGTTGATCAAAGGCTCACCGGCTTGCTTATCGGGCAAACCTTGAAAACCTCAGCCCCCGAAATCTATCGAGCATTGGTCGAAGCCACCGCCTTCGGAGCCCTCACCATCATTCGTCGAATGGAAGAATACGGAGCCCAGGTGGATGAGGTAGTCAACTGCGGCGGCATCGCCGAAAAAAGCGCCCTCACTATGCAAATCTACGCCGACGTCTGCAATCGGCCCATGAAAATTAGCCCGAAGCGCGCAAACTTGCGCTCTTGGCGCGGCTCTTTTTGCGGTGGTCGCAGCTGGAGCCCACAAATCCGTCGACGAAGCTCAAGCCGCAATGACGGGGGTGAAGGAGCAGGTTTACTCCCCCGATCCCAAAGCGGCAGCAGTCTACGCGAAACTGTATAACCTTTATTTGAAACTGCACGACAGCTTCGGCGGGGTCTGCCCCTCGACTGATCTCGGCGGCGTCATGAAAGAGTTGCTTGCGATCAAGGACGCGGCCCAAAGCTAGTTTGGAGAAAGGGACAGACACCCTTCCATCTAAATCCGGCCGATGGCTGATGTTTGAGCAGCTCTCGCGGCCCGAACTTCAGCCATCTGCTTCCGGAGAAAGGACCCTACTTGACCCAGGTGTTTTCTGAAACCTGCGTCTCCAAATGGTCGCCCACATGGATCTTCACTGGCTTACCCACGACGAAATAGCCTCCAAGAAGACCGATCGGACCAAGAACGAGAGCTCCGCCGCCCGCTGCTAGCGCCGCGTGGTCTGCCCGGCTGCCGCTGTCCTTGCCGGCAGTCCTTGCCTTGAGCGGAATTCCGTGAACGGAATGAAGGTCCAGCTTCATGTTCGCGTTAATTCCAAAGCGCTCGTTCTTTCGAACGCTGTCAATCGTCGCCCAAACCGGAGTGCCCTGCGCAATGACCCGGTCGCCGTTGACCATGACGTCTTCGGCGACGTGCAGTTTGATCTTGTCACCTGGGTGAGCGTGTCGCGAGTTAACATCCTGATCGAAGACTAGTGACACGGGAGTGCCGGCCGGAACTTCGGTATTTGCGAATGCCGAAGCGGCCACCACACCGGCCAAAACGGTAAGAGTTGCTTTTCTAAAGATTGATTTCATTTTTGCTTGCTTCCTTTTCTTTTTTGAGTCTGTGAATCACCAAAACGGCTAAATCTCTACACCATATACATCTATGTTTTGAGCGCCATACTTCGCAAGAACGGCCTCGATATCGGCTCGGTCAATGCCTTGAGGAAGATTGACCGCGAGAATAGCTCCGCCCCTGTCGTATGCCTCACGGTAAACGGTGAGCGCATCCTCGGGTACGCCCTGATCCTTCAAATATCCGATGAGCCCGCCGGCAATGACGCCGGCTCCAGTAGCGCCCACGGTTCCCGCGATCGCGGCTGCCAATGCGCCGGTACCGAAAACCAGGCCAACTCCAGGAATAAAGACGGAAGCGAGCGCAGCCAGAACACCAACGCCCAAGCCAACCGCTGCTCCTTTCGCCGCGCCGACGCCGGCGTCCGCGCTCGTAGTGGTTGAAATACCTGTCTTGGCCTCCAAGTGGGTCCGTCCGAGCGGGCCTTCCGTTGTATCCTGGATAGCGGAATCCGGGTCGCGCGGCGCGCTATAGTTGCTCACTGCGTCGGGCTCCGTGGCCGCCCCGATCAAACTTTCATGGGCGATGGTAACTCCCGGAATATCCAAGCCATCTGCCGGTCCAACGGGAATCCGCTCGGGGGTGTCTGCATAGGCATAGCTTGAAGTGGGCTTGCCGATCTGATGCTCGTCGATCTCACGCTGCCTTCGCTGCTCCTCAGTGGACTTTACGAAGTGGCCGTCTTGATGGACCAAGAGGCTCAAGTCATAGTCGTGAAGTCCGTGATCAAGAAGCGCACCGGCTGCGCGTTCTGCATGGGCCGGGTCTTCAAACGATCCAAAAATGGTTGCCGTCATATCGCTTTACTCCTTTCTTGCCCTTATCCGGGCCTCTAGTCGTAATGACTCCGGGGAGTAATTAGCGCAGGCGTCCCTTTTTGTGACTTCAGAGCGCTAGTCGACGGCTTCAACAAGTTGCACGTTGTTTGCGCCTTGCTGCTCCATGATCTGCTGAAGAATGCCTGAATCCAAGCTTCCCGGCGTCGCGACGATCGCTACCACTGCCCCGCCCGCCTCGAAGTCGCGCGCCAACAAAAAGGCCAGTTCGTGAGGCACCAACTGGTCCTCGAGATAGTCCTGCAGGTGCGCGGCCGGCCGGCCCCCGACAACTGCCGCAACGCCGGCGCCCATCAAAGAGGTCGCCAAGGGCCCGTCGCCCAAAACAAGGGCGAACCCGGGAAGGACAATGGAGCTGAGCTCAGAAGGGACTGCCGAAGTGTCGTCCTCGCCCGAATCCACCATGCCCAATCCCTCTTTTCCGGTCCTGCTCAGATTAAAAAAGCCGGTGTTCGCAGCATGAATGACATCCCGCTCTTCATCTTCGGAGAACGAATGCTGATCGTCCGGGTAAGTCATCTGCTCGGCGGCGTCCTGGGAATCGTCCATTTCACCCACTGAGGAAACGTCGTCATCAGGACTCGATGTGCTGATACCGCCGCCGATCCTTGATTCATAGATCTCAGATCCCTCGGATTCCACCGCAACATGGCCATAAAGTGGCGTTCCCGCGTGGCCGGCGTCCACGGCCAAAAGCCCTCCCACACCTTCGGTAACTTCGCCGTTTCCGGTCGCGTTCGTCCGTACAATGACGCTTATGTCTTCAGGGGCCGCCCCTGCTTCCAAAAGCGCTCCAATTAGCGACTCAGCTGCTTCGCTGTGCGCATAAGAACCAAATACTGTCGGTAACATCCGTTGTCTCCTTGTGTTGGGCATACATATTCTGCGCCAAATTCGGAGCAGCGAAATGTCCTTTTTTAAAGGGACTGCGCGAACTCCAATTCGTTTTACGAGATCGTTTCCTTCTCGAGGTAAGAACGACTAAGTGACCTAGTTGTGGCTGTGATTCTCAAACCGCCAGTTCGCCAATAAGCTCAACTTGCCCCGACGCCATATCGTAAACGGCGGCCACCGCGCTGGTCTTCCCTGCCTTGAGCCCATCTCGAAAGGAGAAGGACTCGTCTCTCAGGTGCTCCAGGGTTTGGATCGCGTTCTGCCTAATGGTTTCGCCATAAAGGTCTTCCGGATTCTTGAGACCGGCCCGTGAAGCCGCCGATTGCACTTTGAACCGTAGCAATCCCCCTGGGCCGCTTTTCCCCGAGATCACCTGCTTGATCGCGACGCAACCAGTATGCGCGAGAACCATGATGAGCGGGACGTCAAACTCGCCGGTGGCAATATCGATCATCCATTTTGCGCTGTCACTGGCTACGTTGCCTGGCACGCGGCTAACAAAAAGAGTACCAATGGGTTGGTCGAAGATGACCTCCGGAATAACCCGACTGTCCACGCAGGCGACAATCGCCGCGATCGGAGATTGCCTTTCGGCAAGTTGAGCCAGGTGCTCGGTTTGGTAGGTTCGGTGGGTGTTTGTTCTGGCAAGGAAACGCTCGTTCCCTCGCATAAGAATTTCGAAGACTTTGCTCGGCTCTCTCGATCATAGATTTCCGAAACGTTTTACCCGGATGCGGCCCGCTAAAGTGGCCATTTCGCTCTTGAGAGTTCCAGGCAAGGCCTCCACCAATTGCCTAAGCTTTTTCGTTAACCGGTTTACGGGCAAAGCCCATGTTTTCAGCAAAGCGGCTTACGGCGCGAAGCGCCAAGTTTACGGCGGAGCCCATCTAGCCCTTAATCTCCCGGATAAATATCCTTCCGACACGAAAACATCGGCCGTCTCAACTGGCCATATTGCATCGCCTTTGCGTGCCCATCCGCCCACATTGTATTGCTTCCCTGCCCGTGCAGAAAATGGAAATGGTCGATCACGGACTGGATGTTGGGTGGCTGGTACAGCCAGTTATAGCTTTGCAAGAAATTGCATACCGGCACAGTAGCCTCATGTTCCCATAAGGTCATGGTGTCTGAGGGTTCGTCGATTTCCGAATCGTTCGCCCCGATCGAAACAAGGTAACCGTTCAGCAAAGATTGCGTCTTGTTTGAGGGCCCATACTCGTTGCCCGCGGCGGCCGGATTGGCGGTGTAGTAGGCCGACGAAATGCTGCCGGAGAACCCGTTCATCGTGTACCCGGTTTGCCAGGCGCCCGGAACGGCTGGGCAACGCTTGACCTGGTCGCTCTTAAGGTAAATGTCGATAAGGCCCGGCTGAGATGGGTGAGTCGCCGGAAGATCGTCGTTCCCAAACTCCCCGTTCATCTCAGGCGAATTGTCGTTGTCGTATCCGATCCAACTCTGTTGGGGCGCAAAGCCGGCCAAGCTGGACTGCGTGAAGCATGGCACCCATGTATCGTCGTAGTCGCCATTGTACATTCGAACGGCGAGCCCAATTTGATACATGTTGCTAAGACAAGAGGCCGCCTTGGCCGCCGATTTGGCTTGCGCGAACACGGGAAACAGGAGCGCAGCGAGGATCGCGATAATGGCGATCACAACGAGCAGCTCAATGAGCGTAAAAGCTTTCATGCTCTCCCCCGGGGTCATCTATATTCTAACGCGCAAAACGGCCGCACGCCTTGACGTTTTGAAAAGGCCGAGGCTTTCCTCCATAATCGACTTGTGCTGACGCCCTTCGTCTTCGTCTCATTGACTCAAGTGTCGGCCGCGCATGGAATTATGTCCGACGCCTCGGACAAGCTCCATCACGCAACGTCCGTCACCGTCACGGTGACCGTCATCGATAAGAATGAAGAATCTCCACCGGCGCTAAAAACGGAATACGCTTTTCGCAAGGGAGGCTACTTGCGGATCGAACAGCCTGATGCGACGAGAGTTTCGAACCCCAAGGCAGCTTGGGCATTTTCCCCATCCGAGAAGGAATACAACTCTCTGCCCCTTTCGAAAGATGAGGATTTTTTGCGGATGATGTCTCTAGGGCCTTGGGCGTCGGAACTCCCCGTTCTGAACGGGCCGAGCAGAGTTATCTGGCACGGCATGCCCGCTTTGCGCATTGGTCTCGACGGTAAAAAGGAAAAGACAAACGTGTCTCTCTACTACGACCCGAAAACGCACTTGCCTCTTGGCATGTCGTCTACTATGGGTTCGATCGCCGTCCAGGAGATTTTCGAGCATTTGAAGCTCAACCCGAGGCTCGACGACCGCCTCTTCCAATTCACGCCGCCGCATGGTTGGACTCAGGTGAAAATCTAGTAACGGATGGTTTGAGCTGGACAGGCGGGATATTCGTTCAGAACGCAGCCGACGACCCTGGATTACAGTTTGCGGCGCGAAGCGCCGTGTTTACTGTTGACAGCTCACCGTTGACAGTTCACAGCTCACAGTTCGCAGTTAACAGTTCAGCCGTTTTAACGCAGCTTGGCGTCTTCAACCAGCCCCGTCTTCCCAATCACGAATTGGCCTTGGAGTGTGGCGTTCGCGAAGGTGACTCGATACTCGCGTGTCTTGGAACCACCGGCATCCTCGGACTTTGTGAGTTCCAGAGATTTCAGCGGCCCAAGAGCTCTAGCCGTGTCGGCGACGCTATGAAGCATCTCGGGAGTAAAAAACTTGATCATCCCGGGCGAGAACACAGCCGGATCTGGCCTACCCGCAAGGATGCTTTCCAGCGCTTTTCGAATCAATGCGGTAGTTGCAAGATCGGTATCTGAGATCAGGACAACCGGGGGCGCCTGCAGGCGGTGATCCAAGAACCCCATTACGTGTTTGCACAAGTCGCTCGGATCCTTCAAATCCCAGTTGCAGAGAGCGATCACCGTAGTTCCAACAGATGGAGCCCGGAGAATGAACGTGGAAAAACCAGGGATTCCCCCGCCGTGAAACACGAGCTTGATCCCGTTCATCGTCTGGGTCTCCCATGCGAACCCGTAATCTTGGGCCTTACCGTTCGCAACCATGACCGGCTCCCACATCTGGGCAAGCGCGGTTTGGGGCAAAATCTTGTCCGTGTAAAGGGCGGCGTCCCATTTGGCGAGGTCGAGGACGGTGCTTTCCATGGCCCCTGCCGCGAACGGCCAGGTCATGTTGATGTAGCCGGACTGCGCCAAGCGGCCGCTGCCGAACGTATAGCCGGAAGCCCGGTTCTTGACAATTTCGGTCTCGCGCACAAAGTAGGTCTCGTGCATCCCCAGCGGGTCCAATATCCGTTTGTGAAGCTCGTTCGCGAACCGATTTCCGGTGACCTTCTCAATGATCTGGCCCAACAAGATGTACCCGCTGTTGCTGTAGCTCCAACTGCTTCCGGGCGCAAAGTCGAGCGGCTTCGATATCACATTGTCGTTGATGTGGTCTACCGTGACCTCGTTACGGATCATGCTGACAAAGCTGGGACTGTTGGTGTAGTTTGGAATCCCTCCTGTATGGCTGAGAAGCTGCCTAACCGTAACCGCCGACCAAGCCTTTGGGCTGTCAGGAAGAAGACTGCCGAGCGTGGAATCCAGGCTCAATTTGCCTTCCTGGACAAGCTGCATGACGATTGTCGCCGTAAATTGTTTGGTGACACTGCCGAGTCGAAAAACCGTCTTCGGAGTCACCGGCACATTGTTCTGGAGATCCGCAAAGCCAAAGCCTTTCGCATACACCACCTTGGCATCGCGGACAACGGCCACCGCAAGACCAGGCGCGCCGAGCATTTTGAATTCCTTGTTCAAGAAGGTGTCGATAGCGGGAGAGTTCGGCCAACGTGGCCCGGGTTGGGCAAAGACGGTCGCATAGAGAAAGGCGCAATATGCGCAAAGGAGGGCTCGCATTTGGTCTGATTATGGAGGGACGGGATTTCCGGTCCTAGGCCTACGGGTTCCATTAAATCACCCTCTCATGTCAAGCGAACAGGGCCAACTGTCTGCTACGCGAACGAATCCCAATCTAAGCAAGATCGGAAGACTTGTGGGCAGAGCGTCTACTAGCAGGTAACGCGCTCCTGCACCAGAGCGTCCCGTGCCCGGGCCGCCACGATCGACCTGTAAAGCCCCCTTCCTCGGAAATCGGGCGAAGTTCCTCCGCCATAAAGACCTGCGAAAGCGCTCTTCGGGTTTGTGTAAAGGCGTCCGACCGAGGCGGGCATGCTGTCCACGTAAGCGACGTAGGCATCATGGCCCCGGTGACCACTCTTTACAGCCCCCGCCAACTGGGCGACCGTTGTCGAACAATCCTTGTCGAAGGCGGCGGCATAGGCTGCTTGATAGTCGTCAAGCCCTCGCATGTTTACAACGCGAGATGCAGCGCTGCGAGCATGTTCATCGATCGCCTTGAGTCCTTCACTCAGATCGTAAACAACCATCGCCTCATGCTCGCCAACGGAAAAACCGGCAGATTTGAGGCGTCGCACGAGGTCAGGAAAGTCGAAGGAAAACACTTTCCATTCCAAGTCAAGCTTGAGATATTGTGTCCGAACGATCTCTTCGCGGATCAGCGAGTCAGCGTTTTCGTCATTGACTGCAAAGCAGGTTAACTCGCACCGACTTTGGCTTGAAGATGTCCTTCTGGTAATTGCGGGGGACTGCTCAAGAATCTCGCCGGGCCATTGAACGTTCCGCAGCTCCCACCTAAACTTCTCAACCACATCCTGGATATTCATGCGTCCCAATGCATCCAATTCTCAGGCCCGTCACGCGTCACCCGTAACTCGTCACTCATTCCACCGGATAGCCCGCGTCCAGCCAAGCCTGATGGCCCCCTTTCAGGACCATCACTTTATAACCTTTCTTCTGGAGGATCAGCGCCACACGGGTGCTGGTAGCTTCATCCGGTCAAGCACAGTAAACGGCAATATCCCGCTCGGGCGGGAGCTCGGCGATTCGATCTGCCACCTCACCCGGAGGGATGACGATCGCGCCCGGCAGCTTTCTTGGATCCGCTTGGACGTGATGAGCCGTGCGAACGTCCAGCACGATGGGCGGATTGTCGGATGCGAGTTTTTTTTTGAGCGCGCCAATGCTGATAAGCGGCGGAGTTTGATCTACGCTGAATGGACGCACGTATGCGTTTTCACCGAGAGCGGGCACATAGCACTCATAGCAGGCGGGCAACAGAGCCTCAAAATCATCGAACAGGCCCGAGTTCTCAATCCTCCGCGCTTCCTTTACGAACGGCTCGATCCGTTGCCAGACTGCGATCGCATAGCCGCCAACGGTGGAAAGTATCTCTTCTTCGTTGATCAGTTTCAGGCGAACCAGTGTGCCGATACGGTCATAAAAGGACCCAACTCTATGAAAGTGGAGCTCACCCAAATCGGCCCTGTGGTTCTGGATGAAAGCCTCCCACGTGCTTTCTTCCATCTTGTAAAGGATCCAGAACTGGGCAGTCATAAACTCGGGATCTTGCCAGATGGCGAACAGCTCGCTTGTCACGTGGAGGAACCGGTCTTTTTCCACCGCTTTGAGTTCGGCGCGGATAAAAAGCGCGGTGATGATGTACGCAACCATCGAAATGATCGCAGTTACACCGGTTATGATCGTCCAGATTCCCATCTGCGTCGACATAGTAGTCACCCTAAGATACAATCTACGGAATGGCGTCTGCAAAGGTTTGGCTCGGTCTTTTGCCTTTTTTGGTTGTTGCCGGGTGCCAAGCGCCTTCAATTCCCGATCCAAACGACCCCACAATTCCCGCACCCAACCAGACGCAAAGGATCCAGGCGGCAATAAAGACGGTTTCCGATGCCGCCAATAGGCACGTGCTTAACCGCGAGATCTCGCCCGACGACGCCAAACGCCTCGTCAATACCTTCGAGGCCGATCTATGCCGAAGCATCGACATCTCCAAGATCACGCCCTCGGATGCCTACATCTACGGCCAAATCTTCCTTGATGCCCAGGATTGGGAGAACGCGCGAAAGGTGCTGACTGAGGCCGTTGCCCATGCGAAGGGTGAGGACCGGCGAGTGAACGATACTCTGAGGTTGGCGCAGGCCTACGCCGAGTTAGGGGATGTCAAAAAGGCAATCGAGCTTACGCGAACAACGTTTTCGACCGACCCCGAAGACAAGGCGCCGATCCTGCCAGGAGTCCTTTTCACTATTGTGCCGGCCGGCCGCGGCAAGGGAGCCGACGCCGAATTGGCCGGCTTACTGCTGGATGCAATTCACCAGCACGAGCTGGTGATCGTCAACCCTCAACTGGATAACGGACGGATGTTCTTGACTGCGGAGCCGGTTCTCATTAGCCGGGCGTGGCACCAGGTGATTCAGCTGTACGAGGAGAGCGGGCATTCGGACTTGGCTGGGAAGGCGGAGCAGGCCGCTCAAGTCGATGCTCATTCGCGGACGCGCGCTTGATCGTTCGGAACCCCAACCCGAAATAGAGAATGCCGGCAAGACCGCAAAGAAGGCTGCAATACCAAATGGTCTTCAGGCGGGCCAAAGCGGCAACAGCGCCCAAAGCAATCGCCACTTGAATGAGCGCGACCGAATAAGCAAATTGCTCGTGATTCCCTATCTGCTCCTGGCTTTCCGCGGAAAGTTCGTTCGCGCTTTTGCTCAATGGACCCTGCTTGGCGTTCTCCTTGGCCACTTCGGATTCATATTCGGCCAATCGCGCCCCCGGGCTCATCTTTGTCCAGCCTGTCTTTGGGGGATTGGCGGTTTTCGACACTTTTGCGCTTGCCGCTCCCTTGGGACCCGCCGCTGTGGCGTGAGATTTGCTAGAAAGTGTTATCCCGGCGTCTAGCATTTCATTGGCGGCGACCGTATAGATGTGTCCCTTTTCCTTCGAAGCTTGATACTCGTTCCACTTGTCCGAGGAGTGCAACTGATTGATTTGGGCCTCGTTCACGAGGCTTGCCGCCTGAAGGGAGCCGATCGCCGCAAAGACGGCCAGAATGGCCGTGCTTAAGCCAATGTAGCGAGTCCAAGCATTCTGCTTTTGCTCGGACTCGCGTTCGGACTTCTCTTCATGCATCTCATCGATGGCTTCTTGCAAGTCGTTTGTTTCAACTTCGGGATCGTCTGGCATGAAGGCATTGTAGCCCCTTGGTTGGGCTGTCTCTCCTAGTTTGTTAAAGCGAAAATTGAAATCATGGATGCCTGCCCCACCCCCCAGTCGTCGTAGAAACTATCCTGTACAAAGGTGACAGAATCCCAACATTATGAAAACTAAGAACCTAATGACATTGCTCTCGCTTCCAGCATTGGTAGCGGTCTCTTATGCTCAAAGTTCCGTTGCGACGAAACTGAATACTGCTGCATCCCATTTGCAGGCTCCCCTCAAGGTTGGAGAGCCTGCGCCCGATTTTGCGGCAACCACGGCCAAGGGCGACACGATTCACCTTTCGGATCTGAAGGGCAAGATCGTGATCATCGACTTCTGGGCCACTTGGTGCGTACCGTGCCAACAGACTATGCCGCACATGGAGAAGGTCAAAACGGCCCTCAAGGGGAATAAAGACGTTGCCTTTATGGCTGTCTGCTCTTGGGATGACATGGCCTCCTACAAGAAATGGGTCGCAAGTCATAGAGGAACAATCACGTTCCGAACGGTTTTTGATCCCGCGGGTAAGAAAGAGGCTGCAAGCATTGGCCGCAGTCTTTACAAGATCGACTACGTACCACGTCAGTTTGTGGTGGGCAAAGACGGAAACATCGCAGCCGCCTACATCAACCCGACGGACGGATCCAAGAAGCTGGAGAAGACGATGGCCAGTCTTGGAGTTCCGAATTTGCCGTAGTTTGTTAGGGCAGGCGGCCTACGGAGATCGAGGCCGCCCGGAAGTAAGAAATGCTCGCCTGGGTTGCTCCGGTTCCTTGGCGAGCATGCCTTCCTTTATCCCCTGATCACGGGTACTTCGACTCAGCGCGAATATTTGACCACCGTCACCTCGTATATCTTCTCATGAAGACCTTGTTCGCACTTGTCGCCGCTGTCGTCGCCATTGTCGTCTTTGCCGGGGCCTGCATGCCGCAAAGTGGCATCGCCACCGTGGATAAAAGCAAGGTCTCAGGAACGATGGATTCCGAAGGCAAGGCCAAGGCTCCGAAGCTCCACAAAACCGACGCGGACTGGAAGAAGGTTCTCACTCCCGAGCAGTACGAGATCTTAAGAAACGCGGGCACCGAATATGCCTTCCATAACGCGTATTTCGACAACCACGCCGATGGCGATTATTACTGCGCCGCATGCGGCCAGAAGTTGTTTTCCTCGTCCACCAAGTTCGAGTCGGGTACCGGCTGGCCGAGTTTCTTCGCGCCTGTAAGCAAAGACGCCGTTCTTTACCGCAAGGACACCAGCCTTGGGGACGTGCGGATGGAAGTTCTCTGCAGCAACTGTGGCGGCCACCTCGGCCACGTCTTTGACGACGGACCCAAGCCGACCGGTCTCCGCTATTGCATGAACTCAGGCGCGATGAAGTTCGTGCCTAAGAAGAAGAAGTAAGCATGGCGCTTTGCCCCGTAAGGATGGGCTTCGCCCGTAAGTCGCTTCGCTGTAACGGTGGCGCTTCGCGCCGTAAACGAGTAAACGATGTGGGCTAAGCGTTCAGGACTGAGCCCGGTAAACGCCAAACTCAACACCCAACACCCAACACCCAACACTCAACACTTACGCCTTCAATGGCATCGACCGCAATCTCTTGCCGGTAGCGTTGAACACGGCGTTGCCGATTGCCGGAGCGATGCAGATGATTGGGCATTCCCCGGCGCCGGCGGATGGCAGGTCCTTTCGGTCGATTAATACGGACTCGACGGATGGGATCGCGGAGAAACGGGGAACGTGGTAGCGCGAGAGGTGGGCATTCAAGATTCTTCCCCCGTCAAACTCGACCGCTTCCCAAAGCGCCCCGCCAAGTCCCATTATCAGCGCACCCTCCACTTGGTTTCTTAGTAAATCGGGGTTTAATATTGCTCCGCATTCGAACGCTGAAACGGCCCGCAGCACGCGGATGCCGACCGTCGGGTCCACAGCAACTTCAACCGCTGTGGAAATGTAGCCGCCTTTTTCGGTTGCGCAGGCTATGCCGAGACCGTGGCCTATTTCAAGCTTCTGGTTGCCCCATCCGATCTTTTCGGCCGCCGCCTTGAGCACGGCTGCAAGCCGGTCGTTTCGCAAGTTTTTGAGGCGAAAATCAACGGGGTCGATTTCTGCCAGATGGGCGAGCTCGTCCATGTGGGTTTCGCGGGCGAAGTTGTTGAACGTGGCGGCAAGCGCCCGGTACGAGCCCTGGCGCAAAGGGGTTGGAGATTCATGAAATTCCGACTTGGGGCTCGGCACGTTATAAGGCGTTTCGATGCCGGGGTTGCCAGAGTTGTAGTTGTGATATTCCCAAGCCGTCAATGAGCCATCCTTACTGATTCCGCTTGCGACATCAACTACTCCGCCTGGCCTGAAATACGCCCAAGTGAACTCTTCAACGCGGGTCCAAACGATTTTGACCGGACGGCCTGTGAACTTGGACATACGCGCGGCTTCGACCGCCGCTTCACCCGTGTGTTTGCCTCCGTATCCGGAGCCTGTATCGGGAATAATCACGCGAACCTGGCTTATCGGCAAGTCAAGCGCTTTCGCTACCTCGTCCCGAACCGCAAACGGCCTTTGCGAGCCCGTGTACACCGTCATCTTCTTCCCATCCCAATCGGCAAACGCAGCGCGGGGTTCTAACGGCGTATGGGCAATGTATTGGCAGGTGTAAGTTGCAGTCAAGGCCTTGTCGCCGGTAGCCGCAGGTGGTAACGGATGGGAGCCTCTTAGAAGGGCCTCCAAATTTTTTGAGGAGGGACCTCCCGGATCGTCCCAGGTTGCATTGACCTGAGACAGCGCTCTTTGAGCTCCACGAACGGTGGGCGCAGCAACGCATACAAAATCCCCGTCGTGCAGAACTTTGACCCCCGGCATCCCTTCCGCTTCGGATGTGTCGACCGTGAGCAGATGCGCCCCAAACGAGGGTGACCGAAGCACTTTGGCGTGGAGCATGCCCGGCTTGCTCATGTCGGATGCATAGGCGTGCTCGCCAGTGACAAAACTCCTTCCGTCAACCTTCTTGACCGATGTGCCCAGGACTTTCCATTCGCTTGGTGGCGTCAGCGGGACGTTTTTGTCGATCTGTTTATCGAGAGATTGGGCCTGAACAACCTCTCCGTAGGTGGCCGACTTGTCTCCGGTTAAGACCTTGCCTTCCTGCAGCATCAATGTGCTCTTCTCCACCCCCCATTTCCGGGCCGCGAGATCCAGGAGCAGTTCTCGAGCGCTTGCGGCCGCGCTTCGCACCTGGGGGACCATCGTCGGGGTTGTTCGGCTGCCGAATGTGCCCATGTCGAAAGGCACGAGATCGGTGTCGGCCATGGTCACATTGACCATTTCGACGGGAACATGAAGCTCTTCGGCCGCAGCCTGCGCCATCGATGTTCGCGCGTTTTGCCCCACTTCGGTTTTTCCCGTCAGGACCGTGATCAGTCCGTTTTTGGCGATATGGATCCAAGCACCAATTTCCTGAGGAATGGCCACCCCGTTCCCCTGGGCCCAGCCCTTGGCGATAGCATCGGGCGCGATCGCCGCCACGAGAATGCCGCCCCCGAGAACTTTAAGCAGTTGTCGGCGTGTCATTTCGAGCTTCATTTCCCCTTCCTCATGGCCTCAGCCGCCCTCTTTATTGCCCGAAGCATGCGTGGATGCCCTCCGCACCGGCAGATGTTGCCGTCCATTTCTCGAATGATCACGGAATCCGATGGGTTTGAGTTGCTTCGCAGCAGTTCGGCAGCCTTCATGATCATCCCTGGTACGCAGTAGGCGCACTGCATCGCGCCTTCGTCCAAGAAGGCTTGTTGAAGCGGATGAAGCTGCCCGTCTTTTTCAAGGCCCTCAATCGTAGTAATCTGCTTTCCCGAGACCTCCGACAGCTGGGTAATGCAGGAGTGGACGGCGACCCCATCCAATAGCACGGTGCAAGCTCCGCACATGGATTCCCCGCAGCCGTATTTCGTGCCGGTTAAACCTATGTCGTCACGGATCACTTCGAGGAGGTCTGTGTCCGGCTCGGTCTCGACACTGTAACTCTTGCCATTGACGGTTAGTTGGATCGCGGTCGCAGTCGTGCCCATTTGGTTTCAGCATATCACCGGGCGAGAGGAATCGGGTGAAGGAGTTTTCCCGGACTAAGACTTGATCGGCGCGAAGCCCCTTTATTACAAATCGCGCCATCTTCGTTCCGCAGCGAACGTGAGGATTCCAACCTCGATGACACCGGCCCCTTTTAGCGCGGCAGCGCACTGAACCGCGGTTCCTCCGCTGGTTAGCACATCGTCCACAAGCAAAACGTAGCTCAGATCGTGCGCCTTGGCTTCAAACGCACCCTCCAAGTTCTTGGCTCGCTCTTCATGGCTTAACCCAACTTGGGATCGGGTCGCCTTGACTCTTCGGAGAGCATCTTTGCGGACCAGTTCTGACGGCATCGCCTCGCAAAGGACCTCGGCCTGGTTAAAGCCGCGCACGGCTTCCCTGCTCCAGTGGATTGGAACGGGGATAATAGCGTCCACCTGTAGCAATCCGCGCTCCTGGGCGCCCTCGTAAAGGACCTCGGCCATCCAGTCGACCAGACTCGTAACCCGCTGGTATTTGAGCTTTTGAACCACGCGCGCAGCGGGCCCGGTGTAATCAAAGAGAGCGCTGGCAAAATCGAGCGGTTCGGGAGTGGAGTATTTGGCAGCCGGCTGCTCACGAAAGTCAGAAAAGCAGATGCTGCAAACCGGCTCGGCGCCGAGAGTTCCGCAGAGGGCGCATTTGGGAGGATAAAGCAGGTCGAGCAGAGGGCTCAAAAAAGCTGATCCATAAGCGTTTTACTTCGGGCATCCAAGCCCTCGTAGTCCGGGATTTCGAATCGCTGGCCGTCCACCGAGTAGATTTGGAACCGGCCGGGGGCGATTTCATGCGAAGAATCGCGCCAGTTTCGGACATAGAACTCAGATTGGCCGCGCTGGGTGCGGACGTTGAAGGTCCACATGCCGCCATCGTTCCTCAGTCCCTCGATTCCCAAAATCTTGGGCGTGAAGTAGCGCCGGTCCAGTTCGTCCTCGATCAGCTCTTTAGACTCGTTGTCGAGTTCGTTGGGATCCCGAAGAATCCCGATCTCCGTTCCCGAGGCGTCCTGTACCGACAGATACTGCTTGGACGAACTAAAGGGAAACGCGCGCCGAATCCTTACTTCGAGAATGCAAAGTTCATCGTCCACTTCCGCACGAAGATGCGCCCCGCCGGCAGGGCGGAAAAAGCGCATCTTACTAGGTTCGAGATATCGGATCGCGGCTGCGGGCATGCAGACATTATAGTCTCAAGCTTTAACTATGGGATATTGAACTTCCGTGGTCGCGTGCTCGGTCGAACATTCGTGATAGATCTCGCGGCATTGGCTCCCTTTCGATGATCGCGATTAAGTCCTCGATGCGCTTTTTCTGGGCCAACTCCGATTCCAAATCAGTTCAGGTTGGAACATACGCCGATTAAGCTCGACGTTTTTCCATTTGGGCGCTTGGCTTTGACGAACCTGATGCTGATACATTCAGCGTCGTTATTCCTAAACGGATACACGACAAATGCGATCAGAGCGGTTACAAAAAAAGAGACCCCGCCGAATCCATTCGGCGAGGTCCGCGTGAGTCAAGGTCGCGTAACTTAAGATTCTCCTCTCACGTGCCCGAACGTTGGCTCGAAAGGTATGAAACCTAAACGAGTTGCCGTGCGGAACGCTTGAACGCGGTTATTCACTTGTAGCTTATCGTAAATATTGGCCAGGTGAAAGTCCACAGTTCTTTTGGAAACAAATAAGACGTCCGCAGCTTCTTTACTGCTGTGACCTTGCGCGATAAGGCTTAAAACCTCGACTTCTCTTTTCGTCAACCGAACTGCTCGCTGAGCTACGTCCGATCGCGATGTGCTTGGCATTGGCATTGACCCACCCCTCACTTTTTTCTAACCGCCTACTATCTTTCTTCCATAATCAAGGGCGTTTTTAATGCAGGCATCCTGTTCCTTTTCAATTATGTTAACAATGCCGGGTTCACAATAGGGTGCGCGCGCCGTCTTCGGCCCTGCATGCCATAAAGTTTCCTCCCAAACCGGTCTCCTTCTTGTATTTCATGGCTGTTTCGACAATGAAATCGGCAATCCGGTCGGCTTTAACGAGAGCAACGCAAGCGCCGCCAAAGCCCGCGCCCGTCATTCTCGCTCCTACGCAGCCTTCCGCTGCCCAGGCACTTTCCGCCATTGCATCGAGTTCGCCACAGCTCACCTCGTAGTCGTCCCTCAGGCTCTCGTGGCTCTCCCTCATTAACCTTCCTACGCCATGCAAATCATTTTTTGACAGCGCACGCGCAAAAAGTTGGCACCGGGAATTCTCGGTAATGATGTGGCGGGCGCGACGATATATTGTGTCGTCCATTGATGATTTGTGGCTCTCCAGATCCTCAAGGGTGGCGTCTCTCAAGGCCTTGACTCTAAGTATTTTGCAAGCGGCCTCACATTGCGACCTTCTCTCGTTGTAGGCGGAAGCGGACAGTTCCCTTTGCTTGCCGGTATCGCACAGGGCGATCGTGAGTTCACCAGGTATCGGCGCGTACTCGATGTCCAGGCTTCTGGTGTCAAGAAACATCGCGTGGCCCCGTTTGCCCATCGCGCTCGCCATTTGGTCCATGATGCCGGAGTTCACCCCGACAAACTTGTTCTCACATTTCTGGCCGATTTTCGCCAGGTCCTTGTTTGGCAATTCCAAACCGCCGAGTTTGTTCCAGACGACGCCAAAAGCCAATTCCAGCGCCGCGCTGCTGCTAATGCCGCTTGCGATCGGCACGTCGCTCTTGATGGTGGCTTGAACGTTCGGAATCGGCTGGCCGGTGTGCTCTCTCAACGCCCAAGCCATCCCCGCCGCGTAGGCAGACCAACCGTTGAGGTCGCCCGGGCTCACCTGACCGGCTTCGAAGGCTTCGCCTTCGCCGAGTTCGGCTGAGAAAATAGCGGATGGTCCGGAAGTGCGCTTCGCTGAGATCCAAATCTGGCGATCGATGGCCACCGGGAAAACGAAGCCTTCGTTATAGTCCGTGTGTTCGCCGATAAGGTTGAGCCGCCCAGGCGCGATGCCGGTTACTTCCGGCGTTTCCTCAAAATAACGATTAAAAAGCCTCTCAATTTCAAATTTGCCCTGCTCTATTTCACTCATGCCGCTGTAAAGAATAGCCCGCTAAGAGGTAGCAGTGTGGCGAGGGACGTGTGAACGGCTCAACGAGGCGTCGCCCATTCGTAAGATGTGCTCGCCTGGGAGTAGAAAGTGTTAGGAACAAGAGATGGCACGCACAAACACCAACCGATGGTCGCAGGACGTGACCCAACACAGCAACGCTATGGATTTGGAGAAAGACGTCTTCACTTGGCATGATCCCAAGAGGATCGCCGAGTCGTTAAAGCGGTCGGCAGAGCAAAGCAACCGGCGGAAGACTTCGCCGTTCCAATCCGCCATGTCCATGCTCAACTTTTACATCAACCGAGCTGGCAAGGGCCTGTCCGCCGGGCAAAAGCAGGTGCTCCAAGACGCCAAGGAAGAGTTGAGAAAGCTCTTTGGGCGAGAAGAACCTACTCGGAAATAAAGCAAAGGGCCAGGAAAATCCTGGCCCCGAGTTAAAGCCCGCCGCCACTTTGCCCTATGCGTAAAGGCAGCGCAGAGGCCCGGGCGGCTGTATGGGCACCCTGCGCGCCAATAGATTCTTTCCACGCTAAACTGCCTGCATACCCGGTAAGGTGACGGGGTTATCTGAGAGGTAATCTTGGCCATGCCCGACCAGACCGTCTTAAAAATTCAGCAATGGCTGCGCGACCATCAGCAAGAACTGCTGGACGACTACCGCGCCATGCTCCAAATCCCTTCCTTGGAAGGTCCCGCGGAGCCGAAGGCGCCGTTCGGCAAAGAGAACCGCCGCGCACTTGATTTGGCGTTGGAGCTCTCGAGCAAGTACGGCTTTAAGACAAAGGACTTGGACGGCTATATCGGATACGCTGAATTTGGTGAAGGGCCGCTCGTGATGTCTCTTGGACACCTGGACGTGGTCCCCGTCGGCGCCGGTTGGAAGCACGAGCCCTTCGGGGCGGAAATCGATGGGGGCTACGTTTATGCACGAGGCGCAACCGACGACAAGGGACCGACCATGGCCTCTTTCTATGCGATTCGAGCGATCAAAGAGTGCGTGCCCGATCTTCATTGCCGGCTAAGACAGGCCTTCGGCTGCAACGAAGAATCGGGCTTTGGCTGCGTCCACCACTATGTTCAGGTGGATGAGGCGCCGGTTTTCGGGGTTGCCCCGGACTCAGGTTGGCCGCTTATCAATGCCGAGAAGGGAATTTCAAATCTCACGCTCTCCCTCCCACTGCCGCCGGGGGATTTTGCGCTCTTGGAAGCGATGGGCGGTCAAAGGCCGAACATCGTGATCGACTCCTGCACCGCCAAGGTGAAAGTCGGCTCTGGAGTCCGAAAGGAGGTTGAGGAAAAGCTTGGCGACGCGTGGGACAAGAACGTAACCTGGAAATGGGACGGCGACGTGCTTGAAATCCAGGCGGTCGGCAAGGCCGCGCACGGCTCCATGCCCTATTACGGCGATTCGGCCGCGGCCCGGGTTTTCCGATTCCTCTATTCCCTTGCCCCGGTTCCCGACCAAGACTACTACGAGAAACTGTTTTACAGCACCCACCCCAGCGGCAGTGGAATCGGCATCCATGGCCGAGATGACGTCAGTGATGACCTAACGTGCAATCTGGGTATCGTGGACACGAGCGATGGCCGCTTAAGGCTGCTTTTCAATGTTCGCTATCCAGTCACTTGGAAAGGCGATTACTTGCGAGATCTCTGCCTTTCCTATCTTGGCAAAAAGCTCCCGGGCTGGACGCTGGACGAGTTTACCGACAGCCCTTCCCTTCACTTCCCCTTGGACCACCCGCTTGTTTCCACGATTGTTGACGTTTACGCGGAAGAAACCGGCGAGCGAAAAGAGCCGGGCGTGATGGGCGGAGGAACCTACGCCCGCGCCGTACCCAACACGGTGAGCATCGGCACCTGCTGGGAGGGCGACGGCAACGCCCACGAAACGGATGAGCGGCTGAAAATCGAGCATCTGTACAAGGCAAGCCGCATTTATGCGCACATGCTTTATCGGCTGTGCAGGCTAGCTGAGAAGGGATAAGGCATTTAGGAAGCCCTGCCTTAGAAGCTTCGCAAGAATCATCGAAGGCGGCATCTCGAAATCCGGCTTCTAGGCGCTGCATCCCTTCTTCTGGATTCCCTTCATCATCGATCCGGGTTGCGCATTTTTCACCGTTATGATCCTTGTCGAGTTGTTCAGGCCAGGTTCAGCTTTGCGGAGTGCGTTTATTAAGGAACGGCCTGAATGCCTGGAGCGATGGGCCATCGAATCGGGAACCATAGAGAAGGACCTATACATTTTATGGCGAGTTGTTGTCGCACGAACAAGTGACGAAGGCGGCATTGTTCCCCATTGGAGCAGCAAGTCTCCGGAATGGTACTGGGAAGTTGGGAGAAGGCTCGGAATTGCCGAAGAGGACCTGGCGGGACCGTGCTCGCGAAACTGGCGATACCAAACCTGGCGCCGTATTGAGGGCGCCAAGTTGGACAGTCTGAAGTCGGCCGATTTTCTCGTAACTTCCGGTTATCAGATCGTTCAGTGCCCACGAGGAGTAACAGTCGACGGGTCGGTTGTAGGCGGGCCCGGCGCGGCATGCTATAACGGAATGACAATCTTGATGACCTTAACCGATTTGATCCAGAAACACTCGGCCCTCCTATCGGTTGGTGATGGGCCAGTGCGGGTCAGCGAGGAAAAAGATCGGTATGGAACCGTTGTATTGCTCGACAATGTCGCCCTCAGATTCTCTTATGATTGGAGGGATCGTTTGCTCGACTGCCTATATTGCACCCATGAAACGCTGGAGAAGCTTTCCGCAACCACAAATGGGTTCGCCTATCTGGGAATCAGAGATTCGATGGACTCAGCATGCTGGTATTACTCGAATCACGGCCTGCCGGGCGAATGGGGCTTGATGAACTTCAACTTTGATGACGGCTACGAGGCAGATGCTTCGGTCGAAACTTTCCTTAGGAGGTTGGCATCTGAAGCAAGGCCGGTCTTGCTCGGCGAAGCCTTTGGTTTCGGTAGGCGACCAAACACCTAATGAAGAGGTTCCATTAAGTTCTCCCACTGACATGTGCGCTACTCCAGGTTTTCGGAAGGGGTTATAATAACTCTTGGCGCTTAGGAAGCCTCCGGATCCGCGGGAAGGGTTGAACCCACCTCCATATGCTTTAAATAAAATCAGACCCTTTATGCGGCCTGTTTGCGGATCACGGGCGAATTGCATGGAGGTTCTATGTCAAAGTCGTTACCGGAATTGCCCAGCCTTGAGCACTTGCGCAAGCAGGCCAAGGATCTTCTCGCTTCCTATCGTTCTTTAGACCCCGAGGCCGTTGCACGGTTCGCTTCGCTGCCGGGAAGAACAACGCGTGCGGCGCTACGGGACGCCCAATCCGTGATTGCCCGCGAGTACGGTTTCCACAGCTGGGCCAAACTCGTGGCTTACGTGGAGGACGTGCGCGCTAAGAGCGGCATTACAGAGCAGATCGCCAATGAGTTTATTTCGGCCGCAGTCCATGGCATGCTGGGCCGCGCCGGTAGGCTGCTGGCCCTCTATCCCGATCTGCCAAACTACTCAACGGCTACAAAGCTCGTATGGGGCGATGCGGACGGGATTCAAAAGCTGGCGCAAGATCCCCCTTTCCTCACCACCAAACTGGAACCGGAAAACTGGCTGCCGCTGGAATACGTTTGCTTCTCGCGAGTCTCGGAACTCGAGTCAGCACGGTATAAGCCACTTGAGCAAACCGCCAAAACTCTCATCGAGAGCGGAGCGGACCCTAACACCTCCCACGATGGAGACGGCAACCCCGATGTCCCCCTCAGCGTCTTATATGGCGCATGCGGCGAAACTGGGCATGTTGGCATTGCAAAGCTCTTACTGGAGCATGGCGCGAACCCAAACGACGGCGAATCCATCTACCACGCGGCCCAGCACAACCGGCGCGAAATCCTGGATCTGTTACTGAGGCACGGCTGCGACATTTCACACAATGATCCCAGATGGACCAACACGCCGATCTTTTTCCTATGCGGACATCGCCCAACCGATGGACCTTATGCAGCCGCAATTAAAGGCGTTGAATGGCTGCTGGAACATGGCGCGGACCCCAACGTTCCATGCTACGCAAACGAAGGCCGCGCTCTCCATGCCGCCTGCAACAGCAACGCCACCGAACTCGTGGAGCTACTGCTAGAACATGGCGCTGACCCGACTCTCAAACGCACAGACGGTAAAACGCCCTACGATCTTGCGATGGCAATGGGAAATGTCAAGGCTGCGGCAGCGCTTGCCGCCAAAGGCGGCGCCAACGACCTTTCTCCACTTAACACCTACCTCGCAGGTTGCGCCAACGACGACCAAACGCTAAAGGCCAAAGCTCTGGCTCAAGAGCCGAATTTGCGGCAGTCGCGCGCCAAAGAGATTGAAGACGCGTTCTTAAAGTTCGCCGAGCACGGCGTAGAGGCCGGCGTTCGCAGTCTCCTGGAGGAGGGAGTAGATGTCAACACCGCTAACGAGAAAAATGAGACCGCGCTTCATTACGCCTGTTTCACGGGGCAGGACAGCGTGGTCTGGCTGTTGCTGCAGCATGGCGCGTCGGCGGAGCCGAAGGACAAGACTTACAATGCAACGCCGGTGGGGTGGGCTTTGCAAGGGTTCATGTCTCACCGGAACGTCGAGGTGATAAGAGCCTTACTTAACGCAGGAGCGCTCGAATTGTGATTCGTAGGACTCCAACTCTTGGAGGGGATGCAACAGCGGGCTTATGTTAGAACTGTAGCGGGAAGCAATTCCGTCTTAAGTGCATGGTGCTTCAAAGGGGCAAAGTCTCCCGTCCCGTTCTCGTGATTCTGATTATCTTTGGAATCCTTATCGTGCTGCCCGTTCTCGTCTTCTTCATCGGTATCGGGCCAATCGACATTGCTCCCGCGTCCCGCGATCTCGATAGCGCGGTGGTCGCCTACCGAGCTGCGGGCCTTCCGTGGGAGGCAAAGGACCTTGCGCCAAACCCGCCGGTACCCGATTACGACAATGCCGCGCCGCTGATCAATAAGGCGTCGACATACTTTCAAGACAAGATCTGGCAGAAGGACGAGGACAAGATCACCAAAGCTTTGATCGCCGGCGACTATGCCCTCGCCGAGAAAACCTTGGCTCCGTACAACCCGGCGCTTGATTTGGTGGCGCAGGCAACCAAACTGAAGGGGCTCGACTTCCACTATGACTGGGACATGGGAGCATTCGTTTTGTTTCCTCAGTTCGCATATTTGAAGAGCCTTACGAAATGCCTGTCCTACCGGGCGCGAGTTGAGGCTTCCAAAGGAGATTTTAAGGGCACCGATAGGGACCTGCAGGAAGGATTGAAGCTGGCGGACTTAACCGGCCAGACACCGACCCTTATCTCGATGCTCGTTAAAATCGCGCAACAGGCGATTGTCTTTCGCGCATACGCGCAATGCGCGGATGAGCTCAAAGGCAATGCCGAAGCCCTTGACACTATGGAGAAATCCCTCGCCTCTTATCAAGGAGGAGCCGATTTCTTATTTGCGATTCGAGGCGAGCAATACATGGGGATCGCATTGTTGCGAAATATCGATCAATACGGCGGGCTTCTAGCGTTAAAGCGATCTTTGGAAGGAAGCCCGGATGGAGACAGTCCACCGCAGCCAAAACTCAATCCAGCAACTCTCCAGCGCACCGGCTTGGCTTCGGGAATGTGGGCGCGAGCGTTTATGGATCGGCATTTGCGCTACTGGACCGAATTTGTGACGACGGCCAAGAGAATGAATGATCCTTTGGCCTTCTCAAAAACCATGGACCAACAAGCCATGGCGCGCGAGACAACCAATCGGACCTTAAGCGGATTGCTGAACGAAATATTGCTTCCCGTTTTCAGCCAGGCGGGAGTCGCGGTTGTGCGATCTCAGGCAGAACAGGAGACCACCGAAGCGCTGTTGGAAGCGGTAGAAATCCAGATCAAGACGGGCAAGCTCCCCACATCCATTGACCAAATCCCGGGAACATGGATCGATCCATTCGATAAGAAGCCTCTAAAGCTGGCGATGGTAGGCAATTCGCTCAGAATCTACAGCGTTGGGAATAACTTGAAGGACTTTGGGGGCCAGGCTCCATCCGAGGTAAAAGGGAGAAGCACGGACGACATCTTTAGCGACGATCAAAACATTATCGCCGCGTATCCTCCTCTCAGCCAAACTCGCTGACTCGCTTTTTGAATTCGGCAACCTCTTTGGGGCTTTTCAACCTCAGGGTCTTTTCTTTGGGCAGGATGCTTTCGAATTGTTGCTTTCGCCGCCGGTGAGACTTAATCACGTAAAGAAACAGCGAGTCCCTTGAAAAGAACTGGGGCCAGAGACGCTCCCGGTTGCCGTTCCAAAGCTCCTCCTTCTCGAAGCAACGGCGGAAAGTGCGGCGCACAACACGGCTGAAAACAACCTGGAAAGGCAGGTCTAACCAAACGATAACTTCCGCTTCCGTGACCAGCCGGTCGCGGACCAGTGAATAGTTGCCGCACGCGGCCCACTCGCCCTTGCCAACAACCGCCTCCACCCGGCCAAGAAAAACCTCCGGCGCGGCGGGCGTCCAGTTCGCTTCGTGAAAGCATGCATCAAGTTCCAAATGCGGTACCCCGAGCCTCTCGCTCAGGAATTTCGCCATCGTAGTTTTGCCGCTGCCGCTGGAGCCAAGCACTAATACTCGCTTGACTTTTGGAAGCTGGGTAACCAGGGCGTTAGGTTTCTGCATCAAATCCTTAAAGAAATTGCTGCCGCAGAGGGCGAGGCAAAACACGTAAGCTAATTCGAATTGGGAGGTTGATTCTAGATGAATTTTGGATACATGGCAAGCATTGCCGCATTGACAATTGTGAGCGTCACCGCGTTCGCCAAGCCCAAAGAGGGCACGTTCTACGATTTCAAAATGAAGACCATTCAGGGCAAAGAGGTGCGCCTCAGCAAGTTTAAAGGCAAAGTGCTCCTTGTGGTGAACGTTGCGAGCAAGTGCGGAAACACTCCGCAATATGCCGGCCTGGAAAAGCTCTACGCCGACAACAAAGACAAGGGCTTTGCGGTCCTCGGCTTCCCCGCCAACCAGTTCGGCGGCCAGGAGCCTGGAACGGACCAGCAGATCGAGGAGTTTTGCAAGTCCACTTACGACGTCAAGTTCCCCATGTTCTCCAAAATCGTGGTAAAGGGAGACGGCATCGATCCGCTCTACACGTGGCTCATTCAAAATGCGCCCTACCACGACGATATCGAGTGGAACTTCGGCAAGTTCCTCATTGGCCGCGATGGCCGCGTGATCGCAAGGTTCAACCCGAAGGTCAAACCCGACGATCCTCAGATCACGGACGCGATTCAAGCCGCTCTTGCCGAGCCGGTGAAATAGCAGGCAACTTCTGGAAGTAAATGGTTGATGGTTCGGAACGCAAAGTGCCCCGAACATCAACCATTTGAATCTAGAGAAGGTGGGAGTAGCCTCGTTCCTCGCTTTGCTTTGGAAACAGCGCAAGTGCCCAAAGGCCGTCTTTCAGTGAGCTGGAGCCTCCTTCTTCGCCGATCTTTCCCGCCCTTTTCTGACTTTCCTAAGGTAAATCAGTAGCCTTGAACATCCTGATCCCTGAAGTCATCCTTGAAAAATGCGTTCCAGCTGCTCAGGCGGTTGCCCCCGACGCCAACTTCTTGCCCTACGGAAACGAGGATGAGGCGCCGGCCGGACTGGACACCGCGGAAGCCATGTTTTGCTGGCCATCCATCCGTATCCTCGACAAACTAGTGGCGAACGCGCCCAAGCTTCGCTGGCTCCATACCGGCAGCGCCGGTGTAGAGCGCATCCTTTCACCGACTGTTCGAGGCCGGGAAGGACTCATCATCACCGACTCCGGTCCCGCTTTCGAATCCATCATTCCCGAGTTTGTGATGGCAAGGATCTTATCGGTCGCTCGCCATTTGCCCGAGTTCGCTGCTCAACAGCAGCGGCACGAGTGGAAGGACATTCGACAGCAAGACATTTTGGGCTCGACCATGGGGATCATAGGCCTCGGGCCAATTGGCAGAGGGGTCGCCAAGCTGGCGAAAGCCTTTGGAATGTGCACGTTGGGCTTCCGTAGAACCCAAGCGCCGGTTGAAAACGTAGACGAGGTTTTGACGACCCCAGACGGCCTTCTCCAGCTTCTATCCAAAAGCGACTTTGTAGTTTTGGCCGCCGCACTCACTGAGGAAAGCCGCTCCCTAATAGGGGCATCTCAGCTTGCTGCCATGAAGCCGACTGCATGGATTGTGAATATTGCTCGCGGCGCCTTGATCGATGAAGACGCCTTGCTGGACGCGTTGCAATCAGATCGGATCGGAGGAGCCTGCCTGGATGTTTTCGTGAAAGAACCCTTGCCCTCAGATCACCCTTTTTGGGATCTCCATAACGTACAGATCTCTCCCCACGATTCACCCGATACCGATAGCCTCCGATCCCGCCAAATCGCCATCTTCACGGCTAACCTAGAAAGATTCGTTCGCAACGAACCGCTGGACAACGTGGTGGACGTGGCTCGAGGCTACTGAGAAATCTGAACTAAAAAGAAACGATCGGTGACAGCGACCCCAAGATCACAATCAAGACGGAGCATGGGTAGTGAACTGAGGCGATTGGCTTTCGCCTCTCTGGTGAGGACCTTTCGATAGTTTTCCGGTTGCGGGTCAGGAACGTTGGGTTCGCTCTATCGGGTTAACTAAAGGGGATGGGGGTCGGCAGTCTGGAGGGTGAAGCTTTACGCGAGAGTCGCCACCAACTCAGGGAAGAGCTTTACCGAGAGGAACGCCACTACCATCTCATCCGTGCGGCAGTTGTAGGCATGTTCGCGGGCGCTTTGGCGGTTGCCTACGAGCTAAGTGTTGCAAGAGCCGAGCAAATCGCCTCACACTTCGCCTTTAGGGCGAACCATGTTGGTTTCCTTGCCCAAGCCACGCTTGTGCTATGCGCAGCCGGGCTCGGCGCCTTTGCAACTTACGCGGTGACATCGCGGGTACCGGAATCGGGGGGTAGCGGCATCCCCCATATCAAGGCGGTATTGCTGCATTTGCGCGTTATCCGGCCAGTTCGTGTAATCGTGGCCAAGTTCTTTGGGGGGCTGGCGGCGCTGCTCACGGGAATGTCGTTCGGCCGTGAGGGACCGACCATTCAAATGGGCGCCTGTGTAGGCAAAATCGTGGGCGACGTTACCAAGACCTCCCGCCGTGGCCGTTCCACCCTGATTGCATCGGGCGCGGGCGCGGGACTTGCGGCGGCATTCAACGCACCGCTGGCCGGGTTTCTCTTTGTAATGGAGGAACTCCGCCGTGAAATGTCCGCGCTCACTTACGGATCCGCTCTTGTGGCAAGCGTTTGCGCGGTGGGAGTCACCCGCTATTTGGTGGGAATTCGACCGGACTTTATGCTCCCAAGTCCGGGAGCGCCGCCTCTCCGGATTCTGCCTCTGATCGCCATTCTCGGTGTTGTTTGTGGTCTTGGGGGCGTGCTCTTTAACAAGACACTGCTTGCAGGTTTGAATCTAAGGGCCAAACTGAAGGCGCCTCATTGGAGTTTCGGCGCGATCGCCGGCGCATGCGGTGGTTTGGCCCTTCTCAAGTTCCCATCCATTACGGGAGGAGGGCACACTTTTGCGGAGCAGCTTCTTTCCGGCCAATTCCAAGCGGCGCATATCGTTCTGATTCTGGCGTGCGTTTTCTTCGGCCGCCTTTTGCTGACTTCCGCAAGTTACAGCACAGGGCTACCCGGCGGAATCTTCGCGCCGATGCTGGTGCTGGGCTCTGTTCTTGGATTTCTTTTCGGTCACGGAGCGAATGCGCTATTCCCGCATCTTGGATTTACCGACGCCGGATTCGCTACGGTGGGCATGGGCGCTTTCCTCGCCGCGTCCGTTCGTTCTCCGCTCACTGGCGTTGTTTTGATCGTGGAGATGACCGCCGAATATGGCCTTCTCTATTCGCTCTTGATCGCCGCGTTTACCGCTTCTCTAACCGCGGACGCATTGAAAGATGGCCCGATCTACGACGTCCTGATGGAGCGAGATTTACACCTCAGCGGGGCGGAAATCCACCCATCGGTTGAGCCGCTGCTGCTCGAGATTTTGATAGAGCCTCAATCAAGAATGGATGGAACGCGCGTCAAGAACCTACGATTGCCGCCAGGGGCAATCCTCACCACGGTCGAGCGAGATACCCGCCAGATTATTCCGGGTGGTTCAACCCGCCTGCAAGCCGGCGATATGGTGACGATTCTGGTAGAAGGCGATAAGCCGGAGCTCAGCCTGAAAATCCACGAAGCCGCGAAAGGGCCCTAAACCCGAAAACCCCGCTGCCTTAGAACTTTCACGATTCCCCCGGGATCGAAGCCTACAAAGTGAGCGACGACCTTGCCATCCGGCCCGATGATGTATTCCGTGGACACATCCACGCCAAACGCTTTCGAAACCGAGCGATCGGCATCGATTGCCGCCGGAAAAGCCAGACCTTGAAAGCTCTTCTCGATGTCCGGCGAGTTCTTCATCTCCAAGCCGATCACCGCAAGTCTTTGATCTTGAGCCTGCCCCGAGGTTTCCTTCAAAAAAGCCAAATCGGTTGACGGAGGCTGGCCGTTCCAGAAAAAGATGAGGGTGGCCCGATGGGAATCGAACAGTTTCCCCAAGTCGATCGTGCTGCCATCAAAGGCTTTGAACGAAAGCCTGGGAGCATCTTGCCCAGGCGGCAAGAGTTTAGAATCCCGTTCGGGACTGCCGAGGGGCTTTGCGTCAGCCGGTGGCGACCAAGCTAGACTCTAGCATCGATCGGCGCGTCCAGACTGATTTCCGAATAACGAACCTTTAATAACGCGTCGGATATCTGCTCGTCGTAGCCAAGGGGAAGATTGGTCGCGGGGTCGATGTACCACGTTTGCTTCGCACCCGCAATATCCAGGCGAAAGGCGTCTTTGTCATCCAGCTTAGTGGCGGCTCCGCCTGTAACCGCAGGTGGCTGGGCGTCAAAAAATAAGGAAACTCCTGTGGCAAAGGGGAAGAATCCTTTTTAACCGCGAGTTGATAGCGCCTCGTGAGCGGCCAATATTGGGACTCGCTCTTGCCATCAAATCCATATCTCTGCCGACCTCACCGATCAGGGCGTAAACATTGGGCTTTACGAATTCAACTTTCCAATCTTCGGGCTTGTGCCGGGGAACGTCACCGGCAATCGCGCATTCCAAAGCTTCGCGTCATGCAGCTTGTTATAGTACCGCCTTGGCCACGTCCCCAGGCGTCTGCGCGAGCGCGGCTGCTAAAGGCAAAACAGGCCAAAACCAAAGTTGCAAGCGATTTCATCGTCTCGCAAAAGCATACGGCATTTGGAAGCCTTGGCGTTCCGAGCAGTCAATAGTTAGGTGAATGGCGATATGGGGCCTTGAACTGCCTCGAACACTCGGGTAACCCGTCGAAGTCCCTGAAGCCTGCTCGTAGTCCTCCAACACCCCGTTCCGGGGATAATCAACACAGGTTTCTTAAACAGATTCGAACTGCCTCAAAGAACGCCTTCAACTTCCCCGCGTCCTTGACGCCGTGGCGTGATTCTTCCACACCGCTGGCCACATCTACCGCGTAAGGCCGGACCTTTCGAATTGCCTCCACTACGTTGTCGGGAGAGAGTCCGCCGGCCAGAATCACCGGTTTCTTGGCCAGTTTCACAACCTCTGCAGCAACATCCCAGTCTGCCTGGGTTCCCGTTCCGCCAAAATGACCTTCCACTGCCGCGTCCAGCAAAATCGCGTCACCCGCCTTGCCAGCCTTGATAAGCGCCTCCGGCGAAGAGTCCTTGGGACATCTGACGGTAGCGATCTTTCGGCCCTTAAAGCCTAACGTCCGCACGCCAAGCCCCTGAATGGCATCGAAGCTGGAAACGTCGTAGGAGGCAGGCACCCCTCCGAAAACAGCCACTCGAGTGACATAAACGGGAAGATGCTTGATCCAGTCCGGAACCGGATGCACGAACCGCTTGCTCGAAGGTTCGAGCACGAACCCAACCGCGCTGGCTCCCAGTTCGATTGCAAGCTCGGCGTCTTGCTGGCGGGTTAGGCCGCAAATCTTGATCCGCGTCACCAACCCATCACCTCTTGGACTTTGGCCGCGATATTTGGGGATGCGCAGAATGAAGTTCCAATAAGCACCGCCTTGGCTCCCGCCTCTTCCACTCGGTCGAGGTCTTGTCTCTTTTCCAAGGCAGACTCGCTGACGCCGACCACGCCTCCAGGCAGTTTCGGGAGCAGGGCCACCGATGTATCCAAACTCGTCTTAAATGTATTCAAATCTCTGTTATTGACTCCAATCAAAGCCGCTTTAAGCTGAACAGCCCTGTCCAATTCACCTTCATTGTGAACCTCGACCAGCACGTCCATATTAAGTTCGCGTGCAAGATAATACAACTCCGCCATCAGGTTTTGCTCAAGCATCGCGACAATCAACAAAATCGCATCGGCGCCCCAGGCCCGCGCTTCCCAAACCTGATAGGGGTGGTAAAGAAAATCCTTTCGCAGGCACGGCAGGCCCGTTGAGTCCTTGCAGATCCTTAGGTTCTCAAGGGATCCTTGAAAGTTCGGGCCGTCCGTCAGAACGGAAAGGCAGCTTGCGCCCTCACTTTCGTAGATTCTCGCGATTTCTTTCGGGTCGAAGTCTGCCCGGATGAGCCCTTGGGATGGGCTCGCTTTTTTGACTTCGGCGATCAGTGAAAGGGTCGAGGGCGTGGATAGGTTTTGGGTTAGGTTTTGGGTTTTGGGTATTGGGTGTCCAGGTGTGAGGTTAGGGGGCTCGGATTCTTTTTAGATCGTTGCGCGATCAGGGACTGTCTGAATCCACGCGCCGGCGATTCGCTTGAAGCTCGAGATTTCAGCTCCTCTAGCGAAACCTTTGCCATTGCTCCCGCGACTTCAACCTTTTTCTCTTCGAAAATCCGCTGAAGAAAGCTCATGCCGCGTTGCTCTCCTTTATGAACTCTTCGAGCTTTTCGCGCGCAGCCCCGCTCTTTACAACTTCGCGGGCCATGTCCGTGGCAGAGCGACGCTCGGGCGCCAAACCCGCAATCCAAATCGCGCAGGCGGCGCTTGGCAAAATGGCGGTGCAGCGCTCGCTATTCACATCGGTAATCGCTTCCGTCAGCAACGCTGCGTTCTCGGCGGCGGAATCCCCCGGCACGATCGCGCTTGGCGACACCGGCTCAAGCCCAAATCCGGACGGGCTCAAAATCCCTTCGCTGAGTTCTCCGTCCCACAGAAGCGCGAACCGCGTCCGCGTCACCGGGGAGATTTCGTCGAGACCATCCTCACCGTGCGCAATGAGCACCCGTTGAGAGCCCAGGCGCATGAGAGCCTCCGCCATCGGGAAAGCCAGTTTGGGATCATAAACTCCCATAAGCTGGCGCTTGGCGCCTGCCGGGTTGGCGAGGGGACCGAGCTGATTGAAAACCGTTCTGAATCCCAACTCCTTGCGCGCCTTCCCCACATGCCGCATGGCGGGATGGTGCGCGGGCGCATACATAAAGCCGATACCTGTGTTTTCCAGCATTTTTAGAAGCAGGTCCCATTCGGTTTGGATCTTCGCGCCGAGGGTTTCCAACACATCTGCGCTACCATAGGCGCTAGTCACGCCGCGGTTGCCGTGCTTGGCGATCCGCACGCCGCAGGCGGCGGCGACGAACGAAGATGCGGTCGAGATGTTGAAGCTCGGTATGCCGCCGCCAGTGCCGCAGGTGTCGACCAAATCTTCAAACTTGTGAGCCGGGCCAACCGAGTTTTCCCGCATGATTTGGGCGAAGCGGCCAATTCGGTTGCGGTCGCGCCTTTCACCCGAAGCGCCGCCATTGCTGCCCCGATTTGCGCTTCGGTCGCTTCCCCGCCGGTCATGTAGCGCATCAAGTCCATCGCCTGCTCATATGTCAGGTCATGGCCGGTCAAAAGCGGATCGATGAGAGTGGGAAAGGAGGGCATCGTTCGGATAAGGATTAGTGTTGAGTATTGGGTGTTAGGTGTTGAGACCCGGAAAAGAGCATAGAACAGCCCGCAGGACGAAAACAAATATCGATTCACAAATGGTGGGTCCAAGAGATTCCGTGCCTATTTACCGAGTCGCATAGGTTGCTGATGATCGATCTGCACATTCCCAAAGGCCCGAACAGCAAGGCTGAATCCTTACCGCTTCCAAACCGCATTTCTAAAAGGAGGGTTCCCTTCCGGAGAGGCCCAAAGGGCCGAAATGTTATAGCCCAGGTTGAAGCGCGCCTGCCGCAGCGAAGCGAAGGCAGAAAAGCTGAGGCCTGGGTGTGCCGCCAGGTTTCCTCCGGGAGCCCTGAAAGGGCAAGATGTTGAACTGCCCCTCATTAACCACAAGACATTTTAGCAGTTAGGCCTTAGCTCACCGCCTAACGAGTCAGCCTAGCTGGACATCAACGTACTTATAGCGGCCCCGCTGTCGACAACACCAGGAATCACGGTGTGATGGTAAACGTCTGCGTTATGCCGCCATTCGCCGTCAAGGACACGGTTGTATTCTTCTTGACAACGGGCGTTTTGATCTGGAAATGAAACTTGGAAGCGCCTGAAGGAACGGTCACATAATCTGGAACGCTCAATGGTGCAGTCCAGTTAAGGTAGACCCATATGCCTGATTCAGGCGCCAGGCTGATGCATCGTAGAAGAACTTCTACAGGGGAGCCTCCCTTCACGATTGACGGTGTAATTGTCATGCTAATGGGATAGCAACCATCCAAAATGAAGGAAGTGGTCTTTGTGACACTCCCGAACTGAGCTGTGAGAGTCACGCAACTACCAGGATCATATACCGTCTGGATTGGAAACTCTGCGTAGGTTCCCCCAGGTGGAACGGTAACGAATGAAGGCATTGTCGCAAGGCCCGCAGGGCTGTACGAGAGCTTCACCACGTCTCCGGCGGCTCCTGCCTCGCTTGTCAAACCGACTTCTCCCATAATCCTCTCACCCCCAACCACATCTCGGCTAAGAATGGTGAAGCTTGCGAGTGTTGCAGGCGAAAGAGGCAACTCATCGAATGTCCGCTGGGCGCCATCGGTTGCGGTAATCGTTGCCGTAACTGGGCCGCCCACCGGCTTCGTTCTAATAGGGAACGTGACTGTTTTCGTGCCGGCGAGTATTTCGACCGTTGCGGGCACAACCACCGCCGAGTTATTGGAACTCAGCGAGATCACGGCACGCGGACTTCCGGCTGCGGTCATGAGGCCAACTGTTCCGGCGACAGGCGTTCCGCCCACCACGGAATCAGGAGCAGCATTTAGATACAGGGACGGGAAAGACAGGTCAGAAATGAAGCTATCCACTCCAGGCGCTGCCTGTTCGTAGGCTTGAGCCGTAATAGGAACATCGCCAACACCGGCAATTATCGGGTTACCCACCAGGTCCAAGGCAACGCTGTTCGCGCCGCCCCCAGAGCCTAAGAATCCGCTAAACACCAATTGGGTCTCCAGGGGGTTGAACTTGCAAACAAAGGTCGAGCCCCCGTTATTGACCGTTTGAAAGGCATTAGCCGTCGCCGGAAAGTCTTTTGAGTCAGTGTAACCCGCGACGACTGGGTTGTCTTCCGAATCCACGAGAACGGCCATCGCCTGATCGCCGGTGTAAAAATCCACCCCAGTAGTCCCGGACCCGCCGAGATAAGTGCTCGCCAAGAGAGAGGTGAAATCCGAGCTGATCTTGGAAACGAATGCGTTGTAATAGGTTGAGTGATTGGTAGTCTGAAATGCGCCCGTCGTCGTAGGGAAATCTAGCGAATAGGTGGACCCAACAACCACCGGATTGTTCGCGCTATCCAGGGCCAACGCGTAAGGAGTATCGCCGAAGGTGCCAGATACCCAAAAGTGCTGGCCACTTCCGCCCAAATAGGTGCTCGCCAAAAGCGTGGTGCAATCCGGGCTAAGTTTGGCCACAAATCCGGTTTGTGCGGCATTTGGCGTCTTTGTTGTCTTGTAAGCGCCCGCAGTGACCGGAAAGTCCGTCGAATAGGTTTGCCCGGTCAAAACGAAATTGCCAAGACTGTCGACGGCCACACCGAACGCTGATTCGCCCAGATGGCCTGCTCGCGCGTCGCTATCGACAATGCCAACGCCGCCTAGAAGCGTGCTCGCCAAGAGCTGGGTACCGTCCGCGCTCAATTTGGAGATAAAGGCATTTCCACCCAGGCATTTCAGGCTCTTTTGATAGGCGCCGGTGGTGGTTGGGAAGTTGCTCGCATAGGTTTGGCCGGCAACCACTGGGTTGCCGGAAGCGTCCAAAGCCAGTGCATTGCCGTAGGTCAACGGATAGTTGGCAGCCGAAGTGCTGCCACCGAGCAGAGTGCTCATCAGGAGCTGGGTACCGTCTGCGCTCAACTTGGCGACGAAGGCGCAGTTGTCTCCTTCGTTCTTTGTCTGGAAAGCCCCAGCCGTGGTCGGGAAATTTGAGGCTTCGGTTGTTCCGGTGATCATTGGGTTGCCTTCTGAGTCCAGGGTGAGAGCGCTCGCGGAAGTAAAGCCTGTTCCGCCGAGCCGGGTGCTCGCCAAGAGGTGAGAACATGTCGAATCCAGCTTCGACACGAAGGCGGCCGGGCTAATTGTCGTTGTTTGGTAAGCGCCAACGGTAACTGGGAAGTTCGCCGAAGTGCATCCTCCGGCGACTATAATATTTCCGGACTTGTCCCGTTTCATGGCGTAGATATCGTCGACCTCCGAACCGCTCAAATTCGTGGAGAAGATAAGAGGATCGATGACGAGCGGTTTGCTGGGGTCGTATTGTCCAGGATCGAACCGTAGGTGATTTCCTTCCAGCGACATGCGGCATGCGATCTGGGTTTTTGTGCGGTTTTGGACTTGATATGCCACGAGGCCCTGCTCCTCAATGGTCCCGTACGGGGTCTGAAGTTCCAGGCTGCCGTTGTCGTTGATTTTCGCGTTTTCTGCACCCTCGATCTTGAAGGCAACCTGGCTGGGGTCCGCGCCTGGCTGTACCACGATGTCGTATCTCGGCTTATTTTGATCGAAGTAAAGGCGGACCGCGATGCCGGGGTACGGGTTCTCATATCTAGCCTCTTGATAGCGGTGAGCCCCGCTCGCCCAGCGGCTTGGATTGTTTCCGATGAAATAGTTCTCATCGCCTTGCAGCCTGCTTTGGCCAGTGACCGCCGTTGGCTGGGCATGTTCCAGCGCGATCTTAACCACGTCTCCGTAGGTGACGCCTGCAGATTTCGAAGCAAGGCCAACTCTTTGGGATGGGGCCACAGCCCCCCGAGTGTTTGGCACAAACTTGTGATAGTCCATCACCAAACCTCCATCGGTTAGCCAAAGGTTCAGGCCGCCGGTTCTCGCAAGAAAATGCACTTGCGCGTCCCACTGGCCCCTATTTTCGACGAACGCCGTTCCTGGATGCGGCGAGATCCTCGTTTGGGAATGAGCTTGGCTCAAGCATGCCGCTACCACCAAGATTGCGCTCAATCCTCTTCTTCGAATTTGAAACACGCGGCACCCCTTTCGCAGTTAAGCGACCTTAAATTATCGGGAGCTTTACGTGAGTTAACTAACTAGCAAGAAAACCGGCGTGAGGGCTTTAGTGGGTTCAGTAGGACGCCAACCTTCCTCCGAAGACCAGAAGGGCGAAATTTATCGTAAAACCTGCGCTTGACCACATGCCATTTTAATTCAGTTGGCCTCGCATGGAGGATTTTGATCCAGCCCACGCAGAGCCGTTAGGGCGGTTACAATCGGACATGAAGCGGATATTCGTCGGGAAGGATGGTATTCGCGCCGGGTAGAGCGTGCTCCTCTTCCTCCCCAATCCTAAAACCGCAATGTTAAAATGTTGAGGTATAGTGAGAACGCGACCGTGCCTCTAAAACATTGGCGTATTCCGGCTTCAATAATTCTCGGGATCTGCCTTCAATCATGCGTTCAGACTCGGCCGGAAGGGCACAAGGCGGTCATCGCACGGCAGGAAGCCGCGGACCCGATGCCGGTCCGGCAAAGCCCGAATCCATGGGATCCTGTTGGCGGCTTTATGGATCCGCCGACCTACTGGATCATCGGTGATAAGGCGGCCCGGATAGATCTGGACAAGGTCACAAGGGTGGGCATCGACTTTGACGAGTCCTGGGACTCGACGAATCGCGATGGGAAGCGGTTCAGGCATAGGGAAATGGAAATCACTTCGCGCCGCGAAATCTCTTCGATCCGACACGCGTTCATGCAGAACCGAAAGTATCGTGAAGGTTGGTATCACGGCTCTATGGACAGGTTCGTTTTCTACATGGAGGATGGCAAGACCTTCACTTTTGGAATGCGGCCCGATATCAATTGTGATCCTTGGCCCGAAGATCGAATGTACTTGAGCTATTGGCGTCGCGAATTCAAAGGAGTCGACCCAAGGGGATATTTTGGAAGTGACATGGAGGATCGACCAAACCTACCGCCGCCAACGAAGGAACAAACTTTGGAAAACCTCCGGAAGCTGCGCGAACTCCACAATCAAGTTATCAGCACGAACCCTCCCGTCCGGTAAACTCGCATCTATGCCGGGCCAATATATAGGCATCCTTATCCTGGTGATTCTTGCCGCGATTATCAGCGGCGTGATGGTGGTCGGAAGTTGGCTCCTGGGGCCGAAGAAAACCACCCGCTACAAGAGTTCACCCTACGAATGCGGCGTCACCCCCGAGGGCAGCGCGAGAGAACGCTTCCCCATCCAGTTCTATCTGGTGGCGATCATGTTCATCCTCTTCGACATCGAGGTGGTTTTCCTCTGGAGTTGGATGACCGTGTTCAAGGACGCCGAACCCGCATTTCGCCGGTTTTCCTATGCGGAGGTCGCCCTCTACATGGTCACCTGGGTTCTTGGCTACCTCTACATGCTTCGCGTAGGAGCCATGAACTGGGACGCCGGAGACATCGGCGCAAAGCTGATGGATGAGTCCGAAGCAGCCGCGGAGCTTGCCGCCGCACCAGAGCCCGGTACGGTGGCCGCCTAATGACGGCAGCAACCGACAGGCCGGAAGTCAAAAAGGTCAAGGCGAAATTCGGCGACGACCTGCTCAAAGTCAAGGTGTTTCGTGACGATCTCTTTCTCTGTGTGAAGCGCCAGATCATTCCCGAAGTTTTGCAGTTTCTAAAAGACGACCCCGACCTCGATTACTGCTACTTCAGCGAATGCCTGGGCGTAGACTACAGCACCTGGGAGCACGAGCGCGACCTTAACGGGCGCTTTGAGGTTGTATACAACCTAATGTCGATCAAGAACCGTTCGCGGATCTTTGTGAAGATCGCAGTGGATGATGGTGAGAAGGTCCCCACCTGCAAGAACGTATTTCTCGGCGCGGAATATCCGGAGCGGGAGATCAACGATTTGTTTGGCGTGGTTTTCGAGGGCAACGAGCAGACGATGCGCTTTCTTTTACCGGACGACTGGTCGGGCTACCCGCTCCGCAAGGAATATCCGCTTGGCGGCGAGGACGTTCTTTTCGACAGAGGCTCGCGGGGCCCCGCGGTGGAAGACATGTCCAAACCACACGCGGGCGAAAGCTTTGAGGGCAAGACCGGTTCGGAGAACGTGAGCGGAAGATGAGCGACGCCACCACCAGCGTTTTTATGCCCACCACCGAAACGGTGTTTGAGCGTGTCGGCGAAGACACCATGGTCGTCAATATCGGCCCTCAGCACCCTTCCACCCATGGAGTGCTTCGGCTCATCTGCGAGTTGGAAGGCGAGGTTATTGTCCAGTGCAAGTGCGTTATCGGCTACCTGCACACGGGCATGGAAAAAGAGGCCGAGTATCAGCAGTATCACAAGTGCGTGGTGATGACCGACCGCATGGACTATCTCAACGCAAACGGCAACAACCTTGCCCACGCTTTGGCGGTGGAACAGCTGCTTGGCTGCGAGATCCCCCGGCGCGGCTCGTACCTGCGGGTCATTCTTGCCGAACTCAGCCGCATCGCCTCCCACGCGGTTTGGCTGGGCACCCACGGTTTGGACTTGGGCGCGATGACGCCGTTTTTCTACATTTTCCAGCAGCGCGAATACATTCTCGACATGTTCGAGATGTTCAGCGGCGTGCGCATGATGCCGAGTTGGATCGTCCCCGGCGGCCTAAGAGGGGACATGCCGGAAGGTTTCGAGGCCAAGCTGCGGACTTTCTCGCCGAGTTTCCCGGCGAACTAGAGATCGTCGAAGGCCTGTTAGTTGAGAATCCGATTTGGAAGGAGCGCACCTTCGACGTGGGCATCATGACCGGCAAGCAAACCTTGGAGCTTGGCTGCTCAGGCCCCATCGCCCGCGGCAGCGGCGTGGCCTGGGACCTGCGCAAGAGCAACCCTTATTCCTGCTATGAAGAGTTCGACTTCCAGGTGCCGGTTGGCACCAAGGGCGACGTTTATGACCGCTTCCTGGTGCGCATCGCCGAAATGAAGGAGAGCTGCAGAATCCTCCAACAGGCGATCGACGGCTTGCCCGAAGGGCCGTGGAGCACTTCCGACCGGAAGATAGCTCCGCCGCCGCGTGCTGAGCTTGACACTTCGATGGAATCGCTCATCCATCACTTCAAGCTCTACACCGAAGGCTATCACGCGCCTGTAGGCGAAGCCTATGCGGCGGTGGAAGGGCCCAAAGGCGAACTGGGTTTCTACGTGATCAGCAACGGCACCAACATGCCCTACCGCTGGCATGAGCGCCCGCCCAGCCTCATGAATCTAAAATCATTGGAGATCTTGGCTGAGGGCCGGCTAATCGCCGACCTCATCGCCATCATCGGGTCGATCGACATTGTCTTGGGCGAGATCGATAGGTAGGTATAAAGAACAAGTGTCCGACCTGATTCAACTTGGCGCACGCAGGCCCGGCCCTCCGAAGCCCACAGATGTCATCATGCGGTTCTCAGACTCGGCCATTGCCGAGCTTGAGGCCCTGAAGACCCACTATCCAAACCTCAAGGCATGCATTCTGCCCGCTCTGTGGATCGCCCAGCGCGAGTATGGTGGCCATCTGAGTGGCGAGGCCATCGCCGAGGTGGCGATTCGTCTTAAGCGCAGCTACGCGGAAATCGAAGGCGTGGCGACTTTCTACACGATGTACAACACCGCCCATAAGCCGGGCAAGCACAAGATCGAGGTCTGCACATGCATCGCCTGCCAGGTTTGCGGCGCTTATCCTCTCTATGCCTATCTGCAGAAGAAGCTGGGTATTGGCAACGGCGAGACCACGGAAGACGGCATGTTTACGCTGGAAGAGGTGGAATGCTTAGACGCCTGCGACCGCGCTCCGGTTGTGCAGGTTGGAGACCAATACATTGGGCCGCTGGATGAGAAGGGCGTGGATACGCTGTTGGATCAACTGCGAAAGACGAGCGAATCGACCGTTGTTCAGCTGGCGGATCAGATCGTTCGAGCGCAGACATCTGCTTCTGAAAAGAAGTAATCATGTTCACCGCTCTCGCTCTAACTTGCGCATTGCAGCGACCGGTGAAGATCATGCCACCTGGGTTGGCAACTGCGGACGGGATTACAGTTGGATTAACGACCGTCCAACAGTTCGAACGTAGGTTTGGAAAGGGAGCGGTCCACGTTGGGGGCCATTCGGATAGCGGCCGTAACTGGTACGATGGCGCGCATCATCTGTGCCTTGATGCTGACGGCTTCGACTTCAATGCCCGGAGTGAGGAGATTATTGACTGCTTAAGTGTCCAGTTCGATTCAAAATCCAAAGGGCCTTCAATCAGGGTCAACTCCAACAAGCCCGGGATATTGGAAAAGCTTAGGCCAGGAATGAGCCGCAGCCAGATCGAGCAAACTCTCAACATTAAGCTTTCTCCAAAAGACTCGGTTATTGTTTCCGGTCAAGTTCGCTATTCAAAGGCTCCCCAAAATAAGGATAATAATCACTTCACCACTTGGAGAGTGGATTTTGATATCGAGGGCCACGGTCTACAAGGCTTCGATATCTACGCGGACTGACTAGCCATAATTGGTTCTATGCCCCGCCAGAGCTACTCAACAAACACTCCCTGGGAGCCGATTGTTGGCTATTCCAGAGCGGTTAGAGTCGGGAGCTTCATTGCCGTTACGGGAACGACAGCTACGGATGAGAACGGCGAGGTTATTGGCGACACTCCCTATGAGCAAACGGTTCAAGTCATCCGAAATATCGAGAAGGCGCTGCAAGCGCTTGGCGGAAACCTTTCGGATGTTATAAGAACGAGAATGTTCGTGACCAACATCGCCGATTGGGAAGAGATTGGGCGGGCGCACGGCGAGTTTTTCGGCGAGATCCGGCCGGCGACCTCCATGATCGAAATCAGCAAGCTGATTTCGCCGAAGATGCTTGTCGAGATTGAAGCGGATGCGATCGTTGAAGAGGGTTGAGGCGAAGCCCAAGCAGCCCAAGGGGGCGAGAACACTTTAGCCTAGGGTGGAGTGCAGTCGCCACAGGGCGACAAACGCAACCCTAGGTAAGCCTAATCTCAAATTGAGCGCTGAAAGCGCGGCCAGAATGACGCAGAGTGCGAGGATTCGTATCGATTGGAAGAACGTCTTGGCGTCTAGTCGCGCTTTCAGCGCTCTGGAACTGCTGCGCTTCACCTAGGGCTTCGCATATTGCCTAACGGCGTCTCGCTGCACCGTAGCCTAAGGAGTTCTCCCCCTTCGGGGCTACTTCATCATGTTCCGCAACCGTTCCGCATCGAGCCAAGGAGAGCCTTCATCCTCGTGCTTGAAGAACACATAGCAATCCTTGCCCTTTTCAATCGCAGATTGGAAATAAGCTACCCAATCCTTCAACTGCTCATCCGTATAGGCCTCGCGACGCATTCTCGTGTACAGAAACGCCCCTGTGTCACGACGTTGGCCGGCCACTTCGTCCGTGTCCCATCCAACCCAGGCCACGCCGAACTCGCTTAGAATCGTCTCAACCTCGGGACAGAACCAGGTTTCATTCCTAAACTCGATAGCGTACGGATAACCGGCTGGGAGGCCCGCACAAAACTCCCGCAGGCGCTCCTCGTTCTTCTTGAAGTTCGGTGGGAGCTGCATGAAAACTGCCGCCAACTTCCCCGCTTTCTTTAGAGGCTCCAGCCTCTCGACCATGAATTTCAGGCTCGGCAATCTGTCCGCCTTGAGCCGGCCCATATGGGTGATGTCTCGATGCGCCTTGAACGAGTATCGAAACGAATCGGGGGATCCGTTGAGCCAAACCTGAACTGCCGATTCCGAGGGCATGCGATACCACGTTCCGTCCATTTCCACCGCCGGGTAACGCTCGCAATAGAACTTCAAGAAGTCTCTCTGCTTGATTTCAGGGGGATAGAACCGCCCCTCGCCCTGCCAGGGCTTGTAGGAATAGCCGGAAAGTCCAAGATAGAGCTGCGCCATCTGAGCAATTATGAAGAATCCCGATTCTTCCAGCGCCGGCCAAAAGGACGAAGCCCCATCGTTGCGGCCAAATGAAAGATCACACCCATGCCAAAGGCCTCGGCGCGAAAGGGCAAAGGCCCGTCGTAAGTCAGCGCCGCCAACAAGTAGGCAACCAAGGGCCACAGATACAGCGGTCGTGGTGCCCGCCCCTTACGCAGGCGCTGAATTTCCTCCCACGAGCGACTGCAAATCCATCAGAAACCCAAGGATCGTGAAAAACGCCGCGCCAATTGTGAGAGCCAGATGCCATTCCATGTTGCTGGTGAATTGTGAACCGAGAACCGTGAACCGACAGATCGGAAGGTTTTGCCCTCTACTCGCTCCCCCTAGTTCACTGTTCACAGTTTACAGTTCACGCCCCTCGCGATGTAGAATCTCTCAAGCATGGCGCGATATTGGCGAATCTATCGAACGTTCTTTGTCAGCTCCTTCGCCCGGGAATTGGAGTTTCGTGCAAACTTCTTTGCCAAAGTTGCCCAGAACCTGGTTTGGACCGTGTTCTTCGTGATGATCCTGCTTGTGATCTACCGGAACACCAACACGGTTGCCGGGTGGACGAAGGGCGATGCTTTCATTCTTGCCGCCACTTGCTTTCTCATGAATGCGTTGATTAGCGCGTTTTTCCTATCTCTTCAAGAGATTCCCCAACAAGTGCGCCAGGGAACCCTTGATTTTGTGATTACGCGGCCGGTTGACACGCAATTTTGGGTTTCGACAAGGAAGTTCAACTTCGACCAGGTGGGAACCTTGGTCGCCGGGTGCGTGATGGTCGGTTATGGAATCGTTACTGCGGGAAAGCACCCGGATTCGCTGCAATGGCTGGCTTATGTTACGTTGGTGTTTGCCTCGCTTGCCATTTTTTACTCCTTCTATCTGGTCCTCATGACGACCGGCATCTGGCTCGTTCGCGTCGACAATCTCTGGGTGCTGGGAGACTCGGTTATGCAGGTCGCGCGCTATCCGATCGATATATATAACTTTGGAATGCAAAGATTCTTTACATTCATCGTGCCACTTGGTTTTGTGGCCACCATTCCCGCGCGGCAATTGGTTACTCGCTTCGATCCCCCAATGCTTGGGCTAGGGGTCGGGTGGGCCCTGTTGAGCGTCGTCGTCTCCCGATGGTTCTGGAACTTCGCGCTCGGCCACTACGGCAGTGCGAGCAGTTAGAAGGTTGTCCGGCCGAAGCCTGCGCCTACCGCTTGTCCGCTTGTTCCCGTGCCAAACGGCGTGTTGAACGGGAACGCTTTTAGCCGTAAGAAGAAGGCGATTTGGGGACCGGGCTGAAAGCCGGTCGGGTTGTCCAGCACCTGCAAAATGGCCTCGGCGCAGTGAAGGTCGTAGGTGATCGAAAAATGGTCGGCAGTGAAAGTGTGTGCGTAACCGTCATAGTCGAGCACCAGACTAACCTTCAATCTTCCCCACTTCAGCGCGTCGATGAACATGTCCCACTCACCGATTGTGTGCTCCATGGCGTCATAGCGAAATCCGGCGCTGATAAAGGTAGAGCCCGGCTTGAATGCCATGTCCCATTGGATGGTGCTCAACTGCCCCAACGTTGATCCGTAGGTTGCAAGGGTGCGAAACTGAAGGTTGTTCAGCGGGACCATTCCGCTGTCCGATCCCCAAGCTCTGCCATCCGTTGACGCCCTCCTGGTAGCCCATGAAGTCGTAGCCCGTCTGGGCGGCAAGCGAGAAGAGGACCACCAAGGCCGGTAGCTGATGTCTCCGGTTAGAAGGTTCGTCTGCCCGGTCACATCCTGGGGTAACGGCGAGAAGCCGTGCTGTTCCAGGTAGCTGTAGTGGAGATCAAAGGCGGTATCGAAACCCAAATTGTATCGGGAGTTAAGATCAGTGCCTTGTACATATTCAGCGGTGTCGTCGCTATACGCGGCCTTTGGAAAATTCGGTCGCCGCTGTAGTCGAACTTTTTCTCCGCATCATCCGGCTTCGTGTACGTGAAGTCAAATGCAGTGCGCCAGAAGTCCATCCATACCCGTCCCAAGCAAGGACGGCGCGCCGTAGTTCCGGCTGAAAAATCGGTCTGAAACTGATACTTATTTCCAAGGTTCTGGCCTAATAGCTTATACGAATCGCTTCTAACCGTGATAACCGGCGCCTCGTCCTCCAGTATCCCATAGATCGTGCTCGCGCCGGAGCCGATTGGGATGTTGTCCAGATACTGGAGTTCGGCGGTCGCCCGTTTGAGATCTTGGTCCGCCTCAAACTGAATATTGAACAGTTGGGAATCGTAACTGGAATTGTCAAAACCTCCGACCGAACTGTTCCTGCCGAATAGCCGAGCGTGAGGTTGCTTCAAGCCGGGGGTTCCAGATTTCTCGAATCCGTCAACGTGGCCGTTTCCTTGACTGGAAGTTTCGCCGAGACCGGAGTTGTGATTCAGGTTGAATGCAGCCGAATCGTAGGATCCGTTGGTCTGGGGCGAGGTGAACTGGGCTTGGAGGGTTTCCAGTTGCGTCCCGGGCGATTGGAGATAATCGTTGTTCGCATAGCTTACATTGAGGTTCAGCGTGGACTTGCCAAACTTCTCCGTGTGCTCGATCATCGCATCCTGTTCGTTCGATTTGCCTACGATCGCGTAGAGGTCGATGATGCCGTTCATCAGCTTGTTGGCGTAATCGTATTCCGCCCAACACCGGTTCCAAGCTTGAGTATTCGTCAGAGTCTTGGCGGTTAAAGTTTGATTATTTTTCGTGCACCGGGATCGGGATCCAGGTCTTGATGTAGTAGCCCGCGACCGGGTAATCACCAACTTCAGGCGTAATGTGGTTCTTTTGGGAATCCAGGGGAATCGGAGATTGCGCGAATCGTGAAGTCCGCTTCTTGAGGACATAGAGCGTCACATGACGCATGATCAGCCGTTTGCCGGGGCGCAAGTCGGCGTTCCGGGCGACGAAGTAAAAATGCGGCTCCGGCAAGTTGCAAGTCGTGATCGTGATCTGCTTGCCAAACATCTCCCGCTGGCTGCCGTCCGACTCATCGCCATTCACATAAACGTCGTCCAAGACCGTCCCAAGCGGAAAGAAGCTCGGCTTGAAATCGATATAGCCGTTGTACGCCTTGTAGGTGCTGTCGTGGAAATTGATCGTGACCTTGTGCCGGTAACGGTTTGATCCGTGCCTACGAGGCGAACATGTCCGCTTGCGGTGTAGATCTCGGTTTCTCGGTCTCCGTCTATCGTGTCGCCAAAAACGTCGTAGCCTCGAAAGCGAATCTGAAATCCGCCTTCCATGTGAACGTGGCTCCCCTCGTTGTCGGAAGTTCCGGATTTTATGACCCGCATGAAACTTCTCGTCCGCTCCGTAATCCCTTGGAGGAGGAAGCGGGGAATCATCCTTGCTTGGAAGCGGCGGAAATCCGGAAGGCTCGCGAGGATTCTGAGGTGTTGCGGCGGCTCCGCTCATTCCCTGCTTTTGCAAGGCGTACGTCAGGGACCCCAGAGCAGTGTTCAGGCTGGCTTGAGCGTGAACAACACAGGCGGCCGCGCACAAAGACAGGCTGGGCAGAATGCGGCACGTTACGTTCCGCAGGCTCATTCAAGTCTCCTCAGTCCATACAACGCGGCCCCCAAGAACAGCACATCCGGCAGCCAGGCGGCAACAACCGGGCTTACCCAACTCAGACGTCCCAGGATCTCAGTCGAAATCACATAAACGTTGTAGTAGAGCATGACCATGATCAAACTCAGGAGCACGCCCGCAAAGCCGCCTCCCCGCCCGAGCCAGATCACAAAAACCGGCCCCACAATGGCGAACACGTAACAGGCGGCGGGCACACTGAAGCGCTCGTAGTAGGAGACTTCCAACATCGCCACGTTCTGCCGTTGCGCCTTTGCTTCCTTGATCGTTTTGAGAAGCTCGCCCGCGGTTTCTTCGGTGGGGGCGGGCTGGTTGTAAATGTCGTTGATGTTGATTTGTTCGTTGATCTTGAGGGTGCGGACGTTAAACGTGTTGAGCTTGTAATCCTTGAGATTCGGTACTGAAAAATCCCATACCGCGGCGTCCGGAAATGTCCAGACGCCCGCGTCGTAAGTTCCTGACTTCGCGAGATAGACACGCATTTCGTAAGGTTCGGGCGCCTCGATCAACTGCGCGTCGTTCAGTTGAAGGGTGCCGTCCGGCTGGCGGTAGACGTTGCCTAACTTTACCGTGTACTTCCCTATCGTCTGGGTGATGTTCGAGGCGAATTCCGGCGCGCCCCCGATAGCCGCGATCTTGTTGCCCAAAGCCGTCGCCGCGTGCTCCGACCGCGGCATCACCCACTCGGCAATGTAGTAGTTGCCGATGCCCACGAAGACCCCAAAGATGGAGATCGGCAGCATGATACGGAGAATCGAAGCCCCTGCCGCACGCATTGCGGTGAGTTCGGATTCCCGAACCAAACGAGAGAATGCCAAGGAAGTTGCCAGCGCGGTACCCACCGGCAGAGTCATGTTAGCAAAGAAGGGAGTCTTGTACAGAACAAGCTGCAGGATTGCGGTCAAGCGGAGATTCGAAATGGAATAGGTCTTAAAAACGGCGATGAGCAGGTTCGCCTGAAACATAAGCGCGACCGCGACCGTGCCGATCACAAACGGCACGATCAGTTCGCGAATCACATATCGGTCCAGCTTCAAGCGTTCGCGTCCTTGAAGCCCATAACGGCGATCACCACCAGCACAGCAGAAATACCTAACAGGAAGACGGAGATTATCACGCTTTTATTCGGATCGAGCAGTTCTCGAGAAATCGGTATTCCAAGGAGCGGGACAATGAGAGCCATCCAGATGAGCAAAACCCGTTTGAGCAGGTTCGGATGGATCCATTGACCCTTCGCGTAGTACAGCAAAACCGGCCCGTTGCAATTTTGACAAAATGTGGTGCCCGCTTTGTTTTTGTGTCCGCACATCAGACAGTTAACTCCGGGAACCGGCTGAGGAACGGGGTGCCGCTTCCACTTCTTGAGCGCTTGCGCCTCCTCTTCAAAAACTCCGCGCGGCACGTTCTTCAGCGATTCTTCGGCAAGAACAATCGCCTGATCCACAATCCCCCTGGCGTGCAGGAGCTTCGCGATCCGGAACCGCGCGCCCACGTTCAGGCGATTCATTTTCAGCTCGTCGTAAGCTTTCTCAAGCTGATCCAAGTCGATCTTTGCAAGCTCGAGCTTTTCTTTATGAGACCTGACCATGGGAAACAAGACGACGAGAGAAAGGGCGGCGATCAGCAGGTAGGGCGCCATCTTCTGATTCGGGGCGACCAACGCCAGGCCGCCCATGGTCATGAGCACGATCACGCAGATGATCCCGAAGGCCACGTCAACTTCACCTTGGATCATCCAGCCGATCATCGCCACGAGGCCAATGCTGATAGGAATCCAGATAAGACAGCCCGCAGCCAACCCAATGTTGAGCTCGGTTGCGGGAATGCTGATCATTTAACCAAAGTCGACAGCGCCCCCAACATCATGCCCGACCCGGCAAGCAAAAAGAGAACCGCTGTCAATAAGTTTAGACCTGCCTTCGGCTTCTCGGCGCGGGCCTCCGCTGTCCGTTTCGTCCGAAAACTTGGTTCGGTTCCATTCTTAAGTCTTCAAGAGGTTCGCTCGGTGCCGGTACACGACGAAGAGGCATAAAGCGCCGAAGGTGAGGAGCAGAATCGGCTGAACGTGAAAGAGAAGGCCCAGAGGCACCAGAGCGATGGCGGCGATGACTGAAGACAGGCTCGCATAACCGGAAATCCCGAAAATAACACTCCACAGGCCCAGGGCAGAAAGGGCCACCAGCGGCGAAGCCCCGAACAAAACTCCCAGAGCGGTGGACACGCCCTTGCCGCCTTTGAACCGTAAAAATGGCGAGGCGCAATGGCCGGCAACCGCGCCAAGCCCAACAACAAGGGCCTGGAGTTCGGCGCTGCTGGCAGCGGAAGGATTTTCTTTGCTCCACGGCCAAGCGTGCCGCACCAGCATATAGGCGATAAGGGCGGGTGCAAAGCCTTTGAGGACGTCGAGGACAAAGACGAGGGTTCCCAGGCCACGGCCAAGCACGCGCATCACGTTCGTGGCGCCGATGTTGCCGCTGCCGGCGTTCATGATGTCTACGCCCTTGGCCTTGGCGACCAGGTAGCCGAAAGGCACTCCCCCCACGATATAAGCGCCGATGAAAAGTGCGACCAACTGCATTTAAACTCCGAGACGCTCCAACCCTTCGAGATAAATCGCGCGGACGCTTTCTATGATCGTTGCATGAAGCTTTTGGAACTCGTAGCCCGATTTTAGCCCCATCGCGCCCGCGATCCGTTCCAGTTTGTCCGGGTTCTCGGGCAAGACATCCGGCGTGAACCCGAGCAATGACAAAAAGTTGCGGACCCGCAGGTGATGGGTCCGCGCATAAACGAGTTGATCGCGTTCGACGGCATTGATGAGCTGCGCCTGGGCCATGCGCCTGATGCGGTCCCCTTCCGTAACATGTTTCCCCGTTTCCAAGGCGGTTGGGTAACGCATTTCAAACAAATGAACAAGCCATTCGATATCGCTGAGTCCGCCGTAGCCGAGTTTGACATCTCGCTTGAAATACTGCGGCTGGACGCGCTCGGTCTCGATTCTCCTCTTCATGGTCACTAGCTCTTGCAAGTTCTCAGGAGTTAGAGGCATCGCGTACGCGACTCGCTGGGCCAAGGCACACGAGTAGGGATTCCCGTAAACGGGGCGTGCTTGGCCAAGCGCGAAGCGTTCCCACATCTCCATACGCTCAAGTTCGTAGGTTCGCAAACCTTGGTGGCTGCGAAACGGCAATCCTTGGCCGCCTTCCGGGCGCAGTCTCAGGTCGACGTCATTCCGCCAGCCGTAGCGCTTGAGGCCATTCATGGCGGCAAGAAAGATCTCAGCCTGGACTTCGGCCTGGTCTTGAGGAACATCGTCTCCCACGAGCAACAGTAGGTCCAAGTCCGAATCCACTCCGGGATCCGTAAGGCCATAGCTGCCGAGGGCGATAACATCGAACGTTGCGCCTGCAGACTTGGCTATATTGGAAACCAGCGCATCGTAAAGCTCAGTAAGGATTGGTCCGAGGTCTTGGGAGCTATCGAGGGTCCAGGCAGCAACTCGGTGCAGCCAAATGGTTTGCGCGGCGGCGGCAAACTCTTCGGGGCGGCCGGGCCGGTAGGCAGGCAGGTTCAGAACTGCCGGTTCTTCGATCTCACCGCTAAGCACGGCCTCGGTAACCCCGAGATCATCGGCGAGTTTCGATAGAAGGGTGGGTGCATAGGCCGCAATGGCCACCGCGCGCTCCAAGCTGCCTCCGTTTTCCTTGAGACTTCGGTAAAACTCGGCGCATTCAGGAAGCTTGTCGAACCAAGAAGCCACTCCTACTCGAATGCTGGGGCTTAGGCGCCCGAGAACATCATCACGCTGACTTGATTCAGGCGTGCCTCCTTTTAGGACGGCGGCATAGATATCCCGTATTCTTCTTCTCTGGAAACCCAGCTCGCCTTCAAGAGTCAGCCAGCCGGCGTATCCCATCAACCGGGCAAGGTGTTCCCTTCCCGTTCGGGATGCCGGTATGGCATGCGTCTGTTGGTCATCGACCAACTGACAGCGGTGCTCCATCTGGCGCAGAAACGTGTAGCCTTCGGACAAAGCGGAGGCCGAATCTTTGTCGACAATTCCGACTTGGGTCAGGGCTTTTAAGGCTTCCAAAGTCGAGGGGACTCGCACTTCGACGTGGACATAGCCGTGCAGCATCTGCATGATCTGCACCAAGAACTCCACGTCCCGGATGCCGCCGGGGCCTCGCTTCAAGTCATCCACATCCGCGTGCTCTTCGATTCGGTCGCGCGTGTCCAGCAGGACGCCAAGGGTGAAATCGCTTATTGATTTCTTGAAGCAGTGCGCTTCTATGAGGGTTTGCCAGCGCGGCCAGATCTCGGGCAGACCACAGAGCGGCCGGGACCGAATGAGAGCCTGGGCTTCCCAGAGCTCCGCGTGAGAGCGGTAATACGCTTCTACGGCCCGCATGGACGGCGCCACGGGCCCGGCACCGCCGAATGGCCTCAACCTGAGATCCACACGGTATAGAGAACCGCGCCCCATGTTGTCCGAAAGCGCGCGGCTGAACATCTCGCAGAACCGAAACGCATGACGCTCGACTTTTTCGTCAAGGCCGTCTTGGAGCACGTACACGAGGTCGATATCCGAACTGTAGTTGAGTTCCTGCCCGCCGAGCTTGCCGAAGGCAACCACGGTGACCGGGCATTCAAGGGCAAGCCCCTTTTGCTCGGTGTATTCCTTCCAGACCATCCCCAGGGTCAATTCTCACGATGGCATCCGCGAGGTCGGAGATCGCGCGCCACACCTCGTCCGGCGCCCGAAGCGCCGGCAAGATCGCTAACCACGATAGGCAACCGCCAGCGCTGCTTCAAGTAGCGCAGGCGATCCAGCTTGTGGGCGTAGCTGAGGGCATTGGCGAGGAGGCCTTGGCCCTCCTTTACAATTTCCTGTTTTGTTGGCGGCCTCGCGATTTGGCCGGGATCGGTGACCAGGCTCACGAGCTCCGGGTTCTGGATAAGGCCGTCCGCCACCGATTGGCTTGCGCCCAGCAGATCGACCACCAGAGCCGCGAGACGCGGCGTCTCCGAAAGATGGACCAAATGAGTTCCGGGGTTGGCGGTGACGTTCAACCAGCGCTCCAGGTTGATGAGCGCGCGATCGGGATCCGGGCAATCGACAAAAGCGGACCGCCAGAAGCCGCTCAAATCGAGTTGAGTCAGACTCTGGAGCCTAGTCTTGGCCCTTTCTGCTCTTTCCTCGTCCTGAAACACCACGGCTACGCCTTGATCTTAACTCTTTTTGACGGTGCTCTGGTCCTTTGCGCTTGAACCAGTTGCAAATTTGTAATTTGACATGCCTCGCAGCGTGGCAAGGGGGCTTTGCAGACGGCTCGACCGTGCTGGATGAAGTCCATGTGGAGTCTGAAGCTATAGCCCGGCGGGGTTTTGGCTTGAAGGAGATCGTGGGCTTTGGCTTCGCCGGTTTTCTCGGGGATAGTTCCCAGCCGCCAAGCGACCCGGTAAACGTGGGTATCGACGGGAATAACGTCCATCCCGAAGGCGAAGCAAAGGACGATGGACGCGGTTTTGGGGCCAACGCCGGGCAGTTCGCTAGCCATTCTCTTGCCTCTCTCGGTTTCATTTCAGCCAGGAAATCGATGTTGTATGTTTTTCTTTTTTCCTTTATTTCGTTGAGGCAACTCTTGATGCTCTTTGCTTTTTGATTGGCGAGGCCGGCCGCGCGGATGGTATCCGCGATTTCTTCTTGGGTGGCTTGGGCCATGCCTTCCCAGCTCGGGTATTTGGCTCTGAGCCGGTGAAACGCGGGAAAGCTGTTGGCGTCGCTAGTGTGCTGGCTGAGAATGCAGCTCACGAGCTCTTCCATCGGGTCAAATCGCCGAACGTCGTTCGGCGTTTCGTAGGTGGCTTCGAGTATCTCGATGACGGTGAGCAGCGTTGCTTTTCGGATTGGATTGCCTCGGAGTAAGTATGGGCTTTCGGGGGCGGTCGGTTTTGGGTTTTAGACTTTAGGATTTGTTGGGATTGTGGGGTTTTTGGGCAGGGGAATGGGCTGTCTGAAAATGAGAGTAAATGAGAGTAAATCAGAGGGCTTTTTTTTATTCTCATTTTTTTAATTCTCTTTGGACTTGCTTAGGGCTGCGCCTTCTGGCGCTTGGCCACTTCGACGGGCTAGGGCTTATAGCAGGTTGTGGGCGGGCGCCCTCGACTAGTTCGAGGCATGCTCCTTCGGCGGGTTCAATGTTGGCCTGCGCTTGCCTTCTCTCCACTTCCTGTTTGCCGGCGACGGCCCAGTATGGGAGGAGGGATGCCTCGTATTCGGCCTGCTCCTGGGAGTCGAAGGGGGCTTTTAGGCCATTTTTGGCTTCGTCGATTTCTTTCTGCTTATTGTGAGCGTCCACGCTGGCCTGGGAGGCGCAGGGCGAGCGTTATGGCGGCGATGGGTCTTCTTTTCGTGGCTCGCCCATCCTCCCACGCTCATGTCGTCGATCTCCCCTATGACCCTCTCAAGTAACCGCTCGCGCCATTCGGCGCGGGCTCTGGATATGGCGAGCGATTTCGGTAGAGATGCTGCCGAATGAGTTGAAAGATCTTGTCGACGCGTTCGTTGAACTCGGGGGATTCTTGCCACCGGTAAAGGGTGGCGGGGGCGATCTGGATCTGTTGGCAAATCTGCGTGTGGCTGAGTTCGCCTTGGGCGAGCAGTTGAGCTGCGAGCTCTTTGCGTGCGTTCCACTTCCATTCTTTTTTTGGGCTCATGGGTTTTTCTTAGGCTTTTTGTTTTGCCTTTGTACGCTAACAACTACTAGTAGACATTTGTTCCAGAGAGGACCAAGTATTGAGTCTTGGGTGTTGAGGGGTAGGGAGTTTGGAGCCTAGGCAGGCGGTTTCCGATATCAGGGCTTCAGCTTTGCTGTCGGCCGCGATTGCGGCGAACATCTCCAGCGCCGATTGCAAGTCCTCTATGATCTCGGCGGCCAGGACGTCGGGTTCGGGCAGGTTCTCTGCGCGTCCTCTAGGCTCTTCGTCTCTTGAGCCAGAAGATGTCTAGGTTCAGCTTTGTCCCGCTGGCGATGATTTCTCGTAGGTGTACGATCGCCATCGGCCTTCGGGGTTCTCTCGGACCAGGTTGCGGCTTTCGATCATGATCGGTTCTCGGGGTGATAGCACGCGACGAACTCGTCGAGGTCCCGCGCTTGAGCGGCTTGGTCTTCTAGCGTGAAGTGCTATGTTGGTGCGGTAGTCGTAGATCCAGAGCGTCTTGGTCCAGGGCTTTCACGGGCGGGTTTGCGGTCGAAGAAGAGACGTTGGCTTTGACGCCCTGGGCGTAGAAGATGCCGGTCGGGAGGCGCAGGATGGTGTGGACGTCGGACTGCTCGAGGAGCTTGCGGCGGACGGTCTCGCCGGCTCCGCCTTCGAAGAGCACGTTGTCGGGGACGACGACGCGCGGCCCGCCCGTTGATCTTGAGCATGGCTGTGATGTGCTGGACGAAGTTGAGCTGCTTGTTGGAGTCGTGGCCCAGAAGTCGTCGCGGCTGATCGTAGATCTTCGGCTCGGTCTCGCCGTCGCTCGTTGACGATCACGTCATCGCGCTTCTTGCCGAAGGGCGGATTGGTGAGCACCATGTCGTAGTGTCGCCCGGGTGCTTTCGGCGAGGCGCGTCACCGGTGACCGGGCGTCGGCCCTCGGGCGTCGCCGATGCCGTGGAGGAGGAGGTTCATGGCGCAGAGGCGGGCGTCGCGTCCACGATCTCGACGCCGCGGAGGGCCTCGTTGCGGAGGTGCTTGCTTCTGGTCTTGGTCGAGGTACGGGTCGTGCTTGCGATGTACTCGTGGGCGGCGAGGAGGAAGCCCGCCGGTGCCGCATGCCGGGTCGCAGATCGTCTCACCGGTTGGGTCGCATCACTCGACGATGGCCGGGATGAGGGGCCGTGGCGTGAAGTATTGGCCTGCCCCCCCCTTGACGTCTTCGGCGTTCTTCTGAGCAGGCCTTCGTAGGCGTCGCCCTTGACGTCGGCGTCGAGGCATCATCCATGCTCCCGGTCGATGAGATCGACGATGAGGCGCCGGAGTTTGGCGGGGTCTTGGATCTTGTTCTGGGCCTTCCGGAAGATGAGCCCGAGCATGCCCCGCGCTTGCCCGAGTTCCTCCAAGACGTGCCGGTAATGGAGTTCGAGCTCTTCGCCGTCGAGTTGCCACAAGGGTCGGCCAGTCGAACCTCGGCGGGGACGACCGGCGGGTCGGTCGTAGGGCGGCTGGGTTTGCTCCTGTGCCATCTTGAGGAAGAGCAGGAAAGTCAGTTGCTCGACGTAGTCGCCGTAGGATAGGCCGTCGTCTCTGAGGACGTTGCAGTAGTTCCAAAGCTTTTGAACGATGGCGGAGGGGTTGGACATTCGTTAGAGAAGTATGGCGCTTCGTTATCTTGGCTTTGTGCCTTGCCAGAGCGTTCCTGTTGTAAACTTTATTTATGGCTTTACCCGACTGGCTTGACCAAGTCCCGAACCTCAGTTTCGAGAGGGAGAAAGCCCTGCTGAACCAGATACTTGTTTGGGCACATGATCTTGAGTGGGAACGGGCCGACACTGCCGGCATGGATTTCTCGGAGCGAAATCCGACCGATCTTGTGCTCTCGAACGGCCATGAGCAGTGGCTGCGCTTTGCGGTGCTTCCAAAGAACCGAACATCGCAAGGGGCGATTCGTATCCAAGCGGTGCCAACCTTTAAGGAGGCCGAATACCGCTGGAAACCCCAGAGGCGGAAGTGGGAAGTCGAGATTGGCGGGGTTCCCATGGATAGGTTTGACGATGCTGATAGCTTTAGATGGTTGCTGGGGCGGCTGTTTGCAAGGTAGATGAGCCGTGTTCATACAGCGCGGCTGGAAACAATCCGCCGGGAATTCGCCGCCGCAAAGGCATCACTAGGTTTTGCATTAAGTCACTCGACAGCTACTAAAGCGGCGCTTCCTGGGGTTGAAACCGGCGATATCGCGTTGGCACTACGCAACGTGGAAGACACCTACTTTCTGCGGTTAACCGCGGAGGCAGAAGCTATTTGTAGAGAGCACCTTGCGGCCTTTCCCGGGATTGCGATCCGGCCAAGCGATGGCTACGATTCGCTCATCAATAAGGCGGCCAGGAAATTGGATCCGACCAATAATTTGGCTCGAATGCCTGGGTACATCGCGGATGCAGCCCGGGATTTGCGACCGCACCGGAACAGCCAAGCTCATGGCCAGCCGCTGTCAGAAACGAGACCACCGTTTTCTAGAGCCCTTACGGCTTTAAGCCAGTTCGTTTATGTTTTGCCCTGAAAGGCTTCGGACACGGAAAGACTATAATTTGGATATGAAAGGCTCTCTAACGATCTTGTACAAGCAAGATGAGACCGGGATGTATACGTCGTGGATCCCGGAAGTTCCCGGAGCAGTATCGTTCGGAAAGACGATTGAAGAAGCCAGGGAGATGGTTCTGGACGCCTTGCAGGAACTCTTGGCGTACAGGGCGACGGAGGCCCTGTAGCCGCTGGATGATAGCTGGCCTAGGCCAGATCTAACAGGACGAATCGCCGTCGCATCGCTCCGCCTGGCAAAACCGTAGTTATTTGCCTGAGCTTGGCGGTGGTCCCTTTGTTAGCGAGACTAAACATCTCCGCGACACGGTCCTCGTCGAGGTCGGGGCTTAGACGTCCGCTAATTTGTTCGCCCTCTTCTGTTCGAAAATCAAATCTCCACGTATCGAGGGTAGCGCCGCGAAAGACGCCATGCACTTCTACTTCTTTGTCAGTTGTGTGGGAGGAGCTAACTCGTTCGAAAGCGCGGGCTACCCGCTCCTGTGTCATTGTTAGTTCGATATCGCCGGTTTGCATCCGTAGATCGGCCTCTTCATCCTTTAGAACCTTGAAGAAGTCCGGCAGCCGATGAAATGCACGCTCTTCGATGTTGTCCAGGTTGAGAAGAAATCCCTCATCCGACTCCCCAGCGGCTTCAATTACGCGAGTGAGCTGAACGAGGACAGAGGCTAGCCTCTCTTCTGCGAATAGATCGTCGCTGTGGGGTGCTGATAGTTCCAGGCCGAAGGATCCGCGTGGGGTCCCTGTAAGCATCAGTCGTGCCTCGTCTTCATCCTTTCGGGGTCCGCGTTCTCCCACCGATCCGTGTTTGTCCGCGGCATATTGGGACTTCACCATTTCGAGAAATGGCTGAAGTACGGACGAAACAAACTGGGCGTCGATACCGGCAGATCCAGAGACGGGCTTTCCCGTGAAGAACAGGACGGTGCGTGCTTCAAGCCCGTCCTCAGGCAATGTGGCCAGTTCAGCCCTCAACGCGTTCGCGCGTTGCGCAAATTGCGGTTCCATCAGCGGGTGCCCGCTGCTAAGTTTAAGGAAATGCTCGGCCTGCAGCAGTTCGCGCTGCAAAAACTGCCTCTGTTCTCGCTTGCTCACTTACTTACCACCTGCGGCGCGGACCGCTGCCCTAGCAGTACTGACGCCAGGGCGTCGTCATTGGGCGTGTTGAGTTCAATTCTAAGCATTCCTTTCCAAAGTCGGTCTCGCCGATGCGAGAATAGGCCATACCAGTATTGGCTCAACTCTACAGTAACTGCAGGGTGTACGCCAGCATCGACAAAGTAGTGGTCCACCATATACGCTCCTTTCAATTTGCTGTGGTCAACGAGTTCTGGTAGATTTGCGATTAGCTGCTGTTGGGCCGCCAGGCTGAATCCCCAGTAGAAGGTAGCAACGTCGATGTCTTCAGGGGGACGGTTTTCCAGGGCCTCGATGTCTTCAAGAAAGCTGCCGTCGAGCAGTTGAAACCCCTCAACCAAGCCCGACGTCTGAAAAACTTGCCGTAACCGGATATAGCCCTGAAGGATCTTAATCCGATCGGGAGAGGTTGCAAAGGCGTGGCAGAGCTCAACTGTGGTAGCCGCGTAGGGCGACAGTTCTGCTTGAAGAGTCGGGTTGCCCAGATGCGGCGGTAGCACTCTATTAAGGTCGAAATCTGGTATCGGCATTGGCCATTCTAGTAGACGTCAGTATACTTCAGATGCTGGAGTAAAGGCTGGCCCAAAAAACGGCCTGGCGGAGTTAGGTTGCGCAGAGACTGTGCAAGGAAATAAGGCTGTGGCAAGTAAGCGGCGGTCATTGGGGTTCCTCCTCGGTTGTAGGCTCACTAGCAAACTTATGGATTTCCCAGGCGAAGTCACTAATGAAATTTGGAATCTTCGTCGCATCCCTGCTGACCAATTTTTCAATAGTCTGATCATTATAAGGCCATAGCAGGCCCTGGGCTTCGAAACTTCTTAGAATGGTATGCACCTGGACCGTGGAAATGCCGAGTTTTGTTGAAAGCAGCTTCGGGATGGGCATCGCGGTAAGTTCGATTGTATTCAAATGCGTGCCCAGAATTTCGTTGGTATTGTTCGAACGTCGTGCAGTGGCTCCCATTTGCAGAAGCGTGGTAAACACGCGAAGGTGAAGAGTGCTCATGCCTTCGATCACGTGTAGTATCAGTTCTTTCTGTTCCCCTGGTTTGTCGATGACGGCGGTGTTAACCATGAAGTTCTTGTATGCACGGAACTTTTCTGCCCAATGTTCCTTCACCACGTTGTCCGAAACTCTGTGAAAGAACGTTTCAAACTCGTCTCGCTGGACGGTCCCTTCGATTTTAGTATTGAGTCTGCGAAACTCTGTCTCCACCGCCCTTGTGAACTCCTGCCACCTTTTACTGGACCGGGACAGCTTCCACTGGGAGATCGCCAGGCCCAGCATGCCTGCCCCGGGCACTGCTACGCCTGCAAGGGCTACTATCAGGCTGGCCGCATCCAATGCGGCGTCCCCCATATCCTGGTCACTAGCCCTTAGAGCGGCTAGGGTTGTGTCGTCCATTTTAGTTGCCTCCCGGACCGGGAATCTTGACAAAGGCTTGTTTGAGGATGGCTTGGCGCATCCGGTTGGCGCGGAGGAGGTTGGCGGTGATGGTTGCTTCGAGCTTGTCTGCGATGCTTAGTCGCCTCTCGACTTCTGCGACAATACGCTCTTGCTCTGCGAGAGGCGGCAGTCCGAATCTTATCCTCACCATTCTGGTAAGGCCCAGATCCTGATTGCCTACGCCGTGGGTAAATCTCTGTGCCTGCTTGTACGCCTCCGGCGAGTTTAGAGTGTGCTGCAGAAAGAAAGGATTTAGCGACTGGGCAAGCTTCAGCACTGCTACATGAACCCACACGTTGAACTCCTGCGGGTATGTGTTGACTCTCGCGATTCCGGTCGTTCCCCCTTTGGTGTAGAGAATGTCTCCTAGTTCGGGCTTGCAGCGCTGACTCAGGCTCAGCGTGAAGCTCTGTCGAAATTCTTTTTGCTTTGGTGAAGTCGACACCCTCGGGCCGGACGTTGCCGCCCGAGATAAACGGAATTCCATCTTCGACATATTTCGGGCTAAAGTGGGGTCCGTCCTTAACGGACCAGGTCAAGTCGCCAAGTTCGACCCATTTCCAACCATCCGGCACGGGGGAGGGAGGTTCGTCGGTCCGAATGTGGTCCACATAGCCGGTTGTCTTCTGGCCTCTTTTAAGCCGGTCGCTCTCCCATTGTTGGCGCCTCTCGGCGTGTATTTGTTTAAAGAGTTGATCTCCCGTCTGGTAGTCTCGGCCCTCCTTGCGGGCAAGTTCGGCTTCGGTTGGGACGAGGCGGCCTTCGCAGGCGGCTTTTAGGACTGAGGCGCGGTAGCGCTTCAGGTTTGCTTGAGCGCGCTTCAGGGCGGCGATCCCGGCGTCTAGGCGCGAGAATTGTTCCTCGATCTTTTCGACGATGCCGCGTTGGTCGGATAGATCCGGTGGATAATGGACGACTATCGCGTTGTAATCGTCCCTACTTAGGCTTGGTATCGCTGTGGACTTGTCAAACTTGGATAGCTGCAGCCAATCTAGAAGATATCGAAAAAACGGGAGATGAACGAGGTCATTTCCTTCAGAGTAGTAAGCCGTGTCTGTTGGCCAGCATGGCTCCGGGGAATAGTGGACGCAGCCTGCGGCTCCTTTTCTGCCAACGATGATTGTGGGACCTTTGGTTAGCGCTCTCGGGTGTATGCCGAACTGTCCGCTTGATCCGTAGACAGCCGTGTTGGCTCTCGGGTATCCCTGCTCCTCCCCTTTTGCCTTTCCGTATGTGAGCGGTAGTATTTCGCCGAGGCGAGCAGTGGCCCATTTGGCACTTGTAACTTCTGGGGCCGCTTGGAGGAGCGTGCTCACGCGACCAGAACCTCGTTTAGCTCCTTCAATAGGTTCGGCAGCCCATCCCCGAAGACCTGGTACGCCTTGCCCAAGCCGCCCTCTTGGTTAAATGGCGAAAGCTCGAGGTCTTCGACATCCAGGGTTAAGCTTGCGGCGATGTGGTCTTTGATCATTCGGAGCCAGCGTAGTTGCTCTTCGGTAAACCTAGTTGCCCCTTGTTCGGAGAGCCAGCGTTGGAAACGGTCCTCCACGGTTTCGGCAAAAGGCGCGAGGATGGATTCTTGCTCCAGCGCGAAGCGGACGAGGGAGACCAGGTCGGTGACCATTCCGCGAGTGTGGCCTTTGACTTTGGACTTCTCCAGGGTTTCGTAGGCTTGCCATAGGCGCTCGGGGGTCCAGCTTCGGGGTGGGGCTTCTACGGTTTGGGCGAGTTCTTTTAGTTGCTTATAGGTTGGGCCTTGGCCTTTTCGGCGGCTGTAGAGAAGTTGGATGGCGGTGATCTCGTCCTTGTGTTCTTCTAGGTATGCGCGGAACGATTGGATGGTGGTTCGGGCTCTTTCGGTGGCTTCGATGCTTGCTCCGGCGAAAAGGAGCTCGTCTTGGCCTTCGGTGTGGATGGTTTGCTCCGCGTCCTGCTGGGCCATGAGGATTACTTGGCGGAGCTGGGGGTTGTGGAACGGCTCCAGGGCTGTCTCTCGCATTTGCTGCCCGATCTCTGCTGCGGTTGCTTCCGGCCTTTCCCTCTGAGCAATGAGGGTTTCCGATTCCACGAAATCCGGGTCCGTGCTCATGACGAGGTTGTGCATGAGGTCGCGGATTGTCGCGCCGGCGAGTTCTTCGATCTGCTTTCGGGGGCCTGGGCCGATTACTTTGTCCAATCTGGAAAGGCGGCTTGCGAGGGTGGTTGTTACTTCGGGGTCGGTTGCTCCTGCGCCTACGGCTTGGAGAACGACCTTTAGCGGAACTCCCGGCTTCTTTTCTAATGGCGGCGAATCGGTTCGGCGTTCGCGCTCGGTTACGCCTACTGCGTCGACGATGACATAGCGGTCTTTGTTGATGCCATCGGGGGTGACGTTTCGGAACTCGGTTGCTGAAACCACGCGGCAGCCGCGACCCTTCATCTGCTCAAAATAGTTGCCGCTTAACACGTCCCGCATGAAGAATACGATCTCCAGGGGCTTAACGTCGGTTCCGGTGGCGATCATGTCCACGGTTACGGCGATTCGCGGGTTGTAGCTGTTGCGGAATGCTTTAAGGAGGGTTTCCGGATTTAGGCCGGTTTGCTGGTAGGTGACCTCGCCGGTTTCCTGATCGACCACTTTGGCGGCGGTTGTTCGGTAGGTGATTTTTTGGCAGAAGTCGTTGCCTTTGCCGAACTCCTCGCGGACGATGCGGACGATGTCTTCGGCGTGGCTGTCGTCTTTGGCGAAAATCAGGGTTTTGGGCACTTCGGTGCGACCGGGGAAGATTTCGGTGAAGAGCTTATCGCGAAAGGTGCGGATGACGGTTCTTATTTGGTCGGGAACTACTACTGCCCGGTCTAGCTGGTTGGGGGCGTAGTTGACGTCGTCTTCGAGCTCTTCCCAGCGGACTCTCCGGCTTCTTCTATCTCTCTTATCGACAATGGTTCCGGCTTCGGCGATGCCGCCTTCTTTGGTGATTTTTGTGTCGATTTTGTAAACGTCGAAATCGACATTCACGCCATCGGCGACGGCTTGGGCGTGGCCGTATTCCATGACGAGGTTCTTGTGGAAAAAGCCGAGGGTTTGCTTGCTGGGGGTTGCGGTGAGGCCGATGAGATAGGCGTCGAAATATTCCAGCACTTGCCGCCAGAGGTTGTAGATGCTTCGGTGGCACTCGTCGGTGAAGACGAAATCGAAGGTTTCGATGGGGACGACGGGGTTGTAGACGACGGGCAGGGGCTGCTTTTGAAACTTGGCGAAGGCGCTTGCGGCGGATTCTTCCTCGTTCTCGGGGTCCAGTTCTTCTTCGCCCTGGAGGATGGAGTAGAGGCGCTGGATGGTGGTGATGACGACCTTGGCGACGGGGTCGATTTTGTTGGAAGTGAGCAGTTGGACGTTGTAGAGTTCGGTGAACTTGCGACCGTCATCGGGGGTTATGTATTGGTCGAACTCGCCTTTTGTTTGTCTCCCCAGGTTGCCCCGGTCTACGAGGAAGAGGACGCGTTTGGCGTTGCCGTACTTGATGAGGCGGTAGGATTCGGCGACGGCGGTGTAGGTTTTGCCGCTGCCGGTTTGCATTTGGATTAACGCTCTTCGTTTGTTGTGGGCTAGGGATTGTTCAAGGTTCGTTATGGCGTCCCGCTGGCAATCGCGCATGCCTTTTGAGTCGAGCGGGGGCATGTCTTGAAGGCTTTGCAGTAAGGTTGGCCTGAAGTAGACGGCGGCCGCTTCTCTAACGCCGGTTGCGATTGGGGCGATGTCCAACTGATCGCGCATTGTTTCGGGGCGGAGAAACGTGAAGACGTCGCGGCTGGTGGGCTCGGGATCGAGGCTGTTGGTGAAATAGGTTTCGACGCCGGTGCTTTGATAGAGGAATGGGAGGGGCCGGCTGATGGCGGGCAGATTGGGCGGGAGGCCTTCGCTGTATTTTTCCGTTTGGACTTCGACTCCTGCCAGGGTGGTGCCCTCCGGTTTGGCCTCTACTACTCCGACGACGCGCTTGTTAATGTAGAGGAGGTAGTCGGCTTTACCGTAGCCTCTGGCCATTGGGAATTCTCTTACGGCTACGGCCGGCTGGGTGAGGTTTATGTTGGCGTAGTCCTGCACCTCCCAGCCGGCTTTTGCCAGCTGTTTGTCTATTTGGTCCCTTGCTTTTTGCTCCGCGTTCTGGTTCGCCATGCAACCATTACATTGTAACCGGAGTTGGACTTCGTCATGGCATGGCGGTTGAGCGTGAGATACCATTGATGTGCTTCTTGCGAGTCCAGCGCCATTGTCCTGATCGAGGCTGGTCGTTTTCTAATTCACTGGAAAGTGCTTTAGGCTCCTGACCGCAGTAAAACAACCGATTCAGACGTCGGCTTGCTACTCCGAGGCGTCCGTGGCTCTCAGTTTTATGGCCCGTGACTTCTTTGTCAGCTTCCTTCTCTTTGAAACCAACATTGCGCCGGAAATGGCCATGAGTATGGCAAAGACGACAAGGGGCATGATCAGGCCCTTGTCCAGTCCGTCCTTAGAGGAGCTTGATTGCCACAGCGCGACGACAAAGCCGACTACAGCACTGCCGAGAACGGACGTAATTAGGATCCAAACCTCGTAGTCCTGCAGTGCCGAGGCGTCCACCATCCTAATTTCTATCGTGTCTGGGACGAGCACAGCTACATTCAAGCCTCTTGCGACAGGGTTGTCCGTCGAGGGTGCGTTGGACTTGGTCCCGTCAACCTGTTCTGGAGGCCGAGCGTCCGGGCCTCCTCCTGTCGTGCTCACTCCGAATGCTCCCGGAGCTTGGGCCACAGGTCGCTTGGAAGCCAACCGTTGTAGCTGCCTCCCGACATCAACGGCGATACAATGAAATGGAGGGCCTTTGGGTGCTCTTTAGCAAATTCTACTAGCTTGCCAAGTACAGCATCGTACTCGGCCTTGTTGGCCACCCTTACGACATAGAAGTTTGGCAGTGGCCGAACCCAGGAGTAGCCTTCAAGACGTCCCTTCAGTCCGTCCTCAACGGGCTTTATCAGATCACCAACAGCCTTAATGTCCCAGGAAACAATGAAATGCATTCCAGGTCGGATTTTACAGCAAGACTGTTCATAGGGAGCTAACCGTCATAGGTCAGAGTGCTTCGGTGCCGACAGGAATTAAAACAGTCTCGTGCAACGTCAGAAGGCGCAAGCCCTCATGGAACGGGCTGCTTCGGTGCGAGGCGGACGTCGGCAGCAGGTTCGTCGGTCTTTCGTCGCGGTAGTTGGGGGCTCTGACGGCCGTGCTCCGGGGCCCTCTTGAGCTCTCACCGCTCCCTAAGCGGGTCGGGGCCCACGTAAAGCCACCAGCCGACCTGAACACTGTAGCCCCAACAAGTGCCTTCTCCAGTGCGGCCACAATTGGCGAGTCCGACGTTCAAGCCGCTGGGGCTAGACCTTAGGGCTCCGGCGAGACCCTCTGAAGAGCGGTCGTAATTGCTCTGTGAGGGTCCTGTCGCAGTACCTTTCTACGCCGGTGTAATATTTGATCGCCCAGGGAAAGCTTACCCCCCTGTCGGGATTGCCGTGGATGGCGACTACCGTCAGGATTGCAAAATGCGCTCCGCTACGAGGGCACTTGGCTGGTGAGGCCGCTAGGTCGTCGGTCACCAATTTAGCTGCATCTTTGCTTCCTTCAGGGGTCCTGAACTTACCGGAGCCGTCCGCCTTGAACTCGATAGAGAACAGTGCCGTTGCCGTTGATGCATTAGACCCTTCGTTGTCCTGCGGATCGAACACCGCCAGATCGCAGCGGCGGAACTCGCGCGTGGCGACCAGCGCGGGATACTTGCGATGGATATGTAGCGCAACACTGTCCCGGACAACGCCTTCGATCTTTGAGGTTAGGGCAAAGAAGGCGAGGTCGTTTGGCCCTGGTAACCCATCTGTCATAGCGGTCGAAAGAAGCTGCACCCATTCATCCATGGCCCATTATGGATGGATTCTTGAACATTTAGCGTGTATTTAAGTTACGTGATCCAAGGATAAAGCTTCCGGGTGCTTTTGAGCGCCCCGAGGTTTTTTTGGAACAGGGTGCCTTCCGGGTAAAACGCGCGGTAATGCGACAGACTCCTCCCGAGTTGCGGATGGTGGTGGTAAACGCCGCCAAGTGGCCCAAGGATTTTTTGGAGCACAAGGTTTATTCTTGCCCGGCGGAGGATCCGAGCTACAAGCACTATCCGGCGAAGTACATCGGCGATTACATCAGCAAGGGCGTGCCCTATGTTGGGGTGGTTCAGGCTTGCGTTCGCTTGTCTGCGGACGGGCGCCACAGGATCATGTGGCAGTTTGACGAGATCGATGAGGGCGAGGCTATCCGGGAGGCAATCGTTCGTGAGCGGGAAACCCGGCACGGCAAATACCCTCGGCTGGTTTTTCTGCATTCGCAGGTAACCAAGACGGAGTTTCGGTATGACAGCCCGGGCGGGCCGCAGGGCAGCACTTATTATTTCGACTTAAGCGAGCTTGCGCCGGGCAATGTGAAAGAGCTTGCTGATGGGCTGCAGGAAACGTGGTGGTCGGCGATGCCGAAGTGGCGGGCGTAGGGTTTGGTATTGGCGCGATTGACCTTTCGCCCATTCAGGGCTCCCGGAGATAAACGGGCGACGCTACCCAGGCCTTCGGCCTGGGCTATCCCATTTCGGCCCTTTGGACCTCCAGGAGGGTGGTTGGCTCGCTCGCTGCTGTTGGGTGGTCCTGTTTTTTGGGGCGTAAAGTCTGGCGCTTGCCGCGCCAGACTTTACGCCCCCGGAAGAAGAGGGGGTGGCCTCGTCGCCACGTCGCTTCGCTCCTCGCGATGACAACGTTCGCTGCGCTCTCTATTTGGGTCCGGCTTTGCCGGACGTTTTAGCGGACGGGAAAGGCCGGGATTCGTGGCGGTAGGCCCGACCTATACGCACTTCGGAACTGCTCTTAGGCTCATGTTTTGCCCATGCGGGGCTCTCCGGGCCGGGGATGCGGGGCGATCGGGCGTGAAAGCAAAGCCCAAGCCACCAACATATAGAGGAGCCAATGAGCGCTACGTCAGCGGGCATCTATTGGGCGTTAAGTGCTAAAGTGCTACAAATTGCTGCATTTCCGCCATAGATGGCGGTTCTTGCAGAAGGAGTTCGCCATGATGACACCTAGCAATATTGGCCGATGGCTTATCTGCTTCATAATGCTTCTGTTTTTTGCTTCCTACGGTTTCGGCCAGCAGGTCTCCTCTCTCTCTCTGAAGCCTGCGTCGCTCTATGGCGGATCTTCCGCCGTTGCCACCGTGACCCTGTCCAGTGAAGCGTCATCCACGGGTTTGCGCGTGAGCCTTTCGAGCAACAAAGCTTGTGCAAAAACTCCGGCGACGGTGACCGTACCGGCTGGATCGAGGTCCACAACGTTTACGATAACGACGACACCGGTCGGCGCCCAGACCACTGCGGCCGTCCTTGCCGTTGGCGGCGGAGATTTCGCCACCGCCAACCTGACGGTTAATCCGCCAACCGTGCTCTCTGTTACGATTAATCCCGGGACGGTTTACGGAGGTAGGCCGGGCAGGGTTACGGTCACTTTGACAGGGAGTGCCCCGGAGGGTGGTTTGAACGTTTCCCTGTCCTCATCCGACCCGCAACTCGTTGATGTCCCCGAAACACTGCCCATTCCATCCTTGGCGTCTAGTTCCAGTCTTTCCTTCGCAACAGGCGTCCCGCATGAGGTCACCCAGGTCAGCGTGAAGGCGGCACTGGGTTCAGTTTCGAAGAGTTGCTCAATAACTGTTCTCGGCCTCGGCCTCAACGATGATGCCCCGTGGCCGAAATTCCGTGGAGATGCGCGCAATACCGGGCAGACCATAAACTTGCCGTCTGCTAGCGACTGGACGGCCCCAATTGGCTTATCTGTCTCCTCCTCGCCTGCGGTCGGCGAACTCGGCGACATATATGTTGGGGCGGACGACGGCTATGTCTATTGCTTCGAACCCTTAAAGGGTCATTTGGTATGGGCATTCAAGACCGGTGACCGTGTGAGCTCTTCGCCTGTCGTTTCGGCCCAAAACGTCGTATTCATAGGCTCTGCCGACGGCTATGTATATGCTCTGAATGGAGCCACTGGAGCTCTCATTTGGCGACATGAGACCGGCGGTCCTGTCAGTAGCACACCGGCCATCGGAGCGGACGGGAAGATATATGTTGGCTCATTCGATCACTACATCTACGCTCTGAGTCAGACGGACGGGTCTCTTTACTGGCGATACCAGACCGGGGGCGCAGTCGACTCTTCCCCGAATCTGGCAAGCGATGGAACCCTTTACGTTGGGAGCGACGATTTTGATATGTACGCAATTGACACGACGGTTCCGAAGCTGAAATGGACATTTAGGACCGGTTCGTTCGTTGACTCTTCGCCCGCCATTGCTGACGGCAGAGTGTATTTTGGCAGTTACGACGGCAAAGTTTACGGCCTGAACTCTACGACCGGTACTATGATTTGGAGCTACCAAACTGGTTGGGTGATCCATTCGTCGCCATGCCTGGGCTCCTTGGGAAGCGTTTACATTGGCTCGGACGATGCGCACTTGTACGCAATCGACGGAGCAAACGGGCATGCTGAATGGGTCTACAACGCCGGGGATTCTGTAGGATGTTCGCCAGCTATAGGTCAATCGGGGAGCATCTTTTTCGCCTCAGAGGGCGGCAACATGTACGAGCTGAGTTCAGGCGGGGCTCTGCTTGCCTCGGCAGCGGAGCAAGACTACGCGGAGTCTTCTCCAGCCGTCGGCCCGAGCGGAGCAGCCCTACTCTGCAGCAACACCGGTAGGCTAATCAGGAACACGATGCCCCTATACGCGGGTTACTCGCAATGGTCCGGAAATGGACACTGGTACAAGGCAGTCGCCTCCGTGGGTGCACTGAGCTGGACGGCTGCAGAGCAGGCTTGCGAGGCACAAGGCGGGCATCTCGCCACGATCACGAGCCAAGCTGAGAACGACTTTGTCTTCAGCTTAATCGACGACCCGAAGTATTGGGTTGCGGCAGGCCCTTACCTAGGGGCAACGGCTCCAGAACCTCGAGTGACCCCGAGTACGGGTTGGACATGGATAACTGGTGAGACATGGGGCTACACGAGTTGGTGCCCCGGTGAGCCTAACAATGGTAACGGGGGGGCACCCGAGATGCATGCTTGCTACATAAACGACGCTGACCCAAGCGCCCCCGCTGAGCTGTGGGCCGATGTCACAGATGATGGGGGCGGTAACATCCGCTCCTATATCATTGAAATCGACGGTTATTTGCCTGTCCTTCAGACGAACATCAACGTGCCGGGCACCGCAAACATCTTCGGCTACGGCGTATCTGCGCCGGACCCTGCTGGTGGAGGCGGCGGGACCCTGGCTCCGGTGCTTGACGTTGCGGATTACCAGGGCTCTTGGATCGAGATAAGCGCTACCGGCACAATATACTGGGCTGGCCCCAGTAACACCTCTCCGCCTGACGGCGTTTCACAGATCAACGACACGCACACGGACATTTCCGCCTATGGCCCAATCTCCGGAATCAACGGCCCCAACGTTGGCATGCTCCTCGGCGTGTTCTTACCCAGCGGTGATTTCAGCTCGCTTCGACCGCCGCCCGACTACACATACGGCTCGTTGGCTGGATATGAGCAGGCGGCGTACAGTCCGTTGCTACGACAAGTCTTTTTCGTTGGGGACGGTTTGACCGGGGCCGGAGTAGGCTCGTCACAGCTATTTTATGTTCCTGTCGGGGCGACTAAGCTGGTCTTGGGCATCGCTGACGGTGCGTACGTGTCAGGTGCTCCCGGTGAATACGGCGACAACGGAGGTTCGATTCTCCGTGATCGTCACCCAGTTTCGCTAGAAGTGGAGGTCGACGGCCAATGTGAAGGACCTGGTCGGAGATGCCGAAGTGGCTAGCGTAGTGGCTTGGCTGGTTTGGTGGGCGGCATGCGTTGCTTCGTCGCTATTCTATTTTAGGGGCTTCTTGCAGAGGGCCGCTGTCGGCGTGCGGCAGCCGGCGCGCCGCTTCCAGTTCTAAGGCTCGAGCCTCTGCAATCCGCTTTCGGGAAGTGTAGAGGTTGCGATATCTGTCGTCGATAAACACCAAGTGAGTCGTCACCCGGTCGCGAACGAAATACAAGCGGCGCTCCCGGCCAGAGTATTTTCCAACGCGCTGAACGTGGCCAATCTCATACCTCATAATGCTGTACTCAGATAATCCAGGGTCTCGGGCGGACCTTTTGCGATAGCACCGAAGTTCGCGTTAATATAACCACCGCGATATCGCAGCTTCCGAAGGCCGGCGCAACCATGTCAATGGGTTCCTCTCGGAAGCAAGGGATCAATCAGGGCTTCAAAATCTTGATTGCTCAGAGAGGGCCGAAGCTCGTTGTAACGCACGATGCCTTTGGCATCGACGATCGCCATGTGGGGGATGTCGTGGACCCCGAAATTGGGATCGAACGCGTCTTTCGTGCTGAAGGCGACGGTCCAGGTCATGTTCAGTTTCTTCATAAAACTGGGCATGAGGCCCATCTCCTTGTCCGGATCTCCCTTGCAGTCAATCCTCCCGTCCGGGTCGTAGTCGGCGCCCTGGATCGAGGTCACGCCCACGAAGGTTACGGGCATGCCCTTGTAGTGATCCGCGAGTTCGCGGATGTGGGGAAACGCCGCCACGCAGGGTTTGCACCAGGTCGTCCAAAAATCGAGGACCACCACGCGGCCGGGCGCGAGATCGGAAAGCTTATGGATGCTGGGATCACTGCACCATCGGAACTCGATCTCCGGACTTTTGTGGCCGATCAGCTTGCCGTTCAAAGCCGGCCCCGTGAACGCTAAATAATCCATTTCCACACGGGGCCGGTCGGCATCCGAAAGTTTCCCTTTATCCAGAGAGCGCTTGTCGAGCCCTCCGCAAACCGAGCGAATCTTCGCGAGCAGAGCCGTGTCCTTAGGGAGATCGGTCCTTGTCCAATCGTAGAGCATGCTCATTACGCCATGATCCCAACTGTCCATGTGGTCCGTTTTCTTCAGCCAATTCATGGCCTTGTCCATGTTCGCAGCCATCTCCGCCTTATCCGCCCGAATCGAGCAGAACAACACATAAAAGACCATCCGGGAGTCGGCTGAATTCGATGAGATCGACCGTTGCCGGCTCGTCCAAAGCGGCCTTCAAAGCAGCGCCCGCGTCCGGCGTGGAATATTCGGCAAAGGCCTTCGTGTAGGCAATCCGCGCCTTTTCCACCTTGTCGGGCGCGGGCAGGGCGTCCAAGCGTGCAAGAATTTTCGGCCGCACGTCGTCCAGGCGGGAGAAACCATACGTGCATAGCTTGTAAACCTGTTCGCGGTCCAGGGTCTCAAAATCGATCTCGCCGGCAACGCGCCTCTCTAGCGCGAGCGTCTCCGCGTCATTGCTCAGCCCGCGTTTGGCATGCGAGGTGAAATCCTTTACTGCGTCGTCGAATTTCAGGTAGGTGGGCTGCTGAAGCCCCGACAAAAGCATTGGAAGGATCAAGGTGGCAATCATTTATTAGCTGTTCTCCCTGTTTGAAACGATATGGCGGGCTGACTGAGATTTGAGCGAAGCGCTGGACAACGGTCCCCAGAATTACACCGGATAGATCTTACGAGTTGAGCGTCAACAAAATGTAAACAGTCAATGGCCTCAGGCAGGCTCCCAGCCTCGTATGCCAGACTTTTAGTATGGATTGGCGGAAACTGATGTTCGCGCCGGTGGCCTTTGTCGCAATAGGCTGTCAGTCGCCGAGCATCGTGGGAACCTGGAAAACCACAATCCAAAGAATCGAGGTCGATTTCCACTTCAACCCGGACGGGACTTTAACCGGAAAGGGCAAGATCGATGAACAAAGCATTCGATCTCAAAGGAACATACAACCTCAAAGACGAAGACATCACAATCAAGCTCAACAGGGCAACCTCGGACAATCCCATGCTGGCGCTCATAAGCCAGCGGATCGTGGGGCTCTCCGAGTCCGGCCGTATGGAATGGAAAAACAACAACGAATTCGTCGTTACCGGATCCCGCAGGCTGCCTCTTGCATTTGAGCGTATAAAGGACTAACGCATGAAACGCATTGCACTCATCATGGCTGGCGGGTCCGGCGAGCGCTTCTGGCCGCTTTCCCGCAAGGACCGCCCCAAACAACTTCTCAAAATCACCGATTCCGGAAGGGTCATGCTCGACGATGCCGTCCATCGGCTCGAAAATGTTTTCGGCGCCGAGAACGTCTTTATCATCACCGGGAAACACTTGGTGGACCCGATTCGGGAGGAGCTTCCCGAGCTTTCCGCCCACGTTCTTGCCGAACCCGACAAGCGCAATACCGCGGGTGCGATTCTCTGGGGCATGGGCGTGATTTCCGCGCTTTTGAACGAGACCGAACTCACCTTCGCCATTTTCCCCGCCGATCACATGATCCGCCCCACGGAGGCGTTTGAGGAAACCGTCCTGGAGGCGCTGGATTTTGCGGAAGAAGAGGACCGGCTGGTAACGATCGGCATCAAGCCCACGCGGCCAGAAACGGGTTACGGATACATCGAGCGCGGTTCCAACTTACACGGCAAATGTTCTTCGGTGGAAAGGTTCATCGAAAAACCCGATCTGCCCACTGCCGAGAAGCTGCTCAAGACGGGCAAGGTGTTTTGGAACGGCGGCATGTTTTTCTGGACGCTTCCCACGTTTTTGTCCGAGCTTGCCAAAGCGAGCCCGGCACATCACGGCGCTTTCAGCGAAATCGTTTCCTCGCTTAAGCAGGGGAGGACGGTGGTCGCGGAAATCGCGTTTGGCGAGCTGCCCAACATCTCCATCGACAACGCGCTGATGGAGAAATCTGCCTCCGTTGGTCTGGTGGAGGCTCGTTTTGAGTGGGACGACGTGGGCGCCTGGGACGCTTTAGAGCGGGTTCTGGAAAGCGACGACGATGACAACGCCTTGTTCGGCGACGCGACGGTTCTGGATTCCTGCGGATGCATTGTCCACAACAGCGGCAACCAGGTGGTGAAGCTGCTTGGAGTGAAGGATCTGGTGGTTGTGGTGACCCCGGACGCGGTCCTCGTTTGCCCGAAGGACCGAGCGCAGGACGTGAAGAAGTTGGCGGGGGATTGAGTCTTGAGAGCAGCGGGTGGAGGGTAAAGGGGGAGTGGGTTTTGGGTTTTGGGTTTTGGGTTTTGGGTTTTGGGTGTTGAGTGTTGAGTGCTGAGTGCTAGCCCCGGCTTTAGCTGTTGGGTCCGGAGCGGCTCCGCGTAGATTAGAGAAATGAAATGGCGTTGGTATTACGTGTTTCCTCTGGTCGCCTTGGTCGTCACCGTACTGGGCGCCACCGTTAGCGTTACCCTTCAATCGCCGGCTCCCGCGCCCTCCCATGCGGGGATTGGCGAAAATCTGAGGCTCGTCACCATTTCCTCCTGGAAAACCTACAGCATCTCTAAGACCCTTTACATTCCGTTTGATGTTTTGTGCGGTACGGCTTATTTGTTTTTTGCGCTGTCGGAGCAAGGGCCCGGTGCAAAACCGAAGTGAGTCGTTTTGCGGGCCGAGAATTCGTCGGCGGAGATAAGGCCGGCATAGGGGATTGGAGACTAAACCTACTTCCCCGCTTTCACATCGTCGAAAACTCCCAGCAACGTCATATAGCTGTCCACGAGGAGACCTTCATAGCCGTGGGCGCCGCCTTTCCAGTCCTTCCAGTCGTACGAGTGGCCGTCTTTGTCGAAGCCGGCGAAGCCACCGTCGGCAAAGGCTTTAAGCATGGGATAGTAAATTCGGCGCGCGTCTTCCACGCGGCCTAAGTCATACAGCGCTTTCACCGTGAAGTAAGCATAGCAGGCGGTTGCACCGCCGTTTTCGTAGAGCTGGAAGGCGTCGGTGCCGTCCTCTTTCTCGGGCTCGCCGACCGTTCGGTTCCAGTCTTGATAGGTATCCGAGTGCTTCACATAGTCCGATTTGTGAACCGGCACAAGGTTGCCGGGAAGGCCGAGATCGAAGCGGTCGTACCCCACCTCCTTAAACTTGGCGAGCATGCGGTCCATGATTTCGTTGCCTTCTTTCGCGTCCACCAGACCGTAGGCGATGGCGATTCCGTTCACGAAAGTGAACCAGTAGTTGTGAAGCCGGCCGTCTTTGCTGCGCCATCCTCCGAGCACGCCGGTTGCAGGGTCCAAAAATGTTGGCAGATAAGCTCGTTTCAGCTTGGCCGCTCTTTCTGTGTAGTAGTCAGCCTCGGTGTTTTTGCCAAGGTGGGTTGCAAGCTGAGCGAACATGGTGGCCGCGTGGTAGGCGAGGGCGTTGGCGTAGGCGTCTTGGTGGCCGAAGGCGATGGTATCCCACCAATTAGAGGGGCGGAGGGTCATGCGAGGCCGGTCGCCTGAGTTTCCGGTGCCTGGGTATTCGATGAGGCCACTGTTATCCTTGTCCATCGAGAACATGGTTTTGCCCCAATCGTCGATCTTCTCAAAGTTGTCCTTTGCCCATTTGTAGTCTTTCGAACTCTCGGCGTAATCGCAGGCAGAGATGAGCAACGAGGGGTAAACGTCCAGGAAGGTCCAGGGGCCGGTGCTAAAGTTGTCATAGTGGGGCTGCCCGTAGCCCTGATAGCCGCTCAAATACCGGTCCAGAGACATGCGGATCAAGTCGTTGCAGGTTAGGTTGCCAACTAACGGCGGGGCATGCTTGGCAATTTCGGCGTACTCGTAAACGGTGAATGTGCAGTTGTCGCTTGCCGAGTTGTTGGCAAGGATCTGCCTGCGCGGGTTCACCTGCAGGATGTTCAGATAGTTGCGGCGGAAGCCGTCGTAAAGCGGGTTCTTGTCGATCCCCGGCAGCCTGGGATAGATCGCGGCGGTTTCCAGCGTGTACTCGACAAAGGGATGGTTGGCGTCGGCGGCCGGGAAATCGATCGTGATGTAGGGCTCGGGGACGTTGTCCCGCGTGGCGTCATAGGGGAGTTTGATGTCTTTCTCGTTGCACTTGACCCGGAATGAGCCCTTGTCCGGAAGGTGAAGCACGGCGGGAAGTTGAGTTAGCCGTTCGCCCGGCTTCATAAGGCCGAGGAGGGTGGCAAAGCTCTTCTTTTGATCGAAGGCGAGTTTGAAGGGCAGACCTGGAGCGTTGGGATCGAAGCGGGATTGGAGTTTGATCCTTTTCGGTTCGCAAAGCACGGTCCAAGCCGCTTCTTTGGCGCCTTCGTGGCGATACTCGAAGCGGTTTCTATCTGCCTGAAAGGTTAGGGGCGTAGTGGTGTCCGGCGCATCGAGAATGGTGTTCTGGTCAACCTTGCCTCCGCCTAACGAGTCGACGGAAAAGAAAGTAAATCTTGGTTCTGATCTGGAAAGTCCTATGGCGAGGAATTGGGAGCTGAAGTCTAGGGAGCCGAGGGCAACGGCGGCAAGAAGATCGATCATTGAAGTGATTTGAGTCTACTTGGTGGGCGTGTCATTGGGTGACGAGTGACGAGTGACCCGCGAAGTATAATCCCACCGATGCCTGCAGGAAGCGTCATGGATGCGCCCTTCCGGATAGACAGCGATCTTGCCACGGAGTTGGCCGCCACTTACGGAACTCCGCTCTATGTGCTGTCTGAGGCTAGGCTCCGCTCGCGCATGCGGGAATACAAAGCCGCTTTTGCCGACGCTTATGATAAGACCGAACTCTCCTACGCTAGCAAGGCGAACGGCACGTTAGCCGTATTGCGGATTGCCTACGAAGAAGGCCTCCAGGTGGACGCTGCCAGCGAAGGCGAGCTGCGCGGGGCGCTGCTTGCCGGCGTGCCCGCATCCAACTGCGAGTTTCACGGCAACAACAAATCGGTTCATGAGATTGAGTTCGCTCTCGACGAGGGTGTGCGTTATCTCATCGCGGACAACTTTGAAGAGCTGGACAACCTGGCGAGGATTTGGAAGCCCGGCCACACAACCCGTCTGCTTCTAAGACTTGCGCCGGGGGTGGATCCGAAGACCCACAAGAAGATCGCGACGGGCAGAGAAGACAGCAAATTCGGGTTCAACATTGCGGACGGCTCGGCCGAGCAAGCGTTGGTCAAAGCGCTGGAATACAAGCTGCCGCTGGCAGGAGTTCACTGCCATGTGGGCTCGCAGCTCTTGGCGCCACAAGCGCAGATCGATGGGGGCGTGGCGCTTGCCACTTTCGCGGTTGCCATGCTTGGCAAGTATGATTTTGTTTCCGAGATCCTGAATGTCGGAGGAGGGTTGGGCATTCGGTATCGGTCTGCCGACCACCCGGTCGACGTCCGGGATTATTGCAAGCAGATCGTTCGGGCGATTCAGCCGGTTCTCGAAGGCTCCGGATTGAACCCCACTCTCGCACAAGAGCCGGGCCGCTCGGTGGTTGGAGAATCAGGTGTTACGCTTTACTCGGTTGGCGCGGTGAAGACGGTTCCCACGGATGCCGGCCCCAAAACCTACGTGCTGGTAGATGGCGGCTTGGCGGATAACCCTCGACCGGTTATGTACGACGCTCGATTCGACGTTTTTGCCCTCCGGAATAGCGGTGCGGGTCCCAGGACTTGCACCATCTCGGGCCGGCATTGTGAAACGGACGAGCTATTCCCCAACGTAGAGTTGCCAGGCGATATTGCCCGTGGGGACCTTGTTCAGGTGCTCTCTACCGGCGCCTACAACAGCTCGATGGCAAGCAACTACAACCGATATCCGCGTCCGGCGACTGTGCTTCTGGATCCCAATGGAAAGCCTCGTCTGGTGCAGAAGCGCGAAACATGGGATGAAATGTTCTCTCGGGAACAGCTTCCGGAGGAGTCCTAGTTGGACCACATCAATTTCAGTCGGCCCTGTCGATCGCTCTTGTCTTATTTCTGGGTATTGGTCTCCACGAATATGCGCACTGCAAGGTTGCGGACATGGCGGGCGACCCCACGCCCGGCATTTATGGGCGAGTTACCCTCAATCTCACCAAGCATTTTGAGCCGATCGGCACGATTATGATCATCCTATCCTCGATCAGCGGATTTGGAATCGGGTGGGGCAACCCTGCGCCCATGGACCCACGCAAGATGAAGAACCCGCGTTGGGATTTCTTTGCCGCCGTCATTGCAGGCCCGCTTTGCAACATCGCGCAGGCGACGGTTTGGGGGATTCTCTTTCGGATTTTTGTCAACACAGGCAATATGTTCTTAGTTGGGCTCACGTTCCAGGGAGTGCTCATTAACCTGGTCTTGTGCTTCTTCAACTTGATTCCGCTTGGCCCCTTGGATGGGCATTGGCTTGTTGGGCTCCTTATGCCGGAAAAGCCACGCTTTTACTGGTACAAATTCAACCGCACGGTGGGAACCATAGCCTTGCTTTTTATCATTATTGGTTCTCAGACAGTGTTTAGAGGATCGGGCGGCATTCTCATGTTCCTCTTTGGCGCTCCGATCCGGGGCATGCTGTCGCTCCTCACCGGATTGCCCACAACGATATGAAAAAACGACTCCTTAGCGGAATGCAACCCACCCAACCGAGGCTGCACTTGGGAAATTTGGAAGGCGCCCTACGAAATTGGGTGAAGCTCCAAGACGAATACAAGCTCTATTGCTGTGTGGTGGATTGGCATGCGCTGACGACGATGTCGGAAGACACTTCTCAGATCGCCCACAACTCAGTTGAGATCGCCAAGGATTACATTGCCGCTGGAATCGACCCCGAAAGATCGTCCGTCTTTATCCAATCCCACGTTAAGGAGCATGCGGAACTCCACCTGCTCCTGAGCATGGTGACCCCCATCGGTTGGCTGGAAAGGGTGCCCACCTATAAGGAAAAGAAGCAGCTTTTGCAAACAGAAAGTGAGCCGTACGGGCTGCTCGGTTACCCCGTTTTGCAGGCCGCAGACATCCTGATGTACAAACCGTATGGTGTTCCCGTAGGCAAGGACCAAGCGCCCCACCTCGAGATTTCAAGAGAGATCGGCCGCCGGTTCAACCGGCTGTACGGCGAGGTGTTTCCCGAGTTTGTGGACATCATCGGCGACGTGCCGGTCATGATGGGGATTGATGGGCGCAAGATGTCCAAGAGCTATGGGAATGCCATATTCATCGCAGATTCCGAAGATGAAACCGCGGCAAAAATCAAGGCTTCCTTCACAACGCCAACGAAAATAAAGAAAACGGATGCAGGCGTCCCGGAGAATTGCGCCGTCTGCAACTTGTTGAAAATCTATTCTCCGGACTGGAAGACAGCTTGGGAAGAAGATCGCCAAGGACTGCGCGGCTGTATGCAAAACAAAACCCTATGTATTGAAGCGGTGAATGAAGCCCTTAGGCCCATGCGAGCAAGGCGGAAGGAACTGGATTCGGGGACCATCCACGACATCCTGACTAGAGGAGCGAACGAGGCCCGGGAAGTTGCCCAACAGACCATGGAGGACGTGCGCCGCGCGATGAAACTCGCTTGATGGAAACAACGTCGCCCAAAGTTCTCACGGGTATCCGCATTGTCTTTTTCGATCTCGACGACACGCTCTGCGGCTACTGGGAAGCCTCCAAGAAAGCATTGGATTTCACTTTCGAGCAGCACACCATCCCGGGGCATACCCCTCAGGAAATGGTCGATACATGGGCGGCAGCCTTTCGCGATTTTGTTCCCACGCTGAAGGACACCGGGTGGTACGCCAGCTACCTGCGCAAAGGGGAAAGCACGCGAACCGAACAGATGCGGCTGATGCTCAAGCGGCTGGACATCGAGGACGAAGCGCTTGCCGTCGCGCTTAGCGCAACCTATGCGGACAAGAGGAACGAGTTTTTGGAGCTTTTTCCTGAGGCGCTCGAGGTTTTGGGCACGTTTTCCAGCCTCTTCCGGATGGGCCTCATCACCAACGGCCCTGCCGACGTACAGCGGAGCGAAATCGAAAAACTGGGGATCGGGCATTTCTTTGAGCACGTTTATATCGAAGGCGAGATGGGCAGAGGCAAGCCTCTGCCGGCGGTTTTTGAGCAAATCGCGAACGAAGTGGAATGCAAGCCAGAAGAGATCCTGTTTATCGGGAACAGCTACTTTCACGATGTGAGGCCCGGAATCGAGGCCGGATGGCATACCGCGTGGATTCGAAAAGCCACGGATGTTGCGCCGAGTTCCACGCACGCACATCTGGAAGCCCTGCCGGAGGGAGCGCCGGAGCCGGATCTCATCATTGGCGATTTGCGGGAGCTATACGGGCTTCTGGGGATTTCGTAGGTTCGCGGATCGCCAATTGAGGTTCGAGCTCCAATTCTTGCCAATGGCTCGCCCCGGTAAACTTGGTTGAAATGGCAACTCTCGCTCCTTCGCCAACCGGCATCGATGCCATCGCCGACAAGGTTTATTCAGGTGAACGAATATCCGGAGAAGATGCGCTTGCGCTGTATCGGCATCCTAACATCGTCGAAGTTGCCGCACTTGCGGATTACGTTCGCCAAAAGAAGGTCCCCGGCCGAACCGTCACCTACATCATCGGGCGGATCCTTAACTACACCAACGTCTGCTGGGTTCGGTGCAAGTTTTGCGCGTTCTACCGGGTGCCCGGACATGAGGAGGGTTATCTTCATTCCGATGAGGCAATTCTTGCCAAGGTGCAGGACACGGTGGATAAAGGCGGGGTTGAGATCCTCTTCCAGGGCGGCTTAAATCCCAAGCTGAAGGTCGACTACTACGAGGGCATCTTCAGCAAGATCAAAGAGAAGTTTCCGAACGTGATCCTTCATGCGCTCAGCCCGGCGGAGATCATCTACATCGCCCACATCTCCAAGCTGACGCTGGAAGATTGTTTGAAAAGGCTGAAAGCGGCCGGCTTGCATTCCATTCCCGGCGCGGGGGGAGAGATCCTTGTCGACCGCGTGCGCAAGATCATTGCTCCTTATAAAGACACCACCGACGAGTGGCTTGCCTGCATGAGAACCGCCTCTGCTTTGGGGATTAGGTCCACTGCTTCAATGATGTTCGGCCATGTGGAGACCTTGGAAGACAGGATCGAGCATTTGGGGCGAATTCGCGACCTGCAGGACGAATGCCAGCCGTTCCGCGCGTTCATATCCTGGAACTTCCAACCGGAAGACACCGATCTGCCTATTCCCCGCAAGGCGAGCGCGGCAGACTATTTGAAGACGGTCGCGGTGTCGAGGATCTTCCTGGACAACGTGGAAAATTTCCAGGTTTCGATTCTTACCCAGGGTCCAAAAATCGCCCAGTTGGCGCTCAGCTACGGAGCAAACGATCTTGGCTCGGTGATGATCGAGGAAAACGTGGTCTCCGCCAAGGGCAGCAAGTTCATTGTGAGCCCGGAAGAGTTCGAGCATTTGATCCGAGACGCAGGTTACGAGCCGAAGCGAAGGAACACGCGTTACGAGTTGGTCTAAAGTCTCATTAGCGGGGGAAACTCCGGCTAAACTACTTCGTCTGAATCTGGAGTTTGGGAAAGAACATGAAAGCTAAAATCAGTATCCTCTTGCTTGCCCTCGCCGCGTTTTCGTTCGCGGGACAAGACGTGATTCACTTTACGCGCCAGCAGAAAGTTGGAAGCGTGGACAAGTACAAGGTCCATATCAGTGGCGGCTCGCAATTTGGCGATATCGATGTAACGGGCACCAGGTCCGAAGAAGTTAAGAAGATTTACGATAACGGCGATGCCGACATCGAGGCAAAGGTTCTTTCGCAAACAGTGACGGTGAATGGCACCGAGTATCCTGCCCCTCAGGACCCGACAACGACTTTCAAGGTTGACAAGAACGGCATTCCCGTTGCCGCTCCAAGCACCCCTGGCCGCCTGGAGTTTGGCCGTTTTCTTTCAAAGATTTTTGACAAAGATCTCAAGGTGGGCGACACTATCCGGGTCGACCAAGCAGGACCGGACGGAAAGGGCACGGCCAAGGGCACGATCAAGCTGGACAGCGTTGCGAACGGAGACGCGAAACTCGTGGTAGACCTGACCCTCACTCGCGCCACCGGCGACCCGACCAAGTTTACGGGCAGCTTCCTCGTGAACACGACCGACTCCAAGTTGGACAAGATTGACGCATCGATGGACTCACTTGACCTTGGCCAGGCGGTTCTAACCAACGCCAAGTTTGTTTTGGAGAGGGTGCATTAGGGGCGCGGGGGCGTGAACCGCTTCGCTGTAAACTGTGAACGGTGAACTGTAAACGGTGAACGGTGAACGGCGCGGATGCTTCATTTGAGCGTCTGAGTGAAGAATTCGAGTGCTAGGGGGTTACCACAGAACATATCGAGTCGTAGCTCCCTTCCCTTCCTTAGTCCATGTTTAATGTTGTCCCGGAGATAAAGGGTAAATAAGGTTCATATGAGAACCGGGATCATTGCCTTCTTCTTGACCCTCTCGATGCTCGCAATCGCGGGCCAAGGCGCGGTGCACCTAACGGGCCACTTGCAAGTCGGTCAAGATGACAAATATAAGATCCACTTTACAGGCTCCGCGATTTTTGGCGACTTGGACGTGACTCAGACGAAAGACGAGAAAGTCGTGAAGCTCTATGATAATGGGGCCGCGGATGTTCTCACCACACTCTTAAACCGGCAGATCCTTGTAAACGGAAGCAAGATCGCCCAGCCGCTCGATCCCCCGTCCACGACGAGAGTCGACAAAGACGGAATACCACTCGAACCCAAGGACCAGGTAAGCGGCGGCGACCAAATCGCGGTGTGCGTTACAAGCCTTTTTGACCGGGACCTCAAGGTCGGCGACGTTATTCAAGTCAATCGCACCAACGCAGACAACAAAGACAAAACCACCGGCACTTTCAAAATTGCAAGCCTGGATGACGGCGAAGTGAGAGCTGCGGCTGCTTTTCAGATCACCCGAGGCAACGACATGCCAACCCATTTCAAGGGAACGTTCTTGGTCAATATTGCCGATGCTAAGCTGGACAAGATCGACGGCGCAGCGGAACAGTTCGACATCGGCGAAGGACACTCCCTGGACGAAGCGCATTATACGTTGGAGAGGATTCGGTCTTAGGGGTAAAGGGGTGAACTGTGAACTGTGAACTGTGAATGAACTGTGAACTGTGAGCTGCGAACGGTCAACGGGTAAAGCGTAAAACGTGGAGGTCATAACCTCTCACTTACGGCGGGAACAGCCTTTTGGTGGCCCGAAGGGTAGGCTTGGCTTGATTAGCGGAACGCCGGAAAAAACTGATTCGGGCCTCAAGATAGATTGTTCAAGGCAAAAGGGATGACGTCCTCCGTTACTATGTTTTCTGTGAGCTGGAACCGCGCGATGGTTCCAGAAGCGAATTTGGCTATGGGTTTCTGTGTCCTTTGTGGTTCCTTCCGGGAAAACAACATGAGGCTGGATGGTCGGTAGAGTCAACGCCATCTTCATTGCCTTAGCATTAGCGGGCGCTAGCTCCTATGCGGGCAGTCAAAGCCAAAGCCCAACGCCCAATGTTGTGCGCTTCACCCGGCACGCGGAGGTCGGCGACCAGGACCTCCTCAAGATCGAAGTCCAAGGCTCAACCGATATGGGCGACTTTGATTTTATGCAGACGCAAACGCGGGTCATCAAGAAGGTCTACGGGAACGGTGACGCGGACGTGGAGATTTCCGTGACCTCGCAGCGGGTGACCCTCAACGGCAACAATGTCCCGATCGAACTGCCTCAAATCTCACAAATCAAGCTCAACAAGCTGGGTCTTCCAACCGCGAACTCGGTGACCGGGCGAGACCGGATGAATCTTGCGAAATATGCCGCTCCGCTCTACAATCGGGACCTGAAGCTTGGCACGACGTTCCATGTGGAGCAAACAAGCGCGGACAAAAACGAGTCTATTGCCGGCAAGGTGAGATTTGACAGCATCCAAAACGGCGATGCCAAGTTCTCGGCCGATCTGGAAAATACGCAGAACAACACGCTGGACGTGGTAAAGGTCCACCTGGACATTTACATGAACCTAGCTGCATCCAAGATCGATCGCATCGAAGAAACCTTAGCCAAGCTGCCGATTTCCGACACGATCAAGCTCGAGAACGCGAAGATGGTTTATGAGCGAGTGTCTCGTTAGATGCTGAGGGTTGAGAGTGAAGGGTGAACTGTGAACTGTGAACTGTGAACGGTAAACGGTAAACGGTAAACGGTAAACGGGTTATGGAGTATCCGACTTGTCCGACTTGTCCGACACGTCAGACGGGTCTCAGTGACTAAGCTTTCCGTAAAGCTCAGGCCTGCGGGAATCAAAAACCGTGATCTCATATTGGCCGGGAATGATCACGTTTCTTTTCTGCCTCGCTTCTGCAAGGTCAATGTCGGCGATGAGGATTTCTTCGGCGTCGCCCGCCTCAGCGAGAACCTTGCCGGTTGGGGATACGATTTTGCTGAGCCCGATAAAGGTGAATCCGTTTTCTAATCCGACCCGGTCGCAGGTTGCGAGGAAGATGCCGTTTTCCGCCGCGCGAGTCAGGGTCATGGGCCCGGCAGCGAGTTGCGCGCCATTCGGCCAGTTGGTGGGTAGGACCACTAGTTCCGCGCCCCCCAACGCGAGGACGCGCATCGGTTCGGGATGGCGAAGGTCAAAGCAAATGAGCAAACCGATACGCCCCCAGCGGGTTTCAAAGACCGGGGTGTCGTTACCCATTCGCACAAACCGGTCCAACCCGAGATAAGGCAAATGGGTTTTGCTATAGTATCTCGGTGATTGCCCAGGCTCTAAAAGAACCGCAGTATTGTACAATTCTCCGCTTAAATCTTCTGCAAAACCAACGATGCAACCCATCTGCAACTTTTCGGACGCTTCCTGCAGACGTTTTAGCTCCGGATGGTCCTTCCGGATCGCAATCTTCTTCGCGTCCTCTAACGAGTTCACGCAGTAACCGGTTACATAGGCCTCCGGAAAAACCGCCAAATCAACGCCCTGAGTTTTTAGCTCCTCAAGATGCGCGATCGCCCGGGAGACGTTTGCTTCCGGTTGGTTAAAGACGACGTTGGATTGAACACAAGCTAAGTGCATCAATTCGAATTATGAGACCTTTCGGGTCAGCTCTGTTGCTCGATGTGTTCGAGGAACATCTCGCATTGAGGCTTGAAGCGGGCGCCCATTTCCGGCGACTTGTCGCATTCTGATATTGCCTCGTGCTCAATTTCGATCGCCCGTTCGCGATCGCCCGCCAAAAAGTAGATTTTGGCAAGGGCGTCGAGATGGATGAAGCGGTATTTGTCGAACTCTTCCCCACCGGCAGCCATGCCTCGCTCGACGATCTTGATCCCGAGCCGATAAGAACCCAAGCTTAGTCTTGGGCTGATCGCGAGGATATGCGCGACGGAAAGCCACCTTTCATTCCCCGGGCTTTCCCAGACTTCCATGAGCGTTTGTCTTGCGATGTCATCGCGTCCGCACATTGCGGCCGCCTGAAAACGCAGGCCATCCTCCGCCTGTTTGAGAGGCCCTCCGTTTGCGACCAGGCGATCTATTTCTCGAAGTGCAGCATCGTAATCCCCTTGTTGGATTGCGCCCATGAAGGGCGCTATCATCTGCTGCTGCTTCTTAAGGTCCCTTTCCGATTCGTTCTCTTCGGGAATCGCGGGCGTTCGGCCCTGCAGAACGTCCTCCACTGCCCCGTCCATGCCCTGCATTGGATGGCCGATCCAGACGACGAATCCCTTCTGGTCAACGACGAAGGCGCTCGGGATGCCTTGCCGCCCGGACCGCTGCATCCACGCCTCCGCCATATATTTGTCGGCGGCATCGACAAGGACGGGGTAAGTGAGCCTCGGCCCCATTTTCTCGATGAAGTCTCCGACATTTTGGATGCACGCCGCAGAACCCTGGTCTTGCTCAAAGACGTTGACGCCAATCACGGTCGCGCGACCCGCCAGTTTGGCCGAGAGCTCCGAAAGGTGAGGCATTCCGGCACGGCAGGGCCCACACCAGGTCGCCCAAAACTCCACGATGTAAACGTGGCCGGGTTCCAACTTGTCAATCGGAGCTGAGTTGAACCACTTGACTCCTCTAATTTCCGGTGCAGGCGAACCAACGGTGAGTGTGTTCATTGATTTAAGATAGATTGCCGCTCATTCAACATAAATGAGCGGATCCCCAGGCTGAACCAGCTGGCCGGTTTCGGCCACCATTTTCTCTACGGTTCCACTCACGGGCGAAACGATCTCGTTGAATACTTTCATCGCTTCGATCAGGCCAACCACTTGACCTGCCATGACCGCTTCCCCTTCCTTCACAAACGGCGGAGCGGACGGACTGGGCGAAGAATAATAGATCCCGTTCATGGGGCTATTGATCGGTGTTCCTTTCGGGCCACCGGAAGGGGGAACGGCGGTCGGCGCCGCAGCAGCAGGCGCTTCCAACACGTCAGGAGACGCCTCGGAATGGTCAACCGGAACGGGTCGTCTTGCCCTCCGAAATGCAACCTTCCAATCCGGCCCCGAGAGTTCCGCCTCGGATAGGGCAAACTCATCCATGAGCTCGGCGAGATCATCGATCCGCCTCGTCAGTTCCTCCACGCTTAGATTATGATGGACTTGGGCTTTTTAATCCATCCATGACCTTCAAAAGAGGTACGCATGTGGCCAAAATGGCCCCGGTAAACTGTTCCTATGCCACTTAATAAGAAGACGGTACGCGATATCGACGTGAACGAAAAGCGCGTGCTCGTACGCTGCGATTTCAATGTGCCGCTCGACGGTGAGCGCATTACGGACGACCGCCGGATCACCGAAGCACTGCCGACGATCAAGTATCTGCTGGAGCATGGCGCGGCCGTGATTCTCGCGAGCCACTTGGGACGGCCGAAAGGCGTTTCCCCCGAATTTACTCTGGCTCCTGTTGCTAAAAGGCTGACCGAGCTTCTTGGCTCGAACGTGAGACTTCTGCCTGACTGCGTTGGCCCTGAAGTTGAGGCGGCTTGCGCCGCTTTGAAACCGGGATCCGTCGTTCTGTTGGAGAATGTGCGATTTCACCCGGAAGAAGAAGCGAATGATCCTGAGTTCGCCAAGCAGCTTGCTTCCCTCGCGGATATCTATGTAAACGATGCATTTGGGACCTCGCACCGGGCCCATGCCTCCACGGAGGGAGTTGCCCACTATCTGCCTGCGGTCGCGGGCTTCTTGATCGAAAAGGAGATCGAGTATCTTGGCAACGCGGTTGAGAACCCGAAGCGCCCCTTCATCGCCATTCTGGGCGGCGCGAAGGTCAAGGACAAGATCGGAGTCATCGAGAATCTCCTGCCCAAAGTTGACAAGCTGCTGATCGGCGGCGGCATGATGTTCACCTTTCTAAAAGCAGAAGGCGACGGCATCGGGAAATCGCTTTTGGATGCAGGAAACGTGGATTTCGCCAAACAGCTCATTGAGAATCACAGCGATAAGATCACACTGCCCAAGGACGTGGTCATTGCAACCGAACTTTCCGAAACCGCCGAAACAAAGGTGGTCCCGGTGGAGAGCATGCCGGACGACGCGATCGGCGCGGACATCGGGCCCCTGACGCAAGAAACTTTTGCGACCCTGATCCACATTGCAGGCACCGTTATCTGGAACGGCCCGATGGGCGTTTTTGAAATGGCGCCATTTGCGACGGGAACCAAATCCGTAGCGGACGCTTTGACCGTCTGCAAGGGACTTACGATTGTTGGCGGAGGAGATTCCGCGGCCGCGATTGAAAAGTTTGGACTCGCGGACAAGGTTAGCCACGTAAGCACCGGGGGCGGTGCGAGCCTGGAGTTTCTCGAGGGCAAGGTATTGCCTGGAATTGCCGCACTTCAGGATAAATAGGAGGGCATCTTGAACTATTGGCTGATGAAATCTGAGCCCGATACTTACGGGATCGACGACTTGGAGCGCGAAGGCGTGAACATGTGGGAAGGCTGCAGGAACTACACGGTCCGACGCTATTTCCGCGACGAGATGCAGATCGGCGACTTGGCGTTTTTCTATCACTCCAATTGCGACCCGCCCGGAATTGTGGGGACGATGGAAATCGTCAGCGAACCCTATCCGGATCCCACCCAGTTCGATCCTTCCAGCCACTATTACGACGCAAAAAGCCCGAAAGACGACCCGCGCTGGGTCTTGCGGGACGTGAAGTTCCGAAGCCGGCTGAAGCGGATGGTGTCTTTGGGAGAGATGCGGACGATTCCGGGTTTGGAAGAGATGCTCCTACTCCGCAAGGGCCAGCGGCTAAGCGTTCTGCCGGTGACGGAGAAGGAGTGGAAGATCATTCTAGATGTGACGGGCGACGAGTGACGTGTGACGGGATACGTCGACACATTGCGCCCCTTCAGGCTGGGGATGGATTGGTTCGCCGTTGATAGCGCATGGGGGCTGGGCACTCCCTTCCAGGGCCGGGAGCCCTTAGGTGCCCTCGGACTTGGCTGTGCCCCCTTCCTTCATCTTCTCTGTAGGTCGTCTTTGAAAGGTAGCGCACCTTCAGCGCGCCGGAGTGAATGGACGAGATCGAACCAGGCGTAAACGCCTTCGCTATTACATTTCGACCCTTCGGGCCGGCCGGACGATATCGCCGGTACCGACATCTACTCAGTGAACGTGGGAGGGGAACGACTGTGTCTCGCGCCACACAAAGTTCAGCCGGCCTTCCGGCGACACGTCCCCCTTCGTGTAGAAGTCTTCCAGCGTCGGGAAATCTGGCAGATTGTCGGACCATTTGAACTCGAAGCTCGTTGGGCGGCCAAGAAGGCTCCTTGGCACCGCAACCACAAGGTCCCTCCCTTGCACGCGGAATAGGGCATTTCCCACCGGCCTCCACAACGAATGGGCGCCGTCTACGCACCTTTCGATCGAGCATCGGTCCCCCGTGCGGAAGCGGCCAATCTGGAAGTCGTATCCGTTCCAGTTCGGCTTCGTGCCGGTTTTCAGACGGAGGAGCATCCAGGTGTCCTCTGATGGAGGAGGTGGAGGGGAAATGGGATCCACGGTTTGAGCTCGAAAGTAAATATTGCGCCGATCTTCAGCGACTTGGGAGAGCGCGATCATATTGCGTTCGCTCTGGTCGAAGTAAAAGGTTGCGGGCACCGTTCCTGACCAACGTCGCCCGGCTGCCTTTCCCTTTGGATCGCGATACACGGGAGTAACCGAGTCCCATTGACTCAAAGGACCACCCAAATCGATGCTCTTGAGCGCCGAAAATGACTGTGGCGGCTCCATCCCCTTATAGCGCCGAATATTCGCGAGGAACTGGTAGTAGTAATCGTCGAAATATCCGCCCTTCATCGGCTCGATGTCCCGATTGAAGTCCATATTGAATTCATCCACGATATAGCCTTGGCCCGCCACGGTTTTTCGCCCAAGCATGACCACGCCTGGGTTCTCCCAAACGGAAGCCTTCCACTCGTTCCATCCGGTTACCAACAGCATCGGGGCGGGATGGGCAATCGCATCCTCCCAGGAATGCTGGAAGAACAAACCCTTCGCCTGCAACCCGGAGAGCCATTGGTCGTTATAGGTGGGGACAAAGCCGGGGTAGGTGCTGACCCCACCGCTCTGCATGTTGCCCCAGAGGGGACCTCCCATGGACTTATTCACCACAATTTGCTCTGGCTTGCCATCGGCGGCAAGCGCAGCCCGCGGAACGCCATCGGGCTGAAGCGTGTCCATGAATCGCCACTTGTGAGGGTCTTCGTTGGATCCGAAAAGAGCCCAAGTTGGGCGATAGGTGAAATAGCCGCGAACCTCCGGGAAGAGGGATGGATCATGAAATTGCTTCGCGCTCTCCGGTGCCGGGCTCATGATGAGCGGCTTCCCGTCCCACTCGAACCACATGTTCATCGTATTTCCCGGGCTTATACCAGTTCGTATAGAGCGATTCCACCATGGGATCGGGATTCGCATTCAGGAAAAAGACCAGCTTGGGAACCTGGGCTCCATGCCGCTTCAGATCCTCGGCCACGTTCAAGAACATCGACAACTCCTTGTCGTACAGGATGGCGTTCGTGTAGTCGAGAAAGAGGAAATCCACCCCCGCGTGGGAGATGAGAGCAAGCTGCCTTCGCATGACCCAAGGATCCATTGAGCGATAGTAGCCAAAGATGGGCTCACCCCAATAGAAGGTTGGATTATTTGGCTTTGCGGTGAAGTCCAGAAAGCCTGGATGAGTCTTCATGAACTCAGTAACGTTGTAGTCTTTACCGAACCGGTCGTCACCGTGCCAAAACCAGAAAAACATTCCGACCCAGCGGCCCGGTTTGGGCGGCCCAACCTCCCGATAGCCGGGCAATGTCCGATTAAGTGCGTCGGTTGCGGTTACTTCGGCATCGGAAATGCGAACCGGAGGAGTTGCGCCGGTTTGCCCTCGTACGACGCAGAGAGCAAGGAGCGGCATTAGGGCCATAGGGGGATTATGGATGACGGATAGGAAGCGTTGAGTATTGAGTTTTGGGTCTTGGGTTTTAGGTTTTAGGTTTGGGAGTAGAGTGGTAATCTGGCCACCCAACACCCAGTACCTAACACCCAAAACCTATTCGCTATCCTTATTCAGATTCACGTCCCCGTTCACTGCGCTTACATCCACCGATCCGACACCGTCACCGAGGCGGCCAGTGATTCTCTGCTCCATCTTGGCTTCGTCGGTGAGGGCGATTCCGCAGTTCACGTCGCCGCGGAGCGTTGAAAGGCATACCCGGCAGTTGCTGTCGTAAGGGATCACGAGGTTCGCGTCGCCGTTCACCGTCCTTAGGTTGAGGCTGCCGACTACCGGTTCGGTCATCTTGACGTTCACGTCGCCGTTGACCGATTCAACAGAAACGGTCCGCCCGGCTACATCCTGGAGATTTACGTCACCGCTCGCGGAACGGGCGTTGATGTTGCCAGTTACTCGTTTCACGTTGATGTCCCCAGTCTTGTTTTCGATGGAGAACGCCGGCGTTGTGCAATCTTCAACGTTCAGGTCACCGTTTTGCGTGGCCACTTCGATGGCGCCGTTCAGCCCCCGAAGCTGGATGTCTCCGCTGGCATTGGCGACTCGGCAGCCGCCGGCAGTGTCCAGGATTTGGATATCGCCGCGCGAAGTCCTCACATCCAGATGAGCAGCGGTCGAGATTTGAACGACCAAGTCCACTTCGAGGCCGGTGACATCCGGTTGGCGGACGAGAACTTCGTGGTCGCTCTCCTCGACGATTACGGTGTACTGCTGTGCCTTTTCGCTTGCATCTTCGGCGGTTGCGCCCCGAACCCGGGCGCGAGCGGTTATGGTGTTCTCGGGGAAACCGCCCGAGATTTTAATGTCTCCGCAAGGATTTTCCACGCGCAGAGTCTTTGCGCTCACGTCGCCCAGAGGCAGAGTCACATCTTTAGTGTCGTAGGCCGAGAACCAGCCGAAGTTAACTTTGCCGTGCTTCAGTTCGGCAAGGCCTTCTCGAAGCTCTTCAACTCCTTTTTTCGCCCCTTCCCTCACCTGGCGCGCGACCTCGTGCCAGTTGACGTTTTGGCTGACCTCTTTGCCTAGGTTCTCCATCGTATCGACAAAGCTTCGGAAAGGATCTTTCACGTCGCCGGGAGGGTTTGGTGGGTTTGGCGGAGGAGGCGGCGATGTTCTTCCCTCTTCCGTTCTTTGTCCGGCCCCTTGCGGCTGCGGCTCTTGTTGGTCCTGCGCCTCGCCCGTTTCAAATGCGTCAATGAGCTCGGCGGCATCCTCGGGGCTCAGCTTCCCTTCCTGCACCAACCGCATAATGCGAACAACTTCCTCTTTCATGAGCTTTGCCCTCCTCTCAGTTTTTCCTTGGCCTCTTGGGCCGTGATTTTTCCGCTCTCCAATTCGTCAAGTATCGCCGTCTGGAGGTTTTTACGGACTGCCGTTTTCGCAGTTTCCTCCTTGGCCGGAGCCAGCTCAAGCGCTGCGAGCAGCGCATCCAGTTTGGCTCTAACCGTAGGATAGCTAAGGCCGAGTTCGCGCTCGACGCAACTGATCATCCCTCTGCAACGCAGGAAGGCCTCTAGAAACTCCGCCTGATCCTTGTCCAAGCGGCTGTAAAGCGGCACATCAAACTTGCCCCTGATCTGAACTGCACCGTCTTCGGAAGTCAGCTCGCTAATGTAGAGCCTGCCCCCGGATACGGGATCCCGATGAGGGATTTTAAGAAACTTTTCTTCGCTCATCAACTGAATATTACCAAGAATCTTTAGAATAGGTTTCAGTTTATTTAATTATTTGCAGGAGTATATTGATTTTTCTTAGCTGCTGGATGTTGGCTTTGGGGCTTTGGGTTTTGGGTTTTGGGTTTTGGGAGAACTGGTTTGTGAACTGTCTGAACTGGCTGACCTGTCTTACCTGCCGGACGACCACGTCCGCCCAGCACTAGAAACCTAAAACCTACAAAATAAACCCAACACCTAAACCCAACACCTAAAACCCAACACCTAGAACCTAACACCCAACACAGCGACAGGTATAGTCGTAAGGTTCCCATGTCTACTATAGATAAGCTCAAACACCGCCTCGCCGACGTCAACGCCCTGCATTCCGCAGTCGCCATTATGGATTGGGATCAGCAGACTTATATGCCCAGGGGCGGAGCGGACGCCCGGGCCGAGCATGTTGGCATTCTTAGCCGCATGGCGCATGAGCTTTTTACCTCTGACGAGACCCGCTTATTGGTGGAGGGCGCCGCCGGCCAATCCGACGCGGATTCCGATGAAGCGGCGATGCTCCGGGTCACCAGGCGCGATCTCGATATTCAGACAAAGATCCCCGGCGACTTGGTAGAGGAGAAATCCAAGCTAGCCGCCATTGCCCACGAGAAATGGGTTGAGGCAAGAACCAAGAACGATTTCGCCACGTTTGCCCCTTTCCTGGAGCGAATGTTTGAGATTGCGCGACAGGAAGCCGAATACCTCGGCTACAAAGAGCACATTTACGACGCCCTGCTCGATCTGTACGAGGAGGGCGCCACCGCGGCGGAAGCCCGCAAGATGTTCGACGACCTGAAAGTCCCCAACCTCAAACTGGTTCGGGAGATTAAGGAAAACGGACGCCCGATCGACGATTCAGCTTTATACGGCGAATGGGACATTGAAAAGCAGAAAAGCTTTACAGAAATGCTGGTCAAGACGATCGGCTTCGACATGGAACGCGGCCGCCAAGATCAGGCGCCCCATCCGTTCTGTACCGGCTGGTCGGTGGGTGACATTCGGCTCACCACCCGCTATAAGCCGTATATCGGCTCTGCGATTTTTGGCTCCCTCCACGAGGCCGGCCACGGCATGTACGAGCAGGGCTCTCCCGCGGAATGGGATCGCACTCCTCTCGCCGGTGGCGTTTCGCTGGGTGTTCATGAAAGCCAATCCCGGACCTGGGAAAACATCGTCGGCCGCAGCCGCGCTTTCTGGAAGCGATTCCTGCCCGATCTTCAGAGCAGCTTTCCTGCCCTGTCGCGCTTTACACCGGACACGTGGTACCGAGCGATCAACAAGGTCGAACCCAGCCTCATTCGAGTCGAGGCCGATGAAGTGACCTACAACCTTCACGTTTTGATCCGGTTTGAGATCGAATGCGATCTACTTACCGGCGCCCTTGCAATCAAGGATCTTCCGGAAGCTTGGAATGCCAAGTATCAGGAGTATCTCGGCATCACCCCGAATACCAACACCGACGGCTGCCTCCAGGACGTGCATTGGTCGCAGGGCTCTATCGGCTACTTCCCCACTTACTCGATGGGCAACCTTCTGAGCTATCAGATTTGGAACGCCCTTCGAAGGGATTTGGGCGATACCGATGCGCTGATCGAAAAAGGCGAGTTCCAGCCAATTTTAGGCTGGCTGCAAAAGCACGTTTATAGCCAAGGCCGAAAATATACGCCGAAGGATCTTGTGAAGAAGGTCACCGGCAAGCCGATTGGGGTCGAAGATTATTTGACCGGGCTGGAAGCGAAGTATCGGGAGATTTACGAAATATAGGTGTTGGGTGTTGGGTTTTGGGTTTTTGGTTTTGGGTTTTGGGTTTTTGGACAGTCGCTTGTAATGCTATGCATCTTGATCTGCTATTTAGTCAGGAATCAAGATGGAATTGAAAAACAGTATTGACATTGCGGGGCCGAAGGTTTTAAACCGTTCATTTGTGAAGGACCCTGGTGAGAAGTTAGCGCTTCAGCGGCTTAAGATTCTCGAGCTCGCTCGCACTCTTGGAAATGTGACGGAGGCGTGTAGGCGCGGTCAGATGGATAGGGGCAGCTTCTATGATTGGAAGCGCCGCTATCAGACGCATGGGCTGGATGGGCTCAAGGATTTGCCACCGGTTCATAAATCCCACCCCCAAACGACTCCTGAGCCCGTAAGGGCCGCGGTGAGGGCGCTTTCATTAGAGCATCCTTCATGGGGGAGCAAGCGGCTTTCAAACGAGCTTGGGAAACAAGGGATGCGAATCAGCAACTTCGCAGTGCATGGCATCCTTCGCAAAGCGGGGCTGGCCACCAGGTTCGACCGTTTCCTTCGCCTGGAAGAAGAAGCTCTCAAAGGTGTGGAACTGCCGGTCGAAGTTCTTCGAAAGATGGAGGCGACCAACCCTGCTTTCAAAGAGAGGCACGTGGAGTCGAAAAGGCCAGGTGAACTCGTATCCTTCGACACCTTTTACGTTGGCCTGTTTAAGGGCGTGGGACGCGTTTACTTGCATACTGCGGTGGACACGTTCGGTTCCTACGCCTTTGGCATGCTTGCTACCGAGCGCAACGCGAAGAGAGCTACAGAGCTTCTCTATGCCCAAGTGCTGCCGTTCTTCGAATCGCACGGCTTGACCCTAGAAGCTATCTTAACCGATAACGGCACCGAGTTCTGCGGCAATGAGGCTCACCCCTTCGAGGCCATCTTGTACAAGCTCGGGATCCAGCACCGTACAACTCAGGTGAAGCGACCGCAAACCAACGGCTTTGTCGAGCGCTTCCACCGAACGATCCTCGACGAGTTCTTCAGAGTCGAACTGCGCAAAAGACCCTTTGAAACACTAGATGATCTTGAACAAGCCCTGCAGGAATGGATCTGCTACTACAATGTAGAACGCTCTCATCAGGGCTATCGCAACTTAGGCAAGACTCCTTACGAAACCGTCGAGAGATTTGCCACGACCGCCGTGCAAGATGCATAGCATTACAGGGTTGGATTTTTTTTACAGCAACATCCTAGGCGCAACGCCATGGGCAAGTTGAAGATCATTCGAATAAATCCGGCGCTACTTCGGACTAGGACAGAGGCACATTAACCCGGACGCAAGATAAATCTCGCGCTACTTCGGATCGGGCGGGTGAGGGGTTGATGCCTGCTACAATTCGGGCGTCCGATGAAACTTGCTCTGCTCGTTTTTCTGTGCGTTCTAGCCGCTTTCTCTGCTGCGCAAGGACCCATTCTGAATTTTCCGGCCCGTAGAGCGGACGCGCTCAGCGGATCGGCTTTTGCGAGGTCGATCGAGAGGTTTTCTTTGGAAGCACGAGACCAGGCGATCTACGATCAAGTTGCGCAAGGCAATGTGCCACCGTTTTTGCGACAACTTGTTCCGGTGGATGTGAGCTATCAGAGTCTAAAGGGGCAGATATTTGTAGCCCCGGACTATTTGGCGATCGGCTCGAACGACGACTACTTCTTCGTGCCCATGACGCCGTACACGGCGCAGAAAATCGCGGACTTGGTCAACTGCTCCCTGCCAACCCCGCAGATGGTAGACGCTATTTACAACGCTGCGCCATGCAAGCTCCAGCCAAGCCCGATCCCGCCTACATCTGCAATGACGACGGTTCCCGTCTTCGAAACCCATAACGCGACAGTGAAAACCCAACGAGACGCCGTGCTAAGCGCTTATCCGTTGGGAACTTTGACTTCCGGTTACAAGAAGGACATCGTGATTTGTGAAGGACTGGTCAAAAGCAACCACAATGTGGCCATTTACGGCTGGCACAAGCCGGACGGCAAGCCGATTCAGCCTCTTTATCTTGGCCATGCCGCCTCCTGGGCCGATTACAGCCACGGAGTGAGGCTCGTATCCGGGACGATGACTGTCGATGGAAAAGCTTGCAACGTCTCGGACGTTCTGAAGTCGCCAATCCTTGCTCCATTGCTCAGCAGTGAGGGCCCTTTAACCCAGCCGAGATATGTTTTCAAGGAGTTTCCCCACGATTGGTCGGACACGATCGAGGTGCCTAAAGATGAGAAGTTGGAACGACTGTTTCCCGCTCCTGGGGTCCGCGTGGTCTTGGACGAGCCGTCCCATTTGTCGAACAAGATCCGCTTGGTGATCTATGCTCTACCCAACGGCAACACGATTGAGCAGACGTTCGGCAAAACCTTGAAACCGGGCATGGACTGGCATTACGACATTCAGCACATCGGAGCCCAGACGAGGTTTTTGCGGCGGAAGTTGACAGATTCGAGCTTGGTTGTCGCCTACCTTCAGACGGACCAAAGAGCCTGGCCGGCCTATATGCGTGCAGCGCCGACAGGCGCAGCAACAAAGATCATTCAGGCGGTGATCGATTCCTACAAAGGGCACGACGTCTCGGTCACCCTGGATTCCCATAGCGGCGGCGGGAGCCTTGTCTTTGCCTATATCAACGAGGTTGACTCGATCCCCAACAATATTGATCGAATTGCCTTCCTGGACTCGGAGTACAACTACGAGACTTCGAAGCATGAAGGCAAAATTCGCAAACTGGCTGAAGGCGGGCAACCACTTCCTTTGCCTCCTCGCTTACGATGATGCGTCGGCTCTTTATCAGGGCAAACCGTTTGTTTCCGCGGAAGGCGGGACCTGGGGAAGAACCCATCTCATGCTTCAAGACTTCTCTAAGCAATTCGACATAAAGAAAACGAACGACGGGGACCCTTCAAGATTGGCAGGACTGGACGGCCGCCTAGTTTTCTGGTTCAAAGAAAACCCCAACCACGAGATCTTTCACACGGTTCAGGTGGAGCGGAACGGCTTTATCGAAAGCCTTCTCAGCGGCACGCCGATGGAGGGCCGGGATTATGTGTATTTCGGCGAACGGGCGTATTCGAAGGATATCCGGTACTAGTAAGTTAGGCGGACAACCGGCGCGTGGGCTTTTGGCAGTATCAGTGAGATCTGGGCCTCGTAACCGGTTGCGGTTTTGGTCACGCCAACCAGGGTTGCCTCGACTTGTTTTAGATCGCGTTTCTTTGTTTGATAAGCAGCGGTAACGCCCTTGGGTTCCCGGCTGCATGCAATGCGCAGGTTGGTGACCGGCAAGTTGATGTTCGCATAGCAGGCGACGGCGGCGACGCCATCCCCTTCGGGAACAACTTCGATGGCTCCCATCGGTATAGGCGTTGCGGTCACATCGGTTCCGTTCACATGGACCAGGACAAAGTGGAAGAAGCCACCGTCAGTTGGGACTGCGTCCAGCGGGGCGCCGGAACCTCCAGCGATGATGTATTGGATCCCGTCGTGAACTTGCGCGTTAAAGCAGTGGTCGTGCCCTTCGAAGGCGATCTTAACACCGCCCTTTTGATAGAGCTGATGGAGTTCGGCGGCGTTTGAAACGCAAGCCTCTTCCTCGGTGTCCTTGTTGGTTGGGCGTTCGAACACAGGGTGGTGCTCGTACGTGAAGGTCGGCTGAGAAGTTGAAAACTCGTTATTGAGCCATAGGAGCTGGTCGCCAAAGACCGTGGGCTTGGGCGCAGGGATTTCCGTGCAAACCGCAATGAAGCGCCACCCGCCATACTCGAACTTGCCGTAAAGCGGTCCCAGGTTCTTTTCGTATTCTGCCATGAAATCGGGGCGATTGTTGATTTCATGGTTACCGGGAACATTGAAGAACGGACATGGGAGTTCGTTTAGCAGCGGCTTCATCCACACGATTTCTTGCTTGTACTGATCTAACGTGTCGTCATTGCCATACAGCAGGTCCCCCGTGCTGATCACAAACGACGGCCCCAGGATCGAAACTTCCTTTAGGAGTTCCCGGTAGGTCGCAGTTGGTGGAAGCCCGGCCCCTGCGGGCCGATTGTCTCCGAGAGCCACGAAGTAAAAGTCCGTTTTGGAAGGAGGCAATGGCTTATGGTTCAGCGGGGTGAACGGTGCTTGGGCAAGTGAGAGAAGGACCGAGAGTACTAGCATGGTGATATTAACAGGTTAGCGCAAAGGGGCAAAAAAATGGGGGGTCCGGCAGGCGGACCCCCACTACTGAGATGTCGAGGGCAGTGTAAGGCTAGCCGCCGAGCTTACAAGTTCCGTCCGACGGGTTGATCGAGGGATAGAACGTGTCTCCTGGCTCATAGCTTCCCATTACTGGGTTCAGTACCTGGCCAATCGATTGGGTCTTGACATGGCCATCGGCGAACGCGTAGTTTGAGTTGCCGGTGTACTCATCGTACCAAATGCGGTCTGGATCTGGATCGTCGCCTGCAGGCCACACCGCGGTGTTGTTGTTCATCTGAGTCTGGTAGTTGACGATCGCGGCCGCATTCCAGAAACCATACGTGCTGACTGCCGGCGGAATGCTCAGAATAGCTTCGGAGGTTCCTTGTGCTGCCAGAGTGGGATCGAATGTCGCTCCTTCTTGCGTGCAAGGCTGAGACGGGTTGAACCCGCTGAAGCCCTTCTTGCCGCTGAAGATCAGCGGATTGGTCGGATCCTCGGATTGATACCGGCGATCCGCCATCTCGATGATGCCGGCTGGATTGGGGAGCACGGTCGTCGAAACCGGAAGCCAGTCGTGGGCGGGCAGGATGTTGTAAGCGGGAAGATAGCTGTTCGGATACTGCCAGTCGCAATACATCTGACCGTTCGATCCCAACTTGCCAAAGTCAGCCGTACCGTTCGGGCAGGGCTTAGCAGGCTGGTCAGGTGTGCTGTCTGCCGGAGCGATGAAAATCGCGTAAGTCTTGATGTAGGGCTGAAGCAGGTAGGTGAAGTGCACCTGGTACGTGCCTTTCGGGTTGTACGGAACGCTGCCCTTGAAGCCTTCGGTTCCCGGGACGGTTCCCTTGAACTCCCAAGAGACTTGGCAAGGCGTATCGTCATAGTCGTTCTCGTACATTGCGATGGCCAAGCCGATCTGCTTCATGTTCGAGATGTCCACCGACTTCTTCGCAGCAAGCTTGGCTTGCGCGAAAACGGGGAATAGAATTGCCGCGAGGATTGCGATAATGGCAATAACCACGAGGAGTTCAATTAATGTAAAGGCTTTCTTCAAGACACCCTCCGGGAAAAAAGAATCCAAATAGATGAGGGCAAAAGTGCCCTCGATCCAAAATGGTAGCGCCTTAATATTAAGTCAGCGTTAACCCCTTGTTAAGAGAATGTTAAATGATAATCGCTGCCGTGAGGTCTGGTAAGCGATTGACGTCGCATGCGCCAGATTTACAAGTGCGCGGCCCTGCCTGTCCTTGCGGAGTCGAAAGGGCCGCGTTTTGTTTTCATGCGCAGGTGAAGCCAGGCCCAGGTAGGTGAAGCAGTTCCCAACCGGGCATCCGAAATTAGGAAACAGACCCGGACTTGGTCCGCGTCTGTTTCTTAACATTCCAAAGGCTTGGACGGACTAGCCGGCTGGCAGTTTGTCTGCTTTGATCCTGGAAACATTCGTTCCGCCAGAACCCGTTGCGTCCATTCCCTCTACCGCCTTGAGGTGCTTCTCAGCCACCTTCTTGGTGCCTTCCTTCTTGAGGAGAGCATCGATTTCTTTGCCATAGGCATTCAGGGTCTTGCCTTTCATGTTGGTGTGGCACACCGTGCACTTCGCTTTCGCAAGATTGGAGCCATCCTTTACGCCATAGAGGCCAGAGAACTCTTTCCAGGCGCTCGGCAAAGCCAATGCGCCTACGGCCATACATGCTAATAAGTAGATCGCAGCGATCTTTCCGACTTGGTTGAATCTTTTCATAAATTTCCTCAGCTACCGCCGCTCGCCACCTCTGCTCATTCTTTCCAATAGGCAATGCCTGATCGGGAAGTTGGGAAACCTCCAATGGGAGCCAAGCGTGCCCAGAACTTACCCACCTGGTCCAAAAGTGTACAAGTCGCCAAAATTGCGTCAGGTGAAAGCACCACAGGCATCTTTCATCGGGCTCCTTCGTCCATACCTTGTTCGTAGTCCCTTTGCATGACATGCAAATCCGGGACCTTGCGATCGGTCCTTCCCCTGCAACAATAGGCTTTGGAAGGTCTTCGGGGCCGCGGAGTGTTCATGCAAAAAAAGGCATTGTTGTTGATCGGTGTTCTAACCATTTCTTCCCTCGCACCGGTGGCGAAAGCGGAGCCGGAGTTTCTGGATACGCTTACTGCGAAGTACAACATCAAAGACGATTCGACTCTTGGGCAAAAGTCTTGCGGCATCTGCCACGTCTCCGAAGACGATTACCACTTCAATCCGTTTGGCAAACAACTTGCCGACTACTTGACCGATCACAACCTAAAGGCCGTCACGAATGAGGTTCTGGATGCGGTCGGCAAAGAGAACGCGGCCGGCGTTGGTGGAACAAACGATGAAAAACTGCGGGCGGGCGAGCTCCCCGGCGTGGTTCCCCCAGGCGCCAAGGCAGCGCCTACGCCCCCCGCGGTCCCCAAGCCTTTCGTCCCCAAGAACGGCTTTCACCCGGCGATCGTGCACTTTCCAATCGCCCTTCTTATCGCGGGCATCTTTTTAGACTTTATCGGGCTCCTCAAGAAGAAGCCGAACTTCTTGGCAGCGGGCTGGTACAACCTTGTCCTTGCGGCCGTTTCGTCGTTGGGGGCGGTTTGCTCCGGCCTCTATGCGATGACCGTGATGAAACTGCCCTATAAGGGCCTCATCTTCAACCACCTCAAACTTGCGATATTGGCAACGGTCATGATGTGGATCATGGTTGCTCTGCGGGTCCATCGCCATGAGAACATGAAGGTCGGCCTTCGGGTTGTGTACTACACCCTGGCAACGATCGCATTCTTGGCCATCGCGGTAGCGGGACACCTCGGCGGAAGCTTCGTGTACGGGGACTGAGGCTTCGCCTGTAAACATGGGCTGCGCCCGCAAGCATGGCGCTTCGCGCCGTAAACGGTAAACGGTAAACGGTAAAGGGAGGCCGTTAGGCTGGCATAACGGCCTGATGTGGATGAAGCCCCTTTTCTTGGCACGCTCGCCCGGAGAGCCCGAAGAGCTTAGCCGGCAGTTGAGCCGTAGGCGACACTGCCGGTAGGCGCCCCCCGAAATTCTCCCGCACGCCGGAGGTGTGCAAGAACCTCTAAACTAGATATGTCGCCTCATATGAGCTGGAGGGCATTCCGAGAATTCTGGCAACGCCTCCGGCGTGCGGAAATGGGGAACGGGCTTCCGGCAGTGTCGCCTACGGCTCAACTGCCGGCTAAGCTCTTCGGGCCCCTAGTAAGGTAATTGGCGGATGCCACGGTTGGATTATGCACGCACGCCCCTAGAGTCAGATTCGACCCGGAGATAGTGCCCCGGCCGCTGGCGTTCGGAAGACTCGCATACGATCTAGGGCCGCTGTCAAGTTTTTCGTGGCTTTCAGCGGCCCGTTTCTAACTAGGAAGAGTTCCCGAACGTTTGGCGTCCTAGGAGTTCTTCGTGGTTAAGAGTATAGCTTCGGTAGTAGGTATTGACGTGTCCAAGGACGAGTTGGTGGTGAACGTGGACGGCCGTAAGGCTGGCGGGTTTGCTAACAACCAGGAGGGTCTACAGAAGATTCGTGGCGTGGTTCCCACTGGTTCGCAGATTCATCTTGAGGCCAGCGGTGGTTACGACCGGTTGGCGCGCCAAATGCTTAAGGGATGGGGGTTTGAGGTTCACCTGCACAATGCGCGCAAGGTCCGACGGATGGCGGACGGGCTGGGCTTCATCGCCAAGAACGATGCAATGGACGCCCATGCCCTTGTTAAGGTTGGACCGCTGATCAAGTCGAGGCCGGCGAAAAGCTCGGTCCAAGAGGCGCTGTGTGACATCTCGCGCACGATCAAGTGCCTGACAGACCAGATCACGGCCGATAAGCTGCGCAAGAGCACCCCCAAATTGCCATCGGCATGCGTGAAGAGTTACGAGGCGATGATTAAGGCGGCCAGAGAGCAAATTTTCCCTTCTAGAGAAGGCGTATCGTGAGCTTGTCGCCAAGAGCGAGTTCATCGAGCGATTCAAACTCGCTGACAGCGTTCCAGGCATAGGCGCGGCTACGGCACGAGTCATTTCCTGCGAATTGCCCAAAGACATTGAGCGATATACGCCCAAACAGATCGCCTGCTACGCGGGCCTGGCGCCGATGGACGACAGTTCAGGAAAGCACGAGGGGCCCAAGCAAATTGGGAGAGGAAACGTGCATTTGAAGGCCGCCATGTACATGCCGGCAATCTGGGCAATAGGCCAAAGGAATTGGGCTCGCGAACTCTACGCGCGCCTGCGGCAGCATGGAAAGACCCATGATCAAGCAATCGTCCCGATCATGAGAAAGCTCCTAGTCACAGCGGTGGCCGTCGTCAAGAGAGGCACGGCTTACGAGGCCAATCCCCCAAGAAAAAACGGCATCAAATGAACCTTGACATTGGAACATACGATCTCCGGGGCGAGCGTGCCAAGAGGAGAATCAATATTTATGCCCGGCCGTCAAGCCCGCCTCACGGAACCCTCCAAATTACGTTGGAACGTTGCGCCCCTTCCGTTCGACAAGTGCCGGAAAATGGGGGGCGTCTCTCGGCAGTGTCGCCTACGGCTCAACTGCCGGCTAAGCTCTTTGGCCCCTCCGGGGGCGAGCGTGCCAAGCGAGGGAGAAACAAATATTTTATGCCCGGCCGCTCACGGAATCCTCCAAATTATGTCGGCACGTTGCGCCCCTTCCCGTTCGACAAGTGCCGGAAAATGGAGGGCGCCCACCGGCAGCGTCGCCTACGGCTCAACTGCCGGCTAAGCTCTTTGGCCCCTAGTAAGGTAATTTGGCGGATGCCACGGTTGGATTATGCACGCACGCCCCTAGAGTCAGATTCGACCCGGAGATAGTGCCCCGGCCGCTGGCGTTCGGAAGACTCGCATACGATCTAGGGCCGCTGTCAAGTTTTTCGTGGCTTTCAGCGGCCCGTTTCTAACTAGGAAGAGTTCCCGAACGTTTGGCGTCCTAGGAGTTCTTCGTGGTTAAGAGTATAGCTTCGGTAGTAGGTATTGACGTGTCCAAGGACGAGTTGGTGGTGAACGTGGACGGCCGTAAGGCTGGCGGGTTTGCTAACAACCAGGAGGGTCTTCAGAAGATTCGTGGCGTGGTTCCCACTGGTTCGCAGATTCATCTTGAGGCCAGCGGTGGTTACGACCGGTTGGCGCGCCAAATGCTTAAGGGATGGGGGTTTGAGGTTCACCTGCACAATGCGCGCAAGGTCCGACGGATGGCGGACGGGCTGGGCTTCATCGCCAAGAACGATGCAATGGACGCCCATGCCCTTGTTAAGGTTGGACCGCTGATCAAGTCGAGGCCGGCGAAAAGCTCGATCCAAGAGGCGCTGTGTGACATCTCGCGCACGATCAAGTGCCTGACAGACCAGATCACGGCCGATAAGCTGCGCAAGAGCACCCCCCAATTGCCATCGGCATGCGTGAAGAGTTACGAGGCGATGATTAAGGCGGCCAGAGAGCAAATTTCTTCTAGAGAAGGCGTATTGTGAGCTTGTCGCCAAGAGCGAGTTCATCGAGCGATTCAAACTCGCTGACAGCGTTCCAGGCATAGGCGCGGCTACGGCACGAGTCATTTCCTGCGAATTGCCCAAAGACATTGAGCGATATACGCCCAAACAGATCGCCTGCTACGCGGGCCTGGCGCCGATGGACGACAGTTCAGGAAAGCACGAGGGACCCAGGAAATTGGGAGAGGAAACGTGCATTTGAAGGCCGCCAGGCCATGCCGGCAATCTGGGCAATAGGCCAAGGAATTGGGCTCGCGAACTCTACGCGCGCCTGCGGCAGCATGGAAAGACCCATGATCAAGCAATCGTCCCGATCATGAGAAAGCTCCTAGTCACAGCGGTGGCCGTCGTCAAGAGAGGCACGGCTTACGAGGCCAACCCCCCAAGAAAAAACGGCATCAAATGAACCTTGACATTGGAACATACGATCTC